>JBFLYG010000032.1:0-176941 GCA_040756765.1 Pseudomonadota bacterium | reverse complement strand
GAATCTGGGTCGTGCCGCCGAGATCGAGCGTGCCCCCCGCAACGGTGGTGGCACCACTGCTGGCGCCCAGCGTGCCGCTGCCCGCGATCTGCAACGTGCCGGCCATGATGGTGGTGCCGCCGGAATAAGTGTTGACGCCGCTCAGGGTCAGCGTGCCAGTGCCGGCCTTGGCCAGGGCCCCCGGACTGCCGCCGGCATCGCTGATCACGCCGGAGAGCGTGAGCGTGTTGCCGTTGGTGTCGACCGTGCCAGCGGCGCCGCTGAGCGCGATGGCGTTGTTGATCGTCAGATTGTTCACGCCGGCCTGCAGCGTGCCACCCGCGAGCGTCACCATGCCGGTGCCGAAGGCGGAAGCGTTGCCGGCCACGACCGTTCCGCCGCTGATGGTCGTGCCACCGCTGTAGGTGTTGGACCCCGACAGGGTCACCGTGCCGGTGCCGCTCTTGGTTAGAGCGCCGGAGCCGGCGAGAATGGCGTCGATGGTGCCTGCCTGAACGGCGAATGCGCCTGATGATGACAACGTGCCGTTGGTGATGCGGCCGCCTGTCAGCGTCACGCCGCCGTTCTGGATCTGCGTCGTGCCACCGAGATCGAGCGTACCGCCGGCAACAGTGGTGGCGGCGCTGATCGCCCCCAGCGTACCGGCGCCCGCGATCTGCAGCGTGCCGGCCGTGATGGTGGTGCCGCCGGAATAAGTGTTGGCGCCGCTCAGGGTCAGCGTGCCAGTGCCGGCCTTGGTCAGCGCCCCCGGACTGGCGCCTGCATCGCTGATCACGCCCGAGAGGGTCAGCGTGTTGCCGTTGGTGTCGACCGTGCCGCCACTGGCGCTCAGAGCGACGGCATTGTTGATCGTCAGGTTGTTGGCACCGGCCTGGAGCGTACCGCCAGTGAGCGTCACCGTGCCGGTGCCGAAAGCGGAATTGTTGCCGGCGACAGCGATTCCGCTAATGGTCGTGCCGCCGCTGTAGGTGTTGGCTCCGTTCAGGACCACGGTGCCGCGTGCGATCGCGATCGCCGCGCCCGCGCCGGTGCCGGCGGTGAAGCTCTGGCCGGTCGGCACGCTGGCGGCGCTGTCGTCGGCGATGGTGCCGTTGATGGTCAGCGTTCCGGTCGGACTGAACGTCGTCGTCGTGCCGCTCATCAGGAACAGGCTGGAGCCGGCGGCCGCGCCGCCGGTCGAGTTGAATGTGCCGGCGCCGGCCGTCACGCTGTTGCCGCTGAACGAACCGTCACCGACGGTCAGGCTGGCGCCGTTACGGACGAACACCGCACCGCCAAATCCCGCGCCGCCGCCGCCAGCGGCGCCCGAACCCTTGCCGCCGCCGACGCCCGCCGAACCAGCGCTCCCGAACCGCGCGCCGCCGCCGCCGCCGCCACCGAACCCACCGGCGCCGCCATTCGATGCGTTGGATCCGCCGCCGCCGCCACCACCGCCGAAGCCACCGTTGCCGGCGTTTCCGCTGTTGGTGCCGCCGCCGCCGCCGCCGAAGTCGCCACCACTGCCGCCGTTGCCGCCGCCATTGCCGCCGGCGCCACCGCCACCGCCGCCGGTCCCGCCGTTGGTACCGGCGCCATGGGTGCCACCGGTGCCGCCGGTGCCCGCGGCAAGGCCGCCGCCACCGCCGCCGCCGCCGCCATCAACGTCACTGGAGGTGCCCGAGCCGCCGGCGCCTCCGCCGAGGCCGCCGCCGCCGCCGCCACCACCGGTCTGGTAGCCCGCGTAAAGGCCCGGCGCGCCGCCGGCGCCGCCACCGTTCGCACCGGGACTTCCGCTCGTCCCCATGCCTCCGCTGCCGCCACTCCCGCCGGGGCCGCTACCGCCGGCACCGCCAGGAATATTGGTTGTGGTGTGATTGGTCGGAGCGCCGCTGCCACCGCCGCCGCCGCTGTAGCCGCCGCCACCGCCGCCCGCGTTCTGCCCGGCATTGCCGCCGCTGCCGCCCAGACCGCCGCCGCCGCCGCCGCCAGGTGTGCCGAGGCCGGAGCTACCGCCCCCTGCATTGCCGCCCACCGCGCTGTTGTTGGCAAAGCTGACATTGCTGATCGTGGCATTGCCGGTGTTGACGAAAATCGCGCCGCCGGCGCCGAGGCCGCCGCCCCCCGAACCGGAACCACCGCCGCCGGCGCCACCCTGGGCATTGCCGCCGACCAGCGTGACGTTCTGGATCGTCGCCGTGCTGTTGAGGAAGAAGATCCGGTTGTTGCCCTGCGCATCGATGGTGTGGCCGTTGCCCTCGATGGTGATATTGGCCGACACAGGCGGCAGCAGCGTCGTGCCGAGCGCGATATTGTTTTGCAGCAGGATGCGGTCACCCGCCGCAGCGCCCGCGATCGCCGCAGACAATTGCGATGCGTCCGACACCAGAATGTCGC
The DNA here is from genome assembly GCA_040756765.1 of Pseudomonadota bacterium. GTDB lineage: Bacteria > Pseudomonadota > Alphaproteobacteria > Rhizobiales > Xanthobacteraceae > Bradyrhizobium_A. Next base: position 174,568 of record JBFLYG010000032.1, on the reverse strand, counting down.
TGGCGGCTGCCGCTGTCGTCCCGATGGCCAGCAATGCCGAGGCCATGACCAAGGACGTCGATGCAAGCCAAACCGCCCGCAACCTGCGATTGTCCATCAATCGACCCGCTACCGTCACCACTGCTGCGCTCCCCTTCGCGCGGCATGGATGAGTCCCCGCTCATCCCACGCGCGATCGTCCCCGCAGCCCGGACGAACGGGTCTGCCGCAACGGTCATCTCACTGAAGGGGGAGTAGTGTCCTGAGACGGCAGGGGATGGCGTTCTGAAAATTTCTGAAATTTCCGCTTCAACGCCGTTTTCGGTAATGTTTTGTTGTATTTGGTCGGCTCACGCTGCCTTGGGGGTCTCCGTGTTTCGTTTCGCCGGTTTCGAGCTGGACCAGCCGCGCGCCGAGCTGCGCGGACCTGACGGCGCTGCCGTCAAGCTCCGGCCAAAGACCTTCGAAATGCTGCGGCTGTTCGTGACCAACGCCGGCCGGGTGCTCAGCAAGCAGGAGTTGATGGAGGCGGTCTGGCCGAATGTCCACGTCGGCGAGGACAGCCTCTTCCAATGCATCCGTGAGTTGCGCACCGCACTCGGCGACGACCAGCGGCAGGTGATCAAGCTCGCGTCCGGCGGCGGCTATGTGCTGACCGCCGAGGTCGTGGCCGACCCGGTCGAGCCACCTGCTGCCCCCGAAACCTCCCCTACCCCGCCGACGGATACCGCGCCCGCGCCGCCGGCCGAAGCCGTCGTCGATCCGTCACCATCCAGGCGACCGATCTTCGCTTCGCGTGGACGCGCGGCGACCGCTGCTGTTGCGCTCTGCGCGGTCATCGGGCTTGCGCTCGCGATGTTTGTGTTGAGACCGGATGTCCTCTTCAAGCGAACACCGCCGGTCGTCGCCGTCATGCCGATCGTTGACGCGAGCAACGACCCCCGCGGCGCGATGATGGCCGGAGAGATCACCAGCCGCCTCGCGGATGGCTTCGCCAGGATCGACAACATCAGGGTTGTCGCCCCACCATCGGCGGCGTCGGCGCGCGCCGACAACGCTGCCACGCCCGCCGTGTCACCCGATTTCGAAATCCGCGGCGAACTGCAGCAGGGCGGGCAATCATGGACGCTGCGCGCCCGCATCGTCAGGACGGTCACCGGCGAGGTTCAGTCGGTCGCGACCGTTTCGATCGGCCTTGAGGCGGCGGACGCGCAACTGCAACAGTCCCGCCTTGCCGCGGGCGTCGGCCATCCCCTTGCACGCAGCCTGAACGAGCTTCTCGAGGCCAGCGCGTCGTCCGCGAACCGGGAAGCCTCCGCGGGAGGAACCAAGGTCGTCATCGAGCAGGCCATCGCGTCGATCAATCAAACGACACGCGAGCGTTTCGGCATGGCGCAGACCATGCTGCGGAAGGCACTCGCCGACGAGCCCGACAATGTCGACATCGCCGTCGCGCTCGCCTCGCTTCAGATGCGCGGCATCCAGATGGTCTGGTTCAGCCCGGACCAGGCGACCACGGTCGAGGCCGAGGCCAACGCGACACTCGAGCGCGCGTTGCGCGCGAAGCCCAACTCCATCCCGGTGCTCGAGGCCTATTGCCGCTTTCTCAACGCGACCAACCATTTCGTCGAGAGTCTCGTGACCTGCGCCAGAGTCCTGAGCTTCGATCCATGGCACGGCGGCGCGCTCTATCTCGTCGGCCTCGGACAGATCAACCTCGGCCGCTTCGAGGATGCGCTCGCGACATTCGAGCAGGCCGATCGCTACGACACGCCGGCGGTGTCACGCTGGACGTGGCTGCTGGGCGCGGGGTGGGCGACCATGATGATGGACCGCCCCGCCGACGCGCTGCCATGGCTGCAACGTTCGATCGCCATCACCACGGCATCCGGCCGCTCGCACATGCTGCTCGCCGCCATCTACCAGAAGCTGGGCCGGTTCGACGAAGCCAGGGCGGCCATGCAGGAGGGATTGAAACTACGGCCCGGCACGACGCTGCTCAACATGGCGCCGCCGACCAAGAACAGCAGCCCCGTTTTCATCGCAGCGGCAGACAAGCTCCTCCAGCTCATGGTCGACGCGGGGTTGCCGAAGCAGTGACCCGACGGCCTCGGTCCATCCAGCCGCGGCCTGCAAGGGCGAGACGCTCGGCGGGCTGCCACAGGAACCCGTGCTGGCCAGCGAACCACGTGACCGCGCGGCTCAAGCCGACTGGCTGCCGAAGCGGCGACCTGCCTTCCGATCATAGGCGCTGAGTTTCGCCTTCGCTTGAGATATATAGAGATGCCATGTGGCGTTTGGCGCGGGCTACGCCCGCAAGTGCCGTCGGCGTCTTCGTCAATGAGGATTCATGCCTGAAACATTTTACCTGCCACCCCCGACCATCTCGCGGACGGACTATCTCGTCGACGGGTCCGATACGCGTTTTCGGGAAAGCATTTACGCGATGGTGCAGAGCGCGAGCCGCCTTCTGGCCTGTCGTGACACATTCGGCGCCGAGCTCAAACTGACCGCCAGCCAGTTCGCTGTCCTCATGGGCGTGGCCTATCGGCAGGGCAAGACGGGCGTCACCATCAAGGACCTTGCGGAGCATGTCGCTCTTGCGTCGACCCATGTGACGACCGAAGTCGGGCGGCTCACGCGCAAGAAGCTCCTCGTGAAACGACCCAACGCGACTGACCGCCGCAGCGTCCAGGTTTCCTTATCGCCCGCAGGCAAGAAGGAGGTCGCGCGCGTCGCGTCGCTGGTCAAGGCCGTGAACGACGTCCTGTTCGCCGGTATCGATCCGGACGCTCTGGAGACGGCTCGACAGGTCGCGCAACGCCTCATCCGCAATTCGGAAGATGCCATGGCCGAGGTGCGCCGGCACCAGCGACACGCTTCGGAAAAGGCGAATTCCGCCTCCGAATGATCTACCAGCCATGCAGCCAGGTGTCCGCGTCGGGAGGCGTTTCGATCGCCTGTTCCGACTGAAGCCTGCGATAACGCCCGCCGTGAAAGAGCAGAGGAGCGCCTTCGCTGAGCACGAACGAGAGAACGTGCCCTACGACGATATCGTGGTCCCCACCATCGTGAATCGCATGTGTCTTGCAGATGAAGGTCGCAAGGCCGCCGCCGAGAAGCGGCACGCCGGCGATGCCCCGCTCCGGATTCAGACCCATCCACTTGTCTGTTCCACCGCGGGCGAAGCGTGTTGAGAGTTCGCTCTGATCCTCGCGCAGGATCATGACCGCGAAGGTCTTGGCTTTCATCCAGAGTGGATGGGCGAACGCCGACCTTGCGAGGCTGAACAGGACGAATGGCGGCGAAAGCGAGACCGAATTGAAGGAACTGACCGTGGTGCCGAGCAGCGTTCCTTCGACATCCGCGGTCACGATGGCAACGCCCGTTCCGAACTGGCCGAGTGCATTGCGGAACTCCCGGTCCGTAAAGCTCATGACGTCAACTCCCGCGTGGGCTGCCGGACTCGCCAGCGCGCAGCTTCCAGGCAGCGGCAACGCGCATCCGGTGGTGGATTTGATTGGCCATCGCCGCGAGCATCAATCCCGAAGGCGACTCGACGTCCTTGCGCATCGGGATGGAAATCGCGCCCCCGCCAGCCGGATCGGTCGCCAGGCTTGCCAAAGTTGGCCCGTCCACCATGACCCGCCTAGACCGGATCGAAATAATGGATTTCGAGAAGAAGGCAGCCGCCCTTCGAGGCGAACGGGCCATGATAAGCGCCCGGCGGACGGCAGGCATAGGTGAACGGAGCGAACGCCTCGCCGCCCCTGCCCTCTTCGTCATTGCCGACAGTCAGATCGCCTGAGACCAGAAAGACCTCTTCCCAGTATTCATGCACGAAGGGCCTGGTGGTGTAGGCGCCAGGCTCGAAGCGCAAAAGCCGCGTGCGGCTGCCCCGCTTACCGGTTTCGTCCAGCGCCCCGGACAGGATCTTCTGCTGAATGCCGCGCGGGTATCCCGGCGGGACGTCCCAGCCGGACGTCATGTCGAGGGCATGGAATTCGTCGTGAGCCTTGTTGACTGGCATGAGTGCTCCTTTAAGCCTGATGGCGACAGGTCGGATCACGCGTCCCAGAGGGGCGCGAAGCGGGCGGCGACGATGTCGGTGTAGGCCGGGTCGCCACGAAGGATCCCGATATCTCGCGCAAATGCGTTCATGTCCGAGACGAACTTCTCGCTGATCCGCGCGCTGTAGTAGGGAAGATCGCGTTCAACAAGCGTGGCGATGAGCTCCGCCTCCGCCGTCGGAAAGAGTTTATGACCGACCTGCGTGGCGAGGCTGACATCCGCGCGCAGCGCCTTCTGCGCTTCAACGATGGCCCGTACCGCTCCCGCGACGGCATCGGGCCGTTCCGCGATCAGCCGGTCGCTCGTGGCGACGGACGCCATCGTATAGTTGAAACATGCTGGCGGGCCGTCGCCGCGGCGCACATCGAGCACGACTGTGCCGACACCCCGCCGGACCGCAACCTCCGTGCCCATGCCGTTGGCCCAGAACCCATCGATCTTGCCCTGTTCCAGAGCCTTCGCCGCGGCGAGTCCGAAATTGACCGTGCTTCCGACGGCGCCCGGCACCGGCGCGATCGAAACCGCGGCCCGCTCGATGTCGATGCCGGCCTCGCGCAGCAGGCGCCGCAATCCCATCTCGACCCAGGGGGCAGCGCCGATCCTGCGCCCCTTCACGATGTCGATATCCCCACGCTCAGGCCTGAGATCGGAGCGCATGACCAGAAACCAGTACATCCCCTGGCCCTGCGCGCAGATCAGCTTGCCGCCCTGCCATTCGGGGAAGGCCGCGAGGGCGGAATGCGCCGAACCGCCGACGAAATCGACGGTGCCGTCGCGCAAGGCCTGATAAGCCTTGTCGACCGGGAAGATCAATTCCAGCGAAACGTCGAGGCCTTGCCGGGCGAAGAAGCCAAGCTCGACCGCGGCGGCCGCAGGAAAATACGAGTTGGAGATGAGATCCGGGATGGCCAGTTTCATGTTCGATCGGGCTCCGTTGGTCGCCTACGGGATTTCTCTTGCCGCGCCGGAGAGGTTGCCGAACGCCGCCCTTGCCCGTGCAGACACCTCTTAATGAGTCTTTGCGAGGGGCAGCATGGCGATCGATCCCACCAGGGCCGCCCCGACCAGCACGAGAAGTCCCGCGTCGAACGTACCGGTGACCGCGATCAGCGCGCCCATGGCGAGCGGAGCGAACGCGCCGACAATGTTGCCGATACCGTTAAAGACACCGACGCCCGACGCCACAGCACGCGGTGGCAGGATCTGGAGAGCCAAAGCAAACAGAGGAGGTAGCGCCGCGCCCCAGAAGAAGGCGCTGACGGCAATCATGAGGACCGCGGTCTGCGCGTCAGCGATAACGGAGACGGCGTACATCGACACGCCCGCCATCAACAGGCCGACAAAGCACACGATCGCCCGGCGCCCGATCTTGTCGGACAGAACCGCTGCGAGAATTTCCCCTAGAAACATCATGAAGAAGGGGAGGAAGGCATAGAAGCCGGTCTGCCGCGGATCGAAGCCGCGGACCCGCACCAGGTAGCTCGGCAGCCAGCTATTCAGACCCCACAGGTAGATGAGAGCGGCCGAATTGAAGATCACCAACATCCAGAAGCGCCAGTCGCGGCAGAACAGCCCGACCTGGGACAGGTAGGAGGAGCGCGCCTGGGCATCAGCTTTCGTCGGCGCGCTCACGGCCAGCGGCGCGGCGGGCTGGTCGCGCAGGACAAGCAGGACGAGCGGCAGAATGACGACCAGATTGAGCGCAGCGAGCGTCAGGAATGCGGAGCGCCACCCGAAGGCCGTTTCCAGCCAGATCATCAGCGGAAAGCCGATGGCCGAGCCGAGAGGGCTTCCGATCATCCAGATCGAATTGGCGCGGGCCTGCTCGCGCTGTGGGAACCAGCGTTTCACCAGCGAGTTCGTAATCGAAAACTGCGGTCCTTCGGCGAGGCCGAGCAGCACGCGCAGCGTCAGCATGGTCGTGTACGCGCCGGCACCTCCCATCAGCGCCATCAAGACGCCCCAGCAGGCCGTGCCTATGGCGAGCGAGCGACGAAGACCATAGAGGTCGCCGACGAAGCTCAGCAACACACCCGAGCAGCCGTAGGCGAAGACGAAGGACGTCATCAGAAGGCCGAGCAGGGTCGGATTGAACCCCATGCCCATGGCATTCTGGAAATCGGTATTCGTGAAGAGGACCGCGACGCTGATGCGGTCGAAGAAGGCGGACAGGACCGCCAGAAAAAGGATGGCGGCGATCAGCCATCGCCTGGGCGAGGGGTGCAGGTCCGTCGTTGCTGCAGGCGCGGCATCAGCAATGACCGGCGCCACTGGTCCGGTGGAGTTATAGGTTGTCATGCACCTTCCCCAACTTTGCACGATCTATATTTTGCCGGCGAACGAACGACTCCAGCCCTTTCGGCCTTTGCTGTCAGATCCGCCAGGGCTGGACGACATTCAGGTCATCAACCCGCTCCCGCGTCTTAGCCGTCGATGGCGGGCAGATTGAGAGCGGCATTGACGAGATCACCCGCGCGGTCAAATTCGTAGGCGCGGTACATGTTCATCTTCACGAGGTAAGACGCACCGCCGTAGAATTTTTCGTACTGCTGGTGGCGATTGCCGAATTCAGAGCCGATGAAGTCCCAGGCGAGACGCATCAGCCGTACGCGATCGCGCGCGCCCATATTGTTCGAAACGAAATAGCGCTCAATCTGCTCCGACGCTTCCGGATTGTCGAAATCCTTGGCGGACGATGGCAGTGTGATCATCGCCGCCCCCGTCAGCTCCCGAACGATATCGATCATGTGGGGGTTGATCTGCGCCTGAAGCGCCATCACCGCGTAGAGCGCGGTCTTGGACGGCCACAGCACACCATCCTCGTCCACCGTCGCCACGGTCTCATGCGAATGCAGCATGTTTTCGACGATCGCCGCGTAGGCTGCGAGCTCGCCCATCTGCACCTGAACCGGCGGCGCGGCATCGTTGCCCGTGGCCTCGTTCATGCGCTTGGCGAGCCCGAGCAGAAACCGCAGCTTGGTTGCATAGCGCGCCTGTGCCTGATGGTTGCCGTAGGAGTGGGACGGCGTCTGCCACCATTGCCCGAAGCAGAGTTCGGTATTGCGATAGATGAACACCCGCTCCCAGGGAATGAAGACATTGTCCAGCACGACAAAGCAATCGGTCTCATCGAACCGGCTGGTGAGCGGATAGTCTTCTGCGCTCGTGGCCTGCAGCGCGAAGGCCCGGCGGGAGAACAGTTTGACGCCGGGATCGTTCAGCGGAAGCGCGACACTGATGGCGTAATTCTCGTCGCCGGGACGCAGCGGGTGGATGCAGCTCAGATGCAGGTAGTCGGCGAAGACGGCCCCGGTCGCCAACTGCTGGCCGCCGCTGATGATGATGCCCGCATCGGTCTCTTTGACGACACCCGCATAGAGCGTCGGATCGCTCTGCTGATGCGCCGGCTTGCCGCGATCGATCTGCGGCGGAACGATCGCATAGGCAACGTACTTATGATTGTCGCGGATATACTTGTAGAAATTGACGACATTCTCGGCGAATTGCTTGCCGCCTCGCGCGAAGAAGGCAGGCTTGGCCGCAAAGCCCGTGAAGAAGTTCGCCACGTGATCCGGCGTGCGCCCCATGAGACCGAAAGTCTGCGCAGCCCAGCCTTCCGCAGCAAGGCGCTTGGCGCGCAAATCCGCATGAGTCTTCGGAATCTGGAAGCAGCGCCAGACCGGCCCGCCCGTGTCAGGCGAAATGAAGGTCATCACATCGCGGTTCTCGTCCGCGGCAGCATAGTCGAACAGGCCCGCGACGGTTCGAGCCGCGTTGCGGAAGGCCGGATGGGCCGTCGGATCGCTGATGCGCTCGCCATCGACGAAGATCGTACGGCCGCTGGCCTTGAGATCGGCGAGGAAGGCATCGCCCCGGCGCAGCTGAGGCGCGGACGTCGTTGGCTGAGACGAGCTCATGACGCTGGCTGCATTGATATTCATCGTTACCTCTCCCCAGGGTTCGCAGAGGCCATTTCCGGCTTCTTTTCGAGCACCGATCGGCCAGCCGCCTCATCGGCTACATCAGATATATACATCATGTAGCTAAAAATTGTAGCTGTCAATGCCGAAACATGTCGTCCGTCCCGCTGCCGCCACGCGGGCGCGCAGGGAAAACCTCGACCATGAACGGCCCCCCCCCCCCCCAAGAGAGGACTGTCGGCATCTTTAGAACGAATTGCGGACAAGCACCTGTCGCGGCCATCCCCGAGGAGACGGCGGCTAACGACCGAGGTTCCGCATCTTGCGATCGCAGGTGGCGGCGAACCCGGACTGCGCAATCCGAGCTGCGAGTGCGCCCCCGGCCGCCGGCGATATGATCGCAGTTTTACGCATGGCCCGCGATTGCTCTGCGAAACCCGAACTCGCCGAACAAGCCGAAATCTCGGATGGAATGTTGGGCATATTTCCGTTTAACATCCTGGCCGGCGAAACGCCGATTGCCGGGCTGAATTGAATTGGTCAAGCGAAACACATCAATGATCGATGAGCACACCGCGGAACGACCGCGAGAAGCCAAGCCCGCTACCAATCCTCGTCACGAGCTGGTCCGAGAGCAACTGATCGATATCGCTGCAAAGCTGTTCGATACGAAGGGATACGCACAGACCAGCATGAACGATATCGCCCAGGCACTGGGTCTCGGCCGCTCGGCGATCTATCACTATTTCAAGAACAAGGAAGAGATCGTTGCGGTACTCGTCGAAGCCGAAGCGCTGACGCCGTCCTATCAGCTGCGGGAGCTCATGGCGGCTCCAGGGCTACGCCCATCGGAAAGGTTACGTCGCGCGATCGTTGAAGGAATTGAGCGGCGACTGTCTTCTGGTTCACGCTTCCTTCTGTTGTCCAGTCTCGAAGCCCAGATTCCCGAGGATCTCAGCCCGCTTTACAATCAAGGCCGTCGGGACATCTATGATTTCTATGTTCATTGCATCTCTGACGGCATAGCGAGTGGCGAATTTCGCAAAGTCGATGCGAAAATCGCGGCATTCGCCGTGATCGGCATGGCCAACTGGACGTCACGTTGGTACTCGCCATCCGGCAGCAAATCCCCCAAAGAGATCGCAGGGATGATCGCAGAGCTGGCGCTCGCCAGTCTGCGCACGGTGGCTGCGGGAGAGCCTCACAACATCGAGGCCGCCCGTCAGGTGATTGCGGGTTTGCGCAAACAGATCACGGATCTCGAAGAGCTCCTCAAATAAGCTTTCAGTGAGAAGCTCTGACGATCCGGCCCGGCGCTAGGAAATCAGGATGCCACCATCAACGCCGAGCATGTGGCCCGTGGTGCGCTTCGATTCATCCGAGGCAAGGAACACCGCAGCATTGGCAACATCGATGGGCTCGCTGAGACCCAGGAGGTAGGCGCGCCGCTGCGCTTCGAGATGAGGCTCGCTGGCGAAAAAGCCGAGCACCCGCTCCGTCGCCACAGCGCCAGGAACCAGTGCATTGACGCGCACGCCGCTTGCCGCATACTCGACCGCCATGGAGCGGGTCAGCGCGATCACGCCGCCCTTGGCCGCCGAATAGGCGTCGCGATTGGGGACTCCCATGGCTCCCATGATCGATGCCGTATTGATCACCGCGCCGCCACCAGCCTTGATCAGTTCCGGTATGCCGTAGTGACAGCACAGCCAAGTGCCGAACAGATCCAGCTCGATGGTCTGCCAGAAGACATCGGGCGGCGTTTTGGTCACCGGTCCGTCCTTGGCGGACGAGCCGCCGGCATTGTTATAGATGATGTCGAGCCGGCCGAACGTTTCGACGGCTTCGGAGATCGCGCGCTGCACGCTGTCGGCCTTGGTCACATCGGCCTGCACAAATCGAGCATCGCCGCCCGCAGCACGAATATCTGCGGCAACGCGCTCTCCTTCCGCGGCCCGTCGCCCCGCGACAACAACCCTTGCTCCCTCCCCTGCGAACACCTGGCAGGCGACGGCGCCAATGCCGCCCGTGCCGCCGGTGATGAACGCAACCTTGTCTTGCAGTCGTCCAGTCATGATCCTCGTCCTTCACAAATCGCCTTCATCGCGCTCCTGGCGGGCGCGGCGTGTAACCATCTGCCGTGATGATCGGAAGATGCGTCCAGCCTTTGTCAGGCAGCCGCATCCACGCACCGGCGGCGAGCGCACCACCGTCGACGACAATGGTCGAGCCGCTGATCCAGCCTGACAGCCGCTCCGAAGCCAAGAACAACGCAGCTCCCGCGGAGTCGCTTCCTTCTCCGAAGCGCCCGATCGGAAACCAGCGGCGGAGGTCATCGCGATTCTCGGGAGGAACCCGGGCTGTCGCGGTGATCTGGGCCGTATTGGTGGTTTCAGGCGCGATCGCATTGACACGGATGCCGTACTGACCGAGTTCAACGGCCAAGCTCTGCGTGAATCCGATGATCGCCGCCTTGAAAGCAGAGTAGGCAACGGAGAGCGGAATTCCGCGAAAGGCCTCAATCGTGGAAACGTTGATGATGCTCCCGCCATCGCCAGTGCCGCGCATCAGCGGGATGGCGGCCTTCGACATCAGGAGCATTTGCCGCAGGTTTATCGCATAGAGCGCATCCCATTGCTCTTCGGTCGACTCTGCGAACTCCGTTTTGTACCCGAGATAATCGCCAACGTTGTTGACCAGGACATCGAGACGACCGAAATGCTTGTCGACATCGCTGATCACGCGCCCGACATCGCTCGTTTTGCGGACATCCGCCTCGATGACAAGTGCGTCCGAGCCTAGTGAATCGAGAACGCGACGAACATCCTCGGCTCGCGTCGCATCGATCTCGGCGACAGCGACGCGCATGCCTGCTTTCACAAACAGGTCGACGGTTGCACGCCCGATACCCGCTCCACCGCCGGTAATCAGCGCCACTCTGCCGGAGAGCCCCAGCAGGGACAACTCGCCATCGCTCCTCATATCTTCCCCCGAGCGCTCTCCACAGCCGCGCTCCATGCGCCATGGACGCAAACTCAGGACATCACCAGCCCAGCACATCGTCCGCTTGGACTATCAGGCACCCCCACCCCGGCGACGATCCGGATTTAACCCAATCAGACGATGTCACCCGGCAAGCGGGGTGCAAGACGGTTGATGAAGCATCGCTGTCCCAGGTCGCTTCAAGAGGATAGAACGTCGTGCCGCAGCCGGCGCGCCGACGAGCAGGAAATGGTCATGGAAAGCCTTTCGCAGATACTGAACCGCGCAGTCCGATCGAATCCGGACCGGGCCTTCATCATCACGAGCGACGAAACGCTCTCCTATGCGCAATTCGGCGCCCGGACCGCGCAGCTGGCCCGCGTGCTGCGCGAGCGCGGCGTGCGAAAGGGCGATCGTGTCGGCCTCTATCTTCCGAGCACGCCGCTGATGGCGATCGGCTTTTGGGCCTGCCAGCGGCTTGGCGCCATTCCGGCCCCGATCAGCGCCATGTTTCGCCATCCCGAGCTGCGCAAGATCATCGGCCACACCGGCATGACCGCACTGATTTCCGATCAGACGACCTGGCCGTATTTCGCCGAAATACGCGACGAATTCGCCGACTTGAAACACTGCCTCGTGGCTTCGGGCGATGGCAGCAGCTCCGATCTCGCGACCCTGATGGACGCGGCGGCCGGAGAATTCGAGGATATCGACCATGATGTCGGCGATATTGCCTGCCTGTTCTTCACGTCCGGCACGACCGGAGCCCCGAAAGGGACAGCCCAGACCCACTTCAATATTGCGTCGACGCTGCGCGACATGATGGTGTCGCACCGGTCACGCTTCGGCGCAGAAACCTATTTGTGCGCGGTCCCGCTGTTCACGAACTTCGGATTGAACGTGACGCTGAACCTCTGTCTCTACACGGGCGGAACAATCGTTCTCCACGAGCGCTGGGACACACATCGCGTGCTCGGCGACATCGGAAGGCACAAGGCAACCTATTTCGGCGGAACGCCGACCATGTATGTCTATATGGTGAACGAGTACGACGCCTCGAAACATGATCTCCGATCGCTTCGCGTATGCACCACCGGCGGCTCGCCCGTCCCCCAGCCGGTCATCCAGCGTTTCGAGGCGCTGAGCGGAGCCCGCGTGACCCAGGTCTACGGCGCGACCGAGACCTGTGGTCAGAATGTCATGGAGCCGACCGTGGGTGTGAGAAAGCCCGGCGCGGCCGGACTTCCCGTCGGCAGTTCACGCATCACGATCGTTGATGATGACGGTCACCCGCTGCCCGCAGGCCAGGTCGGTGAAGTCATCATTGAAGGAGATTGCGTTGCTGCGGGCTATTGGCAGGATGAGCCTGCCACCCGCGAAGCGTTCACCGGTGACGGCTGGCGGTCTGGCGACCTCGGCTATGTCGATGAGGACGGCTATCTTTTCATTGTCGATCGCAAAAAGGACGTCATTATCGCCGGCGGCCACAACATCTATCCGCTGGAGCTAGAGACGCTGCTCTACAAGCATCCGGCCATCGCCATGTGCGCCGTCGTCGGCCTGCCCGACGAACGCAAGGGCGAAATACCCGTCGCGGTGATCGTGCGGGCGTCGGGCAGCAATGTGAGCGCCGAAGACATCACCTTCTATTGCCGTCAGAACCTTGCCGCGTACAAGGTTCCGCGCGTCGTTCATTTCATTGATGAGATGCCGGTCGAGGCAGCCAAGATTCGCAAGCGCGAACTCGTGAGGGCCTTGCGCGAACAGGACCTCGACCGCTATCGCCGCAGCTAATCCCGACCGACGGAAAAAAAGACTGCAGAAATAAAGGGTGTCCCATCCGAAGCCGCGACCTGCCGTCAGCTCGCGTCGGGACTCGGCTCCTCGACCTTGAAATGAAAATCCGCGCTCCAGCTGTCTCGTGACTGCCGCGTCAGACCGAGATAAGCTTGCGCGATGATATCATGATCGTACGGCGTGCCGGTCTGCATCGTTCCGTGGATCGCCACAGTGGTAACGTGCACACCCGCACCGGACAATTCCTTCGCAAGAGAATGGCCGAGGCTGCGTAGCGCAGCCTTGCCCATCGATGTCACGCCCCATTCGATCCACGGATCGAATGCGAGAACACCGCCCGTCAGCAGGATCGTGCCGCGACCGCGCTCAATCATCGCCGGTGCGACAGCTCTGGCGGCGTGATGCGCACCTGCAACATTGGTACGGAAGGCGTCGATCACATATTCCACGCTGGCGGGCTGGCCGTGCGCGGCCCAACCATCAGCTGTCCCGTATTTGGCCATTTCGATCGCGGACGGCGTCACAAAGCGCGCAGGCTCGATATGGGCGGCGTTGTAGATCAGGACGTCCGCCTCGCCGTAGCGTGATCGAATGCGATCATGAACGCCATCCATGGCGACGGGATCACCGGCGTCGGCCACAAAGCCGGCCACCTCCAGTCCTTGCTCTCGGAAACGGCACTGGTAGGCAGCAATGGCATCCGGGCGACGCCCGACGAATGCGACGGCGAAGCCCCCGGCGGCGAAGGCGCGGACGAGCGCCTGTCCGAGACCCGGCCCCATGCCGATCACGATGGCGACGGGAAGCGTCAACGTGCGGCCTCCGCCGGGGGCTCATGTGACGACGCCGCGCTCGCAATATCGGTGCCGGCTCGACGCGCGCTCCGATTGGCCAGAGCCTCCTCCAGGGTACCGATGATGCCCTTTCGCAGGAATAGCACGCATAGAACGAAGATCGCCCCTTGGATCACAACGACCCAGGCCCCCGACGTCGCGAATTTGGTCTGGATGGTGACGAGAACCGCCGCGCCGACGATCGGGCCGAGCAGAGTGCCGACGCCACCGATCAGCGTCATCAAAAGAACGTCCGCGGATGCGCCAAAATGAAGATCGGCAAGCGATGCGATCTGGAAAACAATGGCTTTCAGACCTCCCGCAAGGCCGGAGAGCATGGCCGACAGGGTGAAGGCAATCAACTTGAAGTGGTCCGTCGAATAGCCGAGCGAAATCGAACGCGCCGGATTCTCCCGGATCGATTTGAGTGTCAGCCCAAAGGGCGAATGGACGATCCGGTAGATGAACGCGAAGGCCGCAAGGAAAACCGCCAGCGTCACGAAATACATGTTCGTCGAGTTGCCGAGATCGACGAGCCCGAAAAGGAGCCCCCGAGGCACCGACTGGACGCCGTCTTCGCCATGCGTCCAGCCGGTTTGCAGCGCATAGAAGTAGACGATTTGAGCAAGAGCCAGGGTAATCATCGCGAAATAGAGCCCCTGGCGCCGGATCGCCAGCCAGCCGAACAGCACGCCGATCACGGTCGAAACCGACATGCCGAGCAGGATGCAGAGCTCGGGCCGCAAGCCCCACACCGCGGCCGCCTGGGCGGCGATATAGGAGGACGCGCCGAAGAAAGCGGCATGGCCGAAGGCGAGCAGGCCGGCATAGCCGAAGATCAAATTGTAGGCCATCGCGAACAATGCGAAGCACAGGATCTTCATGGCCAGGATCGGGAAGATCAGGTACGGCAAGGCGATGCCGACGACAAGCAGCACGCCGAACCATAACGGGCCGCTCTCAAGAATGCTGCCGGCGCGCCCTGACGATACGTCAGCCACCGCATGCACCGCGGTTTCCTTGCCGAAAAGACCCGCAGGACGCAGGATCAGGACAACCGCCATGATGACAAAAATCACGGTCGTCGATGCTTGCGGATAGAAGACCTTTGTGAGCCCTTCGACAAGGCCCATCATCAAGCCACTCGCAATGGCGCCAAGGATCGAGCCCATGCCGCCAATCACAACCACCGCGAATGTGGTGATGATGATACTCTGCCCCATCTGGGGACCGACCTGGTAGATCGGCGCGGCCATCACCCCGGTCAATCCCGCCAGGCCGACGCCGAATGCATAGGTCATCATCAGCATGCGGGGCACGTTGATCCCGAAGGCACGAACCAGCTCGGGATTCTCGGTTGCCGCCCGAAGATAAGAGCCCAGCTTCGTTCGTTCGATCAAATACCAGGTCCCGAAGCACAGAAGCAGAGCCGCGCACACCACCCAGGCCCGATAGTAGGGCAGCATCATGAAGCCGAGGTCGACAGCCCCCTTCAGCGTGTCCGGCACGTCATACTGCTGGCCCGCAGCGCCGTAGCGGACATTGAACAGTCCTTCGATGACCATCGCCAGCCCAACGGTCAACAACAGACCATAGGCATGGTCGAGATCGTAGATTCGCCGGATGAACAGGCGCTCCATCAACGCGCCGATCGCGGCGATGATGAGCGGGACGATGACCAGAGCCCACCAGTAACTGACGGAGGGAAGGCCCAGCTCGGGAAACAGCTCCGGCAGGTTCAGCAGGTACCATGCTGCAAAGGCGCCGAGCATGTACTGTGCGCCATGCACGAAATTTCCGATGCGCAGCATTCCGAAGATGACCGCCACGCCGAGACTCATCATGGCGTAGAACGAGCCGTTGATCAGGCCGACCAGCAACTGGCCATAGAGCAGCGCGGGCGGGATCGCCATCAGATCTGTCATTTCGCTCTATACCCCGAGATAGGTTTTGATCGTCTGCTCGCTCGCCGCGAGGTCATCGCGGCCGAACCGATCGACAACCTTTCCGTGCTCAACGATGTAAAATTGGTCCGCCAGCTTGGACGCGAAGCGGAAATTCTGCTCGACAAGGAGAATCGTGTACCCGCGCGCCTTGAGCGTGACGATCAGCTCACCAATTCTTTTGACAATGACCGGCGCGAGCCCCTCGGTCGGCTCATCGAGCAGCAGAAGGCGGGCACCCGTGCGCAAGATGCGACCGATCGCCAGCATCTGCTGCTCTCCCCCGGAAAGCTTCGTCCCGGGACTCGACCAGCGGGCCTTCAGATTGGGAAACAACGTCAACACATCGATATCGCTCATGCCGCCTGAGCCGATAACGGGCGGCAGCTCGAGATTTTCCGCCACCGTCAAGCTGGCAAAAATGCCGCGTTCCTCGGGACAATAGGCTATGCCGCTGCGCGCCACGGTTTCGGGCGAAAGGCGCGCGATATCCTTGCCATCGAAGCGAATGATGCCGCTCCTCTTGCGCAGCAATCCCATGATCGCCCGCAAGGTCGACGTCTTTCCCGCCCCATTGCGCCCCAGCAGCGTGACCACCTTGCCGGAAGCGACGTCGAACTCCACGCCGTGGAGCGCCTTGCTTTCGTCGTACCAGGCATGAAGATCGCGCACCTCGAGAAGGGCGCCGCCACGATGCGGCTTATCAATCATCGACGCCCCCGATATAGGCCTCGATGACGCGCGGATCGCGCGACACCGTCTCATAGTTTCCTTCCGCGAGAACACGCCCGCCGGCCAGTACCGTGATGGTATCCGACAGCGCCGCCACAACGGACAGATTGTGCTCGACCATCAGGATGGATCGCTGAGCCGAAATACGACGGATCAACGCGGAAATGCGATCAACATCCTCATGCCCGAGACCAGCAGTCGGCTCGTCGAGCAACAACATTTCAGGATCGAGCGCCAGGGTGGTTGCAATCTCGAGCGCACGCTTTCGCCCATAAGGCAGGGTCGCAGCCGGTTCATCGCGATAGGCCAGCAGACCAACATCGCCGAGCAGCTCATCCGCGCGTCGATCGAGCTTCTTGTGTACGCCATCACCCGACCAGAACTTATAGGAAATACCCAGCGGACGCTGCAGCGCGACAAGGACATTCTCGCGCACGCTCATTCGCGGATAGATCGCGGATATCTGAAACGAACGGACGACACCCTTGCGCGCGACCTGCTCGGGCCGCAGTGAGGTAATGTCCGCCCCGTTGAACTTGATCACCCCCGCACTTGGTTGAAGAAACTTCGTTATGAGATTGAAGGTCGTTGTCTTGCCGGCTCCGTTCGGGCCTATCAATGCATGGATCGAATGCCGCCTGATTTTCAGATCGACATCCTTGACGGCGGCGAAGCCATAGAAATTCTTGCTCAGCCCCGACACTTCGATGATGTAGTCACTGGCCGTGGCCTGCACGTTTCAGCTCCTCACTTGGGGTGGCGCCCCGCGCAGACGGCCATCTCCGGAATGGAGACAATGCCTGACGCAAGCGCTGGAGGCGCCACTGTCGCTAGTTCTTCACCAGCGGGCATTTGGATTGATTGAGCGGCTGGAATGCCTTCTCGGCCGGGACAGTTGCGAGCACCTTGAAGACGTCCTGCTTGTCGGCGGACTCTCCCGGGCTTTTGACCTGAAGCAGGTACATGTCATGGATAAGCCGGCCGTTCGGTCGAAGCGTCGCGTTGTGCGCAAAGAAATCGTCGATCTTCGTTGACCGCAGGTGGGCCAGAACGGCGTCAGGCTCGTCGGTCCCGGCGGCCTTGACCGCCTTCAAATAGTTCACCACGGCCGAATAGCTGCCGGCCGCGATCCAGCCCGGTGCATTTCCGGTTTTCTGCACCATCGCTTCCTTGAATTTCCGCGACGCGTCATCGGCGTTCCAGTACCAAGGGGATGCGAACTGAATGCCTTTCAGCGTGCCAAGACCGATCGACCGCGCTTCCGATTGATGGAGAACGGTCAGCGCAACGCGCTGCCCCCGCTGGATCAGACCAAACTCCTGGATCTGCTTCAGCGCATTGATCAGTTCGGGTCCATTCAGCGTGACCGCAATGACTTTCGCGCCCGAAGACTGCGCCTGGAGGATGTAGGACGAAAAATCGGTGGTGCCGAGCGGCGCGCGAACCGATCCGACGATCTTGCCGCCCTCCTCCTGGATCGTGGTCTTGACGGTGTTCTCGAGAACCTTACCGCCCTCATAATCCGGCGAAATCACATACCACGTCCCGCCGCCCTGCTCCATCTGCGCATGCACGGATGAGCGAGCGACCGAGTAGGCGTCATAGGCCCACGCGATACCGTAGCCGTTGCAGTTCTCCTCGGTCATCCGATCGGTCAGCGGCGACACGAACAGGCCGATCTTCTTCTTCTCACCAAGCAGCGTGTTGACGCTCAGGGCGACTGCCGAGTTGGCGACATCGACGACAACATCGACCTGATCCTGTTCCAGCCATTGCCTGGCGATCGCCAACGCGACCTCCGGCTTGTTCTGGTGATCGGCGGAGACAACCTCGATCGGCTTGCCGAGCACCTCACCGCCGAAATCGGCGACAGCCGTTTTCACTGCCGCAACGACTTCAGCACCTCCGATGGCCGAGAAAGACGAGCTCTGATCGTTGAGAACACCGATCTTGACCTTGCCGTCCTGTGCATGGGCGGCGCCCGTCAACGACAGCGCGACCGCTGCTGCAATAGCGAATTTCATGTCTTCCTCCCCGACGATTTTTGTAGGTCAGCCCGATCGCCGCGTGAATCGGCAAAGCTGCTGGCGAACTGCTCTCTCGCATCGTTATGCGCTGGCAATCAATACGCTCGCAGCGCTCACGCTCTGTCACATCGTCCGAAGGGACTACCGTAGACGATCACGCCTGGTTTGCGTCATGAGGGGAGTTTGACCTCGCCGACATGCGCCCTCGGCCCGCGCCCGAAGTGATACGAAATGCCGCATCTGTCGTGGTCCTGTTTGCAAGGCCTGACCGGCGCGCCGATGACCTTCGCTCGCATAATGCGAAATGCAGACACACGGGCCGGCTGCCTCCCGGCAAACGAAAGCAGGACCGCGGGCCACTCCAACCGAGCCCGCCCGGCGCCGCCCATGAAAAAGCCTCCGGCAGGGCACTGCCGGAGGCTGCGGAGGCTTGCATGAGACCAGTTAGGCTTGTCTCCTGTCGTCCATCTCAGAACGACCGGATGATATCCAGCGTCCCGCTGTAGACATTCTGGTTTCGCAGCGTGAAGGTCGATCCGGGCGCATAGCCCGGGACTCCGGTCAACGTCGCGGTGCCGTTCAGGTTCTGGTTGATGCGGTCATAGGTGAACTGAGCCGCAAGTTGCAGATCCTTGACCGGCGTCCAGGCCGTACGCGTTCCGACCTGGAGAATTCCGAACGAAAAGTCCCCGGTCGCAGCGACCGTGCCGCTGTTCAGCAGACCGTTCGCAGCCGCGGCCATCAGCAGCGCACTGCCGCCCGAACCGTAGCTGATGTGCGCATATCCGCCATAGATCGAGGTCCGCCACTTCGCATTCCAATAGTGCTCGTAGTAGGCCTCGACATCCCACGAATCACTCTTGAAGATCTTGGTGCCGTTCGCGTAAACGCCGTCCAGCACATAACCGAAAGCAAGTGTCTGCCCGTTGACCCTGGCAAAACGGCCGGCACCGGTCCCGTCATAGTTGTTGCCGAAGTTGTACCGGGGCGCGCCGTTGGCAAAGCTGGCCTCGACCTTCAGGCTGTCGCCGACACCGGTCGGAAGGTTCTTCAGTTCGAACGCGCCGGTCACCGCGTAACCCCAGGTCGAGTCGGGCTTGCCCGAATCGCTCGTTGAAGGGGTGTAGTAAGTGCCGTGCACCTCGTGAGCCGCCGCGGCAAGGTGCAGCGATCCCCAGGCCTGATCCAAACGAACGTTCGCGACGATGTCCGGGACATGATCACCGCTCTGGACGTTGCCGAGGAAGCTGTTCGTTGCAGTGCCGTAGGTGGGAGCCAGAGAATTCGAGCCGAAAGGTCCCAGGAACGGATTCGATGTGTTGACCACGCCGGACGAGCGGTAGGGCTGCGCGTCCTCGAGGGCGAGCGTTGCGGACCAGCCGTCGCCGAAGGACGCCGTGTAGGCCAGCATCGGAAGACCCGTCATCGAGTTCGATCCGGGAATGAAGCTGGACGAGGTCAGCGGCTTCGACAGCGCCCACTGCGGGTCGAACATCGAGACAGCCTTGCCGAAGGTGAAGCCGGCAAACTGAATGAACATGAAGTCGTTCTCGACGAAACCGCCGGCGATGTTGTCGCGGCCCTGGAACCACTGGAACAGGGCGCTATAGAACGTACGCAGCGTGCCGTACTCGGTATTGGTCCGGGTATCCAGAAGCAGGTTGAAGCGCTCGTAGGTGTTGAAATAATTCCTGTTGTAGGAATTCGCGCCAGCCGTGCCGCCCTGCCACGGCGGAAATTCCGTCGCGCTGCCGTTCAGCCCGATGTTCATGCGGATGCTGCCACCGAAGCGAATGCAGGTGTCAGTGCCCGGGATATAGTAGAAACCTGCGCCATAGATCGAGCAGACCTTGACGTATTCGACCGCCTTCGCCTTGACCGGCAGATCCGCCGCTTCGGCACAAGCCAGCGTAGCAATGCTCGCCGCCGCACCAAGCAAAGTGCGCTTTGCCACCCTAAACCCCGACATCGTTCTCCCCTCTACAGTCCGTTTGAGTTACTCATCCTGTTTGAAGCAGCGACCAGCTAAAGGATGCTCGAACGCAGCAGTCGTGCACTCGCCCGAGAGACCAGCTGGCGTAACGGCAGACCCAGCTCCCATATCGCAGTGGAGCTTGCCGTCACTGAATGTCTCGCTTCAGTTAGACCTCGCCCCCCCTTTTTGCGAAGCGACACCGATGCGAATCCAATCCACAATCGGTGGACGCGGCTTCAAGTCTGCATTGTTTTCATCGCCACCGCTCCGACATCGTCCAAATGAATTAGCGTGGCGAAATTCTTCGAGCTTGTATTCCGAGGCGCCAATGCAGCATGGTCGGCGGGGCCCATGCGCTCGCTGCCCAAGCGATTGCACCCGGCATGTTGAACCCGACTACCCTCATTCCTTGTACGCGCCCACGATTACACCCCTGATCGAACGCGCCGTGATGGTGACGTTCAACGGACCTGCCGCCTGACCACTTGTTTGCGGAGCATTTTGAGAATGGCAATCAACCGAGACTTGATCTGCAGCTCCCATACAATCAGCGGCGTCATGCCCGGCGCCCCGGCGCCGTCGCGCCACAGCTTTGCCGCGCGCGTCGAGGCCTGCGCCAACGCGGGCTACAAGGGCATGTGTCTGCATCTTCGCGACTATCGCTGGCAGAGGAACGCCGGTTTTTCCGACGAGGACCTGCGCGAGGCGCTCGAGCAGAATGGCATGCGCGACATTTCGCTCGAGTTTCTCGTGGATTGGTTTCTGGAGGGAGCGGACGGGGAGCAGGCGCGCGCCGACGAGGCGACAGCCTGCCAAGCCGCCCGCGCCTATGGCGCCCGCAGCCTCAATGTCGGATCCGATTTTCGTGGCCGCGCCATTCCCCCCGCCGTTCTTCGCGCACGGTTTCATGAGCTGTGCGAACGCGCCGGCGAGAACGGCTTGTCGATTGCACTGGAGATCGTTCCCTGGAGCGATATCCGCGACGTCGCAGCCGCACTCGCGTTGGTGGACGGCGTTTCCAACGCCGGCCTTGTGATCGATTCCTGGCACGTGTTCCGCGGCGGCATTTCGCTCGGCGACATCGAGCAAATACCTGCGGAAAAGATACTCTGTGTTCAGATCAACGACGCCGCCGAGGCGCTATCGGGCGATCTTGTGCAAGACACACTGCGACGCAGGCCGTGCGGCGAGGGATCATTCGATCTCAGGAGCTTCCTCGCCAGCATCGACCGGACCGGCTCTACGGCCCCTTTGAGCGTCGAGATCATTTCGCCGGAATTTGCAGCCCTCGCGCTTTCGACAGCGGCTGCCAGATCATTCGACAGCGCCCGGGCGCTGCTCAGATCGATGTAGCTGTCCGTTCTCCGCAAGGCCGCAACCGGACCAGTCGGGCGGCGTCGCGCCCACAACTGGCGCGAAATCCATTCCTGCGTGACATTCCCTGCGCCCCGCGTTAGTCCGTTCGAACGATGCCCCACGACGGCCTTCCGGCGGATATGTTCGGAACAATCGACGATCCAGCGAGGCCTTGCCGCGGCGTCGATCAACACATGGGGGAGGCATGCTCAGCGAAATCCTGATCATCGTCATTCGCGGGATCGCCATCGGCTCGATCTTCGCGACCATCGCGATGAGTTTCAACATCGTCCACGGGGCAACCAACATCTTCAATTTCGCCCAGGGCAACATGTTCATCCTCGGCGGGTTCGCGGCCTATATGCTCGCGAACCAGGTCGGGCTTGCCTGGTGGCTGACGATGCTGGCGGTCGCCGGCGTGGGCATCGCTGCGATCGTGGCATTTCAGGGCTATGTCACCCTTCTGCCCCTGCGCTCTTCGGTCGAGCAGGATTCGTGGCTGATCTCCACCGTATCCGTATCCGTGATCATCGGCGCCCTGCTCATGATCACCCAGGGCCCGTTTGCCTATTCGGTCTCCAACGTCGTTCCGAGCTTCCGCATCTTCGGCACCAGAACGCCGGGGTCCTACGGACTTTCCATCTTCGCGATGATCTTCTGGTTCGTGGCCTTGCGCCTGTTCCTGCGCAAGACCTTCATCGGGCTGGCCATCAGCGCGCTGTCTCAGGATTTCGACGCTGCGCGTGCGGCCGGCCTGCCTGTCCGGCGCCTGCAGCTCGTTGCCTTCGCCATCAGCGGTCTCATGGTCGGCTCGGTGGGCTTCCTCGTGGCCCCTGTGATTTCAGTCAGCCCCGACGCAGGCCTCAAATATGTGCTGAACGGCTTCGTGGCGGCGGTCGTCGGCGGCATCGGCAGCAATCTCGGAACGCTGATCGGCGGCCCCCTCGTCGGCATCGCGACCATGATCACAGCCTACAAGATCGGCGGCGCCTACCAGGACCTGGCATCATTGCTCCTGCTGGTGGCCATCCTCATGCTGCGTCCGCAGGGCCTCTTCGGACGCGTGACGGCTCGGCGGGTCTGACATGTCCATCATCCAGGAAACCCGAACCGCCACCGCGACCGCACGGCCACAAGCCGCCAAGGGCCGCTTCAACTCCGACCTTCCCCAGGTCTGGATCGGCATCCTCGCCATCGCGCTCACCGGTTTTGGGCCGGTTATCCTCGGCAACTCCTACTGGATACACACCTTCCAGCTGGTCAACATCTATATTGCCGTCGCCATCTTCCAGAACTTCCTGTTCGTCGACGCCGGCCAGAAATCCTTCGGGCAAGGAGCCATCCTTGGCCTCGCCGCCTACGGCGCCGCGATCATGTACGGGCTGCATGACTGGCCTTTTGCGATCGCAGGCCTGTTTGGCGTCCTGGCCGCTGTCGTAGGCGGCCTGCTCTTTGCTTTGCCCGCGCTACGCGTCCAGGGCTTTCACCTCGGTTTCGTCACCATGAGCGCGGCCATCGTGTTTCCGCAACTGCTGGTGACGCTCGACCGCTGGACGAACGGTATCAACGGCATCAGCGTCACCTTGCCCTGGGCAACCAACGAGCTGGCCTTCGGCATTTCGCCGCTCGCACTCGCAATCGGCATCTTCCCGATGCTGGCGCTGGTCAGTCACTATCTCATCCGCCGCTCAAGGCTCGGCCGCAGCATGTTCGTGGCCGCGCTCAGCCCGGAAGCCGCCCGTGCGCTCGGCATCAAGCCCGGCGTCATGCGCTTCCTCGCCTTCATCATCGCATCCGTCGGCACCGGCCTTTGCGGCCTACTTTATCTGCCGGCCGTGTCCTTCGTCAGCCCGCAGGGCTTCGGCATCGAGCTGTCCTTCGTCTTCTTCTTCGCCGTCGTCGTCGGCGGACGCGGACAACTGCTCGGTCCCATCGTCGGCATCTGGATCGTCTACATCCTGCCGAACATCCTGCTCGCGCAGTTTCTCGAATACCGCCTGCTCATGTACGGCTGCCTGACGCTGTTCGTGGTCATCGTGTTTCCGGACGGCATCATCGGCACCTTCGAGCATTACCGCGCCAAGCGCCGGCACAACGGTGGCGGTGAGCAGGCCTTCCGCCTCGATGGCTTCCTCGCCGATCTCAAGAGCCAGAAAGAACAGCAGACACCCCGCCGGGAGATCGTCGTGGAAGTGTCGCAGGGCACCAAGAAGTTCGGCCAGGTCGTCGCCGTCAACAATGTCGATCTCAAGGTACGCAAGGGCGAGGTGCACGGCCTGATCGGCGCCAACGGCTCGGGCAAGACCAGCCTCCTCAACGTGCTGACCGGCCTCAGCCGCCTCGATTCCGGAACGTTCAGGATCAATGGTGTCGAGGCGACCACGATGAGCGCCGACCGCATCGCCAATATGGGTCTGGGTCGCACATTCCAGGCGCCGCGCATTTTCCCCCAGCTCTCTCTGTGGGACAATCTGCGCCTCGGGCTGGACGCCCGCCAGGGCGCCGCCAGCGACGATATGAAGCGGCTGGCCGAGGCCATGGAGCGCGAGTTCGAGCAGGACAGCGCTCAGCTCCTGTCACACGGCCAGCGACGCCTCGTCGAGGTCATGCGCACCGTGTTGAAGGAAGCGACCGTCGTGCTGTTCGACGAGCCGGCCGCGGGCCTGTCACAGAGTGAACGCAGCAACCTGGCCGAACTGGTCCGCTTCCTCAGCCGCCAGATGGGCAAGACCATCATTCTCGTCGAGCACGACCTGGACCTCGTCTGGGACATCGCTGACACGATCACCGTCCTCGAGCAGGGTCGCGTGGTGTCGAGTGGCGAACCCGCCAAGGTCGCCCAGGATCCGGCCGTGCAACATATGTTCGTGGGGTCGCGTCATGCTTGAGGTTTCAAATCTGGTTGCCGGCTATGGCACCATTCCCGTCCTGCGCGACGTCTCGCTGACGGTCAAGGCCGGGGAAATATTGCTGATCGGCGGCGAGAACGGCGCTGGCAAATCCACGCTGCTCCGGGCCATCGCCGGCTTCAACAAGCCCTCCGAAGGCAAGGTCCTGCTGGACGGCGCGCCGATCACCGGTCTTGCGCCCGAAGTGATCTCGCGGTCAGGACTGCGGCTCGTTCTGGACGGCCACCGCGTCTTTCCCGAACTCAGCGTCTTCGACAATCTGCGCATGGGCGCGGCCGCGCGCCGCGGAGACCGCGCCGGCTTCGACAGCGCGGTGGATGAAATCTACTCGGTCTTTCCGATCCTGAAGGAGAAGCGCAAGCTCTATGCTCGGGACCTTTCGGGCGGACAGCAGCAGATGCTCGCACTGGGGCAGGCCTTCATTGCCCAGCCGAAGGTTCTGCTGTGCGACGAGCCCTCGATGGGGCTGGCGCAGGCGTTGCTGCCGTCCATCCTGACATTCCTCCGCAGATGGGCGGAGACCGGAACTGCGGTCGTGGTCGTGGAGCAGCATCTCGCAGTGACCGCGCCCTATGCCGATCGCGCGCTCATCATCGAACGCGGCCAGGTGAAGTTCAGTTGCGCCGCCTCGGAACTCGAGACGAAGCTGGCCGCTTCGGCAGCAACGGCCGCATGAGCATGGCCGATGTGGAAGCTCCGTGCCCCACGCGGAGCCGCCCATCTTCGGTGCCCGAAGGCGTCGCGCCGTGCAAAGGCAGAGAAATGGCCTGCCGATGAAAGGTCCGCTGGAGTTCGACTACATCATCGTCGGCGCCGGAGCATCGGGCTGCGTGCTCGCGGCGAGGCTGTCTGAAGATCCGAAGGTTCGGGTCGGTCTTTTCGAGGCGGGCGGCCCCGACGACGCGATGCTTCTGCACATTCCCGGCGCCAATGTCGTGACCGGCACCGATCCCCGGTACAACTGGGCTTACCAGACCGAGCCCAATCCCGGACTTGGCGGGCGCGCGCTCTATTGGGCGCAGGGTCGTGTCGTCGGCGGATCCGGCGCGATCAACGGCATGATGTATATGCGCGGCCATCGCTCGGACTACGACCGATGGGAAAAGGAGGGTTGCGCAGGCTGGGGCTACGACGGCGTGCTGCCGTTCTTCCGCAAGGCGGAGACGAACGAACGTGGGGAAAGCGAGCTGCACGGCGGTAATGGCCCGCTGCAGGTATCCGCGGGGCGCAGCACCGCGCCCGTCTGCGACCTCTTCCTGCAGGCCGCCTCCACCTACGGCCTGCCGCTGACCGACGACCTGAACCAGGACATGCCGCAGGGCTTCGGCCATGTCGACATGACGATCGGCGGCGGCCGGCGCTCGAGCACCGCAGCAGCCTATCTGCGGCCGGCGCGAGGTCGCAGCAATCTCTCGCTGCTGGTCAATGCGCCGACACTCAAAGTCACCATCGCAAAGGGCGAAGCCCGCGGCATCGAATTCCTGCACAACGGCGAGCGCCGCACGGCCATCGCGCGGCACGGCGTTATTCTGGCGGGCGGTGCGGTGAACTCGCCCCAGTTGCTGATGCTGTCCGGCATCGGCGATGCCACGGAGCTGACGTCGCACGGCATCAAGGTCGAGGCCGACCGCCCGCAGGTCGGCCGCAACCTGCAGAACCACCCGATGTACCGGCTGATGTACACGACGACGAAGCCGGTCAGCGCCTACAATCATGTCAGGCCACTCGGCGCGCTCAAGGCCGGCGCTCATTACCTTTTCGCGCGCGGCGGCGTGCTCAGTCGCGGGCTCTTCCCGACATCGGGCTTCTTTCACGCCGTCGCTGGCGATCCCGCAACCGAAATCCAGGTGTGCATGGCGCCCGCGCTCGTCATCCGCCGCAAGCCAGGCCTGTTCGGCATCTTGCCGTCCGAGCACGGCTTCACCCTGCTGCTCAACCACGGCTCGCCCTTCAGCCGCGGCGAAATCCGGCTGAAATCGGCCGACCCGCTCGCCCATGCGGCCATCTTCTCGAACTTCTTCTCCGATCCGCGTGACATCCGGATTCTGGCCAGGGGCGCGCGCAAGGCACGCGACATCGTCCATTGCGCCCCCCTGGGACCGATGCTTGGTCGCGAACTCCAGCCGTCGCGGCCGCTCCAGACCGACGAGGATTTCGCGAACGACATTCGCGCGACCGCGACGACGCATTACCACCCGGTCGGAACCTGCCGCATGGGAGACGATGCGGACGCGGTGGTCGATCCGCAACTGCGTGTGCGCGGCGTGGACCGGCTCTACGTGGCGGATGCCTCGATCATGCCCACTCTCATCAACGGCAACACTTATGCTGCCTCGATCATGATCGGCGAGAAGGCCGCGCACATCATCAGCGGCGCATAGCGCCACCAGCATTTTCGATATCAGGAGGTTGACGGTGAAAAAGCGGTTTCTCGGCCATTCCGGACTGGAAGTGTCGGTCGTGGGTTTGGGCTGCAACAATTTTGGCGGGATGATCCAGTCGCTCGATCTGGAAGGCTCGCGCAAGATCATCCACGCGGCCCTCGACGCCGGCATCACGCTGTTCGACACATCCGACTCCTACGGCGCCGCCGGCGGCTCGGAGACGACCCTCGGCGAGGTGCTGGGCGAACGGCGCAAGGACATCGTGCTCGCCACCAAGTTTGCGTCCCCGCTGAATCGTGCGATCAGCAGTCGCTATAACGGCTCGCGCAGCTACATCATGAAGGCCGTGGAAGACAGCCTGCGCCGGCTCAAGACCGATTATATCGATCTCTATCAGTATCATTTCCCCGATCCGAACACGCCGATCGAGGAAACGCTGCGCACGCTGGACGATCTCGTCCGTCAAGGCAAAGTCCGTTATCTCGGCTGTTCCAACTTCGCCGCATGGCAGCTCGTCGATGCCGGCTGGGCCGCGAAGCATCTCAATCTCGAGCGGCTGCTGTCCACGCAAGCCGAGTACAATCTGCTGTTGCGGACGGCAGAAAAGGACCTCTTCCCCGCGATGCAGGCGGCGCGCATGACCTTGCTGCCCTATTTCCCGCTTGCGAGCGGCCTGCTGACCGGCAAGTACCGCAAGGGGCGTCCGCTGCCCGAAGATACCCGGATGAGCATGGCCTATTTCAAGGGCGGCCTCACCGAGAACAAGCTGGACACCATCGAAAAGCTGATCAGCTTCAGCGAGGCGCGCGGCCGCACTCTCCTGGAACTGGCCTTCTCCTGGCTGCTCTCGCGACCGATCGTCTCCAGCGTCATCGCCGGCGCGACCAGACCCGAACAGGTGGCCGCGAACGCTCGGGCAACCGACTGGGAACTGACCGTCGACGACAACGCCGAACTCGATCGCATCCTTTCTGGACAGGCATGATCCGATGTCCGGGCAGAGCGGACAGCGGCCTGCCCGGATCATCCCGTTAGTCTCTTTGGACGATTGCTGCACCCACCCCGCAGCCTAGATTGGCGAGGCGACGAAAGGATGCGCAATGAGCGATCTGGTAGAGCCGCGTGCGGCTGAAATCACCTACGAAACCGACACTCCGGTCACCTATGAGGCGGAAGGCGCCATCGCCTGGATCACGTTGAACCGCCCCATCTACAACAACGCGCAGAACTCCCAGATGACCTATGCGCTCGACGACGCCTTCAAGCGCGCCGTCGATGACGACGGCATCAAGGTCATCATCCTTCGCGGCGCAGGAAAGCACTTCTCGGCCGGGCACGACATCGGCTCGCCGGGGCGGGACGTCTCCAAGAGCTTCGAGCGCCGCCTGATGTGGCCCGATCACGTCAACAAGCCCGCGGCCGAGCTGCTCTACACCCGCGAACATGAAGTCTACCTCGGCATGTGCCGCCGCTGGCGCGACATCCCCAAGCCCACCATCGCGCTCGTGCAGGGCGCGTGCGTGGCCGGCGGCCTCATGCTGGCGTGGGTTTGCGATTTCATCATCGCTTCGGAAGACGCCTTCTTTCAGGATCCCGTGGTGCGCATGGGCATCCCCGGCGTGGAATATTTCGCCCATGCCTTCGAGCTGCCGCCGCGCGTCGCCAAGGAGTTCCTGCTGCTGGGCGAGCGCATGTCCGCGGCCCGCGCCGAGCAGTTCGGCATGGTCAACCAGGTCGTTGCGCGCGACAACCTGGAACAGGCCGGGCGCACGATGGCGCAAAAGCTTGCGGCCTATCCGCGGCTGGGCCTCTGGCTCGGCAAGCAGGCAATCAACCATGTCGAGGATCTGCGCGGCAAGCGCACGGCCATGGATGCGCACTACCACATGCATCACTTCGCCCATGCGCAGAACGACCTGACCACCGGCGACCGGCTGGGCGGTCAGGATGCGCGAAGCATGGCCGCCGCCAACAAGAAGCAGGCCGGCGCTTCCTGACAGCCTGCTCCAGCGAAACCAGACCTACAGGACCGCACGCGCGTGGACTTGACGTACACCCCTGAACAGAACCGCTTCCGCCATGAGGTGCGCTCGTGGATGGAAGCGCAGGTTCCATCCCGGCCCCTGCCGTCCTTCGATGCCTCACGGGAAGGTTTTGAAGCGCACCGTGCCTGGGAGCGCACCTTGAACGAGGGACGCTGGGGCATGGTAACCTGGCCCGAAAGCTATGGCGGGCGCGGCCTCGACCTCATCCAGTGGCTGATCTTCGAGGAGGAGTATTATCGGGCGGGGGCGCCGCTGCGCGTCAACCAGAACGGCATCTTCCTGCTCGGCCCCACCCTGATGGAATATGGAACGCCGGAGCAGAAGGCCCGCTTCCTCACGGCCATGGCCTCGGGCGACGAGATCTGGGCGCAAGCCTGGTCGGAGCCTCAGGCGGGCAGCGATCTTGCGGCCGTCAAGTCGAGCGCCGTTCGCGACGGCGATCACTATGTGCTGAGGGGCCACAAGATCTGGTCCTCGCGGGCGGTGTTCGCCGACTGGGCCTTCGGTCTCTTCCGCACCGATCCCGCCTCGCAGCGCCACAAGGGCCTCACGCTGATCTTCTTCCCGCTGAATGCGCCGGGCGTTCGCGTCCAGGCCATCCCCCAGATCGATGGCGAAACGGGTTTTGCCGAAATCTTCCTGGAGGATGTGCGGGTTCCCGCCTTCAACCGGCTCGGCGCGGAAGGCGAAGGCTGGACGATCTGCATGGCGACGGCCGGCTTTGAGCGCGGCCTGATGCTGCGCTCACCCGCCCGCTTCCAGGTGGCGGCGCGCAAGCTTGTCGAGCTCTACAAGGCGCATGAGCACGAGCTTGCGCCATCAGCGCGCGACACTGTGCTGCAGAGCTGGATGGACACGGAAGCCTATGCGCTGTCCATCTACAGCACGGCCTCGCGGCTGGCCGCCGGCGGCCATATCGGCGCCGAGGCGAGCACCAACAAGATCTTCTGGTCCGAGATGGACATCGCGCTGCACAAGGCGGCCCTGTCCATCCTCGGCGCCCGCGCCGAGCTGCTGCGCAGCGCGCCGGAGGCCGGCGATATCGGCCGATGGCTCGACGGGTACTTCTTCTCGCTCGCCGGACCGATCTATGCCGGCTCGAACGAGATCCAGCGCAATATCATCGCCGAGCGCATGCTCGGCCTGCCACGGGCTTAAGACGTCATGGATTTCCGTTTCACCGAAGAGCAGGAAATGACGGCGGGCGTCGTGCGCGACCTGCTGGGCGATCTCTGCCAGCCGTCCGATCTTCGCCGGCTCATGGCATCCGGCGAAGCGCGTGATGCCAGCCGCTGGGACAAGATCCGCGAGATGGGTCTGGCGGGCGCGCTTGTGGGTGAGGAGCGCGGCGGCGCCGGCTTGGGCGCGGCGGATTTCGTTCTCGCCGCCGAAGCCTGCGGCTATGCCGGCCTGCCGGAGCCTCTCGTGGAGAACAGTGGCGTTGCCTTGCCGCTGCTGGCGGCACTGGCCGACATCGAGGCCGTCAGCCCTGTGCTGCAGGCCGCACTCTCCGGCGACATCACCGTCGCGGTCGGGCACTCCGTCAATCCGTTCATCGCCGATGCCGATACGGCCGGCGCCCTGCTCGTCGAACGTGACGGCGCGATCCATCTTCTCGCGCCGCAAGACGTGCGTCTCATTGCGCAGCCGAGCATCGACCCGTTCCGCCGCCTGTTCACCCTCGAAAGCCGACTGGACGAGGTGAACCGGATCGCCGGACGCGAGACAGCCGCGCCGCTGCTTGCGGCCGCGCTGGAGCGGGGGGCGCTTTTCTCGGCCGCGCAAATGATCGGCATTGCGCAGCGCTGCATCGATCTGGCGGTCGCCTATGCGAAGGAGCGCCAGCAGTTCGGCAAGCCGATCGGCTCCTATCAGGCGGTGAAGCATCAGCTGGCCACCGCGCAGGTGAAGATCGAATTTGCCAAGCCCGTGCTCTATGCTGCCGCCGCGATGCTGGAGCAGGCTGACGCCTATTCGCGCGCCCGCATCTCGCATGCCAAGCTGGCGGCCTCCGAAGCGGCCGATATCGCCGCCCGCACGGCGGTCCAGGTGCATGGTGCCATGGGATACTCCTGGGAAGTGGACGTCCATTTCTTCCTCAAGAGATCCATCGCGCTCACCGCCTGGTGGGGTACACCTGCATTTCACCGCGGCCGCGTGGCCGAACGGGTCCTGAGCGGCAAGCTCGGGCCGGAACACACATTCCAGAGCGAGGCCGCCCATGCCTGAAGCCTATATCGTCGACGCCATCCGGACCCCTATCGGACGCAAGAAAGGCAGCCTTGCAGGCATCCATTCCGCCGACCTCGGCGCGGTGCCGATCAAGGCGCTGATGGACAGAACCGGCGTCGATCCCAACGCGGTGGATGACGTGATCTATGGCTGCACCGACACCATCGGCAGTCAGGCCGGAGATATCGCGCGCACCTGCTGGCTGGTCGCAGGCATGCCCGAGCACGTGCCGGGCGTGACGGTGGACCGCCAGTGCGGCTCCGCGCAGCAGGCGGTTCACTTCGCGGCGCTCGGTGTCATGAGTGGCGTGCAGGATCTGGTGGTTGCCGGCGGCGTGCAGAACATGAACGCCATTCCGATCTCCGCCGCCATGATGGTGGGACAGCAATATGGCTTCCCCACCCCGTTTGCCACCTCACCAGGCTGGCTGGCGCGTTACGGCGACCAGGAAGTCGGCCAGTTCCGCTCCGCGGAAATGATCGCCGAGAAATGGCAAAGCACACGTGCGGAAATGGAAATGTTCGCGCTGGAGAGCCACAGGCGGGCGATCGAAGCGGCGGATGCCGGGCGCTTTGCCGGCGAGATCACCCCGGTCGGCGATTTTATCGCCGACGAAACCCCGCGGCGCGACACCAGCCTCGACAAGATGGCCGGGCTGAAACCGCTCGTCGAGGGCGGCCGCGTCACCGCCGGCGTGTCCAGCCAGAACGCCGACGCGTCGGCGGCGCTGCTGATTGCGTCGGAGCGCGCGGTCAAGGACCATGGCCTGAGGCCGAGGGCACGGATCCACTACATGACGGTGCGCGCTGCCGACCCGGTCTGGATGCTGACCGCGCCCATTCCCGCGACGCGGCATGCACTGGAAAAAACCGGGCTGACGGTGAATGATATCGACCTATTCGAATGCAACGAGGCATTCGCCTCCATCCCGCTGGCCTGGATGAAAGACATCGGCATTCCGCATGACAAGGTCAACGTCAACGGCGGCGCCATCGCCCTCGGACACCCGATCGGAGCAACCGGCGCGAGGATCATGACGACCCTGCTGAACGAGCTCGAGCGCCGCAAGGGACGCTACGCGCTGCAGACGATGTGCGAGGGCGGCGGCCAGGCGAACGTCACGATCATCGAAAGGCTTTGACCATGCCGGCCTATGCTTTCGAAGGCATCGTGCCGGTCGTCGATCCGACGACCTATTTGCACCCGACGGCCGTGCTGATCGGCGACGTGACCATCGGCCCACGCTGCTATATCGGACCGGGTGCCTCGCTGCGGGGCGATTTCGGGCGGATCACGGTCGAGGGTGACAGCAGCATACAGGACAACTGCACCCTCCATACGGGCTCGGGATCGGACTGCATCGTGCACCGCGGCGCGACCATCGGTCACGGCGCGATTCTCCACGGCTGCACCATCGGGATCAATGCGCTGGTCGGCATGAACGCCGTGGTTCTCGATGGCGCCGTGATCGGGGAAGACTGCCTCGTCGCAGCGCTCAGTCTCGTGAAGAACGACACCGTGACCGGCGACAAGCAGCTCATTGCCGGCAACCCCGCCAAAGCGGTGCGCGAATTGGCCGAAGGAGCGATCCTCTGGCGCAACAATGGCGACGGCGAGTATCAACGGCTTGCCGACCGCTCGCTCGCGGCGCTGGTCGAATGCGAGCCGCTGCCCCGCCCCGAACCCGATCGCCGCCGCAATGCCGGTCAGGCCAGGGCGGTTCGGCTTTCCAACAGAACCTGAATAGAGAACGGATATGGCTGGCATCTGCAACAACAGGGTGGTGATCGTCACAGGGGCGGGGCGCGGTCTTGGCCGGGCCTACGCGCTCGGCCTCGCCCGCGAGGGAGCCAAGGTGGTCGTCAACGACCTCGGCGTCGGCACCCATGGCGACACCACCGCCGAAACCCCGGCGCAGCAAGTGGTCGACGAAATCAAGGCGCTGGGGGGCGAGGCCATCGCCAACTATGACGACGTCGCCGACTACGAGGCCGGCGGCAGGATCATCCAGGCCGCTCTCGACGCCTTCGGCGACCTGCATGCAGTGGTCAACAATGCGGGCTTCGTGCGCGACCGCATGTTCGTCTCCGCGACTCCCGAGGAGTGGGATGCGGTGCTGCGCGTTCATCTGCGCGGGCACTTCTGCGTCAGCCGCCACGCCGTCGATTATTGGCGCGCGCGCCAGAAAGCCGGCCACAGCGTCGACGCCCGCATCGTCAACACCTCCTCCGGCGCGGGCCTGCAAGGCAGTGTCGGGCAAAGCGCCTATTCAGCAGCCAAGGGCGGCATCGCCTCGTTGACTCTCGTCCAGGCCGCTGAACTCAAACGCTACGGCATCACCGCCAACGGCCTTGCACCCAACGCCCGCACCCGGATGACCGAGACAGCCTTCGCCGAAACGATGAAGCCCAAGGACGGCGTGTTCGATGTGTTTTCGCCGGACAACACCGCGCCTCTCGTGGCATGGCTGTGCAGCGAGCGGTCGGCCGCAGTGACGGGCCAGATCTTCGAGTTGATCGGCGGCAAGATCCGGGTGTGCCTGGGTTGGAACGACGGTCCGGAGTTCGACAAGGGTGCGCGCTGGGAGGCCGCCGAACTCGGCGACAGGATCATGTCGCTTGTGGCGGAGAGACCGGCGCCGAAGCCCGTCTACGGGTCGGCCTAGTGTGCTGATTTGAAGTGCGGATCGACGTGATCCGTCACCCTGAGGTGGTCCCGCGCAGCGGGACCCTCGAAGGGCGACGGCCCGAGCCGTGATATTTTGGGGCCGTCCATCCTTCGAGGCTCGCTTCGCTCGCACATCAGGATGACGGATTGTAGCTCAACCTCAACTCATCACGCGTGAGCTGGAGCCCGAAGGCACCTGATCCGCGCTACGGCATGCCGTTGCCGTAGTGCCCGGCATGTTGCGGTCGACCGCGAACAATCCCGGCGAATTTTCCACGCGACAGCCCGAACCTGCCACTCCGTTGCGTGCGCGAGGCCGGAGCGCCCCGCGCCTCACAACGGCGATCAGGATGCCTGCTGACGCAGTTGATCCTTGACCACCTTGCCCTGGGGGCTCGTCGGCAGGGAGGTGCGGAATTCGATGGAGCGCGGCACCTTGAAATTGGCGATATTGGCGCGCGCCCAGTCAATCAGCTCCTGTTCAGTCGCAGTCTTGCCCGGCCGCAGCACGACAAAGGCCTTGCCGACCTCCCCCATCCGCTCGTCCGGCACGCCGATGACCGCGATCTGCCCCACCGCCGGATGGGCGCTCATGAAGCGTTCGATCTCCGCCGGATAGCAGTTGAAGCCGCCGGTGATGTACATGTCCTTGACGCGATCCTCGATCCGCAGATTGCCGTCGTCATCGAAATAGCCGATATCGCCAGTGTGCAGCCAGCCATCCTCGTCGATGGTCTTGGCCGTGGCCTCCGGATCATTGAAGTAGCCCTGCATGGTCAAGTAGCCACGAATCACGACCTCGCCAGGCTTGCCGTCGGCAAGCAGCTGCCTGTCCTCGCCCATGATGCAGACCTCGGTGTTTGGAAAGGGCTTGCCGCAGGTGTTGGCGATGACCTCCGCATCGTCGTCGGCCCGGCACATGGTTCCATAGCCGCCGCATTCCGTCAGACCATATCCGTTGACCACGCCCGCAAAGCCGAGATCAGAGCGCATGCGCCGGATCAGCGTCGCCGGCACGACCGATCCGCCGGTGATGCCGAGACGCAGACTGCTGGTGTCGAACTTGGACAATTCGGGGTGCTGCAGCATGCCGTGGAAGATCGCCGGCGGCCCGGGAATGACGCTGACCTTCTCGCGCGCCACACGGTGCAGGATTTCGTCGGGGTCGTAGGTCAGGTGCGGCATCAGAACCGCGCCGCGCATCAGCGAGACGATGGCGCCGGAGCGATAGCCGAAGGCATGGAAGAAGGGCGGGATGACCAGAATGCGGTCCCGGTAACCGATGCCCACGCGCGTCGCCCACGCATCGATGGCGCGCAGGCACTGGCGGTGGGCATACATGACGCCTTTGGGATAGCCCGTCGTCCCGGAGGTGAAGAGCATGTCGCAGAGATCATCTGGCTGCACGCTTGCAATGCGCGCCTCCAGCTCAGCGTCGCTGATGCGGTCGCCGGCGTCGAGAAACGCTTCCCAGGCCATGTCCTCGCCGCGGGCCCCATCAAAGACCACAACCGCACGTAGCGCCGCGCGCGATGCCGCATCGAGCTGGTCGGGATAGTAGCGGCCCAGGAACTCGCCGGTGGACAGCATCATCGAAGCGCCGCTGCGCTTGATGAGTTCGGCGATCTCCGTTCCCTTGAAGCGCGTGCTCGTCGGAATGAGAATGGCACCGGCGCTGACCAGCCCGAGAGCCGAGGCGAACCATTTCCAGGTGTTCGGCCCCCAGATCATCACCCGGTCGCCTTTGCTGACGCCTGCGGCCATGAAGGCCTTGGCGATCCTGCGGCGCAAGGCATCCAGCTCGACGAAACTCAGCGAAACGCCGTTGTCCTCCACCGCAATCTGCTCGCCATAGGCTTCAGCGGCTTGCGCGCACAGGGCGGGTATCGTGGTGAATTCCCAGGTCGAACTGTCGACGTTCATGATCAGCCTGTAGGTTGTGGGCACTATGCCGGCCGCGCTGGCCATCTCGGCGCCAATACACCGAGGCTGCATAAGCTGCATCGTCCGAAGAGACGAATTTTTCCCGAACCGGCTTTCTTATGAGAGCTATAATGGCAACTCCAACCTGCCAAACCTCGAAGCAGCACGTCAAGGAGCGCAATGTGAGCGATGAGCTGAAATCATTCCTGCCGCGGATGGATAGGCGTGTCGCCATCGTGACCGGAGGCACCAAGGGCATCGGCCGGGTCATCGCGGAAGCGTTCCTGGACGCCGGCGCGACGGTCGCCGTTTGCGCCCGAAGCGAGCCCGAAACGCTGCCGACGCGACACGGACAGAGCGCGGTGTTCCACCAGTGCGATGTGAGAAACGCCGCCTCCTGTCGCGCGTTCATCGACGCGGTCGGCGACGAGTTCGGCCGCATTGACGTGCTCGTCAACAATGCCGGCGGCTCGCCTCCGGCCGATGCGGCGACGGCATCTCCGCGCTTTACGGAATCGATCATTGCGCTCAATCTCACGGGCCCGCTGCATCTGTCGCAGGCGGTCTACCGCTGGATGACGGCGCAGCCCGAGGGCGGATCAATCATCAATATCGCGAGCGTCGCGGCGGAGCGCCCCGCTCCGCGCACCGCGGCCTACGGCGCCGCGAAGGCCGGATTACTCAGCCTTACACGTAGCCTGGCCCAGGAGTGGGGGCCAATCATCCGCGTCAACGCCATC
Organism: Pseudomonadota bacterium; assembly: GCA_040756765.1. Lineage (GTDB taxonomy): Bacteria > Pseudomonadota > Alphaproteobacteria > Rhizobiales > Xanthobacteraceae > Bradyrhizobium_A. The sequence goes on along the minus strand of JBFLYG010000032.1, from coordinate 138,053 downwards.
ATCGCCGGTCTGATGCAGACCGAGCAGACTGAACTGAGCTACGGTTCGCGCGCAGCCCAGGAGGAACTGTCGGCCGCCCTTCCCATGAAGCGAATGGGCAGAGGATCGGACATCGCAGCCGCGGCGCTCTACCTCAGTTCACCAATGGCGGCTTTCGTCAGCGGGGCGACGCTCGAGGTTCACGGCGGCGGCGAACCACCGCTCTTCCAGGACATCATTCGCCGCCACGCTGCGGCCTCGGACAAGCCAGCGGTGTGACGCCGACGGCAAGCCAGCGCCCCGCCGCCGCGCCCCTCGTCTGAATGAACGATGTGGCACGACAGGCGTGATGCTTGGTATGGCCGGAGAAACTGCCTGGTGGAGGAAACAATGAAATTACGATCCGTTTGCGGCCGTCTCGCCGTCCTGGCGATGGCGTCGACAGCGACACTTGCCATTGCCGCGCACGGCGTTCACGCCCAAGAGACGATCAAAATGGGCGGCATCATCTCGGTGACGGGTGGCGGCGCGTCGATCGGCACCGTCGCCGAACAGGCCTGGAAAATGGCGGTCGATGAAATCAACGCGGGCGGGGGCATCCTCGGCAAGAAGGTGGAGCTGGTGCTCGCCGACACCGCAACCGACCCGACCCATGCGGTGAGTGAGCTGCGACGCCTGGTCGAGAACGAGAAGATCCAGCTGCTCGTTGGCCCCGCAACCAGCCAGGAGGCCGCCTCGCTCGTTGCGGTGACCAATCAAAAGAAGATCGCGCAGATCTCGACCGCCGCATCCAGCCAGTTTACGCCGGAGTTCAGCCCCTATCACTTCTCTGATTCAGTCACGGGCCTCAATCAGATGCGCCCCAATGTCGATTACGCCCTCGACGTGCTGAAACTGAAGAAGCTGGCGCTGATCTCGGACAATGGCGGCATGTCGAAAGCGGCCGTCAACGAAATCGTCGACTACATGAAGTCGCGCGGCGCCACGCCTGTCATCGTGCAGGAGTTCCCGTTCCGCGCGGAAGACATGACGCCCCAGCTGTTCTCGATGCGCAACGCCGGCGCAGAAGCGATCCTCCTGATCAATTCCGTCGGGGATGATTCGCGCAAGCTGCTGGAAAACCGCGCCGATATCGGTTGGGACGTCCCTGTTCTGGCTAGCCAGACCATGACCAACTATGCCGTCGGCAACGCCAAGATCATTGGCAAGGAGGCCTTCAAAGGCGTCTACAGCACGCAGTTCGTCGGCATGACCTATTGCCCGAGCGACCCGGTCGACGGCTCGGACTTCGCCAAATTCTCCGAGCGCGCGGTCAAGCGCGTGAAGGATATCGAGCGGATGGGCGGCGCGGCTGCGCTCAGCCCGTACTATATCCAGCCGCTGATCCTGGCCGCCGCTGCCAACGCCGCCGGCACGACCGACGGCGAGGCGCTGACCAAGTGGCTTGAGCAGAACGCCGACAAGATCAAGGTGCAGATCGGCGCGCTGGAAGCCAGCGGCAAGAACCATTTCCTTCCAGCCCCCTCGTCGATCAAGGTCGTCACGAAGCCCTACCAGGTGCGCAAGGACGGCCTCGTGGAACGCGCCAGTTGCCCAGGCTGATCTGGCCGACTGTCCCTGCTTTTTCAAAACCCCGCCAACCGGCGGGGTTTTTCTTTGTGCAGACCTGCGATCCATTGAAAGTCAAGCAAAATCAATCACCTATGGAAACGCTGATCGCCCTCTGGCCGGTCCGGAAGCTCGATTATGCCGCGCCGCAGCAGAAAATTTGACGCATCACAAAATTTTCGACACTTAAACAAACTATTTGACGCAGCGTTGAATTAGCGACATTGTCGACGAAACAGAAGATGTCGCGGGAGGTCGCCATGGTCATTTCCGTTCATCGTCCCAGCCGCCGCTGCCGGCCGCCTCGACGACAATCGTGACGCCGCTTCGCGGCTGATTTCCGCCAGTTCAGAGACTGCTTAGCCCAACGTTGTTGCGTCCAGGGGAGGACAGCGCATGACCTTTCATTCCCGTCCCATCGCCGAGCTCGGCCAGGTCCTGAACAGGCTGGCCAAATGCGTGACGGATGGCGCACCGATTGCCTCGGCGCTCGACATCGTGCGGACCCACCTCGCGGCATGCGCGGTCGTGCTGGCTGTCGATCACCGCGAACATCCCCCCGTCTTCTTCACGTCCGGCCGGGAGAATCCGGAGGGCGAAGCGACAGTCGACGGCAGCAAACTCGCTGCGATGACGGAGAGCTGGCTTTCGCTTTGCGTCGCCGAGACAGCGGCCGACGACGCAGCGACCTATACGCTCTGGGCCTTCCGTGAGCGCCATCTCGAAAAATTCGATGCCGACGAAACGGCGACAGCCGGCATCCTGGCGGCACAGATCTCCCGCAATCTCGAGATGGCAAAACGCATGGACAATTCGGAGGTCGAGCGCGCGCTCTATTCCGATGTCCTGCACAAGCTGAATGTCGGCGTCGTGATCGTCGACGCATCCGGCAAGGTGACCAATGCCTCGGCGGTGGCGCACAAGTTCTTCTCCAACCGCGACGGGCTGCAACTGCAGGGCGGCAAGCTGCGTGCCGTCAACAACGCCGAGGACCGCGAGCTTCGCGCCGCGATCAAGGCTGCCTCGCAGCGCACTCCAGGCGGAGAAGCCGGGCCGTCCCGCGGGCTTTCGCTGACGAAGCACTCCGGCGCACGCACTCTCGGCGTGATGATCAGACCGCTCACATCTGGCAGCCAGTCGGCCAGTGCAGTCGCCATCTATATCCGCGATTGCGACCTGGCGCCGGAGGTGGAAAGCGAATTCGTCAGGCAGATCTTCGATCTCACGCCCGCCGAAGCGGCCGTCACCCGTCGCCTGACCGCCGGCCTGTCGCTCGAGGACGCAGCCACCTCGCTGGACATCAGCCGCAACACCGCGCGTGCACATCTGCGCTCCATCTTCTCCAAGAGCGGCATCACGCGCCAGACCGAACTGGTCCGCCTTGTCCTCAACAGCGCGGTCATTCTGGGCGAAGGAAGTCCGCAGACGGCCTGAAGAGGGCGCGCAGGCGCCCCTTTCACGCTCCGCAAACGGCGGCCCATACCCGCTAATAAAGCGTCTCCAAAAACGTCTTGTCGTAGCCGATCGCCTCGCGGCCCCGCCCGTCGCGGATCTTCAGCGCCCATTGGGAATCGGCCAGCAACGCCCGTCCGACAGCGAGAAGATCGAAATCTCCGCGATTGAGCGCCGGGGCAATATCATCGAGCGGCGCGGCGGACGCGTTGTTCAGGCCGGGCCGGTCGAGACCGACGCCGCCCACAGCGATCACCGGCAAACCACTCAGCTTTCTGGTCCAGCCTGCAAGCGTCAGCTCGCCATGCTCGGGAAAACCGGCCTCCCAGACACGCCGGGTCGAGCAATGGAAGATCGAGACGCCGGCATCGACGAGCGGCTCCAGGATTTCGGCAAGTTCCGACGGCGTGTCCGCCAGCCGCGCCTTGTAGTCCTGCTGCTTCCATTGCGAGAAGCGGAAGGAGACCGGGAAATCTGGCCCGACACGCGCGCGGATGGCGCCGATCGTCTCGACGGCAAAGCGCGTGCGCTGCCGACGGTCACCGCCATAGCGATCGCTGCGCCGGTTGGTGGCCGACCACAGGAATTCGTCGATGAGATAGCCATGCCCGGCATGCAGCTCGATCCCGTCGAAGCCCAGGCGCTGCGCAGCGCCGGCGGCGTCGGCATAGGCCGCGATGACGTCCGAGATCTCGCGCTCGGTCATGGACCTGGTCGGCTCGGGATGGCCGGTAAAGGCGTTGGTGTTTTCCGAAGGGCCGAGCGCGGGCATTCCCGGCTGCGGCCCCATCCATGACTGGCGGAAGCTGCCGGTATGCCACAACTGTGGAAACATCTTTCCGCCCGCGGCGTGAACGGCCTCGCGAACGACGCTCCACCCGTCAAGGCCGGCGCCCGAAAAATAGGGGACGCCATCGTAACTCGGCGCGCTGGGGTGCCCGATATAGGTGCCTTCGCTGATGATCAGCCCGACCCCGGCAACAGCCCGTCGCGCATAGTACTCAGCCACGCCGGCATGCGGCACACCATCCGGGCAGAAGTAGCGCGACATCGGCGCCATGACGATCCTGCTCGCAAGCTGCAACCCGGCGACCGCTGCCGGCTGGCACAAGACGTCGGCGATCTCGGTGCTAGCGGACACGATTGCCCCGCACCTCATTGCCGGCCCGCATGGTCTCAATGAACGCTTCCAATGGCGCAGGCTCCCCGATGGGCTCGCCCGTGGGACCGCCACGCAGCCAGTAAGCCTTCCAGGATGGGAACAGGTCGTGGAACGATCCCTCGTAAGGCTCGCGTCCCGGCCAGCGCATCTTGCGCGAGCCGATGGGCGGCTTGTTCAGGTCCGTGGCGTACCAGTAGAGCGGCTGCCTGCGCTCGAAACACCAGCGGCCGTCGACGCGGCGGTAGCGATCGTAATACATCATCTGCATGATGACCCATTCGGCGCCGGTCTCATGCTCGTTCTTCGAATACACGACACCCACGGCGTGGTCCGGATCGATGAACTCGATGATCGTCGTGCCGACGTGGTGCGAGGTGCCGTCGAACTGTCGGCGCATCGTGTCATCGAGCCAGTCCCGCAGCGCCTCGCGCCCCGATTTCCCGCCGCCGACCTTCACATCCGGCGCGAACAGGCCGGCCATCGCGTCCATGTCGCGCATGTCGAGCGCGAGCGAATATTTGGAGATGAGCTGACGGATCTCGTCACGGGACTCGATTCGGTCCAGCCGGCGGAGAATCTCTGCCTGCATGTCGTCCATGTCGCTCCTCCCGCAAGCGTTAGAAATAATAGCGCCCGATGATGTCGGCCACGCAGCCGGGCTTGGCCGCGCCCTCGACCTCCATCGTCACCCGCACCGTGGTCTGGACCGCGTTGCCCTCCAGCGGCTCGGCCTTGACGAGTTCGGCGACCGCGCGCACCCGCGAACCGACCGGAACCGGCGCAGGGAAGCGGAGGCGGTCCGCGCCGTAATTGATCCCCATCTTCATGCCCTCGGCGCGAAACAGCTCGGGCAGGAACATGTTGATGAGTGAGAAGGTGAGATAGCCGTGCGCCACGGTCGAGCCGAAGGGACCTTTGCGCGCCCGCTCGGGATCGACATGGATCCACTGGAAATCGCCGGTGGCCTCGGCGAACTTGTCGATCCGCTGCTGATCGATCTCGAGCCAGCCGCTCTCGCCGAGCTTCATGCCGACAGCGGCCACCGCGTCCTGCGCGGAGGAGAAGACCAGTCCCATCCTCAGGCCCTCTGGCTCGACACCGAGACGACCTCGCCGACCATGTACCCGGCATAGTCGCTGGCGAGGAACATCATGACGTTGGCGATCTCCCAGACCTCGGCGGCGCGGCCGAACGCCTCCTGCGCGGCGAGCTTTTCCAGTTCTCCCGCTCCCGCAGCCTTCTTGAGGAAGTCGTGCATGGCGATCGACGGCGAGACGGCGTTGATACGGATGCCATGCTCGGCGGCCTCGACAGCGCTGCATCGGGTGAACGCCATGACACCGGCCTTGGCCGCGGCATAGTGCGACTGCCCCTTCTGCGCCCGCCAGCCGAGCACCGAGGCGTTGTTGACGATCGCACCGCGTTTGCGCGGCATCATCTTCTTGAGCGCGGCCCGCGTCATGCGCATGGTGCCGGTCAAGGTGACGTCCAGCACCAGCGACCACTCCTCGTCGGTCATCTCGGTGACGGACTTGAAACCGCCAAGCCCGGCATTGTTGATGAGCACGTCGATGCCGCCCAGCTTGTCCTCGGCCGCATCGACCAGCGCCTGGACGTCGTCTTCCTTCGTGACGTTGCAGATCTGCGCATGGACCTCGGCGCCAAGGCCGAGCGCCCGCAGCCGCTCGGCGGCTTCATTCAGGCGCCGCTCGTGGATGTCCGAGATCATGATGGCCCGGCAGCCTTCCTCAATCGCCTTTCGGGCGGCGGCGAATCCGATGCCAACGCCGGCGGCGGCGGTGATCAGGACGGATTTGCCTTTCAGCAGATCGTGCCCCGCAACATAGGCGGGCACTGTCAGCGCGTGTTCGTCGATCATGCCTTGGTTCCGTTCTTCGTCTTGTCGAAATCCGCCTCGCGCTTGTCGACGAAGGCATCACGCGCCTCCTGCGACTCGGCCGTCAGGTAGGCCTGCGCGGTGAAGCCCTGTTCCCAGCGGTACTGATGTTCGAGATCGCCGCTCTCGACGCCGTTGAGCGCTTCCTTGGCAAGGCGAATGATGGTGCTGCTCTTTGCCGCGATCTTGGCGGCGAGCCCGATTGCGGCCGCGCGAAGCTCTTCCTTCGGCACGACCTTCTCCACCGCGCCCAGACGGTAGGCTTCGGCGGCATCGATGGGTTCGCCGGTGAAATACATCTGGCGTACCTTCTGCACGGGAAACAGCCGCTGCAGATGCGCGCCGGCGCCGAGCGCGCCGCGATCCACCTCCGGAACGCCAAAGGTCGCATCCGGCGAGCACAGGATGATGTCGGCCGAGCCGCAAATGCCGATGCCGCCCCCCAGAATATAGCCGTGAGCGGCCACGATCACGGGCTTGAGGCCGCGATGAATGGCGCGAAACGTCTCCCAGTTGCCGGCATTCACCTCGGTGATCCGGTTCGGGTGCTGCTGGAGCTCCTTGATGTTCACGCCGGCGCAGAACCCGCGGCCCTCGGCACGGATGACAATGACGCGCACGTCCGCCTGGGCCTGCAGCCTGTCGATCTCCTGCGAGAATGTGCGCCAGCCCACGCTGTCGAGCGCATTGACGGGCGGGCTTTCGATGACCAGCTCGGCGATGCCGTCCGCGACCTTGCTCCAGAATTGATCGGCCATCCTGCTTCTCCTCAATGCGATGTGACGGGCTGCGACAACGCGGCGAGCCCGGCCAGGCGTTCCCGCGCCTCGCGCATGATGCGCGAGATCAGTTCCTCGCAGCTTTCCAGCCTGTCGATGACGGCGGCGGCCTGTCCGCCCGGCAGCAGGCCGTGGTCGGGATCGCCCTTGACCACGCCGCGCTGGACGAGCATGGGCAGGTTGGGCGCCATCACGGTCTGGGCAAAGCTGCCGTCGTCACTCGACAGCACCTTCCAGCCGATCTTGAGCATGCCGACGGGGCCGAGGCCCGCCTGTTTGCCCCAATGCCGCGCATAGTTCATGCTCATGGCGAGCTTTGCAGGGAGCGACATGCCCTCTAGGCGGCGGATTTCGTCGTTCTCGATGAAACGCTGCGGCAAACCATCCACAGCGGTGGTGACGCGAATGAGCGTCGGATCCTTTGTCGCCAGATAACGGTCGAGCGCGGAGCGCGGCACCGGCGAGTCCTTCGTCATCAGGAAGCGCGTGCCCATGGCGATGCCCGCCGCACCATAGGCCAGGGCCGCGGCAAGGCTGCGACCATCGAACATGCCGCCGGCCGCGACGACAGGCACCTTTACCGCGTCCAGCACCTGCGGCAGCAGGATCGTCGTCGGCACGGCGCCCGTATGGCCGCCGCCCTCACCACCCTGCACGGTGACGATATCGGCGCCGAGCTCCACGGCCTTGACCGCATGCTTGACTGCACCGACCGTCGGCATGCAGATCACGCCGGCATCCTTCAGACGCTTGATGGTCTTGGCGTCGGGCCCGCGCCCATAGCTGACGGCCCGGACCTTGTGACGGATCACCGCCGCGATCACTTCCTCCGCATTGGGCTGGAACATGTGAAAGTTGACGCCGAAGGGACGATCGGTCCTGGCCTTGATCGCCAGGATCTGGTTGTCGACGTCTCCGGGTTCGGTGGTGGCCCCGGCGAAGAAGCCGAAGCCGCCCGCGTTGCAGGTCGCGGCCGTCAGCGTCGCATCCGCCACCCACCCCATGGCCGTCTGTACGATCGGATAGCGGCAGCCGAGCTTCTCACAGAGAACGGTATGAAGTTCGCCCGACATTGGATTTCCTCGTGATCAGACAGATGATGACAGCGTTCGTCAGATTGCGATTTGGACGCATTGCAGCATCGTCTGAATGAACTACCGTCTCAGTAGAAAACGCGGCCGCCATTGACCATCAGCGTCTGGCCGGTGATGAAACGCGCCTTGTCGCTGGACAGGAACACCACCGCATTCGCGATGTCTTCCGGTTCGCAAAGCTCGCCGAGCGGGATGGCGTTTTTCGCGCGCTCATAGGCATCCTTGGGGATGCGCTGCATCGCGCGCGTGTTGGTCGGCCCCGGGCAGACGGCATTCACATTGATCTTGAACGGGCCAAGCTCGCGCGCCAGGGCCCGCGTGAAGCCCAGCACGCCCGACTTTGCCGACGCGTAGTCGACGGTGCCGATATCGCCGTTCATCGCCGAGTCCGACGAGATCGAGACGATCTTGCCAGAGCGCCGTTCACGCATGTCCTCCACAACCTGTCGCGAGCACATCAGCGTCGTCATGAGCGAGACGTTGATCACGAACTGCAGCGTCTCCGGCTTCGCCTGCCAGAATTCGGAATAGTTTTCGCGTGCGGTCTGCCCGATGTTGTTGAGCAGGATGTCGACAGGACCCAGCTCCTTGCGCGCCTTGGCGAAAGCAGCCGTCACCTCCTCGAGCTTCGTCATGTCGCCCACCGCCTCGACGGCGCGCACGCCTTGCGCCCGGACCAGTTCGGCCGTCTCGGCCAGCGCGTCAGCCTCGCGGTCGAAGATCGCGACATCCGCGCCCTCTTTGGCATAGGCGACCGCCGCTGCCCTTCCGATGCCGTTGCCGGCGCCCGTGACGACGGCGACCTTGCCGACAAATTGCCTGTTAGACGTCATCTTATCCTCCGCTTCGGTCTGTGCCGCTACCCGCCGTGTGGCTTGAACAAGGTCAGCAGCTTGTAGGAAAGATCATCGGGGCCGGGGCTGCCGGGTGGACTTGACGCAGCAAAGTCCTCGAATGCTTCGGCCTGCACCGGCCGCTTGTTTGCCCAGTCCAGCGTGATGGTGCGCGACAGAAACCGCCACTCCCCGTTGCTGCGCCGGTAGCGATCGAGGCTGCGGCTGCCGGTCACGATCTCGTAGCGCTCAGGCCCCACGGTGCGATGGTAATTGATCTTGTGGACCTCGCCCTCGGCATCGTCGCCGTCGATCTCGAAGCTCGTGTTGACCACATAGTGGACGGTCGCCTCATAGGCCGAAAGCGCCTTCTCGACAAAGGCGACATAGGCGTCAGCACCACCACGGAACATGTCACCATGATGGTCATCCGCATCATCATGATAGAGGCTGCGCAGCAGCTTGAAGTCGCGGCGATCCACGGCGCGCGAATAGGTGGTCACGAGACGCCGCAGGCTGTCCCGAGCGATGAGATCGTCCAGCTTGCAGTCTTGGACCCCCATCGCTCCCTCCTCACGCGAGATGTCCGCGCGGTTCGCGCGGCATACCGAGCCCCTGCTCGGCCATCAGATTGAGCTGGATCTCATTGGTGCCGCCATAGATGGTGTCGGCCCGGCTGAACAGAAAAAGCTGCTGCAGACGCTCCCGCCGCGGGTCGCCCGAGACGATGTTGGCATCCGCGCCCAGCACGTCCATGGCCAGCTTGCCGAGGTCGCGATGCCAGTTCGACCACTGATACTTGTAGGCAAGCATCTCGCGCCGCATGTCTCCGGTCGGATCGTCCGCCAAAACACGCATGGCCAGATAACGCATGGCGCGCAGGCCCGCCCAGGCGCGGGCGATGCGCTGCCGCAGGGCTGGCGAGCGGCCGGCCCCGTTCTCGCGCGCAATCTCGATGATGAGGTCGAGCTCCTGCGCGAAGGACATCTGCTGGCCGAGCGTGGAAATGCCGCGCTCGAACCCGAGCAGCGCCATCGCGATCTTCCATCCGTCGCCGGGGGCTCCCACCACGTGCTCGGCTCTTGCGCGCGCGCCGTCGAAGAACACGGAGTTGAACTCCGCACCACCGCCAATCTGGCGGATGGCCTGGATTTCGACGCCGGGCTGATCGAGCGGAAGAAGCAGGAAGATCAGGCCGTTGCGTCCCACCGCCGCGTCCTCGCAGCGAGCCAGCACGAAAATCCAGTCGGACAGATGCGCCAGCGAGGTCCAGACCTTCTGGCCCGAGACGATCCAGTCGCCGGTGGCCGCGTCCTTGCGTGCCCTCGTCTTGATGTTGCCGAGATCCGAGCCGGCGCTCGGCTCCGAATAGCCCTGACACCAGAATTCCCCGCCGGCGCGAATTTTCGGCAGAAAACGCTGCTTCTGCTCCGGCGTGCCGAAGGCGATAAGGGTCGGCCCGATCAGCCCTTCGCCGATGTGCCCCATGCGCCCGGGGCCGCCTGCCCGGCCGTATTCCTCCTGGAAAACGACCTGCTCGGCCACTGACAAGCCGCGACCGCCCCATTCCTGCGGCCAGCCCGGACATGTCCAGCGGCCTCCCGCCAGTTCGCGCTCCCACTCCTTGCGCAATTCGGGCAAGGCGTCGCCGTCGCCGGAATTGCCCCGGTGTCTGAGCGGCGCAAAGCGCCCGGTCAGATGGGCCGCCATCCACTCGGCAACTTCCGCGCGCAGTGCGGAAAGGCTTCCCTCCGTCATGCCGTCACCCCATCCACGATTGCAGCCGCAATGCGCTCCAAATGCGCCTCCGGCGTCGACAGCAACGAATGGGTGGCCTGCGCCCGTTTGAAATACAGGTGCGGGTCGTACTCCCAGGTGAAGCCCACACCGCCATGCATCTGAATCGCTTCTTCCGCGGCCCGGTAGAGAAGGTCCGACGCCAGGGCGCGGACCGCGGACACTTCCAGCACCACCTCACCGGCGGCGGCGCCATAGAGCAGCGCGCGGGCTTCGGCCAGATCGACCTCCAGCCTGGCGCAGCGGTGCTTGATGGCCTGGAACGAGGCGATGGTGCGGCCGAACTGCACGCGCTCGGCCACATAAGCAAGGGTCATATCCATCACCCCGCGCGCGGCACCAAGCTGTTCGGCGGCCAGGCCGAGGTTGGCGAGCGTCAGAGCCGGCGAGACGACATCGGCCGTCATCTCCACCTTGTCGATCCTGGCTGCCGCGGGGATTACAAGACCGCGCAGCGCAAGCTCGCCGAGCGGCCGCGTGGCATCGAGCGTCTTCAGCGGCCGCACATCAAAGCCCGCCTCCGGCTCGAGCGCGAACAGCACCACCGCCCCATCCAGCCAAGCGGGCACAAGAACCAGATTGGCGGCCGGCAAGTCGACAACCTGCGCCACCCTGCCATCCAGCCGATAGCCATCGCCGACCGCTTCGGCCCGGACATCGGCCGTCCGCAGCGGATCGATCTCGCCGATCGCCCCCCAGGCGACCGCGGCCGCGACCTCGCCTGAAGCGATGGCCGGCAGGAACCGCGCCTTGGCCTCCTCGCTGGCAACTGCGAGCAGCAGAGGCACAGCCAGACAGGTCGTCGACCAGAAGGGAACGCAGGCCAGCCGCTCCCCGCAGGCCTCCTGCAGCAGCACGAGCTCCGTCGCACCGAGCCCCAGCCCGCCATGCTCCTCGGGTATGGCCATGCCGCACCACCCCAGTTCGCGCGCAATGGCATTCCAAAGGCCGCGATCGGTTCCCTCGCCAGCCTCGACGAGCCGGCGCACCGCTTCGGACGAGGAACGTTCGGACAAAAATCGAACGGCTTCGTTGCGGATCAGGCGTTGGTCATCGGTCAAAACGAGATTCATGGCCTTATCGAAATTCTTCCTGGCTCCTGGACGGCAGCGCCGGGCCACATCTGGCCGTTCTAGCTGTTGCGATGCCAGCCGGGGTCGAAAGCTGCATCGTCCAAACGAAGGATGGGAGTTCTCGACCGGCGGGGCACGCTATCCACATCCACGCATCCAATGCAACGGATCGCAATGCCAGCGAGATCGGCGCGCGCATCCTGCAAACGAACGATGCCGAATCGCAATCAGTGGAGAATCGTGGCCCTTCTGTCGCGAGGGGGCCATGACGAGTACAGATCAGAACGGATTGGAGGCAAGGATCGCCAGCCTTGAATCCCGCATCCGGTCGCTTGAGGATCAGGTCGCAATCTATCAGTTGCTCGCCCGCTACGCCCCGTCTGTCGACAGCCGTTCCAAGGCTTCGACTGCCGCGCTGTGGACCGCAGATGGCTCCTACGATTATGGCGGAGCGCCCCTCGCGGGGGCAATCGCCGTAGGCGGGCTGGTCGATCAGGAGCCCCATGTCGGTTATGTCGCGAAGGGCAGCGCGCATGCCATCGGCATGCCGCTGGTGCAGATCGATGGCGATCGCGCCGTCGCGACCGGCTATTCACAGCTTTACGTCAAGCAGGAGGACGGCTGGAAAGTGGAGCGCGCCAGCGCGAACCGCTGGGAGCTGGTCCGAACCACGAACGGCTGGCGGGTGCACCAGCGCATCAACCGGATGCTCGATGGCTCCGCCGAAGGCCGCGAGCTGCTTTCCCAGGGCATAGGGGAAACGCGATGATCGCCGATGTCGAGACGAACGCGCTCGCGGGCAAGGCGGTGGTGATCACCGGCTCCGGCAGCGGCCTGGGCTCAGCCTATGCCCGCCACGCCGCCGCGCTCGGCGCGGCCGTGGTGGTCAACGACATCGATGCCAAGGCGGCCGAGGCCACCGTGGCCGCGATCTCCTCCGCCGGCGGCAAAGCCATTGCCTGCCCCGGCGACGTCTCGTCATGGACGTTTGCCGACACGCTGATGGAAGCCTGCCTCGACACGTTCGGCATGCTGACGGGCCTGGTCAACAACGCCGGTATCCTTCGGCCCGCCAGTATGGAGGACATGACCGAGATCGATCTTCGGCGGATGTTCGAGATCAACGTGCTGGGCACGGCGGCATGCGCGCAAGCAGCCGCCAGAAGGCTGCGCGCAGCAGGCAAAGGCGGCTCCATCGTGAATGTCGCCTCCGGCTCGCATGCGGGCGACATCGGCCTCGGCGGCTATGGCGCGACCAAAGGCGCGGTCGCCTCGCTCACCTATGGCTGGGCGATGGAGCTGCGCGGCAGCGGCGTGCGCATGAACGCCGTCTCGCCGCTGGCCGATACCGCCATGGCCGCTCAGAACGCACCGCTTCTGGCGCTTCAGTCGGCGGGGCGCGACGTCAAGTACACAGCGCTTCCCGCCGCCGCGGTCAACGCGCCGGTCATTAGTTTCCTGCTGTCGGATCACTCAGGCGGAATCCATGGACAGATCGTCAGGATTGCGGACAGGCAGCTTTCCTTCGTGACCCACCCGATGATCGCCGCGCCGGTGCTGGAAGGCGACTGGTCGTTCGCGGCAGTGGTCCGGGCCTTCGAGCAGACGCTTTCCCAAGCCCAGCGCAAGCTCGGCTTGACCTTCGAGGCTCCGCTCGACGCGCCAACTACAGCATCCAACCGGAATCGGGTTTGACTTGAAGCAGCGAAATCAGACAGTTTTTGCAGACGGCAGCGGCTTTGGTATAAGCCGGATGCCGAGGCGTCACGATCTGCGCTATGCTACGATATGGACCGCCAACGTGGCGGGCTTGGAAGGACAGGACGTGAACCGATCTTCGACACTTGCGGACGAAGCGGGCATTACCCACGATCTGGAAGGCACGAACCAGGATCTGGAAGGCACGGAAACATCCCGTAACCACGACGCTCGCCTTGGCAGCAACCCGCGCAAGGAACTCGTTCGCGAGCAGCTCATCGACATCGCGGCCCAACTCTTCGACAGCAAGGGTTACGCCCAGACCAGCATCAACGAAATAGCGCGCGCGATCGGCCTCGGCCGCTCGGCCGTGTATCACTATTTCCGCAACAAGGAGGAGATCCTCGCCGCGCTCGTGGAAGCCGAGGCGCTCACCCCCTCGCATCAGTTGCAGGAGCTGATCGAGCAACCGGGACTGACCCCGAGCGAACGTCTGAGGCGCGCCATCACCGACGGCATCCGCCGCCGGCTGTCGTCGGGTTCGCGCTTCATCCTGCTGGCACGGCTGGAGGCCCAGATTCCCGAGGAACTCGGCCCGCTTTACAATCGTGGCCGCCGCGACATCTATGACTTCTACGTCCGCTGCATATCCGAAGGCATCGCGTGTGGCGAATTCCGCCGCACCGACGCCAAGATCGCGGCCTTCGCCGTGATCGGCATGGCGAACTGGACCTCGCGCTGGTATTCGCCGTCAGGTTCGCACTCACCCGACGAAATCGGCGAGATCATTGCGGACATCGCCTTGCAGGGCTTGCTGGTCCACGAAAATCGCACGCTCGACCAGCGCGCCATCCGCCACGCCATCGACGACCTCCGCCAGCAGATCGATGTGCTGGAACGCAGCCTCAAATAGAGCGAGACAACGCTTCATCTCGCTCTACCGCTTTTCAGTCGAATGAGATGTTGGCCTCGGCCAGGAACTCGCCATAGGCACCGTAGCGAATGAGCGGGTCGGGGCCAGACCATGTCGAAACGCGGTCAAACACCGCCTGACGGACGCGCTGCCAGCGCGCGGGTACGATCTCCAGCATCGGCCCCAGGACGGAGCTGGATCGATAGTAGATGATCGGTTGCGGCTGGCCGGCGATGGGAATGACGAACTCACGCTCATAGCCTGCAGCCTCGACGCGGCGGCAGGCGTCGTCGAAATCGTAAGCCCAGTACCCGAGATGCTGCAGGCCCTCATGCCCCGAAGCGATGAAATCGCGATAGGGCGACGGCGCATCGTTCACCTGCTCGATCAGTTCGATCTGCACGTCGCCGATATAGCCGAAGGCAAGCCGCGTCTCCACGACCACTTCCTGGCCGCGATAGAAGGAGGCGGCCGGCGGACGCCCGGTCCCCTTGTCGAAATGAAGGAACGGGCCGATGCCCAGGACTCCGGTCCAGTGGTCGAGGGCCGCATCGAGGTCCCTCACGACGAAACCGAGTTGGGTCGACGGTCCCAGGATCGGCTTCAGGGTTTCACGTACGCTGGAGGCGAGCACAGCATCCTCCCGGTTACTGGAAAATCTCGAAAAGCCCGGCGGCGCCCATGCCACCGCCGACGCACATGGTGACCACGCCGTACTTCGCCTTGCGGCGGCGCCCCTCCACCAGGATATGTCCGGCAGTACGAGCTCCCGTCATGCCAAAGGGGTGGCCCACGGCGATGGCGCCGCCATTGACGTTGAGCTTTTCGGGATCGATGCCGAGTTGATCGCGGCAGTAGACGGCCTGGCTGGCAAAGGCCTCGTTGAGCTCCCACAGATCGATGTCGTCGACCTTGAGGCCATGCTGGGCGAGCAGCTTCGGCACGGAGAAGATCGGCCCGATGCCCATCTCCTCGGGCGCGCAACCGGCCACCGCCATGCCGCGATAGGCACCCAACGGCTTCAGCCCCAGCCTCTCCGCACGCTTGGCCTCCATCAGCACAAGCGCGGCGGCGCCGTCGGACAGCTGGGACGAATTGCCCGCCGTGATGTACTCGCCGGCCTTGACGACCTCGCCATCGGCGAACACCGGCTTCAGCTTGGCCAGCCCCTCAAGCGTCGTGTCGCTGCGGAAGCCTTCGTCTTGCGAGAGCAGCGCATCCTCGACACGCGTCTCGTTGGTCGCCTTGTCGACGACGATCTTGCGCGTGGACATCGGTGCAAGCTCCGCGTCGAACCGGCCGGCCTGATGCGCGGCGGCGGTGCGCAGGTGGCTTGTCAGGGCGAACTCGTCCTGCGCGTCCCGACTGACGCCGTATTTGCGCGCCACGATCTCGGCGGTCTCGATCATGGTCATATACATGTGCGGCCAGTTGCCGAGCACCGCCTCCGAACGATTGCGGTAGGCGTTCTTGTGCTTGTTCTGCGTCAGACTGATCGATTCAACGCCGCCCGCCGCCGCGACATCCATGCCGTCCACGATGATCTGTTTCGCGGCCACCGATATCGCCATCAGGCCGGACGAGCACATGCGGTCGATGGACATGCCCGGAACCGTCTCGGGCAGGCCCGCCGCGGCAGCGGTCAGCCGGCCGATATTGTAGCCCTGCGTGCCTTGCTGGGCCGAACACCCCATGACGACATCTTCCACCTGCCCTGGTTCGATGCCGGCGCGCGAGATCGCCTCGCGCAGCACATGGCCCGAAAGCGCGGGTGCCTCCGTATCATTGAACGCGCCCCGGAAGGCTTTGCCGATCGGCGTTCTGGCGACGGATACAATCACGGCTTCACGCAAAGGAAATCTCCCAAAACCTCGAACTGACGGCGCCGCAGCGGCGCGTATTCGGGGTCATCGGTAGTCGCCGAGCGGAAAAGCCGCATCGTCTGGAAAGACTACCGGGCCGCACCGGCCATGAGCGTGTGGTCTGCGCCCGGCCACCGCACGACGTGCGAAGGCCGTGAGCCGCGGCTCTTCTTGAACCGGTCAGGTCACGACGACGCGCCCCGCACCAGGTCCACAACCTCCTCGACAGCCCGCCGAACGTCGCCGCGCATGTAGCCCAGCATGGCCGTCTCTGCCGGGTCCGGCTCATAGGCGAGGATCTTGCCGCGCCCCGGCACGATGAAGGCGTCGGGCAGCAGCGGATGTTCCTGGTCCCGCTCCTCGACGCTTCGGCCGCTGCCTGTCGCATCGAAGACCAGTTGGAAGAACTCCCGGAAGGTCAGGTTCTCGTCGCCAATCAGATAAGCCTTGCCGGCTTCTCCATGCGCCAGCGCGCCGGAGATGGCCTGGCTCAGCGAGCGCACCGACATGTAGTTCGTTCCGCCTGATGGCGCAAAGTCGGGAATGTCGGGCCGCTCGCCCCGCCCCCAGGCGGCCAGCGTCTCATAGCGCCGGGCCGGCACGCCCGGCACGACCCCAACGATCGAGGGTGGATTGAGCGTGCAGACGTTGAAGGTTGCCCCCGCAAGGCTTCGCGCGCCTTCGTCCGCGAGCTGGCGGGCGCGCACATAGGCATTGGTTTGCGCAAGGTGCGGCGCCGCATGATGATAGTAACTGCCAAGCTGGACAAAGCGGCCGACACCCGCCTTCTTCGCGCGCTCGGCAAAGGCCGGAACGCCTTCGATCTGCGTCTTGCGCCAGAACGCGTCTTCATCGACATCCCCTGGCAGATGGCGGATGTCGTTGCCGGCGGCGAAGACGACCGCATCGAAGGGCGCCAATTCCGCGGGCGAAAACTCGCCTCGGGTATAGTCCCCGAACAGAACCGGAAAGGCCGCCATCGGCGTGCCTGCAGCGGCAGGTTTTCGCGCCGCCAGAACAATGTCGTGCCCCAAGCCGGCAAGATGCTCAGCGGCATGGCCCCCGATCATGCCGGTCCCGCCGACGATGAGTATCTTCATGAAGATCTCCTCCGATCTGCGCCAGGCGCGCCTAGACAGGATTGGACCAGGATGAGCGCAGCTTCGCGCGGCAGCATCGTCCGCATTGATTACGCCGGCAGACCGCGGATGACGCCCGCCGCGGCGTAGTTCATTCAGATGATGCGGGACAAGGCGTCATATCGGACAAAGACATCCTTGCATTCACGGGTGCGACCTTGATCAAGCGACTGGACAACAAAGCGATCCTTGTCACGGGGGCCGCCGGCGCGATCGGCAGGGCCACAGCGATGCGGCTCGCGTCGGAAGGCGCGCGGCTCATTCTCTCCGACCGCCCCTCACAGGCGCTCGATGCCGTCGCCACGGACATCGCAGCCACCGGCGGCCACGCCGAGGCCGTCACCTTCGACGCCGAATCCGGCGAATCCTGCACCGCGCTCGTGGACAAAGCGGCATCGCGGCTCGGCGCGCTGGACGCGATCTGCAACATTGCCGGCATCTATGCCAAGACGCGATTTACGGACATCTCCGCGCAGGACTGGACGCGGATGATGCAGATCAATCTGTCCAGCGTGTTCGCCATCAGCCAGCGGGCGATCCCCCATCTGGCGGCAAGTGGCGGTGTCGTCGTCAACACCTCATCGCTCGCCGCGCTGGAGGGGCTGGCCTACTCGGCGTCCTATGCGGTGTCCAAGGCGGGCGTGCTTGCATTGACGAAGTCGCTGGCCGCCGAGTATGCGTCCGCAGGCATCCGCTTCAACGCCATCTGCCCCGGCGGCATCCGCTCATCCATGAGCAGCGCGACACCGGTGCCGGACGCCGATCCGGATCTCGCCTTCCGCCGCTCCAAGCTTAGAGGGTTCGATGGCCTTGGCGAACCCCGCGACATCGCGGCCGCCTTCGCCTATCTGGTATCGGAGGACGCCCGGTTCGTCTCGGGAACCGTGCTTGTGGTGGACGGGGCCCAATTCCTCATCTGACCCCTGCTCCCCGATCCGGAGCCCGCTATTCTCGGGAGGCTAGAAGACCCTTGTCGACGTCTCCAGCAGCACCATAGACGCTCCAGCCGCCATCCACCGGCAGCACGACCCCCGTCACATAGGATGCCCAGTCCGACAGCAGGAAGCAGGCCGCGCGAGCCATCTCGTCGGGGTCGGCGAGGCGCCCCAGCGGGGTGCGCCGCTCGATGGCTCCGGGATCGAACACCTGACGCTCCAGCAGCGCCTGGACCATCGGCGTGCGGGTATAGCCGGGAGCAATGCAGTTCACCCGTACGCCGGCCGCCCCCCACTCACATGCCAGCGTCTTCGTGAGGTGAATGACGCCGGCTTTTGCCACACCATAGGCCGACCGGCCTGGAAACGCGCCGAGGCCGACGATCGATGAGACATTGACGATCGATCCGCTCTTTTGCGCCAGGAAGACGCGGCCCGCCGCGCGGCACATCAGATAGGTACCGCGCAGGTTGATATCGACCACACGCTGCCAGCGCTGGGGGTCCTGGGCGTGCACGGAGACCAGGTCGTCCCCCACGCCGGCAGAATTGAAGACGAGGTCGAGACCGCCGAGCATGTCCGTGGCCGTGGCCACCATACGTTCGCTGTCGACATGGTCAGAGACATCGCCTGCGACATGCCCCCGTGCCATCGTAGCGCCGAGCGCATCGCGAGCCTTGTCCGCGTCGATGTCGGCGATCACCACGTCGGCGCCGAGTTCGGCGAGCAGGCGCGCGGTCGCCGCGCCGATGCCGCTGGCGCCCCCCGTGACCAGCGCCCGCTTGCCGTCGAGCCGAAAGGCCGTACCGGAACCGCCAAGCATCGGGGATCGCCCTCCTCTTCGTGATTGACCTTGTCGAGACCCGCACTCGGCGCGCAGCTGCATCACACCGTGAATAACGGTGGTGACATGCAGCTCGGACGGAACTGGCTCGCCGGCAGGATGAAGGACGACCGGTGGGTGGCGCCGCAGCGCGCGGCGATCGCGAACGATCGCCTGGGGGGAAGGCGGCGGCATCATCCAAATAGACTACCCACAGCCCATTTGCCTCGTTCCGGTCAGCGCAGGCCCCGTTAGTCCCATTGGACGATGTTTGAAGCTGCCGCCTAACGCATCTGTGATGCCATGATCCAGATGAGGACGGCCAGCCCCGAAAACGGCAGCACGATGAAAGCAGTGCTTTGCAGGGATTTCGAACCGCGACAAAAGCTTCGCCTCGAGGACGTCGAGACGCCGGCCGTCGGTCCCGGCCAGGTGCTGATCCGTGTCGAGGCCTGCGGGCTCAATTTCTTCGACGGCCTGATGGTGGAAGGAAAGTATCAGACCAGGCCGGATCTTCCCTTCACGCCGGGCAGCGAGGTGGCCGGTGTTGTCGTCGAGACTGGCGCGGATGTGACCCATATCCGCCCGGGCATGCGCGTCCTCGCCTTCAACGGCACCGGCGGCTACGCCGAGCAGGCCGTGGCGCTCGCGGAGCGCGTCTATGAGATCCCGGGGGCAATGAGCTTTGTGGAGGCCGCGGGCTTCCTGATCACCTATGCCACCTCCCATCACGCCCTCAAGGATCGCGCCGGCATAAGGCCAGGCGAAACGCTGCTCGTGCTCGGCGCAGCCGGCGGCGTCGGCCTCACCGCGGTCGAGATCGGCAAGCAGCTCGGCGCGAAGGTAATCGCGGCGGCCTCGACACCGGAGAAGCTCGAACTGTGCCGGGCGCACGGCGCGGACGAAACCATCAACTACGCGACCGACGACCTGCGCCAGCGCCTGAAGGACCTGACGAACGGCAAAGGCGTCGACGTGGTCTATGATCCCGTCGGTGGCCGCCTGACCGAGCCCGCCGTGCGCTCGCTGGCGATCAATGGCAGGCTGCTGGTGATCGGCTTTGCCGCCGGCGACATCCCCGCCATCCCGCTCAACCTGCTGCTGCTCAAGCAAAGCGCGATGATCGGCGTGTTCTGGGGCAGCTTCGCCCGCGCCAATCCGGAGCGGCAGGCCGCCAACATGGCCGAGCTGTTTTCGTGGTTCGCGCAAGGCCGCCTCAAGCCCCACATTTCCGGCGAGTACCCGCTGGAGCGTTTCGCAGAGGCGCTGGACGTGGTCATGGAGCGGGCGGCCAAAGGCAAGGTCGTTCTCAGCATGGCCGGCCGCGCCTCTTCTCATTCCAGCAAGGTCGCAGAGTCATGAGTCAAGCCACCGAACAAACCGTCTCTGTCGAAAGACACGGCGCCGTCCTTCTCGCGGTCGTCGACAACCCGCCGGTCAACGCGCTGTCGCATTCGGTTCGCGCGGGGCTGCTGGATGCCGTCGAGCAGTTCGAACGGGACGGCGCCAGCAAGGTGCTGGTGATCCTGTGCGCCGGACGCACCTTCATTGCGGGAGCGGACATTCGCGAATTCAACAAGCCGCTCCAGGAGCCCCGCCTCGGCACCCTCATCGACCGGCTCGATGCCTGCGCCAAACCCACCGTCGCCGCCATCCACGGCACCGCCCTGGGCGGCGGGCTGGAGATCGCGCTGGCCTGCAGCTACCGCGTCGCACTGGAGAGCGCGCGTCTCGGCCTGCCTGAAGTGAAACTCGGGCTGCTGCCCGGCTCGGGCGGCACGGTTCGCTTGCCGCGCCTCGTCGGCGTCGCGCATGCCTTGACCATGATCAGCGAGGGCGGCCAGATCGGCGCGCGAGAGGCGCGCGACATGAACCTGGTGGACGCCACCGCGTCGAACGATCTCAAGGCCGAAGCCATCGCCTTCGCACAAAAGGTCGCTGCCGAGGGCGCAAAGGTGCGCAAAACCAGCGACCTGCCGGTGCCGGCCTTCGATGCCGGCATCTTTGCCGCGAAACGCGCCGAGCTGGCGAAGAAATACAAGAATCTTCAGGCACCGCAGATTGCGGTCGATCTCATCGAGAAGATGACGACCACGCCGTTTCGCGAGGCGGCGGACGAGGAATATCGCGTTTGCAAGGAGCTGATCGGATCGCCCCAGTCGAAAGCCCTGCGGCATCTCTTTGCCGCCGAGCGTGAGGCCGCGAAAATCGACGGCGTGCCCGCGGACGTGACGCCCCGCGACGTCCGCAAGGTGGCGGTAATCGGGCCGGGCGTCATGGGACGCGGCATCGCGATCTGCCTCCTCAACGCCGGCCTCTCCGTGACGCTGATTGGAAAAGCCGAGGAGGGCCTTGCCAAAGCGGTTTCATCGATCCGCAAAACCTATGAAGGCAATGTCAAGCGTGGCACGCTCGGAGCCGACGAGCTGGAAAGCCGGATGAGCCGCCTGGCAACCACCATGAGCTACGACGATCTCCGCGACATCGATCTCGTCATCGAAGCCGTCACGGAAGACCTGGACGTCAAGAAGGCGGTCCTCGCCAAACTCGATGCGGCTCTGAACGACCGGGCGATCATCGCCACCAACACCTCCTTCCTGGACATTGAGGCGCTGGCGGCGTCCGTGTCCAGACCCGAGAACCTGGCCGGAATGCACTTCTTCAATCCGGCCAACGTCATGAAGCTTCTGGAGAACGTCCGCGCGAGCCGCACGGCGCCGGACGTCCTCGCAACCGTCACTGCGCTCGGCAAGCGGCTGGGCAAGGTGCCGGTCATGGTCGGCCGCTCGGAAGGGTTTGTCGCCAACCGCATGCTGTCCAAGCGCTCACGCGAGGCTCAGTTCCTGCTCGAGGACGGCGCCACGCCGCAGCAGGTCGACAAGGTTCTCTCGGGCTTCGGCTTCCCCATCGGCCCCTTCGCGCTCGCGGATCTCGCCGGCATGGACGTGATGGCGGCGGCGCGCGCGGCACGGTTTGCCCGGATGACCCCACGCGAGCAGCAGTGCGATATCGTGGATCGGCTCGCTGCCGCCGGCCGCCTCGGCCAGAAGAGCGGCGCCGGCTACTACGCCTATGGCGAAGATCGCAAGCCACGCCCCGACCCCGCCACGGACCACCTGCTGGACGAGCATCGCAAGGCGCGCGGCTTCAGCCAGCGTGACGTGACCGACGAGGAGATCCTGGAGCGGTGCCTCTATGCGATGATCAACGAGGCGGCCAAGATCCTGGAAGAAGGCGCCGCCGCCCGCCCCGGCGACATCGACGTGATCTGGACCAATGGCTTCGGCTGGCCGGCCCATCTCGGCGGGCCGATGTTCTACGCCGACCAGGTCGGCCTGCCCAGCATCAAGCAAGCGCTCGACCGCTACAGCGCACTGGTCGGCGAAAACTACTTCAAGCCGGCCCGGCTGATCGAGCAGCTCGCCGCCGAAGGCCGCGGCTTCTACCGCTAACCAATCCTCTCAGGGTTCAATTGCAAGTACGGATATCTGGCCAATGACAAAGGAAATGACCCTCAAATCTGTCGTCGCCGAACTGCGCGACGGCATGACGATCGGGATGGGCGGCTGGGGGCCGCGCCGCAAGCCGATGGCGCTTGTCCGCGAGATCCTGCGCTCCGACCTGAAGGATCTCACCATCGTCGCCTATGGTGGCCCGGAGGTCGGCATGCTGTGCGCCGCCGGCAAGGTGAAGAAGCTGGTCTACGGCTTCGTGTCGTTGGACGTGATCCCGATCGAACCTTATTTTCGGAAGGCGCGCGAGGCGGGAGCCGTCGATGTCGTCGAGCTCGACGAGGGCCATTTGGTGCTGGGGTTGCGCGCGGCCGGGCACCGGGTCCCGTTCATGCCGACGCGCGTCGGCCTGGGGTCCGCCGTCATGACCAACAACCCCCAGTTCAAGACCATCAAGTCGCCCTATGACGACGGAGAGGTTCTGATGGCGATGCCGGCGATCAAGCTCGACGCCGCCTTGATTCATGTCAGCAAGGCCGACCGGCACGGCAACACGCTGACGTTTGGCCCCGACCCCTATTTCGACGACCTGTTCGCCCGCGCGGCGGACAAGGTTTACGTCACCGCCGAGGAGATGGTCGACAGCATCGCGTCCGACAACCCGGAAGACATGAAGGCCAACCTGTTTGAGCCCTATCTCGTCAAGGGCGTGGTCAGCGCGCCGCTCGGCGCGCACCCCACCGCCTCGCACTATTCCTACGGCTGGGACCTGCCGCACCTGAAGGCCTACGCGGCCTCCGCCGGCGAGGACAGCGGCTGGTCCAGCTACTTCGACAAGCACATCGCGCAAGGCGAGGACCATTACATCGCAAGCGTCGGCGGCCAGGCCCAGGTTCGCCAGCTGCCCCTCCCCACATTCTGATTGGACGTGACATGACCATTGCCAAGGATTTCAGTCTCGCGGAACTGATCATCGTTGCGGCCGCCGAAGCATGGCGCGGCGACGGAGAATTGCTGGCGACCGGCATCGGTCCCCTGCCGCGCATCGCCGCGAGCCTCGCCAAGGCGACCTTCGCACCGGGCCTCCAGCTGACGGATGGTGAGGCTTTCCTCGTCGAGGAACCCGTGCCCGTCGGCCCGCGCGGCGACTACAAGCCGAAGTACAGCGGCTGGATGCCCTATAGCCGGGTCTTCGACAGCGTCTGGTCGGGGAAGCGTCATGCCATGGTGACCCCGGTCCAGGTCGACCGCTACGGACAGGCCAACATCTCCGCGCTCGGCCCGGACTTCCGCAAACCGAAGGTGCAGATGCTCGGCGTTCGTGGCTTTCCCGGCAACAGCGTCTCGCACAGGAATTCGATGTTCCTGCCGAACCACAACAAGCGCACGTTCGTGGAGGGCGAGGTCGATGTCGTGGCCAGCGTCGGATTCAACAAGAAGAACTGGCCCGCGGGCGCGCTGCCCGGCGGCGTCGACCTCGGACTGGTGCTAACCGATCTCTGCGTATTCGACTTCAACGGCCCCGACCATGCCGCGCAGGTGCTGGCGCTGCATCCCGGCGTGACCTTCGAACAGGTGCAGGAGGCGACGGGCTTTCCGCTGCTGCGCGCGGCCGGCATGACGACAACGCAAGCTCCGACCGAGGAGCAGCTGGCCATCATCCGCACCCTCGATCCGCATGGCGTGCGCGCGACCGTGCTGAAGGGCAACCCGCCCGGCATCCGCGCCGCCGCCTGACACCGGGGAGGCGTGCGCGCCTCCCTTTCCTCTCCCCCTTCGGTCAGTCGCGATGGACTTCGAGCACAGTCAAAAGACGAAAGATCTTCTCGCACGGCTCAACGCGTTCATGGATAGCCACATCTATCCGAACGAGCAGCTCTATCACGCACAGGTTCACGCCGACCGCTGGGGCCATCCCCCCATCATCGACGAGCTCAAGCAGAAGGCGCGCGCCGCGGGTCTGTGGAATCTGTTCCTGCCGGATTCCCAGCATGGCGCGGGCCTCACCAACATCGAGTACGCCCCGCTTTGCGAAGTCATGGGCCGCGTCCATTTCTCGCCGCAGGTCTTCAACTGCGCCGCCCCCGACACCGGCAACATCGAAACCATCGAGCGTTACGGCACGCAGGAGCAGAAGGCGCGGTGGCTGCCCGGCATGCTGGACGGCACCGTCCGTTCGGCCTTCGCGATGACCGAGCCGGACGTGGCCTCGAGCGATGCGACCAATATCCGCAGCTCGATCGTCCGCGACGGCGACGACTATGTGATCAACGGCCATAAATGGTGGATTTCGGGCGTGGGCGATCCGCGCTGCGAACTGCTGATCTTCATGGGCAAGACCGATCCGGACGCGCCCAAGCACAGCCAGCAGTCGATGATCCTGGTGCCGCTGAAAACCCCGGGCATAGACGTCATCCGGCCGATGACCGTCTTCGGCTATGACGACGCGCCCCACGGCCACATGGAAATCCGCTTCGAGAATGTGCGCGTGCCGGCATCGAACATCCTGCTCGGCGAAGGACGCGGCTTCGAGATTGCCCAGGGCCGCCTCGGTCCGGGCCGCATCCATCATTGCATGCGGCTGATCGGCCTTGCGGAACGCTGCCTGGAGCTGATGTGCCGGCGCGTGAGCAAGCGCGTCGCCTTCGGGCGGCCGATCGGACAGCAATCGGTCACGCTGGAGCGCATCGCCGAATCCCGCATCCTGATCGATCAGGCGCGTCTGCTGACGCTGAAGGCCGCCCATATGATGGACACGGTCGGCAACAAGCAGGCGCGGGCCGAGATCGCCATGATCAAGATCGCCGCGCCGAACATGGCCTGCAAGGTCATCGACTGGGCCATCCAGGCGCATGGCGCGGCCGGCGTCTCGCAGGATTTCGTGCTCGCCAACTACTACGCCCATGCGCGCAAGCTCCGCTTTGCCGACGGCCCCGACGAGGTGCATCGCAACCAGCTCGGCCGGCTGGAGCTGGCCAAATACGCCGAGGTCGCCTGACCGATGGACGCCAGCCGTTTCGTCGGGACGGAGCCGCTGCCGCCGGGCAGCCGGGTGGACCCGCAAAAGCTGCAGCGCTATCTGCGCGAGCATCTGCCAGACTGCCACGGCGACATGACCATCGCGCGCTTTCGCGGCGGCCAGTCCAACCCGACCATGGTGCTCGCCTTCGACGGCAAGCGCCGGTTCGTGCTGCGCAAGAAACCGGACGGCAAGCTCCTGCCTTCGGCCCATGCGGTCGACCGCGAATACCGCGTCATCTCCGCCCTGCACGGTTCGGACGTGCCGGTGGCGGGCGCCCGCCTGCTGTGCGCGGACGACGATATCGTCGGCGCGATGTTCTACATCATGGACTATGTCGAAGGGCGTTCGTTCTGGGACCCCTCACTCCCCGGCATGACGGGCGCCGAACGCGCCGCGATCTATGCCGAGATGAATCGCGTGATCGCGGCCCTGCATGGTATCGATTACGCCAAAGCGGGTCTTGCGGACTTCGGCCGACCGAACGACTACGTATCGCGGCAGGTCGCGCGCTGGACGAAGCAATACCGCGCCTCCGAGACCGAAGCCATCGCGGCGATGGACCGTCTGATCGACTGGCTGCCGGACCACGTCCCGGCCCAGCATCGCACGTCGCTCATTCATGGCGACTTCCGCATCGACAACATGATCTTCCATCCCACGGAGCCGAGGGTGCTGGCCGTGGTGGACTGGGAGCTGTCGACGCTCGGCGATCCCATGGCGGATTTCGCCTATCACATGCTGACCTGGCATTTCCCCCAGCGCCCCTACCGCGGGCTCGCGGATGTCGATCTCAAGGCGCTGGGAATCCCGCAGGAGCCTGCCTATCGCGCCGCATACCTCGCCGCGAGCGGGCAGGACAATATCGGCGACCGCGACTGGTACGCCTATCTCGCCTTCTGCCTGTTCCGCGTTGCCGCGATCCGGCAGGGCATCATGAAACGGGTCGTGGACGGAACCGCCGCCAGCGCTCACGCCCGCGAGGCCGGAGCGCTGGCGCGCCCGGTGGCCGAGCTTGGCTGGCGCTATGCCGAACTGTCGATGACAAAATAAGGAGCCCATGATGACGGCATCGGATCGGCCTTCTCTCTTTCCCGACACCGGCGGCGCCGTTGTCATCGGCGGCTCCGGGGGCGTCGGGGCGGAAATCTGCCGGGTGCTGGCGCGCGACGGCTGCGATGTGGCGCTGACCTATTTCGGCAATGAGGCGAAGGCGCAGGCCGCCGCCGGGGCGGTGCGGGCCGAAGGCCGAAAGGCGTCGGTTCACCGGATCAATGCCGAGGATTCCGAAGCGGTCCGCGCGCTGATCGAGACCATGGCAGGCGAGCTCGGCGGCATCCACACCGTGGTCTACGCGGCCGGCCCGCTGGTGCCGCTCATTCATCTCAGCAAGGTCGAGCCTGCCTTGATGAAGAAGCACCTGCTGCAGGATACGTTCGGCTTCTACAACATCGTGCATTATGCCATCCCGCATCTGCGCAAGAGCCGCGGCTCGATCGTCGCAGTGCAAAGCTCGGCGCAATTCCGCTATGCCTCGGCGGACGGCCTGTCCGTGGTGCCGAAATCCGGCGTCAACGGCATCATGAAGGCCATCGCCAAGGAGGAAGGGCGCTATGGCATACGCGCCAACGGCGTGGCGCTCGGCATCATCGATGCCGGCTCCCATCCCGAGCTGATGAAGCAGGGCTATATCGACGACAAGTACATCGCCGCGGCGGCCACCAATGTGCCGCTGAAGAGGTGGGGCAAGCCGCTCGACGTCGCCGAGGCGGTGTCCTTCCTGGCGTCCGGCCGGGCCGGCTTCATCAGCGGCCAGGTCATCAATGTCGACGGCGGCTACCACGTTTAGATACATGTCCGATGGGCATTGTTTCGACTATGTGATCGTCGGCGCCGGCTCAGCCGGATGCGTGCTGGCAAATCGCTTGAGCGAAGACCCGTCGGTCACGGTCCTGCTGCTGGAGGCCGGGCCGAGAGGCTTCCATCCGCTGGTGGAGATGCCGCGCGGCTGGGTCAAGCTGACGGCCCATCCGGAACGGTCCTGGAGCTTTCCCGTCGAACGCGAGCCGGGCAGGCCCGAGAGCGAGCGCTGGACGCGCGGACGCGGGCTTGGCGGATCGAGTTCGATCAACGGCATGGTCTACTGCCGCGGCGCGCCGCAGGACTATGACGGCTGGAAAGATTTCGGCGTCAACGGATGGTCTTCGGCGGAGTTCGCGCGAGCGTTCCGGGCCATCGAGCACGACGAGAAAGCACCGGAGAAAGGCGGCCCGCTGCACACCAGCATGAAGCCGCTCATGGAGCCTTTGCGCGAGGCGATCCTCGAGGCGGGGTCCTCCCTGCGCCTGCCCCACCGCGACAGGCTCGATGGCGCCGGCGAAGATGCCGTCGGAACCTATGCGCACACGGTCGGTCCGACGGGCCGCAGATCGAGCGCCGCGCGCACCTTTCTCGCTTCGGTACGCCGGCGTCCCAATCTCCTGGTCAGGCCGGATTCGCGCGCCCTGCGGGTCGTTCTTGAGGGCAGACGCGCCACCGGGGTTGAATTTCGCCGAGACGGGAACATCGAGACCGCGCACGCACGCCGCGAGGTGATCGTGTGCTGCGGGGCGATCCAGTCGCCGCAACTCCTGCAGGTCTCGGGCATCGGCCCTGCGCGGGCTTTGTCGGCGGCCGGCATCGCACCGGCGGTCGATCTGCCCGGCGTTGGCGAGAACCTCGCCGAGCATCTCGTCATCGCCTTGCCGCACCGGCTGCGCGGATTGACCGGACACAATGAAAGGCTGCGCGGGCTGCGGCTCATGCGCGAGGTCGCCAGATACTATCTGACCGGCTCGGGCCTGATGAGCTATGGCGCATCGGAGATGGGCGCGTTCGTGCGCTCGGCTCCCGATGTCGCCTATCCTGACATCCAGCTCGCGCTGTCGCCCTACACCTTCCAGCGGGGGCTGCTGCAGGGACGGCTCGAACTGGAAAAGGAGCCTGGCCTGACCGTCATCGGCTATGCGCTGCGGCCGGAAAGCCGGGGCACCGTGTCGGCCAGAAGCGCGGATGTGGCCGAGCCGCCGCGGATCGTTCCGCGCTGGCTGTCGACGGACGGAGACCGGCGAATCGCGCTTGCCATGATGCGCATCATGCGCCGGTTTGTCGCCCAGCCCCCGCTGAACAGGTTCATCGCGCGAGAACTGTGGCCTGGACCGCACATCCACAGCGACGACGACATGCTGGCCGCATTCACCGGCAGCTTCGTGTCCGGCCTGCATGCGGTGGGGACGTGCAGAATGGGCACGGATGCGATGGCGGTCCTCGACGAGCGGCTGCGTGCGCGCGGTGTCGATAGCCTTCGCGTCGTCGATGCCTCGGCGATTCCCGCGCCGATCTCCAGCAACACAAATGGCCCCGTGATGGCGCTTGCCTGGCTGGCGGCCGAGCGGATCATAGCCGACAGCAAATCCACCTGACGACGACAGCCCAGACCTAAAGCGGCTGTTCCCGGAACGACCGCACGAAATGGACCATGGCGCTGCCGGTGTCCTCATACGACGCCTGCTCGACATGCCCCGTCAGGATGACATGGTCGCCGCCGGGATAACGACCGGCGACGCGGCACGCGAAGGTGGCGAGCGAATCTGCGAGCTGGGGCAGGCCCAGCGCCCCCGTGCGAAACCTGCCGCTCCCGAACTTGTCCGCGCCACGGGTCGCGAACCGCAGCGCCTGCTCGCGATGCTCGGGCCGCAGCACGCTGACGGCGAAGCAGTCCGATTGCGAAAATGCCGAGAAACATTGCGCCGAGACGTTGAGGCAGATCAGCACCATCGGAGGCTCCAGCGAGAGCGGCGTGAACGAGCTGGCGGTGAAACCATGCGGCTGGCCCGATGCGTCGAGCGTGGTCGCGATGACCACGCCGCTCGGAAACAGCGAGAATGCGCGTTTCAGCACCTCCGCTGACGGAACTTCGACGTCAGCATGCGCCAGTGGCATGGCGGGCGCTCCGGTCCGACCGCTCGCATCGGCCTGCAGCCCTGCGCGGCTCATGCCGGCCTCCTTGCGCGCGCGGCCGGGTGGGGCCTTCCCAGCAAGGCGCCGCTTCTGCCGGACATCTTTTCTCGCAACGTCCCGGCGCGATATTCGCGCTTGTAAAGGCCGCGCGCCTGCAGGGCGGGCACGACCAGATCGACGAAGTCCTCCAGCGTATCCGGCATGATCAGGCGGGCAATGTTGAAACCATCGATCCCGGTCTTGTCCATCCAGTCGGCCAATTCCGCCACCACCTGCTCCACGCTGCCCGCGATCAGGAGGTTGCGGGCCGACAGCGCCATCTCCTCCGCGATCTGACGCGGCGTGTAGCTGCGCTCGCGGTTCTTCGTGAACATCTCCATCGATGTCCGGTTGGCGTCCGTTTCCTCATAACGCAGGGGCTCGTCGAGCGGATACTTCGACAGATCGACGCCGAGCCCGCCGGCGGCGTGGGCAAGCACGGCCTCGGGACTGGCGAAACGGCGATAGTCGCGCATCTTCTCTCTGGCCTCCGCCTCCGTCCGGCCGACGATGACCGTCGCTCCCGCCAGCACGAGAATATCCTGCGGGTCGCGTCCCAGTGCCGCGGCGCGTCTGCGTATGTCGGCTACATTCTCCGCCATCTGCGATTTGGAGACGCCGTTGACGAAGACGCATTCGGCATTTTCGGCGGCGAACTGCTTGCCCCGGCCCGATGCGCCGGCCTGCATGAGGTAGGGGGTACGCTGCGGCGAGGGCTGGCATGGATGCACCGCCTCGAGCTTGAAATATTTTCCGTCGTGCCTGACCGCATGCACCCTGGACGGGTCGGCAAAGACCTGCGCCTTGCGATCGATGACCGCAGCGCCCTCCTCCCAGGAGCCTTCCCAGAGCTTGTACATGATGGACAGATATTCGTCGGCGATATCGTAGCGCTCGTCATGCGGCACCAGCGAATCCCTGCCCATGGCTTTCGCGCCGCTGGCGAGAATGCCGGTGACGATGTTCCAGCCGATGCGCCCGCCCGTGAGGTGATCGAGCGTCGACATCCGCCGCGCCAACAGATAGGGCGGCTCATAGAGCAGGTTGGCCGTGACGCCGAAACCCAGATGCCTGGTGACGGCCGCCATACCGGAGACGACCGACATCGGATCGTTCATGGGCAGCTGGACGCCGTTGCGCACCGCGGCATCCTTGGACCCGCCATAGACATCGTAAATGCCGATGGCGTCGGCGATGAACAGCAGGTCGAAGAGGCCGCGCTCGAGGAGCCGGGCGTAGTCGAGCCAATAGTCCAGCCGATTGAGCTCGGTGGAGCGGTCGCGTGGATGGGTCCATACGCCCTGCGCCAGAAATCCCACGCACGACATGTCCAGCGCGCTCAGTATCATCTGTTTCATGTGATCTCCTCCCCGTGCGGGGTTAAGCCCAGTCGGCCCGGATCGGATCGCGGCCATCCCAGTCCAGTCCGGCCTTCGCCACCAGATCCTGGAAGGCGCGCCTTTCAGGCGTCCTCTCGGTCAGTTCGAGAATGTCGTCGGTAGCCTGCGGGTGTGCGAGATAGACGAAGCGCCCACGCGAAGTAGCCCCGTCCTGA
Source organism: Pseudomonadota bacterium (assembly GCA_040756765.1). Taxonomy (GTDB): domain Bacteria; phylum Pseudomonadota; class Alphaproteobacteria; order Rhizobiales; family Xanthobacteraceae; genus Bradyrhizobium_A. Next base: position 106,945 of record JBFLYG010000032.1, on the reverse strand, counting down.
TAGACCGCATAGCCATCGGCCAGCGCTGCGGCCAGCGCGCCATCGTAATCGTCCGGCCAGATGCACCAGTGATGGAAGCTTTCGCGCGCGAAGCGCTTCTGCAAGGCATCCCGCCACATCGAGGGCGCGTCATTATCGAGCTGCATCAACTCGAACTCCATGCCACGCGCATGTGCAAAAGCCGTGGTCAGGCGAACCGCCGAAGGCTCGCCGCGATAGCGGCATGCGCTGAAGCTGCCGCCTTCGATCATGAACCAGGGGCCTATGCCGAGATGGCGTGCGAAGTGATCGATCGACGCCCTGATGTCGCGCGTCATGAATGCGATCTGCGAGATCTGTCCAAACGATCGCGGCACCTGTTCCTCCCGGCCCCTGCCCACGGCTTCCACTTGTCATGGAAGGGCTTGCCAAATGCCAATAGAGAGAATTGAACTATCAATCTCGAAACGAGATTGAGATTCCGCGCCATGGATTTTCGCCAGGTTCGCTACTTTCTTGCGGTCGCGGAGCATGAAAACTTCCGCAAGGCCTCGGAAGCACTGCACATTGCGCAATCGGCTTTGTCGAAGCACGTTCTCGAATTGGAAAGCCGTCTGGATGCGCCTCTTTTCGAGCGACTGCCCAAGGGCGTGCGCCTGACGCAGGCCGGACGCGTCTTCGCCGAGGAGGTGCGGCACGGACTGGAGATGATGGAGCGGGCCGAGACACGTGCCCGCAAGGCGGCGCGCGGCGAGATCGGCCGGCTGACGATCGCCATGAACGACATCGGCGCACGCAACCGCAGCGTCGCCCACGCCATCAAGGCGTTCGGGCAAGCCTATCCGGAGATCCAGCTCGACTTCGTCTCGATGATCTCGCAGGAGCAGTTGTCCGCCCTGCAATTCGGCAAGATCGACGCCGCCCTCATCATCGAACGCCCGGAAGGGCTGGGCCTCAGCTCCCTCGAAATCACCAACGACCCGTTCTGGCTCGCCGTTCCGCTGACGCATCGCTTCGCGGACTGGCCCAGCGTGCCGATCGCCGCGCTCGTGGACGAGCCGTTCGTCTCGGTTGCGCTGTCGACCTACTGGTTGCCGCAGACGCGGCTGATGGCGCAGTGCCGGAGCCTTGGGCTCATGCCCAAGATCGTGCAGGAGGCCAGCAACGATCAGATGCAGATGAGCTTCATCGCCGCCGGCATCGGCGTCGGCTTCATCAATGCGTCGATCGCCAATGTTCTTGCTGCCGATGTCGTCCTGAAGCGCGTCGACGAACTGACCGCTTCACTCAAGCTCGAACTCGTATGGCCGTCGAGATCACTTTCACCATCGCTGCCTAACTTCCTGCAGGTGTTCCGTGACACGCTGGCGCTGCGTCAGGACGGGCACAGCATATGAATGGCGATCGCTGTGTCATCAGCGCTCGCGCGGCCGGCGTTCAAAAACGTCCGCCAGCGCGTGGCGCCAAGCGACCGCTTCGACCTCGACCAGAAGCTCGGGCAGGACGAGCTCGCTGACGACGACGGCCGTCGCCGCCGGTGGATGATCGGCAAAGATGCGGTTCTTGACCGACGCATAGGCCTGGTAGGCATCGCGGCTGGTGAGATAGCAGCGCAACGAGACGACGTGGCCGAGGGTCAAGCCCGCTTCGGCAAGGGCAGCCTCGATGTTGCGGAACGCCTGCTCGGCCTGGCCGGCAGGATCGCCGATTGAAACGATCTGCCTGTCCTTAAGCGCCACCTGCCCCGACACCAGCACGAAGTCGCCGCAGCCGACGGCCTGGCTCATGCCCGGGAAGGTCATGTTCGGCGGATTGAGCCGTTCGACGTTGGAAGCGTGGTTCATGGTCAACTCCTCGCCATTGGCGCTGGCGCACGGGCGACATCAATGCGCCCTCCCCTCAGCTTGATTGTGACTTCGGGATCGTGGTGGGGCGCAACACAGATGAAAAGATCACGGCCGTCCGCACCGCCGAGCATGCAGGCATACGGATTGGCGTCGGGGATCTCGACACGCCCGACGATGTCGCCCGCAGGACTCACCCTGAGGACGACCTTCTCGTAAGGCGAAGCGGCCCAGACATGGCCTTCGGCATCGAGGCAGATGCCGTCGGGCACGTGGCCATCGACCGCGGCGAACAGCCGGCGGCCGGAGAGGCTGCCGTCCGCGCCGATGTCGAAGGCCGTCAGCCGCGCAGCCATCGATTCCGCGACGATGAGCGTTCGGCCGTCAGGGGTGATCACGGCGCCGTTGGGGCACATCAGGCCATCGGCAGCAACGCTCACCTTCCCCTCCGGCGTAACGATGGCCATGACGGTCGCTGCCGGCGCGGCGCCGGCATAGAAGTCAAAGCCGATGTTGCCGACATAGGCACGCCCTTTGGCGTCCACGACCATGTCGTTGGAATGGAAGGGATGGACGTCGGCGAGATCGGCATGGCCGATCAGCCGGCCATCCGTTCCGCGGCGATAGAGCTTGCGCTCATGCATCGACACGACGAGCAGGTCGCCGTCGGGCAGCCAGCCCATGCCGGACGGACCGCCGGGAACGGCGAAATGCGCGAGACGAGCGCCGGCGCTGTCCAGCACCTGGACCAGACCATCGTGCTGATCGGCGAAGTAGAGCCGCCCGTCACGCCAGCGGGGGCACTCGGGATAGGAAAATCCCCCCGCAATCGTGCGAACCGCGACCGTCATGCCGGAACCCGGGCGCAGGCGCCGAGAATTTCGCCGAGCTTCCTGATGCCGCGCTCGATGATGTCCTCGCTGACATGGCTGTAGGCGAGGCGCAGGAACTGGCGGCCGTCGGTTTCGCCCATGAAGCGCTCGCCGGGGCGGAAGAAGATGCCTTCCCTGGCCGACAGCGCGGCCGCGCGCTGCCAGTCGACGCGCTCGTCGATCTCGAGCCAGAGATAGAAGGAGCCCTGCGGCATGCGGAAGCTGACGTAGTTGCCGCAGTAGTCGCGGACAGCCCGCGCCGCCGTCTCGGCCTTGCTCTTGTAGACCTTGTTGACCTCCGCGATGTGCTTCTCGAGCAGGCCGTCGGCCATGTAGGAAGCCATGACGCGCGCGTGCCACTGGCCGACGCCAAGGTCCTGGCGCACGGCGGCGAGCGGTTCGATGGCGGCGGCCGGACCGGCGATCCAGCCGAGGCGCAGGGCTGGCGCGACGATCTTGGAAAAGCTGCCGCACTGGATGACGCGATCGTCGGTGTCGAGGCTGAGCAGGGTCGGCAGCTCCTCGCCGGCGAAGCGCAGGTCGCCATAGACATTGTCTTCGATGATCAGGAAGTCATATTCCCTGGCCAGCTTGAGCAGCTGATGGCGGCGCGGCACCGACATTTCGGTGCAGGTGGGGGTCTGGAAGGTCGGGATGGTATAGACCACCTTGACCTTCTTGCCCTCGGCCTTGACCTCTTTCAGCAGCACCTCAAGCGCATCGACATCCATGCCCTGATCGTCGACGGGGACGGTGCGCAGATCGGCGCCCGCCATCTCCATGAAGCGCAGCGCATAGGGGAAGGACGCGGCCTCGGCGACGACGACGTCGCCCTGGTTCACATAGCCGTTGGCCGCAAGCGCGATGCCCTGCACCGAGCCTGACGTCAGGATGACGCCGCGGGTGCCGAGCTGCTTGCCCTGGGTCCGCGCGATACGATCGGCGATCTCCTTGCGCAGGCCCTTGAAACCGAAGACCAACTCCTCATAGCCGGTCGCCGGATCGAAATAGTCGAGCACCTTGGCGCCGTGTTCGTCGAGCGCCTTGCGCGCCAGCCGTACGAGGTCATCAGTGGGGAATGTTTCGGGGGCCGCGAGCCCCTGGTCGAAATTGAAGATCGCCGGGACATCCGGATCTGGGAAAAACAGCGCCGGACCGGATCCGGATAGCTTCGCGCGCAATTTATCGACAGACATCGCCTCTCCTTGAATCGCCTGCTCTTGGTTGCCGTGGCTGCGCCGGGATAGTCCGAGATCGCCGCCGTTCTCACGGCGGCATGTCTCGGCATGCGGCCCAGCGTTTCCACCGGTTGGCATCGACAAGATCCCGCCGGATTGCCGGCGACCGCCCAGTCAGCACCCGGACGCAGCGACAGATGTTTCGATCTGTGCTGTTGCGAGCAGTTATAGGGCGAGCGGATTCGCCGGGACAAATTGCGTTTCCGAATGAACGTCATCACTGCGAATGATCGGGCGCGAGCGGGACACCTCACGCACTGGCGGAAAGCAATCCTCCAGCAGGCGCCTCACCCATTTGTGTGCCGGACTGTTTTCCGATGCGGGATGCCAGTAGAGCCAGGTCTGCAGCGGCGGCATCCGGAACGGCCGCTGCACGACTGCAAACCGGTCGGCAGGCAGAAAATGCTCGACGAAGGACATCGGAATGGTGAGGCACAGGTCGCTTTGGGCGAGGATTGCACCTGCGGCCAGGCAATGCTCGACATGAACAGCGACATGCCGCTTGCACTTCAGCCGGCTCAAGGCGCCGTCGACGAGGTTGGCGACACGCGGCCGGTTGGAGACATGTAGATGCCTGAGCGCAAGATAGCGCTCGAACGACAGGGCCTCGGACAGCGCCGGATGTCCCTTGCGCATCACGCAGACGAATTCATCCCTGAACAGCAGCCTGCTTCCGAGATCCGCTTCGCCGAGCGGGTGCGACTCGACGGCGAAGTCGACCTCGCCTGAGGCCAGGCCCGAATACAAATCCCGCTCGGCGACGAAATGGTTGCGGACGGTGATCCTCGACCCGAGGCGGTTGATCGCACCGATGAGTGGCGCAAGCACGACCGCCTCGGCAAAATCGCTCATGCTGAAACACATGATGCGCTCGGAAGTGCGGGGATCGAAGCGCTCGTGGGTCGCAAGAGTGCGGTCGAGAGAGATCAGTGCTTCCCTGATCGGATGTATCAGGTTCTGCGCGAGCGGCGTCGGGGCGATCCCCTGACCGGCCCGAATAAACAGCTGATCGCCAAAAATGTCGCGCAGGCGGGCGAGGCTGTTGCTGACGGCCGGCTGGGTCACGTTCAGCGCCTCGGCGGCCCGGGTGATGCTTGCCTCGCTGTAGACCGCTGCGAAAACATGCAGAAGATTGAGGTCGAGCTTCGACAGGTTGCGCAGAACCATCGCGTCACGTCCACCGCTCTTCGACCGCCAACCTGCCCTCCCCGGCTGCCCGGGCTTGCCGACCAAGGCCGGTCCTCCTGCCGACACGACGAAGGACCGCACCACGTTGCGAGCGCGGAGCGGCAGGCATTACCTCTCGTCAGCAGCGAATTGACCTCGTCCAAAAGGACTATGAGCCGAGCATAAGATGGCTGCGTGCGCCGTGAGTGCTTGAAGGGGATCGAAGGCCGCGAAACGCCGCCCGATAGTGCTGAGGGGCACACGCGGTCGCAGGACCGGCGGGCACGAAAAAACATCAATGAAAATATTAGGAAATGGCGCGCCCGAAAGGATTCGAACCTCTGACCCCCAGATTCGTAGTCTGGTGCTCTATCCAGCTGAGCTACGGGCGCGTTTGTCGCAGGCGTCCTCAGCGAGGGGACGTGCGAGGGATCGGCGATGCGGTGACCGCCGAAGGCGCGCCATAGCTACCGGCTCCCGCTCCGGTTTGCAAGCGCTCAAACCGTTTTCCGCGAACCTTTGATGACGACGGGCCAGCGCCGCTGCCACACGCGCTAAATCATTTCAAAATCGACTGTTTTCGGAATGGACAGTATCGCGATGGCCCGCGGCGATCGTTTTTCAAGCGCGGATGCGCTCCGGCCGAGGGCTGTGCAACTGCACCGGACGGTCGGGAATCGAGATCCGGAAGGTGGCGCCGATGGTCCCCTCGACGAGATGCATCTCGCCGCCATGGGCACGCACCAGCTCCGAGGCGATGACAAGGCCAAGGCCGGTGCCGCCGTCCCGCGAGGAGCCCTGGAACGGCTCGAACAGGTGCTCCCTCGCCTGCTGGGGCACGCCGGGGCCGGTGTCGGACACCTCGATGATGGCGACCGCCCCCTCGCGCCGGCCGGTGACGCGGATCTGCTTGGTGGCGCTGGCGCTGTCGCTCTCCAGCGCCTGCGCGGCGTTGCGCACGAGGTTCAGGAGCACCCGGAACAGCTGGTCGGGATCGGCATCGACGGTCAGCCCGCGTTCCACCGCGTTGACCCAGACGATCGACGAATCGGCGGCGAGGCCGGCGGATTCCCGCACCTCGTTGACGATCGGCTCGAGCGCCACCATGCGCCGGTCCGGCGCGGCCTCCTGCGCCCGGCCATAGGACAAGGTCGACTGGCAGAACGCGATCGCCCGCTCCAGCGAGCGCACGAGCTTCGGCGCGAAGCGCTGCACCCGGGGATCCGGCACATGGGCGAGCTGGTCCGAGATCAGCTGCGAGGACGCCAGCAGGTTGCGCAGGTCGTGGTTGATCTTCGACACCGCAAGGCCGAGCGCGGCCAGCCGGCTCTTCTGGTGCAGCATCGACACGATGTCGCGCTGCATGTCGGCGAGCTCGCGCTCCGCAACGCCGATCTCGTCGCCGCGATCGGAGGCCGGGATGATCCGCGCCGGGCTCTCCGGGTCGGCATGATAGGCGACGAGGTTGGCGGTCAGCCGCCGCATCGGCCGCACGAACAGGTAATGCAGGGCAAGGTAGACCAGCGCCGCGGTGAGAACCGCGATCACCAGCGACAGCAGCAGCAAGTTGCGCGAGAAACGGTACATCGCCTGACGCAGCGGCAGTTCGTCGACCACCACCTCCAGGAACTGGCCGTTGTTGCCCGGCGCCGGGCCGACCACCCGGATCGCCTGATTGCCGCTTTCCAGCATCACCTCGAAGGCGTCCATGATCGCCGACCACGCGGTCATCGAGCGCATGTCGACGTCATGCTCGATCGCCGGCGGCATGTCGGCGATGGCGAGCAGGCGGCGCTGCTGCCCGGTCTTGATGGCGACGGCCCGCGCCCCGATGCTGTTGAGGATCTCCCGCGCCAGCGAATCCGGCACCATGCCGCTCGGCACCGCGTTCAACACCAGCGCCGCGGTGTTGGCGGCGGCCAGGCGGTCGTTCAGGCGGTTGATCCGGAAGTTGGCGATCGAGGGCACATAGATCAGCACCTCGGCGATCATCACGAGCGGGATGGTCAGCAGCAACAGCTTGGCCGACAAGCCAAATCGCGGCGGGACGAGCTGCCGCTGGGGCCGGTCCGGGGGGTCCAAAGCGTCGGTCATTGCGCCTGTTCAACTCGTGGATTCCGCCCGCGGCACGGCCGGCAGGGCGAGACGACCGGCGGTGCCCCCAACGCACGGTCTGATCTGGACCATGCTCCGTTCCCGCCAATCCGTCAAACGTCTGATAACGCTGCCTAAAAAGCAGGCGCTGCGGAAAGGCCGCGTCATTGCGCCGTCACAACGCCAAGATTGACGAAAACCGGCTGCTCCCTTATAAGCCGCGCCAACTGTCTCCGGCGGCCGATTTCGCGTGGCCGGGTCATTTGCAGGGCCGATTTCGGTCCTTTTTTGACAGACGGGGACGTCATCTCAACTTTTGGAACCCTTACACCCGGCATCTCGCCGGTGAGCGGAGAACGACCGTGAAGCGGACCTATCAACCCAGCAAACTGGTGCGTAAGCGCCGTCACGGCTTCCGTGCTCGTCTCGCGACCACCGGCGGCCGCAAGGTTCTGGCTGCCCGCCGTGCGCGCGGCCGCAAGCGCCTGAGCGCCTGAGCACCTGCCCAACCCCTTATCCGTGGACCGGTTGAGGCAGCGAGCGGATTTTCTCGCCGCAGCCCAGGGGCCGAGGGCGGCGGGAGCCGCCTTCGTGGTCCAGTACCGCCACCGTGACGATTCCGGCCCGACCCGGGTCGGTTTCACCGTCTCCCGCAAGGTCGGGACTGCCACCGAGCGCAACCGCGTCCGCCGCCGGCTTCGCGAATTGGTGAAGCGCGTGGACCCCATATCCATGCGACCGCACAGTGATTATGTGCTAGTCGGCCGTCGGGCCGCACTCAACCGCGACTTTCAGACCATGCTCGACGATCTGCGAACGGCGCTGAAGCGCCTCGACAGGAAGCCGGCGAAATCGATCGCAAACTGAAGCCAGACGGAATGGCGAGATAGAGACCGATGACCGACAATCGCAACACCATCCTCGCCGTCGTCCTGTCCGGCATCGTGCTGCTCGGCTGGCAGTATTTCTTCAACATCCCGCAGCTGGAAAAACAGCGCGCCGCCGAGAAGGCCGCCCAGCAGCAGGCCCAGATCCACGCCCAGAACCAGCCGGCCGCCGCCGGCAAGGCGACGCCCGCTCCCGCCGGCGGGCCGGCCGGCGCCCCCGGCGCGGCCGCCACCGCAGTGCCCACCATGACCCGCGAGGCCGCGCTCGCCGCCGCGCCGCGCGTCAAGATCGACACCCCGCGCGTCGCCGGCAGCATCGCGCTGAAGGGCGGCCGCATCGACGACGTCTCGCTGGTGAAGTACCGCGAGACCGTGGACCCGAAATCCCCGGCCATCGTGCTGTTCGAGCCGTCGGGCGCCCCGAACCCGTACTACGCCGAATTCGGCTGGGTCGGCGCCAGCGGCACCACGGCGAAGCTGCCGGACCAGAACACGGTCTGGACCCAGGACGGCGCCAACGCCCTGACGCCCACCACCCCGGTCGTGCTGAGCTGGAACAACGGCGAGGGGCTGACCTTCAAGCGCACGATTTCGATCGACGACAACTACCTGTTCTCGCTCAAGGACGAGGTCAGCAACGGCGGCAGCGCCCCGGTCACGCTGTATCCCTACGCGCTGATCTCGCGCCACGGCATGCCGCAGGTCGCCGGCTATTACATCCTGCATGAAGGCCTGATCGGCGTGCTCGGCGACCAGGGCCTGCAGGAGTTCAACTACAAGAAGATCGACGAAGAGAAGAAGAAAGAGTTCAAGGCGACCAACGCCTGGCTCGGCATCACCGACAAGTACTGGGCCGCGACCCTGCTGCCCGAGACCAACGCGGCGGTCCAGGCCCGCTTCTCGTCCGACACCGTCGGCGGCATCAAGACCTACCAGACGGACTACCTCGCCGACCCGCAGACCGTCGCCCCGGGCGCCTCCACCACGGCGACCGCGCGGCTGTTCGCCGGCGCCAAGGAGAGCAAGCTCGTCGACGCCTATGACCGCAACCTCAAGCTCAACCGCTTCGAGCTGCTGATCGACTGGGGCTGGTTCTACTTCATCACCAAGCCGATGTTCTGGGTGATCGACTTCCTGTTCCGCCTGGTCGGCAATTTCGGCGTCGCCATCCTGCTCGTCACCGTGCTGGTGAAGGCGATCTTCTTCCCGCTCGCCAACAAGTCCTACGCCTCGATGGCGAAGATGAAGGCGGTGCAGCCGAAGCTCGCCGAGCTGCGCGAGCGCTTCCCCGACGACAAGATGAAGCAGCAGCAGGAGATGATGGAGCTCTACAAGAAGGAGAAGATCAATCCTCTTGCAGGCTGCCTGCCGATCGCGATCCAGATCCCGGTGTTCTTCTCGCTCTACAAGGTGCTGTTCGTCACCATCGAGATGCGGCACGCGCCGTTCTTCGGCTGGATCAAGGACCTGTCAGCGCCGGATCCGACCAACCTGTTCACCCTGTTCGGGCTGCTGAACTACGATCCGACCCAGCTGCCGGTGATCGGACACTATATGGCGCTCGGCATCTGGCCGATCATCATGGGCATCACGATGTGGTTCCAGATGAAGCTGAATCCGACGCCGCCGGATCCGACCCAGAAGATGATCTTCGACTGGATGCCGATCATCTTCACCTTCATGCTGGGCTCGTTCCCCGCCGGCCTCGTGATCTACTGGGCCTGGAACAACACCCTCTCGGTGCTGCAGCAGAGCGTGATCATGTCGCGCAACGGCGCCAAGATCGAGCTGTTCGACAACATCAAGGCGACCTTCCTCGGCGGCAAGAAGACCGCCGACAGCCAGCCGAAAACCCAGACCAAGGGCTGACGACAGCGCCGGCGGCGACGCGTAGCGCCGCCGGCCTGACGGTCCTTGCAATGTTTCACGACGATCGGCTGCGGGGCATCGAGCCGCCGGGCCGTCCTGAACGGAGCTTCGCATGAGTGCGGCCAGCGATGCGGAGCTGATCGAGATCGGGCGCAAGGTCTTTGCCGGCGACTGGAAATTCATCTGGGCCGCCGGCTCGATCGAGACCCTGCCGCCGATGGACGGCATGGAGGTCGCATTCGCCGGCCGCTCCAATGTCGGCAAGTCGAGCCTGATCAACGCCCTGACCAACCGCAACGGGCTGGCGCGCACCTCGCACACGCCCGGACGCACCCAGGAACTGATCTTCTTCGAGGGGCCCAAGAACGCCGGCCTGCGCCTCGTCGACATGCCCGGCTACGGCTACGCCGCAGCCCCCAAGGCCAAGGTCGCGGCCTGGACCTCGCTGATCCATCAATTCCTGCTCGGCCGCGCCAGCCTCGCGCGGGTCTACGTGCTGATCGACTCCCGGCACGGTTTCAAGGACGTCGACATCGAGATCCTGAAGACGCTCGACCGCTCCGCGGTGAGCTACCAGATCGTGCTGACCAAGATCGACCAGATCAAGGCCGCCGAGCTGCCCGAGCGCATTGCCGGCATCCAGGCGACGCTCATGAAGCACCCGGCCGCCTTCCCCGACGTGCTGGCCACGTCGTCAGAGACCGGCGCGGGCCTGCCGGAGCTGCGCGCGGCGATGATGAAGCTGCTCGCGGAGCGCGGCGCGTGATCAATGCCGGAAAGCCGCTGGCCGCGGTCGCCGGGCTGATGGGCGCCGCCGGCGTCGTCCTCGCGGCGCTGTCGGCGCACGAGCCCGATGCGGCCCGGCTGGGGGCAGCCTCTTCCATGCTGCTGTTTCATGCCACCGTCATCATCGGCGCCGTGCTGCTGGTCGACCGCAGTTTCGCCCAGCGGCATATCGGCTTCGCCGCCATGCTCGCCTTCGTCGCCGGCGCCGGGCTGTTCGCCGGCGACCTGGTGCTGCGCCAGTTCGCCGGCCGGGGCCTGTTTCCGATGGCCGCGCCGACCGGTGGAACGCTGCTCATTCTCGGCTGGCTCGCGCTCGCGATCGCCGCCGCCTGGCCGACAAAAACCGCCTGATCCCGCTTTGCGCCGGCGCGGCCGATCGGCTAAAACCGCGCCACCGCACGCGCGCGGCATGCACCCGCTTGCATGTCCGCCGCACGGTCCTGCCGCAGCGCCAACAGCCGAGACCGCTTCATGACGGATCCCATCCCCCCGATCGAACAGGCCCGCATCCTCTCCGAGGCACTGCCGCACATGCAGCAGTACGACGAGGAAACCATCGTCATCAAGTATGGCGGCCACGCGATGGGCGAGGAGGAGCTGGCGCGGCAGTTCGCGCGCGACATCGTCCTGCTCGAGCAGACCGCGATCAACCCGGTGGTGGTACATGGCGGCGGTCCGCAGATCGCCTCGATGCTCAAGCGCCTCGGCATCGTCTCCGAATTCGCAGCGGGCCTGCGCATCACCGACGCCGCCACCATCGAGATCGTCGAGATGGTGCTGGCCGGTTCGATCAACAAGCAGATCGTCAGCCACATCAACGAAGCCGGCGGCAAGGCCGTCGGCCTGTGTGGCAAGGACGGCAATATGGTGATGGCCAGCAAGGCCACCCGCACCATGGTCGATCCGGATTCGCACATCGAGAAGGTCGTCGACCTCGGCTTCGTCGGCGAACCGGAGAAGGTCGACCTGACGCTGCTCAACCAGCTCATCGGCTACGAGCTGATCCCGGTGCTGGCGCCGCTTGCCTCCAGCAAGAGCGGCCAGACCTTCAACGTCAACGCCGACACCTTCGCGGGCGCCGTCGCCGGCGCGCTGAAGGCCAAGCGCCTGCTGCTGCTCACCGACGTGCCGGGCGTGCTCGACAAGTCGAAGAAGCTGATCCCCGACCTGTCGATCAAGGATGCGCGCAAGCTCATCGCCGACGGCACCATCTCCGGCGGCATGATCCCCAAGGTCGAGACCTGCATCTACGCGCTCGAACAGGGCGTCGAGGGTGTCGTCATCATCGACGGCAAGACCCCGCACGCGGTGCTGCTCGAGCTGTTCACCAACCATGGCATCGGCACGCTGATCCACAAGTGAGAACGCGACCTTGACCCTTTATGGTCGTCGCCGGGCAGCGCGATCCGTTTTCAACGGATCGCCAGGACCAAGGTCTCCCGGCGGCCTCAACGATCAGGGCACTGCGTCCCTGATCGGGGTGGCCGGGACAAGCCCGGCCACGACGAGACGGGGGAGACGACGCTGGTCGCTCATCGCGACCTGTCTCGCCACGCTGGCCTTCGCCACCTCCGCCCACGCGGACCTCAAGCTGTGCAACCGCATGAGCTATGTGGTCGAGGCCGCCATCGGCCTCGAGGACAAGGGCACCACGGCGACGCGCGGCTGGTTCCGGATCGATCCGGCGCAGTGCCGCGTGGTGCTGCAGGGCCAGCTCGCCGCCGATCGCATCCTGCTCCATGCCCGCGCGCTGCCGGTCTATGGCGCCTCGCCGATGCCGCAGAACGGCACCGACAATCTCTGCGTCGCCGCCGACAACTTCACCATCGCGGCCGCACGGCAGTGCCGCGGCGGCCAGACCAGCACGCCCTTCACCGAGATCAAGCCGAGCCAGACCGACGACGGCACCCTCGTCGCCTATCTCGCCGAGGACAGCGAGTATGACGACGAGCAGGCCAAGCTCGCCGCGATCCAGCGCCTGTTGGTGATCGCCGGCTACGACGCCGCCCCGATCGACGGCGTCGACGGCCCGAAGACGCAGGGCGCGCTCAGCGCTTTCCTGAAAAGCCAGGGTCTTGGCGCCGACGCTCCCGAAGCGGCTGATTTCTTCACCACCATGGTCGCCAAGGTGCAGGCGCCCTCCGCCACCGGCCTGACCTGGTGCAACGACACCCCGCACAAGGTGATGGCGGCGGTCGCGACCGACGACGGCAAGGCCGTGGTCAGCCGCGGCTGGTACCGCATCGAGCCCGGCAAATGCCTGCATCCGGATATTGCCGGCCAGCCCAGGCGGGTGTTCAGTTTCGCCGAGGCGGTGGACACGGCCGGCAAGGCGATCCGCGTCAACGACAAGCCGCTGAACTGGGGCGGACCCACCCTGCTCTGCACCCGCGACAGCAAGTTCGAGATCAACGAGCAGGGCGATTGCGCTTCACGCGGGCTGTCCGCCACCGGCTTTGCGACCGTCGATGCCGGCGCCGGCAAGACGCTGCGTTTCGGCATACCCTGAGAGCCCCCATGACCAACCGACCGCTCCCGCGCACCTTCACCCATATCGAGACCTGGGTGTTCGACCTCGACAACACGCTCTACCCGCACCACGTCAATCTGTGGCAGCAGGTCGATGCCCGCATCCGCGACTTCGTCGCCGCCCATCTCAAGGTCTCCGCGGACGAGGCGTTCCGGATCCAGAAGGACTATTACCGCCGCTATGGCACCACCATGCGCGGCATGATGACCGAGCACGGCGTCAAGGCCGACGACTTCCTGACCTATGTGCACGCCATCGACCACTCGCCGCTCGAGCCCAACCCGGCGATGGGCGCCGCCATCGCCGAGCTGCCCGGCCGCAAGCTGATCCTGACCAATGGGTCGCGCGACCATGCCCGCGAGGTGCTGGCGCGGCTCGGCATCGCCGAGCAGTTCGAGGCGGTGTTCGACATCATCGCCGCCGAGCTCGAGCCCAAGCCGGCGGCGCAGACCTACCGCCGCTTCCTCACCCTGCACGGCGTCGACCCGGCGCGATCCGCCATGTTCGAGGACCTTGCCCGCAACCTCGTGGTGCCGCACGACCTCGGCATGACCACGGTGCTGGTGGTGCCGGACGGCCGCAAGGACGTGGTGCGCGAGGATTGGGAGCTGGAGGGCCGCGACGCCGCCTATGTCGACCATGTCACTGACGATCTGACCGGTTTCCTGCAGGGGCTGCTGCCGACACGGTAGGCCGCCTGCGCTTGACTCCGCCCGTCCGAATCCCGACAAAAGCCTCCGCACACGCGATCCCGCCGCTTTCCAAGGAACGAGCCATGTCCCTGTCCGCCCTCGAAACCACCCTGAACACCGCCTTTGACGCGCGCGACACCGTGAATGCCGCGACCAAGGGCGAGGTGCGCGAGGCCGTGGACCATGCGCTCGACCTGCTCGACAAGGGCGAAGCGCGCGTCGCCGAGCGCCAGGCCGACGGCAAGTGGCATGTCAACCAGTGGCTGAAGAAGGCCGTGCTGCTGTCGTTCCGCCTCAACGACATGAGCCCGATCCCGGGCGGTCCGGGCGGCGCGAGCTGGTGGGACAAGGTGCCCTCCAAGTTCGAGGGCTGGAGCGAGAACCGCTTCCGCGCCGCCGGCTTCCGCGCCGTGCCGGGCGCCATCGTGCGCCGCTCGGCCTTCATCGCCAAGAACGTGGTGCTGATGCCGTCGTTCGTGAACCTCGGCGCCTATGTCGACGAATCCACCATGGTCGACACCTGGGCCACAGTCGGCTCCTGCGCCCAGATCGGCAAGAACGTGCACATCTCCGGCGGCGTCGGCATCGGCGGCGTGCTGGAGCCGCTGCAGGCCGGCCCGGTGATCATCGAGGACGACTGCTTCATCGGCGCCCGCTCGGAGGTCGCCGAGGGCGTCGTCGTGCGCAAGGGCGCGGTGCTGTCGATGGGCGTGTTCCTCGGCGCCTCGACCAAGATCGTCGATCGCGAGACCGGCGAGGTGTTCGTCGGCGAGGTGCCGGCCTACTCCGTGGTGGTGCCGGGCGCACTGCCGGGCAAGCCGCTCAAGGACGGCTCGCAGGGACCGTCGCTCGCCTGCGCGGTGATCGTCAAGCGCGTCGACGAGAAGACCCGTTCCAAGACCAGCATCAACGAGCTGCTGCGCGACTGACGCGCAGCACGCTCCGGCCCTCCAAGGAGACGCGGCGTGGACTGGCAGATGTTCTTGTTCAGCACGGCTGGGCGCATCCCGCGGGCGAAGTACTGGCTCGCCCTGGTGTTCTATGCCGTGGTCGTCGTCGTCGGGTTCATCTGTGCGCTGCTGCTGATCACCAGCAGCTCGGACATCGCCTCCGTGCTGCTCTATGTCGGCGGCGGGCTGTTGTTCCTGCTGCTGTACTTTTCAGCCAACGCCGTCGCTATCAAGCGGCTGCATGATCGCGACAAGAGCGGCTGGTGGACGGTGGCGTTCGTGGCGCTGCCCGGCCTGCTCTATGGCGCGAGCAACGGCCTCGTCACCCCCGCGAGCAGCAGCATTCTGCAGATCGCCGCGCTGGTCCTGATGCTCTGGGGCCTCGTCGAGCTCGGCGGCATCCGCGGCACCATCGGCCCCAATCGCTTCGGCGACGACCCGCTCGGCCCATCCGGCGCCGAACCGAAGGGATCCTGAATGACCACCGACTCGCTCTCCATCGCCCGTGACCTGCTGCGCTGCCCCTCGGTGACCCCGGTGGAAGCCGGCTCGCTCGGCGTGCTCGAACGCCTGCTCAAAGGCGCCGGCTTCGAGGTGCACCGCATCACCTTCAGCGAGCCGGGCTGGCCCGATGTCGAGAACCTCTACGCCCGCATCGGCACCGCGGCGCCGCATCTCACCTTCGCCGGCCATACCGACGTGGTGCCGGCCGGCGACGAGACTGCCTGGAGCCACGGCCCGTTTGCCGGCGACGTGAGGGACGGCGTGCTCTATGGCCGCGGCGCGGTCGACATGAAGGGCGCGATCGCCTGCGCCGCCGCCGCGACGCTCGACTATCTCGCCGCTCATGGCGGCGCGCCGAAGGGCTCGATCTCGTTCCTGATCACCGGCGACGAGGAAGGGCCCGCAGTCAACGGCACGCCGAAGCTGCTGCAGTGGGCCGCGGCGCGCGGCGAAACCTTCGACCACTGCGTGCTCGGCGAGCCCAGCAACGTCGACATGCTCGGCGACAGCATCAAGCTCGGCCGCCGCGGCTCGCTGTCCGGCACCGTCACCGTCGACGGCGTCCAGGGACACGTCGCCTACCCGCATCGCGCCGCCAATCCGGTGCCCGACATCGCGACCATCATCGCCGCACTGTCGTCGGAGCCGCTCGACCATGGCAGCGAGCACTTCCAGGCCTCCAACCTGGAATTCGTCACCGTCGATGTCGGCAACCCCGCCTGGAACGTGATCCCGGCCCAGGCGAAGGCGCGTTTCAACATCCGCTACAACGACTGCCACACCGAGGCGTCGCTGAAGGCCCTGGTCGAAGAGCGCCTGGCGAAGGCCTGCGGCAACCGCATCAAGGCGACCATCGTCTGGGAGCCGTCGAATTCCGGCGTGTTCATCGCCAAGCCCGGCCCGTTCACCGACATGGTGATCGGCGCGATCGAGGAGGTCACCGGCCGCAAGCCGGCGCTGAGCACCGGCGGCGGCACCTCGGACGCACGCTTCATCACCCACTACTGCCCGGTGCTGGAGTTCGGCCTCGTCGGCCAGACCATGCACCAGATCGACGAGCGCACGCCGGTCGCCGATCTCGAAAATCTGACCAAGGTCTATCGACGCGTCCTCGATCGGTATTTCGCATGACCGTGCTCGTCCTCACCGCGCTGCGCAGCGAATTGAATCCCGACAAGGCGCCGGACGGCGTCCAGGTGGTGTTCAGCGGGGTGGGGAAAATCAACACCGCGATCAACACCACCGTCGCGCTGCTCAAGAGCAAGCCGACGCTGGTGGTCAACTACGGCACCTGCGGCAAGATCAACCCGCGCCTGCATGGCCTCGTGGAAATCTCAGAGGTGATCCAGCGCGACATGATGGCGATGCCGCTGGCGCCACGCGGCGTCACGCCGCTCAGCGACGACGACGCCGTGCTCGCCTCCGGCCACGGCACGGCGGTGTGCGGCACCGGCGACAGCTTCGTCACCGCCAACGACCCCTGGCTGATCGAGCACAAGGTGGACGTGGTCGACATGGAGCTGTTCGCCATCGCCCGCGTCTGCAAGCAGTTCGGCGTGGCGTGGCGGGCCTTCAAGTTCATCACCGACGAAGCCAACGACACCGCCCATGACGACTGGAACGCCAACGTCGCGGGCGGCGAGGAGCTGTTCTGGACCACCCTGCGCCGGGACGTTCTGGGGCGCGGCTGAGGCGGCCCGACCGGATCTGGATGGGCGCGACGACGCCCTGACGCTGCCCGTCCCCTTGAGGCGCCCGCTGCGATTGTCATCCGCCGGTCCCGCCTCAGAGCACGCTGAAGCACATCCCTCCGACACAGACGAACGCCCGGTCCGAGCGCGGATCGGCATAGAACGTGGCAACGCCGCTTGCCGTCATCACCTGCGGCGCGTCCTGAATGGCCGTCGCGCCCACCGGCAGCGCCACCGGCGTGGCGTTGGCGGCAAGGATGCGATCGATGATCGCGGAGTAATTCAATGTGACCAGCGGCTGCACGACCAGATTGGCGCCGACATAGGTCAGCCGATAATTGGCCGATGCCGCGACCGTGCCCTGGGTGATGGCGTAGTTGCCGACCAGCGAATTCACATCCGCCGTGGTCGCCAGCGCCCCCGTCAGGGTGTCGCCATTGGCGAGGCCCGCGCCACCGATGGCATACGTCAGTGCCGGATTGGGCTCGCCATTGAACTTCGTCTTCGCGTCGGCTGTCACCGTGATCGGCCGTGGCGTCACGGTGAGCGTCGAACCGCTGAAGCCGGCCAGCGTGTAGTTGGAGGACGCCGCAAGCGAGCCCTGCGTGATGGCGTAGTTGCCGACATTGCTTGTAACGGTCGCCGACGTAAAGAGAGTGCCGGACAGCGTGTCGCCGTTCACCAGGCCCATGCCGCCGACCGTGTAGCTCAGGGAATTGGCGTCGCCATAGATGCGGCTCCGCGCATCCGCGGTCACCGTGATCGTGCGTGGCGTCACGGTCAGCGTCGCGCCGCTGTAGGTCAGCGCATAATTCGACGAGGCCGCAAGCGAGCCCTGGGTGATGGCATAGCCGCCGACATTGCTGGCTGCGGCCGCCGATGAAGCTAGGCTGCCCGACAGCGTGTCGCCGTTGACGAGGCCGGCGCCGCCGACCGTATACGTGAAGGCGGGGTTGGCGTCGCCATAGATGCGGCTCTTGGCGTCCGCCGTGACCGTAATCGCCCGCGGCATCACGGTCAGCGTCGCGCCGGTATAGGTCAGCGCGTAGTTCGATGAGGCCGAGAGCGAGCCCTGGGTGATGGCGTAGCTGCCGACATTGCTGGTTGCGGTCGCCGGCGAGGCGAGGCTGCCGGACAACGTATCGCCGTTGACGAGGCCGGCGCCGCCGAGCGTATAGGTGAAGGCGGGGTTGGCGTCGCCATAGACGCGGTTCTTGGCATCCGCCGTCGCCGTGATAGCGCGCCGTGTCACCGTCAGGCGGCCGTCATTGACAAAACTGAACGTATAGCCGTTCCGGCCGGTCAGCGTGCCCTGCGCCACGTCGATCGTATAGGGCCCTGCAGCGACATTGGCGGTGACGCCGGTGCCCGTGGATGTGACGCTTGCGGTGCCGCTGACCACCGTTGCGGCGCTGTCGCCGAGATAGGCGCCAGCCACGCCGGCGTCATAACCCGTGATCACATAGTTGCCGGCGATCGCCGTGCTGGCATCATCACCATAGGTCTTGCTGGCGTTTGTCGAGGTGACGGTCAACGTCGGCGTGCTGGCGAAGATGTAGCGGTTGCCGCTCCAGCCAACGCCGCCGGGTGGCAGCGTCCCGAAGGTCTGGCCAAAGATCGCTGTGTTGCCGCTGTCGAGACCGCCGAAGGTGTTGCCCGACGGGCTTGATGCATAGACCAGCCAGCGCCCGCCCGCGTTGGTCGCGGTCACCGCGTCCGATCCGCGATGGTTGACGAAGTGGCCGGCCGCGGCGAGCGCAGGATCGGCGCCCTTGACGGTGACGTCCGAGGCGATGGTCAGATCGCCGGTCGTTCTGACGGTCACACTGCCGATTGTCGTGACGCCGCCTGTCGTCGCGCCCGCCGCGTTGGCGAGCGAACCGATGGTCAGGCCACCCGTATTGACGAAGGCCAGCGCACCGGTATTGGCAGCCAGCGTGCCGACCTGGTTGCCGGCGCTAAAGAGCAAGTACGAGCCACCTCCGGTGAGCAGCAGCCCGCCGGCGGAAACGGCATTCGCGCTCTGCAGCACCCTGCCGTTCATCGATAACGCCAGCGTTCCGGTGACCGACAGCGCCTGATCCATCACGAAGGTCGCGGCCAGGCTGCTGATCTCGCGGTTGGCGGGCGAAAGGCTCGCCGCCGCCGTCGAGCCGACGGCGGCCCCGAACGCGGTGTTCAGTGCCGACAGCAATACAACAGAGGCATCCGCAGCGTCGCGGCGCCAGCCGTCGGTCAGGTTGAGACTGGTCGTGAGCTGGCTGACCGCGCCGGTTTGAAAGGTGACGGCGCCATGGGAGCCAGCCGCATAGGCGGCGATGCCATTGATGTCCGTCCCGGACCCGGCCGGCGCGAAGATATAGTAATAGCCGTTGACGCCCGTCGATGCCGACCCCAGGAGCGCGCCGCCATTGGCGGCCGACACCCTGGTCTGCCATGGCGACACGCCATCCTGCTGCATGGCGTAGCCGGACACGACCTGTACGCCATTCGGGAAGAAGCTCTTGAGATAGGGATAGCGGCCGTTCGTGCCACCGGTAAAGGCGCTGCCGAGGCCGCTCGCCGCACCGGACTGGAACTGGGCCGTCGACAGAGTCGTCGCGCCCCCGGTTCCAGTGGTGATCCGGCCGAATGCAGCACCCGCGCCCGAGGTGGTGGTGTCGACATAGCCATTGGTCAGAACGGTGCCGTGAGCCCCGAGCAGCGTCCCGACATAGGCGTTGGCGCCTCCGGCGACGGCGCCCGTCGCATAGGCGTTGGTGAGCGTGCCGCCGCTAATGTCCTGGCCGATCAGGCCGCCGATAAATCCAAGCGACGTTCCGGTGACACCGGTTACGCTTCCAGTTGCGAAGACGTCACGCACCGTGCTGCCATAGGCGAGGCCGATCAGTCCGCCGACGTCGGCGGATGGCCCGGCGATGACGTCCCCCGTGGCGAACGAATTCACCAGCATGCTTCCCTTCAGGGAGGCGATCAGTCCGCCAGACTGCCCGCCGTAGCTTGTCAGGCTCACCGATGTCGAGGCGTAGGCGTTGGCGATGGTGCTGCCGGATTTGACATCAGCGGCGAGTGCGCCGGCCTGGATGCCCCCGGCCACCGAACCGCCGATCAGGCCGATGTCGCGCAAGGTGCCGCCGGTCACAACGCCGAACAGCCCGGCGTAGTTACCGCCGGCGTTCAGGCCGGTGATGGTGTGGCCAAGTCCTTCAAAAACGCCACTGAAGGTTGGAACGACGGCGTTGGAGTAGCTGCCGGTCGGGCTCAGCGAATTCACCAGCGCATAGTTGCCGCTGCCGTTGTTGATCCCGGCGAGATCGCTCATCGTGTAGAGCAGCTGATAGCTCTGGCCATTGATCGACAGTGCGCCGCCGGCGCTCGCCGTCGCGGCCGAGCCGTCGGCATTGACATAGGTCAGCGGCGCGCCGATCGCGAACGTCAAGTTCGTGGGATCGCTCGCGTCGTAGCCGAGCGTCGCCGTACTTGCACCCCGCATCGTGACAGGTGCGTTGATCCTGAGCGCCCCTGCGCTACTGAGCGTCAGGCTTCCGCCATCCTGTATGGTGATCGCGCTGGAGACGATGAGCGGCGCGCCCGCCGTCGTGGTGCGCGCGGCGAAGCTGCTCGCATTGATCGCCTGGTCGACGGTGAAGCTCGCGCCCGTGGCGGTGAGATCGTAGAGCGTCGTGCCGTTGATGGCCGCGATCGCGGCCGCGTTGCCGCCCGCTGCTGCCGCGACATTGGCCTTGACGTTGGACAGCACTGTCGCCGACGTCGGTGCGGTGAGCCGCTGGCCGTAGAGATTGACGCCACTTTGCGCGGCCGCGCCGGTCGCTGTCGTCAGCGTCGCGGAGTTCGCGTTGGAATAGGTCAGCAGGCTTGCGCCATTGCCCAGCGCGTTCGGCGCGAAAGTGAAATAGTAATAGCCGTTCGCGCCTGTCGAGATCGTTCCGAGATTGGCGCCGCCCGCGATGAGACCGATCGATGAGCCGGCGAGCCCGGTCGTGCCGCCGTCGGAATAGGCAGTTCCGGACACGACCTGCGGGCCGGTCGGATAGAAATTCGCCAGATAGGGATACAGCCCCGCGCCCACGCCCCAGATCGTGGACGAGAGTCCGGACGGCAACCCGCCAGACTGCAGGTCTGCCGTGGCCAGGCCGGTCGCCTGCACCACGCCGTTGACGTCGTAGCCTGCGGCGACCGACGTGCCGCTGGTCTGTGTGTCCCAGTACAAGTTGCCGCTGAGGCGAGGGGCGGCCGGCGCGACGTAGCCGACGATGCCGCCGACGTACCCGCCGCCGCCGGTCACCATGCCGGTGAACAGGCTTTGCTGGATCGCGCCGCTCTCGAGCCTGCCCACCAGCCCGCCGACATACTGACCCGCGCTGACCAAGCCCGATGCGACGCTGGTCTTGATCAATCCGGTGTTCCGTCCGGCCAGGCCGCCGGCGTACTGTCCGCCCGTCGTCACATTGCCGGTGGCGAAGCTCGATTGAATGGTGCCGGTGTTGAAGCCGATGAGGCCGCCGACGTCTTGCGAGCCATAGACGGTCGCGGAGGAATAGCTGGTCTGCACCACGCCGCCGTTGTTGCTCCCGGCGAGGGTGCCGGTGGTGAGGTTGCCGTTCACCGAGCCGCCAACCATGCCGAAATTCGACAGCGTGCCGAACAGCACCCCGATCATGCCGTTGTTGTTGAGGCCGCCACCGATGTTCATGTTCGAGACGGTGTGGCCGAGGCCGTCGAGCATGCCGCCGAACCCGCCCATGAGCTGCTGATTGTAGGCGATGCCACTGGCGTCGAGATTGGTGGCGAGCGCGTAGTTGCCGGTGATGCCGGCACCGTAGGTCGCAACCGCCGCGCCATTCGTCGCGTTGACGCCATCGATGGCGTCGAGATTGGCCAGCGAATACACCAGCGTGTACGTCGTCCCGTTCAGCTTGAACGTGCCGCCATTGTTGGTCGCGCCGTAATCGATCGAGGCGCCGCGCGCGAACGTGAGGCCGGTGGTGCTGACATCAGGCACCGGCGCGGCGGTGATGGTGACGGTGCCTGCGCCGGTGACGCTGATGGTCTTGTTGACCTGGACGCCTCCGTTGGCGCTGAGGGCCAGGGTGCCGGAACCGTTGAGGGTGACGGGCGCGTTGACGGCGATATTGTGAGCGGCGCTGAGCGTCAACGTCGAGCCGGACGACCAGGCGACCGGCGCTGCGACGGTGATGTCACCGGCCTGCGACCCGCCCGACCCTGTCGTCACCGTCACATTGGCGGAGCCCAGCGCGGTCTGCAGCGTGCCCGCATTGATGATGCTGTCGTTGCTGGTTGCCGTGAAGCCCGACGTGTCGGCGGCATTCGAGATGATGACGTTGTAGGGATCGAGCAGCAGCGTGCCGAAGCGGCCCTTCGCCGCGGAAAGGTCGGTGAAACCGGTATAGCCGAGTGTCGCCTTGCCGGAGACCTCCGCCTCGCCGCCGTTGCCACCGCCAGCGCCGCCTTTTGCCGAGATCGTGCCGGCGAAATTCGTCTGCACATCCGACCACACCACGACATTGCCGCCGTTGCCGGCGCCGGTCGCATCCGCCTTGATGGTGCTCGCGGCATCGATGGTCGTGGTTTGCGCACGCTGCAGCGTGCCGCCGCCCTGGCGGTCGCCGCCGACCTTGATGTTGCCGCCGCCCAGCTTGCCGGAGGCGTCGAGCTTCGCACCGCGCAGCGCAAGGTCCCGGCCGGCCACCGTGATGGTGCCGCCCTTGTCCTTGCGCGACGCCGTGGTCAGCTTGCCGCTGACCGCGACCTGACCGCCCTCGCCGCCCCCGATCTCGATCGCGCCGGTCTTGCCGCCGATCGAGCGCGCCTGCACCAGCCCGGAGATGTTGACGGCATTGCGCGCGGCCTCGCGCGCGGTCGCCGCCTGCATGATCACGGCGCCGCCGTCGGCTTTGATGGTGCCAGCGTTGTCGATCAGCGCGCCGGAGGTCTTGGCGTTCGTCGGCACCGCGACCTGCAGGAAGCCGTCGCCGGAGAAGTCGAGCGTCGCCTGCTCGCCGGAGCCGAGCCCCACCTTGCCGAGTGGCACCTGGACATTGCCGCTGTTCGACACCGTGCCGCCGATCAGCGCCATATAGCCGCCGCGCCCGACCGTGATGGTGCCGGCGTTGCTGACCGACGCCGACGCGCCGTTGCCGCTGAAGTTGCGCTTGCCGCTCATGAAGTCGGCATCGGAAATGCCGAGCGTCGAGGCGACGAAGCCACCGCCGGTGTTGACGGTGCCGGTCGGGGTGATGGCGATGCCGTTGGGGTTGACCAGATAAACCTGGCCGTTGGCGGTCAGCGAACCGGCGATCGTCGAGGGCGTCGAACCGGTGACGCGGTTGAGCAGCGCCGAACTTGAATTCGGCTGGTTGATGTTGACCGAATAGCCCTGGCTGATCGAGAAGCTCTGCCAGTTGACCACGGCACTCTGGCTGCTCTGGTTGATCGTCAGCGTTGATGGCGACGGCTGCGACACGCTGGCGCTGCCGGCCGCAATGCTGCCACCGGTCGGAAGGTTCTGCGCCGCAGCCGGCGCGATCAGGCCGGGCGCCGTCAGAGCTGTGGTGGCGAGCAGCAGCGCGAGCAGCGGTGCACGCTGACGATGACGCTGAGCGGAAGCCAGAGAATATTCACCCATGGTTTGTTCTTTCAAAACCTGAAGGCGGAGGTGATGATGACGCGATGATTGCCGGTCACGGCATTGCTTTCACCGTGGGCATATTCGATCTGCAACGTTCCGTTCGACAGGGTTCCGGGGACGGCGCCGCCGAAACGCACGCCGCCGCCATAGGCGCTGGCGCGGGTCACCGGCACTTCGAGCGCCGTCGGCTTGACCTGCCGCACCTCGCCATAGGCGCCAAAGATGTAGGGCA
This sequence comes from Pseudomonadota bacterium, assembly GCA_040756765.1. Lineage (GTDB taxonomy): Bacteria > Pseudomonadota > Alphaproteobacteria > Rhizobiales > Xanthobacteraceae > Bradyrhizobium_A. The sequence continues at coordinate 82,940 of JBFLYG010000032.1, read as the reverse complement.
TGGCCACGGCGCCGAACGGCGCATTCTGGATCGGCAGCGTCCAGGGCGAGATCAGCTCGCCCCGCGTCAAGAAACCGCTGTCGCCGATGATCGACCCCGTGTCGAACGCCGAGAGACCGCCGCCGTCGGCGATGCCGAAGCGCTCGCTGGCGAGCAGCGGCTCGCCGAACGACGTCTGCCCGCGCAGCGCGACGCTGACCGCGAGATGCTCCATGAAGCTCTGAGAATAGTTCAGTGATCCGTCGAGCTTCTGGAAGCTCGCATCAGCGCCCTGGCGCGACAGCGGCAGCAGCGCGGTGGCCTGATTGAGCCCGCGCGCACCGACCCCATCGATGCCGAACGACGCGCGCAGCCGTCCGCTCAGCGTCGCTCCCCAGGGGGTGTAGTAGTCGGCGTCCTGGGTGAAGCGGACGATGCGCAGCCGATCGCGCGACAGCGGCACGGGATCGCTGGCCACGAACAGGCTGTTGGTTTCGTCCTGCGCGTCGAAGGCCAGTTCCTGGTTGTAGTTCAGCATGCGGCTGCGCAGCCAGGAATAGCGTACGCGCAGCGACATGCGCTCGAACACGTCCGTGGTCGCAACATTGGCCTGCGGCCGCGGCGTGGTGCGCGACTGGGTGTATTCCGGGTTGAAGCTGAGCCCGTCGATCCACAGCGGGACCACAGCGCCTGCAGCCAGCGTGCGGTTGCGGGGATACGATCCGAAGAACTTATCGCCCTCCGGATAGCCGCTGGCGCGCAGATAGACGAGCTCGCCGAGGCCAGCGACACTGTTGAAGTCGAGCCCGACGCCCCAGACGGTCTGTCCCAGGGCCTTCGACAGCGAGTTGTCGAAAGACACCGTTCCGCTGACCGGCTGGTACCTGGCATCGATGACCAGGACCGTCGCACCCTGGCCGTCGCCGGGCGCGAGCGTCGAGCGCAGGATCACGCCCGGCGTGTCGCCTGCCAGCAGCAGCGCGCGCTCGATCTGGCGCTGGGTGACCTTCTCCTTGCCGCGCAGCGGTTCGAGCAGTGAAGCGATCCGCCCGCGCACCCGCTCGGGAACGTCCTTGAGTTCGATGCGCTGGATGTAGCCGCTGACGACGACGAGCCGCAGCCGGCTGCCGTCGGTCAGCCTCTGCGGCGGCAGGATCACGCGGGCGAGCACATAGCCCGCCGCGGCATAGGCGGCCTCGAGGTCGCGCGCCGCGGCAAAGATCTCGGCGCCCGACACCGACCTGCCCGAGAGCTTCGCCTCGAGCGCCGCGGTCGCGCCCCTCAGCTCGGCAAGGCCGCCCTCGACCCGCACGCCGGCCAGCTTCACAAACAGCTTCTCGGCTCCCGCCGGCGCGCCGAGCCCCGGCCCGCCGTTCAGCGAAAACCCGCCGGGCCGCTCCAGATCCGGCCGGAAGCTCGGCGGCGTGATCTGCGAGGCGGTCTGGGCATGCGCAGGCACCCCGGCGACCATCGCCAGCGAGACGCCCGCCAGGAGCGCGACAATCCGGCCGCCGCGCCGTCGCGGCGGGGCGAGGGCTGTCGATCCTTCCGGACGAATGATCATCGGCCGCAGCCAGACAGGGCGTCGGGACGGACGCGGCCCGCAGTTTCGCCGGAGCGCAGGGTGCGCAGCATCAGCAACGTCAAGATCATCGCCCCCACAATCGAACGCTCATGAGCGAAAGGTTGCCGAGCATCCTTCCCACCGGTGTTCCGGCGAGAGCTCGCGCAATCGACACTTCGCACGCGTTTTTTTAATTGGTTGGCGGATTTTGTCGTCTCACCCCGCGCAAAGCTAGCGAGCGCATGGGCAATTTCAGAAAATATCAGATCGTCAGAATGTCACATCAGATCCGAAACATACGCAGCAATCGCGGCAGGGGATGAGGCTTCGCGGCGAGATGGCGTGAAGGCTAAAAAAGAGGTCGAGACGGCGAGTGATCAGTAATCGACCCGCATCAGATAGAGCCCCTCCGGAGGGGCCACCGGGCCGCAGGCGGCGCGGTTGCGGGCATCGAGCGCGGCCTTGAGATCCGCCGGCGCCCAGCGCCCCTCACCGACCCACACCAGCGAACCGACCATCGAGCGCACCTGACTGTGCAGGAACGAGCGCGCCGAGGTGACGATGTTCACATGGTCGCCGTCGCGGATCACGTCGAGCTGGTCGAGCGTCTTGTCCGGCGACTTCGCCTGGCATTCGGTGTCGCGGAAGGTGGTGAAATCGTGCTTGCCGACCAGCGCTTGCGCCGCGACCTGCATGGCGTCGGTGTCGAGCGGCTTCGGCACCCGCCAGGCGAAACCGAAGTCGAGCGCGAGATCGGCGCGGCGGTTGATGATACGATAGAGATAATGGCGCTTGATCGCCGAGAAGCGCGCCTCGAAATCGTCGCCCACGCGCTCGGCCGCGAGCACGCCGACCGGATGCGGGCGCAGATGGGCATTGAGGCCGTCGCGCACCACGTCGGGGCGGAAGTCGCGCGACAGGTCGAGATGGGCGACCTGCCCCCTGGCGTGCACACCCGCGTCGGTGCGGCCGGCGCCATGGACCCGCACGTCCTCGCCGCTCAGCGCCTTCACCGCGGCTTCAAGCGCGCCCTGCACTGAGGGATGATCGTCCTGCACCTGCCAGCCGCGGAACGGCCGGCCGTCATACTCGATGGTGAGCTTGTAGCGCGGCATCACGCCGCCCCAATGCGCTCGGAAAGCCGCTCGAACGCGTCAGCATAGACCGCGCGCCCGTGGTCCGGCGCACCCGACGCCAGGGCGAGCGCCTGGAAATAAGGGCCCGCATAGTCGCAGCTGAATCCCTGCGCCGATGCCGCCGAGTAGCCGAAGCGACCGTAGTAGGCGGGATCGCCGAGCACGAACGCGATGGTCTCCCCGCCCGCGTGCAGGCGGCGATGGCCGTCCTCGATCAGCGCCTGGGCAATGCCCTTGCGCCGGTGCGCGGCGTCGACCGCGACCGGCGCGAGACTGACGCCGGCGATGCGCCGGTCGCCGTCCTCGATCCAGAGCCGCGAGAACGCGACATGGCCGATCACGACGCCGTCCTGCTCGGCGATGAGCGACAGCAGGAGGTCGCCGTCCGCGCGCAGGCGCCCGATCAGATCGGCCTCGCCCGCCGCACCGAAGGCATCGCTCACGATGCGGTGGATCGCGCCGTGGTCCGCAGCGGTTTCGGGACGAACGTTCATGGCAGTGTCAGCCCCGGCCGCACCGGGGTACCACGCAGAAAGACATCCGCTTTCATCGGCTGCTTGCCGGCGCGCTGCAATTCCAGGATCCGGATCGCACCGTCACCGCAGGCGATGGTGAGCTGATCGTCCAGCACCGCTCCGGGTTCACCGGAGCCGTTCGCCGGCGCGCAGCGCAGCACCTTGACGCGCACCGCCTCGCCCTCGATCGGCATCTCGCACCACGCGCCGGGAAACGGCGACAGGCCATGGCAATGCCGCAGCACCTCGCGGGCCGGGCGGCGCCAGTCGATGCGCGCCTCGGCCTTGTCGATCTTGGCGGCGTAGGTGACGCCCTCTTCCTTCTGCGGCGTGAACTGCAGCGTGCCGCGTTCCAGCGCGCCCATCGCCCGCGCCATCAGGTCGGCGCCGATCCGCGCCAGCTTGTCGTGCAGGTCGGTCGCGGTCATCGCGTCGGTCACCGCGATGCGCTCGGCCATCGCGACGTCGCCGGTATCGAGCCCGACATCCATCTTCATCACCATGACGCCGCTCTCGGCATCGCCGGCGATGATCGCGCGGTTGATCGGCGCGGCGCCGCGCCAGCGCGGCAGCAGCGACGCATGCAGGTTGAAGCAGCCGAGCGGCACCGCCTCGAGAATCGCCGGCGGCAGGATCAGGCCATAGGCCACCACCACAGCGGCATCGGCGCCGAACGCGCTGAAGGCGGCTTGCGCCTCCTCGGTCTTCAGTGTCTTCGGCGTCAGCACGGGAAGGCCCAGCCGCCGCGCCTCGCGCTCCACCGGCGTCACCTGCTCCTTCATGCCGCGGCCGGCCGGCTTCGGCGCCCGGGTGTAGACCGCGACGATGTCGTGGCCCTGCGCCACCAGCTCCAGCAGAGTGGGCACCGAGAAGTCGGGCGTGCCCATGAAGATCAGACGCAGGGACATGAGGAGGCCTTGCTGGTTCGCGTGGACGAGGCGGTCACGCCGGCGGCTTTGCAGCGGCCGGCGCTGGCGCCGCTCAGCCCGCCGCGCGCTGCTTCGCCGCCTTGGTGAATTTCTTCATCACGCGGTCGCGCTTGAGTTTCGAGAGATAGTCCACGAACAGCACGCCGTTGAGATGGTCGATCTCGTGCTGGATGCAGGTGGCGAACAGGCCGGTGGCTTCTTCCTCGTGCAGCTTGCCGTCGAGGTCGAGATAGCGGATGCGCACGGTCGCGGGCCGCTCGACCTCCTCGTAATACTCGGGGATCGACAGGCAGCCTTCCTCGTAGACCGACAGCTCCTCCGATGCGGAGATGATCTCGGGATTGATGAAGACGCGCGGCTGCTTCTGCTCGTCGTCCTTGCGCGCCAGGTCCATGGTGATCAGCCGCACCGGCTCGGCGATCTGGATCGCGGCGAGCCCGATGCCGGGAGCCTCATACATGGTCTCGAACATGTCGTCCGCGAGCTTGCGCACCTGCGGCGTGACGGTTTCGATCGGCTTCGACACCAGGCGAAGCTGCTTGTCGGGAAGGATGATGATTTCACGAATGGCCATGGCGCGCGATGTAATCCGGGCTCCCGCCCCGGTCAATTGCGGGACCGCAAAAGCGGCACCCGGGGACCGCGTTTGATATTTACCTCTGGTTAACCATGAATCTTAACCGATCCTTCACCAGATATGTTCCCTCTTCGTTCGCATTCAAGGCCGAATCGGGCTAGAAAGCGCATATGAACGAAATCCTGTTTGCCATCGACGGCACCCCGGTCCGCTCCGGCCTCATCCTCCTGGTGTTCGGCGCGCTGGTCGTCGCGATGCTGCTGGTCATTGCCATCGTGATCGCGCGCGGCAGCGGCCGCAGCCAGGCCGCGGCGATGGCCCAGGCGATCCGCGCCGACGAGCTGGAGGAACGCGTGGCCCAGCTGCTGCGCGTCCAGGCCGAGGCCCAGGGGCGGATCGACGCCATGGGACAGTCGCTGGCCGGCCGGCAGGCGGAAATGGCACGGGCGGTCAGCGAGCGGCTCGACGCGGTCGGCCACCGCGTCGGCCAATCCATGGAACAGACCACCCGCCACACTGCGGAGAGCCTGCGCGCGCTGCACGAGCGGCTCGGCATCATCGACAACGCCCACCGGAACCTGACCGAGCTCACCACCCAGGTGACGACGCTGCGCGACGTGCTCGCCAACAAGCAGGCGCGCGGCGCCTTCGGCCAGGCGCGGATGGAAGCGATCGTGCAGGACGGCCTGCCCAAAGGCGCCTACGAGTTCCAGCACACGCTCTCCACCGGCAAGCGCCCGGACTGCGTCGTGTTCCTGCCGGATCAGCGCCCGCTGTGCATCGACGCCAAGTTCCCGCTGGAATCGGTGACCGCGCTGCGCGAGGCCCGCAGCGACGAGGAGAAGAAGCAGGCGGCGCAGCGGCTGCGCCAGGACGTGATGAAGCATGTCGGCGACATCGCCGACAAATATCTCATCGCCGGCGAAACCCAGGACACCGCGCTGATGTTCGTGCCGTCGGAATCGGTCTACGCCGAGATCCATGACGGCTTCGACGACATCGTGCAGAAGGCCTATCGCGCCCGTGTCGTGCTGGTGTCGCCGTCGCTGCTGATGCTGGCGATCCAGGTGATGCAGCAGATCCTCAAGGACGCGCGGATGCGCGACGCCGCCGACCAGATCCGCACCGAAGTCATGAACATGATGAGCGACGTCGAGCGCCTGCGCGACCGCGTCAGCAAGCTCGGCGCCCATTTCGACCAGGTCAGCGAGGACGTGCGGCAGGTGCTGATTTCGGTCAACAAGATCGGCAAGCGCGCCGCGAAGATCGAGGAGCTCGATTTCTCGTCTCCCGCCGAGGCCGACGCACCGGCGTCCAAGGCCGCGCCGGAGCTGTTCGCGGTGACGCCGCCCGCCCGCAAGCTGCGCGCCGGCGAATGACGATGCGGCGTTCGAGCCCTTGACGGGAGCTCGGCGGGCGCATGTCCTTGGACGACACCTCCAAACATGCCTTCCGCCACGTCCCGCCCCGGAGCTCGCCATGACGCCCTACGATCGCCTCGCCGCGCTCGGACTGACCCTGCCGAAAGCCGCGCCGGCCGCCGCCAACTACCTGCCGTTCCTGCGCCACGGCAACGACCTCTACATTGCAGGCCAAGGCCCGTTCGACGCGGCCGGCCATCTGCACACCGGCAAGGTCGGCCGCGACCTCACGGTCGAGCAGGCCTACGAGCATGCCAGGCTCACCGGCCTTAATGTGCTGGCGCAGGTCCATGCTGCCACCGGCGACCTCAGCCGCGTGGTGCAGGTGGTCAAGGTGCTCGGCATGGTCAACGCCACCGACGACTTCAAGGATCATCCCAAGGTCATCAACGGCTGTTCCGACCTGTTCGTCGCCGTGTTCGGCGATGCCGGCCGGCATCCCCGTTCCGCTGTTGGCATGAGCTCGCTGCCGATGGGCCTCAGTGTCGAGGTCGAGGCGATCTTCGCCATCGCCTGATCCCCCGCATTGGCGTCCCCAGCCAAATCAGCTAGGGGAGACCCATGACAGCCACTCCCGAGGACACCGTGGAGCAGCCGGCCGCGCGCGCATCCTGGCGCGAGGCGCTTGCGGTGTATCTGCAGCCGCGCGTGCTGGTGGTGATGTTCCTCGGCTTCTCGTCGGGGCTGCCGCTGGCGCTGTCAGCATCGACATTGCAGATCTGGATGCGCGAGGCCGGCATCGATCTTGGCGCCATCGGCCTGCTGACGCTGGTCGGCACCCCCTACACGCTGAAGTTCATCTGGGCGCCGCTGGTCGATGCGCTGCGGGTTCCCGTGCTGACCGGCCTCTTCGGCCGCCGCCGCGGCTGGCTGGTGCTGTCACAACTGCTGCTGATCGCCGCCATCCTGCTGCTGGCGCTCGCCGATCCCGGCCGCGCGCCGTTCCATGCCGCGATCGCCGCGCTGCTGGTGGCCGCCGCGTCCGCGACCCAGGATATCGTCGTCGACGCATTCCGCGTCGAAAGCCTTCCCGAGAGCGAGCAGGCCGCCGGCATGGCCGGCTATGTCGCCGCCTATCGCGTCGGCATGCTGGTATCGACTGCCGGCGTCCTGTTCCTGGTCAGCGGCCTGCAGGGCTTCGGCCTCGCCACGGATCCCGCATGGCAATGGGGCTATGTCATCATGGCCGCGATGGTGCTGATCGGCACCGTGACAGCGTTGCTCGCCACCGAACCGGAGCAGTCAGCGCGCTCCGAGGCTGCGCTCGGCCACGAGAACGGCCTGATGCGGGTGCTGATCGCGGCCCGCGGCGCGTTCGGCGAGTTCCTGTCGCGCGACAACGCCATCGCCGTCCTCGCCTTTGTCGTGCTGTTCAAGTTCACCGACGCGTTCTCGGGCGCGATGACCGCGCCGTTCGTGATCGACCTCGGCTTCAGCAAGGCCGACTATGCGGCGATCGTCAAAGGCGTCGGTCTCGCCGCGACGCTGATCGGCGGCTTCGCCGGCGGCTTCGTCGCCCGCGCCTACTCGCTGCCCGTCAGCCTGTGGATCGGCGGCGCCCTGCAGGCGATCGCCAACCTGTCGTTCTCCTGGCTCGCCGCGATCGGCGTCAATCACTACGCGCTGGCGCTGGCGATCACCGCGGAGAATTTCACCAGCGCCATCGGCACGGTGATCTTCGTCGCCTACCTTTCGGCGCTGTGCAAAAGCCCGCTGCACACCGCGACGCAATATGCGCTGCTCACCGCGCTAGCCGCCTTCGGCCGCACTTATCTGTCGGCCGGCGCCGGCTATGTCGCCAAGGCGACCGGCTGGCCGCTGTTCTTCGTGATCTGTGTGCTGGTGGCGATCCCGAGCCTCGTGCTGCTCACCTGGCTGCAGCGGCGCGGGCACTTTGAAACGCTCGTGCGCCGCGGCTGAGCCCGCCCGGCGCGCCCGCCGTCGCGACGAGGCACGCGGTCACGGCCTCAGTGGCTGGTCACGAGGCTCCACTTCGACACGATGGCATCGCTCATCTGGCCGGCGAGCTCGGCGCAGGACACTTCATCGGCCTTGATCGAGACCTGCTTGCCGATGAACGCCTTGAGGCGGCTCTCCTCGGCGTCGCTGCTGGTCACGATCTGAAAGGTTTCCGGCCCGGTTTCGAGGTTGCAGAGCCCGCTCGGCTCGGGCAGCCGGCGCGGCTCGGTCACCAGCTGGAATGTGTTGACCCGCTTGCCCTTGGCATCGCGGTTGCGCATCGCGCGCAGCTCGCCCGACAGCACGCCGCCCGTCTTGAACGCCTGTTGCGCGGACACCTCGATCGACGCGCCCATCAGCGCCAGAACAAAGACGACAGAGGCGAGGACGGCGTTCGTCAACTTCAGCAGCATGGCAACCAGGTCTCGTTTCCGTGGTTCGAGGAAGGGGGGCGTAAGGGAAAGATGGCGGCGGCGCGCCGCACGCGGACCGTCAGAACAGGGTTCGCTGCCGCATCGCCGCCGACAGGGTTCCCTCGTCGAGGTAATCGAGCTCGCCGCCGACCGGCACACCGTGCGCAAGCCGTGTGATGCGCACCTCGGCCTCCTGCATCAGGTCGGTGATGTAGTGGGCCGTGGTCTGGCCGTCGACAGTGGCGTTGAGGGCCAGCACGATTTCGGTCACCTGCTTGTCGTGGGCGCGCCCGACCAGCGCGTCGATGGTCAAATCCTGCGGGCCGACCCCGTCCAGCGGCGACAGCGTGCCGCCGAGCACATGGTAGCGGCCCTGCGTGGCATGGGCGCGTTCCAGCGCCCACAGATCGGCGACATCGGCGACCACGACAATGATCGACGAATCCCGCCGCGGATCGGTGCAGACCGAACATGGATTTTGTGTGTCGATGTTGCCGCAGGTCTTGCAGACCTGGATGCGGTCCATCGCCACCTGCAGCGCGGAGGTCAGCGGCGCCATCAGCGCCTCGCGCTTCTTGATCAGGTGCAGCGCCGCGCGCCGCGCCGATCGCGGGCCGAGGCCCGGCAACCGCGCCAGCAGCTGAATCAGACGTTCGATCTCGGGACCGGCAACCGCAGACGACATGTCAGGCTCTTCAGGCGTATGCTTCGAAACAGACGAGCAGCAATCCTCAGCCCAGCCCGAGGCCGGGCGGCAGCGGCAGGCCGCCGGTCAGCGCCTTCATCTTCTCCTGCACCGTCGCCTCCGCCTTGCGGCGGGCGTCGTTGAGGGCCGCGACGACCAGATCCTCGATCATCTCGCGGTCCTCGGGCTTGATCAGCGACGGATCGATCTTGATCGCCTTGACCTCCATCTTGGCGGTCATGCGCACGGCCACGAGGCCACCGCCGGCGATGCCCTCGACCTCGGTCTGCTCGAGCTCGTCCTGCATCGCCTTCATCTTGGATTGCAGTTGCGCAGCTTGTTTCATCATGCCGAGAAAGTCAGCCATGGGATCCTCTTCGTGATGGGCGCGGGGCGAGCGGCCCTGCTGTGATGACCAGGTTGAGAGCGGCGCGCGCTAATCGTCGTCGTCGTTGTCGAACGACTCGAGCGCATCCTCGCCCTCGGTGCTCGGGGGCGGCGGCGCAGGCGTATGACGCACCTCGAGTATCTTCGTGCCGGGGAAGCGGCTCAGCACCGCCTGCACGCGCGGATCCGCCTCGGCCGCACGCTCGCGTTCGTTGCGGATCATCTCGCGCTGGGCGCGCAACGTCGGCTCGCCCTCGGCGTTGGAGACGATGACCAGCCAGCGCCGCTCGGTCCAGGCCTCGAGCTTGCGCTGCAGCTCATTGGGCAGGCCGCGCGGCGCGCTCGGCTCGAGCGCGATCTCCAGCCGGCCCTCGTCGAGACGGACGAAACGCACGTCGCGCTCCAGCGCCTTCTGCAGCAGGATATCGCGCTTGCCGATGTAGTTCACGATGTCCGGAAAGGTATTGAGGCTGATCGCCGGGGACGCCTGCGCGCTCGGCGCCGGCGCCGTCACCAGTTGCGGGCGCCCGGCGCCATCGCCACTGGCGCGCGCCATGGTGACGCCGCCCTGCGGCGCGGCCGCGCCTGCGCGCAACACGGCGCCCGTCGTCATGCCGACCTGCGCACTGGCACCGCCGCCCGACGGACCTGCCGCACCACGCGCGCCACCGCCGGCCGCGACCGGCGAGCCGCCGCCATTCTGCTCGATCAGGCGGATCGCCTCGTCCGGCGTCGGCAAGTCGGCGACATAGGCGATGCGCACCAGCACCATTTCGGCCGCCGCCTGCGGCCGCGTCGCGGCCTGCACCTCGGCGATGCCCTTGAGCAGCATCTGCCACATCCGCGACAGCACCCGCATCGACAGCTTGGCGGCGAACTCGCGGCCGCGCGTCCGCTCGGTCTCGCCGAGCGCGAGGTTGTCGGCGGTGGCCGGCACCACCTTGATGCGGGTGATGAAATTGACGAACTCGGCGAGGTCGCTCAGCACCACCACCGGATCGGCGCCGGTGTCGTACTGGTCGCGGAATTCCTTGAACGCACTGGCGATGTCGCCGCGCGCCAATGCCTCGAACAGATCGATCACCCGTGTGCGATCGGCGAGGCCAAGCATCTGCCGCACGTCCTCGGCACGCACCGTGCCCGCGGCATGGGCGATCGCCTGGTCGAGCAGCGACAGCGAATCACGCACCGAGCCTTCGGCGGCGCGGGCGATCGCCGCCAGCGCCTCGGGCTCGATCTGCACGTCTTCCTTCGCGGCGATGTTGCTGAGATGGGTCATCAGCACGTCGGCATCGACCCGCCGCAGGTCGAAGCGTTGGCAGCGCGACAGCACGGTCACCGGCACCTTGCGGATTTCCGTGGTCGCGAACACGAACTTGGCGTGCTCCGGCGGCTCTTCCAGCGTCTTGAGGAAGGCGTTGAACGCCTTCTCCGACAGCATGTGGACTTCGTCGATGATGTAGACCTTGTAGCGCGCGCTCGACGGCGCATAGCGCACGCCGTCGGTGATCTGGCGCACGTCATCGATGCCGGTGTGCGAGGCGGCGTCCATTTCCAGCACGTCGATGTGACGGCTTTCCATGATCGCCTGGCAATGCAGCCCCGGCGTCGGCATGTGGATGGTCGGTCCGGTGACCGAGCCGTCCGGCAGCGTGTAATTGAGCGCGCGCGCGAGAATGCGCGCGGTCGTCGTCTTGCCGACCCCGCGCACGCCGGTCAGGATCCAGGCTTGCGGGATGCGCCCGGCCTCGAATGCGTTCGAGACCGTCCGCACCATGGCCTCCTGGCCGATCAGGTCGGTGAAGGTCGTCGGCCGGTACTTGCGGGCGAGAACCCGGTAGCCGCGCGGAGCTGCGGTCGCGGAACCGGCCTGATCGTTCGCTTCGGCTCCGGAGGGTCCAGCATCAGCCATCGAACGATCCGCATGAAAGTGTGTCTCTGAACCCCCGACACCCCGCCTGATCCACCGATCCGGACCGCTGGCGACCGCCAGGGCAGCCCGCCAGCCGCAACCAGCCGGGCACTTCCGACCCGGGCCACAAGGCCTCGAACCGAAAAACCGCAACTGCGGGGTTGTATGGGTGGGAGACTGACGAGCGACCCGATCCGGTTCTCGTTAGGGCTGCTTCCTTCCGGACCTGACCCGGTTGGCGAGTGGCTCGTCCACCGCCAATCTCCCGGCCCCTATTTGGGGCCAAAGCGACCGGAAAGCAAGCGCGGCGCAACAACTTCTGCTAGGGTTTCCAGCAGGATCCCGATTTGGAAATCGCATGCCCGCCGCCTGGTCGCTCCACGCTCAGCTTGAAAAAGACACCCTCAACGTCGGCGACCTGCCGCTCAGCCGCGTGCTGGTGATCCAGGACGCCAACTATCCCTGGTTGCTGCTCGTCCCGCGCCGTCCGGACGTTTCCGAAATCATCGATCTCGACGAAGTCGAGCAGGCGCAGCTGATGACAGAGGTGACCCGCGTCGCCCGCGTGTTGAAAGACGTCACCAAATGCGACAAGCTCAACATCGCGGCGCTCGGCAACATGGTGCCGCAACTTCACGTCCACATCATCGCGCGGCGGAGCAGCGACGCGGCCTGGCCCAGGCCGGTGTGGGGCGCGGTCCAGCCCCTCAAGCACGACCCGCAGGAGGTTGCGGACTTCATCAGTGCGCTGCGGCGCAGAATCTGGCTCGGCTGACCATCCATGATCACCAACACCACGTTCCCGGTCGGCGCACCGGGCTTCGCCACGCATCCGATCGACCGCGCGGCCCATCTGCGCGAGGACGTCTCCAAGCTGCTCGCACTCGAGGACCACAGCCACGCCCGCGCCTATGTGGTGCACCGTGATTCGCTGCTGATTCGCAAGGACGGCGGCGCGCCGACCGCGCTGCTCACCCTCGCCGAAGCGCGCGCTTACGGCGCCAACCCCGGCACCGTGTTTCTCGGGCTGAACGACGGCAAGCCGGTGTTCGGCATGGGCATTGCCGCGAACGCGGCCGAGGCGCTGCTGACCCGCGACGACGTCGCGGTCAACGACCTGCGCGGCGCCATCACCCAGGGGCTGCTGCCGGTGCACGAGCTGTCCACCATCGCGATGGCGAAGGCGCTGGTCGGCTGGCACCAGCGCCACGGCTTCTGTGCCAATTGCGGCCACCGCACCGCGATGGCGAGCGGCGGCTGGCGCCGCGACTGCCCGAACTGCAAGGCGCAGCATTTCCCCCGCACCGACCCGGTGGTGATCATGCTGGTCACCGACGGCGAGCGCTGCCTGCTCGGCCGCCAGGCCCAATTCCCTGCCGGCATGTGGTCCTGCCTCGCCGGCTTCGTCGAGATCGCCGAGACCATCGAGGACGCGGTGCGCCGCGAGGTGCTGGAAGAGGCCGGCATCCAGTGCACCGACGTCGCCTATTACCGCGCGCAGCCCTGGCCCTATCCGTCGTCGCTGATGATCGGATGCACCGCGCGCGCCACCACCAGCGACATCGTCGTGGACAAGACCGAGCTCGAGGATGCGCGCTGGTTCGACCGCGCGGAAGCCGCGCAGATGCTCAAGCGCGAGCACCCGGACGGCAAGGTCGGCCCCCACCCCGTCGCCATCGCCTATCACCTGCTCGCGCAGTGGGTGAACGCCACCGCCTGACGCGGTGACACCCGGGACCCGTGCCGCCGCTGGCGCGACGGCACGCTGACAAGGACGACGATGACCACCGCTGACCGCCCCGCGCCGCTCATTCTCTGTGTCGGCATGCCGGTGCGCGACCTCGTGCTGCGCATCGACGCGCTGCCGTCGCCCGGCCGCAAGATCCGCGCCAGCGAGTTCGACCAGATCTGCGGCGGCAACGCACCCAATGCCGCGGTCGCGATCGCGCGCCTCGGCGGGCGCGTCCGCCTGACCGGCCCGGTCGGCGAGTCCATCGCCGACACCCAGCACATTCTTGCGCTGCTCGCGCGCGAGAGCATCGACATCGCCCACATGGTGCACGTGCCCGGCACGCTGACGCCGGTCTCCAGCATCATGATCGACGCCGCCGGCGAGCGCACGGTGGTGACCTATCGCGATCCAAAACTCTGGAACGTCGTCCTGCCGGACGCGGCGGCGCTGCTCGACGGCGTCGGCGCGGTGCTCACCGAGAGCCGCTGCTCCGACTTCGTCGCCGGGCTGTGCCGCGAGGCGCGGCGGCGCGGCCTGCCGGTGGTGCTCGACGCCGACCGCATCATGACGTTGCGCGAGGAGGTGCTGGCGCTGTCGACGCACGTGATCTTCTCGGCGGAAGCGCTGCAGGCGACCGTCGGCCACGACGACTTCGCCGGCGCGCTCGCGGACATCGCCGACCTCACGCCGGCGTTCCTGGCCGTGACCCGCGGCGCCGACGGCGTCGACTGGCTCGACGCGCAGCGCCGCAGTCAGCGCGTGCCATCGTTCCCGATCACCCCCGTCGACACGCTGGGCGCGGGCGACGTGTTCCATGGCGCCTTCACCCTCGCGATCGCCGAGGGGCAGCCCGTCACGCAGGCCATGCGCTTTGGTTGCGCCGCTGCGGCCCTGAAATGCGCCCGCTTCGGCAGCGCTTTTGCCACCCCGCAACGCACTGAAGTTGAAAGCCTTTTAGCCGACACCTGAGCGGTGTGGCAGGACTGGACGAGTTCCAGACGCGGAGGCCTTGCGCGAGAAGAATTTTCTATATATGAGGTAGATTATCCCAATTATTGGAAAAAAGTTCTTCGCCATGACTGACCTGGCCGTTGCCACCCCCGACACCCACCGCCGGCTCGATGCCATCGACCGCAAGATCCTGACCGTCCTGCAGGACGATGCCTCCCTGTCCGTCGCCGAGATCGGCGACCGGGTCGGGCTGTCCTCGACGCCGTGCTGGAAGCGCATCCAGCGGCTGGAAGCGGAGGGCATCATCCTGCGCCGGGTGGCCCTCGTCGATCAGAACAAGATCGGGCTCGGCATCTCGGTGTTCGTCTCGATCGAGAGCGGCGACCATTCCGAAGCCTGGCTGAAGAAGTTCGCCGACGCGGTCAGCGCCATGCCGGAGGTGATGGAGTTCTACCGGATGGCCGGCGACGTCGACTACATGCTGCGCGTCGTGGTTGCAGACATGCAGAGCTACGACGTGTTCTACAAGAAGCTGATCAGCTCCGTGCCGCTCAAGAACGTCACCTCGCGCTTCGCCATGGAAAAGATCAAGTCGGTGACCGCGCTGCCGGTGCCGCCCGCCAGCGCCGTCTGACGCCGCCGGGCCCGCCGCCTGGCGGGCACGCGGCCGTCAGGCGAACAGGTGAACCGCGCCGAGGCTCATCAGGAGCAGCAGCAGCAGCGACAGCGTGACCGCCGCGGTCACCTTGCCGCCGACCCGCCCGATCACCCGCACGTCGACGCCGAGGCCGAGCGCGGCCATCGAGACCACCGTCAGGAAGCCGGCGATCCTGGTGATCGGGGCGATCGCCGCATCCGGCACCAGCGCCAGCGAGCGCAGCGCGGCCAGCATCAGAAAGCCGAGAATGAACCACGGCACCAGCCGCAACAGCGGCAGGCGCCGCGGCGCCGCCGTGTCGGCCGCTTCGCCGCGCAACGCCCCGCCGAACAGCGAGAAGGCGACCACGACCGGGCCGAGCATCAGCACCCGCACCAGCTTGACCAGCGTGCCGACCTGGGTGCTGACGAGGCCGGCCGGCACCGTCGCCGCCAGCACCTGCGGCACCGCATAGACCGTCAGCCCGGAGAGGATGCCGTACTGGTTCGCCGACAGCTTGAGCAACGGAATCAGCAGCGGCAGCCCCAGCACCATCAGCACGCCGAGCACCGCGGTGAACGAGATCGACGAAGCGATGTCCTCGCCGTCGGCGCCGATCACCGGCGCCACGGCTGCGATCGCCGAGTTGCCGCAGATCGAGTTGCCGCAGGCGATCAGGATCGACAGCCGCGTGGGCAGCCCAAGCGCACGCGCGATGACGTAGCTCGTGGCGATGGCGACCATCACGATCGCCACGATCACGGCGATCAGCAGCACGCCTGACGCCGCCACCGCCGCGAAGCTGATGGAGGCCCCGAGCAGCATCACGGCAAGCTCGAGCAACTGCTTGGCGCTGAACGCGATCCCGGCCTGCCAGCGAACGGATGGCGCCCACAAGGTCCGCAGCGCCGTCCCCAGCAGGATGGCGATGACCAGGGCCTCGACATAGGGATGCGCGAATCCGAGAGTTTCGAGCTCCTGCAGCCCCAGCGAGGCCAGGGTCACCGCAAGGCAGAGCGCGATGCCGGGCAAAAGGCCGGCGACGGCGCGGATCCGGCGACCCCTGCCAGGATCGGGGGAAACGGGCGGCGTAAGGACGTTTGGCACTTCAATCTCCAGATTTGGAAGATTTTATGCGCCAATCAGCCGCTCAAGGATAATATCTTTTCCTCTTAGGCCAATAGAGAAAAGTAATGTCCCTGAACCTGCATCTGCTCCGCCTGTTTGCCACCGTCGCACGGACCGGCAGCTTCTCCCGGGCGGCGGAGATCCTGCACCTCAGCCAGCCCGCCATCTCCAAGGGCGTGCGGGACTTCGAGGAGCAGGTCGGATGCCGGTTGCTCGACCGCGAGCCGCGGGGCGTGCGGCCGACCCGGGAGGGAGAAGCCCTCGCCCGCCATGCCGACGCGCTGTTCGCGGCCGAGCGCGCCGCCGAAGAGGAACTGCGGGCGCTGCGCAACCTCGACAGCGGCACCCTGCGCGTCGGCGCCAGCACGACCATCGCCACCTACATGATCGCCGACGACCTCGGCCGCTTCCATCGCAGCCATCCCAACGTCGACCTGCAACTCGTGATCGCCAACACCCGCGACATCGCCGACCTGATGCTCGGCCACGAGATAGAGATCGCACTGGTCGAAGGACCGGTGGAGGACGACAAACTGGTCGCGCGTCCCTGGCGCACCGATGTGATGGAGCTGATCGTGGGGCGGGATCATGCGTTCGCCGCCGCGCCGCGGCCGCTCGATCGCAGCCGGCTCGCCGACGAGATCCTGATCCTGCGCGAGCCCGGATCGGGCAGCCGCGAGGTCGTCGCACAGGCGCTGGAAACCCACGGGATCACACCGGCGCGCACGCTGGAGATCGGCAGCACCGAGGCCATCAAGCAGGCGGTCGCCGCAGGATTCGGCGTCTCGATCGTCTCCACCGCCACCGTCGCCGATCAGGTGCAGCTGGGACGGCTCAAGCAGGTGCCAATTGATGGCGTCCACATCGAACGCACGCTCTGGCAGCTCGAGATGCCGGGCCGCGTGCAGATGCCGGCCGCCCGCGCGTTTCAGCGGCTGCTCGAGACAGCAGCAAGCGCCGGCGCCTGACGGCGCCGCGCCGGAGAGATCAGAAAACGATCAGGAGAAGACGCCGGCGATCGCGCTGTGCAGGTAGGCGACCGCGGCATTGAAACGGAACGCGACCTCCGGATGGAAGTAGGCGGCCCGCGCCGCGACGATCGCGGCAGCCAGTGACCAGAACACCACATTGCCGGTGCGTGCCAGCCACGCGCCGGCCGGCCGCCGGCTGTCGGTGGTCGCGGTGGGGACGGGCTCCCCGAACGGGTCGAAGCTGGCCTGCGGCATGGATCGCTCAGCGCGTTGAAAGATCATGCATTATCTCGTTTGCAGGGGCGCTCGTGCAATGGATGCATCGCTGCGATTTTTGCGCCGATGAAAGCCGTTCCTTCTTCGAAAACCTCCCGCCGGAGAACGTCCTTATCTTCGGACAGTCCCGCGGCCCGCCGGGCACAGGTTCCACCGGCGACAGGCATCGCCCACGCAAAAGCCCCGCCGGCGGGCGCGCGGCGGGGCTTCGATCGTGGCAGGCGGCCGTCGCCCGGGATCAGATCTTCTGGTTGTACTCGCCGACCTCGGGATGGGTGCGCAGCACCGAATCCATCGCCTCGAACATGTCGCGCATGCGCTGCTCCGACACCGGGCTCTCGACCACCACCACGAGCTCCGGCTTGTTGGAGGAGGCGCGCACCAGGCCCCAGCTGCCGTCCTCGACCGTGACACGCACGCCGTTGACGGTGACGAGGTCGCGGATCGCCTGGCCCGCAACCTTGGCGCCCTTGGCCTTCAGGTCCTCGAAATGCTTCACGACCTCATCGACGACGCCGTACTTGGTCTCGTCGGCGCAGTGCGGCGACATGGTCGGCGACGACCAGGTCTTGGGCAGCGCGTTCTTGAGGTCCGACATCTTCTTGCCTTCGGCGCGGTCGAGCATCTCGCAGATCGCGATCGCCGACACCAGGCCGTCGTCATAGCCGCGGCCGACCGGCGCGTTGAAGAAGAAGTGGCCGGACTTCTCGAAACCCGCCAGCGCCTTCAGTTCATGGGTACGGCGCTTCATGTAGGAATGGCCGGTCTTCCAGTAGGTCGTGGTCGCGCCCTGCTGCTGCAGCACCGGATCGGTGACGAACAGCCCGGTCGACTTCACGTCGACGACGAACTGCGCGTTCTTGTGCAGCGCCGACATGTCGCGCGCCAGCAGCACGCCGACCTTGTCGGCGAAAATCTCCTCGCCGGTATCGTCGACCACGCCGCAGCGATCGCCGTCGCCGTCGAAGCCGAGACCGACATCGGCCTTGTGCGCGAGCACCGCATCGCGGATCGCGTGCAGCATCTCCATGTCTTCCGGATTGGGATTGTACTTCGGGAAGGTGTGGTCGAGGTCGACATCGAGCGGGATCACCTCGCAGCCGATCGCCTCCATCACCTTGGGCGCGAACGCGCCGGCGGTGCCGTTGCCGGCGGCGACGACCACCTTGAGCTTGCGCTTCAGCTTGGGACGGTTGGTGAGGTCGGCGATGTAGCGCGCCGGGAAGTTCTCGTGGAACTGATAGGAGCCGCCGCTGCCGGTCCTGAAGTCGGCATTGAGCACGATCTCCTTGAGCCGCGTCATCTCGTCGGGGCCGAAGGTCAGCGGACGGTTGGCGCCCATCTTCACGCCGGTCCAGCCATTGTCGTTGTGCGAGGCCGTGACCATCGCCACGCAGGCCACGTCGAGGTCGAACTGCGCGAAGTAGGCCATCGGCGTCACCGCGAGGCCGATGTCGTGGACCTTGCAGCCGGCGGCGAGCAGGCCGGAAATCAGGGCGTACTTGATCGAGGCCGAATAGCCGCGGAAGTCGTGGCCGGTCACGATCTCCTGCTTCTGGCCTAGCTCGGCGATCAGGGTGCCGAGGCCCATGCCCAGCGCCTGCACCCCCATCAGGTTGATTTCCTTGCTGAACAGCCAGCGCGCGTCGTACTCGCGGAACCCGGTCGCCTTCACCATCGGCTCGGATTCGTAGGCATAGGTATTCGGGGTCAGCGCGGCTTTCGGCTTCGGAAACATCAAAAAAGGCCTCGTCATCGGGGAAAGATGAAGCCATAGCGGAGGCCGGAAAGTCTGAAAAGACCTTCAGCCCGCAATGGCTTCAAAAGGCGGGTCGGCACGACGGTAGGGATCAATTACGGCGCAACAGGTCCGGCTTCGTGACGGATTTATTGCAGGACCATCTGGCCGTTGGCGAATTCGAACCGCTTGAGGCGGGAGAGATAGGACAGGCCGAGCAGGTTCTCGCTCAGCACCCCTTCAGGCAGCACCAGGGCGTCGACATCGCGCACCACGAGACCGCCGACGTCGAGGCTGGCGAGCCGGATGCGCGCGCCCTTCACGGTGCCGTTGGCGGTGGTGACGGTGGCATTGTAGTCGCCGCGGGAGGGGCGCATGCCGATCCGCGCCGCGTCGTTCTCGGTCAGGGCCACCACCGACGCGCCGGTGTCGACCATGAAGTTGAGACGCTGGCCCTCGATGCGCCCGTCGGTCTGGAAGTGGCCGCGCTGGTCGCGGGGAATGGTGACGGTGCGGTCACCGGAGGCCATGGCCTGGGGAGACTGGGTTGCAACGGGCGCGACCGTCGCGGCTTTCGCAGGCGCCGCCGATGTCAGCCGGTCGGCAAGCTCAGCCATCAGGGTTCCGGCCACGATCATGATGGCGGCGAAGATCATAATGCTACGCATGACGCATACACCTGCCTGACCCACCCGTCGGCGCGATCAAATCACGCCATCGGGGACGCCGCCGCTCAACGCCGCACCGGAGCTTTCCTATTTCAGCGAAAAGGGTGAGCGAAGCGTTAATGGCGGTCGTTTCAGGTGCCGCGCGGCTTGGCGCGGCGGGTCGGCGCCGCGCTCGCCGGATCCTCCGGCCAGGGGTGGCGGGGATAGCGTCCGCGCAGGTCGGAGCGCACCGCGGCGTAGCTGCCGCGCCAGAAGCCCGGAAGATCGCGCGTGACCTGCACCGGGCGGTGCGCCGGCGACAACAATTCGACCACCAGCGGCACGCGGTCCTGCGCCACCGACGGATGGCGGTTGAGGCCGAACAGCTCCTGCAGGCGCACCGAGATCTTGGCGCCCTCCTCCGCCTCGTAGTCGATCGGGATCATCGATCCGGTCGGCGCCTCGAAATGGGTCGGCGCCTCGCGATCGAGCCGCGCACGGTCCTGCCAGGGCAGGAGATTCATCACCGCGTCCGAGAGATCGCCGGCCGAGAGCTGCGCCAGCGCGGTCTTGTCGAACAGCGCCGGCACCAGCCAGTCGTCGCGGCGCGCGGCGAGTGCCGCATCGGAGAGGTCGGGCCATTCTTCGGGCGCGGCGGCGCGCAAGAACATCACCCGGTCGCGCCACTGCTTCAGCGGCTTCGACCATGGCAGGCGATCGAGGCCGCGATCGATCAGCCCCTGCGCCAGCACCGCAGCACTCTCCGCTGACGGCCTGATCGACAGCGGCTGTTCCGCCAGCACGATGGCATGCAGGCGGGTGCGGCGGCGAGCACGCAGCGCGGCGGCGTTGCGGTCGAAACTGATCTCATCGTCGGTGGTGATATGGCCGGCGAAGCGCGCTTCGATCTCGGCCAGCGTGATCGGCGCCGCCAGCAGGATGCGGCCTTGCGCCGCGGTGCCGGTGAGCTCGGCGACGGCAACGAACGGCGCACGCGCCAGCGCCGAGGTCGGCTCGATCGCGGCGCCGCGGCCATTGGCGAGCACGAAGCCGCCGGTGCCGCGGTTGCGCGCCACACGGTCGGGAAAGGCGAGCGCCAGCATCACGCCAGTCGACGGCGGCGCCTGGTCAGGAGCGTCGCCTTCCGTCGCGGCGACCTGTCCGGCCCAGCGCTCGGCGAGCTGACGCGCCTGCGCCGCGCGCGGCGAGCGGTCGCGGCGAAACTGATCGAGCCGCGCGTCGAGATCGACGCTGTCGCCACCGAGGCCGCGCTCGGTCACGATGGCGGCGATCGTGGCCGCCTCGGCGCCGCCGCCGAGCCGGTGCGAATCCACGATCATGCGCGCGAGCCGCGGCGGCAGCGCCAGGGCGCGCAGGCTTTTGCCCTCGGTGGTGATGCGGCCATCGCCGTCGAGCGCGTCGAGCTCTTCCAGCAGTGCCCGCGCCTCGCTCAATGCCGGCGCCGGCGGCGGATCGAGGAAGGCGAGCTGGCCGGGATCGCGCACGCCCCACTGGGCGAGGTCGAGCAGCAGCGGCGACAGGTCGGACGACAGGATTTCGGGCCGCGTATAAGGCTCGAAAGACGCAGTCTGCGGCTCGTCCCACAAACGATAGCACACGCCGGGCTCGGTGCGGCCGGCGCGGCCGCGCCGCTGGTCGACCGCGGCGCGCGACGCGCGCACCGTCTCGAGCCGTGTCAGGCCGATATCGGGCTCATAGCGCGGCACCCGCGCGAGCCCGCAATCCACCACGATGCGCACGCCCTCGATGGTCAGCGACGTCTCGGCGATCGAGGTCGCCAGCACCACCTTGCGGCTGCCCCTGGGCGCCGGCGCGATGGCACGGTCCTGCGCCGCGGCCTCCATGGCGCCGAACAGCGGCACGACATCGATGCTGGCATCGTGGATGCGCTCGGCGAGCATGGTCTGGGTGCGCCGGATTTCGGCGGCGCCGGGCAGGAACGCCAGCACCGAGCCGGCATCGGTGCGCAGCGCGGCGGCGATGGCATCCGCCATCTGCCGCTCGATGGTGAAATCGACCTTGCGGCCGAGATAGCACGTCTCGACCGGGAACGCGCGGCCCTCGCTCTCCACCACCGGCGCGTCACCGAGCAGCTTCGCCACCCGCGCGCCGTCGAGGGTCGCCGACATCACCAGGATGCGCAGATCCTCGCGCAACCCCTGCTGCGCGTCACGCGCCAGCGCAAGGCCGAGGTCGGCATCGAGCGAGCGCTCGTGGAATTCGTCGAACAGCACCGCGGCGATGCCCGACAGCTCCGGATCGTCGAGGATCTGGCGGGTGAAGATGCCCTCGGTCACCACCTCGATGCGGGTGCGGCGTGAGACTTTCGAGCCGAAGCGCACGCGGTAGCCGACGGTATCGCCGACCTTCTCGCCGAGCGTCTTCGCCATGCGCTCGGCGCTGGCGCGCGCGGCGATCCGCCGCGGCTCCAGCACGATGATCTTGCGGTCTCCCACCCACGGCTCGTCGAGGAGCGCCAGCGGCACGCGCGTGGTCTTGCCGGCGCCGGGCGGCGCCACCAGCACCGTGGCGGTGCGCGCGGCGAGCGCGGCCTGCAGGTCGCCGAGCACGGCGTCGATCGGGAGAGGGCTGTCGAAGGTGCGCAAGACGGGAACCGGGGCTCTATCGCACTGGCATGGTTAACGAAACGGCGGATTGCGGCAGCCTCATACCAGAGGTGCGGCACGCTGGCGAGCCGCCGCGGCACGGCTCTTGTATCCATAAAGGGAGCAGAAACCCCAGCGGGCGATAGTGGCACCATGGCGGCACGAAACGACACATCGATGGTTCACGACGGCACAGCGGCCGGCTCTGCCACGCCGCGGATCGACTTCGTCGACTATGCCAAGGGCATCTGCATCATCATGGTGGTGATGATGCACTCGACCCTCGGGGTGGAGGCGGCCGCCGGCCGCGAGGGCTTCATGCATCTCGTCGTGGCCTTCGCCAAGCCGTTCCGCATGCCGGACTTCTTCCTGATCTCCGGCCTGTTCCTCGCCCGCGTGATCGATCGCGACTGGCGCACCTATCTCGACCGCAAGGTGGTGCATTTCGCCTACTTCTACGTGCTGTGGATGGCGATCCAGTTCGCGGTCAAGGCGCCGGTGTTCGCCGCCGAGCAGGGCTGGGCCCAGGTCGGCCTGCTCTATCTCAAAACCCTCATCGAGCCGTTCGGCACGCTGTGGTTCATCTACCTGCTGCCGATCTTTTTCGTCGTCACCAAGCTGACGCGGCGCGTGCCGCCGATCCTGATCTGGGCGGCCGCAGCAGCGCTCGAAATGCTGCACATCCCCCACACCGGCTCGACGATCGTCGACGAGTTCGCCTCACGGTTCGTCTACTTCTATACCGGCTACCTGCTCGCCGATTATGTCTTCGCGCTGTCGGACGCCGCGCGTCGCCACGGCGCCCTCGCGCTCGCCGGCCTCGGACTGTGGGCGCTGGTGGACGCGGGTCTTGTTTATGCCGGCGTCAGCGAATGGCCGCTGATCTCGCTCGTGCTCGGCTATGCCGGCGCCTGCGCCATCATCGTGACCGGCACGCTGCTCGCCAAGATGCGCTGGCTCGACGCGCTGCGCTACTGCGGCGAGCACTCTATCGTCATCTATCTCGGCTTCTTCCTGCCGATGGCTGCAACGCGGACGCTGCTGCTCAAGACCGGCGTGATCGCCGACATCGGCGTGGTGTCGCTGCTGGTCAACATCGCCGGGGTGCTCGGCGCGCTCGGGATGTGGTGGGCCGCGCGCGGCACCCGCCTCAACTTCCTGTACGAGCGCCCCGACCGCTTCTGGATCGCGCCGCGCGTGCTCCGCCGCCCGACGCTGCAGGCGGCGGAATGACACTGCGCGGGCCTCACGGCACCAGGTAAAGCGCGCCGCTGGTGCGGCCCGCCTCCAGCTCGGCCTGGGCGCGCGCCGCATCCTCGAGGCGATAGGCCATGCCCTCGCCGCGCAGGATTCCCGCCTCCATCGCCGTCAGCACCGCGTCCGCCGCGCGGCGATAGTCCGCGGGGTCGTTCATGTACGCCAGCACGCTGGGGCGCGCGAGCATCAGGCTGCGCCGCGGCCCGAGCTCGCTGACCTCGACCGGCGGAATCTGACCGGCCGCCTGGCCGATGCTCGCCACCACGCCGAACGGCCGCACGCAAGCGAAGGTGCGCAGCAGCGTCTGCCCGCCGACGCCGTCGAACGCGACGTCGACGCCCCGCCCGGCGGTGATCTCCGCGACGCGGGCGCCGAAATCGGCATCGCGGCCGACGATGACATGCTGCGCACCGGCGGCGCGCGCCGCGGCCACCTTGGCTTCCGATCCGACGGTGCCGATCACGCCGGCGCCGAGATACGCGGCCCAGCGCGTCAGCAGCTGTCCGAGCCCGCCCGCCGCGCTGTGCACGAGCACGCGCGTGCCTTCGGCGACCGGATAGACCTTGTGCAGCAGCATGTGCGCGGTGATGCCCTTGACGAACACCGACGCGACCTGCGCGTCCGCCAGCGCCGCGGGCAGCCGAATGCCACGCCAGGCCGGCAGGTTGCGTTCGGCGGCATAGGCGCCGACCGGGGTGCCGGCATAGGCGACGCGGTCGCCGACCGCGAGCGACGTGACATCGGCGCCGATGGCTGCGACCACGCCGACGCCCTCGACACCGGGAATGCCCGCCGGCGGCATCGGGTAGAGCCCGGCGCGCTGGTAGATGTCGACGAAGTTCACCCCGATCGCGGTCTGGCGGATGCGGATCTCGTCGGGCGCCGGCGGCGGCAGCGCGATGTCGGCGACCTCGAACTGCTCGACGCCGCCGGGCGCTCTCACCCGGACCACCTTCGTCATGACCATGGCTCGTCTCCTTAGTTCCGTTCGTTGGACCAGGACTATGGCGGTGCCGCGAAATATGCGAAATTGCGCAGATCTGCATTCTAGATGTGAGAATTCGCACAATGCCGGACTGGGAGGATCTGCGGCACTTCGTGGTGCTGGCGCGCGAAGGCACGCTGTCGGCCGCGGCCCGCGCGCTCGGCGTCGATCACGCCACGGTGGCGCGGCGCGTCGCTGCGCTCGAGGCATCAACGGGACTGAAGCTCGTCGACCGCCGGGCGCGGACTACCACGCTGACCGACGACGGCCGGCGCATCGCCGCCGTCGCCGCGCCGATGGAGGAGGCTGCATTCGCCGTCGGCCGCGCGGCGCAGGCGGCACAGCCCGGCGTCGACGGCGAAGTGACCATCAGCGCGCCGCCGACCTTCGCGAGCGCGGTGATTGCCCCGCAACTGATCCGGCTGCGGCAGCGCCACCCGGGGATCCGCATCAAGCTGATCGGCGAGAAACGCCGCGCATCGCTCAACCGCCGCGAAGCGGACCTCGCGCTGCGGCTGCTGCGCCCGGTCGAGACCGCCCTGATCGTGCGCAAGATCGGCAGCTTCGGCTTCAGCCTCTACGGCACGGCGGCCTACCTCAAGGAGACCCCGCCGCACGCTTTCGCCTTCATCGGCTATGACGCCACCATGGCGGATTCGCCCCAGGAAATCTGGCTGCGCGCGATCGTCGGCACCCGCGAGGTCGTGCTGCGCACCAACGACCTCGAAACCCAGATCGCGGCGGCACGCGCCGGCCTCGGCCTCGCCGCGCTGCCGCACTATCTCGGCGACGGCGAGCCGCAGTTGCGGCGCCACGCGGTGGCGCACAAGCCGATCAGCCGCGACGTCTGGCTGCTGGTCCATCGCGACCTGCGCCTGGTGCCGGCGGTCCGCGCGGTGATGACCTTCCTCGGCGAATGCATGAAGGCCGGATGACAAAAATTCCGGTGCGCAGCCGCGCCGGAACAGGTGCCATGACCAGCAAAACTCCCTACATTGCCGCCATGTCCAAAAAGCCCAGCACCGCCGCCGCGACCGCCACGCCCGTGTCCGCTCCCGCCCTGAAGACGGGCGACCATCTGTTCCTGGTCGACGGATCGTCCTACATCTTCCGCGCCTATCATGCGCTGCCGCCGCTCAACCGCAAATCGGACGGGCTGCAGGTCAACGCGGTGCTCGGCTTCTGCAACATGCTGTGGAAGCTGCTGCGCGACATGCCCAAGGACAACCAGCCGACCCATCTCGCCATCGTGTTCGACAAGTCGGAAGTCACGTTCCGCAACGAACTCTATCCCGACTACAAGGCGCACCGGCCGCCGGCGCCCGAGGACCTGATCCCGCAGTTCGGCCTGATCCGCGAGGCGGTGAAGGCGTTCGAGCTGCCGTGCCTGGAACAGGGCGGCTTCGAGGCCGACGACCTCATCGCGACCTATGCCCGGCAGGCCGACCAGCGCGGCGCCACCGTCACCATCGTGTCGTCCGACAAGGACCTGATGCAGCTCGTGACCGAGCGCATCGTGATGTACGACACCATGAAGGACCGCCGTATCGGCATCCCCGAGGTGGTCGAGAAGTTCGGCGTGCCGCCCGACAAGGTGGTCGAGGTGCAGGCGCTCGCCGGCGACTCCGTCGACAACGTGCCGGGCGTGCCCGGCATCGGCATCAAGACCGCAGCGCAGCTGATCACCGAATACGGCGACCTCGAAACGCTGCTGGCGCGCGCCGGCGAGATCAAGCAGCCCAAGCGCCGCGAGGCGCTGATCGAAAATGCCGAGAAGGCGCGCATCTCGAAGAAGCTGGTGCAGCTCGACGACCGCGTGAAGCTGGACGTGCCGCTCGACGACCTCGCAGTGCACGATCCCGACGCCCGGCACCTCATCGCCTTCCTCAAGGCGATGGAATTCAGCACCCTCACCAAGCGCGTCGCCGACTATGCCGAGATCAATGCGGCAGAAATCTCCGCCGACAGCGGCCTGAAGAGCGCAGCGGCTCCCGCCGCCACGGACGCCGCGCCCATGCTGCCGTTCGACGACGGCAAGCCCGCGGCCGCTCCGGCGCAAGCCGCGGCCAAGCCCCCCGCCGGCACGCGGACGCCGCAGGCGCTGGCCGCCGCGCGCGCGGCAGCCGCGCAGAACGGCAAGTTCGACGCCAAGGCCTATGCCACCGTCCGCACGACGGACGAACTGAGAGGCTGGGTCGCCCGCGCCAAGGAGCTCGGCCACCTTGCCGTCGACACCGAGACCACCAGCCTCGATCCGATGCAGGCCGAACTGTGCGGCTTCTCGCTCGCGCTCGGCCCGAACGACGCCTGCTATGTGCCGCTGATCCACCAGGAGGGCGGCGAAGGCGCCGGCCTGTTCGCCGGCGGCCTCGCGCCGGACCAGATCAAGCCGGCGGACGCGCTCGCGACCATCAAGCCGCTGCTGGAAGACCCGGGCGTGCTCAAGATCGGCCAGAACCTCAAGTTCGACGCGCTCGTTTTCCTGCAGCACGGCATCGCCATCGCGCCGATCGACGACACCATGCTGATGTCCTACGTGCTCGACGCCGGCCGCGGCGCGCATGGCATGGATCCGTTGTCGGAGAAATGGCTCGGGCATTCGCCGATCGCCTTCACCGACGTCGCCGGCACCGGCAAGAACCAGATCACCTTCGATCAGGTGTCGATCGACAAGGCCACCGAATACGCCGCCGAGGACGCCGACGTCACGCTGCGGCTGTGGGAGGTGCTGAAGCCGCGCCTGATCGCCGAGCGCATGAACACCGTCTACGAGACGCTGGAACGGCCGATGGCTGCAGTGCTCGCGCGCATGGAGCGCCGCGGCATCTCGATCGACCGCCAGGAGCTGGCGCGGCTGTCCGGCGATTTCGCCCAGACCGCGGCGCGGCTGGAAGCCGAGATCCAGGAGATGGCCGGCGAGCCGATCAATCCCGGCAGCCCCAAGCAGCTCGGCGACGTGCTGTTCGGCAAGATGGGCATGCCCGGCGGCACCAAGACCAAGACCGGCGCATGGTCGACCTCCGCCTCGATCCTCGACGACCTCGCCGAGCAGGGCCACGAATTCCCGAAGCGGATTCTCGAATGGCGCCAGGTCACCAAGCTGAAGTCGACCTATACCGACCTGCTGCCGACCTTCGTGCACCCGCAGACCAACCGCATCCACACCTCTTACTCGCTGGCGTCCACCACCACCGGGCGGCTGTCGTCGTCGGAGCCCAACCTGCAGAACATTCCGGTGCGCACCGAGGATGGCCGCAAGATCCGCCGCGCCTTCGTGTCGACCAAGGGCCACAAGCTGGTGTCTGCGGACTACTCGCAGATCGAGCTGCGGCTCCTGGCAGAGATCGCCGACATCCCCTCGCTCAGGCAGGCGTTCCAGGACGGCCTCGACATCCACGCGATGACCGCCTCCGAGATGTTCGGCGTGCCGATCAAGGACATGCCGGCGGAAGTCCGCCGCCGCGCCAAGGCGATCAACTTCGGCATCATCTACGGCATCTCGGCCTTCGGGCTCGCCAACCAGCTCGGCATTCCGCGCGAGGAGGCGTCGAGCTACATCAAGAAGTATTTCGAGCGCTTCCCGGGCATCCGCGCCTACATGGACCAGACCCGCGATTTCTGCCGCGAGCACGGCTATGTGGTGACGCTGTTCGGCCGCAAGTGCCACTACCCGGATATCCGCTCGCCCAACCCCTCGCACCGCGCCTTCAACGAGCGCGCCGCGATCAATGCCCGCCTGCAGGGCTCCGCCGCCGACATCATCCGCCGCGCCATGGTCCGCATGGAAGGCGCGCTCGCTGCCAGGAAGCTGTCGGCGCAGATGCTGCTGCAGGTGCACGACGAACTGATCTTCGAGGTGCCCGACGACGAGGTCGAGAAGACCCTGCCCGTGGTGCAAGAGGTGATGCAGGATGCGCCGTTCCCGGCGGTGGTGATGTCGGTGCCGCTGCACGTCGACGCCCGCGCCGCGCACAACTGGGACGAAGCGCATTAGCGTGACCATCATCAACGCCGCCATGCTCGGCAGCTGGGCCGCGTTCGCGCTCACGGCCCTGGTCATCGAGATCACGCCGGGGCCGAACATGGCCTATCTGGCCGCGCTGTCGCTGTCGAACGGCACACGCGTCGGCCTCGCCGCGGTTGCCGGCATCGCGCTTGGCCTGTCGGTCTATGGCATCGCCGCCGCGCTCGGTCTCGCCGCAC
The DNA here is from genome assembly GCA_040756765.1 of Pseudomonadota bacterium. Classification (GTDB taxonomy): domain Bacteria; phylum Pseudomonadota; class Alphaproteobacteria; order Rhizobiales; family Xanthobacteraceae; genus Bradyrhizobium_A. The sequence continues at coordinate 54,311 of JBFLYG010000032.1, read as the reverse complement.
TGATCGACGGCTCGCCGCTGCTCTACGAGATCCTGCGCTGGGCCGGCGTCGTCTACCTGCTGTGGCTCGCCTGGGATGGCTGGCGGAGCGAGACGGATAGCGACGCGGCGGATGCCGACGGCACGATCGCGCCCGGCGTCGCGTTCCGGCGCGGCCTCCTGACCAACCTGCTCAATCCCAAGGCCGCGATCTTCTACATCGCCATCCTGCCGGATTTCATCCGTGTCGACCTCGGCGCCGTCCGGGCGCAAACGCTCGCGCTGTCGGCGATCTATGTCGCCGTCGCCACCGCGATCCATCTGATGATCGTGCTGCTGGCCGGCACGTTGCAGCACCGCATCGACAGCCCCGACAAGCGGCGCGTCGTACGCCGCATCCTCGCGGTGCTGCTGGTCGGCATCGCCGTCTGGTTCGCCGTCAGCACGCGGCGCTGATATCAAAAGAGCCTGCCGGGCGCTTGCACCTGCATGCCGAAACGACGAAGGGCCCCCCGTGGGCGGCCCTTCTGTTTACGCGCTCTCCGGCGCCTTGAGGCGAACGAGCTTGGTCAGCAGGGCATCAAAGCCCTGGCCCTCGCCGGCATGGAGATCGATGCGACCGACCTTCTCGACCAGCCGCTCGAGCGACTCCAGCTCCTTGAGGCGGAGCAGGAGCGGGTTCTCCTCCATCAGCCGCGCGGTGTTCAGAAGCGATCGCGTCGCCGCGGTCTCCTCCTGGCGGCGGATCAGGTTCGCCTTGGCGAGCCGCTCCGCCTCCACCACCTTGTTCACCAGCTCACGGATCTCGCCGGGCAGGATCACGTCCTTGACGCCGAGCTCGGTGACCTCGACGCCGCTGTCGGCGACCCGCCCGCCGACATAGGCGCGCAGCTCCGCGTCGAGCGTCGTCTTCGCCGACAGCACCTCGTCGAGGGTGCGGCCAGCCACCGCCTCGCGGATCGCGAACTGCGCCAGGCGGTACAGCCAGGCGTCGACATCCGGCACCGTCGCCATCACGCGCTCCGGATCGACGATCCGGCGGAACGCGGTCAGGGTGACCCGCAGCGCGATGCGATCCCTGGTCAGGATCTCCTGCGCCGTGATCTCGACGGTCTGGGGACGCAGATCGAGGCGCTTGACCTCGACCTTGCGGCCCACGGTCCAGAACGCATGCCGACCGGGCGCAAGCCGCTCCACCAGCCGACCCTCAAGGTAGAGCAGGCCGGCTTCGTGGTTCTCGATCACCGCCTCGGTCAGCGGCGTCACCCGCGTGCGATCGAGCATCGCGAGATGCCGCGCGTCGACCCGCGGTTCACGTGCGACATCGATGCGCTCGACCTCGACATGCGTCGCGACCTTCCAGAACACCCGCGTCTGCCAGGGCAGCATCAGGTGCGCCGGACGACCGTCGAGACTGACGATGGCGATCTCGTTCGCCTTGGTCTCCACCGCCTCGAACAGCGGCGCGATGAGATCGGGGTGCGCCGCCTTGAGCACGGCGTAGCGATCGGCCGGGAATTCGGCACGCGTGACCTGGAATGTCTCGGCGGCATAACGCCGCCGCGGATCGAAGATCCGGTGACGGCCGGGTTCGAGCACGCGCTCGAGCCGACCGTCACGCGTCAGCATGGCGCGCTCGCCATCCCGAACCGTCACGCGCAGCACAAACAGCTGCCTGATCATTGCACGTCTCCAGAGTTGGCTCGCCGGCACCTGCCGGCAAGCGAAGGCTTCACGGATCAAGGAGTGGAGAACCGGACGCGGCTTCCCGCACGGTCGGCGGGCCTTGGCTTAAGCCAGCGTAGCGGCGGGCGCACGCAGGCGTTCGCACGGCCGCGGCCGAGCGTGACGCATGCGACATCCGTCGTCGACGCCGGCGGTATCCGCCGCGGCGCAGAGCCGGTCTTGCAGTGTCGGAGAACGAGCGCGGACGCCTTGCGGCGCAACGACCGGACTTCGACTGAAGCGCGTCCGGTCTCCTTCAGAGGGAGTTAGCTTTTCAGGCTAAACCGGAGCTTTGGAGCGGGAATCGAACCCGCGACAGGATGAGTATGATTCATCTGCTCTAACCTACTGAGCTATCCTTGGTGGCTTGAAGTGACCGGAATCGAACCGCGCCTTCGGGCGACACGCCCGCTGCTCGCCATGAGCTTGCACTCCATCCTTCGCACGGCGGAACACGAGACTGCAGAGCAGATCGCGCCAGCCGGGCTTGTCGAACCCGGACCCGAGGCCTCACGAAGGGAGCGTGCAACTAGACGGCGAATATGGCTGCATCAAGATTGTGCGCGCGGCTTAGCAAGATTTTTGCGACGAGCGACGGCGCGCAAGCCGCAACGTGCTGCGCGCACAGCCTTCATCGCGCACGGTTCGGCGTCGGCCGCAGCACACCCACGCACGGCCGCACTCGGTGCAATTGCACCGAAATCATCGGCATTTCCAGCGCATCACGCAGGCCAGCCCTTCGCACGCGCACCTACTGCGACGACGCGCGATCGGATATCTCTTCACACATCACCTTCATGCCGGACCATCGCCATGCCGTCCTCCACGTCGCTGCTCGCCTTCACGCTGGTCGCGTTCGCCATGGTGCTGACGCCGGGCCCGAACATGATCTACCTGCTGTCGCGCTCGATCACGCAAGGACCGATGGCAGGCATCATCTCGCTCGGCGGCGTGGCGCTCGGCTTCGTGGTCTACATGCTGTCCGCCGCGTTCGGCATCACCGCGTTCATGATGGCGGTGCCCTATGCCTATGACGCGCTGCGCTTCGCCGGCGTCGCCTATCTGCTGTGGATGGCCTGGCAGGCGCTCAAGCCGAACGGCCGCTCGCCGCTGCAAGTGAAGACGCTGAGCATCGACAGCCCGCGGCGGCTGTTCGCCATGGGCTTCCTCACCAGCCTGCTCAATCCGAAGATCGCGATGCTGTATCTCGCGCTGCTGCCGCAGTTCATCGATCCGGCACACGGCGTGCTGACCCAATCGGTGGTGCTGGGCATGATCCAGATCACGGTCAGCGTCAGCGTCAACGCGCTGATCTCGCTCGCCGCCGGCTCGATCGCGCTGTTCTTCAGCACCCGGCCGACCTGGCTGAAGCTGCAGCGCTGGCTGATGGGCACGGTGCTCGCCGCCCTCGCGGTGCGGATGGCGCTGGAGACGCGCCGGGCCTGATAGGCATATCTATGCGATATGGCAAATAGCTAATCCATATATTGGACACGCTCCGTACTGTGCTTTACGCCGGTTCTTGAGCCGTCCGGCCGCCGCCGGGCGCGGAGCACCCCATGGACGCAGCCGCCGAAGTTCCGATGTCCGACACCCGTGAGCCGCCGACCGTCGGCGATCTCTTCGCCGGCTTCCTCGTTCTCGGGCTGACCGGCTTCGGCGGTGTGCTGCCGCTGGCGCGGCGGATGATCGTCGAGGACCGCCGCTGGCTCACCGGCGCCGAATTCACCGAGCTGCTCGGCCTCTGCCAGTTCCTGCCCGGCGGCAACATCATCAACCTGTCGGTCGCCATCGGCCTGCACTTTCGCGGCCTTGCCGGCGCTGTCGCCTCGCTCACGGGGCTGATCGCCGCCCCGACGGCGATCGTCGTGCTGCTCGGTTTCGTCTACGACCGGTTCCAGAACGATCCGCATGTCCAGCACCTGTTCGCCGGCCTCGCCGCCGCGGCGGCCGGCCTGCTGGTCGCGATGGCGGCGAAGATCGCCTGGCCGATCCGCCGCCGGCCGGTGGCCATCGTGATCGCACTGTTGTGCTTCGTCGCCATCGGCTGGCTGCGCTGGCCGCTGCTGCCGACCATGCTCGGGCTGGCAGCGCTGAGCATCCTCGCGACCTGGAGGCTGGAGCGATGACCTCGGTGCTGATCGCCCTCGCCCTGATCTTCGCCCAGCTGTCGCTGCTGGCGTTCGGCGGCGGCAACACCATCCTGCCGGAGATGCAGCGCCAGGTGGTGGACGTCCACCACTGGATGACGGCCCGCGACTTCACCGCGATGTTCGCGCTGGCCCAGGCGGCGCCGGGCCCCAACATGATGATCGTGCCGCTGGTCGGCTGGCATGTCGCCGGCTGGCAGGGCCTGCTGGTGACCTCCGTGGCCAAGTTCGGGCCGAGTTCCGTGCTCACGGGGGTGGTCATGCGGCTGTGGCAGCGCTTCAAGGATCACCCCTGGCGGCGCATCATCCAGACCGCCCTGGTGCCCATGACCGTGGGCCTCGTGGCCGCCAGCGCCATGCTGATCGCGCAGGCCTCGGACCATGAATGGATCCTGGTCGCCATCACCGCAGCCTGCGCCGCGGCGACCCTCGGCAGCCGCATCCACCCGCTGTGGCTGCTGGCGGCGGGCGCCCTGATCGGCTGGACCGGGATCGGCCAGCCCTGACGGACCGGCGAGGGCCTGTTGAGGGACGGACAGGGCTCTGGCATTGCCGGCCCGGCCCCGCTAAAACTCGGCAAATTCCCGAGCCCGAGATCCGTCCGTGTCCAAATCCGCTGCCCGTGCCCGCCTCGCCGACATCATCGCCAAGCGCTCCTTCGGGCGCGGTGAGATCACCCTGGCGTCGGGCCGCAAGAGCGATTTCTATTTCAACCTGAAACCGACCATGCTGCACCCCGAGGGCGCCTCGCTGCTCGCGGAGCTGACCTACGAGACGCTCAAGGACGACAACCTCGACTATGTCGGCGGCCTCGAGATGGGCGCGGTGCCGCTCGCCGGCGCCATCGCCCAGCTGTCATGGATCAAGGGCCACCCGATCGCCGCCTTCTTCGTGCGCAAGAAGCCGAAGGAGCATGGCGCGCGGCTCTCGGTGGAAGGCCTCGCCAGGGGCGAGACGCTGGTGGGCAAGCGCGTGGTGATCGTCGAGGACGTCACCACCACCGGCGGCTCCGCGATCAAGGCGGCGCACGCCGTGCGCGACGCCGGCGGCGAGGTCGCCCTGGTGCTCACCATGGTGGACCGCGAGGAAGGCGCCACCGAAGCCTTCCGCGACGCCGGCATTCCGTTCCGCTCGCTCTACAAGGCCAGCGAGTTCCTCAAGCCGTGACGGCCGCGGCGGGGCGCCACGCCACCGCCACGCTGTCGCCCACTCCCCGCCTTTGCGATCGATCGCGTTGTTTGCTAGGCCAGCCTCCTGTTTCAACGGGGCCTGGTCATGGTGTTACGGCTGCTCGCCGCCGCAGTTCTCTCCCTGCTGACGTCGTCCGGCGCGCTGGCCGCCTCTGAGGCCACGCTCGACGGTGCGCATCTGAGCTGGGCCTGGGCGCTGCCGTTCGTCGGCATCCTGCTCACCATCGCCACCGGCCCGCTGCTGTTCGCCCATCTCTGGCACCGCCACTACGACAAGCTGGCGCTCGCCTGGGCGGTCGCCACCCTCGCCCCGATGGCCTGGCTGTACGGAGCCCCGGCCGCGGGCGCCGCCTTCGTCCATGCCGCGCTCGGCGAGTACCTCAGCTTCATCGTCCTGATCTTCGCGCTCTATGTGGTGGCCGGCGGCATTCTCGTCACCGGCAACCTGCGCGGCACGCCGCTCGTCAACACCGTCATCCTCGCCTTCGGCACGGCGATCGCGAGCGTGGTCGGCACCACCGGCGCGGCGATGATCCTGATCCGGCCGCTGCTGCGCGCCAATGAGCATCGCCAGTCGAACGCTCACGTGGTGGTGTTCTTCATTTTCCTGGTCTGCAACATCGGCGGCGCACTGTCGCCGCTCGGCGACCCGCCGCTGTTCCTCGGCTTCCTGCGCGGCATCTCGTTCTTCTGGACCACCCAGCATCTTTGGCTGCAGACCCTGCTCGTCACCGTGGCGCTGCTCGCCGTCTTCATCGCGATCGATGTCGTGCAGGCACGGCGCGAGCCGGCGGGCAAGTCCCCGCCGCTCGCCATTCAAGTTCATGGCCTGATCAACCTTGTGCTGATCGCATTGATCATCGCCGCCATCCTCGGTTCGGCGTTCTGGCGGGCCGGCATCACCTTCGACATCTACGGCACCCCGGTCGAGCTGCAAAACTTGCTGCGCGATGCCGCGCTCGTCGTCATCGCCCTGCTGTCGCTGTGGCTGACGCCCGACGAGCACCGCGAGGCCAACGGCTTCAGCTTCGAGCCGATCCGCGAGGTGGCGGTCCTGTTCGCCACGATCTTCATCTGCATCATCCCGGTGATGGCGATGCTGCAGGCCGGCGCCGACGGACCGTTCGCGCCGCTGCTCTCCGCGGTGACCACCCATAACGGCGACCCGCACAACGTGATGTATTTCTGGCTCACCGGCATGCTGTCGGGCTTTCTCGACAACGCGCCGACGTATCTGGTGTTCTTCGGCCTCGCCGGCGGCGATGCAAGCGACCTGATGACGACGCTGGCGCCGACGCTGGCGGCGATCTCCATGGGCGCGGTGTACATGGGCGCGCTCACCTATATCGGCAATGCGCCGAACTTCATGGTCTACGCCATCGCCAGCGAGCGCGGCGTCAACATGCCGGGCTTCTTCGGCTACATGGCGTGGTCGTTCGCGATCCTGCTTCCGGTGTTCATCGTGCTGTCACTGTTCGGCATCTAGCTTGCCGCGACTCGATGTCGAATACCGCATTACCGCTGGTGACATCGACGCGCGGCGGCCCTCGCTCACCGCTCGTTTACCATCTTTCGATAATGTGCCCGCGCCGGAGCGAACGGGCTCGGCGGCTTGAGAATGACTTGAGAATGGCTTGGGAATGGCTTGGCGTGATGCTTGGCGTGGGGTCGGCGGTGCTCAAGAAATCTGACGTTGTGCGCCGACTGGTGCTGACCGCTGCCATCGCTCTCGCTGCCGGCGCGTCCATCACCGACCGCGCTTCTGCCGGCTTTCTGGACTTCCTGTTCAACGGCGGCGCTCCCCAGCGCGGATCGCAGACCAACACCTTCGATCCCTTCGGCCTCAACCCCGCGCCGCCACCCGCGGCTGCGCCCGCGCCGCGCGCCGACGCCGGCCGCACGACCGGCTACTGCGTGCGCAGCTGCGACGGACGCTATTTTCCGGTGCAGGCCCGCGGCAGCATGACGCCGGCCCAGCTGTGCCAGGCGTTCTGCCCGGCCAGCGCCACCAAGGTCTATTTCGGCAGCAACATCGACGGCGCCATCGCCGCGACCGGCGAGCGCTATGCCGACAGCGACAATGCCTACGGCTACCGCAAGGCGCTGAAGGCCGACTGTACCTGCAACGGCCGTGATTCGACCGGGCTCGCGCCGATCGACATCTCGCTCGACGGCACCCTGCGGCCCGGCGATATCATCGCCACGGCCGACGGCCTCGTCGCCTATGCCGGCGGACGCGGCGGTGGCACCGCCGACTTCACCCCGGTCGCCAGCTATCCGGGGCTGACCGCGGAGGTCCGCGCCAAGCTCGGCGAGATGAAAGTGATGCCGGCCAGCGCCGACCTCACCGATTCGAATGCCGCCGCGCCGGCGGACACGCCGCGCGGCACACCGGCCCCGGGCACGGTGGTGCCGAAGGGCGCCACGCAGAAGCAGAAGCGCGCAGGCCTCGACTGATCGGCCGGCCGTATCAGGTCACGCGATGGCCTGCCGCCGCGATCGCCCCGGCTCTCCGGCAACCACCCGCGCCAGCGCCTCGGCCGCGCGCGCGAGCACCGGCTGCCACGCCTGGGGCGCGGGCTGACGGAACAGCCGCATCGTCGGATACCACGGACTGTCCTCGCGATCGCGCAGCCAGCGCCAATCGAGCGCATAGGGCAGCAGCAGCCAGACCGGCCGGCCGAGCGCGCCGGCGAGATGGGCGACCGACGTGTCCACCGCGATCACCAGGTCGAGCGCTTCGATCGCCGCCGCGGTGTCGGCGAAATCGCCGAGCGCAGGAGCGAGGTCGATGACGGTGCCGTCGAGCTGCGCCAGCACCGCGGCATCGGCCGGGCGCGGCTCCTTCTGCAGGCTGTAGAGCTGCACGCCGGCCATCGCCAGGTACGGCAACACGGCTTCAGCCGACAGCGAGCGCCACCGATCGCCCTTGTGGCGGGGGTTGCCCGCCCAGACCACGCCGACCTTGAACGCCGCATCCGGCGCGACCGCCCGACGCCAGGCGTCGCGCTTGGCAGGATCCGGCACGAGATAGGGCACCTGTGCGGGGATCGTATCCAGCGTCGTGCCGAACACCCGCGGCAGCCCCATCAACGGCAATTGAAGGTCGAACGGCGGCAGCGGCTCGCCGCGCGCGATCACCGGCACGTCGAACGAGCGCTGCAGCAGCGACACCAGCGCCGGCTGGACCTGCAGCACGACGGCCCCGCCCATCGCCGCGGCCCGCGGCACGTAGCGAACGAAATGCAGCGTATCACCGAGGCCGTATTCGGCATGCAGCAGCAGCGTCCGGCCGTTGAGGTCGTCCCCCTGCCATTGCGGCGCATCGAACGCCTGCTCACCATCGGACAGCACCTTGCTGCGGCCGCGCCATTCATATTCGCGCAGCCCGTTCGGCAGATCGCCGTTGAGCAGCAGCAGATGGGCGTGGTTGTAGCGGGTCAGCGGCTCCTTCGGCGCGAGCGTCACCGCACGCTGCGACACCTCGACCGCCTCGTCGATCGCACCGAGATTGCGCAAGGCTACTGCGAGATTGGCGTGCCCCTTGGCGTAGGCCGGGTCGGCGGCGACGGCGCGGCGATGGGCCGCCACCGCCTCCGCCGGACGATCCATCGCTTCATGAATGATGCCGAGATTGGTATGCGCCGGGGCATGATCGGGGGCGAGCGCCAAAGCCTGCTGCAGGACGACGATGGCTTCGTCGAACTGTCCCAGCTCATAGAGGCAGGCGCCGAGATTGCTGAGAATCACCGGATCGTCCGGCGCGAGCACAGACGTCTGCCGATAAGCCGTCAGCGCCTCATCGAGCCGCTGACTCTCGTGCAGGATCAGGCCGGTCAGCCTGAGCGCCTCGACATTGTCCGGCGCGGCGGCAGTCGCGCGCCGGTAGGACGCGAGAGCCTTGTCGAACGCGCCCTGGCGATACAGCGCCGCACCAAGCCCGCAATGGGCGCGCGGATCGTCGGGACTGAGCAGCAGGGCGTGGCGATAGGCGTCGATCGCGGCGTCGGAACGATCGAGCGCCTGCAGCACCTCCCCCATCAAGATGTGGCCGTCCACCTCCCCGGGCCGCAGCGACACCGCCGTGCGGCCTGCCTGCAGGGCGGCGTCCGCCTCGCCATTCCAGCACAGCGCCAATGCGAGGTTGCGGTAGGCATCGGCAAAATCCGGCCGCGCCGCGACGGCGCGGCGGTAGACGTCGATCGCCGCGGCGAGCTGTCCCTGATCCACGAGCAGGTTGCCGAGATTGAGCAGGGCCTCGGCGAACACCGGAGCGTGGCTGATCGCGGCGCGATAGGCGTCAGCGGCCTCCTCCCGCCGCCCCTGACCGGCCAAAGCGAGCGCCAGATTGAACGCGGCCTGCGGCGAGGCCGGCATCCGCCGCAGCGCCTCGCGGCAGGCGGCTTCCGCTTCGACAAAGCGCTGGAGCGCACACAGCGCGGAGGCGAGCTTGAGCCTGAGATCGACATCCTGTGGCCGCAGCGCGACGCCGCGCTGAAACGCGGCGAGGGCGCCAAGCGGCTCGCCCTTCACCGCCAGCGCGTCACCGAGCGTAGCGAACGCGCCCGCGTGATCGGGCGCGAGATCGAACACGCGCTGCAGCAGCGCCGCGCCCTGCGCGGCGCGGCCGGACACGAAGGCCATGACCGCCGCCAGATGCAGCGTCTCGACATGATCAGGCGCGACCGCCAGGACGTCGCCGCAGATCGCCTCGGCCTCGGCCAGCCGGCCAGCATTGTAATGGCCGATGGCCGTCTCCAGCATTCGGCCGACCGCCATCGCCATCCGTCGCTCTCCTCGTCGGGCATCCCCGATGCTTCAACGGATGGAACAGCGATTTCAGGCACGTCGCGTACAGACCTGCCCCGGCGGCTCGTCACCCGGCTGGAGTTTCCTCCACCTGACGCAGGAAGGTGCGCTCCTCGCCGAGGATGAAGCGCTGCTCGGTCGCGACCGCAAAATTCTCCCGCCCGGCGGCGTCGGCGCGCAGCCGGGCGCGATAGGCCTCATAGTCCGCCAGCGACGGGAACGAGATCAGGCCGAACGCGACGTCGTTGGTTCCCTCGTGGGGCATCCAGTACCCGACGAGATCGCCGCCGCAGGCCGGGATGATCGCGAGCCAGCGGCGGGCATAGGCCTCGAAGGCGGCGGCCTTGAACGGATCGATGCGGTAGCGGATGAAGACGGTGATGGTCATGACAGCCCTCGCTCAAACGACAGAGAGTCGGACCCTAGCCGCGCGCGCATCCGGAATGGTTCGACCGATATCGAAGTGTTGCACCGACTGTGCGATTGCCGCGGCCACCGTTCATCGACTACGCTCCGGGCCATGAAGACAGGCCCCGACATCGCGCTGCTCGGCTCCCTGATCGGCGATCCGGCCCGCGCCAACATGCTCACCGCCCTGATGGACGGCCGCGCGCTGACCGCGAGCGAACTCGCCGGCGAAGCCGGCGTCACGCCGCAGACCGCAAGCTCGCACCTCGCCAAGCTCATGGCCGGCGGCCTGCTGTCACCCGAGAAGCAGGGCCGCCACCGCTATTTCCGCATCAGCGGAGAGGAGGTCGCCGCGGCGCTCGAAGCCCTGATGGGGCTCGCCGCCCATGCCGGCCATCGCCGTGTCCGCACCGGGCCGAAGGACCCCGCGCTGCGCGAGGCGCGCGTGTGTTACGACCATCTCGCCGGTGACCGCGGCGTGCAGATGTTCGATCACCTCACGCGGCGTGGCCTGATCAGCTACGACGACGCCGAACTGTCGCTGACGCCGAAGGGCCAGCACTTCGCGCACGACCTCGGCATCGACATCGCGGCGATCAGCGGCAGCCGCCGGCCGCTGTGCAAGGCCTGCCTCGACTGGAGCGTGCGGCGCAACCATCTCGCCGGCGCGCTCGGCTCGGCGCTGCTCAACCGCTTCTACGAGCTGAAATGGGCGCGCCGCGAAAAGGACTCGCGGGTGGTCAGCTTCAGCCGTCGCGGCGCCGAGCAATTCGACGCCCTGTTCGGCGCAACCAGGCGCCGCTGATCGAGCCGCGTTCAGCCGTTCTGCGACGCCATCGCCGTGATCAATGACACGCTGCCGTCGACCGCGCTGGTCACCGCGGTCCGGATCTGCGCCTTCCCCTGCTGCGCCAGCGTGAACTTGGTGTCGCCGATCCGGAACGAACTGTCCTTGATCAGAACGTTCTGATAGCTCACGGTCGCACCGCTCTGATACTTCACCTGGGCGCGGAAGCCGTTCACGTTCGAAACCTGGATCGAGAACTTCTGGTTGTTCGAATAGGTGCCGCTCCAGGTGCCCTGATAGGCCGCCGGATCGACATTAACGTAAGGCGTGTTCGACGGCGGCGAGAATGACGCGGTGGCGTAGCTCGACTGGAGGATGCTGTAGATGTCCGACATGATCGCGCCTCGCTGCTCGCGTGTTGCCGCCATTACGGCGCTGCGTGGTTAACAAAACCTTGTTGCGGCCTCGCGAAGGGCCGTGCAGAAATACCAGGAAACAAAAATCTCGCCGGAACCGCGCGATACTCTTCCGCTCAGCGGTCCGGCCGCCCTACTAGAAGGCGAGCGAAAGCGAAGGTGGATCTTGGCTGCACGGAAGCGGGCTTCCGCGAAGGCTGCGAGAACAGCGACGCCGGCCTCCAAAAAAAGGGCGGTCTTGCGCAGGGACGACGCCACTACCTCACGGGCCCGCAAGCCTGCGGACCCAAAGCTCTCCACCTATCGCGCCAAGCGCGATTTCAACCGAACCGCCGAACCGCGCGGCGACGTGCGCATCGCCCCCGCGCCGCAGCTGCGCTTCGTGGTGCAGAAGCACGACGCTACACGGCTGCACTATGATCTGCGGCTCGAGCTCGACGGCGTGTTCAAGTCCTGGGCGGTGACGCGTGGCCCCTCGCTCGACCCCCACGACAAGCGGCTCGCCGTCGAGGTCGAGGACCATCCGCTCGACTATGGCGACTTCGAAGGCACCATTCCCGAGCGTCAGTATGGCGGCGGCACGGTGCAGATCTGGGACCGCGGCTACTGGCTGTCGCATGATCCTCACCGCGGTCTCGCCAAGGGCGACCTGAAGTTCGCGCTCGCCGGCGAGAAGCTGCAGGGCGAATGGGTGCTGGTGCGGATGAAGCACGACCGCGGCGGCGGCAACCGCACCAACTGGCTGCTGATCAAGCATCGTGACGCCTATGCCAGGGTCGGCGACGGCGACGCGTTGCTGGCGCAGGATCGCTCCGTCGCCTCAGGCCGAACCATGTCCGAGATCGCCGGGGGCGTCGGCGAAGGGCCGAGGCCTTTCATGCTGACGAAGGCCGTCATGCGTGCGGATGCGGTGTGGGATTCGCGCCAGGGCCTCGCCGCGCAGATCCGCGCATCGGACGCAGCGCCGAAGCAGCGCGGCCCGTCGCGCCATGCAACGCCGGCCGGCCAGGCAAAAGCCGCCGCGATGCCGGCGTTCGTCCATCCGCAGCTCTGCAAGGCTGTCGATCATCCGCCCTCCGGAGCAGGCTGGGTGCACGAGATCAAGTTCGACGGCTACCGCATCCAGCTGCGCATCGAGGATGGCCGCGTCGCGCTGCTGACGCGCAAGGGCCTCGACTGGCGCGACAGGTTTCCTGCGATCGCCGAGCGCGCACAAAAGCTGCCCAATGCCATCATCGACGGCGAAGTGGTGGCGCTGGATGACGACGGCAAACCGGATTTCTCGGCGCTGCAGGCCGCGCTGGCCGAGGGCCGGGACGGCAAGCTCGTCTTCCTCGCCTTCGACCTGTTGTTCAGCGATGGCCTCGACCTGCGGCAACAGCCGCTGCTGGCGCGCAAGGCCCGCCTCAAGGAGGTGATCGCGTCCCAATCCGCCGCCGCCCGCAAGGTCATCCGCTATGTCGAGCACTTCGACGTGGACGGCGCGTCGATGCTGGAGGCGGCACAGCGGCAGGACTTCGAGGGCGTGATCTCCAAACGCGCCGACGCCGCCTATCGGTCTGGCCGCGCGGACAGCTGGACCAAGGCCAAGACCCGCCTGGGCCAGGAGGTGGTGATCGGGGGCTGGAAGACCACCGGCGGCAAGTTTCGCTCGCTGATGGTCGGCATGCACCGCGATGGGCGCCTTGAATACATCGGCCTCGTCGGCACCGGCTACGGCAAGGATGTGCTGAGGACGCTGCTGCCTGCGCTCAAGGCCGCGGCCGCGCGCAGCAGCCCGTTCGAAGGCGCGAACGCGCCGCGCGGCGGGCGCGACGTGCACTGGGTGACGCCGACGCTGGTCGCCGAGATCGCGTTCGCCGGCTGGACCGAGGGCCGCAACCTGCGCCAGGGCGCGTTCAAGGGGCTGCGGCTGGACAAACCCGCCGACGAGGTGGTGGACGAAGCCTCCGACATTCCGGCGTCCCGCCCGGCAACGCCGGGACAGCGCGCGGCCAATGCAAATGCGGCCCGCCCAGCCCCGATACGAAGCGCCAAGGGCGCTGTCGTCATCAGGGGCATCACCATCTCCAAGCCGGACAAGGCGCTATGGCCCGATGGCGGCGACGGCGCGCCTGTCACCAAGCACGACCTTGCGCGCTATCTGGAGACGGTCGGCGACTGGCTGCTGCCGCACATCGCCGGCCGCCCCTGCTCGATCGTGCGCGCGCCCGACGGCATCGGCGGCGAGACGTTCTTCCAGCGCCACGCGACCCGGGGCATGTCGGCCCATTTGACCGCCGTCCGGGTGTCCGGCGAACGGCAACCCTATCTGCAGATCGACAGCCTCGAAGGATTGATCGCGGTGGCGCAGACCGCGGGCCTGGAACTGCATCCGTGGAATGGCGCGCCCGGCGATCCGCAGGTGCCGGGCCGGCTGGTGTTCGACCTCGACCCCGGCCCCGACGTCGACTTCGCGCGGGTGATCGCCGCTGCCCGTGAGCTAAAGGATCACCTCGCCGCCGTCGGCCTCGAAAGCTTCTGCAAGACCACCGGCGGCAAGGGCCTGCACGTGGTCACGCCGCTCAAGCACGACAAGCGCCACGCCGCCACCTGGCAGGAGGCCAAGGCGTTCGCCCAGGCGATCTGCCGGCAGATGGCCGACGACAGCCCGCAGCTCTATCTCATCAATATGGCGAAGAAGCTGCGCGACGGCCGGATCTTTCTCGACTACCTGCGCAACGACCGGATGGCGACCGCGGTGGCTCCGCTCTCTCCCCGTGCCCGCCCGGGCGCGACCGTGTCGATGCCACTGACATGGGCCCAGGTGAAGGCCGGGCTCGATCCCGCACGCTTCACCGTGCGGACGGCGCCGGGCTTGATCGGCGCCGGCAAGGCATGGGCCGGCTACGACAAGGCGGCACGGCCGCTCAAGGCCGCGCTCGCTGCGTATCTCTAGCGGCGGGCACGCCGTGCCCGCCGACGGTGCGCCGGAGTGTCCGGCGCACCATGTATGCCATGAAGGTGTCAGGCGGCTTGCGCGCGCGACCGGAAACGCCGCGCGACCCAGTCCGCAATCGACCGGCCGATCGCATCGGCGTGGTCTTCCTGCAGATAGTGCGCGCCGGCGCCGAGCTCGATCAGCTCGCAGTCATGCAGCTTCGCCGCGAACTCCTGCGCATCCGCCGGCGACACCAGCGCGCCGGGCGTCACCGAGAACAGCACCTTCGGATAACGCGAGGCGGCCAGCGCGGCATGGGCCGCGGTGAGCGCATCGTGCACCACCACCGGCTGGCCTTCGATCGGCAGCTCGTTGGGGAGTTTCAAAATCGGCTTGCGCGACTTAGGCGTCGGGAATGGCGCGCGGTAGGCGCTCATTTCTTCGTCGCTCAGCTTGCGCAGCACCGAGTTCGGCAGCACGCGCTCGATGAAGACGTTGTCGTGCAGCACCAGTTGCTCGCCCTTGCCGGGCGTGCGGAAGGCCTGGAACAGCGCCCGCGCTTCCGGCCGCTGGTGAAACTGGTCCCAGCGCGCGAACGGACGAATGAACTCCATGAAGGCGAGACCGGCGACGCGATCCGGATGACGTGCGGCATAGTGAAATGCGAGCGCAGTGCCCCAGTCCTGGGCGACCAGAATGATATTCGTGAGACCGAGCGTGGCGAGAAAGGCATCGAGATAGCGCGCCTGATCAGCGAAGCTGTAGTCGATGTCGGGCTTGCCGGACCCGCCGTAGCCGATGAGATCCGGCGCGATGCAGCGCGCCTGCATCGCGACATGCGGGATGATGTTGCGCCAGATGTAGGAGGACGTCGGGTTGCCGTGGAGGAAGACGATGGTCGATCCCTCCGTGCCGGCGGACGTGTAGGCCATCATCGAATCCAGAACAGGCGTCCGGTGCGCAGCAGGACGCGGCAGGGTCGTCACAGTCATGGCTTTGCCTTTCCGAAGACGGTTGCGAGAGCGATGGTCTTGAAGCGTTCGAGCGGCGCGGGACTGCGCTCGACTTTCATGCGCAGCATCGCGCCTTGCCATGAGGCGAGAAGGAAATCGGCGAGATCGTCGGCCGGGAAGGCATCGGTGATCTCGCCCGCGGCCTGCGCCTCGGCGATGCAGGTTGCGAAGGGCTGGCGCCACTGCACGAAGATGTCCGACAGACGCTCGCGCAGCCGCTCGCTGGTGCCGGAGGTCTCCAGGCTGAAGTTGCCGATCAGGCAGCCGCGCGCGAAGTCGGCCTCGGCGAGCTTGGTGGTGATGAGATCGAGGTAGCGCTTGAGCCGCACGGTCGGCGGCCGGGTGGTGTCGCCGAGCGCCTCGGCGACGAGGCCCTGCACATAGGCGAAGTAGCGGTCGAGCACCTCCAGCGCGAAGTCTTCCTTCGACCGGAAGTGGTTGGTGAAGGACCCCTGGGGCGCTTTCGCGGCCGCGACGATGTCGCGGACGCCGGTTGCTGCATAGCCGCCGGCCCAGATCAGGTCGTGGCCGGCTTCGAGGATCTGCTGCTTGAGGGATGCTTTTGCCATGGGCATATATAATACGTACGTACGTATTAAAGTCAAGCGCCATATGCTGGAGAAAACGCGGCCGCGGCCGTCGACAAAGGGCGGCCGATCAGGCCGCCCCCACCGCACACCCGCACTCCGGCACCGGGGCGCTAACCGCCGAGCGCCGACACCGCCGCGCGGCCGACCGCCGCGATGGTGGCGTTCAGCTTCTTTTCCTGCGCCTCGGTGAGATAGACCGCGACGATGACCGGAGCGCGGTTCGGCGGCCAGATCACCGCGACGTCGTTGGCGGTGCCGTTGTCGCCCGTCCCCGTCTTGTCGCCGACGCGCCAGCCCGCGGGCATGCCGGCCCTCAGGCGCATGTCGCCGGTGGCGTTGGCGCGCAGCCATGCCACGAGCTGATCACGCGATGCAGCCTGCAGCGCATTGCCGAGCGTCAGCGCCTGAACGCAATGCGCCATGGCGCGCGGCGACGTGGTGTCGCGCTCGTCGCCGCGCTTGCCGCCATTGAGTTCCGGCTCGATGCGGTCGAGCCGCGTCACCTGGTCGCCGAGGCCGCGGGCCAACGCCGTGATCGCCGATGGCCCACCGAGGCTCGCCAGCAGGAGATTGGCGGCGGTGTTGTCGCTGCGGGTCACCGCGGCGTGACACAGGTCGGCGACCGACAATCCATCGCCATCGATCATCTCCTTGGTCACCGGCGAGAACGGCACGAGATCGCCGCGGCCGAACCTGATGCGGCGCGCAAGCTGTTCCTTGCCGGCGTCGACGCGGGCGAGAACGGCCCCCGCCAACAGCAGCTTGAATGTGCTGCACATCGCAAAGCGCTCATCGAGGCGCTGGCCGAACGGCGCGCCGCCGGCGGTGTCGACCACCGCGACGCCGAGCCGGCCGCCGCTGTCGGCCTCCAGCACCTTCAGCTCCGCCGTGAATTGCTCCACCGCGGAACCCGCGGCGCGCGCGCTGCGCGCCCCGGCCAGCGCGGTGGAACCTGCCGCAGCCAGGCCCGCCGCCACCACAAATCGCCTCGTCAACATCTTTCGAATCCCCGTTCGTTCGGTGGCGGCAACTTGGTCGCGCCGGCCACACTTGACAAACGATCAATCATCGGAGGAGACATTAGAAAAATTTGGGTCTTTACATGCGCTCATCTCACCTGCCGCTCAATGCGCTGCGCGCGTTCGAAGCCGCGGCCCGGCAGCTCAGCTTCACCCGCGCCGGCCTCGAATTGCGCGTCACGCAGGCCGCCGTCAGCCATCAGGTCAAGAGCCTCGAGGATCTCCTGGGCGTGCAGCTGTTTCGCCGCCTGCCGCGCGGGCTTGCGCTCACCGACGAGGGCCAGGCACTGCTGCCGGCAATCGCGGATTCGTTCGATCGCATCCGCGCAACCCTCGACCGCTTCGAAGGCGGCTATTTCCGCGACGTCGTCACCGTCGGCGTGGTCGGCACCTTCGCGAGCGGCTGGCTGCTGCCGCGGCTCGCCGCATTCGAGAAGGCCAACCCGCGCATCGACCTGCGCCTCCTCACCAACAACAACCGCGTCGACATCGCCGGCGAAGGCCTCGACTTCGCGATCCGCTTCGGCGACGGCGCCTGGCACGGCACGGAAGCGACGCGGCTGTTCGCGGCGCCGCTGACGCCGGTGTGCGCGCCAAGGATCGCCAAGCGCCTGCGCCGGCCGTCGGACCTCAAGCGCGAGGTGCTGCTGCGCTCCTATCGCCCTGACGAATGGCCGCTGTGGTTCGCCAGCGCCGGCCTCGTCTGCCCGACGCTCAAGGGCGCGATGTTCGATTCCTCGATCATCATGGCAGAGGTCGCCGCACGCGGTGCCGGCGTCGCGCTGCTGCCGCCCAGCATGTTCGCCGATCATCTGCGCCAGGAGCGCCTGGTGCGGCTGTTCAAGACCGACATCCACACCGGCGACTACTGGCTGACGTCGCTGCGCTCGAAGCGGCAGACGCCGGCGATGCTGGCGTTCAAGGACTGGCTGATCGGCGAGGCCGGCGCGGAGAAGCACGCCTGACACCGCGCGGCGACGCATGCGCAAGGCCATGAAAAAAGGGCGGCCCGATGGGCCGCCCTTTTACAATTCAGGATGACGCGCGGGCTTACTCGGCCGCGATCTTGACGTCCGGCGCGGCGGCGCGGACGTCGGCGTCGACCTTGGCCTCGAACTTGGCGAAGTTCTTCTGGAACATGGCGACGAGGTTGCGCGCGGTCTTGTCGAACTCGGCCTTGTCCTTCCAGGTGTTGACCGGATCGAGGATCTCGCTGGGAACGCCGTCCAGCGCGGTCGGCACCGCGAAGCCGAAATACTTGTCGGTGCGGAACTCGGCGTTGCGCAGCGAACCGTTGAGCGCCGCGGTCAGCAGCGCGCGGGTCACCTTGATCGGCATGCGGCTGCCGACGCCGTACTTGCCGCCGGTCCAGCCGGTGTTGACCAGCCAGCAGTCGACATTGTGCTTGGCGATCAATTCGCGCAGCAGGTTGCCATACTCGCTGGGATCGCGCGGCAGGAACGGCGCGCCGAAGCAGGTCGAGAACTCGGGCTCCGGCTCGGTCACGCCGCGCTCGGTGCCGGCGACCTTCGCGGTATAGCCGGAGAGGAAGTGGTACATCGCCTGCGCCGGGGTCAACTTGGCGATCGGCGGCATCACGCCGAACGCGTCGGCGGCAAGCATCACGAGGTTCTTCGGCTGGCCGGCACGGCCGGTCTCCGAGGCATTCGGGATGAAGTCGAGCGGATAGGCCGAGCGGGTGTTCTCGGTCTTGGAGCCGTCGTCGAAATCGACCACGCGGGTGACCGGATCGAACACCACGTTCTCGAGCACCGTGCCGAAACGCTTGCTCGCGGCGTAGATCGCGGGCTCGGCTTCCTCCGACAGCTTGATGCACTTGGCGTAGCAGCCGCCCTCGAAATTGAAGACGCCGCTCGCGCCCCAGCCATGCTCGTCGTCGCCGATCAGCGTGCGCTTCGGATCCGCCGACAGCGTCGTCTTGCCGGTGCCGGACAGGCCGAAGAAGATCGCGGTGTCACCGGCGGGGCCGACGTTCGCCGAGCAGTGCATCGGCATCACGCCCTGCGCCGGCAGGTAGTAGTTCAGCGTCGTGAACACCGACTTCTTCATCTCGCCGGCATAATAAGACCCGCCGATCAGGACGATCTTGCGGGCGAAATCGATGGCCACCACGTTCTCGGAGCGCACGCCGTGACGTTTCGGATCGGCCTTGAAGCTCGGCAGATCGACGATGGTCAGTTCGGGCGTGAAGGCCGCGAGCTCGGAGGCCTTGGGGCGAATCAGCAGGGTGCGAATGAACAGCGAGTGCCAGGCGAGCTCGGTGTAGACGCGCGTCTTGATGCGGAAGTCCGGATCGGCGCCGCCGTACAGGTCCTGCGCGAACAGCGACATGCCTTCGGCGTGCTTGAGGAAGTCCTGGTACAGCGCCTCGAACTGCTCCGAGGTGATCGACTGGTTGCCGGCCCACCACACGGTGTTCTCGGTGGTGGCGTCACGCACCGTGAACTTGTCCTTCGGGCTGCGGCCGGTGAACACGCCGGTCTCCGCGCACAGCGCGCCGTCAGCGGTCAGTTCAGCTTCGCCGTTGCGAAGCGCGTGTTCATAGAGCGCAGGCGTACCCAGATTCCAGTTCACACCCTTGAGGTTCTTGAAACCGAATTTGTCGGCGCCATACGCGCCGTTGTGTACGCCAGTCTCTTGCACTGAAAGTCCTCCTTGAACCCGCGAATCGCCTGACGCGCAGCGCCTGACACCCCTCTGGCCGCGGTGACCGAATGATGACGGTCGGCTCCAATCCGCGATCTAATAGTGCTCAACACGTGGGTTGCCAAGCCGATCCGGATCAATTTGGTTTATTCAAAGCCCGGAAAAACATGATGCATTGCGGAATCTGCACCATCCTGCGGAGGCCGTGATGTGCCAGCCATCATGCCGGTTCCAAACCGGCACAAAATCTGGTCGGAACGGCATCACGCCGCTCTGGCGCGCTCGGCGAGTTCCTTCAAGACTCGGCGCAGGTCGTCAGGCGCGACGATCCGCCGCGGAAACGAAAGACGCAGCACCTGCTGCTCCTGCTGCAGATCCATGCCTTCCGGATCGCAGCCGACACAGCGCCAGTCCCCCGCCGCGGCGCCGAGCAGGCGGCTGGCGTACAGCGACATGGTCTCGCGATGATCGGCATTCATGTGGCTGAGAATATCCTCCTCGGCAGCCAGCAGGGCGTCCGCACCGGCGAGGTCCGTCAACACCTGTGACGGGGCGAGATCGACGATCCGCCCGAAGCCGGCGACCAGATGCACGGCCGCGATCCGGATCGTGAAGAATGAAAAATCCTTAAAATTGACAAAGGCTTCCGCAGACGGATGGGCGGCAAGGTAGCGTCGTCGCAGGGCGTCGGCCGTCATCTCATCGGCGGCCTCGGCGACGCCGCCGGCCATGATGCGCGATCCTTCCAGCGGATCACCGGCCCGTCGCTCGTCCAGCATCAGCGATACCCGCGGGTCCGCCAGGAGGTTGCGGGTGTGCAGGGCGAGGCGCGAGATCAGCAGGATCGGCGCCCCGTCCGGCGCGCTCGCGACATTGACCAGCGAGCAATAGGGATCGCCGGACCCGGCCATCAAGGTCGCCAGCGCGCCCTGGCGGCTGCGGCGCAGCAGGCTGCGGGCGAGCTCAGCGGGATCGAAGTCGGCGTCGGGCGTCATGGGAACCTGCGATTTTGAAATTCAAGGGTTTTTTGCCGGAGCAAAAGCCAGTATATAGCGCCGGAACCGTCCGCGGCGTTGGAACGTTTCTGGGAACTCGGTCACATTTCAGCCCAGCTTGCATTGCTCGCTGGCCCCTGACCGAAGGTCGTTTTCCGGCCTTTTCCGGTTGAGCGTTCTCTGGAAGCGTTTTTGTAAAATGCGCCTTGGGACGAAGAGCGTTCGCCGCCCTAAAGCCACCGAGTTTGAAAGCAGGCTCATGCCCACAATCGCCTTGGTCGACGACGACCGCAACATTCTCACATCCGTTTCGATCGCGCTCGAGGCCGAGGGCTATCGGATCATGACCTATACCGACGGCGCCTCGGCGCTCGATGGTTTCCGGACCAGTCCGCCGGACCTCGCCATTCTCGACATCAAGATGCCGCGCATGGACGGCATGGAGACGCTGCGCCGGCTGCGCCAGAAATCCGATCTGCCGGTGATCTTCCTGACCTCCAAGGACGAGGAGATCGACGAGCTGTTCGGCCTGAAGATGGGTGCCGACGACTTCATCCGGAAGCCGTTCTCCCAGCGCCTGCTGGTGGAGCGCGTCAAGGCCGTCCTGCGCCGCTCGATCCCCAAGGACCCGACCGCAGCCCCGAAGGAGGCCGATCCCAAGGCGCTGGAACGCGGCCTGCTGCGGATGGATCCGGAGCGGCACACCTGCACCTGGAAGAACGAGCCGGTGACGTTGACCGTCACCGAGTTTCTGATCCTGCAGGCCCTCGCCACACGTCCCGGCGTCGTCAAGAGCCGCAACGCGCTGATGGACGCGGCCTATGACGACCAGGTTTATGTCGACGATCGCACCATCGACAGCCACATCAAGCGGCTGCGCAAGAAGTTCAAGATGGTCGACGACGAGTTCGAGATGATCGAGACACTGTATGGCGTCGGCTATCGTTTCAAGGAAACCTGAGCGTGATCCTGCGGGCGGCGGACTGCCGATGGCGGCCGCCGCCCGCGACTGTTGTCAGAGCCGATCCCGCACCGATCCGATTGGACCTGCGTGCGCTCTGGGATAAACTGGCGTCCGGGTCCGCATGTCGGACCGGCGCAACAACCAGGCCGTTTGCCATTGCTTGATCGCCCTGCTCAAGACCGCGATCCGGACACGGACGACGACACGCTGTCGCCGGTCCAGGAGGCCGAAGCCGACGCGGCAGAGCTCGCGGAAGCCAGGCCTGCCCCGGGTTGGCAGCGCCCGCTCGGCTGGCTGCGCCGCGCCGGTCAGTACGTCTTCGCGCTCAGCTTCTCGAGCCTGACGCGGCGCATCGTCTCGCTCAACCTCGCCGGCCTGATCGCGCTGGTCGCAAGCATTCTCTACCTGTCCCAGTTCCGCGCCGGCCTGATCGATGCGCGCGCGCAGACGCTGATGACGCAGGCCGAGATCATCGCCAGCGCCATCGCCGCGTCCGCGACCGTCGAGACCAACACCATCACGGTCGATCCCGACCGGCTGCTCGACCTCAAGCCCGGCGAGACCTACGGCCCGTCGGAAGACGTGCTGTCCGGCATCGATTTCCCGATCAACCCCGAGCGCGTGGCGCCGGTGCTGCGCCGCCTGATCTCGCCGACCAAGACGCGGGCGCGGATCTATGACCGCGACGGTGTGCTGGTGCTCGACAGCCGCAGCCTGTACGGCCGCGGCGACGTGCTGCGCTTCGATCTTGCGCCGCCCTCGAGCGACAAGCCGGGCCTCGTCGAGCGCGTCACCATCGCCGTGCGCACCTGGCTCAACCGTGGCGACCTGCCGCTCTACCGCGAGCTCGGCCCGGAGAACGGCAACGGCTATTCCGAGGTCGGCGACGCGCTGAACGGCCAGAAGGCCAGCATGGTGCGGATCAACGACCGCGGCGAGGTCATCGTGTCGGTCGCGGTGCCGGTGCAGCGCTTCCGCGCCGTGCACGGCTCGCTGATGCTGTCGACCCAGGGCGACGACATCGACCAGATGGTGACCGCCGAGCGCCTCGCGATCCTCAAGGTGTTCGGCCTTGCCGCCGCGGTCATGATCATGCTGTCGCTGCTGCTGGCGAGCACCATCGCAGGGCCGGTGCGGCGGCTTGCCGACAGCGCCGAACGCGTCCGCCGCCGCATCAAGACCCGCGTCGAAATTCCCGACTTCACCGGACGCCGCGACGAGATCGGCCATCTCTCCGGCGCGCTGCGTGACATGACGGAAGCGCTCTACAACCGCATCGAGGGCATCGAGCGCTTCGCCGCCGACGTCTCCCACGAGCTCAAGAACCCGCTGACCTCGCTGCGCTCGGCGGTCGAGACGCTGCCGCTGGCGCGCTCGGACGCCAGCCGCAGCCGCCTGCTCCATGTCATCGAGCACGACGTGCGCCGGCTCGATCGCCTGATCTCCGACATCTCCGACGCCAGCCGCCTCGACGCCGAGCTGCAGCGCCAGGACGCCGCCCCCGTCGACATCCGCCGCCTGCTGACCACGCTGGCGACGGTCGCCAACGAGACCAGCCACAGCAACAATGTCCGCGTCCAGGTGCGCTTCGAAGGCAATCCGCAGGACTCGTTCTCGGTGCCCGGACACGATTCGCGGCTCGGGCAGGTGGTGTCCAACCTGTTGTCGAATGCCCAGTCGTTCTCCAAGACCGGCAGCTCCGTGCGCGTGCTCTGCCGCCGCATCAAGAACAACGAGGTCGAGATCGTCATCGACGACGACGGTCCCGGCATCCGTCCCGGCGCGCTCGAGAAGATCTTCGAGCGCTTCTATACCGACCGTCCCGAACAGGGCTTCGGCCAGAACTCCGGCCTCGGCCTGTCGATTTCCAAGCAGATCGTCGAGGCCCATGGCGGCCGGATCTGGGCCGAGAACCGCGCGGGCAAGCCCAATGCCAGCGGCGACATCCCGATTGCCGGCGCCCGCTTCGTCGTCAGGCTGCCGGCGCTATGACGCCGGCGGCGGACCCGAGCGTGCACGCCTCCGCCGTCCGGGTCGGCGACCGGGCCGTCCTGATTCGCGGCCCGTCGGGCGCAGGGAAATCCCGCCTCGCCTTCGACCTGATCATCGCCGGCCGCGCCGGACAGATCCCGCCGACGGTGCTCGTCGGCGACGACCGGCTGCTGCTCGTGGAACAGGATGGCCTCCTCATCGCCCGCCCCGTGCCCGCGCTGGCCGGGCTGATCGAGATTCGCGGCCTCGGCGTGCGCCGGTGCGACTTTGTGCCCGAGGCCACGGTCGGGCTGGTGGTCGATCTGGCTGCGCCGGACGCAGAGCGGCTGCCGCCGCCGGCAGCGCTCGAAACCCGCGAAAAGGGTATTTTGATACCGAGAATCCCGGTCAGCGGCGGCTTCGCCGCGCTTCCATTAGTGGTGGCAGCGCTGCTGACGGCCCCCGCTTCCGTACCAGATCCTCGACCTTCGCATGATTGCCGGAAGGAGTTTGGTAACCATATAAGCCCCACTATCGCCACCGAATAGACCGCATCCACCGCCCCTTCGGCAGCCCCGGAGGCGCAGGATAGCGTCAACATCCCCCCTTGCCTCGGGGCTCTGGATGGTCAAGATGTGGCCCTTTCGTGCGGTGCACCAATGCACCCGCGAGGAGTCTTCGATGATTGGTTTAGTCCTAGTGACCCACGGGCGCCTTGCCGACGAGTTTCGGGCCGCGCTTGAACATGTGATGGGTCCTCAAAAACAGATCGAGGCGATCACGATCGGCGCCGAAGATGACGCCGACTTGTGTCGCAGCGACATTATCGAGGCGGTGAAGCGTGTCGACACCGGCCAGGGTGTCGCCATTCTCACCGACATGTTCGGTGGCACGCCGTCCAACCTTGCGATCTCGTGCATGAGCCGCCCCAAGGTGGAGGTGCTCGCCGGCATCAATCTTCCCATGCTGGTGAAGCTCGCCAAGGTCCGCGACGACCTGCCGCTGCCCGACGCGATTGCCGCCGCCCAGGAGGCCGGCCGCAAATACGTCACCATCGCCAGCCGCGTGCTCGCCGGCAAGTGACGACGATGGCGGACAACGACGGCAAACCCGACGCCCTGTCCACGCTGCCCGGCGTGTTCGTTCGCGAAGTTCCCATCACCAACAAGCGTGGCCTGCACGCCCGCGCCTCCGCGAAGTTCGTGCAGATGGTCGAGCAGTTCGACGCCGATATCACCGTCACCCGCAATGGCGAGACGGTCGGCGGCACCTCGATCATGGGGCTGATGATGCTGGCGGCCGGCATCGGCACCACGATCCTGATCTCCGCGAAGGGCCCCGAGGCGGAAACCGCGCTCGACGCCATCACCAAGCTCGTCACCAACAAGTTCGGCGAAGAGGAGTAGCGCGCCGCAGCCCGCGCGCACGCCGCCCGCTACTTCGCGAGCGCGGCCGGCGGCACCACATAGACCTTCCAGCGCACCAGCGGACCGGACACCCCGCGGAAGAAGCGGCGCGCCGAGATGTTGAGCTGCTCGGCATTGGCCGCATGCTGCGCCATCCAGGCCTCGCAGGTCGCCAGGCGATAGTCACCCTGATCGCAGATGCCGATGAAGCCGAGACGCTTGGCTTCGTCGAGCGAGGTCAGCCCTGAGGACCAGAGCTCGCCGGGCGTCAGCGGCGCCGGATGATCGGGGCTGTAGAACACCATCGGCTGCCCGACCTCGGTGGTGGCCGCGACCACGGCCCAGTGCGAGCGGAAGCGCGCATGCCAGATGTCGGTCAGCTGCTGGGCGAACTGCGCCGTCGGCGTGGAGGTCGAGCCGATGCCCGCGGTCTGCTTGACCGAGCTCTGCGCGATCAGCGGCGCGGCGATCAGCGCGACCAGGGTCATCGCCAGCCAGATCAGCGCCAGACGGCCGATCGCAATGCGCTGCACGCGCAGGCGCGGAATCGCAAGGCACGCCAGCGGCACCAGGAAGAACAGCGGAATGCCCCAGTCGGTCTTGATGTAGATCGCGAACACCACCGCCGCGACCGGCGGCACGATGCCGATGATCCCCTGGATCACCCAGACATTGCGGGCCTGCGCGACGTCGACGCCCGCCGACGCCCGCGGCATGCGAATCAGCGAGCGCCACCACGGCTGGCTGAGCGGCTGCCAGAACAGCGCCCCCCAGGCCGCAAGCAGCACCGGCGCGAGCAGGGCGATGTTGTGCCCGACATAGAGCAGCGCGAACTGCGCCGCGCGGCTGCGGGACGCCAGCTCGTAGACGTCGCCGGCATAGGTGAAGGGCGCGAAATCGACCTGCACCAGCCACCAGACGTGCGGGGCAAGGCCAACGACCAGAACCGCGAGGGCGGTCCAGGGCGCCGGAGAGCGGATGAACCGCATCCGGTCCGGATGCGCCAGCACCGCGAGCCCGGCCGCGCCGATCACGGTGAGGGCCCAGTATTTCGTCATCACCCCGGCGGCGGCCGCGAGCCCGAGCCAGATCCCGGCGCGCACGCTGCGCCGCTCGAACGCCTGCAGGAAGGTAAGGACGATCAGCGGCAGCGTCACCAGTTGCAGCAGGTCGGTGTTGTACTTGAAGCCCTTGAAGTTGAAGATCGGGTAGATCGCCAGCATCAGGACGGTGAGGAACGCCCGGCGGCGATCGACGACGCGCACGGCGATGTGCCAGCAGACCACCAGGCCGACGGCGACCGTCGCCATCGCCAGCGCATAGCTCGACCAGTCGGTGACCGGAAAAACCCTGAACCAGAGCCCCGCGACCCATCCCGACAGCGGCGGGTGCTTGCCGTAGCCGAGCAGGAACTGCTGGCCCCAGGCAAACGCCTCGGCGACGTCCATGTGGACGTCCTGGGCGGCCTTCAGCGCCGTCAGAATCACGGTCCACAGCGCCGCATGCAGCGCCGCGAACCAGATCACGACGGCCGGCGCGCTCCGTTCGTCCGTCGCCCACACCGCGAGCCGGGCCGCCAGCGACCGCAGTCCCCGCCCGCGCCGTGCCCGCGGGGCCGGCAGGGCCTTGATCGATTGAACGTCCGTCATCGCGCCATCCTTGGTACGTTAGCTAGAGCATTTTCCGGCGCGGTGGAATCGGGATTGCGGCGCGGGCTCAACGGGAACGCTATGGAGGCCTGAAATCTGGCCGGATTCGGGCCGCAAGGCGGTTGCCGCTGGACACCGCCAATGCTATCCCGCCGCAATGGTTACGACGCCCATTTCCAACATCCGCAACTTCTCCATCGTCGCCCATATCGACCATGGAAAGTCGACCCTCGCCGACCGCCTGATCCAGACGACAGGCGGATTGGCGGAGCGCGAGATGAAGGAGCAGGTGCTCGATTCGATGGACATCGAGCGCGAGCGCGGCATCACCATCAAGGCGCAGACCGTGCGCCTGAACTACCGCGCCAAGGATGGCAAGGATTACATCTTCAACCTGATGGACACCCCCGGCCACGTCGACTTCGCCTACGAGGTCAGCCGGTCGCTGGCCGCCTGCGAAGGCTCGCTGCTGGTGGTCGACGCGAGCCAGGGCGTCGAGGCGCAGACGCTCGCCAACGTCTATCAGGCGCTCGACAACAACCACGAGATCGTCCCGGTCCTCAACAAGATCGACCTGCCCGCCGCCGAGCCCGACAAGATCAAGCAGCAGATCGAGGACGTCATCGGCATCGACGCCTCCGACGCGGTCATGATCTCAGCGAAAACGGGGCTCGGCATCGAGGACGTGCTCGAGGCCATCGTCACCCGCCTGCCGCCGCCCAAGGGCGACCGCGACGCGACGCTGACGGCGCTGCTGGTCGACAGCTGGTACGACGTCTATCTCGGCGTGGTGGTGCTGGTGCGCGTGGTGGACGGCGTGCTCAGGAAGGGCCAGCGCGTGCGCATGCTGGGCACGGGAGCGGCCTACGACGTCGAGCGCGTCGGCTACTTCACCCCGAAGATGCACCAGGTCGACGAGCTCGGCCCCGGCGAGATCGGATTCATTACCGCGGCCATCAAGGAAGTGGCCGACACCCGCGTCGGCGACACCATTACCGACGACCGCAAGCCGGTCGCCCAGATGCTGCCCGGCTTCAAGCCGGCGATTCCGGTGGTGTTCTGCGGACTGTTTCCGGTCGACGCCGACGATTTCGAAACATTGCGCGCCGCCATGGGCAAGCTGCGGCTGAATGACGCGAGCTTCTCCTTCGAGATGGAGACCTCGGCGGCACTCGGCTTCGGCTTCCGCTGCGGCTTCCTCGGCCTGCTGCACCTCGAGATCATCCAGGAGCGGCTGTCGCGCGAGTTCAACCTCAACCTGATCGCGACCGCGCCGTCGGTGATCTACAAGATGAGCCTGACCGACGGCCAGGAAATCGAGATCCACAACCCGGTCGACATGCCGGACGTCGTCAAGATCGCCGAGATTCAGGAGCCGTGGATCGAGGCCACCATCCTGACGCCCGACGACTACCTCGGCAGCGTGCTGAAGCTGTGCCAGGACCGCCGCGGCAACCAGAAGGAGCTCACCTATGTGGGCGCCCGCGCGATGGTGAAATACGAGCTGCCGCTCAACGAGGTGGTGTTCGACTTCTACGACCGCCTCAAGTCGGTCTCCAAGGGCTACGCCTCGTTCGACTATCACCTGACCGACTACCGCGCCGCCGACCTCGTCAAGATGCAGATCCTGGTCAACAACGAGCCGGTCGACGCGCTGTCGATGCTGGTGCACCGGACCCGCGCCGAAGGCCGCGGCCGCGCCATGGTCGAGAAGATGAAAGAGCTGATCCCGCCGCACATGTTCCAGATCCCGATCCAGGCGGCGATCGGCGGCAAGGTGATCGCGCGCGAGACGGTGCGCGCGCTGCGCAAGGACGTCACCGCCAAGTGCTACGGCGGCGACATCACCCGCAAGCGCAAGCTGCTGGAGAAGCAGAAGGAAGGCAAGAAGAAGATGCGGCAGTTCGGCAAGGTCGACATCCCGCAGGAAGCCTTCATTGCCGCGCTCAAGGTCGACAGCTGAGGCGCGATCGCCGCGCTCCGCTGCGACACGCGATCAGGCGACCAGAACGGCCTCAGGCGTCGTCTCGTCGCCGCGCGCCAGGCGCTGCGCCTGCAGCAGCTGCACGATCTCGTCGTTCGGCCGGGCCCGGCTGAACAGGAAGCCCTGCCCTTCGTCGCACCCTTCCGTCCGCAGGCAGCTCAGCTCCGCCTCGGTCTCGACGCCCTCGGCGGTGATGGTGACGCCGAGCCCCTTGCCGAGGCTGATGATCGAGCGGACGATCGCCTGCGCATCGCTGTTGGCCCCGAGATCGCGCACGAACGACTGATCGATCTTGATCTTGTCGAACGGGAAGCTGCGCAGGTAGCTCAGCGACGAGTAGCCGGTGCCGAAATCGTCCATCGAGATCCGCACCCCGAGCGCCCGCAGGGCGTGCAGGGTGGCGATCACCTCGTCGCTTTTTTCCAGCAGCAGCGTTTCGGTGATCTCGAGCTCGAGGCGCCGCGCCGACAGGCCGGACTGCTTGAGCGCGTCCATCACCACCGACAGAAGATTGCCCGCACGGAACTGAAGCGGCGACAGGTTCACCGCCACGCGGACGTCGTCGGGCCAGGTCGCCGCATCCATGCAGGCGCGCCGCAGCATGATCGAGCCGACCGCGTTGATGAGCCCCGTTTCCTCGGCCACCGGGATGAACTCGCCCGGCGACACCATGCCGCGCTCGGGGTGCGGCCAGCGCACCAGCGCCTCGAAACCGGTGATGCGGCCGCTCTTGAGATCGACCAGCGGCTGATAATACGGCTGCAGCACACCGCTCTCGATCGCCCCGCGCAGCTCGGTCTCGATCCGCCGCCGCGCCTGGGCGCTGGCGTCCATGCCCGGCTCGAAGAAGCTGTAGGTGCCGCGCGCCTCGCGCTTGGCCCGCGACAGCGCCATGTCGGCGCTCTTGAGCAGCTTCTCGGATTCGTCGCCGTCGCCCGGCGCCAGCGCGATGCCGATGCTGGCGCCGATCACCACCGAATGGCCATTGAACAGATAAGGCTGGCTGACGACGTCGAGCAGACGCTTGGCCAGCGGCACGATGTCCTCGGGCCGGCCGATCTGGGACTGCAGGATCGCGAACTCGTCGGAGCCGAGCCGCGCCACGGCATCCTCCTCGCGCAGCGACGACCGCAACCGCTTGGTGACGCTGCGCAGCAATTCATCGCCGATGTCATGGCCGAGCGTGTCGTTGATGGTCTTGAAGTTGTCGAGATCGAGGAACAGCAGCGCGGCTTTTTCACCGGAACGGCGGGTGCGGGCCAGGATCTCGTCGAGCTTCTGTCGCAGCAGGTTGCGGTTCGGCAGGCCGGTCAGGCCGTCATGCTGGGCCACGAAGCTGAGGCGCTGCTCCGCGCGCTTGCGCTCGGTGATGTCCATCAGCGCGAGCAGCACCACAGGCCGGCCGTCATAGATCAGCTGGCGTGAATAGATCGCCAGATCGATCAGCGTGCCGTCGGCCTTGACGTGCTTCCAGGTGCGGGCGGTGGCCTCGTCGGCGCTGTGATCGCCGGTCCAGGGCAACTCCGCCTCGAACGCCTGGATGTGGCGGATGGTCAGCTTCTCGAAGTCGGCGCGACCGTAGCCATAGTGGGCAACGGCGGCGTCGTTGACGCTGAGAATCTGGCCGGCGGCCGGATCGCACACGATCATCGGCACCGGGTTGCCTTCGAACAGCAGGCGAAACGAGGCCTCGCGCTGCTTCAGCTCGGTGATGTCGACGCGCAGACCGATGACGCCGCCGTCACTGGTCATCCGCTCCTCGATCAGGATGCAACGGCCGTCGGCGAGAACCTGCTCATGGCGCCCGTCCGGCCGGTGCAGCTTCTGCAGCCGGTCGGCGAGCCACTCCTCCTCGCGCCCCGCGGCCTCGACATAGTCGCCGCGCTGCACGCCGACACGCAGCGTGTCCTCGAGCCGCACGCCCGTCTCGAACAGGTCGGCGCTGCGGCGATAGATTTCGGCGTATTTCTTGTTCCAGAGGATATAGCGGCCGTCGGCATCGAGAAACACGATGCCCTCGGGCAGGATGTCGATCGCTTCGCGCAGCCGTTCGTGCGCCTTGCGCGCTTCCGCGATCGCCGCGTCCGCTTCCGCGCGAATCCGGCTGACGTCGGCGGAGCTCGCATGCGCTTGCACACCGGCGGCAAGCCGGGGCCCGGCCCGTCGCGACAGGTGCGCCATCGGCCGGCGGAGCGGCTTGCTCGCTTTCTTCTTTCCGATGTTTGTCGGCCGCTTCTTCGGCATTCCAGACGCCCTGCACTCGCATCCTGCGAGCGAGTGTTGTCGGTCAAGTGTCTGAAAAAACGGTATCTTGCGCCCGCACGCAGCGCGCTCCAGTCCGTAGAACTACGGCCATGACGCGGCGATCCGCTGCCCGCTTCCTGGGCGGACACTCGTCTTCCACGCGATTTCTGCCGATTTTTCGATCAAAATGGCGCGCCATGGTGCGTTTGGGATGCACCAACGCAGCCGTTGAGCCGATTCGCGCCCACACCCTGATCCGCCGGTGAGAACGATTGCCGCACCATCTGACGCGGCGTCATTCATGTTCAGGGTTAATTAAGCGTTGAGATCGAATGTCATGGGCGCCCCGATCACTGCCGCCCCAGGCCGCCCCCGACACAGGCGGACCGTCACGAGTTGAGCTATAAGGTCCGCGCATGCCGATCCGCCGCCTGATCCTCGCCGTCCTGCTGCCGGCCATTGTCGCGGCCTCCCCGGGAGCGCTCGCCCAGGACAAGGGCACGCTCGATCCCCGGCCGTTGCCGCCGCTCGCGCATCCGGAGGATCCGGCAACCGCGGCAAAGGACCTGTTCGGCCGCAAGGCCCAACCGGCGGCGCTCGCGCCGCGCGCCATCGGCTTCTACGCCAAGGGCTGTCTCGCAGGCGGTGAAGCGCTCCCGATCAACGGCCCGACCTGGCAGGTGATGCGCCTGTCGCGCAATCGCAACTGGGGCCATCCGGAGCTGATCGCGCTGCTGGAACGGCTGGCGGCGAAGGCCCACAAGGCCGCAGGCTGGCCCGGCCTGCTGATGGGCGACATGGCGCAGCCGCGCGGCGGCCCGATGATCACCGGACACGCCAGCCACCAGATCGGCCTCGATGCCGACATCTGGCTGACGCCGATGCCGAACCGGATGCTGTCGCGCAACGAGCGCGAGGAGATGTCCGCCGTCAACATGGTCGCGACCAGCCGCCTCGATGTCGATCCCAGGGTGTGGACGCCGAAGCACCTGCAGGTGATCCGCGCCGCGGCGGAGGAGCCGGAGGTGGAGCGGATCTTCGTCAATGCCGCCATCAAGAAGGCGCTGTGCCGTGAAGCCGGCGGCAACCGCGCGTGGCTCTCCAAGGTGCGCCCGATGTACGGGCACGACTATCATTTTCATGTCCGCATCAAGTGCCCGCCAGGCAATCCGGATTGCACCCCGCAGGAGCCGCCGGCAACGACCGACGGCTGCGGCCATGAGCTCGATTACTGGTTCAGCGACGCGGTGCTGCATCCCAAGCCGCCGCCGACGCCGCCGAAACCCAAGCCGCCATTGACGCTGGCGGACCTTCCCACCGCCTGCAAACAGGTGCTGCATACACCGTGATCCGTTGCGCGGCGTCCCGCCGCTCGTCGTAGAGGAGGGTGAATGATCGGCCCGTTGCGGTTTCCGGCACTCCTTGCCACCCTCGTCGTCCTGTCGCTCTGCGGCGGCCATGCGACGGCACAGCCGCGCACGATCACGGTTGCCTCCACCACCTCGACCGAGCAATCCGGCCTGTTCGGCTTCCTGCTGCCGCGCTTCACCGCCGCGACCGGCATCGCCGTCAAGGTCGTGGCGGTCGGTACCGGTCAGGCCCTCGACATCGGCCGCCGCGGCGACGCCGACGTCGTGTTCGTGCACGACAAGCCCGCCGAGGAGAAGTTCCTCGCCGAAGGCTATGCCGTCCGGCGCTTCGATGTGATGTACAACGATTTCGTCATCATCGGCCCGAAGAGCGATCCGGCGCGCATCGCAGGCTCCAAGGATGTCCTTGCCGCCTTCCGGCGGATCGCCGAGACGCATGCCCCGTTCGTGTCGCGCGGCGATCGCTCCGGCACGCACGCCGCTGAGCTGCGCACCTGGCAAGACGCCGGCCTCGACATCGACGCGATCAAGGGCGCGTGGTACCGCGACATCGGCCAGGGCATGGGGCCTGCGCTCAACATGGCGGCGGCGACCAACGCCTATCTGCTGTCCGATCGCGGCACGTGGCTGTCGTTCAGGAACAAGGGCGAGCTGACCATCCTGGTGCAGGGCGACCGGCGGCTGTTCAACCAGTACGGCGTGATGCTGGTCAATCCGGCGAAACACCCGCAGGTCCGCGCCGCCGAGGGCCAGGCCTTCGTGGACTGGCTGATCTCCGAGGGCGGCCAGGCCACCATCGCCGCCTACAAGATCGACGGCGAGCAGCTGTTCTTCCCCGATGCGGTCAAGTGATCGCCGGCCGCTTCACCCCTCGCCGGTACGGGCATTGACCACGAACGCGACCGCACTGACCAGCACGCTGAGCGCGATCAGGACAAGGCCGAGCGCCAGCGCGAGTTCGAGCGCCCCCTTGCCGGTCTCCAGCGCGATCGCGGTGGTCATGGTACGGGTGTAGCCGCGGATGTTGCCGCCGACCATCATGATGGCGCCGACCTCGGCGATGGCGCGGCCGAAGGCCGCCAGGAACGCGGTCAGCAGCGATGCGCGACCAATCAGGAACAGCAGCTGCAGGCTGCGCGCCTTCGACAGGCCGTCGAGACGCATCAGTTCGCCATACTCGCTCCACAGCAGGCTGACCGGCCGATGCACCAGCGCGATCACGATCGGTGTGGTCAGCACCACCTGGGCCAGCACCATTGCCGCTGGCGTGAACAGCAGGCCGGCAAACCCGAGCGGCCCGGAGCGTGACAGCAGCAGATAGATCGCGAGCCCGACCACCACCGGCGGCAGCCCCAGCAGCGCGTTGACGACAACGATCAGGGTGTGGCGGCCGCGAAACCGGCTAACGGCGATGAGGCCGCCGAGCGGCGCGCCGACGATCATGGCGATCAGGCTCGCCGACAGGCTGACACCGAGCGACAGCGCCACGATCCCGACCAGGTCGGAATCCAGGGTCCCGATCAGAGCGAGGCTCGATGCGGCGGCATGCAGGACGTCGATCATCAGCCGCATCTTGAGTGTGGTGGATCTGACATTCGCTTCAGCACTTGCCGCGAGCCCTCCAAGCGACTGTCAGGTCCAAAACCACACCGGAATTTTATAACTGCTGGTGTCCTCCAACATTCGCAAAGGAGCCTGCCGCAAGGTGATGCGAATGTCAGAGCCGGGACACTATCCTGTCGCATGCGTCGGCACCACCGGCGCGGAGGACGAACAGATGCCGCGCGTGCGCCGTTTCCCTGACCGGCGAAACCGTCTAGAAAGGACGGATCGCAGCCCTGCGCGGGCCGCGATCTCATCGGAACGGCGGTTCCCAGCGATTTCAGTGCCGTCAGGCCGTTCGT
Source organism: Pseudomonadota bacterium (assembly GCA_040756765.1). Taxonomy (GTDB): domain Bacteria; phylum Pseudomonadota; class Alphaproteobacteria; order Rhizobiales; family Xanthobacteraceae; genus Bradyrhizobium_A. The sequence continues at coordinate 20,152 of JBFLYG010000032.1, read as the reverse complement.
CGAACGGCACGGCTTCGTTTGCGAGGACCGCATGCGCATCAGTGCACGCAACCAGATCAAGGGCACCGTCGTCGACATCACCAAGGGGGCGACCACCGCCCATGTCCGCGTCGACATCGGCCACGGGCAGGTCATCACCGCCGCCATCACCAACGAGGCCGTGGACGAGCTCGGCCTCATGGTCAAGGGAGCCGCCACGGTCGTCATCAAGGCGTCCGACGTCATGATCGGGGTCGACTGACCATGCGCCGCCTCATCCTGGCCGGCAGCGCCGTCGCCACCGCGACCGCGGCATGGGCCGCCGAGCCCAGCGGCTGCGACAAGTTCAAATGGCCGATAGACCGCGAACGCGCGATCCTGCGCGCCGAGCCGCTGAAGGTGCTGTCCGGCGCCACGGCCACGCCGGCGGCGGCGCAGCCGGTACGCATCGCACTGCGGCCGACGGCGGAGGCGAACCTGCCGACGCCGCCGGAGCGCGGGCCGAAGTCAGTGGAGACCTTCGCCGGCTACGTGACGCTGCCGGCGCCGCCGGCGGCAGGAACCTACGCCATCAGCCTGTCGGCGGGCGCCTGGCTCGACGCCGTGCAGGACGGCAAGCCGCTGAAGACAGTCGCGTTCAGCGGCGCGACCGACTGCGAGGGCATCCGCAAGGTGGTGACCTTCGCGCTCAAGGCCGAGCCGCTCATGGTGCAGATCAGCGGCGTCGCCGCCGACACGATCACGCTCGCGGTGACCGCCGCGCCGTGATCCTCGATACCCCCTGGTGCGACGCCACAACTCTTTGACCCCGCTCCCGTTCCTGCTAGTTTGCCGCCGTTGTCCCGGCCGACCGTAAGTTGGCCGGGCGTGCGGGACGGCGCTCCTGCTGACCGACTTGAACAACCGCCGCGGGCGCCCTGTGCGCCTGCCGATGGAGCGCATGCATCATGATTCGTCTCGTTTCCCGCCTGCTCGTCGCAGCATTGCTGTGCGGCGCGGCCGCCTTCCCGTCCTTTGCCGAAGACAAGACCCTGACGGTGTTCGCCGCCGCCTCGATGAAGAATGCCCTCGACGACATCGACGCCGCCTACACCGCCAAGACCGGGATCAAGGTGGCGGCGAGCTATGCCGCGAGCTCGGCGCTGGCGCGCCAGATCGAGCAGGGCGCCCCCGCCGACGTATTCCTGTCCGCCGATACCGACTGGATGGACTATGCCACCCAGAAGAAGACCATCAACGACGCGACGCGGGTCAACCTGCTCGGCAACAAGATCGTGCTGATCGCGCCGAAGGATTCGAGCGTATCCAGCGTCACCATCGGCCAGGGCTTCGACCTCGCCAAGCTCGCCGCCGACGGCCGCATCGCCACCGGCGACGTCCAGGCGGTGCCGGTCGGCAAGTACGCCAAGGCCGCGCTGGAGAAGCTTGGAGCGTGGGAGGCCGCCGCGCCGAAATTCGCGATGGCCGACAGCGTGCGCGCCGCGCTGACGCTGGTGTCGCGCAAGGAAGCCGTGCTCGGCATCGTCTATGAGACCGACGCCAAGGTCGATCACGGCGTCAAGATCGTCGGCGTCTTCCCGGAAGGCTCGCACCCGGCGATCATCTATCCGGTTGCCGCAACGACGACCGCCAAGCCCGAGACCGGAGGCTATCTCGACTTCCTGCGCTCGTCCGCCGCCCGTACCATCTTCGAGAAGTACGGCTTCACCGTGCTGACCCGCCCCTCCACCTGAAGCCGTGTTCGACATCACGCCCCCCGAATGGACGGCGATCCTGCTTTCGCTCAGGGTCGCCACCGTTGCCACGCTGATCGCGACGCCGGCCGGCGTCGCGATCGCCTGGCTGCTGGCGCGCCGCGAGTTCTGGGGCAAGGCGCTGCTGGACGCGGTCGTGCATCTGCCGCTCGTGCTGCCGCCCGTGGTCACCGGCTATCTGCTGCTGCTGTCGTTCGGCCGCCGCGGCCTGTTCGGCGGCTGGCTCGCCGATCATCTCGGGCTGGTGTTTTCCTTCCGCTGGACCGGCGCGGCGCTGGCCTGCGGCGTGATGTCGTTTCCGCTGCTGGTGCGCCCGATCCGGCTGTCGATCGAGGCCGTCGACCGCCGGCTGGAGCAGGCCGCGAGCACGCTCGGCGCCGCGCCGTGGCGCGTGTTCCTCACGGTGACCCTGCCGCTGGCGCTGCCCGGCATCCTCGCCGGCATGGTGCTCGGCTTCGCCAAGGCAATCGGCGAGTTCGGCGCCACCATCACCTTCGTCTCCAACATTCCCGGCGAGACGCAGACCATCTCGTCCGCCATCTACGCGCTGATCCAGACCCCGGAGGGCGACAGCGCCGCCTTGCGGCTGGTCGCCGTCTCGGTCGTGATTTCGATGGTGGCGCTGATCGGGTCCGAATGGTTCGCACGGCGCGCCACCCGCCGCCTCCACGGACTGTGACAAACATGCTGCGCGTCGACGTCTTCAAGCAGCTCGGCGAGGTCGCCATCGAGGCGGCGTTCGAGAGCAAGGGCAAGGTCACCGGCCTGTTCGGCACTTCCGGGGCGGGCAAGACCTCGCTGGTCAACATGATCGCCGGCCTGCTGCGGCCGGACCGCGGCAGCGTGTCGATCAACGGCGACATCATGGACGACACCGCCAAGGGCATCCATGTGCCGCCGCACCGCCGCCACATCGGCTACGTCTTCCAGGACGCGCGGCTGTTTCCGCACATCAGCGTCCGCAGCAATATCGACTACGGCCGGCGCATGAACGGCCTGCCTCACGACATGACCGCGGAACGGCGCATCATCGACCTGCTCGGCATCGACGCCCTGCTCGACCGCCGCCCGGGCGCACTGTCCGGCGGCGAGCGCCAGCGCGTGGCCATCGCCCGCGCGCTGCTGGCGAAGCCTAAGCTGCTGCTGCTCGACGAACCGCTCGGCTCGCTCGACGCCGAGCGCAAGGCCGAGATCCTGCCCTATCTCATCAAGCTGCGCGACGAGGCCGGCGTGCCGATGGTCTATGTCAGCCACGACGTCGGCGAGCTGCGCCTGCTGGCCTCCCATGTCGTGGTGCTGAAGCGCGGCCGCGTCGCCGCGACGGGAGGCCCGGAGATCCTCGCCTAGCTCTCCACCAGCGAGGTCCACGCCCGCCGCAGCGCCGTCTTGACCGCCACTACGCGGGTCGGCGGCGGCGCCGGCGGCTCCTCGTCCTCGGGCAGCCGCAGGCCGACCACATTGACGCGATTGCCGCTGATGTTGCGGGCGACCAGCACGATGGAATCGAGCGGCAGCGTGGCGCCGACCTTCGGCGCGTGGTCGAGGTGCACGTCGAAATAGTCGGCGAGCGACAGCGCCGCCTCCTGCAGGTCGACCTGGACGCCGTAGGTGTCCGACAGCGCCCCGAGCGTGATCTCGCCGGACACCATGAAGTCGCCGAGCAGGTGCGGATCGGGCGCCACCGTCGGCGCCATGTCGGAAAAGAAGCGGTCGAGCGCCTCGGCCTTTTCCGGCGGCGCCAGCAGGTAGAGATAATCCCCGGACACCACCGACCCGGCCTCGGCCGGCGACAGGATCTTCTCCTTGCGGATCACCAGCGTCGGCTTCGACCAGGACGGGATGATGCCGCGCCGCAGGAACAGGCTGTTCGGCCGCACCGCGTAGCCGACCAGTTGCTGCTCGAGCTGGCCGGGCAGGTCGAGCTCGACCCGCCGCGGGGCACGGTCCGACCGCGGCAGCGCGACGTGCAGGCGCCGCGCCGCTGCCGCCAGAGTCCAGCCCTGCAGCAGCAGCGAGATCACCACGATGACGAACGCCACGTCGAAGTAGAGGTAGGCCTTCGGCATGCCGACCAGCAGCGGGATCGATGCCAGGAAGATGGCCACCGCGCCGCGCAGGCCGACCCAGGCCATGAACAGTTTCTCGCGCCAGCTGAAGCGAAAGGGCGCAAGGCACACGAACACTGCAAGCGGCCGCGCCACCAGCATCAGCACCGCCGCGACCGCCACCGCCGGCAGCACGCTGCTCACCAGCCGCTGCGGCGACGCCAGCAGACCGAGCAGCACGAACATCACGATCTGCGCCAGCCAGGTCGCGGCGTCGAGAAACACCACCACCGAATTGTGCGCCCGGGTCGGCCGGTTGCCGATCACGATGCCGGCGAGATAGACCGCGAGAAAGCCCGAGGCGTGGAAGATCTGCGCCAGCCCGAAGATCACCAGTGCCGCGGTGGTCACGAACGGCGCATGCAACCCCTGCGGCAGCGCCACCCGGTTGAGCGCGAGCACCACGAGACGGCCGCCGGCGAACCCGACCGCGGCGCCGAGCACGGCCTCCTTGATGAACTCGAAGGCGACCTGCGCGGCGGAGCTGTGGCCGATCGACAGCAGCTCGACCAGCATCAGGGTCAGAAACACCGCGAACGGATCGTTGGTGCCGGATTCCGCTTCCAGCGTCGCGCCGACGCGGGGACGCAGGCGCAGGCCTTGCGCATGCACCAGCAGGAACACCGCCGCCGCGTCGGTCGAGGCGACCACCGCCCCGACCAGCAGCGCCTCGGTCCAGCTCACGTCGAGCGCATAATGGGCGACCGGCGCGGTGATCAGCGCGGTCAGCAGCACGCCGGCGGTGGCCAGCATCATCGACGGCGCCAACACCGTCTGGATGTTCTGGAATTTGGTTTTCAGGCCGCCGTCGAACAGGATCAGCGCCAGCGCCACCGACCCCACCAGATAGGTCGTCCCGACATCGCTGAAGGCCAGGCCTCCCGGCCCGGCTTCGCCGGCGAGGATGCCGAGGCCGAGGAAGACCAGCAGCAAGGGCGCGCCGAAGCGCAGCGCGATGAGGCTGGACAGGATGCCCGCCATCACCAGAACCGCGCCGAGAAGGATGGCGATGCTGAACGTGTCGAGAGACGCCATTGTCCGCCTGAAAATGCGTGGATTGGCATCCATATCGCCCCCTCGCCGGCAGGCCAACCCATTTCTCGCGCATCACAAAAGGGCCGGATTTTCCGACCTTAAGTCCCTCGCGCCCGCCCGCGACGGATGGCCCTCGCCGGGCGGATATGGAAATCTGCCGCGACGTCGAATCACGCGCCGGGCTCTGCCCACAGACAGTGCATGCGGGACCGCGAACGGCGCGACCGCACATCGAGCGAAACTGGAGACCTGAACTTGGCTGACGACAAGGCGGCAACGGACCTGACCGCATTCTACGAGATGCTGCAGGGCGCTTTTCGGTCGGTTGGCGCCGAGGTCACCTCACCGTGGTTCTATACCCAGCTCGGCCTGATCATGGCGGCGACCGGCCTCGCCATGGGCCTCGCCGCGGCGCTGCGGTCGCGGGTCGACGCCAACTCGGTGGCGATGGGCTGGCCGACGCCGGCACGGCTGCTCGTCCGCGTGCTGCTGCAGAGCGCGACCACCGCCTTCTTCGCCATCATCACGCTGATCATGCGGATCGTCATGGTGGCGATGACCTGGCCGAGCCGCAGCTACCTTCTGATCACCGCGGCGAGCCTCGCCTTTGCCTGGTTGATCATCCGCCTCGCCACCAGCGTGATCCGCAACGAGTTCGCGGTCCGCCTGCTGTCGGTGTCGGCGTGGACGGTCGCCGCACTGAGCATCATCGGCCTGCTCGACCAGACCCTCGACGCCCTGGATTCGGTGGCGGTGGTGCTCGGCGGCATCCGCGTCTCGCCGCTGCTGGTGATCAAGACCACGGTCGCCATGGCGGTGGCGCTGTGGCTCGCCAGCGTCGTCAGCAAATTCCTGGAAAGCCGCATCAACAGCACCAAGGACCTGACGCCGTCGCTGCAGGTGCTGCTGGTCAAGATGGTGCGGCTGCTGCTGATCGTCGTCGCGATCGCCTTTGTGCTGTCGGCCGTCGGCATCAACCTGTCGTCGCTCGCGATCTTCTCCGGCGCCGTCGGCGTCGGTCTCGGCTTCGGCCTGCAGAAAATCGTCGCCAACTTCGTCAGCGGCATCATCCTGCTCGCCGACAAGTCGGTAAAGCCGGGCGACCTGATCACGGTCGGCGAGAATTTCGGGCGCATCAGCGCCATGAACACCCGCTACATCTCGGTCGCGGCCGGCGACGGACGGGAATTCCTGATCCCCAACGAGGATCTCGTCACCCAGAAGGTGACGAACTGGACCTACACCGACAAGAATACGCTGGTGAAGGTCAAATTCCGCACCAACTACGACGCCGATCCGCGCGCAGTGTGCAAGCTCGCGGTCGAGATCGCCACGTCCACGCCCCGCGTCACCAAGCTCAAGCCACCGACCTGTCTGATCACCGAGTTCGCCGATTACGGCATGAACTTCGCGCTCACCTTCTGGATCGCCGATCCGGACGCGGGCATGGACAACGTGCGCAGCGACGTCATGCTGGCGTTGTGGGATGCCTTCAAGCGCGAGGGCATCCGCGTGCCCTATCCGGTGCGCGACATCCGTGTGCGCGGCCCGCTGCCGGTCGATCTCGAGCAGAACTGACACCGATGCGGTTCGCCAGCGAACTCGTGCCGGCCACCCTGCTGCGGCGCTACAAGCGTTTTCTCGCCGACGTCGAATTCGCCGACGGCACCACCACCACCGTCCATGTCGCCAATCCCGGCGCCATGACCGGCCTGCAGCCGGCAGGCGCGCGGGTGTGGCTGTCGAAATCCCCGAGCAAGACGCGCAAGCTGCCGTTTTCGTGGGAGCTGGTGGAGGCCGATTTCGGCGCGGGCGCCGAGCTGGTCGGGGTCAACACGGCCCATCCCAACACCATCGTCGGCGAGGCGCTGGCCGCCGGCGCCATCACCGAGCTTGCGGGCTACGCGAGTGTTCGCCGCGAGGTGAAGTACGGCCAGAACTCGCGGGTCGATTTCCTGCTCGAGGACCCGCAACGGCCGCCCTGCTATGTCGAGGTGAAGAACGTCCATCTGATGCGCCGGGTCGGGCTCGCCGAATTTCCCGACTCGGTCACCGCCCGCGGCGCCAAGCATCTCGACGAGCTCGCCGCGCTCACGGCCGCCGGCATTCGCGCGGTGATGCTGTATGTGATCCAGATGGGGTCGGCGACCGCCTTCACGCTCGCCCGGGACATCGATCCAGCCTATGGCCGGGCCTTCGACCGGGCCCGCACGGCGGGTGTCGAAGCGCTGGCCTACACCTGTACCCTTTCCCCGGAGGAAATCGTGCTGGCCCGGCCGGTTCCGCTGCAAATCTAGCCCCCGCGTCCGCCGCAGGGCGGCTTCCCGCCGGATCGCTTGCGTCGGCCGTCGCAAGGCTTAAATTAGGGCCAGATCAGCCCTTCGGGGCCCCCTTCCCCTCCAACGCTGTCGTGAAGAATCCCGGATGAACTACGTTGAAGCCACCGACGTCTCGCTGCGCAAGACCGGCCAGATCAAGCTGTACGGCCCTGCCGCGTTCGCCGGCATGCGCAAGGCCGGCGCGCTGGTCGCGCAGTGCCTCGACGCCCTGGTCGACCTGGTGAAGCCGGGCCTTCCGACCTCGAAGATCGACGACTTCGTCCGCGAGTTCGCCTTCAGCCATGGCGCGTTTCCCGCGACACTGATGTATCGCGGCTACCGCTATTCGACCTGCACCTCGATCAACCACGTGGTCTGCCACGGCATGCCCGGCGACCGGCAGCTCAAGGAAGGCGACATCGTCAACATCGACGTCACCTTCATCGTCGACGGCTGGTACGGTGATTCCAGCCGCATGTACCCGGTCGGCCCGATCGCGCGGAAGGCGGAGCGGCTGATCGAGGTCACCTACGAATCGCTGATGCGCGGCATCGCCGCGGTGAAGCCGGGCGCGACCACCGGCGATATCGGCCATGCCATCCAGAGCTTCGTCGAGCCGCAGCAGATGAGCGTGGTCCGCGACTTCTGCGGCCACGGCCTCGGCCGCCTGTTCCACGACGAGCCCAACATCATCCATGTCGGCCGCCCCGGCGAGGGCGTCGTGCTCAAGCCCGGCATGCTGTTCACCATTGAGCCGATGATCAATCTCGGCAAGCCGCATGTCAAAATCCTGTCCGACGGCTGGACCGCGGTGACGCGGGACCGCTCGCTGTCGGCGCAGTTCGAGCACTCCGTCGGCGTCACCGCCACCGGCGTCGAGATCTTCACGCTGTCGCCGAACCAGCTCGACAAGCCGCCTTTCGTCGCGGCTTGAGGTCGTCACCGCCTGATCACGGCTCCCGGCCGACCATCAGCGCCGCGATGAACAGGATCGCGGGCAGCAGCGATCCCACTGTGCGGACGTGATTCCAGAACGTCCATGAGCGCAGGTAATCGGACCACAGCACGAGCGCCTCGGCGCTTCCGGCGGGGACCGCGGCGAGCGCATCGTTGAGCGGAACGTTGCACACCATCGTCACCCCGATGCAGCCGGCCAGATAGATCAGCGCGGCGGCGAGCAGCAGCGCACCGCCGGCCTGTCCCCACGTCCCGTAGGACGCCGCGGCGAGCCCCAGGCACAGGCCGCCGGTGCCGAGGAAGGCCAGCATGAACAGCGGATTGATCACGGTGACGTTGATCGCGTTCATCGCCGCCATGCCCTGGTCCGGCGCGAGCCGCGCCAGCGCAGCCATCACGAAGGTGGAGAAGGCGAAGAAGATGCCGGCGACGAGGCCGCTGCCGATCCCGGCGGCAAAGGTCCCGATGACGATGGCGCGCTCAAGCATGACGACCTCCCCGCACGCCAGCGGCCGCGGTGCGCCGGACATCGACTGAAAAGCCCCGCGGCGGGCAGCCGGCCTTTCCCGCTGGGCCCAGGACCAGCATCGATGCCTCGGAATGATTTGCCATTTTTCGGCTCCCGACATAAGGTGAGAGATGCTCACTTTATAAAAGTGATAAACTCTCATCTTTTTAGAGTCAAGCCGCCATGCCCAAGCCCCGACACGCCCCCGGCGAGACCGGCGCGGAAACAGCGGCCGACCAGCCCATCCGCAGCCTCGCCCAGCAGCGCAGCCGCGAGCGGCGCGACCTCATCCTCGCCGTCGCGTCCGAGCTGATCGCCGCGCTCGGCAGCGATGCGATGAAAATGAGCGAGGTGGCGCAGCGCGCCGGCATCTCGATCGGCTCGCTCTATCAGTACTTCCCCGACAAGCGCGCGATCGTCCGGGCGCTCGCCGAGCGCACCCACGCCGAGAGCCGGACCTGTATCGCGGCGGCACTGCACGACGTCGGGGATCTCGCCGGCCTGCAAGACGCCTTCGCCGGACTGGTCGAGCAGTACTACGCGCTGTTCCTTGCGACGCCGGTGATGCGGGACATCTGGTCCGGCACCCAGGCCGATCCGGAGTTGCGGGCGCTGGAGTTGAAGGAGAGCCGCGCCTGCGCGGCGCTGCTCGGCGCGATCATGGCGTGCCTGCATCCCGCCGTGCCGCGCCACCGGATCGACGCCACGGCGCTGCTGGTCTGGCAGCTCGGCGAAGCCGCGATGCGGCTCGCGATCTCGCTCGATCGCAGCGAGGGCGACGATGTGGTGGAGGCCTACAAGCGAATGACACGCCACACGCTGGCGCAACCGTGACACACGGGCGGCGGTGCGCGGCCGTCAGGTCGAATGCTGCCGCTCCGCCGTTTTGAGTTCCGGCCCTGATATCCCTGGCTGGATGAACTGCCTTGATCGCAGTTCCGCGCCAACTATGGCTCGGGGAGTACCTTCAGCCGCCGTGTCGGACAGCAGGAATGATGCTTGCTGATTTCAGGGGCACCGACCGGGTGACCCATAGTGACTTTGCCCACCGGGCTTTTTGTCTTAATTAGCCGGAAATATGACATTCGAGACATTCGGCTCCCGACCTATGCTCAAGGCTCCAGATTCAAGGAAATGGAGCTTGTCATGTCACAGAATTCAAAGGGAACCGCGCTGATCACCGGCGCCTCCTCCGGTATTGGCGCGATCTATGCTGATCGCCTGGCGCACCGGGGCTACGATCTGATCCTCGTGGCGCGCAACAAGGCCAGGCTCGACGCACTGGCCGAGCGTTTGGGCGACGAAACGGGCCGAGCTGTCGAGACCATCGCGGCCGACCTCGGCAATAAGGCCGATCTCGCGCGTATCGAAGCGGTGCTGCGGGCCGACGCCAGCATCACGGCACTGGTGAACAACGCCGGCTTCGGCGCCACCGCGCCGCTTGTGAACTCGCCGGTCGACAAGATGGAGGAGATGATCACGCTCAACGTCAGCGCGCTGACCCGGCTGACCTATGCGGCGGTGCCGGGCTTTGTGGCGCGCGGAAATGGAACGATCATCAATATCGCATCGATTGCCGGCATCGCGCCTGAAATACTGAACGGTGTGTACGGCGGCACCAAGGCCTTCGTGCTCGCCCTTACGCTATCGCTTCAGAAGGAACTCGCCGGCACGGGTGTCCGTGCTCAGGCCGTTCTTCCGGGGGCGACTGCAACGGAATTCTGGGGCAACGCTGGTACGCCACTGGAGCATGTCCCGAGCGAGATCGTCATGCCGGCCGAGGCGATGGTGGACGCCGCGCTCGCCGGTCTCGATCTCGGCGAGAAGGTCACCATTCCCGCACTCCCGGATATCGGGGACTGGGAAGCCTATGAGGCTGCCCGTCACAAGCTCATGCCGAACCTGTCGCTCAGCGCGCCGGCGTCCCGGTATCGGGCGGCGGTCGGCCGGTAGGCCGAGGAACACTGGAAAAGAACGCGCGCGATTGCGGTTGCAACGCGCATTGCGTGGAGAACGAGATGAGCGATCTTCTACAACAAGTCCTGGAAGCACATGGCGGGCTCGAACGATGGAGCCGTTTCAACGTCGTCAGGGCCACCATCGTCACGGGAGGCGCCCTGTGGGGGATGAAGGGATTGCACCAGGATTCCGATCCACGGGAAATGACGGTCTGGCTCCATGAGGAACGGGCATCTGTCATGCCGTTCGGCGCGCCGAACCAACGAACGGCGTTCACCCCCGATCGCATCGCGATCGAGACCACGCAAGGCGCGGTGGTGGCGGAGCGCGCGGACCCGCGCGCTTCGTTCGCCGGGCACGAGAAGACAACGCCATGGGATCCCCTGCATCGCGCGTATTTCAACGGATATGCGCTGTGGACCTATCTCACGACGCCGTTCCATCTCGCCCTCCCCGACGTCGTCGTGGAGGAACTGCGCCCGTGGCGCGAGGACGGGGAAACCTGGCGGCGACTTCGGGCGCATTTCCCGTCCCGGATCGCGACGCATAGCGCGGTGCAGGATTTCTTTTTCGGCGATGATTTTCTGCTGCGCCGGCACGACTATTCTGTGGACGTTGCGGGCGGATTCGCGGCAGCGCAGCGCGTCTATGATTACCGGAACGCCGATGGCGTCCGCTTTCCGACGCGGCGCCGGGCGTTTACGCGAAGCGCTGACGATCGCGTCGTCGAGGATCCGCTGATGGTATCCATCGATCTGAGCAACGTCCATTTCGAGTGAAGTCGCCAAGGGAGGGAAATGGCATCCATGCACAGAATCGGCTTTGTCGTCTTTCCGGGATTCCAACTGATGGGGTTCGCCGCGGTCTCCGCTTTCGAGGTGGCCAACGCGACGCTCGCCGGGGCCGGTTACGAAATCGAGCTGCTCTCCGAAACAGGCGGAGAGGTGAAGTCGTCCGCAGGTTTCGGTGTTTCCACCAAGCCTTTTGGCGAAGCCGAATACGACACCGTGATGTTCGGAGCCTCGATGGCGATCGAACCGATGACGCCGGGGCTGCTCTCATTTGCACACCAATCGATGCGAACGGCGCGGCGGGTGGCCGCGCCTTGCACCGGTGCATTCGTTCTTGCCGAGGCCGGCCTGCTCGACGGACGCCGCGCGACGACGCACTGGGCGTTTGCCCGCGAGCTACAGGAGCGCTTTCCGACGGCGCGGGTCGAGGAAGACCGCATCTTCATCGTCGATGGCAGTGTCTGGACCTCGGCCGGAATGACGGCCGGCATCGATCTGGCGCTCGCGATGATCGAGAAGGATCACGGTCTGGAGGTTTCCCGAGCGGTCGCGCGCAAGCTGGTCGTCTATCACCGGCGCGCCGGTGGGCAGTCGCAATTCTCGGCGCTGCTTGAACTCGAACCCAAATCGGATCGGATTCAGCGATCCATCGACTATGCCAAGGCGCACCTGCGCAATGTCCTGTCTGTCGAGGAGTTGGCGGAAGCCGCAAACCTGAGCGCGCGTCAGTTCAGCCGGGCGTTCCGGGCCGAGACGGGGCAGTCGCCCGCAAAGGCCGTGGAGCATCTGCGGGTCGAGGCGGCGCGGCTGATGATGGAGCAAGGCCGACACTCGATGGATGTGATCGCGACGGAAACCGGCTTTGCCGATCCCGATAGAATGCGGCGCGCTTTCCTGCGCACGCTCGGGCAACCACCCCAGACGGTTCGGCGCAACGCCCGCGACGGGGTGGCTGCACCGCATTGAGGCCTCGCGTCATCAAAGGATATCAAAGACCGGCACGCATACCGGCAGCGCCGCTCTACGGGGCGGCGCTGCCGGATCAGCATCAGGTATAGAGACCGCGAACCTCGGCGATGCGTGCCTCTCCAGCTTTCAGCGCCTCTTCGGTGGTGTGGACCGAATAGTAGCCGAGCACGAGGTCGTGCGGATGCGGCGCCGCCGAGCCGAGCACGAAGGTCGCGCCTTCGGGGCCGGCCTGGAGCGGGATCGCGGCATCGCTTCGATCGAATGCGATCATGTCGCCAGCATTGAAACCGCCACCGCCCAACAGACTGCCGTGCGACAGGCTGAGCCAGCCAACCTCGTGTCCAACCGGCGTTTCATAAACCCAGGTCTCGCCGGGTTCGAGCGTCACGAGAAGATAGTTCATCCCATCGAAAGCCCGCACAGGGCTCATCCGGTCCTGGTAGGAGCCGACGATCAGACGCGCCGGCCCGACCTGCGGGATGCCGCTTGCCTCGACGAATTGCCACTCTGGTGCGCTTGCTTCAAGCGCTGCCGGCAGCGCCACCCAGAGCTGGAAGCCCATGAAGCGCGGCGCGCTGTCCGGGCGGTATTCGCCGCCATGCCAGATTCCGCTGCCGGCGCGCATCCATTCGACCCCACCGTAATCCAGTCGTCCAGCGCCCCATTCGCCCATGTCGAAGCGGAGATTGCCTTCGGTGAGCACCGTTACCGTCGCAATGCCCGAGTGCGGATGAAGATTGTCGCTGCTCGTGATCGACGACGGTGCATCGACCAGATCGAGAAAAACGAATGGCTTGAGATACTGGCCGAGATCCGAGGGGCTCATCAGCCGGGTAATGGGTCCGCGCTGCGAGCCGCGGGTCTGGTTGTAGATTTTGCGTTCGGCAAGCGCCGGCATCGAACGCGCGGCGGATAGATTGCGTGCCATGATTTCGTTCTCCTCAACAAAAGGGTTCGAGTTCGATTTGCGCCGCCGGACAGGCGGCGATGGCGGGCGGCAGATGCGGACCGCCATCCGCGCGTCAGCGCAGCGACCGGAAGGCTTCGCGCATGTCTTCGACTAGAGCCTGCGGCTGTTCCCAGGCCGCGAAATGGCCGCCCTTCTGGTGACGCTTGTAGAAGATCAGGTTGGGGAACGCCTTCTCCGACCAGCTGCGCGGGGCCGTGTAGATCTCATCGGGGAAAGCACTGACCGCGACTGGAATGGTCACGCCCTTGGGAGCGAAGAACGGGAGCTTGCTTTCCCAAAACAGACGGCCGGACGAGAGCCCCGTCTTGGTCAGCCAGTAGAGCGTGACGTTGTCGAGGATATCATCGCGCGTCAGCCCCTCGGAGGCGCCGTCGAAGACGCGGCCGATCAGCTTCTGGCTCTCCGGATCGTGGTCGATCATCCATGCGGCGAGCGCGATCGGTGAATCGTCGAGCCCGTAGAGCGTCTGCGGCCGGGCCCCCATTTCGAGCGCATAGCCGACACGATTCTTGTAGAAGAAGTTGAGCTGCTTCCAGGCGTAATCTTCGTCTGCTGTGAGCCCCGTCGGCGGCGGTCCACCGGCCAGCGCCGCCGAGATCGCGTCGGGCAGCGTGCCGGGCATATTGGTGTGGATGCCGAGCAGGCCCGCAGGCTTCTGCAGCGCCATCTGCTCGTTGACGGCGTCGCCCCAGTCGCCGCCTTGCGCGACGTACTTCTTGTAGCCCAGCCGGTCCATCAGGGCGGCCCAGGCCCGCGCCACGCGCTGCGGATCCCAGCCAAACTCGGTGGGCTTGCCCGAGAAGCCGTAACCCGGGAGCGACGGGATCACCACGTCGAAGGCATCGGCCGCGGCGCCGCCATGCGCGGTCGGATCGGTCAGCCGGTCGATGATCTTCAATTGCTCGATGATCGAGCCGGGCCAGCCATGCGTGATGATCACGGGCAAGGCGTTCTGATGCTTCGACTTCACGTGGATGAAGTGGATATCCACGCCGTCGATGTTGGTGACGAAATTGGGAAGCCTCTTGAGGTTCGCCTCGGCCTTGCGCCAGTCGTACTGGTTCGCCCAGTAGTCGGCGAGCTTCTGCATCAAGGCGAGCCGAACGCCCTGCGTGTCGTCACCGACCAGCTCCCGGCTCGGCCAGCGCGTCGCCTTGATGCGCCGCCGCAGATCCGCGAGCTCTTCATCCGACGCCCGAAAATGGAACGGCCGGATCGAGGCGTCGCCGGCCGGCGTCGCGGCGAACGCCGCGCCCGGCAGCAATGCACCGGCCGCGCCGGCCACAGCCGCGGCGGCCAGGAAATTCCGGCGAGTGGATTGGGTGGAATGGGTGGAATGGTCGATCATCGTGCTTCTCCAGGATTGGATTTTGCGCCCTTGCGGCCGAACAAAACGCTTTGCCCCGCGTCTCGAATGTCATGCTTGCTGAATTTCAGGATGGCCTTGCGCGTCCCGCGCGGCCTTCAGCGCGTGGGTCCACCACGCCATGTCGTCGAGCATGGCAGCGGCGGATTGCTCGAGATGCGGGAAATCGTCGAAGCTCTTTCCCTGCTGCCAGATCCCGAGAAACTCGACCATCCCGACATGCACGGCGAAGCGCACCGGCGCCATCTGGAGCTCGACCGCGACCATCCTGAGATGTTCGATCGAGCGCGCAGCGCCGACGCCGCCGTAGCCGACGAAACCGATCGGCTTGCGGTTGAATTCCTTGTAGGCGTAGTCGAGCGCGTTCTTGAGAACGGCGCTGGCGCTGTGGTTGTATTCCGGCGTGACGACGATGAACCCGTCGAGAGTCGCCAGCTTTGCGGCCCAACGCTGCGCGATCGGATTCTGCGGCGGCGCATAGATCGGCGACATCTGCTCCTCGAAGAACGGCAGTGGATAGTCGCGCAGGTCGATCAGTTCAAAGTCGAGATCGGTGCGCTTGCCGGCGATGTCGCTGATCCATCGCGCGGGCCGATCGCCGAAGCGACCCTCTCGGGTGGAGCCGAGGATGACGCCGATACGGGGGGTGATCTGCTTGCTCATGTGGTTTCCAATTGTGAAAAGGAGGGAGGAAAAGTCGTGTCGCCTGCGCTGAGCGTGCCTCTTCGGGCGTGCGTCAGCCGTTGAGCGCGGCGCCTGAAGGCGTCATCGCAGCCGAGCTGCTGCGCTTCAGCCGAGCCGAGCGCAGGGCAACCGAGCCCGGCGATGTGGCTGCGAGGATTAGGAAGCCGCCCGCGATCGCGAGGTTCTTCATCAGATCGACCGGCGCGCCGATGTGGACGATGACGCCCGTGACCACGCACCAGACCGCGAGAAGAATGCCGACGATGCGGGTTTGAAAGCCGAGGATGAGAGCGATGCCGCCGATGACCTCGGAAAGGGCCATCACATAGGTCAGCAAAAGAGGAGCCGGAAAGCCCATCTGGCCGAGCATTCCGGCGAGCGCCGGTCCCATTTCGCCGAGTTTCTGGACGCCCGAGACGAGGAACAGAATCGAGAGCAGGATGCGCCCGACAAGAAGAAGAAGGTTGTTGTTCATGAAACAATCCCATTGGCTGGTTGCCCATATGGGATAGCGGCATTGCGATTAACCTATTAGACGGAAATATTGGATTGTATCTATCCGAAAATATAAGTAATTGGGCCGGACATGGTTGATTTCAACGACATCGCCCTGTTCGTGCAGGTCGTTCGCTGCGGCAGCTTCTCGGAGGCGGGCCGGCGGCTCGGCATGCCACCCAACACGGTCAGCAGGCGTATTCAGGAGCTTGAAGACCAGCTTGGCGCGCGCCTGATGCAGCGCTCCACCCGCAAGCTGACCCTCACCGATGCAGGGCAGGAGTTCCACGACCGCTGCGCCGCATCGGTCGACGGCCTGCAACAAGCGAGTCACGACCTTGCACGCGGGAGCAGAGTGCCCAGCGGCCTATTGCGTGTGGCCTCGACCGCAAACTTCCTTGATTTCTACACGCCGCAGATGGTCGCGGCCTTCCTGGAAACGTACCCACAAATCCGCTTCGAATTCCTGCTCGACGACGCCGTCGTGGATCTGATCGCCGACCGGATCGACGTTGCATTCCGCGGTGGTTCTGGTGACGGCTCCGGGTATGTCGCCCACCGAATACCGATCGCGCCCATCGGATTTTTCGCCAGCCCCGACTATCTGGGCCGTCATGGCTCCCCCCGGACGCTCGCGGAACTCGCGAGCCACCGTTGCCTGACCGCGCCACGCCAATCGGGTCAGGCCGTGTGGCGACTGCAAGGACCGGACGACGTCGAAGAGCACGTCGAGGTCACCGGGCCCTTCGCCGCCAGTACCACACGCGCTCTTCATTCGGCGGCTCTTGCAGGCCTTGGCATTGCTTTGCTGCCTGGGGCGATTACGACCGCCGACGTCATAGCGGGCAGGCTGGTGCCGGTTCTGCCGCAATACAAGCGTCGCGATCAAAGCATGTGCGTCATCTATCCCAGCCATCGCCAGGTCTCGCCCGCGGTGAAGGCCTTCGTCGCGTCGGTCATGCGAAGATTTGAGGACGAGGCGATCCTGCTCGACGGATGAACGACCGCGGCGGCGCAGCAGGCATCAGGGCGGTTCAGAGCGACGATAACGGCGGCAATCTCGGCATCGCGCTCGGCGCACTGGCCGGCGGCCTCGTCGTCACGCGCTGGGGCATCAACGCCGTCGGCTGAGGGCCTCGGCGACGCGCTGCACATCGATCGGCTCAAGGGCGCCGTGCCGCGCCAGCGGATCGACGCCACCGCGCTGCTGGTCTGGCAGCTCGGCGATGCGGCTCGCGATCTCGCTGAACCGCACCGAAGGCGACAATGTGGTGGAGGCCTACAAGCGGATGACGCGCCACACGCTGGCGCAGCCTTAAAACACAGGCGGCGCGGCCGTCAGGCGCTGGCCGCCGCCGGCGGCGCGCCGATCAGCGCCGGCCATGCCGCCAGCGCCGCGCGGGCAATCGCTTCCAATTCGCGCCGGCTGGCGCCGTCGCGCGCCTGGATCGACATGCCCTGCTGCACCGTGACGTAGTATCGCGCGATCGCGGCGACGTCGGCCTGCGGCGAGATTTCGCCGGCGCCGACGCCTTGCTGCAGCCGCGCCTTCAGGCCGGCCACCGTCTCGGCGCGCATCGCGATCAGCGTCTGCCGCACGCGGTCGGAATGCTCGGCCGGATGCAGCGCCGACAGCACGATCAGGCATCCCGGCGGCTTGGTGCGCCGGGTGAACACCCGCGCCGTCGACATCAGGTAGTTCTCGACCGCCGCGAACGCAGTGGGAGCGCCGGGCACGCCACCCCAGATCTCTTCGCCCTCGGTCGCGCTGTAGTGCTTCAGCGCCTGCCGGAACAGCTCTTCCTTGCTGCCGAACGCGGCATAGAGACTGGGCGAGGCAATGCCCATCGCCGCTGTGAGGTCGGTCATGGACGTGCCTTCGTAGCCCCTGCGCCAGAACACTTCCATGGCGCGGGCCAGCGCCGCCTCCTTGTCGAATGCTCTCGGTCGGCCACGTTCGGCCATCGGCTCCACCTGATATCTGTATCGATCAATAAATAATTCACTTGACTTGCAGACGCAACCGCCTGATTTTTGTGTCGATCATTACATAAATCGAGGGAACTGATCATGAGCGCGCTTCAAGGCAAACGGGCCCTGGTGACGGGCGCGAGCCGCGGCATCGGCGCCGCCATCGCACGGCGGCTCGCCGCCGATGGCGCCGATGTCGCTATCACCTACGAGCGCTCCGCGGTGGCTGCCGAGGCGGTGGTCGCCGACCTCAAGGCGCTCGGCCGGCGCGTTCTCGCCATCAAGGCCGACAGCGCCGATCCCACTGCCGTGCGGGCCGCGGTCGACCAGGCGGCGCAGGCTTTCGGCGGCCTCGACATCCTCGTCAACAACGCCGGCATCTACCGCGGCGGCGCGCTCGAGGACATCACGCTCGCGGACATCGACGCCACGCTCGCCGTCAACGTGCGCGCCGTGGTGATCGCCTCGCAAGCCGCCGCGCGGCACATGGGCGACGGCGGCCGCATCATCTCGATCGGCAGCAACCTCGCCAGCCGCGTGCCGGATGCCGGCATGAGCCTCTACTCCATGAGCAAATCGGCACTGATCGCCTGGACGCAGGGCCTGGCGCGCGACCTCGGCGGCCGCGGCATCACCGTCAACCTCGTGCATCCCGGCTCGACCGACACCGACATGAACCCGGCGAGCGGCCCGCACGCCGAAGCGCAGCGCTCGCGCATGGCGATCCCGCGCTACGGCCGCGCCGAAGACGTCGCCGCGCTGGTCGCCCTGGTCGCAGGTCCTGCCGGCCGCTCCATCAACGGCGCCGGCCTGACCATCGACGGCGGCGCCAACGCGTGAGCACCTGCACCGCCTCCGCGCCGCGGGCGCTGGCGGTCACGCTGATCGTGCTGGCGGCCGCGACCACGGTGGTGGTCGCCAGCGAATTCATCGTGGTCGGCCTGCTGCCGCTGCTCGCGCGTGACATGGACGTGTCCATCGCCGCCGCCGGCCATCTGATCGACGCGTTTGCGCTCTCCGCCTCGCTGCTGGGCCCACCGTTGACGCGCGCCGTCGCGGCGCAGCCGCCGCGGCGCGTGATGATCGCGACCTTGCTGCTGTTCGCGGCCACCAACCTCGCCGCCGGCTGGCGCGCCTTGCTGCTGGCCGTCTGGGGGATCGCCCACACCGCCTCCGTCGTGCTGTGCCAGGTGCGGGTCACGCTCGCAGGCCGCACGGCCCCCGCCTTCGCCATGGCGCTGAACATCGCGGCCGCCAATCTCGGCATCGCGCTCGGCGCGCTGGCCGGCGGCCTCATCGTCACGCGCTGGGGCATCGCCGCCATCGGCTGGGGACCGCTCGGTCTGCTGCTGCCGGTCTTCGGCCTCGTTGCCCTGCTGGCGTCGCAGCGCGCGCCCGCGCGTCCCTGAACCTCGCAGCCGTCGATGGCAACCGGCCCCGAATTTCAGGGTTGCAAATGCCTTGCGGCGCGGCAAGGTGGAGGCCCTTGCCGGGGAGCGCGTGCCAGTCGCCATGTCCAGCACCGACGATACCGCCCGATCGCCAGAGCCGGCCGAGACGCCGCACTACCACGGCCATCGCGAGCGGCTGCGCGAGCGCTTCCGCACCGCCGGCGCCGATGCGCTCAGCGACTACGAGCTGATGGAGCTGGTGCTGTTTCGCGCGCTGCCGCGCCGCGACGTCAAGCCGCTCGCCAAGACCCTGCTCGCCACCTTCGGCTCGTTCGCCGAGGCGGTGCATGCGCCACCGTCGCGGCTGCGCGAGATCGACGGCGTCGGCGACGCGGTGATCGGCGAGCTGCAGCTGATCGCCGCCGCCGCCGGCCGCATCGCCAAAGGCCAGCTCAAGAAGCGCACGGCGCTGTCGTCATGGACCGACGTGGTCGACTACTGCCGCACCGTGATGGCCTTCGCCGACAAGGAGCAATTCCGCATCCTGTTCCTCGACAAGCGCAACCAGCTGATCGCCGACGAGCTGCAGCAGGTCGGCACCATCGACCACACCCCGGTCTATCCGCGCGAAGTCGTCAAGCGCGCGCTCGAACTCTCCGCCACCGCGGTGATCCTGGTGCACAACCATCCTACTAGACCCACATCGATCACGCTCGATCACGCCCAAGCACATTGAAACACCACGATTTTTGGGCTTGAAAAGCTTCCGGTGACTGGGGCAAACTGAGGGCGGTAATTGGGGGATCGGAGCACATTCCGACCCCAATAACCGACTGACTACCGCCCTCAGTTTTCGGGAGACGTAGCATGGGCAGCCTCACCGATGGCGCGATCCGGCGC
>JBFLYG010000031.1:0-332059 GCA_040756765.1 Pseudomonadota bacterium | reverse complement strand
CTCGGTCCGTGCCAACAGAGCCCTCTGCGTATTGAACGAACCAGCTACGCGTGAGTTGAATCGAGGGTGCTAGTGCTCGGCTAATCAGAAGGCCCCTGTCTGAGAACTATAGATCGTCACAACCCGTCCCTCTCTCAGCACAGGAGTCCTACGATGGCTACGATCAATCCCGCGCATGATTACGGGTTTCGCGAGATCGCGAGCAGCTTCTCGCAGCTGCGCCCACATTTCGGCAGCGCCGCATCGTCAGCGGCCGGTACATCCGTGGTTTAATCAGGAACGAGTTGCGAGGAAGCTCGAAAGCTGGCAACGCGGTGCTGGTGATCGACGAGACCCGTTTTCTCAAACAGGGCAAGGCGTCATGCGGCGCGGCAACACACCGGTTCGGAAGGTAATATTACGAAATGTTGGACCGCGTCTTCGCTGCCTTCGCTTTGTATCATGTGCATAGGCTTATCGCGCGTTGTATTTTCCGAGACGATGGACCGATGATCCAGATCGCCGGGAAGCCGCCTTGCCTGCCGGTGTCGACTTTGCGACCAAACCAAAGCGTAAGACGAGTGTAACTGAACGCGCGATGGCCGCGTCTGTGCCATTCAAGTGAGTTTCTGGTGACACCGTGTTGACGATATCAGCGACGGTCGCCAACACGGACGCGGACATCGCCCGGGCGCTATACTACCGGAAGCGCCAGCCGGCGGGAGCCGGAAGCAAGAGCCTGCGGTTGCATGATTGATGTTGTCTTGAACCAGCTGATCTTGGGGCCGGCCGAACCAACAACATAGATGATGGTCTGTCGACGCGCGGTGTTCTGATCTACCGTCGCATCGCCGACAGCGATCTCGCCTTCTTCACTACCTGGTTCCGCCGCGAACCTCGATCAAAACGTTGGCCGCGGTGGGCCGTCGGCGAGCGATCGAGGATAGTTTTGAGACCGCGAAGAACGAGTTCGGACCCGATCACAATGAGAGAAGATCCTGACATGGCTGGCATTGTCATGTTCTGCCCGCGATGCTGGCCTTCGCCACAGCGGCGTTGATCCGCCATTGCGCTAACCCGCCGCTGCCACAAAAACGAGACGCCGTACCACCGCAAGAACGAAAGCTCCGCCACGCAGTCATTTGATCCGTTGGATGATCCAGGAAATTCGCCACATCGTCGTCAGCTTCGCGCGAAAGCGAACTCGGTCCAAGCATATCATCGTATGGTCGTTCTGGTGCCCACCAGACCGCCGCTTTGTAAGCAGCCTTGGTTCAGGACTCTGGAGAAGCACGCGGCGCAGGGACTCACAATCCTAATGATGGAACGATCTCGATCTCGCGCCGCTTCGCAACCATCACCGCCCTGTCATAGATCATCATCGGTGGCTGAGAGTGTTGTGCTTCCGCCCTTTTTGCAGCAGCTGAATGCTCACATATCAAAGCGTTTCCGAGTTCGAGTTGTCGGAAAGATATTATCCAAAAGCCGCTGGGTGTGAGAGATGCGCCGAACACGCGTCCATAAAACGAACGCGAGTGGAAAACACTCTGCAGCGCAATTGCATTTGACGTCGGATCCGACGGCCAAGATGCAAGAGAACGCCTCAAGGCACAAATGAATAGGATCACTGAGGGATCTTTTTTGCCTAGTTTTTTTTGCACGGTCCTGCGCTTATCGACCAGACGTTCGACACTCAATCCTGCTTCTGAAAAGGCGACCAATTATTAGTCGCCCTCCATGTTCGGCTGGTCAGTGACGCCATACGCAATGGATCTTGCTTAAACAAACATCGTGAAGGCACGACCGAGATTTTGCGGCAGTTCCGGATCATTGAGCACGTCATCGCTCGTTACGATTTGCCGAACTCGCTCAAAATCAACCGATGACAGTCCCTTCTTCAATATTTCCGCTAGTTCGTTTAGTCTGCGGAGAATTTCGTTCCCCACCCGATCGCCTTCCCAGCTTATCGCCGGTGAAATTTCCACAATCGCCTCGGTCTCAGGGCCATTGCCTAGATGCTTATTCGAACGCAGCGCCTTCAGCTTTTCAC
Organism: Pseudomonadota bacterium; assembly: GCA_040756765.1. Taxonomy (GTDB): domain Bacteria; phylum Pseudomonadota; class Alphaproteobacteria; order Rhizobiales; family Xanthobacteraceae; genus Bradyrhizobium_A. The sequence continues at coordinate 330,030 of JBFLYG010000031.1, read as the reverse complement.
GCATGACCGTTGGCGCGATCAATTCGCCTGCTTCTAGGCGCTTAAGTGTATCAGCTGCGAAATCTTCCGGGCAACTGGGCGCTGAAAGTAAGTAGAGCATTGTTGGCGACAAATGCGCAACGACTGCGCTTTTGCCGGTGGCCCAACTTGCAACACGCATGCAGGCTTGTGCTGTGCGCGCTGGCATACCCACTTCCCACTCGACCCAGCGCAAGAATGCGCCGTGGGACAGATGTCGCTTTGCCTCGGACAGCGCTTTCCCTATCTGGATGATGGAGGTTGCACATTGGCGTCGTATTCGCTCAGCCTGTCCCTTTAGAAAGCTAGCCACGTTCGGCGCCACAGAACAGTAGTCAAAACGCGCGTCAGGGAATTTGTTATCAACGACCCTTTGCCGCGCCTCCACTTCGTAGTGCTCACTCATACGTTCCATTCCCAGCTTGCTTATTCGTTGTAAGCGACATGCACGATAGACATGGAGTTCAAATCGATTCACCTAAACTAGAGTGAGGTATCATATGCAATTATAGGTTGAAAGCGGAATTGAGTAAGCGGCGCCCGCTCGATGCATTTTCTGTGAAGTAGTTCTGCGTGAAAGGACAACGCTGAAATAATTTAGAAGCCGCAACACAAGGAATACACTCCGACATCGTGGGTCCTTCAATTCGGTGAAGAACTGACCTGAGGCAGCACGTTTATTTCGTTACGTCTGGACTATGGAGTCCGCATATCAACGGCATCGCGGCGCCATTCCGATCACCAAAGTTTCAACCCTTCGTCGTCGTCACCATCGGCGGTTGGCCGCCATGTTCGACGACAACAGACTGCACGAGCAGGTCGCGCCGCGGCTTCTGGAATTGAGTGGCAGGCCAGTGGTGCCATACTGGAGAATGTAAAGGGCAACGTCGCTAGCAACCGCGTGGCTGGCAAGCTCATCGCGACATCACTGAACAAGGAAGGCAGCAAATGAAACGTCGGTACAAAGATTCAAATTGCTGAGCACTGTGCCGCGCAGTGGCCGGCGGCATCTACAAAGATGCAGCTGACCGTCGAGGCGGAGGTCGACGAGTGCCTGCTCTTGGAAAAGGGGCTGTAATTTTGGCCGCTCCCCTCGTCAACGGCCCGGCGCGGTTCGCGAGCCCTGGCGTTGCCGGCGAGCAATCCATGCGAAGGTCTTGCGAGCAATCCAGCGCAACAAGATTACCTCGTCGGAAGGGCTCATCGCAATGACGACGCTGTTTCCAATTTTAAATTACACCGCCAGTGGTTTCGGATGTTGCGACGTCGCCAGCGTGATGAACGCCGCAACGATGCACGATGGACCGGCCGCAAAGAATACCGGCGGATACATGCGAGAAGGGTGTGTGACAGGCCGGCGTCGAGTGCAGCGGTAGCCGCATCGAGCTGATGGCCCGCCAAGGCCGCTGGTGCTAACGCCGCAGATGAAGAATGTCGTAAACAGAATCTAGAATACCGGGGTCTTGCGCCGCGTCTCAGTGAGTTTTTGAGCCCCCCCCCCCAAACTCTCCGTGGAGCGTGTAAGACCATGTGGACGGACGTTGATGGTGACTCAAAGTCAGAAAGCAGGCAGATAAATCGCCCCCGTCAGGCTCAGCGTCGTGTCGACCGCAGCAACAGCGCTTCGCCAGCCTTGTTTGCGAGAAACGCCACGGCTCGCGTTACGGATGTCGCCAAACGGCCGAAACCTCATGCGGCGGCTGCCAGCGGCCCTCGTCGGTTGCCGTGCGGATCCCCGGATAAGGCGTACCCGAAATCATAATTCTCCAATCTGTTTAGTACAGCTTCCCAGCATACCTGGTATCCCCCATCAGACCGACTTGATGGGGGGCTTTCCCAAATAAAACCGCGGCGTTTCTGATATGCCCTCGACGATCAAACCATTCGGTTACCGACCGCGTAATAGGTACGGTCGAGATAGACGAGGCTCGCAGGATCAGCATGTCGTTCGACCGCTAGCACGTCGCAGAAGAAGATATCATGGGTGCCGACGCTGGAGATCTGCGAGACGTGGCAATCGAAAGATACGGCAGCTCCGCGCAACATCGGAGCGCCTGACAGGCCCGTGGTCCAATTCGCCGCGTTGAAGCGATCTGCCATGGGCGTCTTGCCTCCGAAAATGCGTGACAGTTCCTCGCTCGAAGGACCGAGGGTATTTACGCAAATTACCTTGCTTCGACGGAACACCTCGTAGACGGACGAGCCGCGATTCAAGCATACCAAGAGTGTCGGAGGCGAGTCGGTCACGCTGCAAACAGCTGATGCGGTAAAGCCCGCCCGGCCGTTCGGGCCGTCGGTCGTGACGATGTTGACGGCCGCGGCGACGCGGGACATTCCATCTCGGAAAGCTTCTTTGGAGACGTAAGATCGTTCGATCACTTGGTCCACGTGCGCCTCATAAGAATTCGGAGATATTGTCGAAAGGAACACGCGGCAGACGTTCGAACAGCTTAGTGTGACCGCCTTATCCGACGTTGATGAGAAGGTCGGGCATCCTGACCGTCCCATCCAGGAAGATCATCCACCGATGGTCGTCTGAATCCGGACATGGGTCCCACATCGACGTCGAATGATCTCGCAGCGAGCATGAAGTGTCCAGATGCAGCGCTCCGTTCCGCGGAGCGGCTTCGGCGGCGAAGTCGGGCGGCAACGTGAACTACGGCTTCGCATCGGCGTGAGGGTAAAGCTGGTCCAGATAATTGTAGAACTGGACGTCGTGGGCGGCGATGAGCGTCATAAGGTGCGGGTGTTATTTTCCCGATGTTCCCGGAGGACAGAGCAGTCTTGAGCCGTTTCCTCGATTCCGGCGTTAGCGAGAATAGGCATCGAGCAGGGCTGCAGTTCGCCGTAGTTGGGCTCCATTTTTGCGAGGTCGCAAGCTTTAAACACCGGCTTATGATCGACGGCGGTCGGAAGCCAGCCGTTTTGGGATCGGGCCTCAGTAGAGAGGGCAGCGCGCGCGTCCTGACCGATGGGATTACTCACGGATGACATCCTTCATGAAATCCGGACACGCATAAATCACCGAGCATTGCTATTTGTATGTCAACAGTACGTTGATTGCCAGCATCAAGCATCTCTGTTGATTACGTATCGCTACGTTATATTGATTGGGTTACTGGTCGCTGTAAATGTGTTTTTGATAGTTGATCGCTGTGGGAAGCCGGCTTTTAGCGCGCTCATGGCGTCGTCGATCCTCGCAAATTCGGACTTGATCCGGCCGTCGAAGACGCGGTCCATGGTCCAGCTGGCCACCCCGTCGTCGAGCCCGCCGAACATGACAAGCGGCTCCATGTCGCCTTTGTACAGGAAGCGCTTCCGATAACAGGCGTTCGGAACCGCACAGAAGCGCGCTGGGAGCTTGGCGGCCTCTAACACCAGTTTTTCGGCTATCGGCTTCTTAAGGGCTTGGTTCTCCCGCCAGCCGCGTTGCCAGGCGCCGAGGGCGTCCAGAAGTTCGTCAGTGAAGGTGAATGTCTCGTTCGCCACGTGATGCTCCGGCTTGGTCCGTCCCCTATTTAGGGCGAACCGCGGGTAGCCGCACTATCTCAAGCCCGGGAAGAGAACCGGGTGAAAGCGGTCAACCGCTGCACAGCAGGATCGACGTCGCGCGTGTAGATCTCGGTCCGCAAGAACGCGATCTCGTCGGCGAAAGCGGTCTGGTCGACGTCTATGAACCAGCTTTTCGGTCTCCCGTCGCTACCGTCGTTCCAGCGATAGCCGCGCCTCTTCAGCGAGTCCTTGAGTTCGAATGCCGTCTGCTCCGCCCACACCCGCAGGGTCGCTTTGCGGGCGGTCTCCAGAAGGAACGCCAGCGCCGGCGAGCCCGTGGTCGGCAATACGAAAGCGAGCACCTCCAGCAGCGCGTGGCAGTCGTCGACGGCGCGGTGCGCCTGGTGGAAGTACCCAGCGCCGTTCAGTAGATAGCCGAGTTGCGCCCCCGCGAAGCCGTGTTTGCGCCAGTCGATCTCGCTCATACTGCATCCCCAGGCCTTGTGCTCGAACACGGGCCAGTAGCGCTCGGCAAACTCCCTGTCGAAGCCGCTGTTGTGGGCTATGACGATGACCGCGTCTTCGACGAAGACTGCGATGGCCGCCTCATCGAACCTGTGGCCGGCCACCATCTCGTCGGTGATACCCGTGAGCGCCGTCACCTCCGCCGAAATGGGAGCGCTAGGCTCGTTGAATGCGGAGAAGGTGTCTCTGACGCCGACGATCCGGCCGTCAGGCGCGTAGTCGAATCTAATCATCCCGGGCTCGATGATCTCGTCTTTGGTCTGGTCGAGGCCGGTGGTCTCGGTGTCGAGCAGGACGCCGGTCCGGACCTCCTGTCCCATGGTCGGGATGTACGTGGGTCGGGCAACCAGGCGCCGCAGCACGCGGTAATCCGGCGAAAGGCTGAGGGCCTCAGCCATCGCGGCCAAGCTGATCGTCTCCTGAAACATCGCCGCCATGATACCGGCGTCGCTAGTCGCGTCATATGGGAAATCGGCGCAATTCACGGCCGTTTCGCGCGCGTCGGGGTTCGCCCGATCGCGTCGGAGGACAAGCCGGTCCCTAGGCTTTCCCGCCGGCGTTCGGTGCCGGCCCCACATCGTCGTCGCCGCCGATGTCGATGAACATCGGAAGCGCAATCTGACTGGCCTTCCGGGCGTCCTTCACCGAGATACGCGTGCGTTCGATGTCGTCGAGCGGTTTCCCGAATGCGGAAGCCAGCAGCGCGCCGATGATGCCGTAGAGGACGTCGTGCAGGCGCCAGTTCACCTGCTCGATGTCGACGAAGGTCTTGTCGATGCCGGCCTTCACCCACTCCCGCCGATCCTTCGCAGGATCGCTGCCGATCATCGCAAACACGGAGCGGAAGACCAGCGCCGAACCAGCGTAGTACGACGCGTTCGCCGGGTGCTGCGCGAGATAGATGCGGCTCTCCGGTGAGACGAGTTCGGCCGAAGCCTCGTCGAGATTCAGCTTGTCGTAGTGGAATCCGGTCTTGTCGCGGATTATCCTCAAGGGGTTCTGCTTCACCTTGAAGTAGTCCTTCAGCCAATCGAGGTTCTCCCGCTCCGACTTTGAGAGAGCGGCGAGGACGGGGTCCTCGGGATAGGCCTTGAGCACCCTGCCTTCGAACATCGTCCACGTTTCGATCAGCTTTCCCGCCAGCACCTGCATTATGCACCACATCTGCACGCCGTGCGCGGCGTCGTGAAGCTCTCCTTCGCCGACGTCGTTGAGACTGAACATCAGGATGCGGTTCAGGACCGAGAGCTCGTTGTGTGCGTGCATGCAGCCGACGATCTGATGCCGCTGCCGGCCCGACAGGGTCTTGAACTCGGCCTGACCCAGCTCGAATTGGAGAATATCGAAATCCCTGCTCATGAAATCTCCGGAGGCGGATTCGAATCGTCGATGCGATCCCGGGATCATAGCATCGCGCCACCACGTGGTCCCGCCGGAGTTCGCTTCGGTCAGACCTCGGAAGGCACTCCGGGCGCAATGGCAGGATTCGGTCGTGGAGCGCTGGGGATTTCGATCCCGCGGCTACTCGGCGGCCAGGTTCGTCTCCTTCGGCACCGCGTCGGCGTTCGTGCGCAGCAGGGATAGCAACGCCCGCACCGCCGGCGTGAACGCCCTGTCGTATGAGAACGCGTGCCAGTCGATGTTCTCGCGGGCGCCTAGCTTGTCCTGGTGAAGCTTGTCCCTGACGCCCTTCACGCTGTCGACGTCCGCGGCGAGGCCGTGCTTCTTCTCGGGATCGAACTTCTTTTCTAGGGACGCCTTCCACTGCTCGATGCCGATGCGTTCGGCCTTCGACCCGTCCAGTCCGTTTTCCCTCAACCAGAGTGCGGAGCCGAGACCCTCGCATACCGAGAACGTGCCGACACAGAATTCGAAGTTGAGCGTGTGGAAGTAGGATTCGAACAGAAGCCTGCCCCGCTTCGCGTGCGGAACGATCAGTGCGGCCTTCATCTCCAGCGCGACTAGGACGTGCTTGAGATTCGAGATTAGACGCAGCCGCACGTCCTCATGAAGGCCGTCCGGCAGACATTTCCGGATCCAGGCTTGCCAGGCCGTGGCGGTCGACAGGTGCACATAGCCCGAGGCTTCCTGGGGTAGTTCGATGAGTTGGAACAAATTAGTCTCCCTGTCTGCTCGTGAAGGTTTTTCGGCAGTTTTCCGCCTCGCGTTTCCCGCGGCGACGTCGCCGGCCCCGGGTCTTCCTTTGCGCCGCTGGCGACGATCCGCAACGCGCCGTCCGGCAACGGCCGCTGCAGCACCTTGGCCTCGTCCCACGGCGCGCGCAACCAGACCGTGTCGTTTCTTGACATGCTTCGCCTGCTGGACGCGAGAGGTTCGGATGCAGTGGTCGATATCGAAGAAGTAGGACGACGTTTCGAGCGACTGCCGGTCGGGGCGCGCTCCGCATCCGCTGGGGCGGCCGCCTGTCGGCCGCCAGCGGCGGTCCGCGCCGCGGTCGACCTCGCCGAGGCGCGCAGCGTCTGCGTCTGCGAGGAATGCGGCGCGCGGGGGCGGCTGTACCGGGCCGACGACGTCCTCGCGGTCCGCTGCACCGACCACGCCGAAGGCGTTCCTGCGGTGCGCCCCGAGCTGGAGAACGTGCACCTGACGCAGGTGACGGTGAAGGGCCGCCTGCGGGTCGTGGTCGCGGCCCGCTACGACTACGACACCGACGCCTTCGTGCGGATCGAAGACGTCGGCCCGCTTTCGCGCGGAGGCGTGACGTGACGAAGCGGCCGAAGAAGCGGGACACGGAAAAGATCATCGTCCGGATGTTGCCGAAGAAACTTTCGGCGCTGCGCGGCGACCCGAATCTGGAGCTGCCGGATCCGGAGCCCGACGATCGGGAGGACGACGAGAAGCCGGAGGGAGCGCCGTGAAGCGGCAAGGCGCGCGGCACCGCCACCGCAATCGTCGTCGGCGCCGCCTTCGAGGCGGCGGTGTCCAGGCAGGAGCGCCGGCGGCTCGCCCACGGCCAGGCGCTCGCGGCCCTGGTGATCGTTCCCGCTCCGGCCTGGGTGGCGCCGATGGCCGCCTACGTCAGATCCGCCTTCGGAGCGCGGTGGTGCTTCCACACCCGCGACGGCGCCGACCGTAAGCGCGACCGCTCCATGGGCTCCGAAGAGGCTGCCCGCGACCTGTCGAACGGACGCTGCGTGATGGGCATCGCCGCCGACCAGGGATTGCTACCTGCCACGCCGCAGAGCGCGGCCGACGTCGTCGTCCGCATTCCCGCGCCCGACGGCCGGTACTGCGCAAGGCGATCTGCCAGTTCGCGCGCCGCTCGCCTGGCGAACTCGATCCCGGCATCGCCGCCGGTCTCGAGCTGCCGGAGATCGTGGCCGCGTTCCGACCGGGGACGGGCGCAAAGGCCATCGCGCGCAGATTGGAAGCCGCGCGCCGCTCGAGCTTCAGGTTCTCTTCCTGGCAAAGGATCTTGGCCTCTTCCAGGTCGGTGGTGCCGAGACTGAACTTGATCTCCGCGGGCATCCCGGGCCTGCGATATTTCGCCGGAACGCGACGTCTGAACCAATAGCCCTTCGAACGCGGATTCTTCCAAGGACCGATCACGACAAGTCTCACGGTAACCACTCCTGTGTACCACCGGGACTTTTCGGAAAGCCTTATTTTATAGGTAAAGGCGGAGTTTCAGGCGCTTAGCGGGGCCGATGGCGGAGAGAGTGGGAGTCAAACGCACGATTTACAACCATCCAACGTCGACAGCAGAGACTGCACGTAAGCACTCGACCGCCTGCTGCCCTCGCAAATTCGGACCATCCACATGAGCCACAAACCGGCTCACGTTGGCCGTGGTGAGATTTTTCTTGATCTCCCGGTGCACACATCGTGCACACGATGCCTTCTAACTATTTGAGAAGATTGAACTCTTGCTCCAATCCATCATGGGCGCCACGGAGAAGCGCCAGTCCTCGCAACCTACGGTTTTCGCTGAATTATCTGACATATTTCGTTGCGATCGCTGCTCAACGCACTGCGGATTGTTGTGATTTTGCCTACATCCTTGAAGGTTCCTCACCTGCTAGTATCACAATGAGATCCCGCCAGGGGCGTTGTGATACCAACATGGGAGCGATAGTCCCCGCCGCCGCAAGAACGGTAGCACCGCCTATATGGCAAAGATCATCCTCAAACGCGAGGCCAAGCTCCCACACCTTGATTCCGAGCTGGCGGCGATGGTCCCGCGGCCGCTGGCCAAGGCGCTCGAGCAAACCCACGCGATCGCGACCTGCGAACTGCTTTTCACCACGACATGGCGGCCATGACATTTCGTTCACGCCATCGCTGACGCATGCACGGCTCGTCGTGACAGGAGCACGATTGCGATCAGGTTGTAGACGATCGTTCAGAATGTCCGCCGGCGCGTACCGGCGGACATGAGACGAGGTCGGTAATCGCACCAAAACGAAGAAGCCGTTGAAGGCTCCCTCCCCTTGCCGTCGACCTGTGGATTGCAAATTCCAAAATCTCAGGCAAGAATACGCCCACGTTCCAGGGCCCGAGGAATCCTTACGCTTCGGGCATCGCTTTTTGTTTATGAAATTTGGATAGCCCGACGTGCATCTCATGCACGCGCATTTGACAAGGAGTTAGCGCCCGATCCGGCCCGTCATAGAGGCAACAACGCGCTTCTATCTTTCAGATCCAATGAGCCACACGAGGATCGTGCACCAGCACACGAATTTATTGATCTTATTCAATTTTCTATTCGACAGAGTTAGCGCTGGAGCCATTGATGACTTGAGCGATTTTGGAGCGCCGCTTGATCGACTAGTCGTGGAACGTCTGACCGATCAACAAGCACAGGACAGCACCGCCAGACCTCGCCGGGCGGCGCGTTGAGCTGCGGTCGCGACGTCAGACACCATCACCCGACAGCCTATAGCCCAATCCAGTAACCGCCTGTACGTCGATTTCCGAGCCGAGCAGCGCCTCATTTCAGATAGCCCTTCAAACAAGTTTCGCGAAAAGCAATTGGTACTTCGTCAACTCTTGTCGACCGAATAAACGCGGATAAACTCTGGGTAGTATCCGGCAGACATTCTCTCTAGAGGGGTAGTGTCCATGGCACGAGGGCGAGGAACGGTCGAGGGCGGGGTCAACATCTCGAACTCCAAGGTCATTACCAACGGAGGCCATATTGTCGGCCACGACCTGATTGAGCGGGACAGCCTTCCACAACTGGACCTGATCTTTCAGTCGATCTCAACAGCGATAGCCAATGCGGATGCGACCGCGAAAGCAGCAGCCGATATCAAACTTCAAGAGCTCAAAGGAGAGATTGCAAAGGGAGGACACGCAGACGATTCGACAGTTGCTAAATTGATCGAGGGGCTGGTCGGCCTCGTTCCTGGTGCAGTCGGAGCCGTCGTTGGTGCGTTCGCCACTCCCATACTGGGCGGAATCGCAGGCCCAGTTACCAAATACGTTCTCAGCAAAATTCAGCGCACCTGATGGAGACTTGCTGATGCCTGAGAGACTGCGCTTATGAGCTCCGCCCGCGAAATCAACGGCATCGAGATCGAACGCAGCAGCATTCAGACCTCCGGTGGAGACATCGCCGGACGCGACCACATCAACTTTGATCACATCGGCGGCAACAAGTTAATCATCGGAAAGGCTTATTTCGCCGACCCAGCGCTGCTGGCGAGGCCAACCGCTTCCGCATCACGTCCAATGCCGCGGCTGCTACCCTACCTGACGAACCGCTCCGGCCAACAAAGCCGACTGTCGGCTGCATTGCAAACGCAGTTTGACAACCGGATCAACCGACCACTGACGTTCTTTGTCGTGGGATCCGACGACGAGTGCCTCGACAGCTTCGTCGAGCAGGTTCGCTATATTTGTCTCCCTTCAGTTCTCAGATCAAATGAGGTCACATCCGACGTCGTATTTCATAGCTTGCAATGGGTTGCGATTGACGCCTCGGACGCGCGCCCCCTCGAAGAGGACGGTCATTCACTCGACGACATCAGACAACAAGTGCATCGCGCGCTCGGCTTGAAGTCGAGCGTGGACAAATCAACAATAGAGCAAAAGCTCGCGGACAATCCGGTGAGCTGCTTTTTCCATATCGGATTGAGTATCGTCGACTGGGACGATGCACAGCTCAAGCTAATCGCAGCCTGGCTCGCGTGGGTCAGCTCCCTGGATGTTTCGCAAAGCCGCAATCCATTTATAACCATAATAAGCATCGTCTACCCGTCCGCATTCCTGCAACGACTATGGCGCCAGCGAGCGCTTAGAATACTGCATCGCGACCTTCGCTCACTGGCGAACGCATGCGAGGGAGTGCACGCGTTGCCAGAGCTGCACGGCGTGCACTTTAACGACGTAGAGCATTGGATCAGGGAGTACGTAGAGGACAGCGACCGCGAAGCCTTGCGGCGCCTCATTCGCGCCGGCTTTTCGCGGGCGTTCGGCTTTGGACAGCGCGCACTTTCAATGTACCAGGCAGCTGAGGTGGTCAAAGCTGCACTTCGTCACCCCTCAGTTCGCACAGGAATCGCATGAGCGCGCTATTCCCGCTTGAGCCCTCACCGCACCGCCCGACACAGCCGAAGGAGCTTCCATTTCATACATTGTCGGGACTTCGGCAGCCGCAACATTATCTGGCCGATCCCGGGCTCGTCGATGCCGTCAACGTTGCCCTCATGTTACGCCAACCACTGATGCTGACGGGGGAACCCGGCACCGGCAAGACGGTGCTGGCCTGGAGCCTGGCCTGGGAGCTCGGCCTCGAGCCCCCATTCGTGTTTGAGACAAAATCCACGTCGCAAGCACGCGACCTGTTTTATGTCTACGACACGCTCGGACGGTTCGCCGCCAAGGAGCTTCGCGCCGATGCAGGTCAGGCCAAGGATTACATCAACTATAGCGGGCTTGGTGCGGCAATTGTGCTGACAAACTCCCCAGATGCGGTCGCGGACATTCTGCCAGAAGGCTTCAGCCATCGACAAAAACGCCGCTCCGTTGTCCTCATCGATGAGGTCGAGAAAGCACCGCGTGATTTTCCCAATGATATTCTCAATGAGATTGAGCGGATGTACTTTCGTATTCCAGAGCTTGGAAATCGACGGGTCGAAGCTGACGAAGAGTTTTCACCGATCGTGGTGATGACCAACAATTCGGAAAGATCCCTGCCCGACGCGTTCTTGCGGCGTTGCATTTATTACAATATCCCGTTCCCGAATGCAGAAAGACTCACGGACATTGTTATCGCGCGCCTGCCTGAATTTGCGGCGTCTGCTCCAAACGTCGCATTGAGCCACGATGCCATCGACTTCCTGCTTTATATCCGCCGTGACAGCGTGAACCTGGACAAGCGCCCTGGGACGGCCGAGTTGCTGAACTGGCTAAGCGCGATCATGAAGCTCGGCGGCAAGGCCAACGCCCCATTGAATCAGCAACTCGGTCTTGCCTCGCGAGCAGCCGTTGCGCTCGCAAAAACGTCCGGAGACCAGGCGCGAATTGGCGATCTGCTCAGGAGCTGGAATGGACCCTCCGGCACCTGACGGATCTCCCCGAGCCCATGAGATGTACGGGCGCATCGACGCAGCGTTGGACGCGCTCGCCGCCCAAGGCCTCTGTATTGATATTGAGCAGCGCGTCCGGCTGAACGGATTGCTACTCCGACTCATAGCGCAGAATCTTCTGCCAGATGATCCCGACAGGCTTATTCGGCTGATCACACCGATCATTGCCGGGTCCCCCGCTCAGCAGGCTTTATGCGAGACCACGATCAGAACAGCACTAGCCGGCAAGCGGGAGCAACGGTTGGTCGACCGGCCCGTGAGCCCGAACCATGACAATCAAGACGGTGTCGGATGGCTCCGCGCTGCCCCACTGGCATTACGAGCGCTGATGTCGCTGGCGATCGTTACAATATTGGCCGGGAGCCTGTTGCTGGCATGGGTGAGACTAACCACTCCCTCGGCGCCGGATTCTGGGGCCTCCGACATCGCGCCGCCCGCCGGAAACATGACGATCGATTCCGAGTGGATCAAGAATTACCCGATCGAGGAATTCGCGCCCCCAAGACAGACGCCATGGAACCGGACACTTCGCTGGTATTATACCGAATATGACGCGGCCAAATGGGTTGTATTGCTGCTTCCCTGGATGCTGTGTCTGGGAGTTATGATTTTCCTTTATCGCAGACTGTCGATGCAGTTGCGACGCGAAGCCGAAAAGCAGAATCTCCGATCGCTCGAACTGCGGTTGCGAAGTGTAAACGCACGGTTCGGAGACCGGCAGCTGCTCGGCGAACTGCAGGCATTACGCAGGTTGGCCCGCACTCACCTGCACGTACTGGATCCCGAGCGCACAGCACTCGCATCGGCCGAGTCCGCAGGCTTCTTGCGGCCGCGGTTCAACTCGATCGTCGTTCCAACCGATTTCGTCGTCCTTATCGACCGGCAAAGCGAACGCGACCACTTGGCCGCTTATTACGGGGAAGTGGCCCAATGCCTGAAAGATGTCGGCTTATCGGTGGAAGTTCTGGAATTCAACCGTGACCCGACAATATGCCATGACATGCGGAAAGGCGCATTCCTTCGCCTCGACACAATTGCGCAGCGCTTTCCCGACAGCATTCTACTGATCTTGGCCAGTCCCGAACAGCTGATAGACCCAGCCCGAGGAACTCCGTTGCCAGCAACGGCCGCCCTGAAACGGACGCGGCTTACGGTGCTGCTCAGCCCGGAGGACAACAGCGCGAATAGCGAACTGCGGAAACTCCTCACTGATGCTCTACGGATCGCGGTGGTGCCAGCAACTCCCCGGGGCTTGCGCGACTTGGTGCAGTTGCTGGTCGGAGATCCTGGCCCCATCAAGCCGCACGCGCACCAAAACACCGATCCAACGTCTGGGCTGGTCTCGTTCTTTGCCGAGCGGCCGGCTCGTTGGATGCAGACCATAGCACCACGTTCGGCCGAGCGCCGATTACTGCGAGATCATCTTCGCAACGTTCTGGGACCGCATACTTTGCGGTGGCTCGCGGCGACCGCAATCTATCCGGAGCTGCGCTGGTCCTTGACGCTGTCGCTCAGAGCGGCGGTCACGTTGCCCGAGAGCAGCCGCATGCTGGACACGGAGTTTCTCGCCGTGGCCCAGCTGCCATGGTTCCGAAGCGGCTGGATGCCAGAATGGGTCCGCACCCTCTTGCAACAGATGCTACCGGAGAACGACCAGGGCCGTATTCGACGCATAATACTCGAGGCGCTTGGACTGACCGCGCCACGTCCAACCGGTGATCAACCCGCAATCAACATTGAAGGACGGCATGACGAACGTCTGCGAGTGGACAACGTCATGCTCGACTACCTGCTGCCGAGCTTACGATCGGTCCGCGGACTGTTCACCCTGCCTCACACGTGGCTGCGCGCGCATCTGCGCAAACCACTTCAGAGATTTGCGGTGGCGGCGATCGCGGCGATCCCGTTCGTAGCTGGGCTATCCATAATCGGATTATCACTGATGCCGATCAACGAATGCGATCTGCTGGCTGGAGCTCTCGTTGACAATCGGCGCGTCGGTCCAGCCACCCAAACAACCATCATACGTAGATTTTTCCACGACCAAGCCGTTCGCGCATGCAAGGATGCGATCAACCGTGAGCCAAGGAACGGGCGTTTCTGGTATCAGTTGGGTCGCGCGTATAATGAAACGGATGAGTTCGAAGCGTCGCTAAATGCAAGTTTTGAGTCTGTCAGGCTCGGTTACCCTGCCGGACACAATGCTGTCGGCTTTCTGTTCGAGCGACGGCCGGTCTCACAGGGCGGCCCCGACTTACTCGTTGCGAAAAGCTATTACGCGACGGCAGTCAACCTTGGAAATACATATTCTTTGTTCAATCTGGCTGAGATGGCATACCGTAACGGCGATTTTTCCGGGGAGTTCAAACTACTGAATCAATACAAAGATGCTGGCGGCAACCTGTTGTTGGATTTGGCATTGTACTATGCGCGGGGAGACAACAACAAGCGAGGCGCGACTGAGATCGCACCTGAGGACCAGGAAAAATATATCGAGCTGTTACAGCTGGGACGGGAACGAAGGGGTGATACGAATGTAAATCTGGGTGTACAGCTCGAAAAATCCGACAAAGCCGGCGCCATCGCACTATATGAGGATGCCCTGCGGTTCGACCTTGACCCGGTTGCGGCAGCCAATCTCGCGGTCAGATACTTTTACGACCATCACACGCAACAGGATGAAGAAAAAGCCACGTACTGGGCGATTTTTGCTGCGAAATTGGGAAACCCAAGAGGCCTTGAGGTTCTGGCCAATCTCATGGACGAGAAGCGGGCGAGATTTAAAGACGGTTATGGCCCACCGACCCCATTCGATACTCTTCCATTCTGGGAAAAGCTGGCTGAAGGCGGCACCGTCAAACTTCAGCTCAAATTGGCACAGGAGCTGGAAAATCGCGGCGATCGAAATGGCGCCATCAATTGGTATCAAAGAGCAGCCACGCAGGGCGACTCAGCGGCAAGTAAAGCTCTCAAGCGCCTCAACTCCCAATAGTTGACGATAGATGACGCCGCAAACGCTGCTCATTGCGGCCTGCCAATGCCGCCATGGGCGGAACGCCCAGCATCTTTCAAAAACGACAGGCGGGATGAGAACCTCTTCCAGGTTTGGACCAACGGCCCTGAGGCCGTCCGGATTTTACTGCACCATCGCCCCCAGTTGAGTTCATTTTCTGCCCTGCGTTCGCGGCTTCTTGCCTGTCACCGCTTCCGCGTGCCACGGTGCATCCGTCAGTTCGGCGATCACGAATTCGGCCAAGCCCGAGACCTTTGCCGCGCGCGGGTTGTTAGCGTCACGACACACAGTCCTCCCTGCGGCAGACGCTATTCGACAACAATCGGCTCAGGGTTTTTCCTGCAAAATATGATGCTGCGACAAATTCAGGGAGTTCAGCGATCGCCAGCTGGGCGCGTTCGGCGGCGATCTGCGTGCGGCCCATCCTCTTTTCGCGAACACGCCTCACAGCGAACCTCAGGCGCTCCACACCGCCGCACGTCTGGCATGGGGATCCGGTCCGCACAGGAAGAAGCCCGACTACAGCGGGCTCGTCGCGGTCATCGTCCGCGACGACAGGATCGCCGCCCTCCATGTCTTTATCAATTCAATGCCGTCGTGACCCAACCGAGCGCGCGCGCAGAGCTCGATCAGGTCGGGCGTTACATACCGCAGCGAGGTCCGGAGGCCGCCGAGCCGAAGCCTCCGGACACGCGTATGGCCCCTCGTCACCTTCGGTAACGACGGGCGATCCAATCTCTATTCAGCCTTGGTCGCTTCATAGAGGAACCAGACCCGCCGCTCGGCCTGGTCGATCCAGTTCTCCAGAAGGCTTGTCGTTGCGACGTCACCATACTCGTCGCACAGCTGATGCGTCTGGCGCATTTCGCGGACCAGTTGCATGTTGTCGTCGCGCAACTCCGCCAGCATATCCCGCGGATCGACGTAATCGGCATCATTGTCGAGGATACGCTGCAACCGCGCGATCTGGCCGATGGACTTCAGCGACGCGCCGCCGATCTTGCGTGCGCGTTCCGCAATGTCGTCGGTCATCGCGAAGACCTGGTCGGCATGCTCGTCGAGCAGAAGATGATAGTCGCGGAAATGACGGCCCGACATGTGCCAGTGGAAATTCTTCGTCTTGAGGTACAAGACAAAGACATCCGCCAGCAGCGCTCTCAGGGATGCCGGAATGTCCCGCATGGCGTCGGCGCCGAGATCCGTGGGCGTCCGCAGTTCAGAACGTACCGATGAAGGTGACATGACGTGATCCTCTGTCGATGATAGCGACCTGCATACAACCGAAGCCCCGCTATCGTGGGCATTCGATATGACTTTTGATCCCGGCGTCCTCGACTGTCTTACAGATCGATCGCGATCAAATGCGTGACCTTTGGCGCCCCCGTCGCATGAAAGCTCCCGACGCGTTCCTGCAGCACGCGATCGGCGTTGGTCGCGCGTTCATGCTGACGCAGGTGCTCGATCCACGAATTCAGCATGAAGGTCTCGACAAACCGCCCCGCTTCGGCCGCATCCTCGAACAGGAACCACTCGAAGGCCCCGTCCCTGCGGCGCTCGTGCTCGAGGGGCGCAATGGCCTTCAGGAAGGCGTCGCGATCGCCG
Organism: Pseudomonadota bacterium; assembly: GCA_040756765.1. GTDB lineage: Bacteria > Pseudomonadota > Alphaproteobacteria > Rhizobiales > Xanthobacteraceae > Bradyrhizobium_A. Next base: position 313,827 of record JBFLYG010000031.1, on the reverse strand, counting down.
GCCGTCACGCGATATTCGATGGTCACGAGGACCGGCCCGCGATCCACCTCGACCGGCTGCGACAAGACCGGCGCAGGCCAATGCATCGAGGGGGCCAGATCCAGCCCCTTGGTGGTTTCAAGCCGCCATCGCCGCAACAGCGGCAGCAGCACGAGCAGGCCGCCCGCCGCGACATAGTGCGCGACCGACAGCCCGAACTTGTCCGCCACATATCCCCAGGTGAGACTTCCGACCGTCATGGCCGCGAACTGGACCGTCACGAAGGTCGCAAGGCCTCGCCCCCGGACCCAGGCGGGCAACGACAGCTGGGCGGCCACGTTCAGCGTCGCCAGCACCGTAATCCACGACAGCCCCGCGATCACGCAGGCCACGAGCGCCATGACAGGATCGCGGGCGACGCCGAACAGCAGCAGCGCGATCACCGTGCCAAAGCTGCCGGCCACCACCAACCGATCGGCATCGAACCGCTCCTTCAGCCGGGGAAGCGCGAAAGCCGCGACAACCGCGCCAATCCCGATGGCGCCGAGCAGGATGCCATAGAGCTGCGGGCCGCCCGCGATCTGCTCGCGCGCGACCAGCGGCAGAAGGGCCCAGTAGGCGCCGGCAAACGTGAAGAAAGCCGCTGCTCGCACCATGGTGGCGCGAAGGTGCACATTATAGCGGGCATATCGCAGGCCGATGCGCATGGCACTGGCCATGCGCTCCCGGGGAAGGACCGAGCCGGCGGCCACCGGCGCCCGCCACCAGATCAGGGCCAGGATGACGCCGATGTTGCTCACGGCATTCAGCCAGAACGGCGCCGCGAGCCCCCAGGCCACGATCACGAGCCCGGCCAGAGCCGGGCCGATCGCACGGCTGATGTTGACGCCGGCGCTGTTCAGCGCGATAGCCTGCCCCAGATCCTTGGGGGGCACCAGCTGCGACACGATCGACTGCCAGGCCGGAGCTACGAGCACCGAGGTCACCCCCAGCAGGAATGTGAACGCCAGCAGGGCAAATGGGGTCACCCGGCCAAGCCATACCACGGAGGCAAGAGCGGCGATGAGCACGGTCGACACGATCTGGACCAGCAGCAGCAGCCGGCGCCGATCGACGAGATCGGCCAATGCGCCGGACGGAATGGCGAACAGCATCATCGGAACCGATGAGGCCACCTGAACCATTGCAACCGTCGACGGACTGGCGTCGATGCTCGTCATGAGCCATCCGGCGGCCGCGCTCTGCATCCATGTCCCGATGTTCGAGACGACCGTCGCGGACCACAGAACTGCAAACGCCGCGTACCGGAAAGGCCCCAGAGAGTGCTGGTCCGCGACCGCGGCAGAGGGTTCCGCCTGAGGGATCCCGCTGTGATCATCCGTCATGGATCTACCCCGGACATGCACGGCATGAGAGATCTGCGCGAGCATAACACCGCAGAACGCAATCGCGCCGACGATGATGTCCCTGCTCGCTCACACGGGCAAGGACATCTCGTCTGCGCGCCTTGGCTTTCAGATCAGCCCGTTACTTCGAACCGGCTTCGGAGGCGTGCTCGCCGAGCGCCCACTTCGAGAACCGTACCTGAATGCCGTAAGGGGTCAGATCCTTCAGGATATCCATGACGCCGTCATAGGTCTCGGTTCGCGCCCAATCCTGCTGGAGCTCGAACACGAACTGAAGCGCGGTCATCGGAATGGCCCCGGCCTGCACCATGCGCTGCATGGCACGATCATGAGCCTCCGGGCTGGTGTCGCCACACGCGTCAGCGATAATGAAGATCTCATAGCCCTCCTTGAGCATATCCATCGTCGGGAAGCTGACACAGGCTCCGGTCCACAGTCCGGCCAGCACAAAGCGCTTGCGTCCCGTCGCCTTGACTGCCGCGCGGAAGTCCGCGTTCAGCCACGAATTGATCGAGGTACGATCGATCTGCGCATGGCCGGGAAAAACGCCTTCGGTCACTTCCGGCATGAACGGCCCCGAGAAGCTGTCCTTGGCGACGGTGGTGAGAATGGTCGGAACCTGGAACAGCTTCGCAGCACGCGCCAGGACCTGGACATTGTCGACGATGACCTTGCGGTCGTGGCTCTGGACTCCCTGGAACATGGCCGGCTGAAAGTCGATGAGCGCAAGCGCGCAGTTGCTGGGGGTAATCATTTCCTGGAAGGACATGGATGGGCTCCGTTGAAGATGCTCGCGGCGCAACACCATGGCGCCAGCCCGCGCGTTATTGCAGGCGGCGCGCCACCGGTCGTGAAGGAAACCGTCGTGTTTGTTCAATTGTCGCTTTAAGAGTGATTGCTGCGACGATCTTTCGCATCGCCGTTCGGCAGTTTCCCGCCCCCTCAGGGGGCCGTTATCACCCTCAGGTTGCGTCTTCAGTTCGATTTCGAGATTTCCCGTCGCCAAACCGCTATGATTAAGCGATACGGATTTTGTCCAAGCCCTGGCCGTAACGATCATCTATGCTCAAGAGGCAACCATAGTGGACACCGATCAGGTGCATCGGGGCTTGATCGACGGTTAGGGATCTAGGTCGTTCCTTCCAGCACGAAGTGAACGGAAGAAACGGGAGAGACCGAGATGCCATTTGCACTGTACAGCGGCACCCTCCGCGTGAGCGAACCATTCGTCAGTGAAGATGACCTATGGGATTACGTCCGGCACCATCATCTCTGCCTGGAGGTGATCGATCGTGAGGATCTATCACCGCAAATCGTTTTGGATCCGAAATACGAAATTCATACCTGCGCGTTGAAGGGCGAGCGGCCCCTTCGCTGACGACCGGACGCAGCTGTCCCGCCGGTGCATTGTAGGGCCTGAGGGATCGACCGCAGGGCTCGTGTTTGACCGCGGTCTGAGCGCTCTTTACCACTCAAATTTCAGCCTCCGGACGCCCCAGAGGCATCTAGGGCGCGGCAATTTCAGCGAGCGCAGCATCCACGGACGCAACCGAACGTTGCGCACCCTCACCGTATTCTGTACGATTAAGCCCTCATTCTCTTCCAATTTAACTGGACCACCCCGTCTACCGACGGAAATTGTCCGGCGAAAAATACAAGACGGCGGCAGCTGATCGGCCCTGAATCCGGGAGTTATTGATCAGGACTGCACGCCAAGACTGGGCATCTCAACACATGATGAATTTCCCCGCCGGAGGGGTTCAATCCCCGCACGTCTTCACCTGTTCGCACCGACGGTCGTCGCCGCGTCCATAAGGCAGGGATTTCCCGTGCGCTCTCGAGGACTGCATCACGTCACCACGATTATCACGGACGTCAATCGTTCCGCGCACTTCTACACGACGGTCCTGGGACTCAAACGCGTGAAGAAGACGGTATGCTACGATGATCCCGGCAGCTACCACATTTACTATGGCGATGCGCTCGGCCATCCCGGCACCGTGATCAGCACCCTCGCCTGGCGGTGCGTTCCTCAAGGTTTGATCGGCGTCGGCGAGGTCGTCCAGACGACTTTCCGCATCCCTCCCGGCTCGCTCGGCTTCTGGACGAAGCACCTTGCGGCCGCCGACGTGCTGTGCATGTCAGACCGCTCGCCGTTCGGAGAGCCGATCATCCGCTTGGCCGACCCCAACGGAACGTCTCTCGCCCTGATGGAAATGACAGAGACGCAGCCGAAGCTCCCGGACGCCACCGGAGCATTCCCTTCGATCGGCGGCCTCCAGGACGTGGCCCTTACGATTCGGGAGGCGGATGCAACGAGCGATATTCTCCAGGACGTGTTCGGTTTCGACCACATCTCCCAGGCAGGAAATGCGATACGCTTCACCGCACATGACGGGCCCGGCGGCTCGGTCACGCTGCGCACGATCGGACCATCCTCCCGCGGACGCCTCGGCGGAGGAACGATCCGGCACGTGGCTTTCCGGGCCACGGACAAGGACGATCTTTCAAAAATGGTCGACAAACTTTCAAAGACCTATGGGATTGCAGTGACGGAGCTGATCGAGCGGACCTATTTGACCGCGGTTGGCTTTCGCGCCCCCTGCGGCGTGCTTTTTGAGATCGCGACTGATGGTCCCGGCTTCATGATCGATGAAGCCCCGGAACGACTCGGAGAAGTGTTGGCCTTGCCGCCATTTCTCGAGGACCGTCGCCCTGAGTTGCAAACCATTCTGCCCCCGCTTCCCTGAGGCGAACCGCTTCGAGCAAACAACCACAGAATGACCGGCGTTCACGCCAGCGCGCAATTGCCGCAGCTGAATGCGCAGCGCCTCATACTTTGGTTCAGGCTGGGTTGACACTTCATGCCGTTCAGTCAAGTTCGCAGCACGGTAGCCGGCTGCGTCCGTCAAGCTCGCGTGCCGATCGCTACGCACACGGATTTGGCGAGCAAGGGCCGGCGCGACGGCACGTCGCCTCCGAATGCCAGCACACGACATCGCAGCGGAAGCCCCGATGACCGATAACGCAGATACCCTACCGGACGGCTTCTTTGGCCGTCGCATCAGCAATCACCTCGAAATGGAGGGCGACTGCTTCTTGCAGGTGAAACGTCAGGGACATCTGACCCTCGCGGCCACTCGGCTAAACTGCACGCGTGGCATGAGGGACCGAACCGCTCCGATCCCTTCCGAACCGGCCTTCAGCATCCTGCACCAGCTCAAGGACCTGGAGCGACATTCGTGCTGGCTCGCCGGCAAGCCGCGCTATTCGGGAGCATTCGGTGCGGGCACCGTGAGCGCGATCGATCTTCGCGACAATCCGCAATGCGAATTCAGAGGCGCGTTCGACGCCGTACAGTATTACATTCCGCGAACCGCACTCGACGAATTCGCTCACGAGCATGGTGCCAAGCCGATCGCCACGCTCAAATGGAAGCGCGACGAACGTGATCCGATCGTGTCGGCGCTCTCGACTCTTCTCCTGACCGAGATCGAACAGGAGCGGACAACCAATCAGCTCTTTGTCGACCAGGTCGGATTGAGCCTCGTGGCTCACTTCGCCCAGACCTACGGAGGATTGCGTCCCCGCGATGCCGCCCTGCAGGGTGGGCTCGCGCCGTGGCAGGAACGGCGCGCCAAGGAAATCATGCGGGCGCGATTTGCGAGCTCGCTGACGATCGCGGACGTTGCTGCAGAGTGCCGGTTGTCGCCGAGCTACTTCGCGCGATCGTTCAAGTGCAGCACAGGTGTTGCGCCTCACGAATTTCTTTCGAACATGCGGATTGACGAAGCCAAACGTCTGATGCTCACGACCAAACTGCCACTGGCGGATATCGCCCTGATCTGCGGTTTCGGCGATCAAAGCTATTTCACGCGCGTGTTTTCGCGGAGCGTGGGCGCCAGCCCCGGCGCCTGGCGGCGCGCGAGGCTGGAAGAGTAACTGATCACACCGGGTGTATCATGTCGCGTGCGTAGGAAAGCCTGATGCCATAGCCGCCGCCATGAGGCTCCACGATTGCTCGCGCGCCTCACATGCACAAAGCGAAGATATCCTGCTCGCACACCCAGCACATCAGGATCGTCACGCCGAGCGCCCTCGGCTGCGAAGAATGCCTGCGGATCGGATCGGCCTGGGTGCATCTGCGCCTGTGCCGCAGTTGCGGCCATGTCGGCTGCTGCGACCAGTCGCCCCACCGGCATGCGCGGCGGCATTTCAAGGCGACCGGCCACCCCATCATCGAAGGTTATGATCCTCCCGAGGGCTGGGGCTGGTGCTATGTCGACGACGTGGAGGTCGATCTCGAGGGGCGCACGACCCCGCACAACGGACCGATTCCCCGCTTTGTGTGACCCCGGCCAGCGCTTGAATTCGATGCAATCCGTCAATCGTTGACGTACGGAAGGACATCTTCCGCAAGTTCCGAGAGGATTTCCGGAACCGGTCGCCCCGTGCCGTTCAAATTGAACAGCACATGGTGTGCGCCGATCTTGCGCAGCTGCCGCAATTCGTCGATCAGGGCAAACGCGCCCGTCCTCATGCCCAGCGGAAGCGGACTGGGGAGCGCCAGCCTGTCGGCAACGAGCTCGAGCTGAAAGGACTGCCCGAGCCCCCGGAAAGCGTCGTCACCGAGGCGTTCGACGGCGGCCTGCCAGAGCGCGAAACGGTCGCGCTGAATGAGGGGCTCCCGATAATAGGTGATCCAGGCGTTGGCGTTGCGCGCAATCCAGCCGAGCGTCTGATGCGATGATCCGATGGCCACCATCGGGATCGCACCTTGTGCAAGGCGCGGACGTAGCTCGAAGGGCAACGCCGCAGCGCCCGAAGCGTCCGGAATGACCGTGGAAGGCTCCGACACGGCGGCGGCAACCCGGTCCCAGGCTCGCCGAAACGTCCCATCCCTCTGCTCCGGATCCCGCCCGAACGCTGCGAATTCCGCAAGCCGGTCCCCAGACCCGAGCCCGAGGATGAAGCGGCCGCCCGACATCGCATCGACCGAAACGGCGCCTTTCGCGATGTGAAGCGGATGACGCACCGGCGCCACGATCGCTGCCGTGCCGAGGGCGATGCGCCGGGTGTGCGCGGTAAGCGCGCCGAGAAAGACCCAGGGATCGAAATGCCCCTGCGGGTCAGGATAGTCGGGACTGTTCAGCGGCACGTCGCGCACCCACAGCGCGGCAAAGCCCAGCCTGTCGGCCAACTGGGCATAGCCGAGCTGCTCCGCCACGCGCGTATCGTCGCCACGCTCGACCGTCAGCGGCAACACCAGCCCGGCCGACAGGTGTCCCGGCCGAAAGACGTCGCGGAAGGCCGGTCGGGCGTCGGCGACAGCTCGAGGCGCCTCCGAGACCCCGGCAAGACTTGTTGCCTCAAGACTTGTTGCCTCAAGACTTGCAGCTTCAAGACTTGCAGCTTCAAGACTTGCAGCCTCAAGATTGTGGGGCCTCGCTTCACTCTCCGCGGCCAGAGGCGTGCGTTCGATACGATCACCCGACGACATCGATGATGCTTTCTCTCCGGCTCATACGATGACGCGGCATCGCCTTCCCGTTGCGCTGAGATGGGGGCGACGCCCTCGAAGATCAATCCCGACCAGGCATCCCAGTCTCCCGCAAGCTGCCTACACTCGCTCATGCTTCGGTGCACCCCGCTGATATCCGACAAGACGCTGACCGCCGTCCATCGTAGCCATCACCAGCAGGCATGGGAGCAACACCGCATGTCGACCGATCGAGGACGATGGCCGCGAGACACTCCTCACATGCATCGGCTTGTCGCACCATGCACGAAGCCGCCGCTCCGACCGACCGCGCCGCCTTGTCAAAGATCCGCCGGCGTCGACAACGTCCGCGACGGCCGCCATGGCGGCGAAGACATCCATGCCCCACTCCAGCCTTTGCACCGCACGCAACAGACCTATCAATATTCGACATATTATCAAGCTCGCGGCAACGGCCCATCTTACGGGCAAACAAGGAAGGTTGGCCATGCCCCTCACCATCAAAGTGACCTCAGACTTCATCTGCCCCTGGTGCTACATCGGCGAGAAGCGTCTTGCGCACGCCGTCGAGAGCCTGCCCGATGGATTCGACGTCAACATCCTGTGGCTCCCGTTCGAACTCAATCCGGACATGCCGTCCGAAGGCATGGATCGCAAGATCTATCGCAGCCGCAAGTTCGGAAGCTGGCAGCGGTCCCAGGCGATGGACGCCCAGACCGTTTTCGCAGGCAAGAGCGACGACGCCGTCTTCGACTACGACGCCATCAAACGTACACCGAACACGTTTCAGGCGCATCGTGTCTCCTGGTTTGCGCGACGTGAAGACCTCCAGCACGCCTTCGTCACGGCGACGTTCAGGGCGTATTTCGCCGAGGGGCGCGACATCGGGAAGTGCTCGCCGCCATCGCCGGCGAGATCGGCCTCGACCGGAACGCAGTCATGGCCTTCCTCAACTCGGACGAAGACGCCGATCACGTGCGGGCTCTCGAACACATCGCTCAGGCGCGCGGCGTTCGGGGCGTTCCTCTTTTTGACATCGACGGCGTGGTCGTCAGCCGCGCCCAGCCGGCCGACACCATCCGCCAGACGATCCTCGATGCAGCGCGCCGCGTCGCCGCAGACATCGCCTGATCGCGCGCAATAAAGGAGATCCTTTCCATGACCAGCGTGAACGATGCGAAGAGACGCAGGGCCCTCGTCATTGGCGGCTCGCTCGGTGGGCTCTTCGTCGGCAATCTTCTCCGTCGGATCGGATGGGACGTCGATATCTTCGAACGCTCCCCCCACGACCTCGACAGCCGTGGCGGCGGCATTGTTCTCCAGCCCGAGGTGGTGGAAGTTCTGCGACGGGCCGGGGTCGATATCCAGGCCATCGACCTCGGAGTGCAGTCCACCAATCGCACGGTCCTGCGTCCCGACGGATCGATCCAGTCCAAGCACCTGGCGCCGCAAACCCAGACCTCATGGTCGCTGATCTACACGACCCTGAAGGACGCCTTCGGCCATCAGACCTATCATCAGGCGAAGACGCTGGTCAGCGTGGATCAGGACCCGCAAACACAAACGGTCACCGCACGGTTCGATGATGGCTCGCGGGAAACCGGCGATCTCCTGATCGGCGCCGACGGCGGCAACTCCGTCGTCCGCCAGCAGTTCTGGCCGGCGATGCGGCCGGCCTACGCAGGCTACGTGGCGTGGCGCGGGCTGATCCCGGAGAACGCCATGCCGCCGGCTACCCGGGAGGTGCTGCACGGCGACTTCGGCTTCGCCAACAACAAACAATCCCACATCCTCGGCTATCTGGTCCCCGGCGAGCATAACGACATTCGGCCCGGCCACCGGCTCTACAACTGGGTGTGGTATCGCGTCGTGGATGAAGGTGTGCTGGCGGAGATCATGACCGATCGCAACGGTCGTGCGCGGGGCTATGCGATCCCCGAAGGCCTGTTGGCCGATCGATGGATCGCGCATCTCCACCGCGACGCCGACAACCTGCTTCCGCTGCCGTTCCGTGAGGTCGTCGCGGTAACGGCCCACCCGTTTGCCCAGGCGATCCGCGATCTCGCCTCCGACCACATGGTCGCCGGCCGCGTCGCGATCATCGGCGACGCCGCCGCGATCCCGCGACCGCACACCGCCGCCAGCACGTCGAAGGCCGCCGCCAACGCCCTTGCGCTGGTGCAGGAACTGCAGACATCCCCAGGGGATATTTCTGCGGCGCTCAGGCGCTGGGAGCCGAACCAGGTCGCACTCGGCCGCTACCTCCGCCAGCAAGGCACCCAGACCGGGGACTTCCTGCTGTTTCGCAAGCCGGTGATCGGGAAAGTAGGATGAGGGTCATCTCGTCGCGGTGCGCGGCATCACGCGAGTGTTGGTCCGCAAGATCGGAGCCGGCAGCTCGACCACGCCCGATTATTCTGGATCACCCCGTGCACACGTCGCGCACACGCCAGATCCTAACCTCTTGAACGGATTCGGCTTTCAGTCCAATCCATCACCAGGCACTATGAGATTGCAACGATCTGGATTTCCTGCCCTGCCGCCTCGACGACGTCTCCGACGGATTTTCCCATCAACAACCGTGCAATCGGAGAAACGAACGAGATCGAACCATCCTTCGGCTCAGCCTCGTCCTCGCCTACGATACGGTACTTCTGGACACGTCCGTCATCGCGGCTGAAGGTGACCGTGCATCCGAAGGCAACGGCGTCGAACGTCATAGGATCCGAAACCACTTGAGCCGTCCGGACGCGCGCCGCCAAGTACCGCACATCGCGCAAGGGAAGCGCTCCTTGCCGCCGCCTTTCGTTCACATCCGCGATCTTCTGCGAATCCTCATAGGCGTCCTGGGCGGCCTTCAATTGAGCCTCCAAGATTTTCAGACCCCCGGCGGTGACAAGGTTGGGATGAGGCGAGATCGGACGGTCCGGCAGCAGCGTCTCGGATGCGGTTTCAGCACTTTCTTCCTTGGTGAATGCGACGCTCATACGAAACTCCAGCAACCCGGCAAACGTGTCCAGACGACCCTCTACGAAAGAGGCTCGCGATCTCTTGAATCGTTCTTCTGGCGATCTAAAAGGCTCTCATTGATATGGCAGTACGGTGAGCACAGCCGCACGAACCATGCGCTTATCCGATGAGAATGCCTCTGATTTTACCGCATCCTACCATATCAACGCGTTATAGCCGGTAGCCGAGGCGTTCAGCAATCCGCCTCGCCTTGAAGGCATGTTCAGCCACAAATGCCTGAAAAACGGATGGGCGGCGCTCACTTTTGCGGTCGTCCTTACGTTGCCCTACCAGCTCTCTCCGAATGGTCGCAGTTCGACATTGAATGACCGCGCGCTACGATCCTGGTGCGCGACATGCCAGATCTCATCCGCGATCGCTCGCGGCTTGATGAAGAAGTCGTCCGGCCGCCCCGGCCAGCGCTTCCTTGTCCATTCCAAGTCAATCACGGCGTCAACGATGACGTACGCAACGTGCACGCCCTGCGGGCCCAGCTCGCGTGCCATCGCCTCAGCCAGGATCCGCTGCGCCGCCTTCGTCGGCGCGAAACCGGCGAAGCCGGGCTTGCCCCGCAACGCCGACGTATTACCGGTGGCCACGATAGCACCTTTGCCGGCGCTGACCATCGCCGGCGCAAATCGCCTGGCGAGGTACAACAGCCCCATGGTGTTGACCTGGAAGTTGCGGTTGAGGAGTTGCGGATCGATCTCGCGGAATGTGCCGAAGGCTCCGCCGACAGCGTTGTGGATGACGACGTCGGGATGGCCCAGCTCGCGCTCCACCGCGGACGCCACCGCCTCGACCTGCGCTGGGTCCGATACGTCGCAGCGATATCCCTTCGCGCCCGACAGCTCCTTCGCCAGCGCGGCAAGACGCTCCTCGTTCCTCGCCAGAAGCGCGACACGATAACCGCCTTCGGCAAATCGTCTGGCGAGCGCCGAACCCGTGCCGGGTCCAACGCCGGATATCAAGCAAACCGGCGCGATCATGATCACCCTCCTCGTTGCGGCCGGCGGCCTTCAAGTTCAGGCTGCAGCCTTCGACAGCAACTTTTCGACGTAAACCTTGAGGTCCGGCCTGAAGTGCTCGTGCCCGACCAGCCGATCAAAATGGGCAAACACCCGCGGGTACTCATTCCGGATGCCGGCATGCAGGATCTTGTCCAGTCCGCGCGCGTTCAATTGCTCGCCCCTTGCGTGCTCATTCATGAAAAGGGCAAGCTCGGCAGCAAAGCAGATGTCGGCCAGCGTGATGCCGGTTCCCACCAGCGTGTCGCGCTGCGGCGACAACGCCTGTTCAAGCCCCGCGGCATAGATCGCGAACGCCGTCTTGGCGCGTGCGTGGATGGCCGCATCGACGGTGCCGTCCGACAGCGCAAGCAGGTAGATTTGCGCATCCCTGGCAAAGACGAGGCTGACATCCAGAAAGCTGTCGATCCTGGATGCTTCATAGGCGTCGCGCCCGTAGAGCGGGAACCTCGCTTCCCCCAGCCGCGCCACCGCACGCATGATGCTGTTCGACTCGAAAATCCCGATCTTTCCGTCAGGCGCGAATGCGGCGGGCACATTGCCGAACGGCTGCGCTTCGAGGAAGGCATCGGTCTTGAAGAGTTGCGCCCCGGTCAACCCGACGCGCCCGGTTCGTGCAAGGGGCGAAAGGGACTCGCGTTCCCCCTGGGCGAGGGGACGCGCGTCGTAATCCCACAGCCAGTCGCGCAACTCCTTGCCGGACGCGCCCCTGACCTCGACCTCGACGCCGCAGAACCGGGCCGCAATGGTCGCTTTCCATACGCGCGGGTTCGGCAGGTACGAGAATATTCGCAAGTCAACAGCCATGAACTGCTCCCGGTGAATATTTGTGCCGACAGGACGACACCCGAACGTCTGGGCCGCCAGGCACTACTCCGAGCTCGCGTCGAGAATTTCACCGAACTGCTCCCAGCCGGTCCCCGTCCATCGCTGAAGCTGCAGCTGCGTCCAGATCATGTTGCTGCTCTCGCTGGTATTGATCCGGACCCCGGGCAGCGCCGTCGGCAGCACAAGGTTCTTCAGCGACTTCGCCTGCTTGATAATGTTATCGCGCGAGAGGTCATCACCGCACTGCTTGAGGATTTGCTCCAGCACCATGCCCTGCTGGTAGCCAGTGAGATAGCTCGTATTGCTAATGTCGGAGCCTGCCAAATATTTGTCAAAGAAGGCGCGATAGGCCTTCATTCCCTCGTCATCCTTCCATCTCTCGTCATTCGGATCCTTGTTCGGGGAGCCGACGATCACGCCGATGGAATTTTCCAAACCCGCCGGCTTCAGTGTGCCCGCGACCGATGATGAGGGGAAGTTGATGAAGACCATCGGTTTCCACCCGATCTCGGCTGCGCGACGGATCGCTTGCGCGGCAAACTTCGGTGTGCCGGCGATGAACAGCGCTTGCGCACCCGAGCTCTTGAGTGCGACCACCTGTGAATCAACCGCCGGTTCCGTTACCTCATAACTGGCGGTGACCACGCGCTTGTCAAACTCGGCGCCCAGGACCGCTTTGAAGGCGCTGACGTAGTCACGGCCGAGATCGTCGTTCTGGAACAGGATCGCGTATTTCGCCGCAGGCAAGGTCCGCATCAAATATTTTGCATAGATCTTCCCCTCTGTGTCATAGCTGACAAGCCCGGTGGTCGTCAGCGGATAGTCCTTGATGCGGATAAATTTGCTCGCGCCGGTGACGACCGCGATCGACGGTACCTGCTTCACGGCAAGGTATTTTGCCACGGCCGTATTGCCCGCGGTTCCGAGCTGACTGAACATGAAGGCGACCTCGTCGCTCTCCACAAGCCTCCGCGCATGCTCAAACGCCTTGGGCGGGCTATAGGCGTCATCGAGCATGACATAGTTGATCTTGCGTCCGTTGATGCCGCCGCGATCGTTGATCGACTGCACGTACGCAAGCACACCACGCCCAACCTGGCCGATCGAGGAGGCCGGTCCACTTAACGGAAAGATGCCACCGATCTTGATTTCGGTCGCGGTGACACCGGGAGCGTCGCCCGCCCAGCAAGGCATGGACAGCGCCATCACAAATGCGCAGGCAAGGCGGATTCCCCGAAGCATGGTACGTTCCCTCCATTATTGGCGCGACCTGCGCCGAGCAGGCCACGACGCTCGTTCTTCAGCCGAGTGACGTGAGCGAGTACATCTCGAGCGCCGGGAAGCCGGCCTCGACACGAGAAGGCCTCGTCAGGCGGCCCATCTGAGTATCTTGACGACGTCGGCAGGCCCGTGGATCGGCTGCGGATTGGCGCGGGCGAAGATCGATAGCATCGCGTTCTTGCCAATCAGCTCAAAGCGGTCCTCGGCAACGCCGACATCGGCGAGCCTTCGCGGCAGGCCAAGCTGCGCGACAAATGCCGCGAACGCCTCGCCAGCGTCACGCTCCGGCGCTCCGAGCGCGGCAGCAATCGATTTCTGGGCGACTTCTGTCGCGGGCCGGTTGTACTTGAGAATGCTCGGCATCATCACCGCCGTGCAGAAGTAATGCGGGACGTCGCAGGTGCCCCCGAGCACATGGCCGATGGCGTGGCTTGCGCCCATCGGCACACGCGCCTGCAAGCCAAAGGCCGACAGCCATGAGCCCAACTGGCAGCTCAGCCGTGCCTCGTCATCGTCGGGGTTGTCCTTGGTGCGCAACAGGCCATCGTGCAGATAGCGCAGCCCCTGCTGACACACGGTATCGACGAGCACGTTGGGGCGGCTGGAGCAGATCGCCTCAATGCCGTGATCCATCGCGCGGGTGCCCGAGCCCAGCCACAATTTTTCCGGCGTGTATCGGGTGATCGCGGGATCGAGAATGATGCTGCGCGGCATCATCATCGGATGATTGAAGATCTGCTTCAGCTTGCGGCCGACATCGGTGACCAGCGCCCCCGAATTGTATTCGCCGCCCGACAGTGTGCTGGGGATCGCGATCATCGGGACTTTCGGGGTCCGGAAGGCGCCGAAGCGGCGCTCCGGCGTGGTCTCGAAGCCGTCCAGTCCCTCCGGCTGAAAGATCTCGTGTTCCATGCACATCAGCACGATCTTTGCGGCATCGACCACCGAGCCGCCGCCGATCGCGACGACAAGATCGGCCTCGGCCTCCTTCGCCCGCCTTGCGATCTGCACCACCACGTCCCGGGTCGTGTGCTGCGGAACGCCGTCGAAGGTCTCGGCGTGGCGATCGCCAAGCGCCTTTCGGATCTTCTCGATCTCGTCGGTCGTCGTGTTCAGCGTGCGGCTGGCAATCAGATAGACGCGCTTGGCGCTGAGACGCTCAGCCTCCTCGCGCAGCGCTTCGGCTGCCGGCTTGCCGTAGATCACGGATTCCATGGTGGGGTATTGATACCTGCCTGCGATACGCATGCTCATCACTCCCTCGATGTGTCCGCGAGTTACACAACGTCAGGCAGACAGCCTGGAAAAATCCGGTGGCCGTCGTTCGGCGAAGGCGGCGAACGCTTCGCGCGCCTCAGGCGTCGTCAGCCGCTCCTTGAACACGGCGCCTTCAGCGGCGATCTGCGCCGCGATCCGCTGGTGCTCGCGCATCAGTTGCTTGGTCAGGCTGAGCGAACCCGCCGGCCGCTTGGTCAGCGCGATCGCTGCGTCATGCGCCCGCTTGCGCAGATCGGCCAGCGGCACCACGGCGTTGGCAAGGCCGGATGCCAGCGCACCCGCCGCGTCCATCGGCTCACCGAGCGCGAACATCGCATAGGCGCGCGCATGGCCGATCCGTAGCGGGAGCAGCCAGCTCGAGGCCGCCTCCGGAACCAGCGCGAGATTGACGAACGGCGTGATCAGCCGCGCGTTGTCGGCGAGATAAACCAGATCGCAGTGCAGCAGCATGGTGGTGCCGACGCCGACGGCGTTGCCCTGCACGGCGGCGACCAGCGGCTTGCCAACCCGGCTGATGGTTTCGATGAAGCGATGCGCGGGGCTGTCAACCGCGCTCTCGCCGCGCGCCTGGCTGGCGAAATCCGCCAGATCATTGCCGGCGGTAAAGCTGTCGCCCTCCCCCTGGAACAGGACCACGCGGACGGCGGCATCCGCCTCCGCCTGGTTGAGCGCGCTCGACAACGCGTCATACATGGCACCTGTCAGCGCGTTCTTCTTCTCCGGACGCTGCAACGTCAGCGTCATGACGCCAGCGGCGATCTCGGTCTTGACGTGGTCGGTCATGGTCCTCTCCGTTACGCGACCGCGCGGGCCGGCCTGGTTTCGGCGATCCCGTCGAGAAAGCCGGTCAACCGCCGACGGATGATCTGCTCGGCCTCGGCCATGATGCGGTCGATCAGCTCCTTGACCGTCGGGATGTCATGGATCAGGCCGACCACCATGCCGCAGCTCCAGGCACCGGCGTCCATGTCGCCATCGATCATCACCCTGGGATAGACGCCCGCGACCTGCTCGTGGATGTCCTCGATCTTCAGCCCGGCGCCCCTCTCGCGCTCGATCTCGAGCAGTTGGTCGACGCCCTTGTTCTTCAGCACACGCTCGGTGTTGCGCAGCGCGCGCATCACAAGACGGGTGTCGAGCTCATTGGCCTCCACCAGTGCCTGCTTCACGTTGGGATGGACGGGCGCTTCCTTGGTCGCGACGAAGCGCGTTCCCATGTTCATGCCCGCGGCGCCCATGGCAAGCGCCGCAACCAGGCTGCGCGCATCCGCCATGCCACCGGAGGCGACGAACGGGATCTTCAGCTCATCCGCCGCGCGCGGCAACAGGATCATGTTCGGGATATCGTCCTCGCCGGGATGGCCGCCGCATTCGAAGCCGTCGACGCTGACCGCGTCGCAGCCGATCTTCTCTGCCTTCAGCGAATGCCGCACCGAGGTGCATTTGTGGATGACCTTGATGCCAGCGGCTTTCAGCGCCGGCATGTACTGCTCCGGGCTGCGGCCTGCGGTCTCCACGGCCTTGACACCGCCTTCGCGGATCGCAGCGATGTATTCCGGATAGGGCGGCGCAGTGAAGCTCGGCAGGAACGTGAGGTTCACACCGAACGGCTTGTCGGTCATGTCGCGGCAGCGCGCGATCTCCTTCGCCAGCAATTCCGGCGTCTTCTGCGTCAAGCCGGTGATGATGCCGAGGCCGCCGGCGTTGGATACCGCGGCGGCCATCTCGGCGAAACCGACATAGTGCATGCCGCCCTGGATGATCGGGTGCTGGATGCCGAACAGTTCAGTGATCGCTGTCTTCACGATGATCTCCCGCGTTCCCGGTCAGTGGACGATTTCAAACAGACCGGCCGCGCCCATGCCGCCACCGATGCACATGGTCACCACGCCGTATTTCGCCTTGCGCCGACGGCCCTCGATCAGGAGGTGGCCGGTGAGCCGCGCGCCGGTCATGCCATAGGGATGGCCGATCGCGATCGAGCCGCCATTGACGTTGAGCTTGCTCGGGTCGATGCCGAGCTTGTCGCGGCAATAGATCACTTGCACCGCATAGGCCTCGTTGAGCTCCCAGAGATCGATGTCGTCAATCTTGAGATTGTGCCGCTGCAGCAGCCGCGGGATCGCGGCAACCGGGCCGACACCCATCTCGTCCGGTTCGACACCGGCGGCGACGAAGCCGCGGAAGATGCCGAGCGGCGTCAGGCCCTTCCGTGCCGCGACCTTGTCGCTCATGATGACGCAGGCGGACGCGCCGTCGGAGAGCTGGCTGGCGTTGCCAGCGCTGATGGTCTTGCCCTCGAACACCGGCTTGATCTTTGCCAGCCCTTCCGCGGTCGTTTCGGGACGCGGCCCCTCGTCCTTCGACAGCGTCACCTGCTGATAGCTGACCTCCTTGGAGTCCTTGTCGACCACCGCCATCTTGGTCGCGATCGGCACGATCTCGTCACTGAAGCGGCCGCCTTGCAGCGCGGCGCCGACGCGGCGCTGGCACTCCAGGCTGTACTCGTCCTGCTTGTCGCGGCCGATCCTGTAGCGTTCGGCAACGACTTCCGCCGTCTCCAGCATCGACATGTACATCTCCGGCTTCATCGCCATCAGCTCTTCGTCGACGGCGTGGAACCTGTTCATGTGATCGTTCTGCACCAGGCTGATCGACTCGATGCCGCCGCCGATCGCAATCTCGACGCCGTCGAGCATCACCGAGCGCGCGGCGACCGCAATCGCCTGCAGGCCCGAGGCGCATTGGCGGTCGATCGTGGTGCCGGCGACTGTCACCGGCAGCCCGGCGCGAACCGCCCCCTTGCGGGCGACGTTCATCACCATGGTGCCCTGCTGCATCGCGCAGCCCATCACCACATCCTCGACCTCGCCGGGGGCGATGCCCGCGCGCTTCACGGCCTCGGCGATCACATGGCCGGCCATCGTCGGACCTTCGGTGTTGTTGAGTGCACCGCGATAGGCCTTGCCGACGCCGGTGCGGGCGGTGGAAACGATGACTGCGTCTGGTGTCATGCTAAGCCTCCTTAAGCGGCTGCGTCGCGCTGCGCGTAACGCAGCACGTGATAGGCGGGATCGCCGAACTGGATGTTGATGGACGAAATGCGCTTGAAGTAGTGACCGACATTGAGCTCGTCGGTCATGCCCATGCCGCCGTGGAGCTGCACCGCCTGGTCGGCGACGAACTTGCCGGCATCGCCGATCTTCGATTTCGCGCCCGAGGCGAGCCGCGAGACACCGGCCTCACCTGCATCGAGGCTGAGATTGAGGTGCTGCATCAGGGACAGCGCCTCCTGATGCGCGATGAACATGTCGACCATCCGGTGTTGCAGCACCTGGAACGAGCCGATCGTGGCGCCGAACTGCTTTCGCGTCTTGGAATATTCCAGCGTCGCGGCGTTCAGCTCGCCGATCGCCCCGACCGCCTCGGCGCAGAGCGCGCCGATCACCCGGTCGCGGCCGGCTTCGAGCGCGGCGACGCCTTCGCCTTCCCTCCCCAACAGTTGCCCGCGCACCTCGCGCAGGCTGATCTCGGCAGCGCGGCGGCCGTCGATCGTCTTGAAGCTCCGCAGCTCGAGGTTGGCGGCGCGGCGATCGACCACGAACAGGCTGACGCCCCCACGATCGTGCCGGTGGCCCGAGGTGCGGGCGGAGACGATGAGATAGTCCGCCCAGGGCGCGGCGATCACCGCCGTCTTCTCGCCGGTGAGAATATAGGTGTCGCCATCCCGACGCGCCGCGGTGGTGACGGTGGCGAGATCGAAACGCGAGCCTTTTTCGCTCCAGGCCAGAGCCCAGATCTTCGTTCCTGTGACGATGTCGGGAAGGAAGTTCTGCTTCTGCTCTTCGGAGCCTGCCCGCTCGATCAGGCCGCCGGCCAGCACGATCGTCTCGATGAATGGCTCGACCACGAGATGGCGGCCGAACTCCTGCATGATGAGCATGGCCGACAGCCCCCCGCCGCCGAGGCCACCGACCTCCTCGGAGAACGGCGCGGCAAGCAGACCAAGTTCGGCAAACGCGCCCCACTGCTTGCGGCTAAAGCCCTCCTCGCTGGCCACGATCTTGCGCCTGGCGTCGAAATCGTACTGATCACGCAGCAACCGCTGAACGCTGGATCGCAACAATTCCTGCTCTTCCGTGAACTGGATATCCATCCGATCCTCTTGTTGCGCTGTTGCTAGAGACCGAGCACGGCCTTGGCGATGATGTTGCGCTGGATCTCGTTCGATCCGCCGTAGATCGACAGCTTGCGCGCATTGAGATATTTTTCCGACGCGGTGTGGCCGTAGTCCGGTCCCGGCATGAAATGATTGGCGCTGACGGGATGCTCGCGGATCGCGAGGCCATCATTGCCGATCGCACGATGGGTCAGCTCTGTGATGGTCTGGAAGATCTCGGTGCCGCGAATCTTGAACAGCGAGGCCGCCGGCCCGGGATCGATGCCGCGGGCCATCTGGGCCACGACCCGAAGCTCGGTCGCCTCCAGCGCCAGCACGTCGATCTCGACGCGGGCGATATCCCGGATGAACTCCCGGTATGCCGGATCGTCCTCTGGAATCTCGGCCTTCACGATTTTCTTCAGGCGCTGGATATAGCGGGTCGAGCGCCCGATCCCGGCCATGCTGGTGCGTTCATTGCCGAGCAGGAATTTGGCGTAGGTCCAGCCCTTGTTCTCCTCGCCGACAAGGTTCTCGACGGGCACGCGGACGTTTTCGAGGAAGACGTCGTTGACCTCATGCGAGCCATCGATGGTGATGATCGGGCGAACGGTGACGCCCGGCGACTTCATGTCGATCAGCAGGAACGAGATGCCGGATTGCGGCTTGGCCGCCGGATCGGTGCGGACCAGGCAGAAGATCCAGTCGGCATGCTGGGCCAGCGTGGTCCAGGTCTTGTGGCCATTGACGATGTAGTGGTCGCCGTCACGCACCGCCTTGGTGCGGACGGTGGCGAGGTCGGAGCCGGACCCCGGCTCGGAATAGCCCTGGCACCACCAGTCCTCACCCGACAGGATGCGCGGCAAGAACCTCGTCTTCTGCGCCTCGTTGCCGAAGGTATAGATCACCGGGCCGACCATGGTGACGCTGAACGCCAGAGGCGGCAGCGTGCCGGCGCGCGATGTCTCCTGCTCGAAGATGAAGCGGCGGGTGATCGACCAGCCGGGCCCGCCATATTCCCTCGGCCACAGCGGCGCGATCCAGCCCCTCTGGTGCAGGATGCGGTGCCACAGCAGCATCTGCTCCTTGGAAAGGTCGGTCTCCGGATTGGGCACGCGCATCTCGTCCGGGTAATTCTCCGCGATGAAGGCACGCACCTCATCGCGAAAGGCGGCATCCTCAGCCGATAGCGCGAGTTCCATGGGGCCTGCTCCCTACCATTTCTCGCCGAACGGACGGATTTCCAGCTCGAACGTCCAGGCGCTCTTCGGCTGCTGGTAAAGCTGCCAGTAAGCGCCCGCGACGGAGGCCGGCGGCATCAGAAGATCCGGATTGTCGAGCGCGTCCGGGCCAAGCGCCTCGATCCGGCGCTGCCGCACCCACTCGGTATCGACGCCGGAGTCGATGATGAGGTGCGCAACGTGGATGTTCTTCGGCCCGAGTTCACGCGCCATCGCCTGGGCGACCGCACGCAGGCCGAACTTGGCGCTGGCGAACGCAGCATAACCGCTGCCGCCGCGCAGCGATGCGGTGGCGCCGGTGAAGAAGATGTTGCCGCCCCCGCGCGGCAGCATCAGTCGCGTCGCCTCGCGCCCGGCCAGGAAGCCGGAGTAGCAGGCCATCTCCCAGACCTTCCGGAACACGCGCTCGGTGGTCTCGAGAATCGGAAAGTTGACGTTCGCGCCGATGTTGAAGATGCAGACTTCCAGCGGCGCATGCTTGTCGGCGTCGCTGAGGAAGGAGGCGATCTCCGCCTCATTGCGCGCATCGAGCGAGCGGGCATGGATCTCGCCGCCGGCTGCTTCAATGTCCTTGACCAGCGGTGCGAGCTTGTCGCCATTGCGGCGGCCGGCAAAGACCGTGAAGCCTTCGGAGGCGAATTTCTTGGCGATCTCGCCGCCGATGTAATCGCCGGCACCGATGACGGCTACGGTGGCATTTCTCTTCTGCATGGTGTTCTCCCGGCCTTTGTTTGCGTAAGCTGATATGCGGACGCGTCAGCGCGGATTGCGCAGCGATTCCGCCAGCTTGTGTTTCAGCAGCTTGCCTGTCGACGTCGCGGGCAATGCCTCCATCAGGATGATCTCCGACGGCCGCTTGTAGGAGGTGAGTTGCGGCGCAACGTGAGCCATCAGGTCCTGCGCGGTCGCCGTCGACCCCTTGATCAGTTGCACGAAGGCAACGATTTCTTCATTGCCTTCGACTTGCCGTCCGACCACGGCGCACTGCACCACGGCGTCGTGCGTGCTCAGCACCGCCTCGATCTCGGCTGGATAGACGTTGAAGCCGGAGCGGATGATCATCTCTTTGGTCCGCCCGACGATGTAGAGAACCTCGCCCTCGAAGCGGGCGAGGTCGCCGGTGTTGAACCAGCCGTCGCTGTCGATCGCCTTGGCGGTCAGATCGGCGGCACGGTAGTAGCCGCGCATCACATTCGGACCCCGGACATGCAGCTCACCGACCTCCCCATTGGTGACGGGCTTGCCGTCGCGATCGACGAGCTTGGCTTCGAGCCCCGGCAGGATCACGCCAACCGCATGGTCAGCGCGCGGCGCATCGGGCCGGACGCCGGAAATTCCCGGCGAACATTCGGTGATACCGTAACCGTTGAGCAGCGGCAGGCCGAGCTCCTGTTCGACCCGTGACTTGAGATCGAGGTCGAGCGGCGCGCCGGCCACCGCGATCAGGCGCAGCCTGCCGCGGTCGAGCTTCGGCAGCCCGGTGTTGCGCCGATATTCGAGCAGGCGCTGGTAGGTCGCGGGCACGCCATTGAGGATCGTGATGCCCTCCTCCGCCAGCGCCTTGGCCAGCGCGGCCGGGTCGTATTTTGCGACCAGGCGCACGGTGGCGCCGAACATCAACGTCATCGTCAGCAGCGAGATGCCGACGATGTGCGAGATCGGCAGCACACAATACTGCACGTCATCGGCCGTCATCTTGCGCCAGAGAGCGGTGTCGCGGGCACTGAACAGGAGATTGCGATGGGTCAGCATCACGCCCTTGGGCGTGCCCGTGGTGCCCGACGTGTAGATGAGGACTGCAACCTGCTTCGCGCCGTCGGCCTCGACCGGCTCGGGCAGCGTCGCGAGGTTCAGGCCGGTAACGCCGATCCCGCGCAGCCCGCCGACATCCTGCACAACCGCATCATAGCGCGCGGCATGTGTCGCCGCCTCCGGCGACACATCTGACGTCAGCAACACAAGCCGGGCGCCGCTGTGGTCGCGGATCTGATCCAGCTCGCGCGCCGACAGCCGCGGATTGACGACGATGGCCCAGGAGTCGAGGCGGCTCGCCGCCAGCAGCAGGCAGGCGAGCGGAATCGAATTCTCGCTGACGATCATCATGCGGTCGCCGGCACGGATACCGAGCGCCTGCAGCGCCTGCGCAACCCCGCTCACCGCGCGATCCAGTTCGCGATAGGTCAGCCGCGTCTTGTCATCGACCAGCGCCAGATGATCCGGCGTCGCGGCGACGTGGCGGTCCATCACTTCATGGATGCGGTTCGGCAAACCGTCCAGGCTTCCTGCTCCACTTTGCGTCGGTGCTACCACTCAAACCTCCCTGCGACGGCCATTTGGCCTGTTTTCGCTGATACAGCCCGGATCAAGCGGTCCTGCGCCGCCCTGCGTTGAGTTGGGCCACGATCTCCTCCTCGACCTCGCGCAGACGATCCTTGCCGAAGAAGATCTCGTCACCGACATAGAAGGTCGGCGAACCGAATGACCCGCGAGCGACGGCGTTCGCCGTGTTCTCGATCAGCTTTTTCTTGACGTCGTCCTGCTGCGCACGGGCGATGATGCGATCGATATCAAGGCTTGAGGACAGGAACGCCTCGCGAAACACCTGCGGGTCGTCCATCTTCTTGGGTTCGACCCACATGTGGTGATAGGCGGCGCGGAAATACGCATCGAACATGCCCTCGAACTGCGCAGCCACTGCGCCGCGCATCAGTGCAAGGGTATTCACCGGGAAGAACGGATTCGATTTGAACGTCGTGATGTTGTGGCGCTGCAAGAAGCGCTGGGTTTCGAGCGCATTGTATTCGGGCTTGTTCTTGATCCCGTGCAGGGAGTCGGCCGGCGACATGTTGCCAGTCGCCTTGTAGAGGCCGCCGAGCAGCACCGGGATGTAGTCGAACTTCACACCGGTGCGCTGCTCGATCTCCGGCAGGACGAGCTCAGCAAGATAGGCGTTTGGGCTACCGAAATCGAAGTGGAACTCGACGCTGAGCGGAGCAGCCATGGAATGCGCATCCCTTTCGATGTTGCCGAGATCGCCAGCCGAGGGGCGATCGTGGCGCACAATCTGAAGTTCTATTTTAGAACTGTCAATACATGATGATCGACATTTTACGATGATATCCGGATTCTCGTTGATCAGACATAAGTTCTAATTTAGAATTATATAGATCATGCTATTGGAGGCATTGATGAAATGGGACGCCCTCGAAGAGGAGCCATGTTCGCTGGCCCGCACCGTGGCGGTGATCGGCGATCGCTGGAGCCTGCTCATCCTGCGCGAATGCTTTCTGCGTATCCGCCGGTTCGATGAATTCCAGGCATCGCTGGAAATTACCCGGCACTTGCTCGCCGACCGACTGAAGAAGCTGGTGCGCTTCGGCGTCCTGCGCCGGGTCCCCTATCAGGCATCTCCAAAGCGCTACGAATACATCCTGACGCAGAAGGGCCTCGACCTTTATCCGATCATCATGTCGATCGTACACTGGGGCAACATCCACATGGTCGACTCGCGCGGCCGGCCGATGCTGCATGAACACAAGACCTGCAAGAAGCTCTTCGACCCCGTCATGATCTGTTCGGAATGCGGCGTGCCGCTGACCGCCAAGGCGGTCCATGTCCATCCGGGTCCCGGCGCTCGGCAATCGTCTCCGATGCATGCCAAGGCGCAAGAGAGAGCCAAGGCCAGGACTTGAGGCACGGCCGGGATCGCCCGGGCGCAATGCTCCCAGTCAGTCAACACGACCGTGATTGCGACGGGGGGCGTCGACCGTGCAACGGCAGGTCCGATAGGCAGCTGCAGGCGCCACGTCGATCAGGGAGCTGATCTACGTGAAGGCGACCTCGCTGAAATCGATCGAGACCATCAGCATGTCCGTGATCGCCCTGCGATCGGGACCGCGTGTGTACGCCCGGCGCACGCTCGGGAGACGAATACCGTTCGCTTCGATATAGCCGGACGTGAGCTGGGCGGCTGGAAAACCTCCCGCGATGTTCACGCTGTAGTCGTGACGGCGAAGCAACATGTCCTCGCCGAAGAAGAAGTCCTGGGCCATGCAGTGGGTTTCCAACCAGCCGGGGAAGTAAGCGCGCAGCACGCGCCAGGTCTCCCCGCCCTCATGCCAGGCCTCGGTCTCCTCGACACGGACCCCGTCCATGGCCAGCACAAAAGGTGTGGTGAGATAGGTCCACACCGCCTCACCGTTGAAGTAGGCGCGGTGCAGCGGATCCCATGGCGTGTGCATCTGGTGTCCGGCAAAAGAATCCCTCGGCGCGTACCGTTGGGCGACCACCGCGCCATCGAGCTTCTCGATGGCCACCCGGTCGGGCGTGAACATCGTACGCTGATCGGGAGCCCCGTATGGCGCGACAGAGGCACGCTCCTCGCGCAGCCACACGGTCATGCGCCGCGGATTGCGATCCTGCGGCGCTCCCTTCAGAGGGAAGAAGCCGCCGCCGGTGATCATCGTTGCCTCCACCTTGGTGTACTGTCGCCACCGCGCAAGGCCGCCACGCGCCTCGAGGACTTGGCCGAGCAGCTCGTTCATTGGCACCTCACATTTGCTTCAACAGCGCCGGATCTGCCGGCATCTTGCGGAGCCGCTTGCCCGTCGCCGCAAAGATCGCGTTGCTGATCGCGGGCACGACCCCCGATGTCCCGGCCTCGCCCATTCCGCCGGGCGGCTCGGCGCTTTGCACGATATGGACCTCGATGGCCGGCGCCTCGTTGATACGCAGCATTTCGTACGTATCGAAATTGGTCTGCTCGACCCGTCCGTTCTTGAGCGTGATTTCGCCGTGGAGCGCTGCGGTGACGCCGAAGATGGCCCCGCTCTGGATCTGCGCCTGGACCGTGTCGGGATTGACCACGGTGCCGCAATCCATCGCGCAAACGATGCGTCGGACACGGACCGCGCCATCCTT
This sequence comes from Pseudomonadota bacterium, assembly GCA_040756765.1. Classification (GTDB taxonomy): domain Bacteria; phylum Pseudomonadota; class Alphaproteobacteria; order Rhizobiales; family Xanthobacteraceae; genus Bradyrhizobium_A. The sequence continues at coordinate 289,198 of JBFLYG010000031.1, read as the reverse complement.
CGCGACGTCGACCTCGGCCACCTGCGCCAGGTAGCTACCGAATGCGAACTGCAGCGACACACCCCGACCGCTACCCTTCGGCAGCGGCTTTCCCCAACCGGCCTTTGCCGCCGCGAGGTCCAGCACGGCTCTGGCACGTGGCGCCTTGTGGAGGAGCGTCCGCCGATATTCGACCGGATCCTGCTTGGCGACTGCAGCCAGCTCGTCGATGATACTTTCGGTGACAAAGACGTTGTGCGAGGGACCAACGCTGCGCCAGAAGGCTGTTGAGATTCCCGGCGGCTCGACCCGTACGTATTCGACATGAAAGTTCGGGATGTCATAGATGAGATCGATCGCCCCCTCAGTGGTGTCGGGGTCGAGACCGTTCTGGAACGCCGGAGGCAGCCACCTTGCGATCACCGAAGACCCGGCAAAGCGGTTGTTCCAGGCGACCGGCTTGCCTGCCTTGTCGAGGCCGACGGAGATCCGATCAAACCAGTAGGGCCGGTACAGATCGTGCTGGATGTCTTCCTCTCGAGTCCAGACGACCTTCACCGGCGCGTCGACCTGCTTTGCGATCTCGACCGCACGGATGACACCATCGACATCGAGCCTGCGGCCAAATCCGCCGCCGATCAGATGATTATGCACCACCACCTTCTCGGGCGGCAGGCCGAGCACCTTCGCGGCCGCAGCCTGAGCACGAGCAAGCGCCTGGCTGCCGACCCAGATTTCGCAGCCATCCTGCCTGACATGCACCGTACAGTTCATCGGCTCCATGGTCGCGTGCGCGAGGAACGGGACCTGGTAGTTGGCCTCTATCCTGGTCACGGCCTCCGCCATCGCCTTGTCGACATCGCCAATGTTCTGCGCCACCGCGCCCGGCTTCGTCGTGGCCGTTTCGAGCTCGCGTGCGATATCAGCTGTCGCGAGCCTGGCATGCGGCCCGTCATCCCATTCGATCTTCAGTGCAGCCAGGCCTTTCTTGGCCGCGCCCATATGGTCCGCCACCACTGCGACCGCATCATCGAGCCGGACGATCTGACGGACGCCGTTGACGGCTTTGGCTGCGGCATCATCCACGCGCTTCACGCGCCCGCCAAAAACCGGTGATTGTGCGAGCGTTGCGATCTTCACCCCGGGTGGCCGCGCATCGATGCCGTAGGCTGCGGTGCCGTTGACCTTGGCAGGCGTGTCGAGCCGCTTCGCCGGCGTGCCGATCAGCTTGAAATCGGCGGGCGTCTTCAGCGTGACATTCTCAGGCACCGGCATGCGCGCGGCATCGGCGGCAAGCGCGCCGTAACCGAGGCTGCGCCCCGACGCCTGATGAAGGACTTGACCGTTTTCTGCCAGGCAGGACCCCGGATCGACGTTCCAGCGCTTCGCTGCCGCCGCGACGAGCATTGTCCGCGCGGTCGCGCCAGCCTTGCGCAGCGGCTGCCAGGCGCCGCGGATCGCATTCGAATTGCCGGTCGCCTGCACGCCGAGCAGCGGGTTCATATAGCGCTTCTCGTCTGGCGGCGCGTGCTCCAGGCGGACCCGCCTGAGATCGACCTCCAACTCCTCGGCAATCAGCATCGGGATCGAGGTGTACGTGCCCTGCCCCATCTCGACATAGGGCATGGTCAAAACGACCTGACCGTCGCCACCAATCCGGATGAACGCGTTCGGCACGAACGTGTCGGAAGCCGCGGCCTGGCTTTCACGATGCGCGAAGGGCAGGCTCAAACTGAGCAAGAGCCCGCCCCCCGTCGCCACGCTCGCGCGGAGAAAGCCGCGCCGCGACAGAGCGCCTTGAGGCCGGTCGGAATCAATGTGTGCGAACGTCATGCTCAGCCTCCCGATTGCGCGGCTTGCTTGATCGCTTCACGGATGCGCACATAGGTTCCGCAGCGGCAAATGTTGCCCGACATCGCGTCATCGATGTCGGAATCGGTCGGATGCGGATTGCTCGCGAGCAGCGCGGTGGCCGACATGATTTGTCCGGACTGGCAATAGCCGCATTGCGGGACCTCGCGGTCGAGCCAGGCTTCCTGGATTTTCTTGCCGGCCGGCGTCGTGCCGATCGCCTCGATCGTCGTGATCTTTGCGTCCCCGATGCTGTCGACCGACGTGATGCAGGAACGGATAGCCTCACCGTTGAGATGCACCGTGCAGGCACCACACAGCGCCATGCCACAGCCGAATTTCGTGCCGGTCATGCCAAGCACGTCGCGCAGGACCCATAAGAGCGGCGTATCGCCGTCGACGTCCACGGAATGACGAGCTCCGTTGATCGTGAGCTGGAAAGCCATTGTGATCTCCTTTAGAAACTATTCTGATCCACTTGCGAGGCTGCGCTCGGAGCGCGCCTCCTGCCATTCGCTGAGTGAAATCGACGGCATTTCGAAGCGGTCGCGCGTCGTGGTGTACCAGCCCCCTTCCATGCGCCCGATCAGGTCCAGCTTGCTCGCGTCCACATACTGGCGGCCGGCATCGATCACCGCCTCATCGCGGACATGGACCATCAGGATCCTGCCAAGCACCAGCGAGAAGCTGCCGAGCGCAATCTCCTGCATGAAAGTGCATTCCATCGAGACCGGCGCCTGCGCAATGCGGGGAACGAGGACGCGTTCGGAGTCCGCAAGGGAAAGTCCTGCTTCGGCAGGTTCCTCAACCCCTCGTGGAAAGGCGATGGAGGTGACACCCATTTCTCGCGCGAGCGAGAACGGCACCAGGTTGACGACGAATTGCTCGGTGTCGCGGATATTCGCGCGGGTGTCCTTGGGCTCGGCCGGGCCTTTGCTGCCGATGCCAATTCCGACGGTCGCAGGATCGCTGCCGAACACATTGAAGAAGGAAAAGGGAGCGGCATTGACCGCGCCGCCTCTATCACGGGTCGTCACCCACGCGATCGGCCGCGGCAGAACGGTCGCCAGCAGCAGTTTGTAGCGCTCGGACGCGCGCATCGCCTCGAAATCGAACCGCACCCCAGGCCTCCCCGAGCGTTCACCTTGATTGCGCACCCATGATAATCAATACTATTGGGTTATAAATGCCGCTTCGTTTCACTCTTAAAACACCAATGGTTTATAATCATGGACCGACTGACCAGCATGTCCGTGTTCGTCAAGGTCGCCGATCTCGGCGCTTTCACCGCGGCGGCCAAGGAACTACGGCTGTCGCCGACGATGATCGGCAAGCACATCCGCTTTCTCGAGGAGCGGCTGGGGTCGCAACTGATCAACCGTTCAACCCGTCGGCAGAGCCTGACCGAGCTCGGGCGCAGCTATCTCGATCATTGTCGGCACCTGCTGGAGGAAGCCGAGGCCGGAGACGCGCTGGTCGAGGAGGCCCTCAGCGCACCGCGCGGCAAGCTTCGCGTCGCGACCTCGGTTGCGTTCGGATCCTACAGCCTGACCCCGGCGGTCGTTCGCTTCATGAAGAAGTACCCTGACGTCTCGGTTGAGCTCGTGCTGAGCGACAGGATGGTTGACCTCCTCGAAGAAGGTCTCGATGCCGCGATCCGGGTCGGCACTCTCGTCGACTCAACCATGATGTCGCGCTCGCTCTCACCCTACACGGGCGTGGTTTGCGCGGCGCCGAGCTATCTTGCCGAACACGGCAGGCCGACCCATCCGAGAGAACTGGTCGATCACGAGTGCCTGCGTTACCCGGGCTGGGCAGATGGTCAGAGGTGGACGTTCTTCGGACCGGAAGGCGAAGTCCAGGTCGACGTCAGGAGCCGCCTGACCATTAATAGCGCGTTCGGCATTCGCTATGCCGCCCTTGCAGGCGCAGGCATCGTACTGATGCGCGACGAGCTGCTTGCCGAAGACATCGCCGCCGGACGGCTGCAGGTCTTGCTGCCGAATTACACGACGCAGGCGCGGGCACGTCAAATCCTGTGGCTGAAGAATCGCAAGATGACCCCGAAGCTCCGCGCCTTCATCGACTTCATTGCGGAAACTTACGGCTGAGCGGCGCTTTGGCATTCCAGCGCCAGCTGCATATCCCTGACGACGATCAAATCGATGATCGTCGTCAGCGCCCCCTTCGTCCACCACGTGCCCAGATGGACCCTAGTCTTCGAGACTCCGCCCCCGCGTTTCAGGCATGAACAGCACCGCCACAATCAAGGCCAGAGTGGACACCGCGACAGGATACCACAATCCGAAATAGAAGTTTCCGGTCGAGACGTTCATCGCCGACACGACGAAAGACAACATGCCCCCGACCCAGCCTGCGCCAACATGGAAGGGAAACGACAAGGACGTATAGCGAATGCGGGCTGGGAACAGCTCAACCATGAACGCTGCCATGGGGCCGTACACCATGGCGAGGTACAGCACCAGGACGAACAACAGTCCGAACACCGCGGGGCGATTGATGGCCGAGACGTCGGCCTGCGGCGGCCAGCCGTCGGCGATCAGGGCCTGCCGGATCGCATCGGCATTGAACCCCTCGATGCTGCGTCCGGAAATGTGAACCGTCGCCGGCGCCCCCTGAGCCGCCTCGGTCGATCGATAGGGAACGCCGAGATCCGTGAGCAGATCCTTCATCCGGTCGCAATCAGTCGTAGCCGCCGCGAACAGGCGAAAGTTGCAATTCCCCGCCGAGACCTCAACGTCCGCCTTGGCCAGGAAGCGCTCCAGAGCAGGGTTGGCGTAGTGGGTCAGCCCCTTGAAGATCGGAAAGGTCGTGACCGCCGCGAACAGACACGCGGCAATCATGATCGGCCGGCGGCCGATCCGATCGGACAGCCAGCCGAAGACGATATACAGCGGCGTGACCACAGCCAGCGCGAGACCGAGCAGGAGCTGCGTCTGTTCAATCGGGACCCGCAGCGTCTTGCTAAGGAAGAACATCGAGTAGAAATGTCCGGTCCCGAAGATCGCGCCGAGCCCTGCGGCAATGATGAGCAGCAAAACGATGCATTTGAGATTGGCCGCACTGGTGAAACTCTCGATGATCGGCGCCTGCGACGTGGTGTGCGTCGCCTTCATCCGCTGAAATGTCGGCGATTCGTGCAGCTTGGCGCGGAAGTAAACCGAGATGACCAGCAGCAGCAGCGAGATGAGGAAGGGCATCCGCCAGCCCCACTCCCGGAACTGCGCGTCCGAGAGCACGAGCTTCAGCCCGAATACCACCAGAATGGATGACAACAACCCGAGGGTTGCCGTGGTCTGCAGCGAGCTCGTATAGGCGCCCCTGCGCTCCACCGGCGAATGCTCCGCCACATAGGTGACGGCCCCTCCGGTTTCCCCGCCGAGCGCGAGCCCCTGCAGCAGGCGCAGCAGCACCAGGCCATAGGTCGCGGCAATTCCGATCTGATCGTAGGTTGGAAGCAGGCCCACCCCGATGGTGGCAATGCCCATCAGCAGGATGGTGACCAGGAAGGTCTTCTTGCGACCGACCATGTCACCCAGGCGGCCGAAGAACAGCGCGCCCACGGGACGAATGAGAAAGCCCGCGCCGAATGTCGCAAGACTGGCGAGGAATGCGGCCGTCTCGTTGCCTTTGGGAAAGAACAGGCTGCCGAGCTGAACCGCCATCGCGGCATAGATGTAGAAATCATACCACTCCAGCAACGCGCCAAAGGACGACGCCAGAACGACCTTTCGTTCTTCCGCCGTCATCGAGCGGGCACCGTCCGATGGCGCATCGCTCTGCTGAACGACAACAGTCATGGTTTCCTCCACTGGTTTGACCGCCATGATGCGGCCGGCGAGGCCCGTATGGGCTCTTCTGTTTTGTTTTTGACACGTCGACGTCGAACGCCGCTCACTGCGAGCAGCGTCGTTTCATTCCGGGCATTCCGAGGTGATTTCGAGCGCCGCCGTCAGATCCATGACAGAGGCGTATTTCTGCGCCATATCGAACAGATTGGCCTCGTGCGGCCCGATCGCCCGGTCGCCCACACAATCGCTGACGACCAGCGGCCTGAAGCCGAACGACATGGCATCCACCACACTCGCGCGCACGCAACCGCTGGTGACGCAGCCGGCGACCACCAGCGTCTTGACCCCGCGCTGCGTCAGCCAGGGCGCAAGCTGGGTCGCGAAGAACGCCGACGGCACGGTTTTGCGGACGACGAGTTCCCCGCGCGCGGGCTCGAGTTGCGGGACGATCGCGCTGTTTGGCTCACCCTCCTTGAGGGTCAGCATGCCCGGCACCTTCATGGCGAACACGTTGCGATCGCCGTCATCGTCAGCGAAGACGATACGGGAATGCGCGATCGGCCACTTGCGCGCCCGCGCCTCCCGCAACAGAACGATGGTCCGCTCCATGGCGGCGGGGATGTTGCCGCCCCCGAACACGGCGGGGTCCAGAAATCCGTTGACGAAATCGATGATCAACAGCCCGAACGGGCCATCGAGCGTCAACGCGTTGCCGAATCCCTGCCGCTGATAGGTCGATAGCTCGCTGCTCATTCAGCCGCCTCGCGGGTAGGACCGCCGTCCAGAACCTTGCCGTTCCGGACCACCTCCTCCCCATCGAGCACAATGGTGCAGTTCCGCATGGGGATATCGATGTGGCAGGCCGTCGTCCGGCTGCCGCCGGCCTCGTTGTTCGGCCCGAACGAGAACAGGAAGTTGCCTTCGAATGCCCGCGCATCCATGCCGATGGTGGCTTCGCGGTCATAGAGGCCGAGCGTCGACCACTTGGCGCGAGGCTGCAGCCCCCAGCCGATATGCGACATGGCATAGGCGTCGGGATCATTGTACGACGCCATGTATTCGCGGAGGATCTCAGCATCGACGCCGCCCTCAATCCCGGTGACGAAGCCCTTCTCGATCTTGAAGTGGATGCGATCCTGAATGTAGGATTTCATCGGCAGCACGATGTCGCCGCGCTCCAGCACGATCGTCCCTTCCGCTTCGCCCTCGTTCGCCCAGGTCAGCGCAAAGCCGCTCGGCCAATGGTCCCACCGCCCCGGCTCATCGACGAAACCGTATTCGCTGATCGCCGGGAACTGGCCCAGGCGAAAGCGCACGTCGGTGCCGGCCGGCGACGTCACATGCATTTCCCTGGCCTTGGCGAGCTTCGCGCTTGCGGCCGTCACCCGCGCGCGGTCGGCAAGCGTCGGCACCATCCGCACCAGCACCTCCGGGGGTTCCACCGCAAGCAGGATCTTGGTGCCGGCGCTGAGGATCTCATGCTGCTCCGGCGAGAACAGCAGCGTCATGAGGTCGAGCACAAGGTCGCTCTCCTTCAGGGCGGCGATGGCCGCGCGGTTGCCGGTCAAAGGCGTCGTGCCGAGATAGGCGAGCGAATCCCTGCTCAGCGCCTTCTCGCCATTCACGGGGAGAACATCGAGCCGATTGACGGTCGCGCCCATGCTTGCCGCCGCGATCATCGCGGTCGACAGGGTCTGCGGGTGGGTCGAGGCGCTCGTCAGAACGGTGACGATTTGGCCCTTCGTCAGCTTGGACAGCGTCAGAACTTCAGTCCAGGCCCGTATCAGATCGTGATCACTGACCGACATATGCGTATCTCCTTGCTGGTCTGCTACTGCGAAACGTCCAACCGCGCGCCGAGGAAGTCGCCGAAGGCGGCGTAGAAGCCCTCCTCGTCGTCCCACGGAATCATGTGCCCTGCATTGGCGACGCGCTCAAAGCCGATCGACGGCCGAAGCGAACGGATCTCAGCCACGTCCTCGTCGCGGATCACGTCGCCGCGGCCAGCCGCGATCAAGCGCGTGGGCGCGTCAAGAAAGCGGAGGTCGGCGTGAATGTCGTCGGTGTGAAACCCGTCAAAGCTCTCGCGCACTGCGCGCTCATCGCAGGTGTGCAGCCACTCCGCACGGAGCCGCAACTGACCCTCAGTCCACGTCGGACAGAAGGCCCGCATGGCCTCGTAATCGCATCCCTCCACCGCGAGGCGAATGGAATCGACATACCAGGCGAGATTGGCTGGATAGGCGCGCCGCCCCGGTCCCGACACCGGCGGATCCACCAGCACGATCCGCGCGAGGCCCATCGGCGCCTGCCGCGCGGCACGGATGGCAATGCGGGCCCCCATCGAATGCCCGACCACCGAAAACCGCGGGAGCTTCAGGGCTGCGACGAGCCCGACCAGATCGGCTGCTTGCGCATCGAGGCTATAGTCGAGCGACGGGCCGCTTTCCGAGAGGCCGCGGCCCCGGATATCGAGAACATAGGTCTCGAACACCCGCCCGAACCGCTCGCCGACAAAGGCCCAGGTGACCGCGGGACTGGTGATCCCCGGCAGGATGATCACCGGATCGCGATCGGGGCGGTGCCGCCCATAACGCAGGTAATGCAGCCGGATTCCGTTGGCATGCACATTCGCGCCGTAGTGGAAGGTGCTCATCCCGCCACTGCCCCTACGTTGCGATGCGCCACCGCCCCCTCGTCGAAAGCGCCTGAGAGCAGCGCGCCCGCGCCGGGCACGCGCGTCGGCAAGTTCATGGCTCTCAGCATCGCGTAGGTCGTGGCCACGGCGGCCGTGATGACGGGCTTGCCGGTGCGCGCCTCAACCTCGGCGATCGACGGCAACGACGGCATCTGCACGCACGCCGACAGAACGATGGCGTCGGCGTCCTTCAGGGACATACCAACGACGATCCCCGGCAGCCTCGCCGGATCGTGCCGACCGACCATGACATTGTCGGGGATTTCAAGCGCCCGGGAATCCAGCACCTTGACGCCTTCGTGCTCGATATAGTCGATCACGAGTTGGGTCAGCGGCTTCATATAGGGCGCGACGACCGCAATGCGTTTGGCACCGATCACCTGCAGCGCGTCGACGAGCGCCCCTGCGCTGGTCACCACCGGCGCCGGCGCGCCGTTCTCGACGGTGCGGCCGTGCAGCCGTTCCTGCGAGACGCGGTGATAGGATTTTCCCATGCTCATGATGGCCACAAGGCAGGCATAGCCGAGGACATCCACGCGGGCGTCGGACAGTTCCAGCGCGCAGCGGTCTGACTCGCCGTCCATCGCCGCGAGCTCCTCCTTCTTCACCGTCTTCATCCGCATCCGGCTCGAATGAAAGGTAAAGCGGGTCCCGTGAACCAGCGCATGCGCGTTGAGCATCGCTGGAATTTCGGTTTCCATCGTGGTGTTGGAGCTCGGCACGATCTGACCGATGCGAAAGACCTTCTGCATATGCAACCTCCGGGGGCCTGTCAGGCCAGTTTCAGGATGCGCTCGGCGTTGCGCGAGCAGACTTGCGCACGCACGTCCTCGGGCATCGCGGCATTTTCGATGAAGTCCGCGGCGATCGCGGTGGATTCATAGGGATAGTCGACGGAAAACATCACGGCGTCATTGCCCATCTCCGCCAGCGCGCAGGCCAGCGCGGCCGGCGAGCAGACGCCCGACGTCGTGATGAAGATATTGCGCCCGAAATATTCTGAAGGCTTGAGCGCCAGCTGCACGCCATGCGAGTAGACCGCGAAGCGGCTGTCGAACCGCCAGCGCAGCATCGGTAGCCCCTCGCCCATGTGGCCAATGATGATTTTCAGGTTCGGGAAGCGATCGAACACACCACCGAACAGCAGCCGCAAGGCATGGGTCGCGGTCTCGACACCCCACCCCCACACCGCGCCCGTGAGCACCGGGTGCCCCTCATAGGCTTGCGGGATCGGATTGGGATCGGTCGGATGCAGGTAGAGCGGCACATCCAGATGCTGCAGGCGCTCCCAGACCACGTCATATTCCGGGCGATCGTAGTAGATTCCGCCGGTGTGACCGTTGACCAGCGCCCCCTTGAAACCAAGCGTGTTCACGGCCCGGCTCAATTCATCCGCCGCGGCCTTCGGCGCCTGCATCGGCAGCGATGCGAAGCCGGCGTAACGGGTCGGACGGAGCGCCACCTGACGCGCCAGATAGTCGTTGTTCTCCGCAGCGCGCCGGATGGCGAGGTCGGTATCCACCTCGCCCTGGATGCTCGGCCCGGTCTGGGACAGGACGACCAGGTCGATGCCCGCCCGATCCATCTCGCTGAGGCGCAACTCATCGAAACTGGTGAGTTGCGCCGACAGCGCCGACTGCGCAGCCGAGCCCATGTGCCTGGTGAACACCTTCGAGTACTCCTCGAAGCCGGGCGCCATGAAATGCTCTTCGAGCGCGATCTTCCGAATTCTTTTCGACATCATTCTGCTCTTTTGGAGTTCGAAGGCGAGCGTGCCCGGCCCCTCCGTCGCGGCTCAGACGCGCGACGGAGGATGGTCGACAGGCCTCACTTCACCAGCGGACAGTCGCTCTCGGAGAGCGGCTTGAAGGCTTCGGCGGCCGGAATGGTCGCCAGCACCTTGTAGTAGTCCCACGGCGCCTTGGATTCCGCGGGCTGCTTCACCTCGACGAGATACATGTCGTGGATCATGCGCCCGTCGGCCCGCACCGAGCCGGTCTGCGTGAAGGAATCCCGTACCGGCAGCGCCCTCATCTTGTCCGCAACCGCGGGGCCGTCGTCGGTGCCCGCCTCCTTCAGCGCCTTCAGATAGTGAAGAACGCCAGAGTAGACGCCGGCCTGAGCCATGGTCGGCATGGCCTTGCGACGCTTGTAGAACTTCTCGGCGAACGCGCGGGTCTGGTCGTTGAGGTCCCAGTAGTATCCGGTGACGAATGTGAGCCCGTGAGCCGTCGACAAGCCGAGGCTGTGCACGTCCGTGATGAAGGTCACCGGAGTGACGACCCGCTGGCCGCCCTGCACAATCTGGAACTCATTCGCCTGCTTGACGGCATTGACCGTGTCGCCTCCCGCATTGGCGAGCGCAATGACCTTCGCTTTGGAAGCCTGCGCCTGCAACAGGAAGGAGGAGAAATCCGACGTGTTGAGCGGATGCCGAACAGTCCCCAGCACCTTGCCGCCAGCCGCCTTCACCGCCTTCGCAGCCTCTGCTTCCAGCGAAATCCCGAAGGCGTAATCGACGGTGATGAAGTACCAGGTGTCGAACCCCTTCTTGACGAGCTCGGACGCAACGCCGGCAGCATTCGAATAGTTGTCGTAGGTCCACTGGAAGCCGGTCGGCGAACAAGCCTTTCCGGTCAGGTCCATGGTCGCCGCGGTCGAATAGATCGCAATCTTCTTCTTCGCCTTGGCGATCTCCTGCACCGCGAGCGCGACGCCCGAGTTCGGAAAGTCGATGACCATGTCGACATTGTCGACCTCGAACCAGCGGCGCGCCAACTGCGCACCGACATCGGGCTTGTTCTGATGATCGCCCAGGATCACCTTGATTGGCTTGCCGAGCACCGTCGGACCGAATTCCTCGACGGCGATTTCAGCCGCCGCGACCGATCCCTGCCCGCCAAGATCCGCGTAGGTGCCGCCGGGATCGTTGAGCACGCCGACGGTAATGGCGTTAGGACCCGCCTTGGCGGGCGCCAACCCCAACACTAAGATCAAGGCAAGAGTCGATGATGTGAGCTTGAACATGAGCCATCCTCCCTGTGCCGCCCGCGCTCGCCGCTTATTTTTATTCTCAGCTGATCCCTGATTTTTGCAGGGCGGCTCTTAATAATACGATGTATACTGATGAATTATGTCGACTGTCAACGGGTCGCGCGCCCGATTTGTGGTCGCGACCTGCACAAAGAATGGAAGGGATACTGACGTTGAAGAAGCAGCCGCCGACCAAGCCTGCGAAGTCCGAAGCCAAGGTGGAGATGGCGCGCGTCCCGCTGGCGTCACGTCCGGGCTACCTGATCCGACGCCTCCACCAGATCCACTCGGCGATCTTTCTCGAGGAATGCCAGCAGTTTGGGATCACGCCGGTGCAATACGGCCTGATCACCACCCTGCTCAACAATCCCGGGATCGATCAGGTGACGCTCGGCGGCGAGGTCGGCATCGACCGCACCAATGTGGCAGACGTGCTCAATCGCCTGTCGGAGCGCGGCCTGGTACGCCGGGAACGCAGCAAGACCGATCGCCGCTCGATGATCGCCTATCTGACGAAGGACGGCGAAGAAGTCGCAGACCAGATGTATGGCAGCATGCTCCGCGCCCAGGAGCGCTTCCTCGCGCCGCTGCGTCCGGAATTCCGCTCGGCATTCCTGGCGATGGTTGGCGAATTGATCGAGGGCAACAGCAAGTACAGCCTGCCCGACGCCGGCGCGACATCCACCCGCCGCCGGTCAGGGGCCGGCTCAGATGAATGAGCCGACCAGCCGGCTGCACGACAGGGTTTCGGCGGATGCCACGCAATTAATCAGTGTACTGCATTATTAAGGGACGTACCCTGTCAGCGCGCCCCTGACGAACCACGCCTGACGCGGCCACGCCGCTACCGCCGCGAGAACAGGCGCCCCTTGATGATCGACCAGATCAGGCTGAAGCCGCCCAGTGCCGCGCGTTGCTCAAGCGGCCGCCCTTGCGTGATCGTCGCCTCCAGATTTTGAGCGAACGTCGCCGCCAGCCGGCGAACCACATCCTGCACGAGGCCGCTGCGATTGAACTGGGCGAGCGGCCCGCTCAGCTTCCAGGCCAGCGTCACGGCGATGATGGATACGTCGTGCCCATCGGCGATCACGTTCCAGCGGGCACTCCCCTCCGCCGAGGAGCCCTGGCTCGAATCGCGCCCGCGACCGGTCATCCAGCCCTCGCGCCTGGCATCGTCCATGCCGATCTTGGCCTGACCGCTGAACGCAACCTTGATCGGTCCCAGCGCGACGCGCACCTTGCCGGTCACATCGTCGCCGGCAAGCGTCGTGATCTCTGCTCCCGGCACGCACGGCACCACGCGCCGCAGATCCGACAGGATGTCCCAGACCTGCTGCGGCGATGCCGCGACGCGGACTCGCTCCTCGATCGAAGTCCCGCCGTCGAAACCAGCGACAGCAGGTCCCGCAGCCGCTCCCGTCGACCTTGCTGCGCTAGCCGGCGGCCGCGGCGCGTCCACGGGCAGCCGGTCCGCGAACGCCCGCGCGGTCACCGCCGCAGATGACACCGCCTCGCGAGGCTTCTTCCCGGCGGCGACCTTCCTGACGGCCTCGACAATGCCGACATATCCGGTGCAGCGGCAGAGATTTCCAGACAGCTCTTCGCGGATCCGTTGCTCCGGCACGTCGCCAAGACGCAGCACGATATCACGCGCCGTCGTCAGCATTCCGGGTGTACAGAATCCGCACTGCAGGGCGTGGCACGCGGAAAAGGCCTCACGAAGCTCGCTCATGGTGGGGTCCTGATCAAACCCCTCGATCGTGGTGACCTGCGCCCCGTCGCAATCGGCAACAAACGTGATGCAGGATCGCTGGGTCTTGCCGTCGACGACCACCGTGCAGGCCCCGCAGACGCCCTGCTCGCATCCAAGATGCGTTCCCGTGAGCTGCAGCTCGTGCCGCAGGAAATCCGCCAGCAAGGTCCGCGGCTCCACCTCGGCCGCGACGACACCACCGTTCACATTCATCGCAATCCGCGTCATCGGTGATGCTCCCCGTCGAGCTGCGCCAGGGCACGGCCCACCGCAATCGCCAGTAACGCCTGCGCGTCGGAGGAGAGGTGCGGCAGAACCTCCCGAATCTCGTCATGCACGATCGCCTGCGCGGCCTCACGGCCGCGATCGGCGAGCTCCGCCACGGTTCGTGGCAGCAGCACAGGCGGCCCGTCCGTCGCGCCGGCAAGCACCCGCCTCACATCGCGATCCGGGTCGAACACCACCGCACCGATCGCATTGGCAAATTCACCGGTCTTGCGGCAAACCTTGTAGTAAGCCCACTTGGCGCGTGCCGACAGCCGCGGAACCTCGACGGCGGAAATGATCTCGGTGTCGGCGAGCCGGGTGACGAACGCGCCCGCGATGAAGCTTTCCGCCGGATAGCGCTTTGAAGAGCCCCCGCCATTGGTGGCGACAACGGTGGCACCCAGCACCGCGAGTGTCGAGACCCAATCGGCAGCGGGATCCGCGTGTGCCAGGCTGCCGCCGATGGTGCCCCGGTTTCGCACCGCCCGGTAGGCGATGCCACGGGCAACCGACCTCAGAAAACCGCGGGCCGGGTCCTCGAAGGCGCCGTCTTCGATCTCGGCATGGGTCCATCCTGCGCCGATCGACAACACCTTGTCGTCGGCGGCGAGCTCGCGGAAGCCGGACGCGCGCTTGATATCGACCAGCAGCTTCGGCCGCGCCAGCCTGAGGTTGAGCATGGGCCCGAGCGACTGACCGCCGGCCAGCACCTTGCCGTTGCCGTCGGCCTCGCGAAGCCACTCGCTCGCCTCGGCAAGCGTGCGCGCCTGTTTCAACTCGAATGCAACGGGCTTCATGGAGCATCAACCTGCGCCGACGAGGCCGCCGCGCGCCCTTGCCTCACCGCCTCGCGAATCCGCTGCGGGCTCGCCGGCACCTGCCGGATCACGGCGTCGAGCGGCCTGAGCGCATCGTTGATCGCATTCACGATGGCCGCCGGCGGTGCGATCGCCCCGCCCTCGCCCACGCCCTTGATGCCATGAGCGGAATACGGCGACAGGGTTTCGCGGTGTTCAATACGGAAGTTGGGCAGCTCGGTCGGCCCCGGCAGAATGTAGTCGAGCAGCGTCGACGCCAGCGGCTGGCCATTGTCATCGTAGGGGCTTTCCTCGAACAGCGCCGTGCCGATGCCCTGGGCCGCTCCGCCATAGGTCTGCCCCTCCACGATCATGGGATTCACCATGCGCCCGCAATCTTCCACGATGGCGTAGTCCAGAATCTCGACCAGGCCGGTTTCGATATCCACGGCGACGCGGACGGCATGGGTCGCATAGGAAAACAGCCCGCCATCGACGGTCGGCTTGTATCCCTCTGTTGCTTCGAGCCCCGCGGTTTCGACATTCTCCGGAAGCTGATCCGGCCGCATGTACCAGGCACGCCCAACTTCGGCATAGGAGACGCTCGCATTGCCCGCCAAGATCTTGCCTTCCGAAAATCGAAGCACGTCTGCATCGACCTGGAGTAAATGGGCGGCAATGGCCTTGATGCGCCGTGCGACGACCTCCGCCGCACGCGACACCGCGCCGCCGGACATCACGATGCCGCGGGACGCATAGGCGCCGGTGGAGAACGGCGTTGTCGCCGTATCGCCAAGCGTCACGCGGATATCCCTGAACGGCACCCCGGTTTGCTCATGGGCGATCTGCGCAAGCGTGGTTTCCAGCCCCTGTCCGATGGTGTGAATGCCGGCCTTGACCTCCAACGCACCGTCCGGGGTCAGCTTGACATGGGCCTGATCAAAGCCCGGCACCAGCGGCAGTCCCCAGGCGGCAAAGACCTTGGTCCCGTGGGCGGACTGCTCGGTGTAGCTGGCAAACCCGATGCCGAGATAGCGACCTTTGTCGTCGCGGCTGGAGCCGGCGCGGAACGCCTCCAGGCCGATCATGTCCTTCGCGGCGATCAGGGCCTCTGGGTAATCTCCGGAATCATAGTGCTTCCTGGTGATGTTGGTGTAGGGCATCGCGCCAGCGGGAACGAGGTTGTCGCGCCGGACTTCCCAGGCCTCGCGCCCGACTTTCTGCGCGACCGCGTCGATGACCTGCTCCATGGCGAAACAGACACCCGGCCGCGCTACCCCGCGGTAGGGCGCGAATGGCGGCTTGTTCGTCGCAACAGAGTAGGTCCTGCAGCGGTAAGCCGGCAGAAGGTAAGGCCCCGGAAGATTGCCCCCGGCCTGCGCCGCCTCCAGGCAGGCCGTGAACGGCCAGACCGAGTACGCGCCGGTGTCGACCGCGACTTCGGCATCCAGCGCCAGCAGCCGGCCGTCGTTGTCGGCATATGCCCTGATCTTGTACTCGTGCTGCCGCGCGTTGGCGCCGGCCACCAGATGCTCCCGCCGGTCCTCGACCCATCGGAACGGGGTCTTGAAGGTCAACGCCAGCCAGGCGATCGCCACCTCCTCCGGCTGCAGCAGGCATTTGTAGCCGAAGCCGCCTCCGACATCGGGCGCGGCGACCCGGATCATTGCCTCCGGCAGCCCCAGGCATTCCGCAAGCCCTGCACGGATCAGGTGCGGCACC
Organism: Pseudomonadota bacterium; assembly: GCA_040756765.1. Taxonomy (GTDB): domain Bacteria; phylum Pseudomonadota; class Alphaproteobacteria; order Rhizobiales; family Xanthobacteraceae; genus Bradyrhizobium_A. The sequence goes on along the minus strand of JBFLYG010000031.1, from coordinate 273,286 downwards.
TGTGTCGACGCATGAACCACGAGTTGATCGGCCCGGTAGTCCCACCACGCCATCACCCCCTTGCCTTCCATCGGATGCATGGCCTGGCGCGCGCAGGACATTTCGAGTTCGACAACGACCGGCGCCGTGGCGATCGCCTCGTCGATGCCGCTGTCGAAGAACGTCTCGAGGAACAGGTTGTCACCCCAGGCATGATGCAACAGCGCCGCATCCGGCCGCCGTCCCGAGGCGCAGGACGCAATCACGGGAAGATCCTCGTAATCGATCTCGACCTGCTCGATCAGGTCTTCCGCGAGCGCTCTGTTCGGCGCCACGCACATGGCGATCGGCTCGCCGACAAATCGCACCTTGTCCGTCGCAAGGATCGGGTATTCGGAGACCTTGTATCCGGGAATCGACGACCGGGTGACGATCGGCGAAACGCCGGCGAGATCCTCGGCGAAGAAGACGCGCAGCGACGACTGCGGGCCTTTCGACTTGCCGAGGAGACGCGCATGCGCAACGGGACTGCGCAGGAATGCGACCTCCTGCAGCCCGGCCATATGGATGTCATCGACGAAGCGGCCGCGACCGCGCAGATGTCGCGCATCCTCCTTGCGCCGGACGCGTGCGCCGATGCCTTCGCCCAAAATCGCATGTTCGCTCATGGCACCTCGTCCGCACGGCTTGCGCCCATCCCGTCAGACCGGGATACAGAGGGCATTCGGAACCAGCAGGTTGTCGTAGACGCAGCGGCGCTGCGCGAGTTTCAGGCCCGCCTCGGTGCGCCGAAAGACGTCATGATAAGCCCCGACCTGATGAAGCGTTGCATCCGGGCGATCGAACAGCACCTGCAGCACCACGTAGTTGGCGCGCGCCTTGATGTCGCCGGCCTCGGTTTCGCCCTGAAGGCAGGTGTTGCTGATGATATGCCGCAAATACCGCGGCGCGAACATCGCGGTCTTTTCCAGCGCGAAGGCCCGGTCCCGGATCATGCCCTGGTTTTCGCAATAGATCAGCCCCACCGGATGCCCACGGTCTTCGTTCTCGCGGGACAGCACGACATAGCTCGCATCATCCGTAAACATCTCGCTCCAGTCGGACAGCCTCTGCTCGTCCAGCGCCGCGGCATAGGCGCAATTGAACTGCGAGATCTGATGGAGAAGCAACATCTCCTCGAACAGCGCGATATTCGACGGGTCCGTGTTCCTGGTCAACATGACAAATCGCCTCCGCTCACAATCCCATCGCGCCGCGCCAGTGCTGATACATGGCGCGTATCGAAGCCTCTGAAATCAACGTGTCGGCGGTGCCGATCACCCCCGGATCGAGCTCGACGACATGCTGTCCCTCGGCCCCCGCAAGCATGCCGTCCTGCACGAACTTGATGGCTTCGTTGTCTTCGAGACCGAGAAAGCCGGCCGGCCCCATCAGATTGCCCTGCCGCAGCCGATGGCGGGTCATCTCCTCGTCGTCGCCCTCGAAGCCGAACATGGTCCACTTCATGATGAACTCGTTCGGGCCGGTCGGAACGATCTGCCGAACACCGAGGGTGTTCATCTCGCGCTGCACGATGAGGTTCGGCCAGATCGTCGTCATGGTGACGGACCACGGGCTGTCGAACTCATTGACGAAGTCCATGAAGCGGGGTTCGGCAAGCGTCATGCCCTCCTTGTAGGCCCGCATCTCCTTCTTGGTGTTGTTGTCGAGCTTGCTGGCATCGGACTTCGCCGACGCCATCACGCCATGGCGGCCGGACGGGTCCGCGATCATCAACGACTTGTTGCCGGCGACCAGCAGCCCGAACGTAACAAGGAAGGTGTGAAGCAGCGTCGCGTGGTACGGATCCTTGAGGTTCTCGTGATACAGCTTCCAGTTGCCCGGGAGCGTATGCCGGTAGTGACCGAGCACCTTCGGCGTGCGGCCGTCAAAGGTCGCCTCGAATTCGCGCAGGATCTCCGGACCAAGATACTCGGCCAGCGGCTCCATGTCCTCGCAATAGGACGCGAACACGACACCGCGATGCGTGGTGACGTTCAGACGCTTCAGACCGTGCTCGGCGGGCTTGAAGTTCGCCGGCATTCCCCCCTTGCCGTCAACACCGCGCCGGAACGGAATTCCCGCGAGGTTGCCCTTCAGATCGTAGGACCACTGATGATAGGGACAGACGAACTCTTTCGCATTGCCGCTCAACTCACGGCAGAACTCGGCCGCGCGATGCGCGCAGCGGTTCTCGAACGCGCTGATCGCGCCATCCTCGGCGCGCGACACCACGATCGGCGTCGGACCGACATTGGAGCGGATGAAGTCTCCCGGATTGGGAATCTCGCTCTCCAGCGCGACATAATTCCAGGTCCTGCCATGGAAGATCTTCTCGACCTCGCGCCGGTAGATCTCCTCGTCGGTATAGACCCAGTCAGGGATCCGGGTGAGGCCCTCGGCCGGCCAGACATAGGCGTTGGCCAGGGACGGCTTTGAATCCATCTTCATCGAGTCCTCCTCATCGCTTGCCAGCATGACGGCAGACGCCTTGGCGGCGTCGAAGATCTCGGGGCTCTCGAGTTCGCTGCGCGCCGCGCGTATCGCGCCGGGATCGGAAAATGCCACGACGCCCGTCAGCCGCCCCGTCTCCGGATCGATGGTCCTGTAGACCGCCCCCGGCTCCGTGGCGCGGCCCGACAGCGCAACCTTGTCGCCCGCCGCCGGCGCCCCGAGGATCTGGATGTTGAGCCCGAACTGATCGGTCCAGAACCACGGCCTGGGCGTGTCCGCGAGGGGCGCTTCACCTGCGATGGATCGTCCGGCCGCAGCGCCCTGCTGCTCGGCATTGTGCCAGCTCTCGAGCCGGCCCCGTCGCCCCCTGATCGGCTGATGATGCAGCGCGCAGTCCCCCGCCGCCCAGATGCCCGGCACGCTCGTCCGCTGCCCGGCATCGACGACCACTCCGCCGTCGACCATGCAGCCGGCAGAAGCGGCCAGCGCGGTGTCCGGCTCGAGGCCGATCCCGATGCACACGACGTCGGTGTCGAACACCCCCGCCGACGTCCGGACCTGAAGGCCCTCGCCCTCGCGCGCGATACTTTCCACGGTCGCCCGCGAATGCACCGCCGCACCGTGCCGTTCCGCCAGCGCACGGAAGGCGCGCCCCAGCCGAGCCGGCAGCAGCCGCGCCATCAACTCCGCCTCCCGCTCCAGCAGCACCACCGACAGCCCCAGCGAACGCGCCGCGGACACGAGCTCCATGCCGATGAAGCCCCCGCCGATGACGACCAGCCGCCTGGCGGCCGACAGCGAGGTCCGCAGCGCCAAGGCATCGTCCAGCGTCCGCAGATAATGAACCCCGGGCAGGTTCGCGCCGGGAATCTCGAGGCGCCGGGGAGCGCCGCCGGTGGCAAGAAGAAGCGCTCCGTAGCCCAGCACGCGGCCATCGCCGAGCGCGACCGTTCTCGCCTGCGCATCGACAGCCGTCACGCGACACCCCAGATGCATCCGGACATCGAGCGTCGCAGCCTCGGAGACGGTCAAGCGCGCACAGGATCGAGCGTCCGCCTTGCCGAGAAGAATGTCCTTGGACAAAGGTGGCCGCTCGTACGGCGGATGCGGCTCCTCGCCGACCAGATCGATCTGCCCGTCAAAGCCGCTGGCGCGGAGGCTGCGGACCGCAGCCGCGGCCGCCTGTCCGCCTCCCACGATCACCACAGACGTCTCGGATGACTGTGCGGCACGCCTAGCAACCGGCGCGGCCGGCGCCGCACACGTTTGGGCGGGCGCCGAGAGATCCAAGAAGACGACGCCGTCCTCGACCTTGACGGCATATGTCTGGATATCTTTGGTCAGAGGGGCGCATAGCGCCTTGCCCGAGCGAATGTCGAATAGCCCCTGATGCAGAGGGCATTCGATCTTGCCGTCTTCGACGAAGCCGTCGGCCAGAAACGCAAGCGCATGGGTGCAGATGCCGTGCGTTGCATGGATCTCGTCACCGAGACGGTAGATCGCCACCGGCGTTCCATCGATCTCGACTCCCTTGACGCCCTCCGGGCGAAGGTCCTCGACGGACACTGCTCTTTGCCACACCACACCAGACCTCCCTACCTTGGCTATTTTAATCAGTATACATCCTTTTTTTGAGAACGCAAATCTCCAGCGCGAAAACAGCGGCGCGGGCGGAAGGACAGAAAATGAAAGCTAATTGTCGCTCATTCTCGGGCGAATCCGGCACGGAACCGGGGCAAATCCCACAGGCACCCAGAATGAAAATTGAAAATACACTGATTATATTTCAGCCAAAGTTCCGGTCTTCGGGCTCGGAATGGCGGAAAAGCCGGCGATGTCCAGACGCCTCCCGCACCTCCTCGGATCCCTTACATCAATCGGACATTCATCGAGGACGCGCGGCGCGGCATTGGAGAAAGCGCATCCTTATGGGATGCCCGCTTCATGCTTGGTCACCAGCGTGAGGAGGCGTTCGCGCTGATGCGCGGCGAAATCGACGCATTCTACAGCCAGGGCGCGATGGCGGCTCTCGTCGAAGACTTTCTCGGCGCCATCACAATCCGCGATATTGGCGCCCCCCCGTCGTCGGCTGAGCGCGGGAACAACGATGTTTTTATGTGCTGACAGCGACTGGGCGACTGGGCAACTGATCGACGATCGACCGGATCTGGATGCCTCAGCTGTCAGCGGGCGGAACGTGAAGGTCTCCTGCAAAGACAACTCGACGATGGTTCCGGAATGGCTCGAGTGGCCGATCGAAATATCCTGGCCGATCCGGCGCCGGGCTTTCAAAGCTCGGTTTTCGTGGCATCGGCTGCGGCCGACCGTCGCGACAACACCGCGAAAAGCAGCAGTGCCAGGCAGGACAGCAGCGGGGCGACGCTGCCGGCCTGAAACAGTTGCGGCGGCGACATCCCCTGTGACACCAACAGCCCGCCCACCAGCGGACCGAGCAGCGAGCCCAGCCTTCCGATCACTTGCGCCCAGCCGATCCCGGTTCCCCGTATCGTGGTCGGATAGTAGGCGGCGATGTACGCATTCAAGGACAGCTGTCCGCCGATGATGCAGAACCCGCTGATGAAAATCGCCGTCATCAGCGGCGCAAACGCGCCCTGCGAAAACCCGATCGAGAACACCGCGACTGCCCCCGAGAGGTAGGCGGTGATCAGGGCCACCATCGGCCGCACGACCCTTCGATCGATCAGCTGCGCGCAGACGACGCCACCAGCGATGCCCGACAGATTGAAGACGATCGCCCCCATCAGCGCATCCTGCAACGGCAGCCCGGCGCGATGGAGCAGCAGCGGCATCCAACTGGTGAACAGATAGACCAACAGCAAGCTGGCGAAGAAGGCCAGCGACAGAAGCACGCTCCCGACCGCCAGACCATTGCGGAACAGCGACGCCAGGCCGCCTCGTCCGCCCCGCACCTCGTCGAGCACGAACGTGCTGTCATCGTCGAAGCGGCTGCGCGGATCGATCCGCCGCAGGATGGCGGCGACTGCCCGCCCGTCGCCGCGCGCAACGGCCAGGAACTTGATCGATTCCGGCAGCGCGGCGAACAGAAATGGCACCAGGCACAACGGCAGGACACCGCCGACGACGAAGATGAAGCGCCAGCCGAACCACGCGATCAACGGCAGGCTGACGAACCCGGCCACCACGGCCCCCAGCGCAAACCCCGCCAGGGCGATTGCCACGACCGTCGCGCGGCGTCTTGCCGGAGCATACTCCGACACCAGCGCCACGACATTGGGAATAGCGCTGCCGAGACCTATGCCGCAGGCGAACCGAACCACGGCAAGCGTTTCGATCCTGTCCGCAATGGCTGAAGCGAGACTGAGCACTGCGAACAGCAGCACCGAAAACAACAACGCGGGACGGCGCCCGATCCTGTCCGCGACATGGCCGAACACGAACGAACCGAGCATCGCACCGAGCAGGACCGCGGCAAACACCGGACCAAACAGCGAGAGCGGCACGTGCCATTCCGACGCGATGACGGGCGCAACATAGGCGAGCGCTTGCGTATCGAAGCCGTCGCACAAGACGACGAGAAAACCCAGGAGGAAGACCTGGAACTGGAACGGACTGATCCTGCTGTCGTCGATCACGGCCGAGACGCTGACGCGCATGTCTATGGAACGCTTCTTCGGAATGTCGCTTGGCTGCCCAATCTCCTCGCGTTGGCGATCTCTGGCAATGGGACCTTTTGCCGTGAAGCATCACGCGAGAGCTGCCCCGGCAACGAATCGTCCGTTGTTTCCCATCCAGCGGCAAGCACACCCACCGGCACATGGGGCCAAGACTTCGTCCGCAGTGCATTATTCTGGATTGCCCGGCGCACACCCCAGCTCCTGACGCTTGAAGGCCTCCCCCCACGCACCGCCGCCATCATCATGGGACAATGGAAAAATCAACCACTCGTGCCGGACAGAAATCGGTCAAGTCATGACGAGCAAGCCGTTATACCCACGGACCTGATCCGCAGGCATCGGGTCGACTGCCGGTCGCCTTATTCCCCGATCAAGCTGAACTCCGCTCCATCGACAGCTCGCGCTGAAGATTTGCAAGATCGCGATAGATCGATGCGACAGCCAGGATACGGCCGGCATGGCGGTATTCCACGAGGCAGTCCCGCTGCTCGATGCTGCCGTCGATCCTGATCTCGTCCCATGTCTCGGCATGGCCGACATAGTTGATCGGCACGTCGTAGTGCTGACTCCAGAAGAACGGTACGGCGTCGTAGCGTTCACGCTGGCCGAGCATGTTGCGCGCCGCGGCCTGCCCCTGCCGCTGGGCAACGACCCAGTGCTCGACCCTGATATTCCCGCCGCTGCGAGCATCGGGCCAGCGAGCGATGTCGCCGGCCGCGAAGATGCCGGGTGCACTGGTTTCGAGGAAGGCGTCGACCACCACGCCGCGATCGATGGCAAGCCCCGCGCGCTCGGCCAGCGACAGGCGTGGCCTCACGCCGACACCCAGGACGACCATGTCGGCGTCGATCACCCCGCCGCTCTGGAGCACCGCTCGCTCGCCGTCCATCCGCGTCACGGTGTCCTGCAGATGGAAGATGACACCGTGCTGCTCATGCAGTGCGCGCACGAAGTCCCCCATCTCGGCCCCCAGGACGCGCTCCATCGGCCGCGGCTCCGGGGCGACGACATGAACCTCGAGGTTGCGGGCGCGCAGGGACGCTGCGACCTCGAGACCGATGAAGCTCGCGCCGATGACCAGCGCCCGCTTCGCACTGCCGGTTGCGGCCATGATCGCGCGGCTGTCGGCCAGCGAGCGAAGCGTATGGACCCGCTGCTGGTCGGTTCCCGGGATCTGTAGCCGCACGGGCTCCGCGCCCGTGGCGAGCAAGAGGCGGTCGAACGGCACCGCATTGCCGTTGGCCAGTTGCACGTTCCGCCCCTTCGGATCGACGGACACAACAGGCGTGTTGAGGCGAAGGTCGATGCCGGCCTCGGGATAGAAATCGTCCGGACGCAGCGGCATCCAGTCCTCGGGGGCCTGCCCCGCGAGATAGTCCTTGGACAGGTTGGGCCGGTCGACTGGCGCGGCCGCATCGTCGCTGAACATGGTGATGGCGCCGGCAAATCCCTCGCGCCGCAGCATTTCGGCGGCGGCGAATCCGGCCGCACCGCCGCCGACGATCACGATCTTCCCGGGCGCGGCAGCTGCACGCGGCGCAGCGGCGCGAAGCGCTTCCAGCCTGCGCCGTACAATGATCTTTTCCCCTTCCCGCTCCACCAGCCAGACCGAAAGCGGGCTCAGTGCGGGTGGCCGTTTCGCCTCGCCGGTCCTCAGCGAGAAGCAGGCGTGATGCCAGGGGCAGCGGATGCTGTCGCCGACCACCAGCCCTTCTGCAAGCGGACCATGATAGTGGCTGCAGAAGGGATCGATCGCGAGCACCTCCGAGCCGACCTGCACCAGGAGCACGTCGTCATCAGCGACATGACCGAGCAGCTTGCCGTCGGTGAAATCGGCAGGCAGCACGCCCTGCGTCAGATCGGGTCCACTGGGCTTCTTTTCCTCGCTCATGACGGCTTTTCCTTTCGGCGCACCTGCGATTGTCCACAAGGAAGCGAACGACAGTTGGACGGCCTCGGGCGAAAAAGGTTCCCTAAAAGTAAGGGCAAATCAAAGCAGCCGGCCCGCGGCCCGCCGCGGCTCGAAAGCCTTGACGTTGGTGGAGGCGAGCAACAGCGTGTGACAGGGTATTTGGGCCGCGGTCGCCTTGTCCAGCATGTGCTCGCCCGCGCGATTTCAGAATCCGTGAGCGGGTGCGTTCGACGCAGGCTGTGACGTCGACGTCGCCCGGTCATGTTCGGAGATCTTGCGACTGCGTCCGGGCGCCACTCCCATCGTGCGCTTGAACGCGTTGCTGAAGGCGCTCTCGGATGTGTAGCCGATGTCATCGGCGACCTGCGCGATGGATGCGCCGGACCGCAGAGCGCGCTCGGCCAGCAGCATGCGCCAGTTCGTGAGGTAGGTCAGCGGTGGCATTCCCATGACCTCGCGAAACCGCACGGCGAACGAGGTCCGGGACATGCCGGCCGCCCGTGCAAGATCTTCCAGGCTCCAGGCGCGGGATGGCTCCGCGTGGATGCAGCCGAGCGCGGGGGCCAGCCGCTTGTCCCCCAACCCCTTGATCCACCCCGCATCACCTTCGGGGGCGGACGCAAGGTAGGCGCGGAGCGCCTGAACGAAGAGAAGCTGCGCGAGCTCGGCCAGGATGATGGACTTGCCGGGTTTGCTGACCTCCCCCATTTCCTGGACGATCTGGCCCAGCAGCCAGCCGAGGCCCGCCGCATCAGGTGCGCCGGCGTCGATATGGATGAGGGGCGGCAGCCCGTCCAGAAGAAGCGGCTGACGGCGGCTGTCGACCGCGATCATCCCGCCGAGCATCGTGAAGTCATCGCCCTGTCCCAGGCGATAGACCCCACTTTCATCCTGTACCAGCGTCGTCGTGACCGCCTCAGTGATCAACGCCGGGTCGCTGGCCAGGATGAGTGAGCGGGTGCCGTTGATGACCAGAACATTTCCGGCCGTGAATGGTGCAGGTTCCGTCATGCCCTCCATGAAGCACCAGCAGGCGCCCTCGATCGCCGCGCAGATCTTGATCACCTTGAGATTGGCGAAACGGCGCGTCCACCTCCCACCCGCGACCAAACGGCCGGACAGGCTGCACCGCGCGCGGACAAGCTCAAGAACGTCGGAGAGTGGATCGAGGGGCATTTCCGAACTTTCGCGCATAAATTCTGGATTTTCAAGCATCCAACGTGCGATCGGATCGGCCTAGCACTCCCGAGCAAGACGGGAGAACCAATCATGTCCACACCCCAATCCCCCATTGGCTCCGGCTTCGGAGCCGCATCGACCGCCGCCGACGTCATCAAAGGCATCGATTTGACCGGCAAGACCGTGGTCGTGACCGGAGGTTACTCCGGTATCGGGATCGAGACCGCGCGCGCCTTCCGCTCCGCCGGCGCGCAAGTCATCGTTCCGGCCCGCGATCTGGCAAAGGCAAAGCAAGCGCTCGCCGGGATGCCGGATGTCATCGTCGAGGCCATGGACCTGCTCGACCCGGCGTCGATCGACCACTTCGCCGATCGCGTTCTGTCGTCGTCGGAGAAACTCCACATTCTCGTCAACAATGCCGGCGTCATGGCCGCGCCCCTGACGCGGGATGCGAGGAGCTATGAATCGCAGTTCGCGGCCAACCACCTCGGCCATTTCCAACTCACCTGCCGGCTCTGGCCAGCGCTCGTCCGCGCCGAAGGCGCCCGTGTCGTGGCTCTCAGCTCCTACGGGCATCGCAGGGCCGGAGTCGACTTTCACGATCCGAATTTCGAGCGGCGCGCGTACGATCGCTGGGCGGCGTATGGTCAATCGAAAACCGCCAACTCCCTGTTCGCGGTGGCGCTGGACTCGATCGGGCAACGCCAGAACGTGCGCGCCTTCGCCGTGCATCCGGGAGGGATCGCAACGCCGCTGGTGCGCCACATGCTGCAGGCCGAGATCGACGCCAGCAACATCATTGACGAAACCGGCAAGCCGATCATCGATCCCGAGAACAACAAGAAGACGCCTGAGCAGGGCGCGGCCACGTCCGTGTGGTGCGCGACAAGCCCGCAACTGAACGGCATGGGGGGCGTTTATTGCGCCGACTGCAACATCGCTCGCGCCCTCCCCGGCGATGACAGTCCAGAACTACATGGCGTCCGTCCCCGCGCGACCGACCAGGTTGCTGCAGGACGCCTGTGGCAACTCAGCGAACAACTGACGGGGGCGACCATCGACTGACGGCGCGAAGAGAGCCGCGCCCGCTCAGAGCCCGAGCATCCGGACGGCATTGGTCGCCACCATCTTGTGGATGTCCTCATCGCCGTAGCCGAGGTCCATGCACAAGGCGACGCCGCGGCGAAGGCCTTCGATCGGACTGAAGACGCCGACCTGACCAAGATCCGAGCAGATGATCGTCTGCTCGATACCCGCCGCCTCGATGTGGTGGCGCAGGTCTTCTGCCGTGGCGACCTTGAATTTCGAGCCTTCCAGGAACATGCAGATCGAATGTTCAACGAAGGCGCCCATGGCGGCAATGCCCTTCACGTCGTTGAGGCTGGCACCAACGATTTCCTCCGGGTGGGTGAAGACGAGACGCTTGACCCCGCGCCGCTTCGCTTCCTCGAAGATGATCCAGGTTTCGCTGACATGCAAATGCCCGCTCGCCAGCACCATGTCGTTCCCTGCGATGATGTCGAGCACGTCTTTGACCGAATCCAGCACCTTCTTGTTGGCGTCCAGAACCGGCACAGCGGTCGCCGGACGCATCTTCTGCGTCGACGCCGGATGCGCGAAGCTCGCGTTCTTTTCCCAGCGCAGGTGATTTTCAGCAGCGAGCGTCGGCATCCACACGATCTTGCCGCCCATGGCGGCGGTATGTTCGACCGCGTAAGGGTTGATCCCGCCGACCACATTGTTGAGCACTATGCCCGAGAAGATCTTCGTGCGCAGCTCCGGATGATGCCTGCTGATCAACTGGGCGGTCGCAACGCCGGCATAGTCGTGATCCTTGGTCACGACGGCCGCAAAACCCGCGTCCGACAATTGCCTGACGAGATCGAGATGGTCGACGCCGCGAGGCGCAATCGAAGGCCCGCTATGGACATGCGGATCGACCGCCCCTTGCAGGATCTTGTCAATGCGCACTTCCCTTGCCGCCGAGGTGACCTTGTCAGCCACTTCACTCATCACATTCTTCCCTTTTGTTGTCATTGAAGCGCGCCGAGCGCGCTCAGGCTGCTTCGACTAGGCCATTCTTCTGGCCGGCGGCGTTTCCGGAGCGCCTCCCGAACGGCCGTGACCGAACATGCGCGAGATTTGCGCCGTCGCGGCCTTCAACGCGGAAATGCACTTCGCGTCTGGCTCGGCGGGCAGGAACTGGATCGACCCCACCAGCGCGAGTGCGCCGACACAGGCGTCCATGTCGTTGAAAATCGGTGCGGCGACGGCATTGATGCCGAGCATGGCTTGCTCCGGCGCGGTGGCGAAGCCTTGTCTGGCCACACGTGACAATTCTTCGTCCAACAGCCCTGAATCGGTCACGGTGTGAGGCGTGAACGACAGCAGCGGCCGTGCAAGAAAGCGCTGTTGCTGCGGCCGCGGCGCGAACGCCAGCAGCACCTTGCCCTGCGCGGACGAATGGAACGGCAACTCGCTGCCCGGCCGAACGCCGATCTCGATGGCAGCCGTGCTTCTGATCATGCTCAGCACCAACGCGCCGCGTGGCGCAGCCTCCGAGAGCACGACGGAATGGCCGAGCTGATCGCGCAGCTCGCGCATGGGACCAGCGGCGAGCTGAATCAGATCAGCGTCTGGCGCGTAATGCGCAAGCAGCCGGCTTCGCGGACCGGGCGCGTAGCGGGCCGTGACCGGGTTCTGGATCAGGTAGCCGCGCTCGACCAGGGTGAGCAAGTGACGATGCACCGAGCCCTTGGTCAGCCCGAGACGTTCGGCCAGCTGGGTGACGCCGAGTTCTTCACCGGAAAAGGCGACGGCCTCCAGCACGTCGAGCGCAACCTGAACCGAGCGCACCCCTCCTCCATCCAAACGATCCTCATGCATCAAGGCCACCCCAGCTGCTGTTTTCAAATGCAAAACACCGTTTCGAAAAATAGCACGCCGAATCCACTTTTGGCGGTCAATTCGGTTGCATTGACAGGCTTCGATGTATCGTATTACAAAACTTAGTATCACAATCGCGAACAACGAACAACCGGCAATTCCTTTGCGTCTGCCCGGACTGGGAGGGTCGAAATGAGTGAAGCCATGCGCGCGGCAACCCACGCCCGCCACTACGCCGAACCGCCACAACAGACCGATGCCGATGGAACGCGGCACTGGATCACCCGCGCCGCCAATTTCGTCACCGTGATTTCGCAGGCCAACGCCGGCGCGGTGCTCCCGCGCAACAATCCGGACGAATACATGGTGCTGCTGCGGCCGGGGACCGAGGCGGTCTTCGAAGCCGGCGCCGAGCGCGTCGCGGCCCAAGGCAACAGCCTGCTCATCGTGCCGCCGGGCGACAGCAGGATCGTCGTTCAAAAAGCTGGCCTCGTGGTGCGGGTGTTTTCCAGGCGTGCCGAGGATCTGACGGCCGCGGCCGTGAACGCCAGAACCTATGCAGACGGTGCGCCCGAAGTGGCCGACCTGAAACCCTGGCCCGATCCGGCCGGCGGCTTCCGGCTCAGGCATTACGATTTGAGCAAGACGGAAAGCCCCGACCCAAGCCCGCTCAAAATGCGCGTGTTCCGCTCGACCAATCTCATGCTCAATATCTTCGAGCCGTGGAGAAAGCGGCGCGACGAGACGAAGCTCAGTCCGCACGCGCACGAGGATTTCGAGCAGATGTCGCTCAGTCTTGAAGGAGCCTTCGTCCACCACCTCCGCTACCCGTGGTCGCCGGACAAGACCCGCTGGCGCGAGGACGAACATGCCCGCTACGACCAAAGCCCTTCCGTCCTCGTCATCCCGGCAAGCGTGGTCCACACCACGCAGGACATCGGCGAAGGCACGACCTGGCTGGTCGACATCTTCGGGCCGCCGCGGATGGATTTCTCGGCGAGGCCCGGCTTCGTGCTCAACGCGGCCGACTATCCGATGCCGGCTGCGCACTGAACCAAAGCGGCCAACGGCGGCATTACAAAACAAATCCGCCGCTCAATCAAAGAGACCTGGGGAGGGCTCAAAGCATGGCTCAGTTTTTCTCGCGTGCGTCGTTCAGCTCGGATGACGAAGCGGCGGCTTACAATCGCGTCGCCTGGAAGCTCATTCCCTTCCTGCTCGTTCTCTATATCATCTCGTTTCTCGACCGGGTGAACGTCGGCTTTGCCAAGCTCCAGATGAGCGCGGACATCGGCTTGTCCGACGCCGTGTTCGGGCTCGGCGCCGGCATCTTCTTCATCGGCTATGCCGCCTGCGAAATCCCGAGCAACATCCTGCTGCAACGGTACGGCGCCCGGTTCTGGATCTCGCGCATCCTGGTGGTGTGGGGGGTGATTTCAGTCTCCTTCATGTTCGTCACCACGCCGGCGCAATTTCTGACCCTGCGCTTTCTGCTCGGCATCGCGGAGGCTGGATTTTATCCCGGCATCGTCCTGTATCTGACCTACTGGTTTCCCGGAAAGCTGCGCTCGCAGGTCTGTGCACTGTTTTTCGTCGGGATCCCCATCGCCGGCTTCATCGGCGGCCCTCTGAGCGGCTTCATCATGAAACAGATGGCAGGCGTTTCCGGCCTTGCGGGATGGCAGTGGCTGTTCCTGCTCGAGGGCGTGCCCGCGGTCATCGGCGGCATCATCACCTATTTCTATCTCAGCAACGGTCCGAAGGACGCCAAATGGCTGACGACAGGCGAGCGCAACATCGTCGTGCCGGCGCTTGAGGCCGATGAAGCAACCCATCGCGCCATGGGCCATGGGCATCGGCTGATCGATGCCCTGGTGAGCCCCAAGATCTGGCTGCTCGCCGTCACCAACTTCGCTCTGCTCGGCGGCATCTACGGCATCTCGTTCTGGATGCCGCAGATCGTCAAAGATCTCGGCGTGCAGGACGTGCTGCTGAACGGGATCGTCACCAGCATTCCGTTCGCGGTCGCCTGTGTCGCGATGATCGTCGTTGGCCGCAGTTCCGACCGCATGAGCGAGCGCAAATGGCACATCATCCTCCCTGCCGCCGTCGGCGCGCTCGGGCTCGTCGGTGGCGCCACGCTGACCAGCACGCCGGTGCTGGCGCTTGCCAGCCTTTCATTGGCGCTGGGCGGCGCGCTGGCCTCGATCACCGTGCTCTGGGTTCTGCCGAGCGCGCTGCTGACAGGCGCTGCCGCTGCCGGCGGGTTGGCGCTGATGGCAACCATCGGCAATCTCGGCGGCTATGTCGCGCCCTACATTGTCGGTCTCGCCAAGGAAGCGACCGGGCGCACCGACATCGGCCTCTATCTGATGGCGGCCGCGATGTTCCTGGGCGCCCTGCTCATGCAGCTGCTGCCCCGCCATGCCGCGATCAACGCGGCCGAAGAGGTATCGATCCAGCCGCCCCATTCGGCGGTCGGCATGTCCGAACGCGCATAAGCTTTGAGGTCGAACGGTCATCCATTGAGAACGACCGCTTTGCTTGGACAAAATCCGTCCAGGTTAAGCGGTCGAATCCCAGGTAAAGAGCGAATTCGTCAGGACACTGGCAATCTTTCGATTCTAGGGTGGACCGTGTTTCCAAGTTCCCTCGGAACTGAGGAGCCGCGAACCGGGAGCTTGGGACATGCTCCTCGTCACACCCACACCGCAAGCGGCGTACGGCCGCCTGCCATCGCTCAACAGGCTGACCATCTCCGTGTCCTCCCTGCCCGCCGCCAGGCCCACCATTCGCAAAAGGCGCATCCGGCAAAGCTGGACCACGGCCCTTCGTCCCGTCTCCAGCTGGCAGGGCGCGCGTTGGTTGCGGCAGAAGCTGATCGCCGCGCCGACGGCGGTGCGGATAGCGGTGGTCGTGGCCGCGATCCTGGCGCTCGTCCCGCTCGCCAACATCGTCTATCAGGTGGTCCGCAAGCCGACCGAATTGTTCTTTTTCGCAGACACGACGCTCGACAAGGAGCCATCCGAAACCTGGCGGCAGTACGCAGCGCACTTCCGCACCTATTCCACCGACATCGTCTCGCCCGAACTGCTGGCGGCGCTGGCCCAGACCGAGAGTACCGGCAATCCAGTCGCGCGCACCTATTGGCGCTGGCGGCTGACCTGGAATCCTCTCGCGGTGTACAAGCCCGCCTCGAGCGCGGTCGGCCTCTATCAAATGACCGACCCGGCGTTTGCCGAGGCGAGCCGCTATTGCATCCGCCAGCACACTGTCGTCACCACCGACTGCTGGTTCAACAGCCTGTATATCCGCGCGCTGCCAAGCCATGCCACCGAACTCGCGGCAGTGTACCTGGACCGCAATGTCGCCGGGGTTCTCGCCTCCGCATCGAACAGGACGGCAAGCCCGCAGCAGAAGCAGGATCTCGCCACGCTCATCCATCTCTGTGGCACCGGCCCGGCCCGGGCCTTCATGCGCCGCGGCTTCCAGCCGGCAACCGGCGAGCGCTGCGGCGATCACCTCGTCGCCGCCTATCTCGCCAGGGTCAACGGGATGAAACGACAGTTTTTGAGGCTTGCAGCGAACGCCAGGAATTAAGGCGGACACGCCACCTTCAAATGAGCCATCGTCGTCGCCGCTTGCGATCCGGCCGTGCCCGCGTCGTGCACAAACCATCATGGGCACCACGGCCGCCCCGCAGCAAAACGAGGCAACCACCGACCGGGGGCATCCAGACCCCATCGCCAACGAAATCGATTCGAGTTGAACTTCAAGGTGAAGCGCAGCGGCCTGCCAACACCGCCGGCACCCCTTTCACGAGAAAGCCGCTACGCCCGCCACTGCATCGAGAATCTCGGTCGATGCGTCCGCTCAGGAGCGAGTTTGATGCAATTTCCGCCTCTCTCGGTCTGCGCAGACCCCGCAGCGTCGTCCATTGCGAGAACACCTTCGCGACTCGCAGATGCGAAACAGATCGCCGAAAGAGCGCGCTGAGCGTATCGCACGGCCTCCATGCCATACGTCGCGCCAATTCGTGCGCATAGCGTGCACACGGCGCGTCTTTAGAATGCGAGGCTTACGCTTCCGCTGAACCCGAACAGATTTTCATCTGAGCGACCGAATGTCGCGTACGCGTTGATCCCGCCGCTAAGATTTGCCGCGAACCTGCCCTGCAAGCCGGCCGCCACTTTTCCGTAAACCCGCCCGCCATCATCGACGGGGGTCACCACCGGAAGCAGGGGCGTGGTCAGTTGCGTCGTCGTCACACCCCTCCCCCGCCCGAGAAATTCGTGTTCGCCTGTGACCGTTACGAAACTATTGCAGGCTATCGCGCCCATCGAGAACGGCAGGCGAACCTGAACGCCAGCACTTCCTGTCAGGCTATTGAGGCTTTGCCTATCGACCGTCTGCGTGATCAGCGCATCGCCAGTTTCCATGTAGCTCGCAATGGATCCGCTCGTAAAACTCAATCCCCACACCGGGCCGATCCGCAACGAACCCGCGTCGAACAGGTAGCCGGCGCGCGTCGCTGCCGTAAACAGATCAGCACCAGCGCTGCTATGAATGACATCGATGATCCCTCGTCGATCGCCATTGAGGCTTTGATGCCCGTAGGCCAGAAGCACATCAGAAAACCAGTTCAGCGCAGTATAGGAGCTGTAAGAACTGAACTGCAGCGCATCAATCCTGAGATGCGCATCCTGCGTACCGAGATCGACGTTCGGCCGTGCGTACCCCAAGGCGAGACCGAGTTTCCAGTCAGGATTGATCTGATACTCCAGACCTCCGGATCCTCCGGAACTCTCATAGTTTGCGCTCGACGCGTAAAATCGTCGCCCCCAAGTCGAACCGGTATAGTTTAGATCGGCGTAGGCTGACCAACGGCGATCGCCAGCATCCTCAAAGTAACTCGAAGTCGACGCAGATGGACTTTCATCCGCTCCACCGATGCGCCCGGCGTCCCAGCGAGACGGCGGAGCGACATATCGAAATGCATCGAGCCGTCCGAAGATCATCTCCGCAAAGTTGCGGGCTGTCGTAAGCACGATCGCTCCCTGCGGCACGACCGTCGTTGGAGCGTCAATCTGGTTCTGCACATAACGGGCGATCAGGCCGAAGCCAGCTTCGGTGTAATGCAAGCCATCGGGCCTAAGCACATCGCCAAGCGAGGCATAGCCATACATCTGCGGCGTATCGATCAATCTCTGCTGCAGCACGCGCAGATCAAACAGAAAAACACGAACGCCAGCCCTTGCAAATGGGACAAGGCCTGCCTGCAAAGCGCTGAAAGCCGTATTGGCGTAGGCATGCAGTGCGGGAACATCCTGCGCGCTCTCCGTAATGAAGGGAGGCGACGACGGCGGCACCCAAGGCGCGAGCGCACCAAGGTCCCCAGCGGTGATCACCGACACATTCCGCATCCCCGCCCCGACCAGTCGCCCGAAGTTGGTAAGCGCACGTCCAGCCTCGGCGTTTGCGTCTACAACCGGGTTCCCAGTGTCAACGGGGGCCACGAGTGGATTCGGAAGGAAACTAGCAGGCATGGGCTTTCCCAACGCGACAAGTCGGGAGCGAAACGCGTCGTTGCCCAGCGCCTGAAACATAACAAGGTCACTTGGCCCCAGACGCCCTCCCTGTGACAGGAATGTCGCGACCTGATTGCTTTCCCCTAAATTGCCGATGGCTGCGTTCGTTGCGGCCCCGGCGATCGCATAGTTGAATGCCCGATCGTCAGAAACACCGTAGAGTTGCTGCAACTTATACGGAAGTGGAACGATCTGCGTCGCATCGGTTGCCGGATTCGACGGCCAGGGATCGTGTCGGGGATAGTTGGCAAGCGCGGCGGCGGGAATGCCATTCAGGCAAGCCCCGCAAACACTTTTGAAATAGCCGAGATTACCAGTGTCGAGATAACTCTCGCCGAACGATGTAATTGTCCTGAACTGCATCTGCGCCTGAGCTCTGGCGCTAGGGGCAATCAACAACAAGCCAGCCAACAAGCTGCGCGCGCACACCCGAAGATCTGCGATCATAGACTCCTCCCTGATTTTCATTGATTTGTCGTCTCCGTCGTGGGGCAGCGCTGGCCACGCCCCACGACGAACTATCGGGCTTCTTCCGGCGTCATTTTTTGATGGCAGGAGTTCGAACCGGCAGCAATAAGCCGGTCCGCCCTGTGCTTTTCAGCATCAACTTCCGGATTGACGGTCAGGCGCGCGCTTCTTGCACCGCCCGCTCGCGTTCGGGACGCTGGGTCCGGATGAAGCTCGCGGCCACGATGCCGACCACGACACAGCCGCCGATAAAGATCCATCCCCGCGAGTAGTCCTTCCCTGCCGCGTCGGCGACGACCAGGGCTGCAAAGATCTTGGCGCTGAAGGCGGCAACCGTGTAGCCGGCGCCGTTCACGAAGCCCATTGCCTTGCCATAGACCTCGGGCGAGAAAATCTCCGCGGGAACGGTCAGGAACGGACCCCAGGCCATGTTGCCGAAGAAGCCCATGCCGCACAGACAGAACGCCAGCATCCACGGCTGCGCCTCGGTCAGGGACGCCAGCAGGAAGACGAATGGCGCGAGGCCGATGAAGCACGTCAGGATCATGATCCGGCGGTTGCCGCGAAAGACCTTGTCGGAGAGATAGGACGACGCAAAACTGCCGATCGCGCCGGCGGCAAAGTACAGCGCGCTCCACAAGCCCATCTCCTGGATCTTGAAGTGGAACACGTCCGACAGGTAGAGGGGAATCCACGTCAGCGCGCCGTACAGGGTGATCTGCATGACGATATCGACGAATACCACCGCGACATAGCTGCGATTCCTGAAGAGATCGAAGAAGCCGATGTCGTGATGCTTCATGATGCGCTGCTGCGCGTTCTGGTACGAGCCGCGCTGAATTTCGCCGCGTTCGATCTCGTCACGATAGGCGTATTCGAGGTCTTCCTCGGTCGCCTTGCTGTATTGCTCCGGCCGATCGAACACGATCAATGCGATCATGATCAGCGGCACGACCCCGAAAGCCGCCGTGACGTAGAAGACGATACGCCAGTCCCCGGCCGCATGCGCGAACTGGGTCGCGAACACGCTGGCCCAGGCCGGCGTCAAAATCCAGGCCCACGACAACAACGCCTGTGCCCTCGCCCGCCCTTCCTTGTTGAACCAGCGCATCAGGATGCGGGCAGACGGCACGTACTCGGTGCCGACCAGGGCGCCGAACAGCGCCATGCGTATGAAATACTCGTCGCGGGACTGGATGTGAGCCATCCACGCGGTCATGATCGACCAGGCGATGACCGAGAAGATCAGGATGCGCTTGGCGCCGAAGCGATCGGTGAGGATGCCCGACACGTACTGTGAGGGGCCATAGAACAGCAGCATCAGAAACGCGCCGGTCCCAAGGTCGGACACCGACAAGCCGACATCATGGGCGATGGACGGATTGAGCACATTGGTCTTGACGCGATCGAGATACTGAATGCTGTACGCAACAAACAGGGTGACCGCGATCACCCAACGATATGGCACCCGTTTTTTCTTCATCCTGTCCTCCTCTGCCCATGTGCTCTTTGACAGCACCGGCCGTTGGCCGAGAACATGTTCTCGGCGCCTCCCAAAATCCGGTCCTGTGGTTGAATTAACTGTCGCGGCTTCCGAGCACGGCCCCCTTCGACAGCGGCTGCACCAGTTGCTGGTAGAGCGAAAGCCAGCCGAATTCCGCAGGCGCCGGCGGCGGCCTCCAGTCGCGCCGTCGCGCGAGCAACTCTTCGTCCGAGACGGCAACCGTCAGCTGGCGAGCATGCAGATCGATCGTGATCATGTCGCCGGCCCGCACGAGGGCGAGCGGCCCTCCCTCGGCGGCTTCAGGCATGACCTGGCCGATGGTGATGCCGCTATTCAGGCCCGACAGCTCGCCATCCGTGACGACGGCGACACCGGCGCCCAAACCTGCGCCGACCAAGGCCGCCATGAAGCTCGCCGCGAAGACAGTGCCCGGCCCGCCTTTCGGGCCCATGTTCCGCAACACGATGACCTGCCCCGGCTGGATGCGGCCCGCCTCGATGCTCTGGATCGCCTGATCCTCATCCTCGAAAATCAGGGCCGGCCCCTCGAAGCGCCGGATATGTGCGGGAACGGCTGAGAGCTTCACCACGGCGCCGTCGGGGGCGAGGTTGCCGCGGATGATGATCAGCCCGGGCTCGCTGCGGAATGCGTCGGCGACCGGCCGGATCACCGCCGCGTCCGGAGTTGGAACACTCTGGAGACGCTCCCGCAGAGGCCCGCCCTCGACCGTCCTCACGTCGAGGTCGAGGTGATCCGCGAGTTGCCGCATGGCTCCCGCGCAGCCGCCAGCCCGCTCCAGGTCCTCGATGCGATCGGGCCCGTTCGGGCGGATGCGGGTGATCTGCACGGCCTCCGCCGAGAGTTTCTCGAATTCACGGATGACATCGATATCGCACTTGCTTTCGATTGCGATCGCCGTGAGGTGACGCACGACATTGACCGAGCAGCCGAGCGCGAGCGCGACCTGAATTGCGTTGCGGAATGCACCGGATGTCATGATCTGACGCGGGCGCAGATCGCGGGCGATCAAATCCATGATCGCAGGTCCGGCCTGCGCTGCGAGCTCGTAGAGACGAGCGCTGTCGGCCCGAACCGGCGCATTGCCAGAGAGCGCCATACCCAGCGCTTCAGCCATGACATGCATCGAATTGGCGGTCGCAAGCCCGGCGCAGACGCCGGGCCCCTTGATCGCATGGCAGGACATGTCGGTGAGTTTCGGCAGGGTAATCTGCCCCGCCTTGTAGGCGCCAACGCTGTTGTAGAGCTCCTCGATATCGACAGGCTTGCCGCCACAATTGCCGCCGAGCTGGTAGCCGCAGGCGAGGACCAGCGAGGGGATGTTGAGGCGGCCGGCCGCCATCAGCTGTCCCGGCGTGGTCTTATCGCAGGACGCCAGCAGCACCATGCCGTCGAGCTCAGCGCCTTCGACCTGAACCTCGACGTCATTGACCAGGAGGTCGCGGGTCGGCATCAGGTATCGCCCCTTGCGGCCGGCGCTGGTGACGAAATCCGATGGCGCAACGGTCCTGATCTCGAATGGCAGGCCGCCGGCCTGCCGAATGGCGTCCTGCACCGCCTTCGATACCTTGTCGAGGTGCTGGTAGCAGACGGAAAGTCCGCTCGAGGAATTGACGACGGCGATCTTCGGCTTGTGGAATTCGTCTTCCGAAATTCCCATCGCCAACCACTGGGCGCGGCGCACGGCCCAACGGGTCGTCCCCGGCTCGAAATTGCTTCTCAATTTTCCACTCATTGTTTTCGTTCCCTTCCGGGCTCGCCGGCGAGCCTGCTCGATTGAAAACCCTTGACGCATCGGCTCCGTTTCAAGAGCTCTGCGTCCTAAAGCGCACTGCCGCGTTGAACCATTTCGGCACGGACGTCCTCGCCTCGCAGCTGTGCAAAGCCACAGTCGCGATCGAGCGACATCACCGCCGCGATCGCCGCCGCCTGGCCATATTCGAAGCACTGCGCGGTCACCCTGGCCGAGGCCAGCGCTTCGTGCTCGGCGCTCAGGCAACGCCCGGCAACGATGATGTTCTCGCCCCGCTCCGGAACGAGTGCGCCGTAAGGCACCTCGTAGTAGTCGTCCAACAGCCAATGCAGCTTCGGCTTGTCACCGCTATGGAGCTCGATCGGCCACGGAACGCGGCAAATGCCATCGGGACGCTTCTTCGCCGCAACCACGTCGGCGCTTCGAAGGGTCTCCTTGCCGACGATGGAGCGCGTCTGCCTGATCCCCGCCTCGACGCCGGTATCAACGACGAAGCTCGCTGCGCAGCCCGGGACGTGGTCCTTCAGGAAGCGCGCATATTCGCGCACCTGCGCCCGCCCCAGGATTTCGGCCTCGGTGAAATCCTCCGGATCAATCACATTGAGCATTCGCCCATCACGGGCCGTCAGCCGGGTGGCGTTGACCAGCAGCTCGCCGGGACGCACGGTGGGAAAGATCCAGATTTTGCTTCGCGGCAGACGATAGCTGCCGTCGGCCTGCAGCGCGGCGATCAGCTCGACCACTTTCGGCGGACTGATCGTGTCGATGCCCCAATACGTCCCGAAGGCCGCGAGGTCGACGTTCCCGAGGCGAAAGAACATCGTCGGATTTTGAATCCGCCCGTGATCACCATAGACGTAGCGATACCCTGCCCGGGCGATGACCGCAGCGTCACCCGACGCATCGATGATGCGACGCGCCTTGATCAGCGAGCGCCCGGCATTCGATTCGACCACGACGCCGCAAAAGACGTCGCCATCCATGACCACGCCTGTCACAACCGCGTGGAAGATGATCCGCACCCGCGCCTCACGCAGGAGATCGTCCGCCGTCTCCCGCCAGACCAGCGGATCGTGCGTCACCGTGTAGGTCTTGCCGTAGACCTGCGGCTCGGTCAGTCCGCCGCGGCGCGACACGCCGGCGCGGAAGCGCTCGGCGAAGCCGAACACCACCTGCTCGGGCGCATTGCGCCGGTCGCTCGCCAGATAGAGACCGCAGATCGTGCCGGACATGCCGGCGACGGCTGCGCCGCCGCAAAAGCCGTATCGTTCGACCAGCGCGACGGATTTTCCAGCCTCGGCCGATACGACGGCCGCGGCGACCCCCGCCGCTCCGCCGCCGACCACGAGCACGTCGACATCGCACAAGAGCGGCAGATCGGGCCATGGCCCTGAAACCGACCGCGTCTCCCATCCGGAAAAATCTCTCGTCTGATCTATCACTGATATACTCAGATGTATTTCAATAGAATTTCAAAGATAGACTCATCCGGCGGGCCTGTCTACAACCTCGACATGGTTTTCCGCCGACGCCGACACATCCTCGTTGCCGCGCCACGCGGTTTATGGCCTGTCCGAACTCATCGAATGACGACCGGCAGAAGTCCCAGGGGCGAGAATTGACAAGCGAAGCCAACAAGGCCGACCAGGCCTACGACCTGCTGGAGCGGATGATCACGTTCCAGGACCTAAGACCGGGCAGCATGGTCTCCGAGGGCACCCTGATGGAGCTGACATCGCTCGGCCGCCACCCGGTCAGGTCCGCCCTGCAACGGCTGTCGTGGGAAGGGATGGTCCAGATCCATCCGCGGCGGGGCATCATCGTCCCCGCCATTTCGGTCGAGTCACAATTGAAGCTGCTCGAGGTCCGCCGAACGGTGGAGGAGCTGGCTGTGCGATGGGGCGCGGTCCGCGGCGCGATTTCGCACAAGCAGGACATGATCCTGCTCGCCGACCGACTTCACGACCTCAGCAAGACAGGAGACGTCGTCGGCTTTGGAGGACTTCTCAAGCAGGTCCACAGCCTGACCATCGCCGCCGCGCAGAATGAATACCTCACCCTGTCCATGGCCCCGCTGCAGGGACTGTCCCGGCGCTTCTGGTTCGCCAACATGCTCGACAGGGCGGCGGAGCTGGCAACCGCAACAGCGCTCCATTCTGCCATCCTGAAGGCGATGTCCGTGGGCGACGAGATTGCAGCGAGCAAGGCGTCGCTCGCCCTCAACGACTACCTAACCGAATTCGCCTATCGCACGCTGCAACGTCGCTAGATTGCACGACTTCTGTTGCGCGGTTCTGGCGCATGGTGCGCTCGGCACGATCCGCGAATGGGCGCATTAGGTCAGGACGTACGCCTCATTTCGCGCTGTGCCGACATCTTTCCTGGCAGCCTCGGATTCGACCTCGAGCCGACGACACCAAAAAAAATCAGGAGGCCCCAAAATGTCCGGAACGCGTCAGGCTCGAAGCCGTTATCGTGTCAGAGCAAGTATCTTTGGAAAGGAGAAATCCCGAAAAAGAGAAAGCTCAAAAGCCCTGTCATTCACTTCGGTGGATGGCGGGGTTTTTAATGCGCAGCAAAAGGGATACCGACTTTGCATGGCGCATTTGCGGGCAGCGAAACTGGCCCGCGGGCTCTTTAGCTCTTCCGCCGTCGCCTCGGTGCGAACCCCATTGAGGTCGGCGCGGCGATACCTCCATCAACTCCAGCAGGGTTGATGGCTGCGGCGCATGCCTTCGTCCGCTGAACGCAAAGAAGGCAAGCCCGATCGCGCGACCGTCGCGGCCAAATGCCCTTCAGCCCCAACGAGGAATTTGCACCGCAACCCCTCGTTGGTCGAACACAACTCAGCGCCAAGTGACGCACAACATAACCCACGACCGTAGGAATGTGATATCATTGCACAAAATGCGTCACGGCTGGCAAACACCCGCGCAATATGGCGCTTGCGCAAGAGGTCAGCGTATAGCGGGAGCCGAAGTTCGGTCGCGGGTCTCTATTGGACAAGTAGGCGCGGACCATGGAACTTGTCGTCGCCCTTGGCCTGATCGTCTTTAAGGTCGCGCTGCTGATCGCGATCCTGTTGCTGCTGCCCCTGCCGCTGACCTGGCTGGAGCGCAAGATTGCCGGGCACATCCAGCAGCGGATGGGGCCGATGCGCGTCGGGTGGCACGGGCTGCTGCAGCCGGTGGCGGACGGGATCAAACTCCTGACCAAAGAGGACCACATCCCGGCCGAGGCCGACCGCTTCCTGTTCAAAATCGCGCCCGTGCTGGCGCTCGCTCCGCCCTGCGTGGTGTTCGTCGCGATCCCGTTCGGCGAAAGCGTTTCGATCCTCAACGCCGAGATCACGCTCTACGTCTCCAACATGAACGTGGCGCTCCTTTTCGTCTTCGCGGTGATGGGCATCGAAGTCTATGGCATCATCTTCGGTGGCTGGGCCGCGAACAGCAAATACGCGGTGCTGGGCAGCCTCCGGACCTGCGCGCAGATGATCAGCTACGAGATCCCCATGGGGTTTGCGGTCATCGGCGTCGTGATGCTGGCGCAGTCCATGAGCCTGCTCGAGATCGTGCGAGCCCAGGCCAATGTCTGGAACATCGTCTACCAACCGGTCGGGTTCTTCGTGTTCTTCGTCGCCGGGCTCGCCGAAGCGCAGCGCATTCCTTTCGATCTGGCGGAAGCGGAAGGCGATCTGGGGGCCGGGTTTCATACCGAATACAGTGGTATCCGCTTTGCCTTCTTCATGGTCAGCGAATACGCCATCATGGTGCTGGTGTCGGTCCTGACGGTGATCCTGTTCTTCGGCGGCTGGAATGGCGTGCTGATCCCGCTGCCACCGCTGCTCTGGTTCCTGCTGAAGGTGGCGTTTTTCGTCTACGTGTTCATCTGGTTCCGCTTCACCTTCCCGCGCTACCGCTACGACCAGTTGATGGCGATCGGGTGGAAAGTCTTGCTTCCGCTGTCACTGGCGAACATAATTATCACCGGAGTTGTTCTTCCCTTGGGGACCGCAGCAACTCCCTAGCGAGGCGGCGATGCCGCGCGCACTGGACAAAACTGGAGCATGGATCGGCTGGGCGTTTTTCGCCGATCTGGCCAACGCCCTGGCGCTGACCTGTGGCTACATGTTCTCCAGAACCGTAACCATGCAATACCCCGACAAGGAGAAATGGCTGCCCTATTCGCGTTACCGCGGGCATCACTTCCTGAAGCGCGACGAACAGGGCGAGATCAAGTGCGTGGCCTGCGAACTCTGCGCGCGGATTTGCCCCTGTTACTGCATCGAGGTCGTCCCCTATGAGGACGAGAAGGGCAACCGGCGCCCGGCAAAATTCGAGATCGACACCGCCCGATGCCTGTTCTGCGGGCTGTGCGAAGATGCCTGCCCGGCGGATGCGATCGCGCTTGGCCAGCAGTACGAATTCTCCAGCTTTTCCTCCCGTGACCTGGTGATCGGGCGTGACGATCTGCTCGCCAAACCGGGCAAGGCGGCGACCGGCGGTGGCGTGGTCACCGCGCACCTGAACACGGACAAGGACGTGCTGGTCGAGACGAGCGAGCCACAGGGATACAACTGGTGGCGGAATATCCGACGCATGTAAACGCGCGCCGCGCGGAAAGGAGGCTCAGATGTTTGTCGGCGATATCTTGGAAACCAAGGCTGCTGGGGTCATCTCGGTCAGCCCGGATCAAACGGTCGTAGAGGTGCTGCAGCTGTTTCGCGACAACAATATCGGCTTCGTGGTTGTCAGCAACTCGGCCGGAGAATACGTGGGCACGCTGTCGGAGCGGAACTGCTGCAATGCGGTAGCTGCGCACGGAACCGGTGCGCCCCTGATGCAGGTCGCCGACATCATGAATCGCAATGTGGCGACCTGTTCGACACGGGATACGCTGCCTCTTGTGATGGCGATCATGACCGAGCTGCGCACGCGCCACGTGCTGGTCGTGAACGGTGATGCCGTTGTCGGGGTTGTCAGCATCGGCGACCTCATCAAGCATCGGCTCGAAGAATCGCTGCACACCCAGCAGGTGCTGCACGACTACATCAACGGGACCGCCTATCACTGACGGCGTCGGCTCGCGGTGCAGAGCAGGTTGGCAGAGGCCGCCGGCCCGGCGCAAATTCCTAGGCCCCGGCAGTGGCGATCTCGAGGGCTGCGTGCACCTTTTGAACCTCCACCGGACAAGGGTATTCGCCCCGTCGCATCAGGCTGTTGAGACGCAGGTCGCGGTAGTTTTCCGGAACGAACACGAGCCCCCTGGGGAAACGCTTGTTGACCTTGAGCTGCGCTGTCAGCTTGCCCTGGGCGGATCGCACGACCACCGGATCGCCATCCGATAGGCCAAGCTGCGCGGCATCCGACGTGCTCATCTCGACGTAGGGATCATCCGCAACCGTATTGAGAATCTCCGAGCGTTCGGAAAGATAGCCGTTGTGGAACAGGCCATTGCCGGTGACCAGCATCAACCGGTCGGCGGCATTCGGCGCAGGCGGGGCACTGAGGAACCTGCCAGCCGGTAGCGCCGGGGGCGACTTTGTGAAGGCACCGTCGAGACCAAGCCTGTCCTGCGTCAGCCCTTCGTAGGCCGGCACCAGCCCAGCCATTTCGCCGAAGACTTCGCCTTGCGTCGACGGCCGCAAGACCTGCCCGCGGAGCGCCGCGACGAAATCGAAGATCGCCAGGTTGCCCCGCGCCTCGAAGGCGGGCTCGCGGAACTTGCCGACCTTCTGGGTCCGGCCCTCGTTGTTGGTGAACGTGCCCGATTCCTCGCCATAGCCCGCCGCGGGGAGGACGACATCGGCCAGCCCCACCGTGTCCGTGAGAAACGTATCCTGCACGATCAGCAGATCGACGGCATCGAGCGCCCGTTTCACGAAGCCACGGTCGGGATAGGCCATCAGCGGATCGCTTCCGACAATATAGAGCGCGCCCATCCGCGCCCCGTTGCAGAGCTCCAGCATGGCATCGAAATCCGCACCCGCCTCGGACGGGATTTCAGTGCCCCAGGCCTGTGCGAGAACCGTGCGCGCCGCATCATCGGCGACCGCGCGCAGCCCGGGCAGCGCGGCCGGCAGCACTCCCATGTCCCAGGCCCCCATTTGATTGGCCCGGTCGAACAGGAACTGCATCGCCGGGCCCTTGCCGAGCATGCGCAAAACCTGCAGCAAATTGCTGAGCTGCTGCAGCGTCGCGCGCGCGTCGGGCGATCTCAGGAGATCGACGCTGACCAGCACAGTAGCGCGCCGGCCTTCCATAAGCGCTGCGGCCAGACGGTCCGGCCCGTCGCTGCCGATCGTCGCCGCTGGCCCGCCCGTTGTCGCGCCGATATCGGCAAGAACATCCCCCGGAAGCGACTGACCAGCCACCGCGACCAGCCGCACCACCACCGCGGCAAGGCTCGCCGCCTCGCCCCCCGGCGGAGCGCGCACCACGACCCGGGCATCGGCCTCCAGGCGGGATGGCCGTGCCGAGAGCATGAGCAACGCGGTCTGCCGCCGCCGCGCGGCGTCCCGCAGCATGTATTCGCTGACCGGGTTCTCTTCGGTCACGTTGCCTCCCACGACAAAGACGCTGTCGTTGCCGATCACGTCCTCCAGGGGCGCACGGGTATAGAAGCCCGCCACCAGCGGACCGAGCACATCAAAGGGCACGGACCACCGCGACGAGCAGTCCACGTTGTTGGTCTGGAACACCGTCCGCATCAGCTTCTGGAACTGGTACAGCACCTCGTTGGGCAGCCGCGGCGAAGCCAGCCCGCCGGCAGCCTTGCTGGCGACGGCAGACAGGCGCCGGCGCAGATAGTCGCCCGCCTCGTCCCAGGACACGGCAGCAAGGGCGCCATCACGACGGATCATCGGCCGCTTGATCCGGTCCCGGCTCCCGACGAAGTCGAGGCCGAAGCGTCCCCGCACGCAGAGCGTTTCGCGGTTGACCCCGTGCTCCCACTTCGAGCGAACCCGCATGAACTCGCCTTTGCGCGCACCGACGGTCAGCTGACAGCCGGTGCCGCAATGCGGACAGACCGTGTCGGTCTCGACCAGATCCCACGGCCGCGCCTTGTAGCGATAAGGGAAGCTCATCAGCGCACCGACCGGGCAGACTTCCACGCAATTGCCGCACTGATCGCAACTCGCCAGACTGCCCTCGAAGCCGGTGACGGCTGTATCCATGCCCTTTTCGACGGTGCCCAGAGCGACCGCGCCGACGACCTCCTCGCACATCCGGACGCAGCGCTGGCACTGGATGCAGCGGTTGACGTTCATGATGATGACCGGGCTGAGACGGATGTCCTCGGAGTGGAACACGCGCTTGTCATCGCGGAACCGGCTTTCGCGGGGCCCGTAGGCCATCACCATGTTCTGGAGTTCGCACTCGCCGCCCTTGTCGCAGATCGGGCAGTCGAGAGGGTGGTTGGCAAGCAGCATGTCGAGCATGGAGGAGCGCGTCTCGTCGATCAGCGGCGTATTGGTCCGCACCACCATGCCGTCGGTGACGGCGGTGGCGCATGACGGCTGCAGCCGCCGCTGCCCCTCGATCTCCACCAGGCACATGCGGCAGGAAGCCAGTGCCGGCAGCCGCTTCAGATAGCAGAAGGTCGGGATGTCGATGCCCAAACGCTCGGCGGCTTGCAACACCGTCGAGCCCGCCTCCACTTCCAGCATGTGGTCATCGATCGTGACGCGAACCATGGTTTCCTCGCGGTCCTCCCGCTACACGCTCCTCAATGAAACGGGCATCTCCGCTCCTCGATATGGGTGACAAATTCATCCTTGAAATGCGCCAATGCCGCCCGCAGGCCCATCGCCGCGCCATCCCCCAGAGCGCAGAACGTGTTGCCGAAAATGCCCTTGCAGAGCCCATCCAGCTGCTCCAGATCACCGGGCGCCCCCTGCCCTCCCTCGACCCGGCGCAGCACCTTCACGGCCCAATTCAAGCCTTCACGGCACGGGGTGCACTTGCCGCAGGACTCGTGATGGAAGAATTCGATGATCCGGGTGGCGACCTTGACCATGCAGGTCGAGTCGTCGATCACGATCACCCCGGCCGAGCCGAGCATCGAGCCGGCGGCGGCCAGGGAGTCGAAGTCCATGCCGACATCGAGACCGCGCTCCGGAATCACCGGAGCCGAGGCGCCGCCAGGGATCACCGCCTTGATCTTGCGCCCCGGTGGCGGTCCGCCGGCGTGGTCCTCGACCAGTTCGCGCAGCGGGATGCCCATCGGCAGCTCGTAAAGGCCCGGTTTCCGCACCTGCCCGCTCAGGCAATAGAGCTTGGGGCCCGGGCTCTTATGCGGGCCGATGCCGCGGAACCAATCTGGCCCGCGCGCGACGATATGCGGGACGCAGGCGAGCGTCTCGACGTTGTTGATCACGGTCGGGCTCGCGTAGAGCCCTTCGATCGCGGGAAACGGCGGCTTGAGACGCGGCTGCGCCCGCTTGCCTTCGATCGAGTCGAGCATCGCGGTCTCCTCGCCGCAGATATAGGCGCCGGCGCCGCAATGGATATGCACGACGAAGTTGAAATCCGAGCCAAGAATTCGCGTTCCCAGATACCCCTTGGCGTGGGCCTCGGCGATTGCCTGCTCCAGTCGCCGAATCGCCAGCACGTACTCCCCGCGGATATAGACGTAGGCGGTTTCCGCGCCGATCGCGTAGGCACTGATCGCCAGGCCCTCGATCAACTGGTGCGGGTCACGCTCCATGAGGATCCGATCCTTGAAGGTGCCCGGCTCGCCCTCATCGGCGTTGCAGCACAGGTATTTCGGCTTGCGGGACTGCTTGGGCACAAAGCCCCATTTCATCCCGGTTGGGAATCCGGCGCCGCCACGGCCGCGCAGGTTGGATTGCTTGACGAGGTCGATGACCTCATCGGGCGTGTGCTCGCGCAACGCCTTCGCCAGCGCCTGGTAGCCACCGGCGGCCTCATAGGTCGCGAGCAGATGACCATCCGGCACATCCACATTCCTGAGAAGGACCGGTTCAAACATGGCGCGGCTCTCCCACCGGTCCTGCGGCGGCGAGATCGGCGCCAGTCGCTGGCGCCACTGCAGCGCGCAGCCTGTCCAGAAGTGCGTCGATCCGCGCGATGTCCAGATCGCCATGATAGTCGTCGCCAACCTGCATCACCGGCGCCATCTCGCAAGCACCGAGGCATTCGACAGTCGAGAGCGTGAACAGCCCGTCGGACGTGGTCCCGCCGTTGCTGATCCCGAGCACCGCCTCCAGATGCCTCAGCAACGCCTCGGATCCGCGCAGCATGCAGGAGACATTGTCGCAAAGCTGCAGGTGGAACATGCCCACCGGCTGGGTATGGAAAAGCGTGTAGAAGGTCGCAAGTTCGTACACCCAGATCCGCTCGACACCGAGGATGTCGGCGACCTCTTCCAGCACCGGCCCGGGCAGATGGCCATGTTCCTTCTGCGCGATCAGGAGCGCGGGCATGATCGCCGAACGCTGGTCGGGATACCGCGCCGCCGCCGCCTCGATCTGTTCGCGCATACTCATCGCGTCCAAATTCCCTGCTACTTGTCGACCTCCGCCATCACCGGGTCGAGGCTGCCGAGCACCGCAATCATGTCCGCCAGGTAGCGCGCATTGCTGACCCCAAAGAGGCCCTGAAGGTTGACGAATGACGGCGCCCGCACCTTCATGCGGAACGGCTTTTGCGACCCGTCGCTGATGATATAGAACCCGAGTTCGCCCTTCGGCGCCTCGATCGCCGAATAGACCTCACCCTTCGGGACCTTGAAGCCGTAGGCCGACAGGTCGAAATGCTGGATCAGCGCCTCCATCGAGCAGTGCACCCTGTCCTTGTCGACCGGGAAAGCGATGGTCGGCATGTCGATCTGGAACGGCCCCTCGGGCATCTGCGCGACGCATTGTTCGATGATCCGGATGCTCTCGCGCATCTCGTCGACCCGGCATCGCCAGCGCGCATAACAATCGCCTTCGTCGCGGGTGATGACCTTGAAATCCAGTCGGTCGTAGATCTCATAGGGCTCGTCGCGGCGGATATCCCAGTCGACGCCCGAGGCCCGCAGGTTCGGACCGCTGAGGCCAAGGTCGATGCCGTCCTCGGCGGCGATCACGCCGACCCCCTGCGTGCGCTTCAGGAACACGCGGTTGTTGTCGATCAGGCGTTCATAGTCGCGGATCCGGTTCGGGAAGATGTCACAGAACTCCCTGATCTTGGGAAAGAACTCCTTGGGCAGGTCCTCGCGCACGCCGCCTACCCGACAGAAGGAGGTGTGCATCCGCGCCCCGCTGATCATCTCCAGCAGGTCCATGATCATCTCGCGCTCGCGCATGGCGTAGAGCAACGCCGTCATGGCGCCGAGGTCCATCGGCAGCGCGCCGGTGATCAGGAGATGGCCGGAGATCCGCGCCAGTTCGGCCATCAGCACGCGGATGTATTGCGCGCGGATCGGCGCTTCGATGCCCAGGAGCTTCTCCACTGCCAGTGCGAATGCCAGGTTGTTC
Source organism: Pseudomonadota bacterium (assembly GCA_040756765.1). Lineage (GTDB taxonomy): Bacteria > Pseudomonadota > Alphaproteobacteria > Rhizobiales > Xanthobacteraceae > Bradyrhizobium_A. Next base: position 241,364 of record JBFLYG010000031.1, on the reverse strand, counting down.
GAGGGCGGGCAGAGGTAGTCGAGCCGGTCGGTCAGCGGAAAGATCTGGGTGTAGGTGAAGCTCTCTGCCAGTTTTTCGGTGCCGCGGTGGAGATAGCCGATATGCGGGTCGACGCGCGCGACATATTCACCGTCCAGCTCGAGGACGAGCCGCAGCACCCCATGGGTGCTCGGATGCTGCGGGCCGAGGTTGAGAAGCACCTCCCTGGTGTGGGGCGCGTCACCTTCCGGCCTGCTCAGTTCCGTGACTTCGGTCATCTCAAGTCCCCAGCCCAGAACGGTCTCCCTTATGGAATGTTTTTGGTGGCGAGATCGGGTTGCGTCGGCGGCGGGCCTTCGGCGCCGAACGGGTTCAGCTCATCCCGATAGCCCCGGAGCGGAAAATCCTTACGCTGCGGGAAGCCCTCGAACCCCTCCCACATGTAGATCCGTCGCAGATCGGGGTGGCCCTCGAACCTGATCCCGTACATGTCCCAGGCCTCGCGCTCATGCCAGTTCGCGGTGCGCCAGACCCCCGTCACCGACGGGACCCGCGGCGGATCGCCGAGGCGGCACTTGATCCGGACGCGCCATTTGTTCGGCAGCGAATAGAGGTGGTACACAGCCTCATAGCGCGGCAACTCGGGGTGATGATCGACCCCGCAGATGTCGGACAGGAAATTGAACCGCAGCGCCGGGTGGTCCTTCAGAAATCGGCAGAGATCGACAATCGTGTCGGGCGGCGCGCGAAAGGCATGCACGCCACGCGCGAAGCCAAGATCCTCGATTGCCCCACCGAAACGCTCCGCAATCAGCGTGCAGATGAGGGGAATCTCCACACTCATGACGCCGTGGCCCGCTCGAGGGGCGTGCCAGCCAGCGCCCGGGATTTCTTGATCTTCTCCTGCAACAGAAGGAAGCCGTGCATCAGCGCCTCGGGCCGCGGCGGGCAGCCGGGCACATGCACGTCCACCGGCACGAAGGTCTCCGCCCCCTGCACCACGGCATAGGTGTTGTAGACCCCGCCCGAGATCGCGCAGGTGCCCATGGCGATGACCCAGCGCGGCTCCGGCATCTGGTCATAGAGCCGGCGCACAACCGGCGCGAATTTCCGCGTCACCGTGCCGGCGATGATCATCACGTCGGACTGGCGCGGCGAAGGCCGGAACACCACGCCGAAGCGGTCGAGATCGTAGCGCGCGCAGCCCGCCGAGATCATCTCGATAGCGCAGCAGGCAATGCCGAAGGTTTCGGGCCACAGCGCCGACCTGCGGCCCCAGCTGATCACGCTGTCGGCCGTGGTGAACAATACGCTGTCGCGCATTCCGCTCATGACGCCTCCCATTCCAGCGCTCCTTTCAGCCAGGCGTAGGCAAGGCCGACCAGAAGCAGCAGTATGAAGACAAACATCTCGACATAGCCGACCAGCCCGATCTCCTTCAGGACGACGGCCCAGGGAAACAGGAACATCGTCTCGACATCGAAGACCACGAGCAGGATCGCGAGAATGAAGAACTGCACCCTGAAGCGCCCCCCGGCGGCCTCGCCAGCCGGGTCCATGCCGCATTCATAGGGCATGTTCTTCGCGGGATAGGGATTGGACGGGCGCAGGAGCGAGGAAACAAAGAGGGTCGCGGCCGCCACCAGCACAATTCCGGCGACCATGAAGAGAACCGGCAGGAACTCCGTTCCGGTCATGTCGCATTGCCCGGTCACCGACCGCAGGCTTTGCTCAGGCCGTCACAGGCCCCTTTTGGGACCAGCGACGCAGGCCCTCGGGAAGCGACTTTGGGCATCCCTGTCTTGCACGTTTAAATAGTATGCCGCTGACCGGATCATTGCAAATCCAATCCATCAGCCGCCGAAGGCGGACTGTTGCGCAAGCCTCAGAAACCAAGCAGGAAATAGGCCGATACCGATGGTTCCGGCAGCGGTGAATACGAGTGCGGCACGGACCGACGGCGTCAGCGCCGGGTTGAACGTGCCCTTTGGTTCGCGCATGTAGATCACCATGACGATCCGGATGTAGAAGTAGGCAGCGACGGCGCTCAGCAGCACCGCGATGACCGCCAGCATCACGAAGCCCCGTTCGACCAGCGCGACCAGCACGTAGAATTTGGCGAAGAATCCGGCGGTCGGCGGAATGCCGGCCAGCGAGAACAGATAGAGCAGCATCAGAAGCGCGAGCCCCGGGTGCGACTTGGCGAGACCCGCATAATCGTCGATGACCTCGCCCGAAACGTCGCCGTTCCGCATCATGATGACGACAGCGAAGATGCCGAGGTTCATGATCGCGTAGATCAGCATGTACAGCATCACACCGGCGATCCCGTCCGGGCCGCCGGCCACCACGCCGAACAGGGCAAACCCGGCATGGGCGATGCTGGAATAGGCCAGAAGGCGCTTGAAATTGTCTTGCACGAGCGCCACGAAACTGCCGAGCGCCATCGTCACCACCGCAATGACCCCGACGATGATCCAGGCGTCCGAAGCTGCAACCAGCGGATTGAGGAACACCCGCAGGATCACCGCAAACCCCGCCGCCTTGGGGCCCACCGACATGAAGGCCGTGATCGTCGTCGGGGCGCCTTCATAGACGTCCGGCACCCACATGTGGAACGGCACCGCGCCGACCTTGAAGACCAGCCCCGCGACGATGAAGACCACCGCCAGCAGCAATCCCGGATCGAGCGGATTGCGGGTCACCGCCGCGGCCATGCCGTCCAGCCGTGTGGTGCCGGTGAGCCCGTAGACCAGCGAAACGCCGTACAGGAAGATCCCTGTCGAGACCGCGCCAAGGATCACGTATTTCAGCGCGGCCTCGTTCGACCGCGGCTGCGGCCGCAGGAAGCCGGTCAGCACATAGGTGCAGAGCACCATCAATTCGAGGCCCACATAGATCGACAAGAGGTCGGTGGCGGAGGCCATGATCATCATGCCCGAAAGCGCGAACAGCAGCAGGACGTAGTATTCGCTCCTCTCGATCCCTTCGATCTCGGCATATTTGCGCGAAAGCAGGAATGTCAGAATGGTGGCGACGTAGAACACCATCTTGAAAAAGGCCGCGAAGCGGTCGGCGATGAACATGCCCGCGTAGGCCGGTCGCTCCTCGCCTGCCAGCATCAGGGTCCCCAACGCGGCGATCAGCACCACGGCGATGGAAGCCCAGACCAGGAAACGCCCTTGCCCCTTCCGGACGATCTCTCCCAGGATCAGCAGGATGCAAGCCCCGGAGACCACCACGATCTCGGGCAAGCTCGCGAGGATCGACTGCAAAAGCGCTGCCGGGGTCATTGGCCGGCTCCTTTGCCGAGCACCTGCGCCAGCAGATGCTTCACTGACACATCGACGATCCCGAGAAAGGGTTTTGGATAGAGCCCGACCCAGAGCACCAGGACGGCGAGTGGAAGGATCGCCACCAGTTCGCGCGCGTTCACGTCATAGATCTTGAACGGTGTGCGCTCGCGAGCCGGACCGAGCGCGACTTTTCTGTACATGCCGAGCAGATAGGCCGCGCCCAGCAATGCGCCGAGAACGGCGGCCGCGCCAACAGCCAGATTGGCCGCGAACCCGCCCGAGAGCACCAGCAACTCGCCCACGAACGAATTCGTCCCCGGCAGCGCCATCGACGACAGGGTGAACAGCGCGAGAAACGTGGTGTAGACCGGCGCCACCTTCATCAACCCGCCATAATCCGCGATGCTGCGGCTATGGGTCCGCTCGTAGATCAGGCCCACGAACAGGAACAGCGCGCCCGTCGTCACGCCATGATTGAACATTTGCAGGATGGCGCCCTCGAGCCCGCGGAGGTTCAGCGCAAAGATCCCCAGCGTCACGAAACCCATGTGACTGATGCTGGAATAGGCCACCAGCTTCTTCAGGTCATCCTGCGCCAGGGCAAGCAACCCGCCATAAACGATGGCAAGCGCCGAAAGGACAAGCATCAGCGTCGCATAATGCGCCGACGCCTCCGGCAGCATCGGCAGCGAGAACCGCAGGAAGCCGTAGGCGCCCATCTTCAGGAGGACGGCGGCAAGGACGATGCTACCGGCCGTCGGCGCCTGCACATGGGCGTCGGGCAGCCAGGTATGGACCGGAACCATTGGCACCTTGACCGCGAAGGCGATGAGGAAAGCGAAGAACAGCCAGGACTGGACGTGGAACGGCAAATGCTGTGCCGTCAGGGCGAGGATATCGAAGGTCCCGCCGTGCAAATAAAGCACGATCACGCCGATCAGGAACAGAACGCTGCCCGCCAGCGTGTAGAGGAAGAACTTGAACGCCGCATAGACCCGGCCGTCGCCGCCCCAGACGCCGATGATCACGTACATCGGGATGAGCATCGCCTCCCAGAAGACGTAGAACAGAAACAGGTTGAGCGCACAGAATACTCCCAGCATCAGCGCCTGCATCACCAGCAGACTGATCATGAACTCCTTAACCTTGCGGTCGATCGCAACCCATGAGGCGAGCACACAGATCCAGCCCAGCAGCGCCGTCAGGAACACGAAGAGCGCACTGATCCCGTCGACGCCAAGCGTGTAAGTGATGCTGAGCGCCGGCACCCACGGTCGCGCCTCGGTGAACTGCATCTGGTGCGTGGTGGTGTCAAAACCGACCAGCATCGCGATGCAGAGAGCGAAGTCGAGGACGGTGACACTCAGCGCCGTCCACCGCACCGCATCGTCGCTACGGAGAAACATCAGCACTGCAGCCCCGACAACGGGCACGAACACGATGAGGCTCAGCAGCGGGAACGCCATGGCTCCCCCTATCGCCACACCACGGCGAAGACGGCGGTGGCCGCGATCACACCGGCAATCATCGCCAGCGCGTAATGGGTCACGACCCCGGTCTGGAGCCGGCGCAGCGCCCCGCCGCCGCCCAGGATCGCATGGGCGACGCCATTCACGACGGCATCCACACCGTTGAGATCGAGCCGCAGTCCGGCCCTTGCCGTCCAATGCAGGACGGGCAGCGCCGCGGTCTCGGACACGTTGCTCACCGCCGTCTCGTAGCTCGCCAGCGGTTTTGCGGCGAGCCACATGAACAGCCGCGCGCCCTTGCGGTAAAACCAGTCGGCATCGAGGCTGATCGTTTGCTCGGGGTCGAGCGCCCTAAGGAACAGCACGAATCCCAGTGCGGTGAACATCAGCACGCCGAGGCTCTCGGTGACATGGACGCCGGTATACGGTTCGAAGTCGACCGGATAAGGCAGAAGTGCGTAAAGCGGCTGGGGGAACAGCCCGATCGCGATGCACAACATCGCCGCCATGCCCATCGCGACCAGCATGTTGCCGGGCGGCTCGCGCGCCTCCAGCCCCCGGTCGGTGCCGAAGAACATGTAGTACGGGAGTTTGAGCCCGGTGTGCAGGAATGTCCCCGATGACGCCATCGTCAGCGCCAGCACCACCAGCGCGCGGTGATCGTGTTCGGCGGCGGCCACCACCATCGACTTGGTGACGAAGCCCGAGAACAACGGAAATGCCGAGATCGCGAAGGCGCCGACCATATAGAGCGCCACGGTCAGCGGCATCGTCCGATAGAGCCCGCCGAGCTCGGTGAGCTTGCGACGCCCGGTGACGTGGATCACCGCTCCTGCCCCCATGAAGAGGAGCGCCTTGTAGAGGATGTGCGCGAAAGCATGGCTGGCGGCTCCGTTCACCGCCATCTCGGTCCCGATGCCCACGCCCGCCACCATGTACCCCACCTGGCTGATGATGTGATAGGCCAGGAGCCGCCGGCAGTCGTTCTCCAGCACCGCGTAGACGACACCGTAAAGCGCCATGGCGGTGCCGAACCAGACCAGAAGCTCAGTCCCGGGAAATGCCCGCGCCAGCACATAGACGGCGGTCTTGGTGGTGAAGGCGCTCATGAACACCGCCCCGGTGACGGTCGCCTCCGGGTAGGCGTCCGTCAACCAGGCGTTGAGTGGCGGCACCGCGGCGTTGAGCATGAACCCGCCGAGGATGAGGTAGGCGGCGACGCCCATCCCCTCGATCGGGCCGAAGAGCAGCGAGCCGGTGGTGAGGCCGTGGAGAATGATGCCGCCGAGCAGAACGACACCGCCGGTGATATGGACCATGAGATATCGGAAACCGGCGCGGATGGCCGGTCCGCCCCGCTGGGCGAAGACCAGATAGGCCGACGCAAGCGCCATGCCCTCCCAGAACAGGTAGAGCGTCAGGTAGTCGCCGGCGAACACCACGCCGAGCGCGCTGCCGACGTAGATGAACGCCGCCACATGCTGGCCGGCCTGCGTCAGGTGAAGTGCGTAAATCGTGCCGATCAGCGCCATGATCGTGAAAACGATCGCAAAGACGGTGCTCAGCTTGTCGACTTTCGCAATCAGGATGTCCTGTCCGATGAACCGCGCCGCGCCGTAGCTGCCCGGCTGCAGCGTCAGCACGGCCAGGATCGCCAACGCGGGGATCAGCAGCAGATAGGCCCTGCGGATTGACCCGCTCAGGAATGGGATCGGCAAGGCGCCAACAATGAACAGCACGGCGGGATGGATGAAGTCAGTCATAATAGTCCTCGCGCCGCATCAGACCGCCCTGATGACCGAGGAACTTGGAAACGAAGATCAGCAACACGCAGGAGCCGAAGCCGTAGACGGCCGACCAGCCCGGCAGGCGATCCCACAGGTATTCGGCGTGTCCGCGGGAGACCAGAAAGTCGGCGATCACGACCAGAATGAGCACCAGATAGAATAGCCGGCGGCGCTGCTTCGCAAACCGTGCGTCGCCAAAGAAACCCACGATGCGCCTGATCATCTGACCACTCCTTCCGCCAGGGCGAGGAAATAGTTGGGGAAGATGCCCATCAACACCGACAGGATCGCGGTCGCGACCAGCGGAATCGTGACCATCGGAATTTCACGGACCGTCGCAGAGCTCTCCGCCTCCGTTCCAAAAAAGGCGAGATAGCTGACCGGCAGGAAATACGCGGCGTTCAAGACCGAACTCACCAGAAGCACGATCGTGAACGCGATCTCCCCCGCCTCCACAGAGCCCAGCGCCAGATACCACTTGCTGACGAAGCCAGCGGTCGGCGGCATCCCGATCATGCTGAGCGAGGCGACGAAAAACGCCCCCATTGTCCAGGGCAGCCGGCGACCGATGCCGGCCATGTCGCTGATATTCCGCTTGCCAGACGCGCAATAGATCGACCCGGCGCAGAAAAAGAGCGTGATCTTGGAGAACGCATGCGCTGCGATATGAATGATCCCGCCAACCATTGCGACAGGCGAAACCAGAACCGCGCCCAGCACGATGTAGGAGAGCTGGCTGACCGTCGAATAAGCGAGCCTCGCCTTCAGATCGTCCCGGGTCAGGGCGTAGATGGACGCCATCAGGATCGTGAACGAGACCAGATAGGCCGTGGCAATGCCGACACCCAGCCGGTCCACCAGCCCCGTGCCGAAGACGTGGAACACCACGCGAAGCACGCAGAACACACCCATCTTGACCACGGCGACCGCGTGCAACAGCGCGCTGACCGGTGTCGGCGCCACCATCGCGGCAGGCAGCCAGGCGTGCATCGGCATCACCGCAGCCTTGGCGAAGCCAAACAGGTAGCAGAAATAGACGACCGTCAGCATCGCCGCCGAGGCATCAACCCTTGCCAGCAATCCTCCCGCCACGAAGTCGAGCGACCCCGCCAAGTGGTAGGTCAGCGCCAGCGCAGCGAGCAGAACGCTTTTCGACGCGCCCATCAAGTAGACCAGGTACTTGCGGCTGCCCGTCCACCCCTCTTCGTCCTCATGGTGATAGACGAGCGGATAGGTCACGAGGCTGAGCACCTCGTAGAAGATCACCAGCGTGAACAGATTGGCGGCGAAAGCGCCCCCGACCGCCGCCGCAAGGCTGGTGGCAAAGCAGGCGAAGAACCGGGTCTGCGCGTGCTCGCTCAAGTGCCGCATGTAGCCGATCGAATAGATCGCCGCCACGATCCACAGCAGTGACGAGACGGTGGCAAATACCATGCCGAGCGCATCCACCCGGAAAGCAAAGTCGATCCCCGGCAGAATCTCGAACAGACGCAAACCGACCGTCCCGCCCGCCAGCACGGTGGGCGCCATCGAGGCGACAATTGCAAACATGGCCAACGACGCCAACGGCGAGACGATATCGCGAAGTTTCTCGCGGTGGTTCAGAAGGAGAACTGCAATTGCCGCCAGACCTGCTACCGCGACGGCGAGCAGCGGCCGGATCGACATCACCACGTCCAAACCGCTATCCTTTCATCATGGTCACATCGTCGACCTTGAGGGTAGACTTGTTCCTCACGAGGGCGACCAGGATGCCGAGGGCGATGGCAACCTCCGCCGCAGTGATCGCTATGACGAAGATCGCGAAGATCTGCCCGCGGAAGTCGTCGTAGTAACGCCCGAATGCGATGAAATTGATGTTGACCGAGTTGAGCAGCAGCTCCAGCGACATCAGCACGACCAGGATGTTGCGCCTCAGCAGCACGCCCGCCGCTCCGATCACAAAGAGGACCACCCCGAGCGCGATATACCACCACAGCGGCACCATCACCCCGGCTCCTTCCGCGCCAGCACGATGGCGCCAACCACCGCTGCCAGCAGGATGACGGACGCGACTTCAAATGGCAGGAGATAGTCGGCGAACAGCGTCGTGCTGAGCTGCCTGATCTGATCGCCGCTCCGCGTGCCGACCGGCTCGGCGAGCGAGAACCGGTCGCTCCACACCACTAGAGCAAGCATCTCGGCTCCAAGCAGGGCGACCAGCACCAGAGCCGGCAGGTTGCCGCCCGGCAAGAACCGCTGCAACACCGCTTCGCGCACATCGATCATCATGATCACGAACAGGAACAGGACCATGATCGCGCCGACATAGACGAAGATCTGGATGACCGCGAGCAGCGGCGCCTCGAGCAGGACGAAGATTGCCGAGATCTGCAGGAAACACGCCATCAGCGCCAATGCGCTATGAACCGGATTCCGCGCCAGGACCACAGCCAGGGCGGTGATCACGGAGGCCGCAGCGAACACAAGGAAGAATCCCTGAGCCATCTACGCCGACCTTCCGAACGCGAACCTCAGTCCGACGCGACACCGCCGCCCCGGACTTGAACTGCGCACTTCAGTTCATAAATTGTGCCCTAGTTTGGGATTTTTCTCAAGAATATCGCGACTTGGCGCACAATCCGCCGAGCCGCGAATGACGACGTTTGATGCTGGCTTGAACCGGCTCTGTTCGGCCCGGCCCCGAACCGAAACGCAGGATCGTGTTCAGCGAGCGCCGACCGCGAGATCGTTCGAAGAAGCACAAGGGCCCGCTTCGAGCGCGTCTCCGTGGGCGGTCAACGCCCGGCATTTTGCTCCATGGCAAGTTCAGCCTTGAGGCTTTCGACGTCGCGGTAGATCGAGGCGACGGCAAGCACACGTCCCTGACTCTTGTAGCGTAGGACGCAATCCCCGCCCTTGATATTCCCTCGATATCGATCGCGTCCAACCTCTCGGCGTGCCCGATATAGTTGATCGGCACATCGTAGTGCTGACTCCAGAAGAACGGGCCCCTCGTCCAAAAGATCGCGCGCGAAATCGAGCTTGCGCCCGACCAGCTCGGAGTAAATCTCGGAATAGGTGCAAAGAATCATGCGGATCCGATCCGCATGCGCGGCCCCGAACTCCTCGCCGCGTTTCCGGGGAACGAGTTGTGTCGATCGAAAGGTATAGATCATTGTTGGTCCGTTCCCGTGTACTCATGAGGCGGCGGATGCCGCCCCACGCTCTGTTTGAGCCGCGTGCTCCGGGCAGCTCAGGCCGGCCTGCCCGCCTGCACCCACTCCCAGGTCGCATCCAGCGCGCGGCGCGCCCGTGCGAACATGTCCGCGATCTCGGTCGTCGTGATGATCAGCGGCGGGCAGAAGTTCACGGTGTCGCCGAGAGCGCGGATGATCAGCCCCTGGCGCTGGGCCTGCACGCCGACCTGAGCGGCTACCCCCCACGCCGGATCGAACAGCTCCTTCGTCGCCTTGTCCTTGACGATCTCCAGCGCTCCGATCAGGCCACGCCCCCGGACATCGCCGACCAGGGGATGCTCTGCGAACGCGCGCAGGCCCGCCTCGAAATGCGGCATCACCGACCTGACATGGCCGAGCATGTCGCGCTCGCGATAGATATTGAGCGTCTCCAGGGCAACCGCCGTCGCCACCGGATGGGCGCCATAGGTGAAGCCATGGCCGAATACGCCGATCTTGTCGCTTTCGACACGAATGGCATCATAAACCTTCGCATTGATCATGAGCGCCGAGATCGGCTGGTAGGAGGCCGACAACTGCTTGGCCATGGCGATCATGTCCGGCCTGAGGCCGAAGCTCTCGCTGCCGAACATGTGCCCGGTTCGCCCGAAGCCGCAGATCACCTCGTCCGCGATCAGGAGGATGTCGTACTTGCGAAGGATCGCCTGGATCTTCTCGTAGTATCCAGCCGGCGGCACGATGCAGCCGCCCGAGGCCATCAACGGCTCGGCAAAGAACGCGCCAATGGTGTCCGGCCCTTCGCTCAGGATCAACCGCTCCAGGGAGGCGGCGCAACGATCGGTAAACGCCTCCTCGCTTTCGCCCGGCTCGGCATAACGGTAATGCAACGGACAGTCGGTATGCAGGATGCCGCTGATCGGCAGGTCGAAATCACGATGGACGATCGGCAGACCGGTGAGACTAGCTGACGCGACCGTCACGCCGTGATAGGCGCGCAGCCGGGAAATGATCTTCTTCTTCTGCGGCCTGCCAATCGCATTGTGGTAGTACCAGACCAGCTTGACGGCCGTATCGTTTGCCTCCGATCCGGAATTGGCGAAGAACACCTTGCTCATCGGGACCGGCGCAAGCTCGATGAGGCGCTGCGCCAGCTCGACGGCGGTCTCATGCGATTTGCCTCCGAAGCTGTGGTAGAATGGCAACTGGCTCATCTGACGCATCGCCGCATCGACCAGCCGACGCTCGCTGAAACCCAGCGAGGCGGAGAACAGTCCCGCAAGGCCTTCGATATAGCGATTGCCATCGCGGTCGATGATGTGGATGCCGTCGCCGCCCGCGATCATCAGCGGACCTTCGTTCTCATGGACAACGACATTGGTGTAGGGGTGCAGCACATGCGCGACATCGCGCGCCTCGAGCGAGTTCGGCCGAATTTGCATCAGGTCTTCCTTTCGTCTCGTTCAAACGTCTCGTTTATCGCCTCGCGGCAACGACAATTCCCGGGATGTGGTCATGTCGTCGCCGATCGCCGCCATCGCCATCACGTCCGACCAGAGCCGCTCCCCGTCGACTACCAGCATGTTTCCCGCCCAAGGCTCGTGTTGGCCGCAGCACCCTCGACGTCGACCGCGTTCCGCGGCCCAGTCGCCGTGCCAGGTCGGGAAACGTTAGTCACAACTTCAATTTTGGTCAATCGACCAATTTTGGTCATACGACCATTTTTCATGCAACGCGTTTGACAAAGCGGTTGCGAGCGGCAACAACGGTTCCCAGCATGAAGAAGCCGATGTCCAAAAGCGATCTGACGCGCGCCCAGATCATCGAAGGCGCGCTGCGCGCGCTGGCACAGACCGGCGTCCTCGGCACGACCACGCGCAAGATCGCGGCGGAAGCCGGTGTCCGGCTCGCCACCCTGCACTATCACTTCGACAGCAAGAGCGCCCTGCTCGTCGCCGTGCTGGAATCGCTGATCGAGCAGATGGCCGAAAGGATGCGGCAGCAGCGCGTGGCGGAAGGCGTGGATCTGGATCAATGCATCGAGCAGATGCTGCACAGCACCTGGCGGGTGGTTCAACAGACGAAGACGATCCAGATCGTCCAGTACGAGTTGACGCTCTACGCCCTCCGCGAGGGCGCGCAATGGCTGGCCGAGCGCCAGTACGAAGCCTACCTTCGGCTGTATCGTGATACGCTCATGGCCGCACGGCAGCCGAAACCGCTGTCGTCAGCCACCTCCACCGCACTCGCCCGCTTCATCCTGGCGGGCGTCGACGGCCTCATCCTGCAGGAACTCGCAAAGCCAAGCACCGATCGCTCCCGCCGCGGCATCGACGCCCTGATCGCGGCGGCCCAGGCCTACGCCCGCCAGCTCGCCCAGCCCCCCGCGCCGCGCGTGTGAGCAAGCGGCGCGCGCGCAGCCGGCTCACGAAGGCGACGGGTTTCCGCGGCAGGCCACACCGCGGCTATGAGATCGCGACGATCTCGATTTCCTGTCCCGACGTCTCAATGACGTCTCCGACGGACTTTCCCATCAACAGCCGCGCCATCGGTGAAACGAACGAGATCGACCCCTCCTTCGGTTCGGCCTCGTCCTCGCCGACGATACGGTAGGTCTGGACACGCCCGTCATCGCGGCTGAAGGTGACAGTGCATCCGAAGGCAACGGTGTCGAACGCGGTCGGGTGCGCAACCACTTGAGCCGTCCGGACGCGGGCTGACAGGTAGCGCACATCGCGCAAGGGGAGAGCTCCCTGCCGCCGCCGTTCGTTCACATCCTCGATCTTCTGCGCGGCATCATAGGCTTCCCGAGCCGCCTTCAATTGAGCCTCCAGAATTCCCAGACCCGCAGCCGTGACAAGGTTGGGATGAGGCGAGATCGGACGGTCCGGCAGCAGCGTCTCGGATGCGGTTTCAGCACTTTCTTCCTTGGTGAAAGCGACGCTCATGCAAACTCCAACTGCCGGGAACCGTGCCCGGACTCTCGACAACGAACGCTCGATCACCCGAACCGTTCTTCAAGCGGCGCGACAGGCGCCCGTTGTTGCGACGTTACGGCCGGGTGGCATTTCATCCCGGCGTTATAGCGAAGACACGCCGGCCGGTGAAGCTGGCGCGCCTCGGCCCGGCGCGGCTCCTCTCAAGTCGCCTGCGCCACAGGCGTCTACAGGAGAAACGAAAGAGCTGTCTCGCACCGCTCTTCGACTTTGAGCGTCAACAGTTCATCGGCCCGCGTCCGGCCGAGATTGATCGCAGCAATCGGGATGCCACGCCGGGCCGCCATCTGGGCAAAGCGGAAGCCCGAGTAGACCATCAGCGAGGAGCCGACAATGAGCATGGCGTCGGCCTCTTCCATGGCCGCCTGTGCGGCTGCGACCTGATCACGCGGAACATTCTCGCCAAAGAACACGACGTCCGGCTTGAGGAGACCACCACACGCCCTGCACGACGGCACGGCAAAGCCGGAAAAGTCGAGATGATCGAGATCGGCATCACCGTCCGGCAAGGCGGCGGCATCAAGGTCCACCCAGTCGGCATTGAGGCACTGCAACTCGTTCTGGACATCCGCACGACGGGTCGTCGCCGAGCAGGTCAGACAGCGGACGAGATCCAGCCGCCCGTGCAGATCAATCACCGCCTTGCTTCCGGCGGCCTGGTGAAGGCGGTCGACGTTCTGCGTGAGCAGAAGCCGGCATCGGTCCCTGGCTTCGAGCCTCGCCAGGGCATGGTGGGCATCATTGGGCCGCGCTCGCCCGAACCGTGGCCATCCGATCATGCTGCGCGCCCAATAGCGGCGCCGCGTCATGTCCTCGGCCACGAATGCCTGAAAGCGGACGGGCGGCGTGCGTTTCCAGTCCCCGTTGCTATCGCGATAATCGGGAATGCCAGAGTTCGTGCTGCAACCGGCGCCCGTCAGGACGAACAGCCGCTGATGCGTTTCGACGAACGTTGCGAGCGCTGAATTTTCCATGCCCGCAGACATCTAGTCGGCTTCGGCCCGGATGCAACACCCCAACACCCAAGCCATCACGGGCACGTTGGGGCGGCATCCCATGACTTGATCTGGTATTATTTTACCAAATTATCAAGGTCACAGGCGTTCTCCACAGCGCCTGCTTTTCCCCAACCAGAGCATCCCGCCCCCTCGCCAACGGGGCACGGAACGTTGCCATTTCTACAACGGTCCGTCCGTCCTGATCCGGCTGCTGAGCTTGCTTCTCTCCTCGGCCGTCAGCGCGGCGGTCTGTTCGGCCGTGAAGGTGCCATTGCCGAGAACACGCAGCATTCCGTTGGGGTCGTAGGTGTTGCTGCTCTGTCTGTTCGGGTCTCGCCGTGGCTCACTTCCGGGCTCATCACCCCCGCCGCCGTAGCCGAGCACCTCGACCATGATGATCGACGCCTGCCCGGTGTTCGCCGGCGGCGGCGCCGCCGTCTGCTGCTGGGCCGCGCCCGCGGTGTTGTTGGCCGCGGTCAGCGCGCCGACCGGCGGCCCCTGCACCGTCGGCACGCCGACCGAGGTGCCCTGCACCTGGATGTTGGCGATGTTGAGCACATGCAGCGCGTCGAGCGTGAGATTGCCCGACACGCGAATGCCGGCCTCGCCCGCATCGATGGTGCCGTGCGGCGCGAACAGGTCGACGTTCCCCGGCGGCACGCCGGGCACGCCGATCAGCGTGGCGATGCCGGCGCCGCTCTGCGGCGTGTTCGGGGTTTTGGTCGCGCGGCCATAACGATCGTAGATCACCTGCGGCGGCGACGTCACGATCGAGGTCTGCTTGCCCTTGCCGGCGTTGAGATCGCCGTTGGTCGAAAACATCAGGATGTCGCCGCCGAGCTCGGTGAAGACGCGCGACTGCGCCACCACCACGCTCTGGTCGGTGAAGATGTTGATGCTACCGCCCTCGAGCGTCAGCAGGCCGGGACGGGCGGTGTCGGTCTGCCCGGTGAGGTTGGGCGTCTGGTTCTCGATACCGAGAGCGACGCCGCCGCCGGGCGCCATGATGTTGATGGCTCCGCCCTGCTCGGTGCGAATGCGTGCGAGTTGATACAGCGATAGATTGCCATTGTAGGCGGTGGTGGTGCCGCCGATCACACTGCCCGGGAACAGGGCCTGGATCGCCCGGTAGGCACGGTCATAGCCCTTGCCGCCAGCCCCATTGCCGCTGGCCGCGGCCTCGCCGCCGGCCCTGAGCTCGGCGAAGTACACCTGCTCGATGAACGGCAGCTGCCGGGCCGGTGCGAGGGCGTGGAAATCGGCGAGCGCCTGGTCTCGGCCGATGGCGGCGCCTTCAACGCGGCCTATATAATCGACGAGTTGCGCCAGATAGCCTTGCGTCACCGGGTCTGTGTTGCGCGGATCGAGATAGAGGTTGATGAAGGCTGCAGTGTCGGGCCCGCTGGCACCGATGCCAACCGCGACGCCGATCGTCGCACCGGTCGGCGACAGTAGCGGATTGTCGGCGTTGCCGGCTGATGTGATGCCGAGCCCCTGCGTGCCATACGCTCCCACTTGAGCGAGAATATTGCGGCCCGCCAGAACCGAGAGATAGCCGGGCCCCTCCACGCGGATATTGAAGGTATCCGTATTGGTGATGCTGCAGGGCTGACAGCTGACGATGTCGCGGCCGGCCTGCACCAGGGAAACGTCGCCTGGTCCGGCGTTCTGGAGGTCGAGAACTGGCTGGACGATGTCGAGACCGGCGCGCACCTGCGCTCGCTCGGACGTCGCCAACGCAAACTTCGTCAAGCTCCCCTGGACCGCATAGGCATGCACGACATGCGGATTGTCGAACTGCACCAGATTCGACGGCAATGACAACGCCCCGCCCCAGGTGTCGTATCTGGGGTTGGAAAGCGTGCTCGCATAGTCGCTCCCCGCCGGGGCGGAAGCGCCATTGATCTGGCCCACCAAGTCGGCCGCCGTCATGCTGACGCCGAAATTGACAATGTCCTGCTGAGCCAGCAGATCGAGCCGGGCAGTCGGCGCCGCCAACGACGCCAGATAACCGAATCCGTTGCCCCCCCTGGCAGTGTTGCCGGCCCGGATTGATCCACTGGCCGCGGTCAATTCGAGGATCGGCGGCGCAAAATCACCGTGCACCGTGATGTCGGCGCCTTCCGCAAGTTCGGTCAGCGCGCTGTTCGCCGTCATGCTGGTGAAGAAGCCATATGGCCGCTGCGCGTTGTAGTAATACGAGGGTGGGCCATTTCCCTCCAGGCCGGCCGGAACTGAATAGTCGCTTTTCAAGGGATCAGGCTGCGACGTCACCCGAGTCGGATCGCCGATCATCGCGTTGATGCCCCGGCGGGACACGACGTTGAACTGGGCGTCGCCAACCAGCAGATCCACGCGACCAATCAGGATCGGGCTGTAGATGTCCTGCGGCGGGATCGCCGCCATTCCGACATCCCCGGCCTGGATGTCGGCGGCCCCCTTTCCAACGAACAGATTGGCATTGCCGATGCCGCCGCCCACCGCCAGCGAGAGATTGCCGCCGCCATATACCGACAGCGTGCCGACGCTGGTCAAGCCGCCTGTCGTCGGCACGCTGATGTCGACGTTCCTGAGATCACCGTCGACCGTCACCCTGGCGTTGCCGCCGCCCAGCGCGCCGAGTCCCCTGAACGCAGCCACCGACGGGAAGGAATCGGATCCATAGTCGAGATACGGTTGGTAGTAGGTGCCAAAATTGACAAACCAGGTCGGACTCGCCGCCAATGGCTCGGTCCACAGCCAGTAGGTGTCGATTGCGGTTGCGGCATAACTCGTCACGCCGTTGTTGCTGGTGTCGGCGCCGATCAGGCTGCCATGCACCTTGACGGTGAGGTTGCCGCCGCCCGCCTGATAGCTCGCATGGAATGTGGTCGGATAAAGTTTATCATACGACACCAGCTTGAAGTTTACATCATAGCCGTAGCCAAGATAATTGCCGTATCTATATGTGTAGCCCGACATGATCTTGGGCCGCTGTCCTGGCGTGAAGTTCGGTGCCACGGGTTCTCCCGCGGTGTAGATGCCGAACGCACTCTGGATGTCGACATTGCCGGCGGCTGCGAGCTCAATGTCACGTGCGCCGGTGCGCACCACGCTCGGGATCTGAACAAGGATGCCGCTGTCGTTGACATTGGCGTCGATCAGATAAGGCGCCGAAAGAATGATCGACCCCGGCTCGGGATTGGCCGCGGTGGCGGCGGAACGCAGCATAGCAGGCACGACCGCGAGCGGATCGGCACCGCCGAGATCCGCGCCCGCCACCAGCCGCAGCGTGGCGGACCCGGAGCCTGCCGGCAGCGGCGTCGCAATGGCGAAGATGCTGCCGTCCGGCGAAGTAACCGGCGCGGCAAAGCCGTCGCTGAGACTGCCGTTGATCAAGAGGTTGCCAGCCGCGCGCAGCGTCAACACCATCGGTTCGCCGTTATAGCGGTAGGTATGCAGGTCGATGCCGGAGTTGGCAGGGGAAGGATTTTGCAGCAGCTGGAGGTCACCTGAGCTGTCGAACTCGATCCCGGGCATCAGGTGGAAGGCCGTGACGGCAGAGCCGGTCAGCGTCCCGATCCCGGTCTTGATGCTCGCCGCGGCAATATAGGCTTGTGCGTCGGCATCGGCCGCCGCGAGACTGGCGTCGGCGTAAGGCGTGGCCGAAACGTCGTAGGCCTTGACCGCTTCGACGACGATCTCTCGCGCGCCCGCGACACGAACGCCGTTGTTGACGATCCGCACACCGGTAACCTTGTTGATGTCGGGGGCGGTCCGCGGCACACGCAGCCAAATCTGCCCGCCATTGAGCGCGATGTTCGGATCGCTGCCGGCGACATTGATCAGCGGCGTGCTGCTGCCATCCGTATCGAACGTCATCGTGCCGGTGCTGGTGCCGGCAAGGCCGAGGAACACTGTGCCACCCTTCGCGGCGGTCGTGCCGGCGTTGAGGATCGCATGCGCGCCGATTTCCAGGTTGTTGCCGGCAGTCAGGCGGATCATCGCATCGCTGCCACCGCTCGCGTCGATCAGCCCGGCGACGGTGATGCTGCCGCTGCTCGCGGTCAGCTCGACATCTCGGGAGGTGATGCTGCCGACGTTGATGTCGCCGGTGGCGAGCGTCAGCGACTGCTCGCCCACAAAGCCCGCGATGCTGCCGAGCAGCGCGCCGGCGTCGCCGGACTTGACCGTGATGATCGCCTTGCCTCCGGCGTAGCGCGGATCGGCGCTGGCGAGCAGTTGCCCGTCGAGATGCGCCATTCCGTTCGGTGCAACAACGGTGAGGGTCCCGGCATTGCCGCCCTGGTCGGAGTCCACGACATCGAGCACGGGCAGCGTCACCGAGCCGAGCCGGCCGCCACGCAGGTCGACCACCGCCCCGGCGGCGACGGCGACATCGCCGTTCACGGTCTGCAGCGTCACGCTGCCGGCGGGCGCGATCCGTACCACGTCGAAGAACGGCGTCACCGCACCGGCGACATTGGTGACCGATCCAGCTTGCAGCGTGATGCCGTTCTGTGCGGTGAAGGTGACCACGCCGGACGGCAGGTTGATGGTGGTGCCCTGGACGATGCTTTGTGCGGTCACCGAAAGTGTCGCGCCACTCGAGATCACCGGCTGAACAGCACTACCGGGCGCGACACCGCCCGACAACGCCGTGAAAGTAACCGTGCCGGCGCTGGCGACGAGTTGTGTCAGTGCACCGGCCTGCGCCGTCACCAGGGGCGCCGCAATCGTCAGGTTGCCGCTGGCGCTGAAGGTGCCCGGCATCACCTGCCCGGGGGCGTATGAGACCGGGCCAACGCTCTGCATCATGCCCGCGAAGATCGGGCCCGCATAGGCCACGCCGCCGATCACCTGCTGGGACGCCGCCAGCGTCACGGTGTTGAAGCCACCGAACGCGAGCGAGCCGCCGCCGCCCAGTGTGAGCAGCTTCGCATCGATCTCGAACCCACCCTGCCCGCTGCCGGTCGCGGCGGCGCCTGTCGCGCCGCCCTTCAGCGTGATGTTGCTGGCACGCAGCCGGACGCGGTCGGTGGCAGCGCCAAAGCCGTTGATCACCGGTGAGCTCAAGGTCAGCCCGCTGAGCAGGGCTTGACCGGTCACCGGATCGAGGTCACCGAGATCGACCGAGCCGTAGACATTGATCGCCGACGAGGCCGTCAGCATCAGATTCGTGGTCGCCGGCAGATGCCGCAGTGGATCGCCTGCGGACAGTTGCGCCAGCAGGCTGCCCGTCAGGTTGAACCCCGAGGCGCCGCCCGTGCCGAAGTTGATCACCGGCACGCTGACCATCACGGTCGGCGCTGCGAAGCGGGCTGACGGATCCACGGTGATGGTGTTCGCCGCGCTCAGCGCCAGCGCGCTGCCGGCGAAGATGTCCGCCCCCGCGTTGATCGTCAGCTTGCTTGCGCCGGTGCTGCTTCCCGTCGGCAATGTGACCGGCAGCACCGGTGCGTTGGAGACGAGCACGAACGCGCCCGCGCCGCCGCCGCTGACACGTGCCAGCGCAATCGATCCCAGGGTCTTGCCGGTCTTCGGATCGTTCGGGAACAGCGTGGGGATCGTGCCGAACGAGGTGGTGTCGATCCGTGCGCCGGAACCGATGGTGATGATGCCGCTTGCTGTCAGCATGATCTCGGGCGCGGCCAGTACCGCGCCGCTGTCGATCTGCAGCGTCTGAGCCGCCGGCGTGATGGTCAGCACGTTGCCGTTGAGGCTGCGCGTCCCCCCGATCAGGATGCTCTGGGCGCCGATGGCATCGAGCGCGCTCGCCGACAGCCCGGTCATGCCCGGCGATGCGGTGCCGCCGTCCGCCAGGATCTCGAGATTGGACGCGACGATGTCGACCTGCCCGCCCCGCCCGCCTGCCGGGGTGGTGAAGTCCCCGAAGCCGCCGGTGGTCGGCAACGACAGGCTGTTGATGACGTTGATCACGAGTTGACCCGCATCGATCGGCAGGTACGGCGCCGCGATGCCGCTCGCGGCCGCCTTGGACGCGAAGAACTGGCTGATCGTGGTCTCGTTGTATTGCGACTGCTGGCGCACCACCGCGCCCGGCGTCACGGTGTAGAGCGACGGCAGCGCGTCGCGCAGGTTGGTGTTGGCGACCATGCCATAGCCGAGCACCTGGTAGGAGCCATTGCGCAGCGCGCCGGTCATCAACCCGGTCGCGGTGGTCTGGCTCGCCGCGACGGTGAGCTTGAAGGCGCCGGGCAGCAGGGCGTAGTGCCCCGGCAGCAAGGTGTAGGTGCCAGCCGGCAGCCCGGGGATGCTGCTGAGGGTGACCTGCTGGCCGACCTGCAGGCCGACCGGCGCCGACGAACGCTTGGTCGGATCGCTGAGCTGCATCAGCGGGTCGCGCGGCGCATAGCGATTGCCGAGGCTCGGCAGGATCGCGAAGGTCTGGGTGCCATTGAGGGTATCGACAGACCCGCCGGCGCCGCTGACGAACTGCGCGCCGTAGAGGTCGCCACCGCCGGACTCGTCGATGCGCGCGGCGGCCGCCCCCCCGGACGCGCCCGCCACCGTCAGCGCCTGGCCGTAGAACGAAACCGTCTTGGCTGGCGGCGCACTCAGCGCTTGCGGCGTGCCGCTGTTGTCGGTGCCGTAGATCCAGTCGGTGTTGCCGAGCGGTGCGCCGTAAGGAATTAACGCGCCCTTCGCCGACACCGAGGTGATGCTGCCCGGGAGCAGGTTGATGGCCCCCGTCACCGACGGATTGCTTGGATTGCCGAAGGTAATCTGGCCGAGCGGCGCCAGCAGGACACCGCCCTGGTTGATGGTCGGCGCAATGATCTGCACGGACCCGCCCGCCGACAGCGGTGTATAGGGCGCCTCGCCATTGCTGGCAAAGCGGACCATGCTGTTCGGCCCGCTCGCCTGGATCAGGAACAAGCCGCTGGGCAAGATGAAGCCGGCGCCGTTGGTGATCGGCGCCGTGCTGATCGGATAGACTTCCGTCCCGGTGAACGTCACATCGCCCACTGTCGCCAGTGTGCTCGGCTTGTTGCCGCTATAGAAATGTGACGCGCTGGCAACCGGTACCAGGCGGATGTCGCCACGGCTATTGAATGTCATGTCGGCGAAGCCCGGCAGCGACACCGCCTGCTGGACCGGAGTATAGGAATTCACGAAGCTGGTGACATAGCGGTAGCTCGCGCCGCTGTTCAGCATGCCCTCGATGTCGATGAGGTCGGCATCGACCTCGAGATGTGCCGTGCCGGCGACCGGCACGGCGCCATAGCTGCCCAGACCGACAAAGCTGATGTTGTTAAATTCGTTGAGGTTGCGCTGGCCGCCACCGATATCGACATAGGGCGCGCTGAGGCGGACGCTCGCGCCCGGCGTGGCGCTGATGTTGCTGGCATTGATGGTCAGGCTGCGCGCCATGGCGAGATTAACGCTGCCATTGAACACCAGCGCATCGACCGCGCCGAGCGCCACGGACGCAAAGCCGCCGCGCGATATCTGGTCCGCACCGATGAAGATCGAGCCGAGCAGATTGCCCGGGATCGCCTGCCCGGATGTGAGTCCAGCGGCCATCATCGGTGCGGCCTGGCTGACGATCGTCTGGAACACCGGCTGCACGAGATGGGAGACCCCGGAACTGTCGGCGGCATAGCTGCCGATGACCTGGTCGATGGTCAGGCTGCCGCCGGCCAGACCCGCGCCGCCGGCCTGGGCTTTCATCGTGGCGTCGAGCAGCAGGCCGAGCGATGCCCGGATCGCGATGCCGCCGCCGACAGTCGCAACATTCGTCGGGGTCAGCCCGGACACGCCCGCAACCTGCACCATCGTGCCGGACGCGCCGGACACATCGATGACCGCGCCGGCCTGCGCCACGACCACGCCGAGCGGCTGCTCGCCGGAAGGCTGCACCGCGGCATAGGGATAATAAAGCGACGGCTGCGCATCCTGATTGATGTTGACCTGCCCGCCGCCGAGCACGGTGTTCACCGGGCGGCCCGACGCATCCAGCGTCGATGCCACGAGGCCCGGCGCCAGCAACCGCGCGTCCGCGCCGATCCACAGCGTTTGCGTGGCGGCGTACACTGGCCCGTTGTGAGGCGTCACACCGACAACTTCGTTGATGGAGTTCCAGATGTTCGTCGTGCCGGTGAGGTCGAGATTAATGGTCCCCGCGGGCGCGTTGATGGTGCCGTCAATCGACAACTGATGGCGCGCATGCAGCGAGACCGTCGCTTGCGGATCGGCATTGATGACCGCGCCCCGCTGTAGGTCGAGGTTGCCGTTAAAGGCATCGACCGCGCTCAGGACCAAATTGACGGGGGCTGCCTGCAGATAGGCAGGCAGCCGCTGCAGCGAAGCAACGCTCATGACATCGCCGCCGGTCGGCGCCAGCATCGCCTGCGCATTCGGCACGAGGTTGACCGCATGCAGCTCGAGATCGGCGCCGCTCGCGACCGTCAGGCTCTGGTAGCTGTAGAGATCGTACTGGCCAAAACCGCTGTTGGCAAAGAAGCCCGGCGACAGCCACATCACGCTGGCGGGATCGACCGGCGTGCGGTTGCTGGTGCCGTTGGCGTTGATGCTGCTCACCGTACTGAGCGGAAGGATGGCGCTGCCGCCGATCTGGATCACGGGCGTGGTAATGGCGAGCGTGCCGCCACGGCTGAAACCGAAAGAGCGCACCGAGCCGTCGAGATACACGCGCCCCGGATAGGTCTGCGCCAGCGTCGTCGAATTTTTGAGCGTCGCGCCGAAGCCGTCGCTGATCAGCGTGATGTTGCCGCCAGCGCCGACCGGCAGGCCGCCGCTGCTCTTGAACTTGCCATTGCTCTGCACCCAGCCGCCGCTCGATGCGTCGATGAGCGCTCCGCCATCGATCCGGACGCTGCCATAGGCCGCCAGCTGGACGTTGCCGCCGTTGGAGAGCGCCGGCGCCGTGTCGTTGCTGCCCGCGAGATCGTTGACCCACAGGCCACGGGTGTCGATCACGCTGCCCGAATGCAGCTCGACGTCGCCGGTGAAGACAATGCTTCCCCCAAGCGCCGCGTTGATGGACACGGAGCCCGCCCGCGCCACCAGCGCGCCATCGATCGAAATGCCCCCACCGGTGAGAGCGACATTGGAGTTCAGGGTGATCGAGCCGCCGGACGCAACCTGCAGCTTCGCACCACCCACGACGCTGATCGCGGGAGATACGGCCTTGCTGACCGGATCGGCGACGCCGCCCCCGGCATTGATGGTGATGCTGCCGTAGCTCGCCTTGTCGAGCAGATCGGCCGACAGATAGACCGTCTGCTGCCAGGACGCCGGCAGTGCCGACGTCGCGGTCGGAAGATCCGGCGGCATGACCGAAGGCGCGATCACCACGCTGGCGGGAATGAGGAGCCCATCGGGCGCGCCGATGGTCAGCGCGGCGCCGGTCGGCAGCGTGTTGGCGGTGCGCTGATAGGGGCCGTTGACCGTAGTCGCGACGACGGTGGCATCGACTTCGGCAGCGGCCGCGATCACGGTCAAGGCGCCGGCGGCACGGCCTTCGAGGTAGGCCGGCTGGTAGCGCGACGTCGGGAACAGCGAGTCGGCATAGAACTCGGTGACGCCCCAGTGAGCGTGGTTCACCGTGAAGCCGACGCCGACCGACACATAGGTCAGGTCGGCCGGCGCCTGATTGATGTCGTAGATGCGCCCGTCAGAACCGACCAGCCAGGTCGCAGGCACATAGCCGGCCTGGTGCGCGAGCGAGCCGCCGGCAATGTTGATCGACGCCCCCGGACGCAACACGACATCGCCCGACGAATAGGCCATCACGGTGCCGCCCGTGGTCAGGCGCTGGTCGATCGGCCGGGCGATCTGCCCAAGCCACCCCGACACCTCCAGCAGGCCGCCCGTGGTATAGACCCGGTCCGAAGCCACCGGGTTGAGGCCGTAAACGTTGACCCACACGTCCTTGCTGTTCAGGACGCCACCACGCTGCAGCGGCGAGTCGCGCAATTCGTTGGCGCGCACGGTCACCTGCACCACGTCGTTCGCCGCCGCGACCGGTATCGCCTGCAACCCCGACACGTCGATCAGAGCCCCGCCGTCGACCAGCACGCGCGATCTATCGCGGCGCGAGCTGGCGTTGAGGCTGGTCCCGGAATTGTCCAGCCGATACAGCTGGTCGCCAAAGCTCGACGCCTCCAGCGCCACGCGCCCTGACGGCGCAATGATCGCAGCCCGCGATTGCACGTTGACAAAACCGCCCTCGACCGTGATCCGCGATTGTGCCTGGGGCTGGGTGTCCTTCGCGGTCAGCCCGTCTTCCTCGGGCAGCACCGCGGTGAGGCTGCCGCCCGCGAGCCGCACCGTGCCGGTCTGGCTCGGCACCGCATACGGCACGTAGTCGCCCCCCGTCACACGCTGCAATCCCTGCTGTGCAGACAGCAGGATCGAGCCGGCCTGGTTGACCGACGTGGTCGCCACCAGCACACCGGATTGCTCGAGGTCCATGCCGACCAGCGTGATGTTGCCGGTCGGCGCCGCGACCAGGCCAGTGTTGGTGACCGTACCGCCGTTGAGCACATTGAACGACAGGCCCTGCTGGCTCGCGTTACTGCTGGTCGTGATGTAAACCGACGTGCCGGCCGCGAGTACCGCCTGGCCGCCCGGCGTCACAATGCTGCCGGCGTTCTGCACATTGGCGCCGAACAGGAACGCATTGCCGCCTGCCGTCGTCGCCGAGGATGGCGGCGCGGTGACGATCACTGCGCCGGCCTCGACAATGACGTCGCCGGCCGAACCGCTGCTGTTGCCGAAGATCGGCGCCTGCAGATTGCCAGCGCCGTCGAACGGTGAGCGGTTGAGCAGCGCGGTATTGAACGTCTTGTCGGTGATGTCGAGCGTCGACGCCACCAGCGAGCCGACATTGATCTGGCTGGCACCACCGAAGATGATGCCATTCTGGTTGATCACCAGCACCTGCCCCGCCGCGTTGATCCGGCCGAGGATCTGGCTCGGCCCCGTATTGCCGGTGACGCGATTCAGGACCGTCCAGTCCGTTCCCTGCTGGTTGAAGTTGACCGTGGTCTTGGCGCCGACGTTGAAGGTCTGCCAATTCAAAATCGCCTGCTTGGCGGTCTGATCGATGGTGACGGTCGTGCCGTTTCCGCTCACGCTCTGCACGGGCGCATTGGCGCCGCTCCATGTCGCGTTGGGGGCAACCTGCAGGCCGCCCGCGGCGAGGCCGTTCGGCACCGCCACCTGCGGCAGCGTCACCGAACGCTGCGCAGCGGCGACGGCCGCGCGCGCTGCGGACTGGGCGCCCTGCATCGCCTGGATCGCCTCGATCGAGCGGCGCATCGCGCTCTGGCCCTGCTGAGCCGCGGCTGCCGCCTGCTGCGCGGCCATGGCCGTTGCATCCACCGCGTACGTCGTCGCCGGCACGCCCGGGCCGCCGCCGAGCTGCGCCGCAGAAGCACCGCTCACGCCCCCCACGATCAGGGCCAGCAGGCTCGCACCGGCCAGCAGCGCCGAACGCCTGTGAACGCGACGCTCGCGGGCGGCGGGAGGTGCGGCGACATGGACGAACATCGGCTGATCCTTCAGGCGACAACATCCCGATCGCTGCAGCCGGATGCCGCAGTCGCCGGGGTTGAATGGGGTCTCACCGGTAAGACAGAAATCCGCAGGCGGTTGAGCACGGTTGCGGGAATGATTTTCTGGCGAGCGACCGGCGGCCGCGAACCTGTCTCAGCTCAGCAGCACAATTCCGCCTGGAAGCTTTTGAAGCCGTGCACTGAAGACCTGCTCGAGCTGCAGCAGGACCTTGTCCATCTGATCGATCCGAAACCGGCCGCTGAGTTGCTTCTTGGCCAACTCGGCGTTCAGGAGGACGATGCGACCGGGCCGGTAGCGATTGATTTCCTCGACCGCCTCGTTGAGGGGGGTGCCTCGAAACTCGACGAGGCCGCGTCGCCAGTCCGATGCCGCGCCCGGATCTATTGCGACAATCTGCCCCACCTTTTCCGCATCATAGCGGACACGCTGCCCAGGCCTCAGGGCAGCCGTCCCGGCCCGATGGTCGATGCGGACGACGCCGTCAAAACAGGTCACGCTGACGGTCGATTGCTCTCCTTGCGCCAGGTGGCGAACGTCGAACCGGCCGGCCTCTGTCGTCGTCATTCCGCTCGCGGCGATGACGACCAACGGCCGTGCCGCGCCCGAGGTCGAGAACGACGCTTCTCCCGCGATCAACTCAATGCGATCCGCCGGGCCGTCTGTCGACCGAACGGCAAGGCTGGTCTGCGTATTCAGGCTGACCGCAACATCGCCGGCGACGGTGACCGTGCGCTGTTCGCCCGTGCCGGTGCGATAGTCCGCGTTGAGTTCGGCCAGCGATGGCCACAGCCCCAGCGGGGGATCAACCACGCCATAGACCGCGGCCGCGACCAGCGCAGCAGCGCCGCCGCTCATCATCATGCGACGGTTGACGGCTCTGCGCTGCCGGCCCAGCGCGTCGAGTTCGGCCGCGAGGTCAACGTCCGCGGCGTGGAGGCGTCGGCCGGCGGCACCCAACCTGCTCCACACCTGCCTTGCCTCGGCAAAAGCGGCCGAGTGCTGCGGGCTCTGTGCACGCCACACCTTCAACGCCGCGAGATCCTCCGGCGTTGCTTCTCCCGACGCAAGCTTCTGCACCCAGGCAATCGCCTCGTGCTCGACCGGGGTCAGATCACCGCCGCGATGGTCGGTCGTGCTCATTCAGGCTCTTGGTCCTTCCTCGTGTCCCCCGATCAGCGCCTTGAACCGCGCAACGCAATGTTCATGCGCGAGCAACAGTTCTTTCGCAACGAGACGCCGGGAAATGCCAAGCCGGTCGGCGATTTCCTGGCGCGGGATGTTACCGACCCGCGCTGCCAGGAAAATGGCGCGCCGCCGCGCCGGAAGTTCAGTCATGATCACCTTGAACGCATCGAGATCGGACCGTGCCAGCACCACGTCCTCCGGCGATGGCGTCTCGTCGGGAAGCTCCAGCAGGCTTTCGATCTCGACCGCCGATGCATGCCGCCGATCGAGCCGGCGTTGATCGGCCGCGGCATTCAATGCGATGCGGAACAAATAGTTGCCGGGGCTTTGAACGGTGCCGACCGTCTCGACGCGCGCCAGCCGCAACCACGTATCCTGCATCGCATCGCCGGCGAGATCGGCCGATCCGAGGCGCTTCGTCAAGCGCCTTTTCAGATCATCATACCGATCGACGAACAACCGCCGGATGACGCTGAGGGCAGGCTCAGTCATCGCACGTCCCCGATCCCCCGCACGCCGACATCGATCTTGTCGCAATCGGAGGCTGCGCCGGGCTTCTGCGGCACGATCAGAACAAGAACGGGCTGCGCGAAGCCTGCCGGCGGGGGTGCGCGAAACGTGATGTTGTCCAGCGTTGCATCGATCTGATGATCGACGTCGATCGCGCCGGCAGAGCCAATCCGCTGCGCTCGCTCAACTTTTCCCGTACGACCGATCCAGAAGAGTGCGACGAGGCGGTAGCGCCCCGGCCGGGCCCTGGGCGTGCGGCACAAGGCAGCCAAAAGATCTTCCTGAATCACTCCATAGTACCGCTGGTGCGCCAAAGGCACGTCCTGAGTCGCGTTCCGCACGGCCCCGAGAGGCGTCGGCAACAGGACGAAGGAGTTCTCCGCGACGAACCGTGGCGACAGACCTGTGCCGGAGAGCAGCTTTTTCAATGCCTCATCGGGCGTCAACAGGCCGCGGACTTCTCCCGACATCCGACCGATCGCGACATTGGTATCGTACAGCGCCTCGCGCCCGGTCGCATCGCCATAGCGACCGAGTGCGGCATCGAGCGGTTGCACGGGTATATTGAACTCAAGCGGCCGATCTATCGTGGCCCCCTGAGCCATGACCGTTTCGATCGTGATCAGCAGCGAACACAGCGGCGCCAGGATCCAGCCCAGCGCGCGCCCGACGCCGGCCCGGCAGCCCAGCCAATCGAAGCGATCCAGTCTGACGATAGCTTGACCCAACTGCAACATCACCACTGTCCGCCCGTGCGGATCAGGGCAGCAAATGTCGGCATGCCAATGCCTCTCGGCCGGCACGCCAACATTGATCGTTCATCTCTCCGACGGCGCGGCGGACGTTAGTGAGGCAATATTACAGTTTCGCGACAGGGCCGGGCTCCAGCCGAGCGTCTCGACCGAAAACCATACCGACCATCGGAGCCGCCATGCGCGCCTCCGGCATCAGGCATCGTCGCGCAAGGACCGCCACTAGGAGGCCGACGAGGCCATCTGCTTGAGGAGCGGCAGGTTGCCGACCAATTTGTCCACCTTCTTGCGCGCACCGTAGAGCGCGATCGAACGGTAGCACAGCTTGACGGCGGGCGTCTGCTGGATGGTCGCAGCGTAGGTTTCGTAGGTTTGCGGCCGCTGCGCCTGTTCGGTGAAGCCGATGACGACGAAGCCCTCATCCGCGGGAAGAGCGACCGCCTGCGTATGGATCGCGTGCAGTCGTTCCGCAGACGTGGTCAACACCGGCATGGCGATGCTCACGATGCCCGGGACCAGCATCCCGTCTGCCGACAACAGATCGCTCCCGCGCAGGTCGGGACGCCGCACCCCGATCGAAAAGGCTGCGACCGCGATGGCGTTCGCAAGCAGGCCCGCCGGCAAGCTGCCGTCGACGACGATGGCAATCTTCTCGCTCATGCCATCGCCCGGTAGCGCTTGAGGGAGCCGCTGTGCATGATCCGACCGCCCAGCGGATGGCCGATGATGCGTTCCGCCAGTTGCGCCGCCTCGATCACCGCGCTGAGGTCGACGCCGGTCTCGATGCCCATCTCCTCGGCCATGAAGACGATGTCTTCGGTGCAAATGTTGCCGGCTGCGGCATGGCTTCCATGACCGGCAAAGGGACAACCACCCAAACCAGCCACGGAGCTGTCGAACAGCTCCACACCCATGCGCAATGCGGCGTAGAAGCTGGCCGGTCCGCTGCCCCGGGTGTCGTGAAGGTGCAGGCCGATGCGCGCCTCCGGCACCACCTCGCGGACCGCCCCCACCCGCTGCTCGATCGTGGTCGGCACCGCCCACCCCACGGTGTCGGCCAGATAGATCACCGGCAGGCGCCGCCCGGCGGTCTTGAAGCAGTCGGCCAGCCAGCGCACCTGGTCGGTGACCGCTGCAACGGGGATATCACCCTGCAGATTGCAGCCGAACGCCGTCATGATGTAGGCCGCCTCGATCGCCACGCCCGCCTCGTCATAGAGACGGATCCAGTCCTCCTGCTGGCGCTGCATGGCGGCAGCGTCGCAGCCGTTGTTCTGGTGCGCAAAGGCATCCGAGGCGTAGAGCAGAAGGATCCCCTTGAGATCAACGTTCGGTGTGGCCGCCGCTTGTCGGAAGCCTTGCGCGTTCAGCCAGAGCGCGGTGTGGGCGACGCCCGGTACCTTGGCGATCCCCGCGAAGAGCTCCGCGGCATCCGCCATCTGGGGCACCCTCCGGGGATTGACGAACGACGCCACCTGGATCTGCTTCAAGCCGGTCTGCGATAACGCGTTCACGAGCGCGATCCGTTCAGCAAGCGGAAACAGCCGCTTCTCGAACTGGAATCCCTCACGCGGGCCTTCCTCATGGATCTCGATGCGCTTTGGCAGGTCGCTCATGCCACCTGCTCCAGCGCCGGCGTCAGCACGAACACCACCTGATCGCGCTCCACGGTGCCGCCGACCGGACAATCGATACCGGTGACCCGCCCCGCCACGGGCGCCGCGATGGTCAGCTCCATCTTCATGGATTCCATCACCGCGAGCACATCTCCTGCAGCAACGACCTGTCCTTCCGCGGCCTGGACGGCGACGACACGCCCCATCATCGGTGCGCGCACCTGGCCGTCGCCCGCGCCGCCCTGCGCCAGCAGCGACCCGGACAGGTAGGGCTGCACCTCGAAGCTGGCGTTCGCCACGGCCGACGCGAAACCCGCGAGCGCGTCCGTGACGACCGGTGACACCGTGACGGCGACACCATCGCAGAACACCGTCGCCCGGCCGGCGGCCTGCTCGTCGATCCGAAGGCACCGAACCTCACCGTCGACATCGACGAGAAGATCGTGACCCCGCCCGGCGCGGCCGAACGTCACCTGATGATCGCGGCCCGATGCGGCAAGCCGGATCGCCGGCGCAGTGGCGGGCATGATCTCTCCCACGCCCAACCGCCAAGCGGCCAGGCCTTCCCGGCCGCACCACGTCTGACCGTCACGCCGCGCCCGCAACCACAGCGCGGCGGCGACGTGGGCATCGAGCGGATGCCGCGCAACGTCGCGCTTCTCCGCCAGCATCGTGTCGATGGTGGCGGTATGGACGTCGTTGGCCAGCACCGCCGGCTCGGCGACGATGCGTTGCAGGAACGACAGGTTGGTGGTGACGCCGCCGATACTGCAGTCGTTGAGGGCCGTGGCGAGCGCCGCATAGGCCTGCGCCCGCGTTTCACCGTCAGCGATCAGCTTGGCGATCATCGGATCGTAGTACGGCGTGATCGCCATGCCCGTGTCTATTCCGCCCTCGACACGGACGGCGTCGGTGAGATGCAACGCGCTCACCGTGCCGGTCGACGGCAGGAAGCCCTGGTCGGGATCCTCGGCATAGAGCCGTGCCTCGACCGCGACGCCCGACACCGCGACATCGGTCTGTGCCAGCGGCAGGCGGCCCTCAGCCACCGCGCGGATCTGCAGCTCGACGAGATCGAGGCCCGTCACCATCTCGGTGACCGGATGCTCGACCTGGATACGCGGGTTGACCTCGAGGAAGAACGCTTCACCGTCCTTGACGATGAACTCCACCGTGCCGAGGCCCGCATAGTTGACCGCCGCACCCAGCCGGACCGCATGGGCGAGGATCTCCTGCCGCAATACGGGCGCGAGGCTCAGCACCGGCGCCTCCTCGACGACTTTCTGATGCCGGCGCTGCAGGCTGCACTCGCGGTCATACAGGTGAATGACATCGCCCTTGCCGTCGCCGAGGATCTGCACCTCGATGTGGCGCGCCTGCGGCAGGAAGCGCTCCACGATCAGCCGCGGATCGCCGAACGAGCTCTGGCCCTCACGCATCGCCGCGGCGATATCGGCGCGCGCGCCGGCTGCAGTCGCGACCACGCGCATGCCCTTGCCGCCGCCGCCCGCAGCGGCCTTGAGCAGCACCGGCAGCGCCATGCCGGCGATGGCGGCGGCGACGTCGTCGACCGACGCGCTCGGCTCCTCCGTCCCCGGCACCACGGGAACGCCGGCGCGGCGCGCGATCTGCTTGGCCGCCGCCTTGTTGCCGAAGCTGCGGAGCACGTCGGGCGACGGGCCGATGAAGGCGATGCCGGTCGCCGCCAGCGCCGCGGCGAAGTCGCCGTTCTCGGCGAGAAAGCCGTAGCCGGGATGGACCGCATCGGCGCCGACGCGGCGCGCGGCGGCGACGATACGGTCGATGACGAGATAGCTGTCGCTGGCTGCGGCTTGGCCGATCTCGACGGACTCGCCGATCTCGCGCACATGCAGCGCGGTGCGATCGGCCGCCGAATGCACGGTCGCAACGCCAATGCCAAGCCGGCGGCACGTCCTTGCGATACGGCAGGCGATTTCGCCACGGTTGGCGATCAGGATCTTGCGAAACATGGGCGAACCCCTCACATCCGGAACACGCCGAACTGCGTCTGCCGACGCGGAGTCCGGCTGGCGAGGTCGAGCAGCAACGTCATGACGTCGCGGGTCTCGGCCGGCTCGATGACGCCGTCTACCCACAGGTTGCGGGCGAAATTATAGGCGTTGGCGAAGGTCTCGTACTCGCGGCGGATCGGATCCTTGAACGCCTCCTCGGCCTCCGCGGTCCATGCCTTCCCGCCGCGCTCGACGATCTGGCGCCGCACCAGCGCCAGCGTGGTGGCCGCCTGCTCCGGCCCCATGATGGCGGCGCGGCCGTTCGGCCACATGAACATCGCGGTCGGCTTGAATGCGCGGCCGCACATCGCGAGATAGCCCGCACCATAGGAGCCGCCGATGATGATGGTGTATTTCGGCACCGACGCCGAGCTCATGGCGGTGATGAATTTGGCGCCGGCCTTGGCGATGCCGGCGGTCTCCGCCTCGCGGCCGACCATGAAACCGGAGACATCGGCGAGGAACAGCAGCGGAATGTCGCGCTGGCAGCACAGGTTGATGAAGTGCGTCGCCTTGAGCGCCGATTCCGTGAACAGCACGCCGGCATTGGCGAGCACGCCAACCTGATGGCCGTTGATGCGGCCGAAGCCGGTGATCAGGGTATTGCCGTACTCGGCCTTGAATTCCTGCAGCTCGCCGCTGTCCAGCAGGCACTTCAGAATCGCCCTTGTGTCGGTCGGCTTGCGCGCGTCGCGGCTGACGATCTCATAGATCCGCTCCGACGGATGCAGCGGCGGCAGCGGCTGCGCCTGCGTCCAGCGCGGCGGCGCCGGCTGCGGCAACTCGGCGACTAGCTTCCGAGTGATCGCCAGCGCGTGAGCATCGTTCTCCGCGAGATGATCGGTGACGCCGCTGACGCGGCTGTGCATGATGGCGCCGCCGAGCGCCTCGGCGTCGGTCTGCTCGCCGGTCGCCGCCTGCACCAGCTGTGGGCCGCCGAGATACATGAAGCCCTGGCCGCGCACGATCACGACCTCGTCGCACAGCGCCGGGATATAGGCACCGCCCGCGGTGCAGGCGCCGAGCACCACCGCGATCTGCGGGATGCCGTCGGCCGACATCCCGACCTGGTTGTGGAAGATGGAGCCGAATAGCCCTTCGTCCGGAAAGATGTTGGCCTGGTCCGGCAGGAACGCGCCGCCGGAATCGACCAGCGTCACGCACGGCAGGCGGTTGTCCCAGGCGAAGCGCTGCGCCCGCACATGCTTGCGGCAGGTCATGCCGAAATAGGTGCCGCCCTTCACGGTGGCGTCGTTGGCGATGATCATGCAGGGCCGGCCGGCAATGGTGCCGACACCGGTGATCATGCCGGCGCCAGGCGGAACGCCCTCATAGAGCCCCTCGCCCGCGAGATCGGCAAGCTCCAGGAACGGTGAGCCGGGATCGAGCAGCGCGTCGATGCGCTCGCGCGCCAACAGCTTGCCGCGCTCACGGTGCTTGCGCCGCGCCGTCTCCGGACCGCCGACCCGCGCCGCCTTGCGACGCTCGAACAGGTCCGCGAGCAGGTCGAGATACGCCCGCCGGTTCAGCTCGGCCTCGGAGGCTGCTGGTGCCGCCGGGCGATGTACGGCCGCGCCGTCAGTCATGGTGTCCACCCTGGTTCAGATCGGGCATCGCGCGCAAAGTCAACGAGACCTTGCGTGCACCCGGCTTCTCGAAGAAATTGGCGCCGACGACGGTGACGTCGGCCTTGACGGATAGCGCGTTGCGGATGCGCTCCTCCACCTGCCGCTTGAGCCCCGCATCGTCGTCGGGCAAGGCGGCCTCGCCGCGCTCCACCAGCACCTTGAGATTGTCCTGCGTGGTGTGGCCGGCGAAATCGGCGACCACGCGCATGACGCGGTTGGTGCCGGGCGTCGACGCCACGATGTCCTGCACCGCCGACGGGAACAGGTTGATGCCACGCACGATCAGCATGTCGTCGGTGCGGCCGAAGCAGCGCACCGCCGGCGTCGTGCGCCCGCCTGCGCGACCGTCATGGGTCACCACCACATGGTCGCCGCTGCGGAAGCGCAGCACCGGCGACGCCTCGCGGCCGAGCGCGGTGTAGACGAGTTCGCCCGTCGCCCCTGTCTCGAACGGGCGCACCTCGCCGCTGTCGGGATCGATCAGCTCGACCAGGATGTGGTCCGGCGCCACCATGTACATGCCATCCTCGGCATTGGCCTCCGCCCAGTAGGTGCAGCCGAGGTCGGTGCCGCCCATCAGTTCGCGGCACGTCGCATTCCAGCGCTGCTCGATCGCCTGGCGCACCGCCGGAATGCCGCCGCCAGGCTCGCCGCCGACGATGAGGCACTCGACGCCGAGATCATGCGCTTCCACGCCGGTGAGCTCCTTCGCCTTGTCCGCGAGAAACAGCAGGAAATTCGGCGTGCCGACAATGCAGCGCGGCCGCAGGTCGCGGCAGGCGATCAGCAGCCGGTCGAAACCGCCATCCGCACCGATCGGAACGTCGCGCGCACCGAGATACTGGATGGCCTGGAACATCGGAATGCCGCCGACGAAGCCCTTGCTCATGGAAAAGCCGTGCAACACCAGGTCGCCCGGCCGCATGCCGCAGGCGAACAGCGCCCGCGCCGTCGCCTCCTGCCATCCCAGCACGTCGTTCTCGGTCAGGCCGACATAGGACGGGCTGCCGGTCGTGCCGGACGACGCCTGGATCTGCACCACGTCCTCGAGTGGCGCGGCGAGATGCTCGCCGAGCGGCGGCGCGGACGCCAGGCTGTCGCGCAGCTCCTGCTTGGTGGTGAACGGAACATTCGCGAGGTCGGCGATGCGGCGGATCCGTGACGGGTCGATCCCCGCCTCGCGGAAGCGGCGCTGATAGAAGTGCGAGCGCGCTGCGAGATAGTCGATCTGACGGGCGAGACGCTGCTCCTGGAGGCTGCGAATGGCGGCCTGGGGCGCCGTCTCGACCCCGCTGAACGTCGCGGCGATCCCGTGGGAAAACGCCAGCGGCTTACGATATCGCATGTTGCTTGTCCTCTCCCGATCGCTTGTCAGCCAGCGCATTGTGTCCGGGCTGCCGTGCTAGAGCGTCCGCTGTCACAAAACAAGCGGTTGACCGTTTTTTTAATACGCCAGCCGACATGGTGATGTCACGTCCCTTCGTTCCTACTTCTTGATCAGACCGACGCCGCGCAGCACCAGTTCGCGGTAGATCTCGATGATCTGCTCTTGCGACAGGCGACCGCGTGGCCGGTACCAGTTGCAGACGCCGGTCAGCATGGAGATGATGGCATAGGTCGCTACTTTCGTGTCGGTGACCCGCCAGACCTTCTCCTTGTTGCCCCAGTCCAGAATGTCCCGCAGCCTCTTCTCGTAGGTCTCCCGCAGCCCGACGATCTCGGCGTGGTGAGCCCCCGACAGGCTGCGCAGCTCCATGTTGCCGATGAAGACCTCTTCCCGCCGGGCGGTGTGCCAGCGCAGGTGGAACGCGATGAAACGGTCCAGCGCCTCGAGCGGCGTGTTCGCCCCGTCGAGCTCCTGCGGCAGGCCCTCGAGCAGCTCGTCGAGCACCTCCTTGAGCAGCTCGTAGAGGAAATCTTCCTTATACTTGATATAGTTATAGAGCGACCCCGCCTGGATGCCGACATCGTCGGCGAGGTCGCGCAGCTTCATCGCCTCGAAGCCGTGCTGGTAGATGCGCTTGATGGCTGCCCGACGGATGGTCTCCTTGGTCTTGGCTCCCGTCGAGCCGGTGGTCCTCGCCATCAGTGCATCCCTTCCTGCCGATTCTGCAGCCCTAGATATAGCATCTGCGGACCGCGGATACCGGAGCGAAAGCACGGCCGCCGCCTCACTCCGTAACCCGGACGAAACGGCCGTTCTTGAAATCGTTCTGCATCACGCGCACCGGCGAGTCCGAAAAGTGCTTGGTTTGCGAGAAGCCGAACGGCGCGGTGGCGCCGTTGACGGCGAACGTCTTGCCGCTCTCGAGCTGTGCGATGACGCAATCCCGCGTCAGGTCCTTCTCGCAGGCTCGCATGGATTGAATCAGGATGCTGGCGCCGCTGTAGGCCGCCATGGTGTAACGGTTGACCTTCTTCATCTCGTCCGCCGACAGGTACTTCTTCGCCACCTCGACGAACGGGGCCGCTTCCGCGTCCGACAGGTCCGCCATGTAGTCGGCAGTGTAGTAGCCCTCCCCCGCTTCGCCGGAGAGCTGCTGCACGATCGGCAGATGCGCCGTCCACACCGTTCCGACGCGCAAATCGCTGAGGCCGAGCTTCTTGGCTTCCTTGAAGATGGCGACGTTCTCCGCGATGATGCCGCCGGACACGAGAAAGTCGACCTTCTCGTTCTGCACCCGCAGCATTTCCGCCGAAAAGTCCTTCTGGCCGCGCTTGTAGGGAATCTCGACCACGTTCTTGAGGCCAAAATCCTTGACCGCCCGCTGGTAGCCCGCAAGGTTATTGGCGCCGAAATCGTCGTCCTGGTACACCATGCCGAAGCGTGCGTTCTTCTTGCCGAGCTTCTCGACGGCATACTTGGTGACGGCGTAGACGGCGTTGCCGTAGTCGGTGCCGATCACAAAGATATTCTTCTTCACCGGATTATAAGCCTGCTCGGCCGGGTTGATGGACACGATGGTCAGCACCTTCTGCTCAATGAACAGCGGCAGCATCGCATTGAGATGGCTGGTCCCCGAGGTACCGGTGATGGCGAACACACCATCGGCCAGGAGCTTCTGCGCCGCCTGGAAGGCGCGCGCGGGCACGTAGCCGTCGTCCTCCGTCGCGGCCACCACCTTGCGGCCGGCGACGCCACCCGCTGCATTGGCTTCCGCCAGCGCGACCTTGGTGCCGAGGAAATGGGCCTCGCCGGCGAAGCTCACCGGTCCGGTGAGCGGCAGCACCTCGCCAATACGGATCTCGGACGCGGTAACGCCCGGTTCGGCCGCCTGGGCGGCGCCCGCGAGAATGCCGAGCGCCAGGCACAGCGCAGATGTCTTGATCGACGTCATGTTTCTCTCCCCATACATTGGTTATGATTGTCAGTAGCGGAACGGCCAGTTGCGCCAGATCCGGGAAGCGTCGCGCCAGATCCCCATCAAACCGTCCGGCTGCAGGCGCAGCACGACCATGATGACGACGCCGTAGATCAGCCCGCGGACCTCCAGCGCACGCGTCGAAAACACCTCGGTCACCCCGCCGCCGACCGCATCGAACAGCCCGCGGGTGAATTCCGGCAGCAGCGCCATGAACACGGTGCCGAGAATGGCGCCGGCGATCGAACCGAGGCCGCCGACGATGATCATCGCCAGCGCTTCGATACTCACCAGCACCGCAAAGCTGTCCACGTTGATGTAGCGCACCTGGTAGGCCGACAGCGCCCCCGCCGCGCCGGTAAAGAATGCCGAGATCGCGAACGCCATCAGCTTGTAGGCGACGAGGTTGATCCCCATCATTTCCGCAGCCGTGTCGTGATCGCGGATCGCAGCGAACGCACGGCCGATCCGGCTGCGCATGATGTTGAGAGCTGCGAGGACAAACAGCACGCACATCGCGAGGCTGAAATAGTAGAACGACACCTTGCTGGTGAGCGGGATGCCAAGCACGTTGGACGCCGGCAGCGACATGCCGGCGGAGCCACGGGTCAGGCTGTCGAGATTAAGGATCGCATGCGTGATGATGATGGTAAACGCCAGCGTCGTGATGGCGAGGTACAATCCCTTCAACCGCAGCGACGGGATGCCGACCAGCAGCGACAGCGCCGCGGCCAGCAGCCCGCCGCCAACCATGCCGGGCAAGATGGGGACATGCAGGTCGACGGCCAGAATGCCGGCGGTGTACGCGCCGATGGCAAGGAATCCGGCATGTCCCAGCGAGATCAAGCCGCAGACGCCGGTCAGGAGATTGAGGCCGACGACGCCGATCGCGGTGATGAGAATCGTGGTCGCAAGCGTCAGCGTATACGCCCCCGCCACCCATGGCAGCGCGACGCATGCAGCGAGCAGCACGATTGTCCAGGCCTTGACCGGACCGGAGTCGGTCAGCGCCACCAGCTCGGCGTAACTCTGCTTGAAATGCCCTGCCCGCATCACACCCGCTCCACGTTGCGTGTGCCGAACAGGCCGAACGGCCGCACCATCAGCACCACCAGAATGATGGCGAAGCCGATGATCTCCTTCAGGCCACGCCCGACATATCCCTCGCCGAGGTTCTCCAGGATCCCGATCAGGACGCCGCCGAGCGCCGATCCGCCGGCGGAGTCCAGCCCGCCGAGGATGGTCGCCGGGAAAGCCCGCAGGCCGAAGGCCGACATGTCCGGCCCGATCTCGTAGATGGTCGAAATCAGCAGGCCACCTAGTCCCGCCGTACTTGCCGCAAGCCCCCACGCCAGCGCGTATATGCGGCGCACGTCGATGCCCATCAGCAACGCCACCGTCTCGTCGTTGGCAGCCGCCCGCATTGCGATGCCGGCGCGAGTGTAGCGGTAGAACGCAGCAAAGCCGGCCATGATGGCGACAAGGAAACCGATCGCGATAACCTGGGCGAGGTAGAGCCGCACCGGCCCGAGCGCCAGCACGGTATCACCGGGCGACGCCGAGAACGCCAGCGGCGCGGCGCCCCACACCAGGACGACCAGCGAGCGGATAAAGACCGCAAGTCCCACCGTCATCATCACAATGGAGATGGTCGGCTCGCCGATCATGGGACGGATCAACGTGAACTCGACGACAAGGCCCATCAGCAGCGACACCACGATCACCACCGGCACCAGGCTCCAGAAACCGAGCCCTGTGTGCACGGCGATGGTGTGGGCGAGATAAGCATTGAGCATCATCATCTCGCCATGGGCGAAGTTGATGACCCGCGTGGCGCGGTAGATCACCGCGAACCCGATGGCGACCAGTCCATACACCGCGCCGACCGCGAGGCCGGATCCGGCAAGGGCTCCGAAATAGTTCACGCCCGCGCTCCATACAGTTCGGCGATCTCGCCGGCGAATTTCTGCTCAATGGACTTGCGCCGCACCTTCATGGTGGCGGTCAGCTCGCCGTCGTCATGGTCGAGCTCCTTGGTCAGGAGCGAGAACTTGCGCACCTGCGCCACCCGCGCGAAGCGTTCGTTGGCCTGCTGTACGTCCTTCCCGACGAGCTCGCGCACCTCGCCGAGCGATGCCAGGCTCCGATAGGTCGTGAACGACAACTGCCGCTCTTGCGCCCACTTGCCGACGGTGTCGTAATCGATCTGGAGCAGCGCTGCGACGAAGTTGCGGCCGTCGCCGACCACGATCGCCTCACGGATATAGACGCTCTCCTTGAGCGCGTTCTCGATCTCCGACGGCGAGATGTTCTTGCCGCCCGAGGTGATGATCAGGTCCTTCTTGCGGTCGATGATCTGCACCTCCTCGTCGACGATGCGGGCAATGTCGCCGGACGCCAGCCAGCCGTCGTCCAGCACCGCCGCTGTCGCCTCGGGCGCATCGAGATAGCCGAGAAAGACGGTCGGTCCCTTCATCTGCAGCTCGCCGTCTTCGCCGAGCCGGTATCGCAGCGACGGGATCGGGACACCGACGCAGCCAAAGCCGGTATGACCGGGCTGCTGCAGCAGCGCCACCGCTGCGGTCTCGGTCATGCCATAGACCTGGTAGATCGGCAGGCCGATGGCGCGGAAGAACAGCAATGTCTCCGGCGATACCGATGCGGCGCCGCAGAAGCAGGCGTCGGCCCGGTAGAGACCGGCGAAACGCTGGATGTTGCGGAACATGACTACGTGGAGCAGCCAGGCCACCAATCGATCGCACAGCCCGACGCGCCGCCCGCCCGCCGCGATCTCGCGCCGTGCGATCGGCATCGCCAGCGCCAGCGCGGCCTGGTAGGCCCAGCGATGCAGGGAATAGGATTCCTTGATCTTGATGGTAATGGTCTGCTGCAGCTTCTCCCAGATGCGCGGCACCCCGAGAAACAGCGTCGGTCCGATCTCCCGCAGGTCGCTCGACACCGTGTCGACGGACTCGGCGAAATTGACCACCGAGCCGCAGCACAGCTGCATCACGGTCGAGAACGAGCGCTCGGCGACATGGCACAGCGGCAGATAGCACAGCACCTCGTGGTTGCGCCCGTCATAGCCGAAAGTGTCGACGACGCTGCAGCCGGCGACCAGCAGGTTGCGATGAGACAGCATAGCTCCTTTCGGCGCGCCGGTGGTGCCCGACGTATAGACGATGATCGCCGGATCGTCCGGAGAGCGCGCGGCCATCTGCTCAGCGTGCGCAGCGAGCAGCCCGGGATCCTGTTCGGCCAGCCGCCGGCCATGCGCGACGACGTCGGCAAAGCCGATCAGCCCCTCGTCGCTGTAGTTGCGCATGCCCTTGCCGTCGACATAGATGATCCAGGCAAGGTTGGGCAGCTTGGCCTGCCGGCGGGCCTCCAGGATCTTGTCGACCTGCTCCTGGTCGCCGCAAACCACGATGCGGGCGCCGGAATGGCCGAGGATGTAGGCGAGTTCTCGCCAGGGGCTGGTGGGATAAAGTCCGACACAGATTCCGCCCAGCGACTGCGCCGCCATGTCGGCATACATCCACTCCGGCACGCCCTCGCCCGCGATGGCGAGCCGATCTCCGGCCTGGTAGCCGAGCGCTGCAAGCCCGAGCGCGAGATGATCCATGGTGCGCGCATAGTCGCCCCAGCTGATCCGCTTCCAGATCCCGAAATCCTTTTCCCGGAACGCGAGCGCATCCGGCTGCGCCAGCGCCCAAAGCCGCACCAGTTGCGGCAGCGGCAGCGCGCCGGCGCGCGCCAGATCACGGATCGCCTCGCTCATGCTGCAGCACTCGCCTCGGTGCCGCCGAGATAGGCAGCCATCACCCGTGGATCCTGCGATACCTCCGACGGCGCCCCCTCGCCGATCTTCTGACCGAACTCCAGCACCACGACCTGGTCCGAAATATCCATCACGATTCCCATGTCGTGCTCGACCATGAGCACGGTGACGTTGAGCTGCTCCTTGATGTCGAGAACAAAGCGCGCAATGTCTTCGGTCTCTTCCTGGTTCATGCCGGAAACCATTTCATCGAGCAGCAAGAGCCGCGGCTCAGTCGCCAGTGCCCGCCCGAGCTCGACCCGCTTCTGCAGGCCGTAGGACAAGGTTCCGACCGGCAGGTCACGGACGTTCTGGATCTCGAGGAAGTCGATGATCTCCTCGACTTTCTGTCGCGCGCGGATCTCCTCGCGGCGCACACCGCCCCAGTACAGCGCCGCGGTCAGCGGATTGGCACGCAGCCGCGCATGCATGCCGACCAGGATGTTGTCGACCACCGAAGCGTGGGCGAACACCGCGAGATTCTGGAAGGTGCGGCCAAGCCCCTGCCGTGCCATGCGGTGAGCCGGCGCGCCGGTGATGTCGCGCCCCTCGAAGCGAACCCGCCCCACGGTCGGCGCAACAAGGCCGCTGATCATGTTGAACACCGTCGTCTTGCCGGCGCCGTTAGGTCCGATCAGGCTGCAGATCGTGCCCTGCTTCACCGCAAACGATACGTCGCGGACCGCCTGCACGCCGCCGAACGTCTTGCCGAGCTTTTCGACTTCCAGGATCATGCTCACGACAGCCACCGCTTGCGACGCTTGTAGTGCTTGACCTCACGCATGCTGCGCCGCGCCCCCTTGGCGCCGAGGCCGAGATAGAACTCGCAGATGTCCTCGTTGCGGCTCAGCTCCGCAGAGGTGCCATCGAGCACGACCCGGCCGTTCTCCAGCACATAGGCCTGCCCTGCGGCCTCCAGCGCGAGGCGCGCGTTCTGCTCGACCAATAGAACCGTGAGACCGCCGTCCCGACACAGCCGCCCGACCGCCTCGTAGATCGCCTGCGCGATCAGCGGCGCGATGCCGAGCGACGGCTCGTCGAGCATCAGCAGGCGCGGCCGCGCCATCAGCGCCCGCCCGATCGCCACCATCTGCTGCTCGCCGCCCGACAGGTACCCCGACAGCACCGCGCGGCGCTCGCGAATACGGGGAAACAGCTCGTAGATTTCATCAAGACGGCGCGCGACGTCAGCGCGATCCGCCGTGTGGCCGCCGACCACGAGGTTCTCCTCGACCGTCAACTCGATGAAAAGCCGACGCCCCTCGGGGACGTGAGCGATGCCGAGCCGCACGATATCGTCGGGAGCAAGTCTCGTGAGATCCTCGCCGGCAAAGCGAATCACGCCATCGCGGATCGCGCCGTCTTCGGGATAGAGCACGCCGGAAATCGCTTTCAGCAGCGTGGTCTTGCCGGCGCCGTTGGCGCCGAGCAACGCGGTGATGCCGCCCTCACCGACGCGCAGCGACGCATTGCGGACCGCCTCGATGGCGTTGTTGTAGACAACCTGGAGGTTTTCGACCTCGAGCATTTCGTCCCTCGTGAGAGCCTCTTTGCCGGGCCCGCAGCCGAACAGTTAGCAGGGGCCTTTCCCGGCCGCAATAAAAAAACGGTCGCCCGCCCGTTTATTTTGTCGCAACCCACGCCGCACGCCGCTTGTCCAGGAATGCCTGCAGCCCCTCCCGCGCCTCCGCCGTCTCCCAGCGCGCGACCAGCGCATCCGCGGCAACCGCGAGCGCATCAGCCATCGACGCCGCACGGCGCGACCTGAACAACCGCTTCGTCTCGGCAATCGCGCCGGGCGCTGCGCGCAAGATGACATCAACCTCCGCCGCGATCGCGGCGTCGAGTTCATCCGGCTCGACCACGCAGTGCACGAGGCCGACGGCGAGCGCGGCCTGCGCCGACAAGGGATCGTGGCCGGCCATGAAGCGAGCCCGCGCCAATGCCTCGCCGAGGCGATGCACGACGAATGGCGAGATCATTGCCGGGACGATGCCCAGGCGCACCTCGGATAGACCGAACGACGCCCGCGTCGACGCGATCGCGACGTCGGCGCAGCACACCAGCCCGAAGCCGCCACCGATCGCCGCGCCCTGGATGCGCGCAACGACCGGCTTCGGACAAGAATCGATCGCGAGCAGCAGCTCGCCGATCTGCAGCGCATCATGGCGCCGCTGCTCGGCACTGAGATCGAGCACGCCGCGCATCCAGCGCAGATCGCCGCCGGCACTGAAGCTCCGGCCTGCGCCGGCGAGCACAATCACCCGAACCTCCTCGCGCCGCGCCATCGCCTCGACTGCGGCACGCAGCGCGACGACGAGATCCGGCTTCCATGCATTGTGAACGTCCGGACGATTCAACGTGATGCGCGCCACGCCACGCCCATCGAGCTCACACATCACGAGATTGTCCGTCACGACGGCCTCCTTGCGAACGTCCATCTCCCCTCCGATTAAACAAACGGTTGACCGTTGCTTTATTAAGGCGGATTTGCTACGCCGTCCATGGGAGAGAACGCTCACGCACATGAGAGGCGCTGACATGTCGCAAGACTACAAGGACATCCTCTATCGGACCGACGGCCCGACCGCGACCATCACCATCAACCGCCCCGAGAAGTACAACGCGTTTCGCGGCCAGACCTGCGAGGAGCTGATCGACGCGATCGGCCGCGCCGGTTGGGACAAGTCGGTCGCCGCGGTCGTGCTGACCGGCGCC
Source organism: Pseudomonadota bacterium (assembly GCA_040756765.1). Lineage (GTDB taxonomy): Bacteria > Pseudomonadota > Alphaproteobacteria > Rhizobiales > Xanthobacteraceae > Bradyrhizobium_A. The sequence goes on along the minus strand of JBFLYG010000031.1, from coordinate 198,492 downwards.
GGCGACAAGGCGTTCTGCACCGGCGGCGATCAGTCCGCCCATGAGGGCCAATACGACGGCCGCGGCATCATCGGCCTGCCGATCGAGCAGCTGCATTCGGTGATCCGCGACATTCCCAAGCCGGTCATCGCCCGCGTGCAAGGCTTTGCCATCGGCGGCGGCAACGTGCTGGCGACGCTGTGCGACCTCACGATTGCGTCCGACAAGGCGGTATTCGGCCAGGTCGGCCCCAAGGTCGGCTCCGTGGACGCCGGGTTCGGCACCGCCTATCTCGCCCGCATCGTCGGCGAGAAGAAGGCGCGGGAAATCTGGTACCTGTGCCGGCGCTACTCCGCGGCGGAGGCGCAGGCAATGGGGCTCGTCAACGTCGTCGTACCCCATGACCAGCTCGACGCCGAGGTGGCGCGCTGGTGCCAGGAGATCGCCGAACGCAGCCCGACCGCGATTTCCCTCGCCAAAGCGTCGTTCAACGCCGCGACCGAGGACCTGCGCGGACTCTCGGTATTCGCCATGCACGCGCTGTCGCTCTACTATCAGACCGCGGAGTCCAAGGAAGGCGTCGCCGCCTTCAACGAGAAGCGCCCGCCGGCCTTCCGCGCGGTGCGCGACCGCCAGCCGAATTAGGCCCACAGGAGCGCCGGTATGTCCTACACCTCTCTCGAACTGAACGTCGCCGATCAGGTTGCGACCATCTGGCTCAACCGCCCCGATGCTGGCAACGGCATCGACCTGCAGCTCGCGACCGAGCTCAAGAGCGTCGCCTTCGATCTGGAAACCCGCGCGGATGTCCGCGTCGTGCTGCTGCGCGGCCGCGGCCGCAACTTCTCGGTCGGCGGCGACATCAAGACCTTCGCCGAAGCTGGAGATGCGATCGCTCGCCAGATCAAGGACATCATCTCGAACTTCCACGACGCCATGCTGTCGCTGCGACGCTCGGCAAAGCCCTCGATCGCCGTGGTGCACGGCGCCTGCGCCGGTGGCGCGATGTCGCTGGCGCTCGGCTGCGACTTCATCGTCGCCGACGCGGCCGCGACCTTCGCGGTCGCCTACCGCCGGCTCGGCGCCACCGCCGACGGCGGCATGACCCACACCCTCACCCGCGTGCTCGGCCAGCGCCGCGCGCTGGAGCTGATGCTCGTGAGCGACCGCATCACGGCGGCCGAGGCGCTGCGCCTCGGCCTGATCAACCGCGTGGCGGCTGCGGACGACCTCGAGCGGGATGTCGCGGCGCTCGCCGATACCCTGCGCGGCAACAGCCCGATTGCCACCGCAGCCGTCAAGGCGCTGGTCTACGACAGCCCGACCGCGTCCTTCGAACGCCAGCTGTCCGCCGAGCTCGGCGCCTTCGCGCGGTGCGCGGCCAGCGCCGATTTTCAGGAAGGCCTGCAGGCTTTCCTGGGGCGCCGACCTCCCAACTTCGAGGGCCGCTGACATGGCACCGCTGAAGAACAAGGTCGTGTTCATGACCGGCGGCAGCCGCGGTATCGGGCGCGAGATCGCCCTGCGCTTTGCCGCCGACGGCGCCAGAATCGCCATCGCCGCGAAGACCGACACACCGCATCCCACCTTGCCCGGGACGATCCATACCGTCGCCGACGAGATCCGCCGCGCCGGTGGCGAGGCGCTGCCGCTGCAGCTCGATGTCCGCGACGGCGACGCCATCAAGGCAGCAATCGAGACCACGGTCCGCACCTTCGGCAGCCTCGATATCCTCGTCAACAATGCCAGCGCGATCAGTCCGACCGGGCTGCTCGACACGCCGCCGAACCGTTACGATTTGCTGCAGGCGATCAATACCCGCGGCACTTATCTGTGCGCTTACCATGCGGTGCCGCACCTGCGCACCGCCGCCAATCCCCACGTTCTGACACTGTCGCCGCCGCTCAGCCACACCAACCGCTGGTACGGCGAATATCCAGCCTACGCGATCTCCAAATACGGCATGACCATGAGCACGCTCGGCGTCGCCGCCGCCTTCAAGGCCGACGGCATTGCCGCCAACACGCTGTGGCCGCGCACCATGATCGCCACCGATGCGGTCCGCGTCCACTATGAGGCCGACTATCGCCGCAGCCGTCACCCGGCGATCATGGCGGACGCCGCCTACGCCATCGTCACCAGGGACAGCCGCGCCTTCTCCGGCCACAGCCTGATCGACGAAGACGTGCTGCGGGCCGAGGGCGTCACTGACCTCGATCGCTATGCCGTCGATCTCACGGCCGAACTCGCCCCCGATATCCTGATCGACTGATAGGAAGACCTGCCATGCAATCTGTCGGAGACTGGATCCGTCTTCATGCCCGGCATCGCCCCGCCAAGACCGCGGTGGTCGACGACCTGCGGCGCCTCACCTACGCCGAACTCGACACCGAGTCCGATCGCATCGCGGCGGCGTTGACCGCACGCGGCGTTCGTGCCGGCGACCGCGTCGGCCTGCTGGCGGGAGCATCCGCGGAGTGGGTACTGGTCTACTTCGCGATCGTGAAGCTCGGCGCCATCGCGACCGCACTCAACTATCGCGAGACGCCCGATCGGCTGTCGGCGATGATGCGCAGCGTCAACGTGTCGCTGCTGTTCGCCAGTGCCGACACCCGTGCCGCCCTCGCCGGACAGGCCGGCGTGCCGGAGACGATCGAGCTGTCGCGGGAATCGCTCGACGACATGGCCGGCGGTCATGCGCCGGGCCAACCGGTTGCCGTTCGCGCCGGCGACGGCAACGTCATCCTGTTCACCGGCGGCACCACGGGCATCTCGAAAGGTGTGCTGCTGACCCATGACAACCTGTTCTGGAACGCGACCAACGAGATCATCGACACGCGGATGTCCGAGTGGGACACCACCCTGCTCGGCACCGCGCTGCATCACTCTGCCGCGCTCAACACCTGGCTGCTGCCGCATCTCTATCTCGGCGGCACGGCCGCGATCCTGCGCGAATTCAGCGCCGATCACTGGATCGAGATGATGCAGCGCGCACGCGCCACCAACGGCTTCACGCCGCCGACCATGGCACGCCAGATTGTCAAGCATTCCGGCGCGGCGAAAGCCGACTGGGGCAGCTTCAACCGCTGGTACTCCGGCGCCGGCATCCTGCCGCGCCATGAGCGCGAGGAGATGGCAGCGCTCAAGCCGGGCCTCGGCATCTACTACGAGTACGGCCTCACCGAAGCAGGCCCGATCGTCACCGTGCTGCAGCCCGAGGACTATGACCGGGCCCCCGACAGCATCGGCCGCGCCGTGCGCCACTGCGAGATCCGGATGCTGCGCGAGGACCGTAGCGAGGCGCCGCGCGGCACTGTCGGCGAGATCGCCGTCCGCGGTCCCGCGGTGATGGGCGGCTATTTCAACCGCCCGGAGGAGACCGCGAAGGTGTTCCACGATGGCTGGCTGCTGACGGGCGACCTCGGCGTCATGGACGACGGCGGCTTCATCACCTTTCACGACCGCTCCAAGGACATGATCAAGACCGGCGGGCTGAACGTCTACTCCCAGGAGGTCGAGCACGTGCTGGCGCGCCATCCGGCGGTACGCGAGGTCGCCGTGATCGGCACCACCGACGACCACTGGGGGGAGATGGTCACCGCGGTCATCACCCTGCACGACGGCCGCCAGGCGACCGCCGACGAACTGATCTCATTTGCCCGCCAGGACCTCGGCGGCTACCAGACACCGAAGCGGATCGTCTTCATGAGCTATGACGAGCTGCCCAAGAACTATCTCGGAAAAATCCTCAAGCGCGAGCTGCGCACGAAAGTCACTTCATGACCATCCTCCGTGACCTGCCCCGCCCTGGCATCGCGTTGATCACCATCAACCGCCCGGACAAGCTGAACTGCATCGACCGTGCCACCGACAATTTGATGCGGGAGGCCTGGGCCTGGGCCGAGCGCAACGACGAGGTCCGCTGCATCGTGTTGACCGGCACCAAGCGAGCGTTCTGCGCGGGCGGCGACATTGCCGAGCTGCTGCCCGACATTCGCGACCGAGCGGCCGTCAATGCCGACGACGGCACGTTCTGCGGCCTGACACGGGTGCACCCGACCCGCAAGCCGATCATCGCCGCGGTCAACGGCCTCGCCTTCGGCGGCGGGCTCGAGCTCGCGCTAGCCTCCGACATCCGGATCGCCAGCCAAGAGGCGCGGTTCGGCCTGCCCGAGGTCCAGGTCGGCGTACTGGCCGGCGCCGGCGGCGCGAGCCGCCTGCCGCGCCTCGTCTCGCCGGCGCTGGCCGCCGAGATGCTGCTGACGGGGGAGCCGATCGATGCCGAGACCGCGCTGCGCGCCGGCCTCGTCAGCCGCGTCGTTGCCCCGGACGCGCTGCTCGATACCGCACTCGCCATCGCCGGACGCATCGCCGCCAACGCCCCGCTCGCGATCGCGCGGACCCTCGACCTGATCCGCCGGTCGCGCTCGCTGAGCCTCGCCGACAGCCTCGACCTCGAACGCGCCAGCCTGCACGAGCTGCTGGCCACCGCAGACGCCGCCGAGGGCATGGCCGCCTTCACCGCCAAACGACCAGTTCGCTTCTCGGGACGCTGACATGACCGATCTTTTCCCGCTCGACGACACCGCCCGCGCAATCCGCGACACGGTGGAAGCGTTCGCCACGGAGCGGATCGCACCGCTCGCCGACACCGTCGACCGTACCGACACCTTTCCACGGGCGCTGTGGCCGGAGCTCGGCGCCCTCGGCATTCTCGGCATCACCGCCGACGAGGCCGATGGTGGCGCTGGCCTTGGCTACCTCGCCCATGTCCTCGCCTCCGAGCAGGTATCGCGGGCGTCCGGCTCCATCGGCATCTCCTACATCGCTCACTCCAACCTGTGCGTGAACCAGATCCGCCTCAACGGCAACGCTACGCAGCGCCGCCGCTTCCTGCCGCGCCTGATCTCCGGAGAGCATGTCGGCGCGCTGGCGATGAGCGAAGCCGGATCGGGATCGGACGTCGTCAGCATGGCGCTGCGGGCAACGCGGCGCGGCGACCGCTTTGTCCTGAACGGCACCAAGATGTGGATTACCAATGGCGATCATGCCGATGTCTACGTCATCTACGCCAAAACGTCGCCGGATGCCGGCAAGCGCGGCATCACCGCGTTCGTCGTCGAACGCGACACCCCCGGATTTCGCCGCAGCCAGAAGCTCGATAAGCTCGGCATGCGCGGCTCCGGCACCTGCGAACTGGTGTTCGAGAACTGCGAAGTGCCGGAGGACAACGTACTAGGCGAGATCGACGCCGGCGTCAGCGTACTGATGAAGGGCCTCGACTACGAGCGCATTGTCGCAGCCTCCGCCTCCGTCGGGCTGATGCAGGCCGCGCTCGACATCGCCTTGCCCTATGTGCGCGAGCGCAAGCAATTCGGTCGGCCGATAGGCGAATTCCAGCTGGTGCAGGGCAAGCTCGCCGAGATGATGACCTCGCTCAACGCCGCCCGCGCCTACCTCTACACGGTGGCTGCCGCCGCCGATCGCGGCATCGCCCTGCGCAAGGAGGCCGCCAGCGCCATCATGTTCGCCTCGGAACAGGCGACACGGGTCGCGCTCGACGCCATCCAGCTGCTCGGCGGCAACGGCTACATCAACGACACCGCCGCCGGCCGCCTGCTGCGCGACGCCAAGCTCTACGAGATCGGCGCGGGCACCACCGAAATCCGCAAGATGCTGATCGGCCGTGAGCTGGTGCAGGGATAGTGCGCCCTTGTCCGCCGGCCAGCGTCGAGCTGCATCTCGATTGCGGATCGGGCCCGCGAAAACCGATCCGTTCTCGCATCGTCAAGCCGCGATATCGCGCCGAGCACCCCAGATCGCGGCGCAAGTCCAGACGATATGCGCACCGAGCAGCGCCGTACAGTCGCCGATGTCGTAGGCCGGCGTCATGTTGTTGATGTCGAACTGCACGAAATTCAGGCCCGCCAACGCCCCAAGGAATGCCAGCGCTTCGTGCGGCTGCGCACCATCACAGACCGGGGTCAAGACACCGGCCGCAGCAGTTGGTTCGATGAAATCGAGATCCCAGCACAGATAGACGGGACGATCCTTCACCCGCTGCTTGATGGCCTCGGCGACTTGCGTGAAACCACGTTCACGCAACTCGCGCATCAGGACCAGGTTGTAGCCAAGTTCGCGCGCGTAGGAGAGCAGCCCCGGCGCCCGCACCGGTCCGCGCATGCCGACATGGAAAGATCGCGCGGGATCGATCAGGCACTCCTCGGCGGCGCGTGCGAACGCCGTCGGACCGACATATCCCGGATCCGGATAGGCGTCCGTATGGGCATCGACGTGAATCACGACCAGATCGGAATGACGTCTCGCCGCCGCGCGCAGCTGCGGCAGCGTCACTGTTCCGTCGCCGCCGATACCGATCGGCACGATTCCCGCATCGATCAGCGCTCCCACCGATCGCTCGATCGCGGCCATGGATGCCGCGAGATCGGTTTGCACCACGGGAACATCGCCCACATCGCAGAGCCCGGCCGCTGCCGGAATATCGACACTGCTTTCCAGCCCGTAGCGCCCCAACAGCAACGACTGACGACGGATGGCGACCGGCCCGAGCCGGGAGCCGGTGCGCAACGGATGCATGCCCGCCTCCAGCGGAAGGCCGACGACCGCAACACGCGATGCGGACGACAGACCGGGGAGTGACATGAAGGAGTGAGGTGGAGCAACAAGCGATGTCATCAAGCTCACGATGATTTCACCTTCGGCATGGTCCGGCAGCGCCGTAAATCCCGACGCGCCATCGTGGATTGCAGTTCTTCTTCGAAGAGCTGCCGCCTAGATAAGGTGATTTCCAGCTGGATTCGCAAGGAACGCTCCTCCGCGAGCACAGCGACAGGGCAAAACGTCGCCACGCGCCTTCGACAAAAGAATAGCGTTCCCTCTTCGGCGCGCGACATGCATGACCATGCTCTCGATACCATCCCCAGCGCGTTCATTGGAACGCCATCAGGGCTCGGCGCCCATCACCAATGCGATCGAAACAACCGCACCGTCCCTTTGGCATGATGTTCACGATAACTGTCATTCGGGCCACTGGCCATCGAGGTTGCGTGCACTCACGATCTCGGCGCGATCTCGTCGACGACAACAGGAGAACCACGATGAAATTGAGGCTTTTGCGCAATGCGACGCTGAAGCTGAACGTGGCCGGCCAGACCATCCTGATCGACCCGTTCTTTGCGCTGAAACACAGCAGACCCGCCTTTGCCGGACGCTCACGCAACCCGCTCGTGGACCTTCCCGTCAGCACCGACGAGATCCTCAACGGCGTCGATCTCGTCATCGTGTCCCACCTGCACTCGGATCACTTCGACCCCGTCGCGCAATCGCTCGTTCCCAAGCACCTGCCGCTGATCAGCCGGCCGGGCGATGAGGACAAGATTCGCTCCTTCGGCTTCGAGAACGTGACCCCGCTCAGCAGCTCAATCGATTGGGAGGGCATCAAGCTGACGCGACGCGAGGGACGTCATGGCTTTGGCGCCGTGGTGGATAAGATGGGCCCCGTTATCGGGTTCAGCGTCGAGGCGCAGAACGAACCAACTCTCTACTGGTCCGGCGACACCGTCTTCTATCCTGCGATCGAGGAGACGATCCGCAGCACCAACCCCGACATCATTGTCATTCATCCCTGCGGCGCTCTTTGGGAAGGCGAACCGATCGCCATGGACGCCGCGCAAGCCGTGGCGGTATGCAACACTGCCCCGCGGGCCGTGGTGGTGGCGACGCACCTCGATTCGCTGGACCACGCGACAGTCAGCCGTGTCGACCTGCGGCAGCATGCGCAGGCGCACGACATCTCCGACGCGCGGCTCGTGATCCCGGATGACGGCGAGACCCTGGAATTCTGAAGCGCAACAAGCTCACGTTCGCCGGGGGAACGCGCACCGAGGCTTCTCGCGTGAGAATCCGGACATGCTCAAGGGCGTGCTCACCTGCGTCGCGGGATCAGAGATGGCGCCCAGGGCTGCGGCGTTTATCGGGACCAGCCGTCTGAAAGCAGGCCCGATAGCGCGTCGGACTCGTCGCCAGATGCACGCGGAAATGATGGCGCAGCGTATCGACCGAGCCGAATCCGGACAGCGCCGCGACCTGCTCGATGGAGGCCCGCGTGTCCTCCAACAGCATCTTCGCATGGGTCATCCGCTCCAGCGTGATCCACTCTCCAGGCATGATGCCGGTCGCATCCACGAAACGCCGGATGAATGTCCTGCGCGACATGCGTACCCGCGCCGCCAGTTTCTCGATCGCGAGATCCTCCTCGAGATTCTGCCTGATCCAAGCGAGAAGATCCCCCATGGCGTTGCGCACCGACGGCGCCCGCCGCGGGATGTATTGGGCCTGGCCCCCCTGTCGATGAGCCGGAATGACCAGCCGTCGCGCGACATCGTTGGCAACACGAGCCCCGAAATCACGCTGCACGATATGAAGACAGAGGTCGAGCCCCGCGGCGCGGCCCGCGGAACTCAAGATATCGTTGTCGTCGACATACAGGACATTCGAATCCACCAGGATATCCGGATACTTGCGCCGGAGCGCCTCAGCTTGCGCCCAATGCACCGCGGCTCGCCGCCCCGACAACAGGCCCGTTGCCGCCAGCACAAACACGCCGGCGCAGATGGTCGCGATCCGTGCACCGCGCGCATGCGCTGCGCGCAGGCGCTGCAGGATCATCCGCGGCGGCAGCGTATCGATGTCCTGCCATCCTGGCACAATCACCGTCGCCGCCTCATCGATCGCATCCAGCCCGTGGCTGGCGGTGATCTCAACGCCGCAGGAACTCGACGCGGCACCGCGCCTGCGGTCGCCGCAGACCGCCACGTCATACCAGCGAGGGCCCATATTGGGCAGGCCGAACACCTCCATGGCCATTCCCAGCTCGAAGGTGTTGACCCCGTCATAGGTCAGGATGGCGATCTTCGGGGAGTTCATGCCAGTCACCGCAGGTTGACACGATCCTCACGATAATGGGCATTTGTGCCAGTGGTCAATCCGGCGGCCGCACGTCAGGATCATCGGAATATTTTCGTCCGCGATGCCGCACCCGCGACATCGCGATGGAGCCAGCGCGCCAATGACCGCACGCCGCGTGCGACGGTCGAAGCGGGCGCCATCGCTGATGCCGTTCGACCAGACCTCAACGAGACCGCAGCCGGAGGAATCGCCATGAAGCTCATATCGTCGGCTGACCGGAATGCCGCGCAGGGATTGCTCGCCAGCGTCACGCTCAACCGTACGCCCAGCGCCCCTGCCCGCGACCGCTGGTATTCGCTGGCCGTGCTGGTGTCCGGGATCTTCATGACGACCCTCGACCTGTTCATCGTCAACATCGCGCTCGCGCGCATCCGGCAAAACCTGCATGCGAGCCCGGCCGATCTGCAACTGGTGATGGTCGCCTACAGCGCAGCCTACGGCGTATTCCTGATGAACTGCGCGCGTCTCGGCGATCTGTACGGCCGCAAGCGATTGTTCTTGATCGGCACAGGCGTCTTCACCCTCGCATCCGCCATGTGCGGGCTGGCGCCATCGGCCGCGTTCCTCATCGCCGCCAGGGCGCTGCAGGGCATCGGCGCCGCACTGCTGATGCCACAGGTCCTGGCCACCATCCGCGTGCTGTTCGAAGGCGAAACGCGACCGAAGGCCTTCAGCATCATGGGGGTCGTCCAGGGCCTGGCCTCGCCGATCGCGCAGATCGGCGGTGGCTTGCTGGTGACCTACAATCTGTTCGGCCTCGGCTGGCGGCTCGTCTTCCTGATCAACGTTCCGATCGGCTTGGTGATGATCCTGCTCGGCGCGATGTGGATCATCGAGACCCACGCGCCGGTGCCCGCGCGACTGGACCTCAAGGGCGCGACCATTCTGGCCGCCGGCCTGCTGATCCTGTTCGTGCCATTCCTCGAGGGCCAGGACCATGGCTGGCCGTGGTGGTCCATCATCCTGCCGCTCGGCTCGGTCGCGATCTTCTACCTGTTCGCGCGATTCGAAGCCGCACTGGTGCGCCGGGGCGAGGTTCCGATCTTCGACATCACCATGCTGTCCAACCACCGCCTGCTCGCCGGCGTGATCGGCGTGTTCCTGTTCTTCGCCTCCATCAGCTCCTTCTTCCTGTCCCTGACGCTGCTGCTACAGACCGGCCTCGGCTACACGCCGCTGGTTGCGGGACTGATCTTCACCCCGACAGCGCTCGCATTCATCACCGCCGCGCGCCTCAGCCCCGGAATCGTACGCAAGGTCGGAAGTCGCTCCCTGCTGCTCGGCATCGGCATCTTCTTCACCGGCCTCGCGTTGTCGGTGCTGGTCGCCTTCCTTGCGCCGACCAGCGTGCCGCTGCTGGTGGCCTCGCTGGCCTGCAACGGCTTCGGCCAGGGCCTCACCATCCCGCTCGCCCTCAACGCCAGCCTCTCCGCTGTTTCCGAGGCCCAGGCCGGCATGGCGTCTGGCATGGTCGGCACCATGCAGACGCTGGGCGCGGCGTTCGGCGTCGCCATCGTCGGCGTACTGTTTTTCGCTGAGCTGTCGGGGCCACTGTCGCCCACGCTGGGGACCCAGAGCAGTCTCTACGGGCACGCGCTGGGCATCGCGACCTGCTTCAATCTGTGCGCCACCGCGCTGAGCGCGCTCTGCTTTCTCTCCCTCACCCGCGCGAAGTAAGTCCCAGCGTCGACCGCAGTGCGCCCGCGCGCGTGGGCGCACGACATTGAGGCGTGGATAAGCGTGGCAAGAGGTCCGATCTCGACGTGAACGGGATCGGCACGGATGCCGCACGGACGACCATTCCGAGGCTGGGGTGCCCGCACCACTCAGGCGGCCCGCACCCTCGCCAGGAACGTGTCGACCTCCTGCTTCAAGCGCTGCCCGTCGGCGGACAATGTCTTGGCTGATGTCAGGACCTGTGCGGATGCCGCTCCCGTTTCGGTCGCACCTGCTTCCACTTCCACGATTCCGGAGGAGACCTGCGACGCGCCGATCGCGGCCTGCTGCACGTTGCGGGAGATTTCCCGCGTCGCATTGCCCTGCTCTTCTGCGGCTGCCGCGATGGCTCCGGTAATGTCCGACATACTGCCGATCGTCGACATGATGCCCTTGATCGCGGTCACGGCGGTCGAGGCCGTCGTCTGGATCTCGGCAACATACCCGGAGATGTCCGTTGTGGCGTTCGCCGTCTGGGCCGCCAGCTCCTTGACTTCGGACGCCACGATCGCGAATCCGCGCCCCGCCGAACCGGCACGCGCGGCTTCGATCGTGGCGTTCAAGGCCAGCAGATTGGTCTGCTCGGCGATGGCCGTGATCATCCCGACGATGCTCCCGACCTTCTCGGCAACGGCAGCCAGCTTGGCCACCGAGTGGTCGGTGTCGGTGACCTGCGCAACGGCGTCCCTGGCCACCTTCGAAGACCCTTCGATCTGCCGACCGATTTCAGCGGCGGTTGCGGCCATCTCCTCGGTCGCAGCAGCGACGGATTGAACGCTGGCGGACGCCTCCTCGGACGCCGAAGCGACGGTGGTCGACAGTTGCCTGGTCGAGGCCGCGGTGTTTGCGAGCGCCGAAGCGGCCTGCTCCAGGCTCGACGACGACAATGAAATCCGCTCGATGATGCCGCCGACGGCGCTCTCGAACGAGGCCGTGAAATCCGCCATGTCCCGCTTGCGCTGCGCGACGGCTCGCGCCTCCGCGTCGGCTTGTTCGGCGCGCAAGCGCTGGGTTTCGACAAGGCTGTCCTTGAAGATCTGCGTGGCGCGCGCCATATCGCCGACTTCGTCGCCGCGCTCGATCCCCGCGATCGCCACCGAGAGCCGGCCGTCCGCGAGCGCCTTCATGCTGCCGGCCATCGCGCCGATCGGTCGGGAGACCGCGAACACACTGATCAGGCTGGTCGCGACGAGGATCAGAATTGCGATGGCTCCGACGATCGCAGATGTCAGCGCCGAACTCGCCATGACGGCCTGCACGGTCTCCTTTTCATTCTCGGCGCGCGAGGACGCGAATTTCATGATGTCGTCCGTCAATTCGACAACCTTCACGCCGATGGGGACCGTCACCGTGCGGGCGAGGTTGTCGATCTCGGCCTCCACGGCTGCGATCGCCTCGGCAGCCTGCCCACCGCCGCTCGCCGCGACGGTCTTTCGCCTGAGTTCGGCGATGCGACCGATACCGATGACGTAGTCGCCGAAGAGCCGTTGCAGACTTTCGATGCGGGATTTGTTCTCGGCCGACGTCGAGCGTCGCAGCATCTCGACACACAACTCCTCGGCAGCTTTTCGCCCGGCAGTCATTCTCTCTTCGGCGGCGCGAATGTCGGCTTCCACCTTCGCCAGGCGCATGTCGCGTGCGCCGACCTGCATCCGCCGGGATTCGGCCTTGGTCTCCGCCGCGAACCGCGCGATCTCCTGCTGGTCGATGGCCTTGGCGATACCGCGTTCGACGCTGCGGTTGCCGTAGATCTGGTTGGCGACCATGGCCGCAACGAAGAAGATCCCCACAAGTGCGGCCGAGACGAGTTTGGTGCTGATGCGAAGCCTTCCGAGAAGATGCGACATGGCTCTCCACCGAATCGGAACAGTTCGGTGAAATGCTGCCACGTGAAGCACTTCTGTCGTTGCGCTATATCAACTTACAGGTATATGTATGAATACTTACAACCCAAGATTTTAACACCGCCGCCTCGATGCGGAATGACCCGACGTCGAAATCTGACGACGCCGCGTGACGGCGCCGTCAGTCCGCTGCGATGCCGGGCCTCCCGATCCCCGACCTATGCGGGCAGCGGCTGGCCTGACCTGTCTGGAGCCAGGACGGCACCGATCGCGGTGAAAGCACCGGCGACGACCACGATCCAGACTACCCCATAGACATGGGGCGGGCCGCCAGCTGCCGCGAGGATGGATGACGCAGCGAGCGGACCGAGACCCGAGATCGCGCCGGCACCGATCTGATAGGCCAGCGAGACGCCGGTATAGCGGGTGCGGGTGTCGAACAGCTCGGCGAGGAACGCGCCCATCGGCCCGTACACCATCGAGTGCCCGATCTCGAGCAGGATGAGCGAGACGAGTACGAACGGCAGATCGGCATCATTGAGCGAGCGGAACAGCAGGTACATCGTCGGCACCACGATGATGCTGCCGAGGATCGCGAGACCGCGGCGCCCGGTCCTGTCGGACAGCCAGCCGAAGAACACCGTCAATCCCATGGCGACGACGCCGTTCACGAACTGGAACAGCAGGATCGTGCTCATCGGCAGATGCAGCAGCGCGGCATAGGACGTCGCAAAGGCACCATAGATCTGGAAGGACGCCGATCCCAGCGCGATACAGATCGCGATCAGCGTCGGCTTCATGTGATGGCGCAGCAGGTCGGCGATCGGCAGGCGCTCGCGGCCCGCGGCCTTTGCCTCGCGCTCCGCCTCGACGAACAGCGGCGTCTCGGCGACGCCAAGGCGCACCCACAGACCGATGAGGACGAGAATGCCGGACGCCAGGAACGGCACGCGCCAGGCCCACTCCTGCACCTCCGCCGGCAGGCGGGTGATGCCGGCGAAGATCAACGTGCCGATGGCGATGCCCAGCCAGATGCCGAAATTGGTGAAGCTGCCCCAGAAGCCGCGGCGCTCCTTGTCCATGTGCTCGACCAGCATCAACAGGCCGCCGCCCCATTCCGCACCGGCGCCAAGCCCCTGCGCGATGCGCGCAAGAATAAGGAGGATCGGCGCCCATGCCCCGATCTGCGCGTAGCCCGGCAGCAGGCCGACCACGAACGTGCTGATGCCCATGGTGATCATGCTGGCGACGAGAACCTTCTTGCGGCCGTAGCGGTCACCGAAATGCCCGCCGATGATGCCGCCGATCGGCCGCACCAGGAAGCCGCTGGCGAGCGTGCCGAAGGAAGCGATCACGCCGATCGTCGGGCTGGCGTTGGCGAAGAACAGGTGGGCAAAATAGAGGCCCGCCGCGAGGCCATAGATGTAGACGTCGAAGAACTCGATGGTGGTGCCGAGCAGCGTCGAGGTCACGAGGCGACGATGGGCCTCCGGCGGCAAGGCTTCAGCCTGCGCGCTCGGCTGCAGGGTCAGCGGCGCCGCGCGCGCCGCACCGATCTGCGATGCATCAATGACATGTCCAGTCGTGTCCATAAGGTCCTCCCTGACAGTTTTATGGTTGGTTCAGATCCGCGCGGCCCGCGCCAGCATGCCGCCGGCCCGCCAGCAGTCGATCTCGAACGCCGTATCGAGCCGGCAGCGCACCGCAAGACTGCGGCAGTCACCGCGATCGTCGGTGAGACGGACCGTCAGCGTCGCGCCGGGGCGAAGCTCCGACGACGGCATATCGATAACGAGTGTTTCGTCTCCCCCTACCGGCGGATCGGGAGGCGCTAGCCACTGCAGCGGCAGCACGCCGACCAGCGCAAGGTTCGTCCGGTGGATGCGCTCGAAGCTGTCGGCGAGGACGGCGCGGATGCCCAGCGCGCGCGTGCCCTTCGCCGCCCAGTCGCGCGCAGAACCGGTGCCATAGGCGGCGCCGGCGACGACGACCAGCGGAACGTCTGCCGCGGCATAGCGCTCGGCGGCATCGAACACCGTGAGGATCCCGCCGCTCGGGTGGTGGCGCGTCCAGGCGCCGCGCCGACCAGCCGCCAGTGCGTTCTCCAGCATCGGGTTCGCAAACGTGCCGCGGCGCATCACCTCGGCATTGCCGCGGCGCGAGCCATAGCTGTTGAAGGCGTCGGGAGCGACGCCGAGGCCCTGAAGATACTGCCCCGCCGGATCGCCGGCCCTGATGCGGCCGACGGGAGAAATGTGGTCGGTGGTGACGTTGTCGCCGAGCACCAGCAGCGGGCGCGCCGGCGCCAGCACAGCGTCGCCGGGCGCGTCGGCATCGAGCCGCGGCAGAGTGAGATAGGAGCTGCCCTTGGGCCACCGGAACAGCTGCGTGCCGCCGACGGGCAATGCGCTCCAGGCGGCATCGTGAACGAAGGCACCGCCATGGCTGGAAAGCCCGACACGGCGCAGATGGTCGGCGACCTCCGCCGCCGGCGGCCAGAGGTCGGCAAGGTGGACCGGCGCCGCGGACGTCTGCGCGATCGCGTCGCGCGTCAGGTCGAGCCGCATGCTGCCGGCGAGCGCATAGGCCACCACCAGCGGCGGCGACGCCAGGTAGCTCGCCTTGACCTGCGGATGGATGCGGCCGGAGAAGTTGCGGTTGCCGGAGAGGACCGCGACGACGCTTCTATCACCGATGGCGGCGGAGATATCGGGCGCGAGGTCGCCGGAATTGCCAACGCAGGTCATGCAGCCGTAGCCGGCGAGCGCAAAACCGATCGCCTGCAGCGGCGCGAGCAGATCGAGCTTGTCGAGATAGGCCGTGACGGCGCGAGACCCCGGCGACAATGAGGTCTTGATGCGCTCCGGCACGCGCAAACCGCGGGCGCGCGCATTACGCGCCAGCAGACCCGCGGTGATCATGGCGGCCGGGTTCGCCGTGTTGGTGCAGCTCGTGATCGCCGCAATGACGATGTCGCCGTCCTGCAGATCGGGAGATGATGGCGAACACGATGCCGGCAGGCTCGCCGGCACGTCCGCAAGCTCGCGCAGCTGATGCGGCAGGCTCGGGCCGGCGACTGCCCGGTGCATTCCGGACAGATCGCAAGTGATGACGCGTGCGAAGCGGCACGGCGCGTCCCCCGGGTCGGCCCACAGGCCAAATGCACGGGCATGGGCCTGCGTCCTCTCTGCATCCGCCTCGCGCCCGGTCAGCCGCAGATAGGCCAGCGTCTGTGCGTCGACGGGGAACAATGACGCCGTCGCGCCGTACTCCGGCGTCATGTTGGCGATGGTGGCGCGGTCGGGCACGGCAAGATGCGTGACGCCGTCGCCAAAAAACTCCAGGAACTGGCCGACCACCCCTTCCCGCCGCAACAGGTGTGCGAGCCGCAGCGCGATGTCCGTGGCAAGCATCCCCGGCGGCGGCGAACCCACGAGGTGCACGCCCGTGACCACCGGCGCAGTCATCGCAATCGGCAGCCCGAGCAGCGCTGCCGTCGCCTCGAGGCCGCCGACGCCCCAGCCAAGCACGCCGAGGCCGTTGATCATCGGCGTATGGCTGTCGGTGCCGATGAGTGTATCGGGCAGGATCCACTCACCGTCGTCGACCACCACCTGACCGAACCGTTCGAGATTGACCTGATGGACAATGCCGTTGCCTGGCGGCACGACGGTGAGGCCGCTGAACGCCTGCTCCGCCCAGCGCAGGAATACGAAACGTTCGGTGTTGTCGGCGTATTCCTCAGCGCCATTGCGCTCGGCCGCACCCGGCCCGGTGTGGGTCGCGCGGATGGAGTGATCGATCACCAGCGCCGCCGGACAGGCGAGATCGATCGCAACGGCCTCGCGTCCCGCACGGGCTGCGGCCTCGCGCAGCGCCGCGATGTCGAGCAGCGCCGGCAGGCCGGCATAGTCCTGCATCAGGACGCGATAAGGCCGAAAGCCCAGTTCACCATGGCCGGCCAGCAGGCCGTCGAGGGCATCCGCGCCGCCGCCGTGACGCAGCAAGTTTTCCGCAAAGATGAGCAGCGTGCGCGGCGCGGCCGCAAGACCCGGCCAGATCCGCGCCGCCACTGACAGATCGACGACACGGCGCTTGCCGCGCGGCGTCGCGATCCACCGGACATAGTCGTGCCCCCCGACCATCGCCCGTGCTCAGCGCAGCGACGTCGCCGCATGCCGACCGGCGAGACGCCCGAACACGGCACCGCGCAGCACCGAGGTCGAGCCTGTGTAGACCTGGTGATAGATCCCGACCGTTTCGCCTGCGGCATAGAGGCCGGGAATGATCCGCCCATCCTTGTCGAGCACCTGAGCGTCGGTGTTGACCTTGAGACCGCCGAAGGTGAAGCAGTTCGCCGAGATGATCGGATAGGCACGGAACGGCCCTTTGACCAGCGGCCGCGACCAGTTCGACTTCACTATGTCGAGGCCGCGGGTGCTGCGGCCATCAACCGCAAACGGCGTGAACTCGCCCTCGGGCGGCGGACATGCGGCGTTGAAAGCCGCGACCGTCGCTTCGAGCTCCTCTGCGGGCAGATCGAGTTGCGCGGCGAGCCCGGCAAGCGTCGGGGCCTCATAGGCCGGCTGGTCGGAGCGGATGCTGGTGCGCCAGCGCGGGATGTCCTCGACCTGGGCATCGAAGATCACCCAGGCGATGCCGTCGGGTTGATCGGCAATGCTGCGCGTGACGTTGTCATAGATGGCGTCGACCGTGGCCGAGGCCTCATCGACGAAGCGCCGTCCCTGCTTGTTGACGAGAATGCCATAGGGCCAGATGAACACGACCGCTTCGGCCTGGCGCGAGCGGGGATCGACCGGCTCGGCGTGATAGGAGCCGTATTCGCCCGCCGGCGCAGCGCCCGCCGCGAGCGCCATCCGCAGGCCCTCGCCCTTATTGTAGTAGCCGCCGCGGGCAACCGGGCGGATGTAGCACGCCTTCGGCCCGATATAGTGCGTCATCATCTCCTGGTTGCCCTGGTAGCCGCCCGAGGCGAGGACGGTGGCGCGGGCCGTGATGCGCTTGCGCAGGCCATCGGGCCCGACCGCGAGGATGCCGGCGACCCGGCCGTCGTCGTCGCGCAGCAGATCGACCGCGGTCGTCTCGAACAGGACGTTGGCGCCGAGGCTCTTCGCCTCCTGCATCAGCCGCTCGATCAGCGCAAGGCCCCCGCCCTTGGCGGCGATACGGGTGGTGTTCTGGGTCAGGAGATAGATCGGCTGCGGCTCGAAGCGCAGGCCGAATCCGTTGAGCCACGCCACCGTATCCGGAACGCTCGCCGCGAACGTCGAGATCACTTCGGGATCGGGAAACGGATGCGCCTTCACATAGGCCGGCCAGTCGCTGTAGCCGCTGTTCACGGCCGCCAACACGTTGGGATCGACATGCCAGCCGGCATTGGCCGCGAAATGCTCCTCGAAGTCGTCCGAGATCTCGCGCTCGTTCTTCATGCGGCAGTAGGCCTCGGTCCAGCGCGTGTTGCCGCCGAAATCGGCTTCCGGCGCACGCTCGAGCAGCGTCACGGAGAGTCCGCCCTGCAACGCGGACACCGCGGCGCTCAGTCCCGCGATACCGCAGCCGACGACGACGAGGTCGCTCGCGATATGCCTGGATTCAGTCGTCATGATCTTCACTCCCGTGACGTTTCTTGGTTGGGATCGGCCGCGACAATGCCGCGCGCCAGCAAGGTTTCGATGTCGGCCTCGGCGAACCCCAGCTCGCCGAGAATGCTCCGCGTGTCATGGCCCATGGCCGGCGGGTCGCTGCGCAGCGCGGTGCCCGCATGGTTCATGGTCACGGGCAAGCGTGGCAGCCTGGTCGCGATTCCGCCGGGAAGCCGCGTCGGCAGCAGGAAGCCGGTGGCGCCGAGGTGCGGATCGTCGAACAGGTCTTCGGGGCGCGCGATCGGCGCGAAGGGAATGCGCGCCCGGATGCAGATGTCGATCGCCTGGTCCATGGTGAGACCGGCCAGCAGGTCGCGGATGATCGGGACCAGCCGCGGACGGGCCGCGATGCGGTCGTTGTTGGCCGCGAGCGTCGGATCACACGCGAGGTCGTCCCGCCCGGTCACGTCGCAGAAGCGCTGCCAGTGGCTGTCCGTGGTGATGCCGACGAAGATCTGGCGTCCGTCGGCCACCGCGAACGTCTCGTAGATCGCCCAGGCCGAAACGCGCTCCGGCATCGGCGGGATAGGCTTGTCGCTCTGCGCAGAGTAGCACAGATGCTGCCCCATCAGGAACACGGCGGTCTCGAACAGCGCGCTCTCGACCAGTTGCCCCTGTCCCGTCGCATCACGACTGCGTAGCGCCGCCAGGATCGCGATGACCGCGAACATGCCGCCGGCGATGTCGATGATCGAGGTGCCGGCGCGCAGCGGCCGGCCGCTCGGCCCGGTCATATAGGCGAGCCCCGACATCATCTGCACGACCTCGTCGAGCGCGAGACGATGCTCGTAGGGTCCCTTCAGGAAACCCTTGAGGCTCGCATAGATCAGCCGCGGATTGAGCGCGGCGACATCGGCATAGCCGAGCCCCAGCCGCTCCATCGTGCCCGGACCAAAATTCTCGATGAGCACATCGGCGCCGCCAACGAGCTTCTTTGCGATGGCGAGGCCCTCAGACGTCTTCAGGTCGATGGCGACACTGCGCTTGTTGCGGTTGTAGAAACCGAAATAGCCGGTGCCGAAGCCTTTGAGCCGCCGGGTCGGATCGCCCTTCGGCGCCGGCTCGATGCGCACGACGTCGGCGCCGAGATCGGCGAGGATCAGGCCGCAGGTCGGCCCCATGACGGTGTGCCCGAAATCGAGCACCCGAACGCCGTCAAGCGGCGCCTTGCCGAGCCCGTTCATCGCGCCGCCTCCACCGGATGCCGCAGCGGCAGGCCGTCGTAGCGATAGGGCACGCTCGGCGGCATCGGCCCCTTGATCCGGCCTCCCTGCCCGCGCTGCTCCCAGGCATGGGCGAGGATGCCGACGCTGCGCGACAGCACGAACAGCCCGCGCGCGAGCGGCGCCGGAAAGCCGAGTTCGCCATAGACCACGGCGGTCGCGCCGTCGATATTCATCGGCACGGTCTTGCCCTTCGCGGTCGCCAGGGCCTCGGCAACCGCCTCACCGATGCGCTTGAACCGCCCTGTCACGCCGTCGGGCCCCGTCGCCGCGGCGACCAGCGCCAGCAGCCGGCCGGCGCGCGGATCGACGCCATGGAAGCGATGCCCGAAGCCCGGGATATGCTGCCGCGCCTCGATGCGGCGCACGACCTCGGAACGCGCGGCCTCGGTCAAAGTAACGCCGCGATCCTCGATGGCGGCGACCGCCTCATAGAGCTCCAGGCATTGCTGGCCGGCGCCGCCATGGACGTCACCGAGCGCATTGATCGCCGACGCCATCGCATTGTTGATACCGAGGCCACAGGTCATCGCCATGCGGGCGATGGCGATAGACGGCGCCTGCGGGCCGTGATCGACGGCGGCGACGAGCGCCGCCTCCAGCAGGCTCTTCTGCACGGGCGACGGCAGTTCGCCGCGCAGCATCAGCCAGATCATGTCGCAGAAGCCGATCCGTCCGATCAGATCCTCGATCGGATAGCCGCGCATGCGGATCTCGCCGGGCGCGATGGCGATGATCTCCGTACGCCACCAGTCGGTCAGCGTCGCGGGATCGATATGAGGAGAGTTCGTCATCGCCGGCCTCAGCCAAGCACGAAGGGGTTGGCGCGGTTGGGCCGCGTGGTGATCCAGACGCTCTTGGCCTGGAGATATTCCTTGATCGCTTCCGCGCCGCCTTCGCGGCCGAGGCCGCTGTGCTTGTAGCCGCCGAACGGCGTGGTGAAGCTGGTGGCACGATAATTGTTGACCCAGACGGTGCCCGCCTGGAGCTGGTCGACGCTGTCGAGCGCACGCCGCAGGTTCTGCGTCCACACGCCCGCCGCGAGGCCATACTCGACATCGTTGGCGATGCGGATCGCATCCGCGTCGTCCCTGAACTTGAGCACGCACAACACAGGGCCAAACACCTCCTGCTGGGCGATCTGCATGTCGTTGCGCACGCCGGTGAAGATGGTCGGCGCCACGAACTGGCCCTGGCCGTATTGCGGCCCTTCGAGCGCATGGCCGCCGAGCACGCAGGTCGCGCCCTCCGCCTTCGCCATCTCGATCATGCCCAAGATCTTCTGCCATTGCGGGCGGGTCGCGATCGGGCCGATCTGGGTGTCCATCTTCGCGGGATCGCCGATCCTGGCCTCGCGCACCGCGGCGACGAGCTTCTCGACAAAGGCATCGTGGATCGTCTCCTGCAGCAGCAGGCGCGAGCCCGCCATGCAGGTCTGGCCCGAGGCGCCGAACACGCCGGAGATCGCCCCCTTCACCGCCTGATCGAGATCGGCATCGTCGAACACGATGTTCGGCGACTTGCCGCCGAGCTCGAGCGTGACCGACTTGAAGTCGGCGGCAGCCGCGAGGTTCACGGCCCGGCCGCCGGCGGCGCCACCGGTGAACGCGACCTTGGCGACGCGGGGATGGGTGACCAGCGGCTCGCCGACTTCGGGGCCGAAGCCGGTCACGACATTGACGACGCCCGGCGGGAAACCGGCCTCGAGCGCGAGGCGGCCGAGCTCGAGCAGCGACGCCGAGGTGAACTCGCTGGGCTTGATGACGATGGTGTTGCCCGCGGCGAGCGCCGGCGCCATCTTCCAGGTTGTCAGCGCCAGCGGCGAATTCCATGGCGTGATCGCCACCACGACGCCGAGCGGTTCGTACTTGACGTAGTTGAAGACGTCGGCCTTGTTAATCGGCACCACCGAGCCTTCGATCTTGTCGGCGAGCCCCGCGTAGTAGTGGAACCACTGCGCAACGTTGCGGACCTGGCCGCTAACCTCCGCCATCAGCTTGCCGTTGTCGCGCTGCTCGATCGCCCCAAGCAGATCGACGTTCGCCTCGATCAGCCCCGCGAGCTTGCGCAGCAGCGCGCCACGCGCCGTCCCCGTGAGTTTCGCCCAGTCTGGATTCCTGAAGGCACGGTCGGCCGCCGCGACGGCGCGCTCCGCATCGGCGCGGTTACCGCGCGGGATCAGCGCCCACGCCTTGCCCGAATAGGGCTCGGTGGTCTCGAACCATTCGCCCGACGCGGGATCACACCACTGACCATCGATGAGGAGCTGAAACTTTTGCACGTCCGCCTCGCAAGTTCTATTGTACAGAACTAAGTTTCATGTAATAAAACTCGCCGACAGCCGGATGTCAAGCGTGTGACGCTGGCCCGGGCATCGCCATGGAGGGCGCGCGCATGACGGAAGCGGAGACGAAACCGGCAAAGGGCGTGGACGCGGTCGATCGCGCGCTCGCGATCCTGCAGTGCTACGAAGAGCGCAAGACCGCCCTCACCCTGACGGAGATTGCCGAGCGCACGGGCCTCTACAAGAGCACCGTCCTGCGCCTCGCCGCGTCACTGGAAAACGCCGGCTTCCTTGTGCGGCACGACGACAAGAGCTACGGCCTCGGCGCGGAGCTGATGCGGCTCGGCAGCATCTATGTCCGCTCGTTCCGGCTGGAGGATCATGTCCGGCCGGTGCTGAAGGCGCTGCAGCGCGACACCGGCGAAAGCGCTTCCTTCTTCCGCCGGGAAGGTGATCACCGGATCTGCCTGTTTCGGGAAGAGACGCTGCACAGCGTGCGCGACCATATTCGCGAAGGCGACATGCTGTCACTCGACAGGGGCGCGGCCGGGCGCGCCCTGACGCGCTTCGACCCCAACCAGGTCGAGCGCAAGGACCTCGCGAAACGCCTGACGCAGTTGCCGGAGACGTCGTCCGGCGAGCGCGACAAGGAAACGGCTGCGATCGCCGCGCCGGTCTTCGATGCCGCCGGGCTTGCCGGCGCGCTCAGCGTGTCCGGTCCCCTCACCCGCTTTCGGCCCGCAGAGGCCAAGGACATGGCCCCGCATCTGCTCAAGGCCGCACGGGATCTGTCGACGCGCCTGGGTGGGGGAAAGTTTTGGGCAACGCCGGAGTGACGCGCCCGGCGGCCACGCGGCCGCTCGCTCTGATATCGCGCCCGCGCAGCCTACGCTCGAGGCTCTCCCCTGTTTGCCATGACGGAGCGTCTCATTCGCCTCCATGAGATCTCCTCGCAATCCGGAAACGTCAGCTTGCGCTTGGAGGGACGCCATTCCCCGCATGATCGACGCCGCGACTCCAATACCGCTGACGCTTCCCCTCACGGCCATGGAGACGGTCCTTGCCCCAAATATAATGTTGGCCCATGATGATTGCCTTTGACAAAGGCACATCGACGTAGCCGAACACCATGACAATGACGAAGCGCTTTATTTGCGAGCAGAACATTGCTCATTTTATAAAGCTTTTAGGCGAAACGACCGACGGGCCACTGCTGCGGACACTTCAGGCCCTGCTGGCTTCAGCACGGCGCGAACTCGCGATGCTGGAATCGGCGATCTCCGGGGCACACACGTCGCCTTTCCACCAGCATCGCCAGCCATCCACCGGCGCCTCCGCGATCCGGCAACAGTTTCAAGGCGAATTCGATCATTCGCCCCATCCCTACATGCTGCTGGATCCTGGACCCGGCCTGCTGATCGTCGACATCAATGCCGCCTACGCCGCGGCAACCCTGATCGACCGCGCTGAGGTCGTCGGAAAATCCCTGTTCGAGATCTTTCCTGACAATCCGGACGATCCCATGGCCGACGGCGTGAACAATCTGTACGCATCGCTCAAGATCGTCACCAGAACGAGCCAGCCCCATGCGATGGCCGTTCAACGCTACGACATACGTGACCAGAGCGGCAATTTTGTCGAGCGCCACTGGCAACCGATCAACACGCCGATCCATGACGACGAAGGCCACCTCGTGTTCTTGTTGCACCATGTGGAAGACGTCACCGAGCAGATCATACGCGATGCCCCCGCGGCGCGAACCGCCTGAGGCTTGAATCGGCGCAAGCTCCTCCCGCGCGCCCCAAAGATCGATATCTTCACCGTCGCGCGCGCAGCGTGTCGGCCGCCTTCTCCTGCATATGAAGCGCCGCGGCCTTCCCGGGGCGCGCGAGCGCGCCGAGCCGGCTCACGGAGAGGGCAGCCTTGCGCCGCAAGTGCACAAGCATTTCGGCATGGGCGATCACGGCTGCAAAGCCATCGATCACGGGCGCTCCGGCCAATGACCGAATCCCTTCCGCAACGAGCATGGAATTGAGAACGCCTTCCGCCGGAACAAGAACATCCGCGCCGGCGCGGACGGCATGCCAGGCCGCCCTTTCCATACGCTCCAGAAGCTCAGTCGGCTTGACCTCCCCCTCGAGCTCAAGCTCGGTGACTGCGGGATCCAGCGGCGTAATCGCGGCAACACGTCCCGAAAGCCCGTAGGCCGAAACGAGCCTCCCGAGAAAGCCGGCGTGATGGGTGTCGAGCGCGATCAGTCCGCACGCCTCTCCCGTCGTCAGCGCAGCGATGAGGGATGTTTCGCAGGCGCTGACCACGGGAATATCGACAAGGCTGCGCGCTTCGCGCAGACCCGGATCGAAAAAGCAGCTGATCGCCACCGCGTCGAAGCCGGCCTCCTCAGCCGCGATCGCCCCCTGCACCACCTGGGTGGTGAGCAGATGGTGAAGCCAGGGATAGCGGAGCGCGGCAATGGGAGCCATTCCCTTGGGGTAAGTGCCGGGCGACACGCCGTGGATGACGACCGATGTGTCCGACCGCGCCAGCCTTGCTGCGATCGACTGGAGATTCTGTCTGTAGGCTGGCAGGACCTCCAGATCCGTGATGCTCTGGTGCCAAATGCGGACGTTCGACATGGTGTCGCCCTCTGCAGCTTTCATTGGCCGGCGAGCAGCAGGACCTTGCCGATATGGCTGCTGTCCTCGAGAATGCGATGGGCGCTTGCGGCTTCCGACATCGGCAGCATCTTGTGGACGATCGGCCGAACATCCCCACGCTCGATCAACGGCCAGATGTTCTCTCGCACCTCGGCAATGATCGCGGCCTTCTCGCCCGCCGGACGCGTCCGCAGCGCCGTGACAAAGAGCGATGCGCGCTTGATCCACAGCTCGCGCAGGTCGATGTCAACCTTGGTGCCCCCCTGGAATCCGATCACGACGATGCGCCCCGCGACGGCGAGTGCCTCGACGTTCCGGTTCAGGTATCCGGCTCCCATATTGTCGAGGATGACATCCGCACCATGCCCATTGGTCTCCGCCGCAAGGATGTTCGTGAAATCATCTTTGCGGTAATTGATCAGAACGTCCGCCCCGAGATCGCGGCAGAACGCGAGCTTTTCGGCACTTCCCGCTGTTGTCGCCACCCTCACCCCAAGCGCCTTCGCCAGCTGGATCGCCATGGTGCTGATCCCGCTTGCGCCACCATGCACGAGCAGCAGTTCGCCGGCTTGAAGCCGCGCCGTCTGAAAATTCGACCACACCGTCGCGGCCACCTCGACGAGTGCGGCGGCGTCCTCGAGAGAGACGTTCTTCGGAACCGGGAGAACCTGGGCCGCGGGAACCGCAACCTTCTCCGCATAGCCGCCACCGTTCAGGAGTGCGCAGACGCGATCCCCGATCGCCCAACCATTAACATCGGCGCCGACCGCCGAAACCGTTCCGGAGCATTCCAGACCGAGAACCGTGTCGACTTGCGGCCCCGAATAGAAGCCCCCCTGGCGCTCCATCAGGTCGGAGCGATTGACGCCCGCGGCGGCGACATCGATCACCACCTCGCCACGCGCCGGAACAGGGTCCGGCAGATCCGCGACCGTGAGCACCTCCGCCGGACCGGGCGATCTAAAAACAACAGCTTTCATTGTATCTCCGTTTTTTTGACAATGCATGAGCGGGAAAGCCCGCGCACATCCCATTCGCAGGACCCAGGCGTGGCGCATCCCTCAGATGTCCGAACGCAAGGTTTCCGGCAAGCTCATGAAGCAGAGAGCGGCGATCACGCTGCCGGCGAGCATCATGATAACGATGGGAACGAAGCCGCCGTACACCGCCACCAGCGCGGCGGCGAGAAACGGTGTCGGTCCTGAGCTGATCGCGCCCGCAAGCTGGTAGCCCAGCGAGATTCCGCTGTATCGCGTGCGCGCCCCGAAGCTTTCAGCAAAGAAGGTCGCCGTGACGGCATAGACCGGGGCATGTCCCAGCGCGAGCGCCGCCGCCAACCCGACGCACAGCAGCACCGGATGCCCCGAACTGATCAGCAGGAAGAACGGATACATGAACAGTCCGAAAAACACCGTTCCGCCGACGAGCACGGGCTTGCGGCCGACGACATCCGCCAAGAGCGCGAAGACCGGCATCGCGACGAGATCGACGACGGAGGCAATGACCAGCGCGATCAGGGTGGCGTTTCGCGAAACGCCTGCATAGGTGGTGGCGTAGGCAAGTGCGAACACCGTAACAACATGGAATCCGATATTGACGCCCGTCTGGCTGCCGATGGTGAGGGCGATCTGCTTCTTGCTGCCACGAACGAGCTCCATCACAGGCAGCCGCACTTGCTGACCTTCCCGCTGCAGGCGGCGGAAGACCGGCGTTTCCTCGATCGACAACCTGATGACAAGGCCCACCACGACCAGGAGGCCGCTGAGCAGGAACGGAATCCGCCATCCCCACCCGAGAAACTCGTCCTCGGTGAGTACCGTCGAGACGAGCGCAAGGGTCGACGTTGCCAGGATGAGCGCGAGCGGAATCCCCATTTGAGGAAAACTGCCGTAGAAGGCCCGGCGGCCGGCCGGGGCATGCTCCACCGACATCAGCACCGCCCCGCCCCATTCCCCACCAACCGCAAACCCCTGAATCAACCTCAACGCCACGAGCGCGATGGGCGCCCAGATGCCGCTCTGGCTGAAGGTGGGCAGCAGCCCCACCGCCATGGTGGCGCCTCCCATCATCAACAGCGTCATGACCAGCGCCGCCTTGCGCCCGATGCGGTCGCCGAGATGCCCAAACACGATCCCGCCGATCGGGCGCGCCAGAAAGCCAGCGCCGAAGGTCGCAAGGCTGGCGAGCGTTCCGGCGAGCGCGGTCGACTGCGGAAAGAACAACTTGCCAAACACCAGCGCGGCCGCCTGGCTGTAGACCAGGAAATCGTACCACTCGATCGTCGAGCCGATGAAGCTCGCCGCCGCGACCTTGCGCGGCGAATGTCGACGCTCCCCTGCACTCCCGGTCACGGGCAAAGGCGCGTCAAGCACCTGACTTGCCGATGTTCTCAAGCCATCCATGGGTCCTCTCCATATCTTGTTGTCATCCACGGCACGTCGTTCGTCGCGCAGCCGCGATGTCTTTCGGGCCCGCCGTTACGAGGCGGAAATCACCGCGACGTGGGGCTGCGCCCGCGACGCCGCATGCAGGCCGGCGATGCGTCCGAAAACGGCGCCGCGCAGAACCGACGTCGCTCCGGTGTAGGTGCCGTAGTAGAGGCCGGTCATTTCGCCGGCAGCGTAGAGACCGGCAATGCTCTCGCCGTCGGCGTTCAGCACCTGCCCGTCCGTGTTGATCCGCAGTCCGCCAAACGTGAAGCAGTTGCCGCAGATGATGGGATAGGCAAGGAACGGGGGCCGCACCAGCGGCCGGGCCCAGTTGGACTTGCGGGGGGAGAGTCCGGGGCCCGTTGCGAGACCGTCCGCCACGAGCGGCTTGAATTCGCCCGCACGGGGACAGGCGGCGTTGTAATCTGCGACGGTCTTCTCCAACGCGGCTGGATCGAGCCCCAGCTGAGCGGCGAGCGCTGCGATGCTGTCGGCGCGGATCGCCGGCTGATCCGAACGAACCGAACGCTGCCAACCGGGGACGTCATCGATGCTGGAATCCAGGATCGTGTAGGCGATGCCGCCCGGCTGGTCGAAAATGACGCGCGTGATCGCTTCATAAGTGGCATCAGCGGTCGCGGGGGCTTCGTCAATGAAGCGGTTGGCGTCGACATTGACGAGAATGCCGTAGTTGAACACCAGAACGATCGGCTCGGGCGCACCGGAGCGGGGATCCAGCGGCTCGGCGTGAAAGCTGCCGAAATCGCCACATGACGCGGCGCCGATATCCAGCGCCATGCGAATGCCTTCGCCCTTGTTGTAGTAGCCTCCCCGCGCGACCGGGCGAATGTACCGGGCGCGTGGACCGATGTAACGGGTCAGCATTTCGGGGTTGCCTTCGAAACCGCCACAGGCCAGCACGACCGAACGACTGCTGAGGATCACTGGCTGGTTGCCCGGCCCGACGGCTTCGATACCAACGACGGCGCCCTTGGCATCGGTTCGCAGCCGCCGTGCCGTGGTTTCGTAGAAAACCTCCGCGTCCTGCGCTTCCGCGAACGCACCGAGCGCTTCGATCAGCGCGAGCCCGCCGCCCACCGGCGCCATCCGAGGCTGACAGCTGGTGACGAAATAGGTCGGCAGGAAATCGAATTTCAGCCCGAACTGCTTGAGCCATTGAATGGTCGGGCCAGCCCCCTCGGCAATCGTCGAAACGATGTCCGGATCGGAAAATCCCAGCGTCTTCACGATGGACGGCCACTGCTCGAATGGCCGGGTGGTTTCCTGGACGAGCTCCGGATCGAGATGATGTCCGGCATTGCGGGCGAAGTGCTCCTCGAAGTCATCGGAGACCTCGGTTTCGCTCTTCATGCGCAGCAACGCTTCCGTCCATCGCGTATTGCCGCCGCGTTCCTCCCGGCTCGACCGCTCGAGCACGGCGACGCGGGCGCCCGCCTGGAGCGCCGCGGCTGTGGCGGCGAGACCGGCGATACCGGTCCCGACCACGATGACGTCGAAATCGTCGTCGCAAGTGGTGATCATTGTTTCCTCCCCGCCCCTCGCATCAGCGTGGCGATGGGCTGACGCCCTTGTTCGAATTGTTGTGCAGGCCGTCAGTACTTGCGGACGAACGGATCCGGCATCTCGAGATCGCTGGACAGCCAGACGCTCTTGACCTCCATGTACTCCTTGACGGCATCGATGCCGCCTTCCCGGCCGATCCCGCTGTCCTTGAAGCCGCCGAACGGCGTGGTGAAGCTGGTCGAGCGATAGTTGTTGATCCATACCGTCCCGGCCTTGAGCCTCTCCGACATCAGCATGGCGCGGTGCAGGCTCCTGGTCCAAACGCCGGCGGCAAGGCCGAACCGGATGTCGTTGCCGATGCGGATCGCATCCTCCTCGTCCTTGAAGCGCAGGACTGCGAGCACGGGCCCGAACACCTCCTCCTGCGCGATGCGCATGTCGTTCCTGACGTCGACGAAGATGGTCGGCTCGACGATCTGCCCCGCCCCATAGCCTTCGCCGGTCAGGGCCCGGCCGCCGGCAACGCACCGCGCCCCCTCGTCCTTGGCGATGTCGATATAGCTCATCACCTTCTCGAACTGGGGCCTCGTCGCCACCGGCCCGACCCGGGTATCGGGCTTGGTGGGGTCGCCCGCCTTCGCGCGCTTGCTGATTTCGAGCAGCTTCGCGACGAACGCATCGTGGATCGAATCCTGGACGAGAAGACGTGAGCCGGCCATGCAGGTCTGGCCACCGGCAGAAAAGATACCGGTGATCACACCGTTCACGGCCCGGTCGACGTCCGCATCATCGAACACGATGTTGGGGGACTTGCCGCCGAGCTCGAGACTGACGCGCTTCAGGTGCTGCGCCGCCTGGCGCGCAACCACGCGCCCCGCCTGATCGCCGCCCGTGAAGGCGACGCGGGCCACCGAGGGGTGGCTGACCAGCCGCTCGCCGACATCCGCGCCGAACCCGGTGACCACGTTGGCGACGCCGGGAGGCAAGCCGGCCGGCTCGAACAGCTTCGCCAGGTCCAGCAGCGAGGCGGAGGTGTATTCCGACGGTTTGCAGACGATCGTGTTGCCGCCGCACAGCGCTGGCGCCATCTTCCATGCCGTCAGCAGCAAGGACGAATTCCAGGGGGTGATCGAGGCCACCACCCCCATCGGCTCATAGCGCGTGTAGTTGAACACCTTGGGCTTGTCGATCGGGATGACTGCGCCCTGAATCTTATCGGCCAGACCTGCGTAGTAGTAGAAGTACTTCGCCACGTACTTCACCTGGCCGAGCACCTCGCTGTACAGCTTGCCGTTATCGCGGCTCTCGACCACAGCAAGAGATTCCGCGTTCTTGTCGATCAGCTCGCCCAGCTTGTGCAGAACCGCACCGCGGTCGGTCCCCGACAGGCGGGACCAGGGGCCCTCGAGCGCCGCCGCTGCAGCCGCCACGGCGTCGTCGACATCCGACGCATTGCCCCGCGGAATGGCCGCCCAGGCTTCGCCTGAGAACGGATCAAGACTGTCGAACCATGCACCGCTGCGAGAGTCCCGCCACTCATTGTTGATGAAGAGTTTGTATCGAACCGTCACGTCTTCCGCTCCTTGGGGCCGTTTGGGGCACGCTAAGAACGGGCGATCGCCTTCGCAAACGACTAATCGGTACTCATCAGTGACATAATGTAATTGACCAGGCCCTGCCGCTGCGGTCCATATATCCGGGTCTGTTGTGGGACCTGAGAGATGGAGTGCACCCATGCGCCGCAAAATTCCAAGCAGCAGTGCGCTGCTCGCCTTCGAGGTCGCAGGACGTCATGGCAGTTTCTCGCGTGCGGCAGAAGAGCTGAACCTGACGGAAGGCGCGGTCAGCCGCCAGATCGGCCGCCTCGAGGATTATCTCGGCATCACACTGTTCACGCGCGTCAAGAACCGCGTTCATTTGACCGATGATGGGCGCACCTATTGGGAGCAGGTGCGCTCGGATCTCGACCGGATCGAAGCTCACACGCTCAACCTCATTGCACGCCCAACCGAGGGTGGCGTTCTCGAGCTGGCTGTGATCCCGACCTTCACCAATCGCTGGCTCATCCCGCGCCTGCCGGAATTTCATGCGCTCCATCCCGGCATCACGATCAACATCAGCGAGCGCCCGGAGCCCTTCCTGTTCACGGAGGGTGAGTTCGACGCCGCGCTCCACTATGACCATCCAGCCTGGGCCGGCATGCTCAAGCGCCGCCTGTTCGGCGAAGAACTCGTGCCCATCTGCAGCCCGGCCCTTACCGGAGGAGCACCCTTCGCGGATCTCAAAGAGATCCGCGACTACACACTACTCCATAAGCGCGGACGATTTGACGGATGGCGCAGCCTGTTCCTGCACGAAGGCCTCGAAGGCTTCAATCCGATGGAGGGAACGCGCTACGATCTGTTCTCGATGATCATCGAGGCCGCCCGCGCGGGTCTGGGAGTTGGTCTCGTCCCCCGGCTTTATGTGCTCCAGGAAATCGCACGCGGCGAATTGATCATCCCGTTCGAGACCTCGCTCCCCGAAGAAAAGCACTACTGCCTGGTCTATCCTGAACGCAAGCATGGGTCCTGGCCGCTCGGCATCTTCAGTGCCTGGCTCGACAGCGCGGTCAGAGCCTACGTTGCCGGCCGGGAGGAGCGCGCATCGGCAAAACTCGCAATAGCTGATCAGCCGCTTGCGTCAACACTCTCGCCGCGGCCGCCCCGAACCGTCGCGGGCGGTCCAGCCGACGAGCGGCGCCGTCGACGGCGTAACGTGCCGGCTCAAGGTTGATCAGCTTCCAGCCATCGCGTCGCCGATGAAGTGCGAAGGCCTTCTCGAAGAGACCTCGCTGGTAGCCGAAGATGCGTAGCTCGAGGGCCCCGCCTTTGGCCGTGAGCGACAAGGCGTTGTGGCGACGGTTCGCAGCCGGCGGCTTGCTCAAGACATAACTTTTTCGCAGGAGATCGTCGAGCAGGCGATGGATCGCCTGCTCTTACTCTGTTTCGGCTGATCTTGTTTCATTGACAGGCACGATGAGAGCAATCGATCTGCGCCTTGTCGCCACGTAGCGCCAAATGGCGACGGCGAGCTCCAGCCCTGCCAAGATCAATAGGGTCGTCAGGAGGACCCGATACCCGCTGGTCACAATGATTCGCCCACCGATTAGCGGGAAGCCGAAAAATCCGATGAAATAGGACATCGAGAAATAGATCAGAGTGCGGGTTCTCAAGGCTTCGTCCGAAGCGTTCACCGCCTGAGCCTGAATCAACGGATAGACCAGACCGTAACTCAGGCCGAACAAGCTGGCGCTCGTGGCATAGAGCGGAACGTTCGCAGCGGTCACAGTGAAGGCTAGTATAGACAACACCATGAGTGCCAGCAGTCCGATGGTCATCTTCATAGGCTCGCGGCGGCCCACCGGACCGCTGACCAAGAACCGCCCGGCAATAACCGCAGCCGTGTAGCAGGTGTAAAAAATCGAATAGTCAACGCCCTCCGATTGAGCGTATGTCGTCTGGAAATTGAACATCGAACTGAGCACGCAGGCGCCGAGAAACACCATAATCAACGGGTAGATCGCGGGCGAGCGCAGGATGCGAAGCAGAGCATCAAGTTCGCCTCCCGATAACGTCTCGTAGCGGGGAACGACAATGCGGGACAGTCGTCGCCCGGCCAAACAGAACAGGATGGCACTCGCGATCGACAACAGAATGGCGATCACAAAGATACGCGCGTGTGGCACCCCAAGCGCGAGCAGGCGCTGGGCGGCGATGGGCGCAAGCCCGAGGCCGAGCGCGTTGAATGCCGAGAGAATGCTGAACAGAACCGCGCGGTTGGCATCTGTCACCAAGTTTGAAAGCATAATTGGCGAAATCGTGAAGGCGAGCGCCCAGCCGACGCCGAGGAGAAAGCCGCCAACAATGGACAGAAACGAAAGGCTGGTGGAGAACGCAAAGAAGCTGCTGCCGGCTGCGTAGAAAAGTGCGCCGCCGGCGACGACGACATAGGGCTTCCAATAGGTCGTGAGCCTTGCGGTAAAACCGACGCTGAGCAACGTCCCGAAGGCGCCCGCGAACAGAATCCTGCCGACGATCTCTTCGTCGCCGCCCAGCATTTTGACATAAAGGGGTAAGATCAGAAAAAGACCATACGCCGTAGCGATACTGAAACTGGCGAGATAAACGAGTATCCGCGGCGCGGTCTGCGAGTCTTGCGGGAGCGAGGTCATGAGCGAAGCTTTCCTCTGAAGGCGCACGTAAATAGGCGAGTTCCGTCCACCGGGACCCCTTTCAGATCTCGGCTGCAATTCCAGTTCAGCGATCCGGTCCAGTGGGCAGAGCCTTTAGCTCGGCATAGCCACTCCGGGCAGCGTCTCGTGAAAAAGACCAATGGTTCTTTCGGCTATCGCCGGCGCGAAGCGATAGCCGGCCCCAGAGCAACCCAAGGCATGGACGGACCACACCGACTGCGGATCGCGCGCGATAGCCGGAAGTCGCGTCGCAGAATAGGCGTCGCAGAAGACACGCCCACCACGGCAATGGTCCAATAGCGCCGGTGCATGACGGCGCAAGGTCCCCTCGGCAAGGGCCCAATCCTCGGCGTCAAGGGCAAGCCGAGATCTGCTCGGCTCGACATCCCACGTTTGGCTGCTGACGCAAAAAATCCAACGCCTGTTGCTGCTGTCCGGCAGCAGATAGGCATCCTCCTCGACAAAGACGATGGCCGGGTCGTTGTCCGTCGGCGCGAGGTCGACATGAAACGCAGAGATCTTCTTCGTCCGCAAGTCACTGTTCGGCACCCTCGCCCCCTGCAGGTCAAGCCAGGGGCCAGTGGCGCGCACGACGTGCTTGCTGCTGAAGACTTGCTCATCAGCCGTTACAATCTCGCAGCCGTCGGCACGATCCTCAATGGCCACGACGTGCAGCCCCTCATAAACGGCGACACCCGGTTGGCGCCTGAGATGGCCGACGAGATGAACGGCGGTCTGGCCGGGGTGGCCGTACCAGCCTGTCTCACCGACCAGCACGGCATCGCCGGCGGACAAGACCAGCGCCGGGATGCGCTCGCAAAGCCTCCGACGCTCGCTCGCTGTCATTGGACGGCTCGCGCTGACCAGGCGGCTCCGGAGTTCGCCCTGCCGCTCCACTGGAACGATCCATATAATCTCAATGTGGCGGCCCGGCAGTGGTCCGGCCCAGGCGCTGAGATCGAGAAAGAGCTCCTCGCTGCGCCTGGCGAGATCACGATGAGCGGCTGTCGCGCCAAGCGGCACGCGAACCGCACCGCCATAGAGTGAAGCGCCGGTGCCGATCAGATGCTGCTCCAGTACGGCGATGTTGAGCGCCGGGTTTCGCGCCTTCGTCAGCGACGCGACGGTCACGCCGATGATTCCGCCGCCGATGATCGCCAGATCGAACTTCATGCCCATGGCCTAGCCGTTCGGACTCCACCACGCGGAGAAGAATTTCAGCTCGTCCGAGCCGATGTTCCGAACCTGATGGGCACATCCCGAAGCGAAGTAGGTGACCGCACCCGGCTCGAGCCGAGAGGCGATGCCATCTGTTGTCAATTCGCCCTGCCCCGCGATCACGACCCAGCACTCTCTGACATCGTGCTGATCCACTGGCGTGGAGACACCTGGCGGCACGCTGATGATCGAGGCCTTGAAGGGCGTCACTCGCGTTTCCCCATCCTCCAGATCCAACTCCTTCAACTGAATACCACCGGAATAGTTCTCGATCTGGCGAACGGAGACCAGGGGCCCGAAAGTCATGCGATCTGCTCCCAGGGTTGGTGAACTAGCCGCGGCGCGCTGCGCTGGACGATCGAACCGCTTTGCGGCACCCGGAAACGCTCGCGCCCCAACAGGCTGTTGATGATTGTCGCGCCGCGCCAAGCCAGAAGGCTGAGATTCGGGTCTGCTACGCCATGACTACGCCGCCCGGCGTTCTGGAGATAAAGCCGATTCCTGCAGGGCACCCGCCAGCACGCGGAAAAATCCCTCTTCAGCCGCAACTGGTCCCGCTCGATCTCGAACAGATGCTTGATACCCTCGATCGCGGGCGGCGGCCCCGCTTCGTAGCCGGTCGCGAGAACCACCAGGTCGGACCGCAGGACATTCCGCTCACCGCTGGTGACTTCGGCAATGGTAGCGCTCCATTGCGGGCCGGCGCTGTCGATTGCGACAAGCTCATTGTCGACAAAGAGGTTCAGGTCGAGAGGCCGGTTCTCGATATATTTGGCTTGATATATCTCCTGGTAAATCTCCCGCAGGGTCGCTGCCGAAATACCGTCGCTCGCCAGTTTCTGCGCTTTGAGCAGATCGAGACGCTGGTCGAGGTCGAGGCAAAAGAAGTAGTTCGAATAGAGCGGCGTGAAATACTCATTTGTGAAGGGGGACTCGTCGAGCGGAGAGAAATTGTCCCGCTTCGTCACCCAGTTCAGCGTCCTCACGCTGAGTTCATTGCTCCGAATAACATGGAGAAACACCTCGGCAGCGCTTTGACCACCGCCGATGATCGTCACGGATTCGACCCGCCTCTGCGGCACGCGGCTGAGAAACTCTCCGGAGTGAAAGATCGCCTTGCCGATGTGCGGCCGCGCACAAGCCGGAATGTAGGGACGGCGGCCGACCCCAAGAATGATATGCCGGGAGTAAACCTCGACATTCGGCTCGATGCGCGAGACGAACATCTCGTTATGGTAGCGGACATCCTTGACGTCGTGGGAAAATTTCAGGGTCGGCAGACGTGCTGACACCCAAGCCATATATTCGCTGAACTCCGCCCGTGTAACACGGTCGAAATCGGCATTGATAAATTGATGCAATCGCTGCTTGCTGTGAAGAAAATTGACAAAAGAGTGCGGGTTGACCGGATCCGCAAAAGTGACGAGGTCCTTGAGAAACGATGTCTGCAGGCGGGCGCCCCGGAACATCAGACCGGGGTGCCAGGCAAATGCGTCGGTGCGCTCAAAGAAGGTTGATGAGATTTCGGGGACACCGTCGAGGAGCGCGGCAACGCTCAAGTTGGAGGGACCGATGCCAATTCCAATAACGTCGTAAACTGCTGAGATCGTGGACGGCATATTCGACCATTTTCGGTTTGAGTACGATCGTCCGAAGGCAAGGGCGACCGCCCAAAAGGACATGTCGCGGCGGCAGCAGTGATCATATTGAGCTGCCGCCGATCGTAAAATGCATTCTATGTTGGGTGATGATGCATTTCTTGATAGCGCCCCGAACCAGGAGGGCACCGAGGTCAGCGCTCTCGCCTGCCTCACATGCCTCTCTCCGGTCCCGGTCTGTCGCGGAAAGGTCGATTTTACGCCGACAACCGCTGGCCGCTGCCGTGAAGAAGCTCTTGCGCGGTGTCGATGAAGGCACGAATGAAGTCTGGCTTCTCCGTACCGTAGACGTCGGCGATGACCAGGGTCGGGGACAGCAATTTGTCGAGCAGGGGCAGCCGCACGATACCGCCGACCTCATGGTCCATAGCCAACAGCGGACTGGTATTGCCCACAGAAACGCCGAACCCGGCGGCAACCGCGCGGCTCACCGTGGTATAGGATCGCGCTCGCAACGCAATGCGCGGATGCAGCTCGAGGTCATCGAACAGCGCGAGAAGATAATTTCCGGTGTGCGGAAGATCGAGAAGCACAAGCGGACGATCGGCGATATCGCGTAGCGAGACGGCTTTGCGGGTGGCCAGAACGTCACCTGCGGAAACAATGACATGCGCCGGAACCTGACAGATCGGCGTGATGTTGCCATCGAAACTCGGACCAATATCGTAAGCGATGATCAGGTCTACCGTCTTGGTGACGAGCCAGTTCTGCAGCTCTGTCTGGTCCCCCTCAAAGAGAGACACGTTCGATGCACCGCCGCGATTGACATAGGTCTGGATGAGGTCAGGCATGAACAGCGAGCCGAAGGGTTCGAAACAGCCGATCCTGATTTCCGAACTGCTGTTATTCGTGGCTTTCAGCGCCGAGATCGTCCGTTCGAACTCGGCTTCGGACGCCAGAAGCATCTGCGCGGCGCTGATGAATCGTTCTCCGGCGCGCGTCGTCACCACGCCGCGCGATGGGCGCCGCTCGAAGATCGGCATGCCCAGCTCTCCCTCCGCCAGGTTGATGGCCGCAACGATCGAAGATGCCGAAATCCGCGAAGCTTCGGACGCCGCAACAATGCTGCCAAGCAGCGCAACATCCTTGATGTATTTGATCTGCCTTATCGAGAGCCGCATTGTGGTCCCCCCGCAGAAGATATTTCGGAACGACACTTGACTTGAACGGAATGCCTCTTGAACGAAATGCCTCTTGAACGGAATGCCTCGGCCGCGGCATCATGATGGATCGCGTTGGCTTTCTGCGAGACCACCTTCAAAGAAGAACCAGGGCCAAGAGCCAGCGTCTAGACACACACACCATCGCTTAAGATATATCATAGAGCAACTAGCGTCATAAAATGCTTTATGCGACCAAGTGCGCCTTAGCTATCAATTCGTGTGCCGGATTGCGGAGCGTCGCACATGAATGCCAAGGAAAACTTGCTGCAAAATCGTGCTTTACTTGAAAGACATGATCAATGCTCCATGCTGGATCCGCCAGAGCTATGCACCAAGAGCGTCGAGCAACTCTCTAGCGCCTACCGGCTCGCCACATTGTCACCAGTCGAGGTTACCGAAGCGAACTTGATGAGGGCCGACGAGGTCGACACCGCCCTCAACGCTTTCTCATTGATTGATCATGAAGGCGCCCTGCAGGCGGCACGCTTGTCCGAGGAACGCTGGCGAAACGGCACGCCTCTCGGGCCGCTCGACGGGATACCTGTCACGATCAAAGATGCCGTGACGGTCAAGGGCTGGCCGTCGCGCTATGGCAGCCGGACCACGGACGCAACGCCACAGCAGACAGACTCTCCAACCGCCCGGCTACTGCGCCAGAGCGGCGCTATCCTGCTCGGCCAGACCGCCATCCCCGAATTTGGCTGGAAGGCGCTCACCGACAGCTCACTCTACGGCATTACCCGCAATCCCTGGAATCCGAACCTGACTCCAGGCGGCTCCTCCGGAGGGGCAGCGGTCGCCGCGGCAACCGGAGCTGGCGTGCTGCATCTTGGTACCGACGGCGGCGGCTCGATCCGCGTTCCCGCCTCCTTTACCGGGGTCGTCGGCCACAAGCCGACTTTCGGACGGGTACCGGCCTATCCGCCGAGCCCCTTCGGCACGCTGTCCCACATCGGCCCGATCGCACGGCGCGTCGCGGATGCGAGCCTCATGCTCGAGGTCCTCTCCGGCAGGGACCAGCGCGACTGGAATCAGAACCCGCTCACCTTCACCCCGCCCGAAGGCCTTCCGGCAGCCGGACTGGCCGAAGCGCGCATCGGGGTGTGGACGATCCCGCCGACCGGCTCGGTCGCCTATGACGTGGCGGCCCAGTTCGCGAAGGCGGCCGCGAAGATCGGATCGCTCGGGGCCATCCTCGAGCCAGTCTCCCCGCCACTTGATGGCGCCCTGGAACTCTTTCATCTGATGTGGTTCTCCGGCGCAGCCGGCGTGCTCAGCGGCGTGAACCCGTCGTATTATTCTGGAATGGACAGGGGTCTCGTCGCGATCGCCGATGCCGGTCGCCGCTTTTCGGCGGCCGACTATATCGCCGCCGGTATCCGCCGCGCCGAGTTCGGAGCGGCGATGGAGAAGTTGTTCGAAACCTTCGACCTTATCATCTCCCCGACAACCGCGATCACGCCTTTCGTCGTCGGTGCGGAGGTGCCTCTCGACTCGGGCCTGAAGCGATGGACAGAATGGGCGGGCTTCAGCTTCCCGCTGAATCTCAGCCAGCAACCGGCCTGCACCGTACCGTGCGGCCACTCTGCGCAGGGGCTGCCGATCGGCCTGCAGATCATCGGGCCGCGCGGCGCCGATTGGCGCGTTCTGAGAGCCGCCGCAATTTGTGAGGACCTCTTCCGAGACCAGTGAACCAGAAAACGAATGAGCCGGAGAGACAGAGCGTTCGCTCGACGGATCGGTGACGATTTCGGGCCGATGCCATGCGACTTGCCAGCGTGGCGACAAGCAAGCGGAGGGGACCTTTGACAACCACAGGCGAGACTTTCAAGCTTGGAGCAAGACCGGCCGATCAAGCCACCGAAAAACTCCACTGGCCCGTGATCGTTCTCGCAAGTCTTGGCGGCGCGCTCGAATTCTATGATTTCATCGTCTATGGCATCTTCGCCCAATATGTTGCGGCTGCCTTCTTTCCCTCCGCCGATCCGCTGATCTCGTTGATCAACGCCTTCGCGGTCTTCGCCGTCGGCTATGTCTCACGCCCACTCGGCGGCATCGTTCTCGGCCATATCGGCGACCGCTATGGCCGCCGCACCTCGTTCCTGTTGTCGCTGCTCATCATGACCGTCGCCACGATCGGCATGGCGGTGATGCCGAGCTATGCGACGCTCGGCGTCTCTGCCAGCATTGCTTTCACGGCCCTGAGGTTCATCCAGGGCGCCTGCCTCGGTGGAGAACTGCCAAACGCCATCACCTATGTGGTCGAGGCAGCGCCGCGTCGGGCGGGACTTGCCGGCGGTGTGGTTTTCTTCTGCGTCAATACTGGCGTCTTTGTCGCAAGCGCCGTCAGCTCGACGCTGCATTCCTACCTCTCGGCGACAGAGATGCAGGACTATGGCTGGCGGCTTGCGTTCGGCATCGGCGGCTTGCTCGGCCTTGTCAGCTATTTCCTGCGTCGGTCGCTCGAAGAATCGGCGGCCTTCCAGCGGATGCGTACGAAGGTCGCAAAGCTGCCCGCGGTCGACGTGCTGAAGCGTTTTCCGGTCGCCCTCCTGGTCGGCATCGGCATCACCGGCGTCATCAGCGTCCTGAACGGGGTCATGTTCGGCGCCATGGCTCCCTATCTCACCAAGGTCCTGAATTACGACCCGCGCGAGGCCGCTCTGGCGCTGAACATTTCGACCGGCATATCCTCGCTTGGCATTCTTGCAGTCGGATACGCCAGCGATTTCGTGCCGCGCCGCTACCTTCACCGCATCGGCGCAACTTTGCTGGCGCTGCTGAGTTACCCGGCTTACCAGGCCATGACGGCCCATTCGATCGATCTCTATCTTTTGTTCATTCTCATCGGCCTTGTCGCTCCCTTCACCTACGCGACTTACGCAGTGATCCTCACCGATCTGTTCCCGACCGATGTCCGGCTCAGCGGCGTCGCCATCGCCTACAATGTCTCGGCCGGCATATTCAGCGGCTTTACGCCGCTCGTCATCGGTTCGTTGATCGCCGTGACCCACAACCCCGCCTCACCCGGCTATTTCCTCGCCGCGTCGGCGGCCATCGCCGTCATCGCCGGCTTCTTCGTCAAACGCTATTCAGTCCGCGAGGCCGCGCTGTGAAACGCTTGGACACGGCGGGCTTCGATCGCGATGAACGGTCTCCGCAAGCGTCACCGAGCTGTCTCGATCCAGCGGCTCAACTCTTCTCAACCACACGAAAACGCTTCTGGGAATGCCCATGACCTCGACACCGGACAACACCCCTCGCCGCTTCTTCCTGATGCCGATACCGCCGACTCCAAACGGAAGGCTCCATCTCGGCCACGTTGCCGGTCCCTATCTGCGCATGGACATGATCGGACGCTACCTCAAGGTCCAGGGCCATCACGTTGACACGATCTCGGCGGTGGATGGCTTCGATTCCTATGTCCTGTGGAAGGCCATGCAGGAGGCTCGGCCTCCGGAGGAGGTATGCCGGCACTATCACGCCGAGATCGCCCATGATCTTGCGGCCCTCGATATCCATGTCGATGCCTTCCTTGACCTGGTTCAGGGCCCCCGTGCGGCACAGCATGCTCGCAACGCGATCGCTGTCGTCGAGGAGCTGGTCGAGCACGGCCTTGCTGAAACCGTGGTTGAGAAGGTGCTCTTCAGCCGTGCCACGGGGCGCTATCTGGTCGGCGCCTGGGTGACCGGAGGGTGCCCGTCCTGCAGTGCGCCAGTGGCAGGTTACTTCTGCGAAGCCTGCGGCGCCCTGTTTCGGCCCGAGCAGATGCTCACCCCGCAGCCGCGTGCCGGCGATACCGATCTCGAATGGCGCGAGGTTGAGAGCTTGTTCCTGCGGATCACGGATCGGGCCGCCCTCGAGCGCGGTATGGAATCCTGCGGCGCGCCGGCCGCCTTCGCGCGTCTGATCCGGCGCCAGCTCGACCGGGAGAACAATCTGTTCCGCCTCACCGCGCCCGGCACCTGGGGCGTCGCCTGGCCGGCGGATCGTTGGGGCAATCCCAGGATTCTGTTCGAGGCGGCCTGGGAATATGCCCTCACCTGCGGCGACCACTACGCTGCGGGCGCCCCCGACCGTGCCCACCCGATGAGGCGGGACAGCGACGTGACGACGCTCGTCAGCTTCGGCATCGACAATGCCGTCCTGCTTCTCGCCGGAAACATTCCCTTGCTGAACGCCTCGCACGGCCGCAAACCGTTCGACTATGTCCTGACCAACTATTTCTACAATCTCCAGGGCGCGAAATTCTCAACCAGCAGGCAACATGCCATCTGGGCGGCCGATATCGTCGAGAAGACGCCGGCTTCGAGCGATGCCGTGCGTGGCTTCCTGGCGCGCGAGAGTCCGGAGCACGAAACGACGAATTTCGATATCTTTGAGTTCGTCGCCTTTGCTACCGGACAACTGGCCGGACAATGGCAGCGC
Organism: Pseudomonadota bacterium; assembly: GCA_040756765.1. Taxonomy (GTDB): domain Bacteria; phylum Pseudomonadota; class Alphaproteobacteria; order Rhizobiales; family Xanthobacteraceae; genus Bradyrhizobium_A. Next base: position 157,484 of record JBFLYG010000031.1, on the reverse strand, counting down.
CGCATCGATCGCGCCTGCCAAACGTTAATGGCCGCGGCCCCGGACCATCTCGCTGTTCCGCCTGAGCTTCAATTCCGTCTGGAGGCCGCCATGACGGCGTTCGACCGCGCGTTCCGACTCGACGCGTTTTCTGCCCGAGCCGCAAGCGCGGTCCTCGAGAGTTGGGCCAATCGCGCGGATGTCGACCTTTCCCATGTGAGCCAAGCCTACGGCTGGTTGAAGGGACTTGCCTATCTTGCGGCACCGATCATGCCACACCTCGCCGAACATGTCTGGCACATGGTCGGCCATGAACTGCCCATCTTGCGCCGGGATTTGCCCGTCCAGACCCGCCCACGCGGCGAGGCCGGACGGACCGCGCTGTTTCGGCCCGTCTCGCTGCAATCGTTGCGTCCATGCCTGCCGGACAGCATCGCGCTCGAGGAGCGCGTGGCCGCTCGGGGTTAGTATCCCGCTTCGCAAGTTCGTCGCAGTCGCGGCGATCTCCATACGAACTTGCGAAGCGATCAGGACACAAGCAATTTCATGATTCTATTTTTCTTTATGAACGCGAAGCTCCTGAAAGAGCCTGACGCGCGCTCGCAGGAACTTCGCGTCAGCACACGCGATGTGGAGCCTCAGAAGGCGTTCCTGGTCGGAGCAAGTTGGCTGGTCCGAAGATCGCCGACGGCGGCGTGCCGCGAGCGATGGTCAGAGTCCGTTGACCGCCCGGTGCAGAAGCGAAGGACGCGGGCGGTGCATCCGCCGAGAGCGGACCATTGACCGATCTCATGGACGAGGCCGAGCAGACGACCGGCGCCGCATGAGTGTTACTTTCGAAGAATGATATCCGTAGGATTCAAACGACGTGCCCCGCTCATCAAGTCTCGATAGGACGCTCCCGCTGGAACGCAGCAATCACAACGGAGATGACCATCACCACGATCGACAGCAACAAGCCGGCGTGAACGCCATCGGCCCCGTCCGATACCAGGCCGCTCAGCACGGGCCCGGCACTCTGCCCCGCCGCGAACCCGACCGTCAGAACGCCGATCGCCTCCGTCCAGGCATGGGGCGCGACGTTGCGCCTGACACAGGCGGTCATTGCGGCCACCGCCGCAAGAAACGCCCCGCCAAACAGCACGGCCGACAGATAGGCTGCACCCCGACCGGTCAGGAACAGCGGGATCGCGGCCGCGACCGTCGTCACGCCGATCGTCGCGACACTTCCCCAGCCCCCCTTGAGGCGGGCCAGCACCGGCCCCCACGCAAAGGCGCCGACCATGGCCGCCACACCGACCAATGCCCAGAACAGGGAGATCTCCCCGACACCAAACCCCTGCTCGCTATGGAGATAGGCGACGATATAGGTCGCGTAGGCGATGTAGCCGAGGCCATACAATCCATAGCTGATCATCTGCGGCAGGAGGAAGCGCACATCCCAGCCGCTTCCGTCCCCCGCCGCCGGCTGGGCCACCGGCTGCGGCGCGCGGGCAAGCGCGGGAGCGGCCACGACCATGGCGACGAACGACAGGATACCGAGGGCAAACCAGCCGATCCGCCAACTCGTGGCCGCAAGCAGCGATGGAATGACCAAGGCCGAGATCACGACACCGAGCCCGCCGCCGCCGAAATAGATCCCCAAAACCAGCGGCGCCCTGCTCGCCCCTCCGCCTTGGCCGGCGGCGGCGGCCAGGCCGCTGCCGGCGATGAACGCCACTGCGCCCGTCGCGCCTCCCAGGCTGCGCAAGGCAAGCAGCAGGCCGAAGTTGTCGGTCCCCCCTGAACAAAACAGCGTTGTCGCGGTCGCGAGCCCACCAAGCATGAACGCCCGCTTCACACCGAGCTGTCGTGACATCCACGCGGCGACCAGTGCACCGATCAGGAATCCCAGCCCGCTCGCTGCATTCATCGCACCCGCTTCAGTGTAGCTCCATCCGAGATCGGCACGCATGCCCGGAAGCAGAAGCGCGTAGGCAAAACGCCCCAGCGCCATGCTGACCGCGGGCGCCATCGCAAGGCCAGCCGCGACCCACAACGAGGTCGTCGACGACCGCTTCGGGGGGGCGATTTCCAAGCTCTGCTCACCCGACAGATCACCGCAATGACTCACGACCAGTCCCGCGCCTTGGAAAAGGTATGCATTCGCTGAATCGAGATAGCACCAACGCCCAGTACGAGAGTGCGCAAGCAGGAGAGTGACGTTCATCACGGTCCGCAAGAATGGCAAAGGATCGGGCTTGACAGATCACCATGGAATTTCGTGACGGCGAATCGCCTCGGCAACGGCCTGCGTCTTGTTCGTGGCATTCAGCTTGCGTGCTGCGGAGGCAGCGTGCTTGTTCACCGTATCAACCGCAATCCCAAGAATGCAGCTCGTCTCCCACGCCGATTTTCCTGCCGCAGTCCAGGCGATAACTTCGCGTTCCCTGGCGGTCAGCCGGGGAAACGGTGCCATTGCAAGCAGCGCCGGGGCACGACGCGCCTTGTTGAAGGCATAGACCGCCATCAGGTGCACGCTGGCCTTTGCCAAGGGCGACAGGTCCAGCTTGTCACCTCCCAAGGAAACGCACCAATCGAGTCCCAAGAGGCCATGCACAGGAACGCATAGTCCCCGCCTCATGCCAAACTCGGATGCAGCATTCATGACCTGATGCGATCGCGGCTGCTTATCAGGATCATAGCGTGCCTCGCTCCATTCGAAGGGCTCCGCCGCCGAACGGCAGAACCAGCCGACCGGATCGTCCAGGATGTACTGCTCTCGCGTGTAGGTCTGGAACCATTCTTCGGGCCAGTGCTTCAGCAGAACCTTCTGTTCGAAACGTTCGGTGAGATTGGGCAGCCCCGTGAAAATGAACGTGGTGTATCCGAAATGGGCAATGGCGGCATGAAATCGATCGAGAATATCGTCGGGCCGAGATACCGGCAGCAGGTGGTCGATGAAGTCAAACGCTATGCGGCCGTAGTCCAGCGTCACCTTGACCTCCCTTCGCAACAGGTCTCTCGGCTTCGCGCAGGCCCTGGTCCTTGACGAGATGCCCCCAAGTCCCAATGGACCGAGCCCAGCAAGCCACGCCAAGAAATCCTCTGCTGCAGATCCAAGCTCAACATCGTTGACGAAACCAGCAATCAGCGGCTTAAGACGGTTACATCTATCATACACAGGCTATGCGAGAGTTCGACACCTCTACATCGAACACGGGACGTCTTTCTCCGCGCTCGACATGCAGCCATTCCGTCGGCCGGCTAAAATCTCGAAACCGTCCTCGCCACGGCTCGGTAACCTGCAATCCCCCAACAGGCGGCAGCAGGCCACCGCAGCCCCGGTGGCCTCAAGCCTCAATCGCCCCCAGTCCGCCGAAAGTGACCAAAGTCATCTAGCAAATGGACCTCGTCCGCGTATGTATCGCTCTGTTGTCGAGCGTGTTCAAACGCTGGAGAGGGGATGAGAACCGTACGGCGCTGGACCGCGGATGAAGACCGCAAGCTCAAGGAGCTCGCCAAGGCCGGCAACAACGCCAGAGACATCGGCCCGCAGATGAACCGCAGCGCGTCTGCCGTACGCAAGCGGGCCGAACTCCTGTCGATCGCTCTTCCGATGCAGGCGCGGCGCGTACGCCCGGCGCACATCCCGACCTACCCCGAACGCGTGGCGATCGACGCGATCAAGAACAGCCGCCCGCTTCCGCCAGGGGTCGGGCCGGCCACCATCGTCGGCATGACCAGAAAGGGATGGATCGTCCTGGAGGAGACAAGCGCACGGAAATATCGTGTCACGGACTCGGGCGTGGAAGCCGTGCGGCGCAGGATACCGGTAGCCGAGTAATCGCAGAACCGCGCCGCGCCAGGCTCGACCGAACATCGTCGTCAATCACCACGGCTCACCCAGCTACCTGCGGATGAGGACGGCACACAAGCCGCTGCATGCGCAGGCGATCGCAACGACCACGAAAATGATCGCTGTGTCGTTGGTGACGTCGAGCACGTGGCCGATGAGCGGCTCGCCCAACCCGGCAAAGACATAGGCGTATGTATTCATCACGCCCGTGGCGGTCCCTGCCCGCCGATGTCCGACCAGATCGGGAACGAGAGCCCAGAAAGTGGAATGCGGCCCATAGACGAAGAACCCGCAGAAAAACAGCGCGACAATGGCCCATGAGCTGTCGGGAGGCAGGCCATACATGATGCAGGCGGTCACCAGGGCCAGCATCATGTAGAGCGAGATCGGTTTCCACCGGACGGCGCCGAACAGGGTATCCGAGATCCACCCATTCGACAGGGCGCCGAAGGCCATGCCGACCGGCAAGGCAATGGTGATCCATCGCGGATTCCACCCGCCGGCAGCGCCCGCCTTCCAGGCAGCGCCGAAGAAATGGACCGGGACCCATACGACAAGCCCGTAGCGCGCCGCGTTCTGGAAGCCGAGTGCGAGCCCGCCGATGTGAATCTTCACATTGGCCAGGATCGCCTTGTACCGCGACCATGAGCTTTCATCATCGGAATCAATAGCCCTCGTCCTGCCCGCCTCGATCTCGTCATCGATCTCGCGCGAGAAGCCGAGCTCCTCGGGATGATCGCGCGCCACACCATAGAAGACGATAGCGGACAACAGGAGCAGCAGCACGGGGAGCCGGAAGACCCAGCGCCAATCGAGGTGAAGGGTGTCGACCACGACCAGGGCGAGGACATACGTCAGAACAGAGGACATCCCCGCCGCGAACAGATAAAGCCCATAGACCTTGCCGCGTTCGGCCTTCGTCCACCAGTTCGAGATGAGCCGGCTCCCCGGCGCAAATCCAAGCGCCTGCAGATATCCGTTGAACCACCACCCCACCAGCAGGGTCTTGAACCCGATCGAGAAGCTCACCGCCCAGTTCATCAGACTCGACAGCACGGCGCCGGCGGTCATGACCCGACGACCGCCGAACTTGTCCCCGAGATTGCCGTTGATCGCCTGGCCGACTGCATATCCCCAGAGAATGCCGGCCGAGATCCAACCGATCATCTGTCGGCTCAGGCCAAACTCCTTCTCGATTCCCGGGACCGCGAAGCCGAGGGTCTGCCGGCCCGTGTAGTAGAACAGGTAGCAGAACATCACGGCCAGCAGCATCCGCCATTGCAGACGGCGATATCGGCCGGCCGCCATATCCTCCAACGAACGCAGGCGCGACAAGCGCAATGGCGTTTCATCTCGAACGTGAGCCATGACCTGCATCTCCGATTGACATGCCTGCGGCGGTTCGCGGCCCGGCGCCGCTTATGTCGGTTGCAACCGGAACAGGCGGAGACTGCCCTGCCTCCATTTCTCCGGCGCAGCCCGCGCCATGCGAGAGGAGACCCGACGGCGCGGCACACGCCGTCGGGCCGACCTCACCTCATTCAACCCCGTTCAGGGCGAAGTCGAAGATGTCGTAGTTGTGGATGGTCGCCGTGCCGGCACGTTCTGCATAAGATGGGGTGAGCGAACGCGACAGCATGAAGGGCACGCGCTGCTCGCCCAACCCGCCATGCGAACGCAAACGCTCGCCCGCGAGTTGCGACAGATCGTGATCCCGGCGTCGTGCACCAACCACCGTCTGACGATCCGCAAACACCGCGAAGTCGCCCTCACGGTCGACCGGCAGGTCGAACCTGCTGCAGACCTCGGCTTTGTCCAGCACAAGCTCCACGCCGGGCAGCGTGCGCACGAACGCCATCATTGCCGCGAGATCGGCGGGCTGGCGCAGATGCACGCGCACGAACGATCCCAGCGCACCGTGATGGCGGACGAATGGATCCGCGATCGGGCAGATGACCCGCACCACTCCCTCGCCGAAACGGGTGGCAATCTCGTCCTCGACATAGACCACGTTGGGATCGCCCGCAGGCCCGGATTTGTCGTTCATCCCATGGTCCGCGGTGATCGCAACCGTTGCGCCGAGCTCGAGCAGCGCGGCGATCCGCGCATCGACGGCGGCAAGGAACGCGTTGGACTCCGGCGCGCCCGGCGCATACTTGTGCTGGACATAGTCCGACGTCGACAGGTACATCAGCATCGGCTGTTGCGACGCCAGGAGCCTGACGCCGGCATCGAGCACGAACAGCGACAGGTCCGCGGAATACTGATCCGGCCGCGGCCGTCCGACCAGCGCCTCGACATTGTCGATGCCGTTGACGGTGGAGGTCACCCGGTCGGCGTGCTCGGACGAGAACGCCACCCCCTTCATTCCATAGGCGAGAACCTTGAGGAGCTTGTCCTTCGCGGTCACAACCGCAGTGCGGACGCCGGCCTCACTGATCGCCCCCAGGATCGTGCCGCATCGCAGCCGCCGCGCGTCGGTGACCATCACCTCCTCGCCGGTCTCGGCATCGAGATAGTAATTGCCGTTGATACCATGTACCGCCGGCGGCACGCCGGTCACGATCGACGTGTTGTTGGTATTGGTCGTACTGGGCATCGAGCAATTCGCGAAACCAACGTGGCCATTCCGCCCGAAGCGTTGCATCGTCGGCAGGATATCGTTCTCGATCCCATGATCGAGATACGCCGGATCGAACCCGTCCAGACAGATGACCACGGTCGGCCGCCGTGGCAAGGCGTAGCGCCGCTGGTTCACGACGACCGAACGACCGATCGCCTGTTCGTCCGGAACCAAAGTTCTGCTCATTGCATTCCACCTTTCGGGATCTTCGAGATCGTCCAAGTGGCCGCCATGAGAAGCACATGACATGTGACATTCAATCGAATAATTTGCACAGATCTGTGAGTTCAAGTAAGTCGAACGTCGTTCCGGAATCTCGTGGGCCCCGACCAGGAAGCCGCCATGAAAGAGCGAGAATTGCCGTTGATCGCGCTGCGCGCCTTTGCGGTGGCGGCGCGGACAAGCAGCTTGACGTCGGCTGCGGAGGAACTCGGCGTCACCCATGGCGCCGTCAGCAAGCAGATCCGCTCGCTCGAGAGCTGGCTCGGCCAGCAGGTCTTCGCACGCGAGGGGCGCGGCCTGGTGCTGACACCTTACGGCCAGGTCCTCGCCGGAGAGCTGGGGCAAGCGCTGAAGGGCATTGCCTCGGCCTGCGAATATGTGCGGCGGCAACGCAGCAGGACCGTCATCGCCGTCGAAGCGCCTTCGACATTCGCAATGTATTACCTGATGCCGCGGCTGAAGCGCTTTGAAGCCAAACACCCCGGTCTCTCGGTCTGGATATCGACGCGGATGACCGGACAAATACCCGATTTCTCGATCAACGATATCGTGATCACGCGCGGAAACGCAGAGCGCATCGGCTCTCGTCTGCGCGACACGGCGCCCCTGTTCGAGGAACATTTGACGCTGGTCACAGCGGATGCGCTGCTGCAACGACGCCCGGTGAAGAGACCGCAGGATATCCTCAGACATCCACTGATCACATCGGCAACGCGCCCAGGGCACTGGGAATCCTGGCTACATGCGGCGGGCGTGCAGGATTACGTCTTCGAGGGCGGGCATCGGTTCGACCATCTCTTCGTCGCCATGCACGCCGTTCGCGAGGGGCTCGGCTCGACCATCGCTCCCCGGGAATTCTTCGCCGCGCCTTCACAATGGAAGCTGCGCTGTCCGCTGCCGCACATCGTGGTCAAGGGCGAATGGTATCTTGCGCATTCCACATCGAGAGCCGATGCCAAGCACGTGGCTCGCTTCGTTACGTGGCTGAAGGGGGAAATCGGCCGGCGATGACATGCAGCCGCGCCGCCCCCGTCAGGCGCAAACAATTTGCCCGTGACTCCCGCGTGCCACGGCCTTGCCGCGGCCGCACAAAGGCAAATACCCAATAAATTTCAATTGTTTACATGGAATCTCCGAGAAAGACAGAGCCCGAACCTGTGCACAGGGCCGGCCATGAGCCGCTCGACGGGCCGAAATCAGGTTGATAAGCCCCCGTCTTCTTCGCTGGGAAGCTTTGAGTCGAGACATGACCGTTGCGATCGAGATGGGACTGACGACGGCCGGTGCCTCCGCGACTCTGGACCTCGAGGAACTGCTGGCGACCCGCCTGCTGGTGCAGGGCAATTCGGGCTCCGGCAAGTCCCATCTGCTGCGCCGGCTGCTGGAGCAGAGCGCTCCCTGGGTGCAGCAGACCATCATCGACCCCGAAGGCGACTTCGTGACCCTGGCCGAACGGTTCGGCCACCTCGTGATCGATGCCGAGGACCATACCGAGCGTGGCCTGCAGGCCGCCGGCGAGCGCGCGCGCATCCATCGCGTCTCCGCGGTGCTCAACCTCGAGGGGCTCGACGCCGAGAACCAGATGCGGCGCGCGGCGGCCTTCCTCGGCGGCCTGTTCGACATCGGCCGCGACCACTGGTACCCGATGCTGGTGGTGGTGGACGAGGCGCAGCTGTTCGCGCCGGCGGTGGCCGGCGAGGTGTCGGACGAGGCACGCAAGTTGTCGCTCGGGGCCATGACCAACCTGATGTGCCGCGGCCGCAAGCGCGGGCTCGCGGGAATCATCGCCACCCAGCGCCTCGCCAAGCTCGCCAAGAACGTCGCGGCCGAGGCCTCCAATTTCCTGATGGGCCGGACCTTCCTCGACATCGACATGGCGCGCGCCGCCGATCTGCTGGGCATGGAGCGCCGCCAGGCCGAGGCCTTCCGCGATCTGGAGCGCGGGCAATTCATGGCGCTTGGCCCTGCCCTGTCCCGCCGCCCCCTGGGCTTGCGCATCGGCCCGACGGAGACCCACCCGCGCAACGCCACCCCGCGGCTGACGCCGCTGCCGGAAGCGACGCTGGAGGACGCCCGCGCCATCATCCTTGCGGCCCCCCCGCCCGAGGCGGCCCGCCCCCAGCGCCGGCCGCCGCCGTCGCCGGATCTGCTCGGCCAGCTCATGGCGGCGAAGTCTGCGGCTCTGGAGAGCCGTCCCGAAGCGGTGGAACAACCGCTCAGCGCCGAGGAGCTGGCGGAGCGGCGCGAGCGTCTGGACCGTATCCTGCGCGCCATTCTCGCCGAACCGGATGCTGGATTCCGGGCCATCGGCGTCCTCTATCAGGAGTTCGTCGTCCGCTGTCGCATCGAGGGCCTGGGTGCAGCCGTGCCGGATCTCAACGACTTCCGCCGCATGCTGACCCACGCCCGCGCCGGCCTCGCCACCGACATCGCTGACGATGACGCCTGGCAGGACGTCGCGCTCCGCGCCGCCATCCTGCCCGACGACATGCAGGGCGTCTTCATGATGATCGCCCGTGCGGCGAAAGAAGGCTGGCCATGTCCCGGCGACGCCGCGATCGCCCGTGCCTACGGCACCCACTCGCTGCGCCGCGCGCGGCGTCTTCTCAGTTATATCGAGGAACAGGGTCTCATCGTCTGCCAGCTCGACGGCACCGGCCGGCGAATCGTCACCCTCGTCGAGCTGGCCTGGGCGACAGCGCCGGGCGATCCCAATGCCGAGGACCTCGCTGTCGAGGACGACTGCAGCAGCCTGTCGTCATGATGCGCACAAACGTATGCGTCCGCGGCAGGCGCTCGCGCATGCTGCCATGACGAACATCGTCACCGGTGCGTGAAGTCGCCCGGCTTCAATCCCAGCGCCCTGACCGCGACTTCCGGCAACGGCCCCAGCGCCTCGACCGTTTCGTTCGGGGCCATCACGACAGCAACAATGGCTTCGGCCTTTGCCGGATCCGCTTCAGCTACGAAATAGATCGAGCGAACGGGCGGCCCGCCGTCTAGCGGTGCAGTGGTGACCAGGACAACCTGACCATTGGTCATGCTTCCCCTTATACCATCGTTGCTGCGCCGCTTCCATGGACAGATCGATCTCATCGCCCGCAGTGCAGCAACGATCGGGCGCTGTTCGACCTGCGATGGTATTGCACCGTCTCGGCACAAGCACCAAATGAGGAGGAGGTCTCGCAGGCAACATCGCTCCAGGGGGCGAAAACGTGGCCAGCCAACGAATGCCGGACGAAGGACTCCCGGTGATCGCGCGCTTCGAGGTGCGTCACCGCAATTACTTGGCGCCAGACGGCTCGATCAACCGGCCGCTTCCCGCCTTCGCCGCAAATGCCGACCTGCTGATCCCGCTGTATCGAACGATGGTGCTGTTGCGCCTCTTCGATCGCAAGGCCGTCGGCTTGCAGCGTACAGGACGGCTTGGGACCTATGCCGCTTCGCTCGGCCAGGAGGCGGTATCGGTTGGAATAGCGAGCGCCATGCGCGACGAGGATGTGCTGCTGCCGTCCTATCGCGACAACGGCGCGCTCATCTGGCGCGGCGTCAAGCTGGAAGAGATCCTGCTATTCTGGGGCGGCGACGAACGTGGCAATCACTTCACCGGGCCGGTTCAGGATTTCCCATTTTGCGTTCCCGTCGGGTCACAGGCCCCGCACGCCGCCGGCGTCGCCTATGCCCTCAAATTGCGCAACGAGCCGCGTGTCGCCGTCTGCCTGTTCGGCGATGGCGCCACATCCAAAGGCGACGTGTACGAAGCGATGAATTTTGCCGGCATTCACAAGCTGCCGGTCGTGTTCGTCGCTACCAACAATCAATGGGCCATATCGGTGCCGTTGCGGCTGCAGACCGCCGCCGAAACCCTGGCGCAGAAGGCTATTGCCGCCGGCTTCATCGGCGAGCAGGTCGATGGCAGTGACGTGGTAGCGATGCGCGCCGCGACGGAGGAAGCTCTGGCCGCAGCCCGCGGCGGCAAAGGCCCGCGCTTCATCGAGGCGGTGACCTATCGGCTCGGCGACCACACCACCTCCGATGATGCGTCACGCTATCGTCCCCCGGAGGAGGTTCAGGCCCACTGGAAGGACGAGCCGATCGCACGCCTGAGGGCTTATCTCACCGACCAGAAGATGTGGAGCAAGGCGGACGAAGAACAGCTGGCCACCGAGTGCCACACGCGCATCGAGGCGGCCGTCGAGCGCTATCTGACCGTGCCGCCGCGCCAGCCGGAAACCATGTTCGATCACCTCTATGCCGAGCTGCCCGAGGTCTATGCCGCGCAGCGCCGCGAACTGGCGGGAGAGGACGATGCCTGAGGTCACGCTGGTCGAAGCCATCAATCTGGCGCTCGGCCGTGCGATGGCCGACGATCCGAACGTCGTCGTGCTCGGCGAGGATGTCGGCGTCAACGGCGGTGTCTTTCGCGCCACCGTCGGCCTGCAGAAGCGGTTCGGGCCGCAGCGCGTGCTCGATACACCGCTTGCAGAACTGCTGATCAGCGGGCTCTGCGTCGGCATGGCCGCACAGGGATTGAAGCCGGTCGGCGAGATCCAGTTCATGGGATTTCTGTATCCCTGCCTCGATCAACTGGTGAACCACGCCTCACGCCTGCGCAACCGCACCCAGGGGCGGCTCACCTGCCCGATGGTTCTGCGCACGCCGCATGGCGCCGGCATTCGCGCGCCCGAACACCACTCCGAAAGCACCGAGGCGATGCTCGCCCATATCCCGGGCCTGCGCGTCGTCATCCCGTCGTCGCCGGAGCACGCCTATGGCCTTCTCCTCGCCGCGATCCGCGACCCCGATCCGGTGGTGTTCCTAGAGCCGACGCGGATGTACCGCTCCGTGAAAGGCGACGTCGAGGACAATGGCGAAGCCTTGCCGCTCGATCTCGCCTTCGTCCTGCGCGAGGGCCGCGACGTCACGCTGATCAGCTGGGGCGCGGCGCTGAAGGAAACCATGGCCGCGGCCGACGCGCTGTCCGCAGACGGCATCTCCGCCGAGGTCATCGATCTCGCCACGCTGAAACCCTACGACGAGAACACGGTGCTCGGCTCGGTGGCCAAGACCGGGCGCTGCGTCATCGTGCATGAGGCGGCCCGCACCGGTGGCTTTGGCGCCGAAATCGCCGCGACCATCGCCGAACGCGGCTTGTCCTCGCTGCTGGCGCCAGTGACCCGTGTGACCGGCTACGACACCGTCATCCCCATGGCTCGCCTCGAGCAATATTACATGCCGTCGGTCGAGCGCATCGTGACCGCCGCCCGCAAGGCATGCCAGTTCAGCTGAATCGCAACGGACTTCCCCCATGCGCCAGTTCATGCTGCCGGATCTCGGAGAAGGCCTCGAGGAGGCCGAGATCGTCACCTGGTATGTCAACGAGGGCGATCACGTCGTCACCGATCAGCCGCTGGTGTCCGTCGAGACCGACAAGGCTGTGGTCGAGATCCCTTCGCCGTTGAGCGGACGCATCGCGCATCTGTTCGGCGCCAAGGGGGATCTCATCAAGGTCGGCACGCCGCTCGTCGCGTTCGCCGAAGGCGCGGAAGAGGACACCGGCACGATTGTCGGCGAACTGGGGAGCAGCGCGCCCCCGCCCGCGACCGCGCATCCGCCCGCACGGCCGGCTGGGCAGGAACCGCAGGTCTTTCCGGCCGTGCGCGCTCTTGCGCGCAAGCTCGACGTCGCCCTCGAGCTGGTCACTCCAACGGGCCCCGGCGGCACGATCACCCGGGCCGATGTCGAGCGAGCGGCAAAAAGCATGTCGCCAGCCGCCCCCGCAGAACCGCTGCGTGGCTTGCGCCGCGCGATGGCCCAGCGCATGACGACGTCCCACGCCGAAATCGTCCCGGCCACCGTGACCGATGAAGCCGATATCGACGGTTGGCGCCAGGGCGAGGATGTGACGATCCGCCTGGCGCGCGCCATCGCCGCTGCCTGCAAGACGGAACCCGCCCTCAACGCCTGGTACAATTCCGGCACCAGAGAACGGCGCCTCATCGATCGCATCGACCTCGGCATCGCCGTCGATACCGAGGGCGGCCTCATCGTCCCCGTCCTGCGCAATGTTGCGGCACGCGACGTTTCCGACTTGCGCGCCGGGCTCGACCGTCTGCGAGCCGACGCCATCGCGCGCGCGATTCCTCCAGAAGAGCTGCGCGGCGCCACGATCACGCTGTCGAATTTCGGCATGATCGGCGGCCGGTTTGCCAACCTGATCATCGTGCCGCCACAGGTCGCCATCGTCGGCGCCGGCCGGATCTCGCCGCGCGTGGTCCCGCACCAGGGGCAGCCCGCAGTCAGGCGCGTGCTTCCCCTGTCGCTGACCTTCGATCATCGGGTCGTGACGGGAGGTGAAGCGGCTCGTTTCCTGCGAACGCTCAAGTCGGATCTCGAGCGGACGTCGTGACCTGTCGATCGCGCGCGACCGGTCTCGTCACGAGAGTTCAGGGCTGCGTGTCGGGCGGGCGAACGATGGTGACGCTGCACGGCGCTTCCGCGGCCACCTTTGCAGATACGCTGCCCAGCAGGGTGCGCAACAACGAATTCTGACGCGCCCCGATCAGGACGTGGCTGACGCAATTCGAGCGGACGAATTCCAGGATGGCGGCCGCCGGGTCGACGGCCTCGAGCACATGCACCGTCAGCCGGCGATCCGCGAGCTTGAGCGGCTCGGCCCAGTGCCGTAGTGCCGCCAGGCGATCGATGTGCTTGTTGTGCCCCTGCTCATCCAGTGTCGTATCGAGCGTGATCCGGCCGAGCTTGAGGACGTTGAGGCACGCGAACCGCGCCGAAGGCAAGGTGACGAGGATGCGCCCGGCCATCATCCGCAGTTCGTCGTTGATCGCCGCCGATCCCTCCGCGACATCGAGCGCGACGGCGACGATCGGGGCGGACGCCAATTGACCGGCGACACTCGCGACCACCGGCGGCCGCGCGGCATCACGATTGAAGCGCCGGCGCCACACCGTCGACAGCGGATCCTGCCGCAGGCGCTCCGATCGCGCCGTCAGTTTGACCTGGTCCGGGTGGGCGAGATCGAACGCGAGTTGCGCCGCAGTCGGATAGCGCCACGCCGGCTCGATTTCGAGACAGCGCAGCACGATCTCCTGCAGCCACGGCGGATAGTCGGCCCGGCGGCGGCGTGGCGGCACCGGATCGCGCCAGAGCCGCCTGCGCATGCCGCGCAGCGTTTCGCTCTCTCCGAACGGACGGACGCCGGTGGTGAAGAAATAGAGCAGCACGCCGAGACTGAAGAGATCGCTCCTCGGATCACTGCGGCTTCGCAGCAGCCGCTCCGGCGCCATATAGGGCGCCGTGCCGAACGGCAGTCGAAACTCCTCCTGCAGCAGATCCGGAAGCTGATCGTGACGGGCAAGGCCATAGTCCAGCAGCACGGCTTCGCCGGACTGCCGAAACATGATGTTGCTCGGCTTGATGTCGTGATGGATGACATGCTGCCGGTGCAGGTCATCGAGTGCGACCGCAATGCGGTGGCCGATGGCCGCGGCCTCCGCATACGGCAAGGGCAGGTCCGGCAGCCGCGCGAGCAAGGTCTTGCCCGCGACACGCTCCATGACGATGTAGGGCTGCACGCTGAGATCGCCGGCCGCGACGAACGCCGGAACATGCAAGCCCGACAACCGCGGCAGGATCATCTGCTCCATCTCGAAGCTGACGATCGCTGCCGGATCATCCCCCTCACCGTATTTCGGGACCTTCATGAGCATGGGCATCGCCGCGTCCGGACGTGACACCCGCCACAGCGTGGCCATGCCGCCACGATGCAGTTGCTCCTCGACTGTGAAACCGTCGATGACCAGGCCCGGAGCGATGACGGGTTTGACCATGCTCACCTCCCGAGGTAGAGCCGGTCCGCCAGCCAGGCTGGCAGGCCTTGTTGCCGGATCCGCGCCGCAGCCAGGTCGATATCGTAGGGCACCCGATGATAGGTGAGCGTCATCGTATCGGTGTCCAGCAACGCGTACGCTGCCGCCGCCGAGTGGTCGCGGGGCTGCCCCACCGAGCCGACCACGGCGAGCCATTGCCTCCCCGGCAACAATTGGATCGGAACGCCCGTTCTGGGCGTAAACGCTGTCATGCGCCCCGCTGGCGAGGCCGAGTACAGCGCCGGCCTGTGGACGTGACCACAGAACGTGACACTGGCGGAGGTGGCGAGCATGCTGCGCCGCGCATCATCGGCACTCATCACGTAATTCCAGCCGGCGGGCCGGCTGGCGTCGGCATGGACCAGGAGGCGGCCGTCGTGCTCCAGCGTGAGCGGCAACCCGGCGAGAAACTGACGTTGCTCGCGACCAAGCTCGCCGCGCGTCCACTCGATGACGATCCGGGCCTCGATGTTGAGATCAACGCTGGGATCCGCGATGGCGCAATCGTGATTGCCGAGAACCGCCACGCCGCCCTGGGAGACCATCTCCATCACCGTTGTCACCACCCAGTCCGGATCCGCGCCATAGCCGACATAGTCGCCGAGCAGGGCAAATTGCTCCGCCCCATGGGCACGCGCGTGCGCGAGGCAGGCGCTGAACGCCGGCCGGTTGGCGTGAATGTCTGCAAAGAGCGCGATCCGCACGACGCTCCCTCACCGCCCGCAATCGAGCAACAGGACGCTGATTTTGGCCAAGGGAGCGGATTTCGACAACATCAAACTGCGATCAGGACAATCCCTGCCCCTGTGCCATCACTGTCCATGTGGCGCAGGAGCGTGGAGCGCATTCCAACGATACGCGAGAGGATCCGGAAAACTGATCAGCGCGCGGCGGACGCGCCGTCGCCGTCGATCTGCCGTCCCATCAGCGCGATGGCCTTCTGGTAGACCGGCGCGGCATTCCAGGCCTCGATCGCCGCGAAGTTCGGCTCGCCCGGCTGGTAGCCGGCGCCGGCGCGCCAACCGTGGGCCCGCAGGAAGTTGGCCGTGGAGTTCAGTGCATTGGCGGCGACATCGAGATTGCCGCTGCCATAGGCGAGAATGTTCTTCGGCATGAACTGCGTCTGGCCGACCTCGCCATGCATCGATCCGCGCGTGCTCGCCGACAACGCCCCGCGATCGATGAGCTTCAGCGCGGCATAGAGCTGGTCGGTGAAGAATTCTGGCCGACGGCAGTCATAGGCCAGGGTCGCGATGGAGGACAGCATGTTCTGATTGCCGCGCTGGCTGCCAAAGCCCGTCTCCATGCCCCAGATGGCGATCAGCGGCCCCGGCGGAACGCCGTAGCGCTGCTCGATCGAGGCAAACAGCGCTCCCTGGGATTGCTTGAGCGAACGGCCGCGGGCAACGATCGTCGACGCCCCGCGCTTGGCCAGGAACTGGTCGAGCGAAAGACCAAAGCTTCTCTGGCTGCGATCCGCCGCGATGGTCGCGCTGGCATAGTTGGTCTGCATCAGGGCGGCGGTGGCGGAGGCGCCGATTCCCTTGGCCCGCGCCTCCTCGGCGAACTCGCGCTTCCATGTCTCGAAGCCTGCCGGCGTGCTGCCGCATTGCGCCGCGACCGCCTGCCCGCCCGCACACATCAGCAAGGCCCACACCGCGACAACAATGGCCGCCCTCCGCTCGCCGCCGCCGGTCATCGCCAACCTCCTTGACGCCGTCCTCGAAGCCGCTGCTTCCGACAGCCGTTGAAACCGTCCGAAAAATCTGATGAAGCCCGCCGCGTGCAGATGTTCTCATGAAGTATGGAGCAATCTGACCGGGACAACAACAGTTGGCGGTGGTGGCATCTGGGATCGCCAATGCATGAAGGTGTTGCCACACGCGGCCCTCCCGCGAACGCGACAGGAAAATGACTGACAGCGCGGTTGTCGTCGAAGGCGGCATGCGCATCCCGTCCCGCAAGTCGCACAGCGTTCGCCGTTCTGTGCCGCCACTGCGGCCCTCGCCGCGCTGAAAGAGCTCGCCCCGCCTGCGCAGGACCGTGCGCCAGCCGGGCTGAGCTGCGACCTCAGCGAACCAGCCCGTCCTCGGGCAAGCCCATCGTCCCGTCCGCCGGCCGTGAGGTGAGCCATGCATTTAAATGACGACCGTCATTCCATTGACAGAACCAGAGCACGGCCTATTTTGGAAAATATCAAGTTTCCTAATTCAGCCGCCCCGGACTGGTTCGCCTTGAAATTCAGCCGGGAGCCAAAGGGTTAGCCTACAAGGAGGAGCCCGCCATGACCCAACTGCGTGAAGCCCTGGAGGCCGGCAAGCCAGACTCGGCCACTGTCACGGAACTGCATCCCGCCCTTGATCGCGCCGCGGCCCCCGGCCCCGCCCCGGTGGTGGCCGGCCCCACTGGACGTCAGAAGGGGCTGCGGCATCTCCTGATGGCCAGCGCAGCGGCGGTGCTCGTGGCCGGGGCTGGCTGGTACGGCTGGGACTATTGGACGGTCGGCCGTTATCTGGTCTCGACCGACGACGCCTATGTGAAGGCCGACAACACGACGGTCGCCCCCAAGGTCTCCGGCTACCTCAGCAACGTCCTGGTCGGCGACAACGAACCCGTGGCCGCCGGGCAAGTGCTCGCGCGCATCGACGACCGCGATTACAGGGCCGCGCTCGACCAGGCCAGAGCCGATGTCGCTGCAGCCGACGCCGCAGTGGCCAGCAAACAGGCCCAGCTCGAGGTGCAGCAGGCGATTATTGCGGCCGCACAGGCCACCCTCGATGTCGACATGGCTGCGGAGACTTTCGCAAGCCAGGAAAACCGCCGCTACAGCGATCTGGCCAAAACCGGATTCGGCAGCGTGCAGAACGCCCAGCAGGCCCAGTCACGCGCCGCCGGCGCATCGGCCGTCATCCAGCGCGACAATGCCAACCTCGCTTCGGCCCGCAAACAGCTCGAGCTCTCCAAGGCCGAGATCGCCCAGGCCGTGGCGGCGGCCGCCCGCGCCGTCGCCATCGCACGGCAGGCCGAGCTCAATCTCAGCTACACCGTGATCGTCGCGCCGATCGACGGCGTCGTCGGCAACCGGACGCTCCGCCCCGGGCAATTCGTCCAGGCCGGGACGCAGTTGATGGCGCTGGTGCCGACGGCGACATCCTATGTAATCGCCAACTTCAAGGAAACGCAGCTCACCGATGTTCACCGCGGCCAGGCTGTCGACATCGCCGTCGACATGTTCCCGGGCAAGGCCGTGCACGGCCGTGTCGACAGCCTGGCGCCGGCGAGCGGCCAGGAGTTCGCGCTGCTGCCCCCCGACAACGCCACCGGCAACTTCACCAAGGTGGTGCAGCGCATCCCGGTGAAAGTCACGCTCGACCACGATACGGCTATCGAACTGCGCCCCGGCATGTCGGTGATCACCACCATTCATACCCAGGCGGCACCGGGCGAACCGTCGCGACGTCTCGCTCAGTCAAGCGAATTTCCGCCCAGTTCGACAAGGTGATGCCAAAAGGTGATGCCATGACCGACCTCACTCTCGACGGCCCCGCCTCTCCTGCCCGCGCAACCGCCAATGCTCCGACGGCGCCCCGCGCCTCGGCCACCGTCTGGATCTCGGTGATGGCTGCCATGATCGGCGCCTTCATGGCGATCCTCAACATCCAGATCACCAACGCCTCGCTGCTCGACATCGAGGGCGGGATCGGCACCGGTATCGACAACGGCTCGTGGATCTCGACCTCTTATCTGATCGGCGAGATCGTCGTCATCCCGCTCACCGATTATCTGAGCCGGGTCTTTTCGTTCCGGAACATCATCCTCGCACACGCCACGCTTTTTGCGGCGTTCTCCGTCGCCTGCGCATTCGCCACCGACCTGCCGACCATGATCGCCATGCGCGGCCTGCAAGGTTTCTTCGGCGGCGTCCTGATCCCGATGGCATTCACGCTGGTCTTCACCAAGCTGCCGAAGTCGCAGCAGCCGATCGGGCTTGCGATGTTCTCGCTCGCGGTCACCTTCGCGCCGGCGATCGGCCCGACCATCGGCGGCTATCTCACCGAGACCTTTGGCTGGCAGACCATCTTCTTCGTCAACGTCGTTCCGACACTGATCATGGTCTCAACGCTCTATGTCACGCTCGAGCGCACGCCGCTGCAACTCGGCCTGCTGCGCGAGGGCGACTGGTTCGGAATCGTGACGATGGCGGTCGGCCTCTCAGCGCTCCAGGCCGTGCTGGAGGAAGGCAACAAGAACGACTGGTTCGGCTCACCCTTCATCGTCAAGCTGGCCGTGGTCGCCGCCGTCAGCCTGACGCTGTTCGTGATCATCGAGCTCACAGTCGAGAAACCGCTGCTGCGGCTGCGCCTCCTGACCCAGCGCAGCTTCGGAATGGGCACCATTGCCTCGGTGTTCCTCGGCTTTGCATTGTTCGGCTCGGTCTACCTTCTGCCGGCGTATCTCGGGCAGGTGCAGCACTACAATGCCGAGCAGATCGGCGGCGTGCTGGCCTGGACCGGGCTGCCGCAGCTCATTCTGATCCCGCTCGTCCCCAAGCTGATGCAGCGCTTCGATCCCCGCCACATCGCCTTCTTCGGCCTGATGCTGTTCGCCTACAGCTCCTTCGCCAACACCGCGATGTCCATCGATTATGCGGGTGACCAGCTCTGGCTGCCCAATATCGTGCGTGCGGTCGGTCAGGCCCTGGCGCTGGCCCCGTTGAGCGCCGTCACACTCGGCAGTGTCGCCCCGCAGGACGCCGCCGCCGCCTCCGGCATCTCCAACATGATGCGCAATCTCGGTGGCGCGATCGGCACCGCGACGCTGGCGACCATCGTCACCAAGCGGGAGCAATTCCACTCCAACATCATCGGCCAGTCGGTCGACCTCGGACGTGGCGAGGTCCGCGCCAGGATCGCTCAGCTGACTGACTACTTCATGGCGCGCGGCATCACGGACCCGGCCCTGGCGCACCATCAGGCGATCGCCGCCCTGGGCAACGCCGTGAGACGCCAGGCCCTGGTGATCGGCTTCAGCGACACCTTCGCCGTGATCGCGATCGTCCTGGTTCTCGCCGCGATCGCCGTACTCCTGACGGGCAAGGTCACCGCTTCACCTGCGAGCGGCGGCCACTGAGCCTTCGACACCGTCGCGAGAGCAGGTCCGCCATGCGCCTATCCATTCAGGCCTGCACCATCGGCTCGGGCAATCCCTTGACGGAGACGGGAAGCGCAAACACGCCGCCGGCGAGAGGCTCCCGCGCCCGCTCCCCGGCACTCAGCGGAAAGCTCGCCGAGGTGATGAACAGAACGTCGAGATCAGGCCCGCCAAGACAGACGCATGTCGGATAGGATGCGGGAAGCTCGACGACCTGGTCGACGCGCCCGTCGGACGCATAGCGCACGACCCGGCCGCCCGCATAGGCCGCGTTCCACAAACCGCCTTCGGCGTCGACACACGACCCGTCGGGACGGGACGGCCCTGCACCGAACTCGACGAATGGACGGCGGTTGCGAATGCTGCCGGACGCAAGATCGAAGTCGAATTGCCAGATGACGTAGCGCCGCGTATCGGCAAAGAAGAAAGAGCGGTCATCAGGGCTGAAGGCGATCGAGTTGGGAACGATGACCTCGCCCAAATGAGTGGCGACGGCGCCTTCGGGACCGAGGCTGAACAACGTCCCTTCCGGCACGAAATCACGATCATGCATCGAGCCGACCCAGAACCGGCCGGCCCGATCACATCGTCCGTCGTTGAGGCGATGGGTCGCCACGTTCCAGCGCGGCGCCATCAGCTGTGCGCCCACTCCGCGCTCCACAGACCAGCCGAAAATGCCCTGCTCGGTCGCCACGACAAGGCCGCCACCCGCCCGCGGCCCGATGCTGCCAAGCCGGCGAAAGGGCAGTTGATGACGGCGATGCGTACCATGTGGCCAGAACAGCTGGTGCAGCGTGGCACTCAGGACATCGACCCACCACACACACTGGCTGTGCGGGCACCATAGGATTCCCTCTCCCAGTTGATCACGGGTCGTGACGACGGGTTGAGCAACGGCCATCAGTCCAGCCTGCCGATGACATTGACCTTGCCATCGACGGCCTCGCCGATGAAACTCGGCCGGCGCAAATCCCCTTTTGCATCCCAGCTCGACTCGAGCAGGATCCCAGGCTCGTCCGTCGTCGTGATCGTCAGACCGTGAAGCGCTGCAGCGACACTGTTGCCATCGAGCTTTCCAGCCTTCTCGGCCGCATGCTTGACCGCATACATCGCCGTATAGCTGGAGATGGCATTGTGATCCGGCGCGTGCTTGAAGCGCTGTTCGAACTTGTTACGAAACGCCTTCATCAGATCGCCTGGCGCATTCGCAGACAGACTGAGATGGCAGATCACCCCGTTGGCAGCACTCCCGGCGACATCGAGGACGTTCTGCTGCAGCAACGTTGTTTCGCCGACGAGCGGCAGCGTCAAGGCGCTCTTGCGATACTCCAGAATGAAGCGTGAGGTGTCCTCGGCCGTCATGTAGGGAAACACAGCGTCGGCGCTGCTCGACCTGATCTTGCCGACTTCGACCGAATAATTGAGCTGGCCATATTCGATCGGAATATCGACCACGACCTCCATGCCGCGCACGCGCAATGCCTTTGTCAGAAGATCGCGGCCGCCCTTGCCAAAGTCGTTATTGACCCACACGATCGCGACCCGCTTGGCCTTCATGTCCTTTTCCAGATAAGTCGCGATCTTCTCGATACCTGTCCGCTGCGAGATATTGGCCCGGAACAGAAAGCCGTTGCCCATTTCGGTCAGCTCCGCCGCCTGGGCGCCGACGAACTGCGGCACCGCGGCCTCCTGCGCCAGCGCCATGTTGACCTTCACGGATCCGGAATAGATCGGCCCCATGATGGCGAAGGGCTCCTGATCGAGCGCTTTTTGCACCATGGCACGGGATGTCCCCGGATTGGTCTGGGTATCCAGGTGGATCAACTTGATCGGGTGCCCGAGGATGCCCCCCTTTGTGTTGATTTCGTCCGCGGCGAGCTCCAGCCCTTCCTTCCAGTTGGCGCCATTGCTTGCGCCACCTCCCGACAGCTCGGTGACATCCGCAATCAGCACATCCTTGGCCAACGCGGCGCAAGGTCCCAGCCCGACCGCCACCAGGACGGCGGCTGCGAGATTGCGCGATTTCGATCCGATCATTCCATTTCCCTCGCTACGCCTGACGCGTCGTCTGTCGATCGCATCAGCTCAAACCGCCTCAGGTCCGCTCACTTCCCCTTGAGCGTCTTGTCGAAGAACGCGAGCAGTTGCTCCATGACCTCCGGAGTGCTGGTCACCTGCCCGAAGCTGTGGCCCGCCCCCTCGACCTTGATGAAGGTAGCCGGCCGGTGGGCGACGGACAGGGCGGCATAAAGGTTCTCGCTTTCGCTGATCGGCACGACGATGTCCTTGGTCCCGTGCACGATCAGCATCGGCGGCGTGTGCTCCGAAATGTGATTGATCGGGTTGGCGAGCCTGACCTTGCCGGCATTGGCCGGATCCTTGACGTCGACGCCGAGAAAGGCGCTCTCGACCGACATGCCGGGGCTGCCGTTGACGTTGTTGCTGTCGAAATTATGGGAAAGGTCCATTGGACCGTAGAAAATCACAGCGGCCTGCACCGCGCTCGACTGCCCCGGCCATCGGTCGCCGTCGAACTCCTTCATCTCCCCGGTGGTCGCGGTCAGCGCCGAGAGATGGCCGCCGGCGGAATTGCCCCAGACGCCGATGTGATCGGGATCGATGTTGTAGATTTTCGCATTCGCGCGCAGGAAACGAATGGCAGTCTTGACGTCCTCGAGCTGCTTGGGAAAGGTCGCTTCGCCGATGATGCGATAGTCGATTGCCGCGACCAGATAGCCGGCCTTCGCGATCGGCGCGAGTTGCGGGATCAGGGCTGCCCGGTCGATGCTGCGCCAGCCGTTTTCGGAGACGAACACGATCGCCGGCGTCGGCGTGGCGCTCGCCGGCTTGATGATGTCCATCTTCAGGTGCGGCCGAGCAAAGCCGTTGGGAATATCGGTATAGGCGACTCCCGGCTGCAGCGTCGCGAGATTGATCGGAGCGCCGCCCTTGACGGTGATGACCTCGGCCCGCGCCAGGCTTGCGAGCGACAGCGTGGCGATCGCGGCAATCTGCAGTGTTCTCCTCATGACAGCCCTCTCGTGATGAGCGAAGGATCAGGACGTCGTTCGTGAGGGAAAATGCGTGTCATCGGCAAGCGCGCGCGTTCGCCGGGCCGCCCAGCAGAAAGGGCTGCGCCTCCATGTCGGGATGCGAAACTCGGCGTGCTGTCGTGATGACCTATCTGCCCGGCGATGCCTCGGACATGGTTTCCCCCAGAACTTTCGTCGCGATCTTCGCGATCTTTTTGTGTGCGCGATTGAATTGGCCCGCCTGTCACCGGCTGGTCCGGCGACAGGCGATGCGCGACGTTAGCCGATCGGCCAGCTAACCCAAATTACCTATTTCTCGCTCAAACGTAACATGATGTTAATTTCGGATCACACCGCCGGCATCAAGCCGACCTCCTCACGACACGGCGAGAGCAGCGTCAGTCTCCCATGAGCGGCCGCGGCCGCTCCAGCTGGAATAGTCCGGCGGGACGCGCATACCACCCACTGCCATGCATGCGCGCGATCAGATCGAGCGCGGGGGTGTCGATATAGCCCCTGCCCGCATCAAGGACGAAGGCGTCAGCCACATGGGCGCACAGGACCTCTCCGATCACGGCAACTTGGCGCGGCCCGGTCTCGTGGTTTGCAAGGCTGCGGCACTCGAAGGCCACTGGACAGTCGGCAATCCGAGGCGGTGAGATTATCTGCGACGGAACAGTTCGCAGGCCAGCCAGCGCCAGCTCATCGACCTCCGGCGGCGCATCGACACAGGTCGCGTTCATGGCCTCGGCCATCTGCCGCGGCACGAGGTGCACGACGAATTCACCGGTGGCGAGGATATTCTCAGCCGTATCCTTGAGGCCCTTGTCCGGATGGCGCAGCAGGCCGAGCACGACCGTCGGCGGCTCATGGCCCAGCACATTGAAGAAGCTGAACGGCGCCGCGTTGGCAACGCCGTCGCGCGAGCGGGTCGTCACCCACGCGATCGGGCGCGGGGTGACGGTTGCGGTAAGGATCTTGTAGCGGATGTCCGCCGCAAGCTGGCCCATATCGAACAACATGCCGCCTCAGACCTTTCCTGCCCCACGACCGACAGTGGACACCGCCGCTTTCGACCGATCGTCGACGATGAGCTGGAACACGTCGGGCCGCGCATAATGCCCGGTCGCATCGAAGTCGTACTTGCCGCGCACCACGTCGTCGAGGTCGATGTCGGCATAGAGGATGGTTTCGCCGTCAAAGTCCGGCCCTGCCAGCACCTTGCCGAGCGGATTGACGATGGCGCTGCCGCCGCGCATCAGCACGATCTCGGGATCGTTGCCGAGCGAGCATTCGTAGTTTTCGGGAAAGGCGCCGCGCTTGAGATATTGGCAGGCCGTAAGCACGAAGCAGCGCCCCTCCAGTGCGACGTGCTGCATCGTCGGCAGCCAGGTGTCACGATCGTCCGCCGTCGGCGCGCAATAGATGCTGATGCCCTGGCTGTACATGTGCATGCGCAGCATCGGCATGTAGTTTTCCCAGCATATCACCGCACCGATGGTCCCGAGCGAGGTCTGGAACACCGGCATGGTGGATCCGTCGCCGAAGCCCCAGATCAGCCGCTCGCCGGCTGTCGGCATCAGCTTGCGGTGCTTGCCCACGAGACCGGCCGCGCCATCGAAGAACAGTGCCGTGCAGTAGAGCGTGCCCTGCTCGCGCTCGATGCAGCCGATGACCACGAAGATTCCCGTGGCCGCCGTCGCCGCGGCGATCGCTTCGACTTCCGGGCCGTCGAGATCGATGGCCTGCTCCCAATAGGCGCGGAAGGCCTCGCGCCCCTCAACCTTGCGCTGACCGACCGGCGCGCCAAACGAATTGCCCTTGGGATAGCCGCCGAGAAAGGCTTCCGGGAAAACGGCGAGCCGCGCACCGGCCTCGGCCGCCTGAGCGATCAGGCCCGCGGCCTTGCGGGCCGCTGCGAGGGTGTCGTTCGGATGGGACGCCGCTTGAATGACGGCGGCCTTGTAGCTGCGGGGGTGTCGGGAGGTCATGTCAGCGGCCTGCGAAATGAAGATATATGGAAACCACGGGCTGCCCGCACGGCAGCCCGTGGTTGACGAGGCGAGGCCTAACCGTCGGTCTCGAGCTTAGGCCTGTTCGGCAGCACGATCGAGCCGATCACCATGGTCACCGCCGTGATCACGACCGGGTACCAAAGCCCGGCGAACACATCGCCAACCGCCAGCGACAGGTAGGTGGCGAAGAACGGCAGGAAACCACCGAAGATACCCGCCCCGATGTGGTAGGGGAACGACAGCGCGGTGTAGCGAATATTGGCCGGGAACACCTCGACCAGGAAGGACGCCACCGGCCCATAGATCATCGCCACGATGATGGTCATGACCACCAGCAGGACGACGATCGTACCGGACGACACCTGGGCCGGGTCGGCCTTGGCCGGATAGCCGGCGTCCGCCAGCGCCTTCCGATAGGCCGCCGGATCATAGCCGGAGATCGTCGCCCCCTTCACCGCCATCGCCACGGCCTGACCGGCGAGCGGCGGCGCGTAGCTGAAGTTGATGCCGCTCGCGATCAGGAGCTTCTTGGCCTGAACGCACGGCTTGCTGTGATCGCCGTGGGTGCTGAGCAGCGCGGCCGCGAGGCCGAACCTGCACGCTTCGCTGGCGCTGTCCGCATGCACTGTGACCGGCGCGTTGCGCGTCGCCGCGACGAGCTGCGGATTGGCCGCGTCCAGCAGGGAGGCGAACATCGGCCGATAGCACAGCGCCGACAGCAACAGGCCCGCCATCATCAGCCACTTGCGGCCGACCCGATCGGACAGCCAGCCGAAGAAGATGAAGGCCGGCGCGCCGATGATGAGACCGACGGCCATCAGGACGTACGACGTCTGCAGGTCGATCTTCGCCACCTGCTGCATGAAGATCATGACGTAGAACTGGCCAGTGAAGTAGGTCGCGCCCATGCCGGCCGTCGCCCCGAACAGCGCCATCAGCACGAGACGCAGGCTCGACCAGCGGCCGAAGGTGTCGCGAACCGGGTTCTTCGACAGGCGGCGCTCCGCCTTGAGGCGCGCGAACACCGGCGATTCATGCAGCTTGGCCCGGACGTAGATCGAGAACGCCAGCATCACCAGCGAGATGATGAAGGGAATGCGCCAGCCCCAGGCCTTGAAATCGGCTTCGCTCATCAGGCTCTGCGTGCCGATGATGACCGCGATCGACAGCGCAAGACCAACCGACGACGTGATCTGGATCCAGCCTGTCAGCATGCCGCGCCGCTTCGGCTGCGAGTGCTCGGCGACGTAGATGACCGCGCCGCCATATTCGCCGCCGACCGCAAGGCCCTGGATCAGGCGCAGCACCACCAGCGAAATCCACGCCGCGTGGCCCACCGTCGCATAAGTCGGGAGGAAGCCGATCAAGGCGGTGCTGCCGCCCATCATCACGATGGTGATCAGGAAGGTGTATTTGCGCCCGACAAGATCGCCGATGCGCCCGAACGCCACCGCGCCGATCGGGCGGATGACAAAACCAGCGGCCAAAGCGCCGAGTGACGCCAGCACGGCCGCCGTCGGATTGTCCGGCGGAAACAGCACCGAGCTCATGAACACGGCCAGCGAGCCATAGATGAAGAAGTCGTACCACTCGAACACCGTGCCGAGCGTCGAGGCCAGCACGACCTGCCGCTCCTCGCTGCGCGTGAGATCGTGACCGGCCGAGGCCGTCACCGTCGTCGCATCCATCACCAGTCCCCCTGATCTGCGGCCGCCAGACAGCCGCGCCTGAAACCCATTTCTTATTTAGTCAGATAGATATGATATTATCAAATTACGCAAGCTTGAATGTCCGGCGCCCCGCGCCCAATAATGCGGCACGGGACAGAATCGAATAACGCCATGATTATTAAGGACTTACAGTGAAGAAGCCGCGCCACAGCCCGCCGCCGGGATCGCCGTCGGCGCCGGCCTCGAAGCCCCGACCCGGCAAGCTCGTCAAACCGGAGCGCACTGGCCGCCGTGGCATTCAGTCGATCGAAATCGGCTTTCGCATCCTCGATTATCTGCGCACCGAGCTGCGCCCGGTGCCGCTCAAGATGATCGCGGCGAACACGGGCATGTCCGCGGCCAACGTCCACTACTACCTGGTGAGCTTCCAGGCCGTCGGCATCGTCCGTCAGGAAGCCGACACCGGCTGCTATGCGCTTGGCCCCTACGCGCTGAAGCTCGGCATGGCCGCCATCGAGCAGTTCGACGTCTTCACGGCCGCCCGGCCTGCGATGACCGAGCTCGCGACAACAGTCGGCCATACGGTCTTCCTCGGGGTCTGGGGCAACCGTGGGCCGACCATCATCTATCGTGTCGAGGGCGGCGCCAGCCGGCCGATCATCGAGCTGCGCGTCGGCAGCGTGCTGAGCCTGCTGCGCTCGGCGCTCGGCCGCAACTTCCTCGCCCATCTGCCGCGCTCCGTCACCGCAGAGATGCTGGATCAGGAGCTCAAGGAAGAGCGCTCACGCCACGCAAGGATCGACGACGCGCCGGCCACCAAGACCGAGGTGGAGGAGATGGTCGCGACAATCCGGCGCGACGGCATCAGCCGATGCCGCGACGCCCTGCTGCCGAACTTCACGTCGTTCTCGGCGCCGATCTTCGATCAGACCGGCTTCATGATCGCAGCCATCACCATGATGGGCCCGATCGGCATTCTCGACGACGATCTCAAGGGGCCCACCCCGACCACGCTGCTCGCCCACGCCCGCGCCATCTCGGCGACGGCCGGCTGGCAGCCCGATCTGTCGGAACACGAGGCCGGTTGAGGCCGCACCTCGGAACGACCAGGCTCGCCGAAGCTGATCAACTTGGTATTGTCCCGCCGGCAGCGTCACCGTGACGCGAAGGAAACAGCATGAGAACAACGAACACCGCCTTTGGGTTTGCCCTGTGCTTCTTGCTCTCGATGAGCCAGGGCGCCGTGGCAGGATCCGGGCCGGCGACCGTTGACGTCGATGCCATCGTCAAAGCGGTGATGAACAACCAGTATGGCACCCAGTACGATGCCAAACACACCTGCTGGACCTACACCCATACCTCCAAACAAGGTGACGACATCACGTATTGCATGCGCCCCGGCCTCCCCGAGCTGGTCGAGACGGCCAAGGGCAAGCTGCTCTTCATCTCCGCCGCCAATGCCTATGACATCCGCGACGACAATCGCTACGCCTACAGCCAGAGCCAGCCAGGCCTGATGGGGGCGTTCACCATCGGCATCGACACCAAGGGGCCCTGGACCTATGCGGCACTGAACAATGCGATGGAGTTCGGCAGCGGCGGATACTGCGGCTGCAACAAGGCAAGTTTCGTCAAGCTGAGCAATCAGGGGGACTACGGCTGGCTGTTTGTCAGCGGCGGAGCCTGGAACGGCACGGTTGTTGCCGACTACAGCATCCTGATGCCCCGCAAGGGCGACTTCGCCGATATCAGCCGGATTCCGCAGATTCAAGAAGGCGGACAGGACATCAAGTACGAACTGAAGGTCGCCAGCGATCGTCCCGGCGCGGGCCTGTTCCCTCTCGTCGTCACCAAAATCAAAGGCAACGTAGCGATCGAGGATATCCAGGTAAATTTCGATTCGAAAAAATTCGCCTACGTGATGCCCAGCGCCAAGCGCTGAAAAGCAACGCGCTGACAGGCGCGAATCCTGCGCGCGGATAACGCTCGCGATGCCGCTGTTCTGCAACGGGCACCGCGAGCGGCGCGCTGCATATCCTACTGGCGCGTCACCGACATATCGATCTTCGCCAGGAAGTCGTCCGGATCCTGCTCGACCGTTGCCAGATCCTTCAGGCTGATCCCCTCGCCGGCCTTCGCCTTCACGGACAGCTGCAGGATCCCCGGCTTGGCGATGAAACCGCTGATCGCGGTGTCGAGATCACGCACCTTGGCTTGCTCGCCAAGTGTCTCGTGCAGGAACTCCCGTGCCATGTTCGCCAGGGTCGCACGGGTCTGTGCCGCGCTCAGCTTGGCCTTCTTGCCACGCGCCGTCAGCACCCGGTCGAACAGGCCGCTGTCTTCGATCCGCACGGTCAAGGCGCGGCCCGTCAGGTTCAAGGCTGCCTCCTGCGCTTTCTCCGGGTCGCTGGTGAACAAATCGCGCTTGAAGCCGCCCACCGATCCCGAGAGGCGGATACCGCCCATATCCTTGGCGCTCAGCGAGACCTCATCGATCGCCAACGTCTCGTCAGCCTCATGCCAGTTGACGTCAAGTGCGAACGAGGTCGCCACCTCGGCATAGCCCAGCTCACGCAAGATATCGAACACCGGCGATCGCGCCTCGCTCGAATTGACGACAAGATCTGTGACCGCGCTCCGGAACGACGACGGGATGCCATTGACCGGCTTGGCCATGCGCAGTTCGCCGCTCTTCAAGGAAAACTTGACACGCTTCTGCGCGGGGCTGGGATCGGTAGCACCGTCGCCCTCATCCGCACTGTCAGAGGACACCGTTCTCGGCAGGTCGACCGCGAGATCTTCGATACGCCAACTGCCGAAATCGGGGATCAGCGCCTCGACCGGTGCTCGGCCGGAGGCTTCCTGTCCAAGCGCGATATCTTTCTCGAGCGCCGCAATGGTCGGGGCCCACGAGAACCCCTTCACCTCCAGGCTCCCGACCGACAGCTTGTCGGACGGACTGCCGGTGAACATGACATGACTCATCGCAAGATCGAGCTTGTGGTCGGAAAATCGGATACCAGCCCGCTCGATGCCGCCCTGCAGAACGTCGTCGCTCTTGCCTGGTGTCGTGATCGGTGTGATGCCGATCGCCCGCAGCTCGATATCTCCCTGCGCAAACATGTCGAGCACCGACACCATCTGCTTGTAATAGGCCTGCCGTTCGGCTGCCGGCAGGCTCTCGGGATCCTTGACCTTGCCCATGTCGTCCAGAATGGCGAGCAGCGGCTTCGCCAGCAGGCGCACGCTCAGGCCCTCGCCCCGCACCTCACCGATCGTGAATATGCCCTCCTTGGCTTGCTGCAGAAAATCCTTGAGGCTGAACGCCCCGTTCAGCCGCGCGATGCTCTCCTCGCCCGGCCTGGCGGCCTCCGTATAGAGACGGGCGGTATTGGCGACATCGACATCCCTGACCGTCATCGCGCCGAGCGAACCCGTCAGATCCGCTTGCGGCTGCTTGCCATCAAGCCCGGCGAGATCGGATACGAGATTATAATGGCCACCGCGCGCGCTGAAATTGGCGATCCGTCCGTTCGCGAACGTCTCCAGCACCACGCCCTCATAGACGATACTCTGCCGGACCCGTTTGGTGACCTGTTCCATCTGCAGGGACGGAATCAGAATGCGCGCCGCTTCGAATTGCGCGATCCGCTGGGCCAGCGTTTTCTCCGCACCGCCGCCGAACATGCCGCGCATGGTCGCAAGGTCCAGGCTGGCATGCTCCATGTCGATCTGTGGCAACGTCCACTTCATCGCGCCGACATCGATCCGCACATTCGTGCCATGGAGCTCGCCCCCGTACGATAGCAGTCTTGGACGCAGGACGATATCGGCAGCCTCGATCGCCCTTCCGTCACGCAGCGGAAGAGCCACCTCATGCAGATGGATGTGGCCGGACCAGTCGAACCCGACCGAGCCGAACTTGATACCGCTCTCGCGCGCCAGCGCCGTGACTTCATCCAGCCGCGACTTGCCGATCGCGCCGCCGATCGCTGCCAGCGCCACCAGCCCGGCAGCTCCCCATAAAAATACTTTCAGGCCACGGCGCGGTTTGGTTGGCTCAGTATCGCCCGACGGCTTCATGTCCTCAATTCCTTCACTCTTAGGTCCTGACAGACGCCCAGTCTTCGGGAACGTCCGACTGCGCTGTCATCGTCCGATGAAGCGCAGAATGTCCGCTGGCATAGCCAGCTCGATCTGCTCGCGGATGCTTTGAAAGGTCCCGCGCGGCCGGTCTTCGGCGGCTTCCTTCACGGCAGCGGGCTTCCCCTTGATGTCGCGAAGCGCCTTGCGCATGCGCACCCCGACCAGCTCGTTCAGGTCGCGATCATAGAAGTCCGCCAACGGACTGCCGGATTTCGACATGTCCGCGGCGAACTCGGTTCTACGCTTGTCGGCGAGCTCGGAGAGCGCCGCGACCTGGCTTTCCACCCTGGCGAGGTCCAGCGCTTCTCTCTTGCCAAGCTCGTCCGCAAGTGTCCGGGCCTGCTGCCAGTCGGCGAGCATGGTGCCGACGACATCCGGGCGCAGTGCTTGAGCCGACAAGCGCTGGATGACGGCGGCCGCCGCTTCGACATGGAGACGCTCCAGTTCCGCGGCGATGGCATGACAGAACTTGCCGATGGCGACGAGCTTTTCATTTAGCGCATCACCCTTCTTGAATTTGTCCGCCTCATAGTCCTTAGCGTTGATGTAGTTCGCGAGGTCCTTGAAGACTGGTCCGCTATCCCTGACGGTATCGTTTGCCTTGGTCATCGCGTCGCCGATCCGTTGCCGAAGCCCGGCATCGAACGTCTCCGGCACGGGCGGCAATTTGTCGTACGTCCTCACGGAATAGTTCATGGCGAGCACAGAGGTCCGCCCTCGACGCCAATCCTCGTAGCGATTGGATGCCCACAACGTCCAGGCGGCATCCGCGCAGGTGCTGCGCACCGTCCGGACGACCTGCAGAAAATCGGATGCGACACGGAGCTCCTGCCCCTGGGACGGCACCGGCTCAGCCGCTTTCCGCGGTTCAGATTTTGCGGCCGAATCCGTCTTGGATGACTCCCACGGCCAGAACGCGAACCGGACTGGACTGCCTTGATCACCCGCGAAAGCCGGCAGCCCCGCCAGACCAACGCATGATGCGGCAGCAAATTTCAAAAGCCAGGTTCTCTTCATCAATCCCTCAGCGACGTGATGTGCTCCGGCGAGCAGGGAGAGCTTTCGGTTGGGGCCAAAAGATGACTTATCTTGCGATAGTCACAACAGAAGCGAAGCCGTTGCGGGCATCATGCCGCGCTGACGGCCGACATGCCTCCTCTGCAGAAACTGCAGGTCATCTGAGATTCGCATTCGAGAAGACGAACCGAGACGCAGCGTTGCTGCGCCCCGCCCCTGTCACACGTGCCTCACCTGACAGAATTGACTATCGAAGAGCCGCGCCGAGCGCCTGCTTCTGAGCCTCCGAAGGCACGCCCAGGAAGCGATCGGCCTTGCCATCCTCCTGGATCTCCACCCAGACCTGCGTGCCGTCAGGATTGAACATCACGGCCGCCTGCCCCTGATTGGTGGCATGCTGCTGGGCAATCACGCTCACCGAATAGTCGATCGAATCGATCGTGACGGTCTTGGCGGCCATCGCCACGTAGCGGTTGTCATCGCGGATCCAGGCCGGAACGGCTTTGCCGGAGGCCAGCGCCGCTTTCCAGGACGCAGCATAGGCCGGCTTCTGCAGAAGATCGTACAGATAGACGTCCTTGGCATGAGCAAGGCCGGCAATGCCGGTAAACACGAGAGCGCAGATCAATCGACGCATGGTCTTCCCACAATTCGTCATGTTGAGCGGTTGATAACGGGCGCTCCGAACCACCGGAGCGCAGATTTGGAATAGCCGCATTCACGGCGGTCATTTGAACATACGCTGCGCTCAATCGCTGGTGCAGCGGCTGTCCATCACGCTGGCCTTGCCGCCAACAACGGGATGAAGAACCAGATACCGCTCAAAGCGCCTGCTGTTTCCCGCGCCGACCTGGCGAAACCATACGAGGTCTTGGTCCGCACGAACGAAATAATCCGATTCTTGCGCCTCGTAGCTGGGACAGACCGCATACCCGCCCCGTTCATCGCTGCTGCAATAGCGGACGACCAGCTTTCCCTCGCGAAGCTGCCCCTTGAGATGACCGTCGGAACCGGCGGAGCGCGTCCCGTCGCTCCAATCGCCGACGATCTCCTCGCCACTTTGCGTCAGTCGGATTTCAGCCGCATGTCGCGGTCCACAGGTCTGTTTGTAGGCCCAGCTGCCGATGTACGGATTGTTCGCCGCGGACGCAGATCCGGACAGCACGGAGAGCGCGACCATGACCGGGAGCCCGATCCCCGTTCGCCATCCATGTTCGTTCGCCGCCATGCAACCTCCAATCTCGCGCTTGCAGACATATCGCAGAGTCCCGCGACCGCAAGTGTGACGCAGATCTCACGGTCGATGAAGCATCGCCTTTTTTCGTGAACACGCGTCGCAGCTGTGCGTGCGACCGGCCATCATTGTGGACAATACCGTGACGCACAGGAGCCCCGGACGACCAGCACTTGCCTGTCGACTGTCGTTGGCCTAGCAAATGGTGCTAAGCCATGCGCGAATCGGGGGAGGACAAGGTCCAATTCACCTCGAATTTGATGATCTTTTTAGAGGCGATCATTCAAGAACCTCACGCTCCGCGACAGCAATTCCCCGAAATGCCAACGAAGATCACAACAACAGAATTCATGCCGGCCCCAGGTTCGGTGTCCTCCGCCTTTTGTCCCCCACCCATTTCGAGAGTGTTGAAGATGCGCCTCGCCGCCGTGGTCTGCGCCTCCCTTGTGCTCCTGTCCGCGCCCGCCTTCGCGGACGACAGCTCGGCAACCCTGAAAGCCGGCGGCCTTGTCCTGCAGAAAACCGACAAGATCGCCCTCGTGTCCGAGGAGCTGTATTTATCGGCGAAGAACATCAAGATCTCGTACCGCTTCCGCAACCTGACGGACGCGGACTACACGACGATCATCGCATTTCCGATGCCCGACGTGACCGGAAACATCAATTTCACGATCGCTATCCCGGACCCGGCAAACGATAATTTCCTCAAATTCCAAACCAGCGTCGATGGCCAGCCCCTCGCATCGCAGATCGAGCAGCGCGCCTTCCTGGTCGCGGAAGGCCACCCCGACGAGGAAGTCACTGACAAGCTCAAGGCTCTGCATATTCCGCTGGTGCCCACGGTCGAGGCGACCGAAGCGGCCATGGCCCGTCTCACCGACGCGCAGCGCAAGAGCCTTGCGAACGCGGGCATCGTGGAACCACAGGAATTCAATGACGACGGCGGTCGCCGCTTCGTGCAGGTGCCGGTCTGGACCTTGCGATCCAAGTTCTGGCGCACACAGACCTTTCCGAAGGGACGAGACA
Source organism: Pseudomonadota bacterium (assembly GCA_040756765.1). Taxonomy (GTDB): domain Bacteria; phylum Pseudomonadota; class Alphaproteobacteria; order Rhizobiales; family Xanthobacteraceae; genus Bradyrhizobium_A. The sequence goes on along the minus strand of JBFLYG010000031.1, from coordinate 123,642 downwards.
TCACGGTGCAGCAGAGCTACACGCCGGTTGTCGGCAGCCAATCCACCCTGTCGATCGGTTCTCCGGAGATGGATCCCAGCCAGCTGGAGAACTATCGCATGCAATTCTGCGTCGACGAAACTTTCATGAAGTCGGCGCGTGCACTCTACAAGAAGCAAGATGCCGCGCAGAACCAGATGTTCGAGCAATATCTGGCCTATGTGATCACCTCGGGCGGCAACTGGGCAGGCCCGATCGGGGATTTCAAGTTGATCGTCGACAAGGGCGATCCGAAGGCGTTCGTCTCGTTCTGCGGCGACGGCGTGAAGAAAACCGGGCCGACGCAGTTCGAGCTGCAGATCAGGAATTACACGCCTGATCGCGACATCGATGTGCTTTTCCTGAGACCCGCGCCGACGCGTTGAATCCAGCAGCGAGCTCCGCATCTCCCAACGGAGTGCTCCTCGAGGTTCACCCAACCTGAAAAGAAAGGCTTGCGCTGCAGTTGGCGGCGATGTGGTTCAAGGTCAACAGCCAAGCCTCCGGCAGCCCGGACATGGCCGTCTTCGCCGACGAGCATTCGCTCGACGCGCAGCGTTATTTCAACCTGCTGTGCATGGTCTACGGGCTCGCCCCCGACAGCAACCGCGGGATCATCGAGAAAGGAATGCTGCCGAAGGAGCGCGCCGACCGCTGTCCTGTCGAAGCCTCCAAGATCAACCGTTCCTGGGCGCGCCTGCTGTTGCCGCATTTCTCACCGCGTTTCCAACAGAAGACCCAGGACGGCGGCGGCGGAAGCGCCCAGGCCCCGGCCTCGCCGCCGGCGCGTACCAAGAATCCGCTGGAGTGGGACAAGAACACCAACCCGTTCAACTGAGTTTTCACATCCCGACGAACATCAGCAAATCTGCTGGTTCCGATCGAGACGCGTCAGGAGACGCCTCCCAACGAGTATTTTCTCATCTGAGGCCTACGTTAGGCCGTTCATAACGGCCTCTGTGTTTCACTCTCCCGTTCATGAATCATGCTCAGCAGAAGGCTCCGCCCGCCATCGATGATAGGGATGCGACGAACAGCAACGAGCCTTTCACCGTTTCCGGGCGTGCGAATTCGATGTGTGCCAGCATCGATCACGCAATTCTCGGCCAGCAGTTTCTTGTCGTGACTTTCAATCAACGTGGCCGTTTCTTCGGGGAAGATTTCACGGGCTGTCTTGCCAATGATATTGCCACGCGCAATGCCATAGAGCTTTTCGGCTGCGCGATTGACAAAGATATAGCGCAGATCCCGAGCATCCTTGGCGATAATCGCTTCGGGAACATTCTCGATGATGGAAACGAGGAACTGCTCCGTCCGCTCGAGCTGGCGGTGCAGGCGCTGCTGCTCCGTAACATCCTCGTGCGTCGCCACCCACCCACCACCGTCCATCGGACGCTCGTAAACCTTGATGGTTCGTCCATCCGGCAACTCAAGCTCGGTGGTCGATGGATGCCGCCTTGCTATCCTGGCAAGAATATTTCCGACGAACCGATCCGCATCGCCTGAAAAAAGTCCGAGTTTCTGCCTGCGCTTGAGGATATCGCTGAGCATGGTCCCGGGACGGGTTGCTTCCTGCGGCAGGTTGTACATTTTGCGATACTGGTCGTTGGCGACCAACACACACGCACGGGCATCCAACATAACGAGCCCCTGTGCCATATTATTCAGTGCAGCAGCGAGCTGCCATTTGGCCGCATTGTACTTGTCATCGATCCGATCGCGTTCCCCGATCAGCTCATCGCGCTCCTTTCCGGCGGCGACCCCCTGCTCTTGCAGCTCCAGGATGCGAAACATCGCATCCTGATAGCCCTGAACCGACTGGGCGAGCTGCCCGATTTCATCGGAGCGCTTCAGATGGGGAATCGCCAGCCGTATTTTCCCCTGTGCAATTCGCCGCGTCACATCCACGATGTCCGAGATCGGTCGCAGCACCGCGTTGCGGAACAGGATAAGTAGAAAGGTTGCAACCGCCAAAACAGCGAGGCCGATGGTGATCATCATCACCTCGGACAGCTGGCCCTTCCTTCCGAGCTCAGACACACGCGCTGCGCGCTCGACGTAAATTCGCCCAAGCGCCTCCAGATCCTCCGTCAATGCGGTTCGCGTGGCGCGGTTGGCGTCGTTATCCCCCCACTCCCGCCCCGCCGCAGGCGAGACCTCCACGGCTCTCCGCGCGAGCTCGTTGCGAAATACGATGAACTGATTTACACGACGCTTAAACGACGCAAACTGCTCCGCGTCATCATGCCGAACGCTCCCTTGCCATTCATCCAGGACGGCGGCCAGCTCACGGTTGCGATCAAGCAGAGACATCGCGTAGAGTCGCGCTTTCGCGCTGTCCGGAGACATGTAAACGCCCCTGGATTCCATCACGACGGCGTAGATCAATCGATTGGCACGTTCAGCGTACAGAGCCGCGCTGACAGAAGCCGTGGCCTCTTCCCGGAACTGCTGCTGCAGGCGCGAGGACAAGATCGCCCCCGCGACCAGCAGCAAAACCAACGTCACCAGTGTGGCAATACAGGCATATATCTTTGTGCGAAGCGTGAGCGCACGCAGCGGCTCAAGCCAATCTTTCAGCCAACCGAGCATGATCACTCTCTCAAAATTCAGAGCCGCTGGCATCCCGCGTAACGCCGACGTAGGATTGCAGCATAGAAATCCTGCAATCGTGAACGTCGTTCTGGAAAGGTCGGTTAAAATCTTACCGACTTAGCTCTTCAAACGGCCACATGACTAACAAAACGTAAGCATCGCTTCAGAGCGCATCATATTTCACCGGCACATGCGCGATTTTTCGCGACCCCCATCAAAATTAGTTAACCGCGTTTTGTAAGAACAACTTAGACGAGATTGACCAGAATACCGGCAACTTTTCGGCTTTCACGCGAGGTTGGCAATGGTCGCGTCGAGTAGTTTGGCACGAATGTTTGCTGCGCTGAGCGCGACAAACGAAGCAATCTTGCACAGCAGTTCTGACAAGGATCTGTGCCAACGCGTCTGCGACGCAGCGGTCGACAGCGGTCGGTTTCTGGGCACAGCCATCTTCTTCGCCGAAGATAATACTCCTTGGTTTCAGCTGGCCGCGGCCGCCGGGCCATTCGTGCATCTGATCGAACAATTCCGCTTCTCGTCCGATCCCTCCACAGCCGATGGCCGGGGCCTCGGAGGTGAAGCATTCCGGACCGGAAAAATTTGCATCGGCAACGACATCATGCACGATCCAAGGACGCGCCCGTGGTTGGTCCTCGCGGAACAAAGCAATCTGAAGTCGGTCGTTGCTGTTCCCCTGCTTCGGGATGGCCGCCCCGCCGGACTAATCTATTTCTTCCTGGGCGAGGACCAGGGACGGCTCGACAACCGATCGACCCGCCTGATGCAGAGCATGGCCGAAAATGTCTCTTTTGGTATGGAGATGTTTCGGCGCGATGAGCAGCGCGACCGCCTGACTCACATGCTCGGCGCCATCAGCGCCACCAACGAGGCTATCATTCGCGCAAGCAGCCGCCAGGAGCTGTTTCAGCTCGTGTGTGACGCGGTCATGACCGGCGGAAAGTTCACCTCAGCGACCATAGCTCTCGCCGACGGCGGCGACTTCCTGCGGATCGTTGCAAGCTCGGGTCCTGATGCGGGCTTCGCACGCACCTTGCGGCTCGCGATCGACGAGCGGCACCCCGAGGGCCGCGGCATGGTCGGCACCGCATTTCGCACGTGCGAGCCGTGCTACACCAACAATATACGCATCGATCCGCGGACCGAGTTCTGGCGCGACAGCCCGGGCCCCACCAAGTCAGGGGCCGGCCTCCCCCTGCTGCGGGATGGAAGATCGGTCGGCGTCCTGCTCTTTCTGTCTGACGAGGCCGATGCCTTCACACCCCGCCTCATCGAATTGCTGCAGCGGCTGGCTGAAAACGTTTCGTTCGCCATGGAGATGCTTGAGCGCGAAGACAATCGCCGCGCCGCCGAGTTGTCGAAAGATCGTCTCACACGCATGTTTTCCGCCCTTAGCGCAACGAATGAAGCGATCATGCGAGCCACCTCCCGCGGCGATCTGTTGCAGCGGGTCTGCGAAGCTGCTGTCGTCGGTGGACAATTTACCTCCACCACCATCGCACTCGTCCGCCCCAAGCAGGAATTTCTCGATATCGCGGCCGCTGCAGGCCCCGACAGGCTTGGAGCAATCAGCGTGAGGCTCTCGGTCGATCCCTCGCGCCCGGAAGGCTCTGGATTGAGCGGTCGCGCCTTTCGTTCCTGCCGACCCTGCATCAGCAACGACTACCTGGCCGATGCTCGAACCGCTCATTTCTACGATACGATCCGCGCCAGCGGCGCACGATCCGGCGCCGCACTTCCGCTCATGAACCGCGGTGGCGCGATCGGGGTCCTGATGTTCTTCTCGACCGAATTGGGAGCGTTCACGCCGGAATTGGTGCAGCTTTTGCAGCGCCTCGCCGACAATATTTCGTTCGGCCTCGACAATTTCGATCGCGCCGAGCAGAAGAAGGAAGCGGACGAACACATCAAGTACCTTGCCACTCATGATGGCCTGACAGATCTGCCCAATCGCGCCCTGTTCGCCCAATTGCTGAACGAAGCCATCAAGTTCACGGATCTCGAGAGCAGGCGCCTCGCGCTCTTGTTCATCGATCTGGACCGCTTCAAGGTCATCAACGACACCCTGGGGCATGCCGATGGCGACACATTGCTCGTTGAAATCGCCGCACGGCTGCGAAATGCCCTCCGCAAGAGCGACATGGTCGCGAGAATCGGCGGCGACGAGTTTGTCGCTCTGCTGCCGCATGTCTCCGAGAGATCGGAGGCCATGGTGGTAGCCCAGAAGCTGTTATCCGCGGTCATGACGCCCGTTAACCTGCGCGGACACGAATGCCGCGTCACGGCCAGCATTGGAATCGCCCTATACCCCGAGAATGGTTCGGACGGTCAGACGCTCATCAAGAACGCAGACATGGCAATGTACGCGGCCAAGGATGAAGGCAAGAACACCGTTAAATTCTTCAGCTGCGATATCAAGACCCAGTCGATCGAGCGACTGATGCTGGAAACGAACCTGCGAAAGGCGATCGAGCGCGGTGAGTTCATGCTCCATTATCAACCCAAGCTGGACCTCAATAATGGGCAGATTACGGGCGTGGAGGCTCTGCTGCGATGGAGCCAGCCGGATATCGGAATGATCCCTCCCAGCCAGTTCATTCCGATTGCCGAAGAAACCGGGCTGATCGTTCCGATCGGCCGATGGGTGCTGAGAACCGCATGCGAGCAACATGTCGCGTGGCGCCGACAAGGGCTCCCGCCGTTTTACATGGCGATCAACCTGTCTCCGCGCCAATTCCAGCAAGATAACCTGGTGCAGGACATCGACGAGATCTTGAGTGTGACCGGTATGCAGCCGGATCTGCTCGAAATCGAGATCACCGAGAGCATGGTGATGCAGAACACGGAGCGAGCGAATGCTGTTCTTTCGGCACTGAAGGCACGCGGGATCCGCATCGCCATGGACGATTTCGGAACCGGCTACTCATCAATGTCGCTGATCAAGCAGTTTCCGTTTGATACCCTGAAGATCGACCGCGCCTTCATTCGCGATCTTCCTGAAAACAAGGATGACCGGGCCATTGCCGAAGCCATCATCAACCTCGGCAAGGCTCTCGGCGTCAAGATCGTGGCGGAGGGTGTCGAGACGGATAGCCAGCAAACATTCCTGCGCGAGCGGGCGTGCGACGAGATCCAGGGCTATCTGTTCAGCCGGCCGATCCCTGCAGAAAGGATTGCCGACTTCTTCGACCTCCCGATGGCGAAATCTCCCAGCCTTCAACCTCGCGGTCCGGCCAGTCAGTTTGACAGTCCGCATTCGGGATGGGCGTCAACGTCTGAAAATATATAGCCGACGCCGACAAGCAAGCGCCACATAGAGTGGCTCGGCGGCGAACTGCGAGCGCCGGCAGCGGCCCGGCGCACGTAGCGCTTCTCGAGGCGTCATTCCTCCCCTTCGAAGTCCACGAGATCGGCGCCATCCGATACCTGATCCCCCGCGGCGACGTGAAAGGCCTTGACGATGCCCTTCCGCGGCGCGGTGATGGTGTGCTCCATCTTCATCGCCTCCAGCACCAGCAAGGGTGCGCCTTTCTCCACCGTCGCGCCGACCTGCGCGGTCAGGGTCACGACCTTGCCCGGCATCGGCGCCCGCAGCCCGCCTTCGAGGTCTTCGCCCTCACCGCCGACATGCAGCGTGTCAATCAGGGTCACCGGCCAGGAGTGCCCCTCGAAGAACACCTGACGGCGCTCGCCCGCCGTCACCACCACCGCATGGATACGGCGGTCGCCGAACTGGGCAAGGAGCTTGCTGCCTTCGCTGACAGTGCCGTTGGCCAGAACGCTGCGGCCACCCACCGTGAGCCGATAACCGCCGGCGACAACCGAGACGTCGACCTCCTGCAACGTCTCGCGCAACCGCAAGCTCAGCTTGCGCTCGGCAACGCCATTGAGACGCCAGCCGTCGAGCCTGCGCCAGGGAGACTGCGGATCGGCCGCCACCGATGACCGCGCCGCCGCCGCGCGCTGCTCGCGCAGCAGCTCTGCCAGCGCCGCGATCAGCCAGACCTCATCGGGCACCTGATCGGCCGGCGGGAACAGCAGCGCCTGCTCGCGCTCGATCAGCCCGGTATCAAGCTCGGCGTTTGCGAAGGACGGGTTGGCGACCAGCCGGGCCAGGAAATCGACATTGTTCGACACCCCGACCACGCGGTACTGCGCCAGCGCCTGCCGCAGGCGCGCCAGAGCCTGGCGACGGTCGCCGCCCCAGACGATCAGCTTGGCGATCATCGGGTCGTAGTAGGGCGTGATCTCGTCACCCTGCTCGACGCCGGTGTCAACCCGCACCGTGTCGCTGTCCGGCGGCGGCGCGAGGTGCACCAGGCGGCCGGTGGACGGCAGGAAGCCCTTGTCGGGGTCTTCGGCATAGATGCGCGCCTCGATGGCATGGCCTTCGATCGCCAGTTGCTCCTGGCGCAGCGGCAGCCGCTCGCCGCTCGCAACCCGCAGCTGCCACTCGACGAGGTCGAGGCCGGTGATCATCTCGGTCACCGGATGCTCGACCTGCAGGCGGGTGTTCATCTCCATGAAATAGAAGCTGCCGTCCTGATTGGCGATGAACTCGACGGTGCCGGCGCCGACATAGCCGACCGCCTTGGCCGCGTTCACCGCCGCCTGCCCCATGGCCGCGCGACGCTCCACCGTCATGCCGGGCGCGGGGGCTTCCTCGAGCAGCTTCTGGTGCCGCCGCTGCACCGAGCAGTCGCGCTCGAACAGGTAAACGCAGTTGCCAAAACTGTCGCCGAACACCTGGATCTCGATGTGGCGCGGCTTCAGCACATATTTTTCGACCAGCACATGGTTGTTGCCGAAGGCATTGGTGGCCTCGCGCTGGCAGGAGGCCAGCGCCGCGGCAAAGTCGGCCGGCGCGTCGACGCGGCGCATGCCCTTGCCGCCGCCGCCGGCGCTCGCCTTGATCAGCACGGGATAGCCGATCCGCTCCGCCTGCTGCGCCAGGAACGTCGCGTCCTGGTTGTCGCCGTGGTAGCCCGGCGTCAGCGGCACCTGCGCCTTTTCCATCAGCGCCTTGGCGGCGGACTTCGAACCCATCGCGTGGATGGCGGACGCCGGCGGGCCGATGAAGACGATACCGGCCGTCTCGCAGGCCTCGGCAAAATCCGCGTTCTCCGACAAAAAGCCATAGCCGGGATGGATGGCCTCGGCACCGGTGCGCCGCGCGGCGTCGAGGATGACGTCGCCACGCAGGTAGGAGGCGCGCGCAGCCGGCGGGCCGATCAGCACGGCTTCGTCCGCCAGCCGGACATGGCGGGCATTGGCGTCGGCCTCGGAATAGACGGCGACGGTGGCGATGCCGAGCCGCCGCGCCGTCTTGATGACGCGGCAGGCAATCTCGCCACGGTTGGCGATCAGGATCTTGCTAAACATGCGCGGTCTCCACGGCTGGCCTGGTTGCGGGCGCTTCGCGCAGCGAATGACTGGTGTGTGGCAGGGAGCGATCGGGCATGGCCATCCTCACATCCGGAACAGGCCGAACTTGGTCGAGGGGATCGGCGCATTGAGCGTCGCTGCAAACGACAGGCCGAGCACCCGGCGAGCCTGGGCGGGGTCGACGACCCCGTCATCCCACAGCCGCGCGGTGGCGTAATAGGGATGGCCCTGCTCCTCGTACTGGGCGCGGATCGGCGCCTTGAAGCGCTCCTCTTCCTCGGTGCTCCACGTGCCACCGCCGCGGGTGAGGCCGTCGCGTTTGACGGTCGCAAGCACGCTGGCCGCCTGCTCGCCGCCCATGACGCTGATGCGCGCGTTCGGCCACATCCACAGGAAGCGTGGCGAATAGGCGCGGCCGCACATGCCGTAATTGCCGGCACCGAAGCTGCCGCCGATCAGCATCGTGACCTTGGGCACCTGGGCGGTCGCGACCGCGGTCACCATCTTGGCGCCGTCCTTGGCGATGCCGCCGTTCTCGTATTTGCGGCCAACCATGAAGCCGGTGATGTTCTGCAGGAACAAGAGCGGCACGCCGCGCTGGGCGCAGAGCTCGATGAAGTGCGCCCCCTTCTGCGCCGATTCCGAGAACAGGATGCCGTTGTTGGCGATGATGCCGACCGGCATGCCGTAGAGGCGCGCGAACCCCGTTACCAGCGTCGCGCCGTAGCGCGCCTTGAACTCATCGAATCGCGAGCCGTCGACCACACGGGCAATGATCTCCCGCACGTCATAGGGCTTGCGGGTGTCCTGCGGGATGATGCCGTAGATTTCGCTGGGGTCGTACAGCGGCTCCTCGCTCGCCTCCATCGCCACCGGCATCGCCTTGACGCGGTTGAGGTTGGCGACGATGCGACGCGCGATGGTGAGCGCATGGGCGTCATTCTCGGCGAGATGGTCGGCGACCCCGGACACGCGGGTGTGCACGTCGCCACCGCCGAGGTCCTCGGCACTGACCACCTCGCCGGTCGCCGCCTTCACCAGCGGCGGCCCGCCGAGGAAAATGGTGCCCTGGTTGCGGACGATGACGGTCTCATCGCTCATCGCCGGCACATAGGCGCCGCCGGCGGTGCACGAGCCCATCACCACCGCGATCTGCGGAATGCCCTTGGCGGACATGTTGGCCTGGTTGAAGAAGATGCGGCCAAAATGCTCACGGTCGGGAAACACCTCGTCCTGGCGCGGCAGGAAGGCGCCGCCGGAATCGACGAGGTAGACGCACGGCAGGTGGTTCTGCTCGGCGACCTCCTGCGCGCGCAGGTGCTTCTTGACCGTCATCGGGTAGTAGGTGCCGCCCTTCACAGTGGCGTCGTTCGCGACCACCACGCAGTGCTGGCCCTGGATGCAGCCGATGCCGGCGATCAGGCCCGCGGCCGGCGCATCGCCGTCATACATGCCGAACGCGGCGAGCTGCCCGATCTCCAGGAACGGCGTGCCGGGGTCGAGCAGTTGCGCGACGCGGTCTCGTGGCAGCAGCTTGCCGCGGGCTGTGTGCTTGGCACGGGACCCTTCGTCGCCGCCGAGGGCGGTCTCGGCGGCGCGGGCGCGCAGATCGTCGACCAGCACACGCATCGCCGCGGCATTGCCGCGAAACTCGTCCGACTGCGGGTTGATCTGGGTTTTCAGGGCTTGCATGGAATGGGCTCCGCTTTGCGACCGATGGGGCGCCTTCGCCTTTCGGCCGTCACATCGTCTCGGCGTACAATTCCCGCCCGATCAGCATCCGACGGATCTCGCTGGTGCCGGCGCCGATCTCGTAGAGCTTGGCGTCGCGCCACAACCGCCCCGTCGGATACTCGTTGATGTAGCCGTTGCCGCCGAGCACCTGGATCGCCTCGCCGGCCATCCAGGTGGCCCGTTCGGCCGCGTAGAGGATGGCACCGGCGGCATCCTTGCGCAACGAGCGCGCATGGTCGGCGCCGTCACAGGCCTGGCCGACGGCGTAGACATAGGCCCGGCAGGCCTGCCAGGTGGTGTACATATCGGCGAGCTTGCCCTGCATCAGCTGGAATTCGCCGATGCTGCGGCCGAACTGCTTGCGGTCGTGCACGTAAGGCAGCACCACATCCATGCAAGCGGCCATGATGCCGAGCGGGCCGCCGGACAGCACGGCGCGCTCATAATCGAGCCCGCTCATCAGCACCTTGACGCCATCGCCCTCGGCGCCGAGCACGTTCTCGGCCGGCACCTCGCAATTCTCGAAGAAGATCGGATAAGTGTTGGAGCCGCGCATGCCGAGCTTGTCGAGCTTGGTGCCGAAGCTCAGGCCCTTGAAGCCCTTCTCGATGATGAAGGCGGTCATCCCCTTCACCCCGGCATCCGGCTCGGTCTTGGCGTAGACCACCAACGTGTCGGCATCGCCGCCATTGGTGATCCACATCTTGGAGCCGTTCAGCACATAGCGGTCGCCGCGGCGGTCGGCGCGCAGCTTCATGCTGACGACGTCCGATCCCGCATTCGGCTCGCTCATGGCGAGCGCACCGACATGCTCGCCGGAGACGAGCTTGGGCAGGTACTTCGCCTTTTGCGCCGCATTGCCGTTGCGGTGCAGCTGGTTGACGCAGAGGTTCGAATGCGCGCCGTAGGACAGTCCGACGGCGGCCGAAGCACGGGAAACCTCCTCCATCGCCACGATATGGGCGAGATAACCCAGCCCGCTGCCGCCATATTCCTCGCTCACCGTCAGGCCGTGCAGGCCGAGGTCGCCGAGCTTCTTCCAGAGGTCGCGGGGAAACTGGTTCTCCGCATCGATCGCGGCAGCGCGCGGCGCGATCTCGTCGGCGGCGAAGCGAACGACCGTGTCGCGCAGCATCTCGATGGTCTCGCCGTGCGGAAAGCTCAGGGCGGCAAATTGGGTCATTTAATCCTCCAGTGAGTTCAGGGGCGAACAAGCCGGGTCAGGCGGTCTTGCTCACCCCGAGATTGAGTTCGTCGACCATGCGGTCGCGCATCACGAATTTCTGGAACTTGCCGGTAACGGTCATCGGCATCTCGTCGACGAAGCGGATGTAGCGCGGAATCTTGTAGTGGGCGATCTGGTCGCGGCAGAACTCGCGCACCTCCTCCGCCGTGCAGGTATGGCCGGGCTTGAGCACGATCCAGGCGCAGATCTCCTCGCCGTATTTCGCATCGGGCACGCCGAACACCTGCACCGACTGCACCTTGGGATAGCGAAACAGAAACTCCTCGATCTCGCGCGGATAGACGTTCTCGCCGCCGCGGATCAGCATGTCCTTGGCGCGACCGACGATGTTGCAATAGCCCTCATCGTCGATGGTGGCGAGATCGCCGGTGTGCATCCAGCCGTCCTGGACCACCTCTGCCGTGCGCGCCGGGTCCTGCCAGTAGCCTTGCATCACCGAATAGCCGCGCACGCAGAGCTCGCCGGTGACGCCGCGCGGAACGATCGCGCCCTCGGCGTCGACGACCTTGGCTTCCAGTTGCGGCTGGATACGGCCAACCGTGGTGACACGGCGTTCCAGCGGATCGGTGGTCGAGCTCTGGAACGAGACCGGCGAGGTCTCGGTCATGCCATAGGCGATGGTGATCTCGGTCATGTGCATCTCGGAGACCACCTGCTTCATGGTCTCGATCGGGCACGGCGAGCCCGCCATGATGCCGGTGCGCAGCGACGACAGGTCGAACGTCCTGAAGTCAGGGTGCGCCAGCTCGGCGATGAACATGGTGGGTACGCCATGCAGCGCGGTGCAACGTTCCTCGGCGACGGCCGCGAGCGCCGCGCCGGGATCGAACGCCTCGCCGGGGAAGACCATCGCCGCGCCGGTGCTGACACAGGCGAGCACGGACAGCACCATGCCGAAGCAGTGGTACATCGGCACGGGGATGCACAGCCGGTCGGCCTCGCTGAAATTCATTGCCTTGGCGATAAAGCGGGCGTTGTTGACGACGTTGTGATGAGTCAGCGTCGCGCCCTTGGGGCTGCCGGTGGTGCCACTGGTGAACTGGATGTTGATCGGATCGTGGCAGGAAAGCGCCGCATCCACGATGCGGACCTCGCGGCCGCGCGCCATCACGTCGGCATAGCGCAGCATGCCGGGCGTCGTCCCCTCGCCCAGCCTGATGATCCATTGCAGCGCCGGCAACTGCGGCCGCACGGCATCGAGCATCTCCAGATACTTCGAGCTTTTGAGCTGCTCGGCCGAGACGATGGCGCGGCAGCCGGAGACGCGCAGCGCATATTCCAGCTCGGAGAGCCGATAGGCCGGATTGATGTTGACCAGGATGAGGCCGAGGCGCGCGGTGGCGAACTGCGTCACCAGCCACTCGGAGCGGTTGGGCGACCAGATGCCGACCCGGTCGCCGCGCTGCAGGCCGAGCGTCTGCAGGCCGGCGGCGAAGTGCTCGACCTCGGCCTGGAACGCGCGCCAAGTCCAGCGCAGGTTCTGCTCGCGGAACACGACGGCGAGCCGGTCGGGAAACCGCATGGCCGTTTCTGCCAGTAACGCGGAAATGGTCTGATCGCTCAGCGGCGCATCGGCGTCGCCCTGGACGTGGGACAAAGCTGTGGTGATGGCCATGTGACGGCTCCTCCGGTGGCGGCTCTGCGGCCGCTTCGTGCCGATCAGACTAGGCCCGCCGAGGGCGCTTTTGCTGCCAATTGGGTTGCAAATCATGCCATAGTGAGGTCATGAAGCAGGTCGCCGCCACCCCCATCGCTTTTGTCCATGCCATGGTTCTGGCGTACGAAAAGTACGGCCAGGACCCTCGCCCTGCGCTCCGGAGAGCACAAATCACGCCAGCCCTTTTGCGCCGACCTGATGGCCGGATCACCGCCGCCCAGATGGAGATGATCTCCGGGATCGCGATGCAGGAGCTGGATGACGAGGCGCTCGGCTGGTTCAGCCGGCGGCTGCCCTGGGGCAGCTATGGCATGCTGTGCCGCGCCTCGCTGAGCTCGCCGACGCTCGGGGTGGCGCTCAAGCGCTGGTGCCGTCACCACCGCCTGCTCACCGAGGACATCACCCACACGCTGACGGTGCGGGACGACGTCGCCGAGCTGGCACTGGTCGAGGCACGCGATCTCGGACCGATGCGGGAGTTCTGCCTCGTCACCAGCCTGCGCTTCGTGCTGGGCTACGCCTGCTGGGCGATCGACTCGCGCATTCCCCTGCTCGAAACCGCGTTTGCATTCGAGCCGCCGCCGCATGCCGACGTCTACCCCCTGCTGTTCGCTCCCGGCCCGGTCCGTTTCGGCGCGGACTGGACCGGCTATCGCTTCGATGCGCGCTATCTCGCGTTGTCGATGCGGCGCGACGAGCGCACCCTGCGCACCATGCTGCAGCGCGCCCTCCCCCTGACCGTGCTGAAGTACCGCAGGGATCGCCTGCTGACCCAGAGGGTTCGCGAACATCTGAAGCGCGGCGCGCTGTCCGCCACGTCGCTGGCCGACGCGCTGCACCTGTCGGTGCGAACCGTTCATCGCGTCCTGCGCGACGAAGGCACATCGCTGCAGATCCTCAAGGACGAGGTACGACGCGAGCACGCCATCGATCTGCTCAGCCGCACCGAGAAGCCGATCAAGCAGATCGCTCGCGCCGTCGGCTTCCGCAGCGAAAAGAGTTTTACCCGCGCGTTCCGTGATTGGACCGGACAGTCCCCGAGCGCGTACCGGTCAGCGCCGCGCGTCGCGGCCTGATTGACCGGGCCGCGGAATTTCACGGGCGCAGTACCATCGCGCGCCGAGGCAAGGCCCGCATGCGCGGCGCGTTTTTCCTGGATGGGCATCGGCGCGTTCGCGTACCATGCCGACGCCCGATCCGGCAGGAGCTTCCCCCTTTGGCACGCGCGACAGGAACGTCCAGAGCATGTGAACGACCGCTATCGACAGATGCTGCCCAGCCGGCACGCCATTGCGATCACGCAGCGCTTTCGCAACTGATCGGCGACATCTACGACACCACGCTCGATCCCACGAGCTGGACGCGCGTGCTCGCAAAGCTCGCGCACTTCGTCGGCGGCCAGGCCGCGGGCCTGCTCAGCAAGGACACGATCAGCAAGGCCGGCAATGCCTATTTCTTCCATGGCCTCGATCCCGCCTACCAGAAGAGCTATGCGCAGACCTACTGGCGGCATGATCCGATGGCCGAGCTTGCCTCCTGCGAGGTCGAGCAGATCGTCAGCATTTCCGAGCTGATCCCGCATCACGTCTTCCGGCGCAGCGTCTTCTACCAGCAATGGTCGCGCCCGCAGGGCTGGATCGATGCGGTCAAGGCGGTGCTCGACAAGTCGGCGACGAGCTTTGCCTATCTCAGCGTCTGCCGGAACGAAGCGTCGGGCCTGGTCGACAGTGAGATGCGCGCGCGGATGGCGCTGGTCGTGCCGCATGTGCGGCGCGCGACGGTGATCGGCAAGGTGATCGATCTGCGGCGCGCGGAGGCTGCCGCCTTCGCCGACGTTCTTGATGGCCTGAGCGCCGGCGTTTTCCTGGTCGATGCCAAGGGCATGATCATGCATGCCAACGTGGCGGCCCGCGCGCAACTGGAGGCCGGGACGGTGCTGCACGCGGTGCAAGGACAGCTCATCGTCATCGATCCCGCCTCGAACCGGCGGCTGCGGGACATGATCACGGCGACCGGCGGTGGCGATGCTGCGATCGGCAACACCGATGTTGCGCTTGCGCTCCCCGCACCGACCGGCGACCATCATGTCGCCCACGTGCTGCCCCTGACCGCCGGCAAGCGGGCCGACGCCGCTACCCCCGGGGCGAGCGCCGCGGTCTTTGTCCGCAAGGCTGAGCTCCAGGGCCCATCGTCACCCCAGACCATCGGCGCCTTGTACCGGTTGACGCCAGCGGAGCTGCGTGTGCTGCTCGCGGTGGTGGATGTCGGTGGCGTTCCCGAGGTTGCGGCCGCGCTCGGCGTCGCGGACAGCACGATCAAAACCCATCTCGGCCGCATCTTCGAGAAGACGGGCGCCAACCGTCAGGCGGATCTGGTCAAGCTGGTTGCCGGTTTCTCCACGCCGCTCGCAAGCTGAAGTCGCTGCGGGATCTGGACGGAACATCCGCGACCGTGCGGGCGGGGTCTGAGATGTCCTCCGATCGGATGACGCCCTCGTCCGGGCGCCAGGGCACATAAGGCCCATTCCGCCGAGAACACCACTGGGAATGCCCCAATGCCCCACCAAGCGAATGTTGCCGCCCACATGAATCCGATCCACCTCGACACCCATCCCGCCTCACCGGTGCAGGCCGCCTTCTTGAGCCAATGGGCCGCCGTCTCACGGCCCGGCATTCGCTATATCGAAACGGAGACCGTGTGGTTTCGCATTCGCGAGGGCGGCCAGGGCGATCAGACGATCGTGCTGTTCGCCGACGGGCCGAATACGCTCGAACACCATGATCCGATCTTCGCGCGGCTGAGCACCTGGACGCGGGTGGTGGCGGTCGACCCGCCCGGGTTTGGCTTCTCGACCCCCAAGCCGAGCTTCGATTTTTCACTGCGCGCGTTCACGGACGCTTATGCCCAGTTGTTCCGGACACTCGGCGCCGGCCCTTATGTACCCTGCCCGACCTGCACCAATGTCTACCCCAACGCGTTGATCGCGGCTGAGCATCCCGATCTCGTCAGCCATCTGGTGCTGATGCAGGCGCTCGACTGGGACAAGGAGCGGATCTGGACCGGCAAGATCGTCGACCCCACGGGCGACCTCGCAAAGCCCTATGCCGGTCAGGAGCTGATCTATCGCACGCGCGCCGCCGCCGCCGCGAACTGGTATCCCAACGCGGTGGGCGCTCCCAGCCATGGCGCAGCGTTCCTTCGCCAGGCCTGTGCCTGCTTCGATCACCACGGCAATTTCTGTCTGGCGTCGCTGATCCAGGCCTGGTTCGGCCCGGAGGTGGAAGCGCCCCGCTTCCCACCGTTCCGCCAGCCGACGCTGGCAATCTGGGGCATGAGCGACCGCTCCCATCGCAAGAGCGACAAACGCTCGCTGTTGACCATCGCACCGCATGCCCGGCTGATCGAGCGCGAGGGCCTCGGGCACTTTCCGGACATCGAGGATCCGGCGTGGTTCAACGGCATCGTCAGGGAGCTGCTGACGGCCAGTTGAGCGCATCGACCTGGCGCGGAGCGATCCTGCACAGCATTCCGGGCGACGGGAGAGGTTCTCCCGTTCGCCCGGACTGACGACAGCCTGGTCTACCTAGGCGGCGGACACGGCTGGCCGTTTGGCAACACGCATCCGTGCGGGGCTGGTTTCGCAGCCGCTGGTGGAGGCGGCGGAGCCGGCCTTGGCGCAGGCGGTGGTGGCGGCGGCGGCGCATGTACCACAGGGGGCGGTGGCGGCGGAGCCGGTCGCGGTGGCGGCGGAGGCGGCGGCGCATGCACCACGGGCGGCGGCGGCGGCGCGCGCACCACCGGCGGCGGTGGCGGAGCCGGCTTCGGTGCCGGAGGTGGCGGTGGCGGCGCTGCGTGCACCGCGGGCGGCGGCGGCGCCGGCTTCGGTGCTGGCGGCGGCGGTGGCGGCGCATGCACCACGGGGGGTGGCGCGGGCGGAGCCATCTTTTGCGCGGGCGGCGGTGGCGGCGGCGTGGCTGGCTTCACTGCCGGCGACGGTGGCGGCGCATGCGGAGCCGGCAGCCCCGGCTGCGATGGTGCAGGCAGAGGCTTGCCAGCGCTCGGCGGCACGGGCGGAACGCCGGCCTTCGAGCCTTGTGCAGGGGCCGGCGTGCCGGGGGCCACGATCGCCCCAGCGGGAGGCGTACCAGCGGCGGGCGGCGCTCCGGTCGATGGCTGCTTCGGCAGAGGCTGACCACCTGCCGCACCCGGCAGGGGCTGCCCGACCTGACCACCGGGGCTCGGCGGCGCGCCGGTCTTTGCACCCGACGGCGGCGGCGCTGACGTGCTGGGCGTCGCGGCCGATCCGGCCGGCGGCGTGCCGCCCGCGGGCGGCGTTCCGGTCGATGGCTGCTTCGACGGCAGCGGTTGTCCGCCCGCGGTGCCTGGCAAGGGTTGCCCGACCTGACCGCCCGCACTCGGCGGCGCGCCGGTCTTTGTGCCCGATGGCGGCGGCGTCGACGTGCTGGGCGTCGCGGCCGATCCGGCCGGCGACGTGCCTCCTACAGGCGGCGTTCCCGTTGACGGCTGCTTCGGCAGCGGCTGGCCACCCGCCGTGCCTGGCAGCGGCTGTCCGACCTGACCGGCCGGGCTCGCGGGCGCACCCGTCTTTGTACCGGGCGTCGGCACATTTGTGCCGGGCGTCGGCGCAGACGTACCGGGCGTTCCGGCCGACGGCGCTCCCCCGGCAGGAGGTGCTCCTGCCGATGGCTGCTTCGGCTGTCCGGCCTGGTTAGGTCCGGCAACGCCGGGCTGACCACCGGTGGCGGCGCCACCCGCTGCAGGCGGCGTACCCGAGGCCGGCGGCTGAACCGCAGGCGTCATCTGGGTGCGCAGCACCTTGCCCGGCGCCAGCGGCGTCGCCGGCGGCGCCTGTTGCGGATTCGGGATAGTCGCCGCTTTGGTCGCGACCGACGACGGCAGGGATGGCGCGAGCGCCACAGCAGCGGCGGCCGCTGCGCCAACGCCGGCGGCGGCGATACCGGCCTTGGTGGCCGGCGAGAGAGCGACGCCCGGCGGCGGCGCACCGGGCGCAGCGGGCGCCGATGGCGGCGCGACAGCCACGGCCGGCGTCACCGTCTGCGCCTGGCCCTGCGGGTTGGTGATGGTCACCATGTTGGTGGTGTTGTTGATCACCACCGTGTTGTGGATGTTGTTGTAGATGATGTTGGTCGGCGGCGGCACGATCTGCGGCGGGGGCGCGACCCAGGCCGGCATCGGCCGGTATTCCGGCATCGGCAGCACGAAGGCCATCACCGGCGGCGGCGGCGGCGGCAAATCCACGAGATAGACCGGCGGCGGCGGCAGGAAGATCGGCGGCGGTGGTGGCGGCGGCGCAAAGCCGAAATCCGGATCGTCGAACACGAGCACAGGACGCTCGACATAGACGACCTCCTCCGGCGGCGGCGGCGGCACCTCGTAGCTGATCTCGTCGAACCGCGGCGGCGGCTCGAATGCGGCGGACAGATAGGCCAGGCGACGGCGCGCGTCGTAGGAGTGGGCGCCGCGCGGATAGCGCCGCAGATACGACCAGTAGGCCGGCGGCGTGTCGACGTTTCGCGTCTGCCGCCAGACGATGGCTTCACGACGGGCGGCGATAATGGCGCGCACCCGCGCGGCCATCGGATCACGCGGATAAACCGACAGGAAGTCCTGATAGCCTTCGAGGGTGTCGCGGTCGAGCGCGGCGAGATACGCCTCGCGTGCATCGAAATCGCGGATCGGCCGCCGGCGGATCGCGGCGGTCTGTTCCACGGAGACCTGCGGCGGCGGCGCGTCCGGCGCACGCTCGAACAGAGCCACCGGCGCCTGCAGCTTCGACACGTGCCAGGGCACCTGGGCGCCGTTGGTCAGCTGGTTGACGCGCAGCCGCACCCGCACGAACGCGTCGTCGAGCCCAACGCCGCCTTCGCGGGTGATTTCCGCCAGGGCCTGGGCATAGGCCGAATATGGCCCCGCCTCGTCGGGCGCAATGGTGCCCGGCGCGGCGTTGAAGGCGATCAGGGCGCCCTGGTCGGGATCGACGAGAGCAAGGCCGCCCGTCAACGGATTGCCGGTCTTGGCGAACGGATTGGCGCGGGCCAGGTCGAGAACGACCACGCTGGCTTTCAGATGAAGCGCGGTCAGCGGCCTGAGATAATCGGAGAGCCTGAGCCCCTCCGCCGAGACGCTGGCGTCGCTGGGGATGCGGGCGTCGATCGGCACGAAGTAATTCTCGCCCTCGAGCTGCACGCCGTAACCCGACAGATAGACGTAGGCGACGGTATCGGGTCCGGAGGACGATGCCTTGTCGAGGAAGTCGCGGAACGCCCGGCGCAGCGATTCCTGGTCCAGGTCGCGCGCGCCGGTCACGTCGAAGCCCGCCGCCTGCAAGGTCTGCGCGATCAAACCCGCATCGTTCGCCGGGGTCGGCAATGAGCCGGTCTGGTAGTTGGCGTTGCCGATGACGAGGGCGATGCGGCGCTCGGCCGCGTCCGCATTGACCACCAGCGCCAGGAACGCCACGGCCACCCAAAACAGCTTCTTCATGGAATAGAGTTCCTCACCCGTCACATCGCCCCAGCAGAGCCGCGCGACTCTGAATGGAATCTGAACGGCTCACCACATGGCGAATCATCCAGCCGAATCCTGCACGACATCATTCCTGTTACAGCTGACGGCCTCATCAGCAGCCGTGCAAGCCGCACAACCGTGAGTCGCAGCTGTCCGCCGCGAACCTATCACGCCTGAGATCCGGTCGCGACGGCCCTCCCAAGGCTCTTTCAAGGCACCCTTGCGGCAAGAACATTGCAGCAGAACGCTCGCATGTCCCGCGGCCCCATCGATGCTCAGCTCTGCTGCTGCCGACCTGGGCCCCCCGCGGTATGCGGTCGATGGATTATTTCAAGAATCTATATAATCAGAATGCGCTTGCATCTATCGCCCAGTCACCATCTCCTCCCATGACAACGGCGGATCGACAACCCGCCGACGAGGAAATGCCGTGCGCAGCTCTCGTCCTTCCGTCGGCGAAAGCCGGCGGATGACGATCGTCTGCCGATGGAGGAAACACCGCGGTGCTTGCGTTGACACGACGTGGACTCATCGGCGCCGGCGGACTATCGATCATCGCGGCAATGACAGGAGCACGATCGGTGAACGCTGCACCAGGGCTGAGCGACATCCGGGCCATCACGTTCGACGTCCAGGGCACTTGCGTGGACTTCTATCAGCCGATCCTGCGCGCGGGCGAAGCGATCAACCGGGCCAAGGGGCTCGCCCTCGACTGGGCGGCGCTTTCGAGCGAGTGGCGCGACCTTTATCGTGTTGCGCTCGATGACGTGATCGCCGGAAAGCGCTCCTGGATCCGGGTCGACCGCATCTATCGCGAAGCGCTGGATGTGCTGCTCGAACGCCGGGGTCTCTCGGAGGTCTTCACCGCCGGCGAGCGCGACGAGCTGAACAGCGTCTGGAGCAAGCTCGACGCCTGGCCCGACAGCGTCGAAGGCCTGTCCCGCCTGCGCGGCCGCTTCGTGACGTCGACGCTGTCGAATGCCGGCATGGCGGCGGTCGTCTCGGTCGTGAAACACGCCGGACTTCCATTCGACGCGGTGCTGACCGCCGAGCTCGCGCGCAGCTACAAGCCGTCACCGGCCGTCTATCAGCTCGCCGTCGACTATCTCGGCTTCCCCGCCCACCAGATCCTGATGGTCGCCTGTCACAAATACGATCTGAAGGCAGCCCGGGCGTTCGGCATGCGCACGGCGTTCGTCGCCCGTCCACTCGAATTCGGCCCCAACGCGAAGCCTGACGTGGCACCCGAGCCATGGCTCGACCTCCACACCGACAGCTTCACGCAGCTCGCCGACATTCTGCTGCGAGGCTGATGCAAGCGCGGGGGCCGGCTCAGCGCTTGCGCACGAACTCCGTGCGCAGGACGAGGCCCTTGATGCCGTCGAAGCGACAATCGATCTCCTCGTCGTTGTCGGTGAGGCGGATCGACCTGATGACCGTGCCCTGCTTCAGGGTCTGGTTGGCGCCCTTCACCTTCAGATCCTTGATCAGGGTCACCGAGTCGCCATCAGCAAGGACATTGCCCGAAGCATCACGAACCACAGGCCGCCCGGCATCGGCGGCCTTGGCCATCTCCGACGCCGGACGCCATTCGCCGGTCACCTCGTCGTAGACATAGTCATCGTTCTCGTCAGCCATCGCGACCTCTTCCAGGGCGTCAAAAGGTCTGCCCCGCCCCTCGAAACAGCTTCGGGAACCCGATGGGGAGCGACAAACCAGCAAGGCTGTCGCTATAGGAGGTTGTTGCAGCGCACGCAATGCCGCCCATCGATGGGCTCAGGCGAGCGCCGGATAGCTCGCCCTGTCAAAGAAGCTCGCCCCGGCGACATATTTGCGCCCCGGCGACATGTCCGGCATCTCCGCTCCCTCGACGCCGGATTCGAACGTCAGCTCGAGCTGCACGCCGCTCGGATCGTAGACAAACAGCTGCCAGAGCGAGGTGCCCGGCACGATGAATTCGCGCCAGTCGAGCCCCGCCGCCTTGAAACGCGCCACATAGGAGCGATAGCCGGAGCAGGACAGCGAGACGTGATCGATCGCCGCCGTCCCTGCCGGCGCCTTGCCCTCGGGTCCGAGCGCCGGACCGCCGGCATAGACATGAATGATGGCGAGCCCGCCGGGCTGCGTGCAGCCGAGCCAGGCGCCGGGATAGCCGAAATCAGGCCGCGGAAACTCCTTCAGCCCGATAAGATCGACCCAGAATTTTCGCGTCGCCGCCAGATTTTCGGTCTTGATCGCGATATGAAACAGCCCGTGAACCGTGGCGAGCGGCAGCGTCGTTTCCGTGACAGCGGTCATGGCGAATGTCTCCTTTCTTGCAGGGCTTCCATCGGCGATCCGACATCGCGATAGAGCGCCTCGAGCTTGTTGCGAAATGCAGTGCCGTTCTTGTGCCGGGTGCCCGCGACGGGATCAGCGCCCGCCAGCATGGTGTCGGTCGCCTCCAGCGAGAACGCCATCACGAAGCGCAGCCGATCCCGCCGCGTGGTCTCGATCTCGCGAAGCCAGGCGCCGACGTCGCGCTGTCCCTGGCGGACGCGATGCGCGATCAGCGCCGCCGCATGGCAGGCGTCCTCGATCGCCTGGGTCGCCCCCTGGCCGAGCGTCGGCACCATGCCGTGGGCCGCATCGCCGAGATAGAGCACGTTGCAGTCATCTGCCCGATACAGCAGATCATGCTCCTGCATCCTGGCCCAGTGGATGTCGGTGACGTTCGCGCACACGGTGTCGATCAGCCAGCGCGCCTGGTCGCTCGGCGCCCCATCCAGCGGTGCATAGGCCGCACGCAGCGCCTCCGGCGTCTTCATGGTGTCGGCGATCTCTGCCTCCGGGGCGATCGGAAATGTCCCGGCGATATAGACATGCCCCGGCGGCACGCGGAACGACAGCAGCCTGTTCGGCCCGTTGAACCACTGCTCATAGTCGTCGATCAGTCCACCCGACGTATCCCCCACCAGCACGCGGAAGATCGCGACGCCGACATGCTCGGTCCGCGGCTCGCCGGAGATCGCGCGCCGCACCCGCGAATAGCGTCCGTCCGCGGCGATCAGGAGATCGATGCCGTCGAGGCGGCCGGTCTGGCCACGCTCGGACCAGGCAACCGACGTCTTGCTGGGATCGGCGGTATCGCGGCCGATCTGCGTGATCTCGCAGCCATAGCGCACCTGTGCGCCGGCGGACTGGCGCAGCACGCGGTAGAGTTCAGACCAGCGGATCCGCCAGCCCGGACCGTCCGCCACCTCCGCCAGCGGCAGGTCGAACAGCACGGTGCCGTCGGTGAGCGAGATGCGCCAGCTGTTCCAGACATAGCTCGCGCCAGTGATCGCCCCGGCCAGCTCCGGATCGATCATCGTCAGGGCCTTGACCGCATTCGGGCCGATGTTGAGCCCGGTGCCGGC
The DNA here is from genome assembly GCA_040756765.1 of Pseudomonadota bacterium. Classification (GTDB taxonomy): domain Bacteria; phylum Pseudomonadota; class Alphaproteobacteria; order Rhizobiales; family Xanthobacteraceae; genus Bradyrhizobium_A. The sequence continues at coordinate 101,042 of JBFLYG010000031.1, read as the reverse complement.
CTCGGAATGATCGTCGGGCGCGACGCGCTCGAGGCAGATCACCTCGACCCCGTCGAGACGTGACAGCTGCCGCGCCATCAGGCAGCCCGCGACACCGGCACCGACAATGACAATCCGCATCAGGTGATCCCCTGCCGTTGCGAGGCGATGACGGCGATGAGACCACCGCCATCCGGCCCCTGATGCTCGGCCCCGCCCGAGACAAAAATCCGCCCGTCGCCGATGACGCCGGCGGTGAGCCCGGCCACCGCGCCGCGGATGTGGCGCTGCGCATTGATGTCGGTGTCGTCGAGCATGGTATGCCGGTGGCCGCGGATCCGGCCGCGCCGGTCCGGCTCGCACTTCACCAGCACGCAGGCAATGCGCGAAAGATCCGCAGCCGTAACCTGCGGCCTCGCATCGATGCCAAGATCGGCGAGCACGTCGACGACAGCGCCGATATCGAGCGCGTCGATCATCGGCCGATGCGCGATGCACAGACTGCCGGCCCAGGCGGAACTGTTGCCGAGCACGACCACCTCGTTGCAAGCAACCTCAACGCCAGAGGAAATGCTGGCGCGCGGCGACTGGAGCGCAAAATCGCTCAGCAGCGCAGCGTCATCAAAACCATCGGGCATAATCTCGCCGAGCGCCAGGGCGACACCGAACGCACCGGCCGCGCGGGCAAACGCCATCGATTTGTTGGGATCGAAGGTCAGCGGCTGCCGGCCTGCCGCGATCGCGGCTTCCGCGCGGGCAACCGTCACGCAGGGACACTTGACCTGGACGAAATGCACGTCCTCCTTGCGCGTGATCCCGGCCTCAGCGATCGCGCGGCGCACCGCCGCCGCAACACTCTCGACATGGGCGCGCCGGCCGACATCCTCGGCAGGAAGCGGTGCACTGAACGCCGTCCCGATCGCCAGCGCGGACGGGAATTGGTGGATCGTGCTTTCAGTGTTGCGAATGCAGAACACGCTGTAATGCGGACTCATGACCCCTTCCGTGCCGCCGGACAGCACGCACGGGATCTCGCGCAATAACTGCTCCGGGGGCCTGTTGAGATGCCGCGACAGCAGGCTCATCAGGCTCTGGGTGAAATAGCCGCGGGTAAAATCGTTGACGCCGCCATTGCCCTCGGTTTTGCCGATCACGGCGACCACCTCTGTCGCAGCGATCCTGCCGCCGACCAGAATCCGCTCCAGCTCGGAGAGGTCTCCCGGATGCGCCATCGCAAGCCTGAAGACCTCTGCGGTCCTCATGTTCCCTGCTCCTCTCCGACCAATTCGAACAGCCGGCTCGGACTGAGCGGAATCTGCCGAAGCTCGACCTTGATGCCCGCTTGCGCCAGCGCATCCTCGATCGCCTGGGCGAACAACGGTCCAACGGGAATGGCCCCTGCCTCACCCGCGCCCTTGACCCCCAGCGGATTGAGCGGCGACGGGGTGGTAGTGTGATGGAGCTCCATCCGCGGCACCTCCAGCGCCGTCGGCAGCAGATAGTCGGCGAGCGAGGCGTTCAGCAACTGCCCCTGGTCGTCGAACGACAGCTCCTCGTAGAACGCGTTGCCGATCCCCTGCGCGACGCCGCCGTGGATCTGGCCCGCGAGGATCATCGGATTGATCACGGTGCCGCAATCATGGACCACGACATAGTCGAGGACGCTCAGAACGAAGGTCTGCGGATCAATCTCGATGATCGCGGCATGGACGCCATTGGCGGTGGCGCCGCCCGACGGGCCGAAATACTGCGTCGATTCCAGCCCCGGTTCGGTCCCGGGCTTCACCGCGCCGCGCATCGGATTGGCGCGCTGCGCCAGCTCGCCGAGGCTGATGGAGCGTTCGGGAATGCCGACGATCGAGACCTTGCCATCGGCGACAACGAGATCTTCCTCCGCGCACTCGAAGGCCTCACTGACGAGCTTCAGCGCCTTCTGCCGCACCGCCTGCGCGGCCGCGCTGACGGCGTTGCCGGCCACCACCGCACCGCGGCTCGCGAAGGTTCCGGCGCCCCAATAGAACTGGTCGGTATCGCCGGTGACGATATCGACGTCGCTGACCTCGACCCCGAGCGCGTCGGCGACGATCTGCGCGAAGCTGGTGAAGTGCCCCTGCCCCTGGGTGCCGATGCCGGTGGCGACGCTGACCTTGCCATTGGCCTGGACCTGGACCCTCGCCCCCTCATAGGGGCCGATGCCGGTGCCCTCGACATAGCAGGCGAGGCCGATGCCGACACAGCGCCCCTCGGCGCGGAGCTTCGGCTGCACATCCCGGATGAAGTCGGCATACCCGATGGCTTCCAGCGCCTTGTCCAGCACCGGCTCGTAGTTGCCGCTGTCATATTCCAGCGGCTGGAAGTCCTGGTAGATGATCTCGTTCCCAAACGGAAACGCATCGGGAGGGATCAGGTTGCGACGCCGGATCTCGGCACGATCGATGCCAAGCTCGCGCGCCGCGAGATCGAGCAAACGCTCGATCACGAACACGCCATGCTGGCGCCCCGCGCCGCGATAAGGCGTGACGATCGGCAGGTTGGTGAAAACGGCCGTGAAGGTGCTGTCGTAGGCCGGCACGACATAGGGGCCGAGCAGCGTGCACTGGCTGTTGATGGGAACGGTCAGCCCATAGGGGTTATAGGCGCCGGTGTCGTGCAGGAACACATCCTTGATGCCGAGAATGCGGCCGTCGGCAGCAACCGCGATTTCCGCGTCATGAATCTGACCGCGCTCATGGGTGGTGGCGAAGAAGTGCTCGAGGCGATCCTCGATCCACTTCACCGGGCGATCGAGCCGCATCGCGATCCATGGCAGCACCACTTCCTCGGGATAGAACATCATGATCTTGGGGCCGAAGCCGCCACCGACGAACGGTGCGATCACGCGCACCTGCCGCTCGCCGAGCCCGAGCATGGCGGCAAGCCCGTTGCGGACGAACACCGGCGCCTGCGTCGTGTCCCACATCGTCAGTTGCTGGCCACGCGCGTTCCACTGCGCGACCACGCCGCGAGTTTCGATCGGTGAGGAGATGCCATGCTCGTAGCGGAAGCGGCGCTTGAGCACGAGGTGGGCTTTGGCTGCGGCGGCGCGATAGTTTCCCTTGGTCTGGCGGACATGCGCCGCGACATTGCCATCCACGTCATCGTGCACCCGCACAGTCGAAGCGCGGGCCGCACCTTCGAGATCGACGGCGACGGGCAGCTCGTCCAGCTCGACCGCGATGTCGTCGAGGGCGTCCTCCGCGATATAGCGGCTGTCCGCCACGACGGCGACGAGCGGCTCGCCGACATGACGGACCTTGTCCTTGGCGAGCGGCACCTGGGTGCGTGGGTTGAAGACGATGCCCGCGATCGGCGGCGGCGGCACGAGCAGCGGTCCCGGTTGCCAGTAGGCGCCGAGGTCTTCGGCGGTGTAGACCGCGACAACGCCCGGCCGTGCGCGCGCCGCGGCAACATCGATGCGCCGGATGCGGGCGTGCGCGACCTGGCTGCGCAGGAACGCGACATGCAGCATGCCGGGCAACTCGACGTCATCGATGAACAGCCCCTGCCCTGTCAGCAGCTTGCGGTCCTCGTTGCGCCTGACCGGCGCGCCGAATGTGCGCGGGCTCATCGCGGCGCGCTCCGCATCGCCTGCGCCGCCGCCATCATGGCATCGACGATGTTCTGATAGCCGGTGCAGCGGCACAAATTGCCCGACAGCGCCTCGCGCACCTCCGCTTCCGACGGATCGGCATTCTCCTGCAGGAAGGCCGACATCGTCATCAGGATGCCGGGGGTGCAGTAACCGCATTGCAGGCCGTGATGGTCGTGCATCGCCTGCTGGACCGGATGCAGATCGCCATCCGTCGACGCCAGGCCCTCCACCGTCTGCAAGGCATGACCGTTGGCCTGCACCGCCAGCATCAGGCAGGAGCGGACCGGCACGCCGTCCAGCAGGATGGTGCAGGCGCCGCAGACGCCCTGCTCGCAGCCGACATGGGTGCCGGCGAGCAGCAGATCGTGGCGCAGGAAATCGCTCAGCAGCGTGCGCGCCTCCACCTCACGACGGTAGGTCGTGCCATTGACCGACAGCGCAATCTCATGACGGTCAGGCTGCATGGCGGGCCCGCTCGAATGCAGCCGCGATGGTTCGTTCGGCCAGAATGCCGGCGACATGGTGTTGATAGGCCGCGCTCGCCTGCACATAGCCCGATGGCGTGATCGCCTTGCCAATGTCCGCGGCCGCCGCCTTGATCGTCGCCGCACCGCCCGGTGTTCCGACGAGCGAGGATGCCGCGGCGCTGGCATCGACGGGCGTCTCCCCGACCCCGCACAGAGCGAGCCGGATATCCGTGCAGCAGCGCGCCTCGTCGAGCGAGACGATGGCCGCGACGCCCGCCAGTGCGAAATCGCCGCGCCGGCGCGCGATCTCCTGAAAAGAGACACCAGTCCGCGGTCGCCCCACCGGAAGGGTGATGTCGATCAGCATTTCGTCTGCCCGGATCTCGGTGGTCAGCAACCCGGTGAAGAAGTCGGACGCGGCCAGCTCCCGCTCTCCGCTCGTCGATCTCAGCCGCATCCGCCCCTCCGTCGCGGTCACGACGGCCGGAAACTCGGAGGCCGGGTCCGCATGACAGAGATTGCCGCCGATGGTGCCGCGGTTGCGGATCTGCGGATGGGCGATGTGGGGCAGCGCATCCGCGAACAATGGACAGGAGGCGAGGAAGGCGCCGTCGCGTTCGAGGTCACGGTACCGCGTCATGGCGCCGATCCGTACGGTGCCCGGCTGCGTTCGATCGATGCCGGCGAGTTCGGCAAGGCCGTTGATATCGATCAGCACCGCGGGCCGCGCCAGGCGAAAGTTCATCGCCGGAATGAGGCTTTGGCCGCCGGCGATGAAGCGAGCCTCATCGCCGTATTCAGCCTTGAGAGACAGCGCGTGATCGAGCGACAGAGCTGCGACATATTTGAAGGGAGCGGGCTTCATTCAGGCTCGCGCGAAGAGACGGCACCGCCCCACCATTGCGAACGCAACGGTGCAGGCAACGCAGCAAGTATCGTTCGCGGAGCGATGCGAGTCAAAATCCGACAGCGCCGAACAGCGCTCGAATTGCTTGGAAAGGCAGCAAAACCGCGCTCATTATTCCACCGGCGTGCGCAAACATTGGGCGCGCCATGACGAAAGTCATTTGCCACTATTCATGCATGGCATCGCTGCAGCTTGGCATGTCAGCCCTCCACGAACCGGCGACCTCGTCTCGCCCGGATGACGACGTGCCCTCCCTCGCTTCCACTCCCCAGCCATCCATGAATGCACCCGAGCCTGCGCCGCGGCGGCTGGTGGTCGATGCGCAAGGCATCTCCCTGACCTTCGAGACCGCCGACGGCAAGGTCGATGCGCTGTCGAACGTCGATCTTCAGATCGCAGAAGGCGAGTTCGTGTCCTTCATCGGCCCGTCCGGCTGCGGCAAGACCACGATGCTGCGCGTGATCGCCGACCTGCAGCAGCCGACGTCGGGCACGCTGGCGGTTAACGGCATGACCGCGGAGAATGCCCGCCTGGCGCGCAGCTATGGCTATGTCTTCCAGGCTCCGGCGCTGTTTCCCTGGCGCACCATCGAAAAGAACCTGATGCTGCCGCTGGAGATCATGGGATTCTCCGACATCGAGCAGAAGCAGCGGGCCGACCACTACCTGGCGTTGGTCAACCTCAGCGGGTTCGAGCGCAAGTTTCCCTGGCAGCTCTCCGGCGGCATGCAGCAGCGCGTCTCGATCGCGCGGGCGTTGTCGTTCGACCCTGCGCTGCTGCTGATGGACGAGCCGTTCGGCGCACTCGACGAGATCGTCCGCGATCATCTCAACGAGCAACTGCTCCAGCTGTGGCGCTCGACCGGCAAGACGGTGCTGTTCGTCACCCACTCGATCCCGGAAGCCGTGTTCCTGTCGACCAAGATCGTGGTGATGTCGCCGCGGCCGGGCCGCATCATCGATGTGATCGATTGCGATTTTCCGTCCGACCGCTCGCTCGAGATCCGCGAGACGCCGGAATTCCTCAAGATCGCACAGCGGGTCCGCAGCGGCTTGCGGGCGGGGCATTCGTATGACGAATAGCGCGCTCGCCCTGCCCTTGCGCACCACCGGAGCACTCGTCCGCCATCCCGCCATCGCGCGCCATGCGCCGCTCCTCGCCACGGTGCTCGCACTGGTCGCCGTCTGGTATGTCGCCGCGCTCGCCCTGAACTGGTCGCTGGTACGCGACGGCTTTGAGCGCGAGGAAACGTCCTATACCGCCATCGACGTGTTGTCCGGGACCATGAGCGCCGAACGGCCGCTGCTGCCGGCGCCGCATCAGGTCGCCTTCGCGGTTGTCGATGCGGTGTTCGGCTATCCGCCGCTGGCGCCGCGCAGCCTGGTCTATCATTCGCTGGTGACGCTGTCGGCCACGCTGCTCGGATTCGTGCTCGGCGCCTTGTTCGGCACCGCGCTGGCGCTGATGATCGTGCACAGCCGCGTCCTGGAGCGCAGCCTGCTGCCCTGGATCATCTGCTCGCAGATGGTGCCGGTGCTGGCGCTGGCGCCAATCTTCATCGTCGTGCTCGGCGCGATTGGCCTGCACGGCCTGCTGCCGAAGGCGATCATCTCGGCCTATCTCTGCTTCTTCCCCATCACCATCGGCATGGTGAAGGGCCTCACCTCGCCGGAGCCGCTGCAACTCGAATTGATGCGGACGTGGTCGGCGAGCCCCCGCCAGGTCCTCTACAAGCTGCGCTGGCCCGCCGCGGTGCCCTTCCTGTTCGCGAGCCTGAAGGTCGCCGTGTCGATCGCCCTCGTCGGCGCGATCGTGGCAGAACTGCCGACCGGCGCCGAGGCCGGGATCGGCGCCCGCCTGCTGGCCGGCTCCTACTACGGCCAGACCGTCCAGCTCTGGGCGGCCCTTGTTGCCTCGGCCGTGCTCGCCTCCGGCCTGATCGCGGCGATCGGCATGACCGAGCGTCTCATCGGCCGCCGGATGGGGGCACGCTGATGGACCCGCGCAAATTCCGCCTCGGCCTGCTGCTGGCAACCGGCGCTGCGATCCTGTCCCTGCTGTTGCCAGTGGGGCATGACGCCCTGCCGCTGCCGCTGCGCTCCGTCCCGGGCGGGCTGGTCACGGGCGCGATCGCGCTGTTCCTGCTCGCCGCTGGGATCGCCGATGCCCGAGCGGCCATTCCCGGGCTTGCCGGCGCCGCACTGGCGGGGAGCGCTTCGCTGCTCCTGCTCGGCGATCCCTCGATCGCAGGCGCCACGGCCGGTGGCTTCTGGGCGATCGTCGTCGCCGCCTGGCTGTCCGCAGCGATGTGTGTCGTCAACCTCGCGGCCCGCCGCCCGCTCCACACGAAGCGGCGCGGCCCGATCGACCTTGCGGTGCCGCTGCTCTTCGGCGCCGTCGTGATCTATCTCTGGGAGGTCGCGGTGCGCGGCTTCGGCGTGCCGCCGGTGCTGCTGCCCGCGCCGAGCGCTGCCGCCGCCAGGGCCATGGCCTCGCTGCCGATGCTGGAAGCCGATTTCGTCCAGACCTTCATCCGCGGTGTCCTGGCCGGCTACCTCGTCGGCTGTGGGGCAGCGATCCTGGTCGCCGTCCTCGCCCACCGCTACGACGCCCTCGGCCGCGGCCTGCTGCCGCTCGGCAACTTCTTTGCGGCGTTGCCGCTGGTCGGGGTCGCCCCGATCATGGTGATGTGGTTCGGCTTCGACTGGCCATCGAAAGCCGCGGTCGTGGCGCTGGTGACGTTCTTCCCGATGCTGGTGAATACGCTCGCCGGACTATCCGCCTGCGGACAGATCGAGCGCGATCTGATGCGTTCTTATGCAGCCACTCATGCGCAGAGCCTGGCAAAGCTCGACCTGCCAGCGGCGCTGCCCTTCATTTTCAACGCACTGAAGATCAATGCCACCCTCGCCCTGATTGGCGCGATCGTTGCAGAGTTTTTCGGAACACCGACGCAGGGCATCGGTTTTCGCATCTCCACCGAGGCCGGACGCATGGCCCTCGATATGGTCTGGGCGGAGATCACCCTCGCTGCCCTCGCCGGTATGGCCTTCTACGGCCTTGTCGCGCTCGCCGAACGCGCGGCAACGTTCTGGCATCCCTCCTATCGGACCTAGCTCGGCAGGGTCGATCATCTGGAGCTGTTCATGAAATACACCCTCCTCGCGGCTGCCGGCCTCGCGCTCGGGCTTTCCCTGCCCGGCGCCCATGCGGCAGAGCCCGTCACCGTGCAATTGAAATGGGTTTCGCAGGCCCAGTTCGCCGGCTATTTCGTCGCCCGCGACAAGGGCTTCTACAAAGAGGCCGGGCTCGACGTCACGATCAAGCCGGGCGGCCCCGACGTCGCTCCGCCGCAAGTGATCGCCGGCGGCGGCGCCGATGCGGTTGTCGACTGGATGCCGTCGGCGCTGGCATCGCGCGAGAAGGGCGTGCCGCTGGTCAACATCTCGCAGACCTTTAAGAAGTCCGGACTCGAGCTCACCTGCCGCGCCGATACCGGCATCAAGAAGCCCACCGACCTCAAGGGCAAGACTGTCGGCATCTGGTACGGCGGCAACGAGTATCCGTTCCTGTCCTGGATGTCGAAGCTCGGCTTCAAGACCGACGGCTCGCCCGGCGGCGTCAAGGTGATCAAGCAGGGATTCAATGTCGATCCGATCCTGCAGAAGCAAGCTGATTGCGTCTCGACCATGACCTACAATGAATACTGGCAGGTGATCGACGGCGGCTACAAGCCGAGCCAGCTCGTCGTCTTCAAGTATGAGGACGAAGGTGTCGCCACACTCGAAGACGGCCTCTACGTGCTGGAGAAGAACCTCAAGGATCCGGCCTTCGTCGCCAAGATGGCGAAGTTCGTCAAGGCGTCGATGAAGGGTTGGGAGCATGCCAAGGCCCACCCCGACGAGGCGGTCAAGATCATCCTCGCCGCCGACACCACCGGCGCCAAGACCGAAAAGGACCAGAAGCGGATGATGGGCGAGGTCGGCAAGCTGCTCGGCGACGCCGACGGCAAGCTCGACGTCAGGGATTATGAGCGCACGGTCGCGACCCTGATGGCCGGCGGCTCCGATCCGGTGATCACCAGGAAGCCGGAGGGCGCGTACAGCTTTGCCGTGTACGACGCGATGAAAAAATAGACCATTGCCGAAGGACGGGCCGGTCCCCGTCCTTCGGCCCAAGCGATGACGCCCCAAAAGCGGGTCAACGGCACACTTCTTGCTCTACCCATGGCAACCGCTCGAAGGGAACCTGCATGAAACTGCTTACCAAGAAACTGATCGCAAAGGCCGTCCTGACCGTTGCCCTGCTCGCCAACCTCGCCCTGCTACCCGGCCCCGCGCGCGCCGAAGACAAGGTGTCGGTCGGCGTGTTCCCGCTGAGCTCGTCCCTGCCCTATTTCGTGGCGCTGGAGCGCGGCTTCTTTCGCGAGCAGAACATCGTGCCGGAGATGACCAAGCTGATGGGCGGCCCGGCCAATGTCGCCGCGCTGATGACCAACCAGATCGAAGTGTCCGCCGTGCTGGTGACGCTCGAAGGGCTCAACGCCAATGTCAAGAAACCCGGCGTTGCCATGTACATCGCCGTGAACAGCCAGACCAAGGACTGGAAGATGGAGCAGTTCGTGGTCCGTACCAGCCATCCCGCGAAGTCCATCGCCGACCTCAAAGGCGCCAGGCTGATGTCCGCGCCGGGCCCCGCCAACCTCAACACCGCCAAGGCGATCCTCGCCAAGAACGGGCTGCAGGACGGCGACTACACCATCGACCAGCTCGACATGGGCCAGCATGTCAACGCCATGACCGCCGGCACCTTCGACGGCGGCTACACCCTCGAGCCCAACGCCTCCATGATGATCAAGGCCGGGGTCGCGCGCTCGCTGGAGGCCGGCGTGATCTCGAAATACATCCTCGGCAGCGAGACCGCCAATGCCTATGCGGCCGGCTGCGCCATGACCTCCGACTTCATCCAGAAACGGCCGGACGTCGCCAAGCGCTTCGCAGCTGCCTGGGCCAAGGCGATCCGTTTTATCAACGACCATCCGGACGAAGCGCGCCAGTACCTCGCCAAGAACACCTTCACGCCCGACGCGGTGGTCGGCATGGTGCCGATGCTGGGCTACGTGATGGCCGGTGACATGAACGCCGCACAGATTTCGGATCTGCAGAAGCTCGCCGACTTCGGCAACACGATCGGCGTCGTGCCCGAGAAGGTCGACGTCAGCAAGATCCTGCAGAAATATTGAGGGCGGCGTGATCAGCCTCGCATCCAGCGCCAGGGCAACCTGGGACAACGGGCCCGACGCCCGCCACCGCACCGCGCCCCATGTCACGATCCGGGGGCTGTGCAAGCATTTCGGCGACACGCCGATCTACGATCACTTCGACCTCGACATTCCCCGCGGCAAGCTGGTCTCGGTGTTCGGCCCCAACGGCTGCGGCAAGAGCACCCTCATCAACATGATCGCCGGCCTCGTCCCGCGCGAGGCGGGTGAAATCCTGTTCGACGGCCGGCCACTGAGCGAGGTCAAGTTCGGCTACGTGTTCCAGAACTATCGCGAGGCGCTGTTTCCGTGGTTGCGCGCCTTCGACAACATCGCCTATCCGCTCAAGCTGATGGGCGTCGCGAAGACCGAACGCAACCGGCGGGTCGAGGCGCTGGTCGCCCGCCTCGGCGTCAAGATCGACCTTGCGCTCTACCCCTACCAGCTGTCCGGTGGCCAGCAGCAACTGGTGTCGATCATGCGCGCGCTGATCGTCGAGCCGGAAATCCTGTTCCTCGACGAGCCGTTCTCCGCCCTCGACTACGAGATGACGCTGTTCATGCGCGAGCAGCTGCAGCGGGTCTTCGTCGAGACCGCCACCACGATGGTTCTGGTCTCCCACGACCTCGAGGAAGCGGTTTATCTGTCCGACTACGTACTGCTGCTGTCGCGCCATCCCGCCCGCGTCGTCGAGCTCGTGCCGTATGACGCGCCGCGGCCGCGCACCGACAAGACCATGTCGGAGCCCGACTTCGTGGCCACCAAGGCGCATTGCCTCAAGCTGTTCCAACGCGAGGTGCACCGGTGAGCGAGATGCGCAAAACCCTGTCGAAAATCCTGCTGCCTCTCGTCGGCGTCGCCATCCTGCTGGCGATCTGGGCCGCGGTGAGCGCCTTCAAGCTGGTCGATCCCGTGCTGCTGCCGTCGCCGACGGCGACGTTCAAGACGCTGTGGCAGGGCATGGCCAGCGGCAAGCTCGGCGCCGACTTTGTCAAGACCGTGGTGCGCACCATCACCTCGACCGCGATCGCCGCCGTGATCGCGATTCCGCTCGGGATCCTGCTGGGCTCGTCCGAACGGCTCTATCGCTCGGTCGAATTCCTGATCGACTTCTTCCGTTCGACGCCGGCGTCTGCGATGTTCCCGCTGTTCCTGGTGCTGTTCGGCGTCGGCGACCGCACCAAGATCGCGGTCGCCGCGTTCGGCGCGGCGCTCGTGATCCTGTTCAACGTCGCTTATGGCGTCATCAACGCGCGCAAGACCCGGCTGCTGGCAGCCAAGGTGATGGGCGCCTCACGGACGCGGGTGCTGTTCGACGTGATGCTCTGGGAATCGCTGCCGCAGACCTTTGTCGGCCTGCGCAACGGCATTTCACTTGCGCTCGTCATCATCGTCGTCGCCGAGATGTTCATCGGCTCGGTCGATGGCCTCGGCCAGCGCGTGTTCGAGGCCCAGCAGCTGTTCGACATGCCCGGCATGTATGCCGCCATCTTTGCCGCCGGTGCGCTCGGCTACGCGCTGAACCTCCTGTTCCTGATCATGGAACGGCGGTTCGTGCACTGGGCCGGGCGATAACCACGGTCCCCCTTCAGGAGTTCGGCGTCCAGACCCACACGATATCTTTCACCGTGATCGCCTTCGGGATCAGGCCGAGCTTGAAGAAGCGATCGGCCGTCGCCTGCTGGCTGGCGATGACCGCGTCCGTCACCGGCGTCACCTGGAAGATCGAGCGGTTGACCGCGCGCGTCAGCGCCTCCTGATCAACGCCAGTCGCCTCCTGCAGGCTCTTGATGATCTCCGCCCGGTGCGCGTCAGCCCATTTGGATTCGTTCGCAAAAGTCTGGTTCAACAGCGTGACGATATCCGGATGCGCGGTGGTGAAGGCACGGTTGGCCAGGAAGAAGGCATTCGAGTCGTGGGAGTCGCGCGCGAAGGAGACCACCCTGACCCTCCCCTTCTCCGCCAGCGCCAGATACGGATCCCAGATCGTCCAGGCATCCAGGCTGCCGCCTGAGAACGCGGCGGTGGCATCAGCCGGCGCCAGATACACCGGCGTGATGTCCTGGTAGGACAGGCCCGCCTTTTCCAGCGCGGCGACCGTGGTGTTGTGGGCGCTCGATCCCTTGGCGAAACCGACGCGCTTGCCTTTGAGATCGGCTACCGTCCGAATGGGCGAATTCTCCGGCACGATGATCGCCTCGTTGGCGCCCGCCGACGGCAGCGCTGCGACATACAGCAGATTGGCGGTCGCGGCCTGGGCGAAAATCGGCGGTGCATCGCCGGTAAAGCCGAAGTCGACATTTCCGGTATTCAGTGCTTCGAGCAGCGGCGGCCCGAACGCGAACTCCACCCATTTCACCTCGATGCCGCGCGGCTTCAAGGTTTCCTCGAGTGTACGCCGCTGCTTGACCGCGGGAAAGATGCCGGCCTTCTGGAAACCGATGCGCACCTCCTTCAGCGGCGACTGCTGTGCAGTCGCGTCGGAAACCGGCGCTCCGAAGGCCAGCAGAACCAGCGCGGCGAGGCCGAACAGGCGGCGGCGTGTCAGCATGACGTGAAAACTCCAAGGATCGGGCAAGGCCAATGGTGCTGACGACGTTACGCGAGCCTTCCGAGATTGTTGTTTTAAAGTTTCGGCCTTCACGCGCGCTTTCTCATGCCTCGCAACCATCGCATGGAAGGCTTTCGCTACACGTTCGGCCGGGCCCAGGCCGCCGTCGCCGGCCAGAGCGTCCGGACACTGCAACCAAGAGGATTTGCCTCCGCACCGGATTTCAGGAAAGATGCCAGTGGCGACGGCCCGGATGAGCCGCCCGAACACGTCGTCAGAAGGGAGCCGCGGGATGACCGCCTCCGGATTGATCACAAGGCGCAGTGCACACGGTCCGCAGGACACCATGGCGCGTCTTGAGGCCGCCGTCGCGTCCAAGGGCATGACGGTGTTCGCCCATATCGATCACGCCGACGGCGCCGGCAAGGTCGGCATGCCGCTGCGCCCGACCGATCTGTTGATTTTCGGCCACGCCAAGGGCGGCACGCCCCTGATGCAGCAGATCCAGACCATCGGCATCGATCTGCCGCTCAAGGCGCTGGTGTGGCAGGATGAGGCCGGAGATACCTATCTGTCCTACAACGATCCAGCCTGGCTTGTGGACCGGCATGAAGGAAACGCCGAAGCCAGGGCGGTCGCAACCACCTTGGCTGCCGCGCTCGCATCGATCGCGACGGCGGTCACATCACCCTGAATCGGCGATTGATCGCGGCCCGGCGGTAATCGCCCCGTGATGTGGATGTTTGCGGGCGATCGTGGACACGATCCCCGCTAGATCCGGCGTGCCATCCCTTCGGTCTCGGCGTCCATGCCGATCGAGGCCAACGCCTCGTGCAGAGTAGGAAAAATGCGCGCCTCGCCGAGCACCGCTGCAACGCCATGCCGCTCCATATCGGAGCGGAGGTAAGGACTGACCCGGGCAAAGACGATCTCGACGCCTCCTTCGATGAGGCTGCGGCACAACTCGCCGACCGAGCGGGCGGCCGAATAGTCGATGGCGGCGATCGCGCCCGCATCGACCACGAACTGACGCACCGGATGCGGCGCATTGCGGATCAGCTTCTGCACCTGCCTGACGAAGAGATGGTCGTTGGCATAGAACAGGTCGGCGCCGAACCGATAGACGATCACCCCCGGGACGGTTTCGGCGCCGAACGCCACAGCTGCGGGACGCCAGCGCCCATCCGGCCCCGGCATCAGCATCATGGTGTGCGGACGATAGCTGTGCCGGACATGGCGCAGCAGCGACAGCGCCACGGCCAACAGGATGCCCTGCTCGACGCCGATCAGCACCACCGCGGCAGCGGTGACGAAAGCGAGGCCGAACTCCCCGGGACTTTCGCGCAGGATCGCACGCAGGCTCCTGATGTCGATCAACCCGACCGCGATGGTGAAAACGACCGCCGCGAGCACGCAACGGGGGAGATATTCGAACCAGCCGCTCAGAAACAGCAGGACGGCCACCACGATCGCGGCGAATACCAGCTGGGCGAACTGGCTGCGCGCTCCCGCCAGAACCGCTGTCGCGGTCTGGGTCGGGCTGCCGTTGACCACGAACGCGCCGGTCACGGCGGCGGCGGCGTTGGCGGCCGCCAGCCCCAGAATGTCGGCATCGTTGTCGACCGGCTCGTGAAAATGCTCGGCGAAGGCTCGGCTCGCAGCCGCGCTCTGCGCCACGATCATCGCAAAGCAGGCCGCCGCCACCGGCAACAGGTCCAGCAGCGTCTGCCAGCCGACCAGCGGCCAGCGCAGCACCGGAATCCCGCCAGCTACCGGACCGACGACCGTGATGCCGCGACCTGCGAAGTCGAGGTGATAGCTGGCCGCGATCCCAGCCAGCACCATGACGAACGGTACCGGCCACCGCGGCCGATAGATCCGAAAGCCGAGGATCGTCACCACCACACAAGCCGAGATCAGCAATGTGGGCTGATGGATACGTGGAAATTCCTGTACCAGCGCGACCAGTTGGCCAACCGTGCGCGAGGTATGCACCGCAACGCCAAACATGTCGCCAAGCATGGCGATTCCGACCTGCACGCCGACGCCCGCAAGGAAACCAACCAGCACGGTGCGGGAGAGAAAATCTGCCAGAAAGCCGAGCTTGAAGATCCGCGCCAGCAGCAGCAGGCTCGCGGTGAGAAGCGCCACCATGCAGGCGAGCGTGACATACTCGGCGCTTCCCGGCGCCGCCAGGGCCGGCAGCCTGCTCGACAGGATCGTGGCGGTAGCCGAATCCGCGGCAACGACGAGATGACGGGATGCCCCGAACAGCGCGAACATCACGGTCGGCCAGAGCACCGTATAGAGGCCTGTGACCGTCGGCATCCCCGCGATGCGGGCATAGCCCAGAACCTGCGGAATGTTCATCGCAGCCAGCGTCGCACCGGCCAGCGCATCACGCAGCGCCCCTGCCCGGCTGAGCGGCAGCACGCCTGTCAACAACTTGAAACGCATTCCATGCTCCGACTCAGCCACGCTCCAGCCATCGGGAGCCGGCCCACGCCTACGGCAGCGGCGCCGCGCCCGCAACCGGCTTTGCCGGACGCTTGTCGACCCGCTTGGACCACGAGCGATAGTAGGCGAGCAAGGTCAGGAGAACGATGCCCCCGACGCTGACCACGATCTGCATCCAGAGGCTCCCGGAGACCTCGACCAGCACGATGTGGGCCACCACAGCCAGGAACACGCCCCCGCAAAATACCTCGAGCGACTGCTGGCCGCATTTGATCATCGGCGCGAACACCGGCCACTGCAACCCGGCCCAGTCGCGCGGCATGAAACGCGTGATGAGGAAAGCGAGAATGATGAAGTGGACCACGCGATAGGGCGCGAGGTTGGTCTTGTCGTTGGGATTGAACGCATCGACCAGCCAGGCCGGCATCGTCTGTCCGAACTCGGGGAAGCGGCCGGCCATGGTCATCACCAGGGCGAAGACGAGATAGCCGCCTCCCAGGATCAGGAGCGCCCGCGAGCGAATCAGGGACATCGACTGCGCCGCGCCGCCGAGCGCGAACCAGCCGCCGAACACGAACAGGAACTGCCAGCAGAACGGATTGAAGTACCAGGAACCGACCGGATACGCGGCCAGATTCCAGCCGAAATGGCGTGCAGCGAGATAGAGCAGGAACGAGGCGGCAAGCGTCAGGTTCGGCCGCCGCAGCATCACCCACAGCACCACCGGATAGCACAGCATCAGCAGGATATAGAGCGGCAGCACGTCCATGTTGACGGGCTTGAAGGCAAGGATCAGCCCTTGATAGAGCGTCTCGGCCGGATCGCGCATGAAACCCGCGACATTGAACTCGTGTTCCAGGTTCGGATCGTGATAACGCGCGGCGAGATAGCCGATCTCGGCGATGTAGATCACGAACAGCACGATGTGTGCGACATAGATCTGCCAGGCGCGCTTGATGAGTCGCGTGCCGCCGATCACGAAGCCGCGCTCGAGCATGATCCGAGCAAAGACGAACGAGGCGGTATAGCCCGAAATGAACACGAACAGGTCGGCGGCATCGCTGAAGCCGAAATTGCGCTGGGTGATCCAGTTCACCGCGTTGCTCGGAATGTGATCGAGATAGATCGCCCAGTTGGCGAAGCCGCGCAGCAGGTCCAGCCGGTAGTCGCGTTCCTTCGGCGGCAGGACGGCCTGGATCTCCATGACATTCGCTCCCTGTTGTCATCCCCCGGCGTTCGTTCCCGAGGGTATCGGATCATTCGTTCGCAAGGCTAACCGTCAGCCGCAGGGTATTTCAATAGCTTGGCCGCTGGCCTGGTCCGGTCAACGCGCGGGTGCGAGCACAAGAGCTTGAATGAAGGCCCTGCAACGCACTCAGTCCCGCCCTCCTTGCGGGGCCAGCGCAACAGGGGGGCGGAGCGTAATCCGATACGGCTCTGGGAGCCATCAACGCGCCGCCGCGGCGAGGCCGCTGACCGCCGCAAGCCTTCCCCGTCACCTGCTCTTGGTCGTGTCCTGAGCTGCGGACCGGCGACATGCATCGAACGCAACCGGCTGAACAGTGGTGCAAGTCGTTTCGGGGCGCCAGCGTTGATCGCAGCGACAACATGTCCGCCCCCACCCGGGGACCCCGTCCCATGTCGACATGGAAAAGAATTTTCCCACGAGCGCGCTTTGGTTGGAATGCCCAGCTCGTAACCGCGCGTTTTCCGCAATTGCCACGTGCCCCGCGATGCAAGCAAATAGAGCCGACGTCGTCGCCGTCCATCGGCGCCCCATCGTCGATCCCATCACCTCCAGCACGCGATCTGACCATTCATGACTTTTCGTTCTTTCGCCGCGCGCCCGCGCCGCCTGTCGCTCTCCCGCCGCCAATTCATCGTGGCCGCAGGCGCCCTCACCACAGCGAGCCTGGTCAAGTCACCGGCAGTTGCGCAGCAATCGCTGAAAGGCACGCTCGCCTATGGCAGCATCGGCTACACTTGGGCGCTGCCCTATGTCGCGGAGGAAGCCGGTTTCTGGAAACAGGCCAACGTCGATCTCGTGACGTCGTCCTTCGAATCCGGGCGCGATGCGATGCAGGCGCTGCTGTCCGGCTCGGCGGATTTCTCCGCCTCGACCGATACCCCGCTGGTGTTCGCGGCGCTGACGGGTCTGCGGCCCATCGCCATCGCCAACTACAGCCGCTATTCGCGCGATATGAAGATCGCGGTGCGTAGCGACAGCGGTATCGATCCCAAGGTTCCGGCAAGCCTCAAGGGACGCAAGATCGCGACCCGCGTCGGCACGTCGGGACAATATCTGCTGGCGAAATACCTCGAGCTCGCCGGCCTCAAGAGCCATGACGTCACGGTGGTCGATCTGCCGCCGAACAACATGACGACGGCGCTGGTGCGCGGCGACATCGACGGCTTTGCCTGGAGCAGCCAGACCGCAGCGGTGGCGCAGCGCCAGTCCGGCGGCAAGGTCGCCGAAATGTCGCTCGACGGCATCGAACAGTACTTCCAGAGCCACCAGTTGCTGCTGACCACCGAGCGCGTCCTCAAGGACAAGCCGGAGCTGGTGAAGGCGGCGATCGAGGCGCTGTTCGCTGCGGAAGCGCGCATCACAGCCGATGCGGCCTGGCCACAGCTGATCGCAAGCCGGATCAAAACGCCGGCCGCTGACATCGCAGAATCGACATCGACCTTCACCTTCAAGATCGGCTTCGACGACCGTTTCATCGACGACCTCGTCGCGCAGGCCGAATGGGCCATCGCGGCCGGCCTCGCCAAGCCGCCGAAGGGCGATCTGCGTGCCCTGCTCCGCGGCCTCGTCGCCGAGGGGCCGACCAGGGCCGCCCGGCCCGACCGCGTGACGCTGGCATGACCGCCGCTCCGTTTCCCCTGATCGACATTGCAGCCGTCTCGCAGGTCTATGCCGGCCGGGACGGCACGCCGACCTGGGCGCTGCGCGACGTGTCGCTACAGATCGGCAGGGGCGAGTTCGTCTGCCTGATCGGCCCCTCCGGTTGCGGCAAGACCACGCTGCTGCAACTCGTCGCCGGCTTCCTGCCGCCGACGCGTGGCGCCGTCACATTTCGTGGCCTGCCGATCCGTGCGCCGGGCCCGGAGCGCGGCGTTGTATTCCAGGACTACGCGCTGTTCGCCTGGATGACCGCACGACAAAACGTCGAGTTTGGCCTGCGGATGCGCGGGCAGCGCCGCGCGGAGCGCCGCGACCGCGCGCGTGAGGCGCTGGCGCGCGTCGGCCTCGCCCACGCCGCCGACAAGTACCCGCACGAACTCTCCGGCGGCATGCGCCAGCGCGTCGCCGTGGCGCGAGCGTTGGTCGTCGAGCCGGAGGTGCTGCTGATGGACGAGCCGTTCGCCGCGGTCGATGCCATGACACGCCAGACCTTGCAGGAAGACTTGTTGCGGCTGTGGCGCGAAACCGGCGTGTCAGTGATCTTCGTCACCCACAACATCGACGAGGCCGCCTTCCTCGCCCAGCGCGTGGTGGTGATGGGCGCCCATCCCGGGACCATCAAGGCCGACCTCACGATCGACGCGCCCTATCCGCGTGACCGTGGCTCGTCTGACTTCGGCGCGCTCTATGCCACCATCTCCGGTCGCCTGGCAGACAGCGAGCGGAGGGCGGCGTGACTCTGGTCTCTTCCGATTCCCGCGCGCCTGATCTTGCTGGCGAGCGCACCGTCCCGTTCGAGGACAGCTTCAAGACCGCGCACCTGCGCACGCTGCGCATCGCGCTGCTGCGCCGCATTGGGTTGAACGTCCTCGGCGTGCTAATCTTCGTCGCGGCCTGGGAAGCGGTCCCGCGCTACTCCAGCTGGATCAACGAGGTGCTGTTTCCACCGCCATCCCAGGTGATCCAGACCTTCGTGCCAATGCTGTGGTCCGGCGAGATCGCCCGCAACATCGTCGTCAGCCTGGCGCGTGCGGCGTCGGGTTTCGCCGTGGCGCTCGTCCTCGGCCTCGCCGCCGGCTTGCTCACCGCGCGGGTCCGTACCCTGCAGTACCTGGCCGAGCCGCTGCTGCATGGCTTTCGCGCCATTCCGACCATTGCCCTGGTGCCGCTGAGCATCCTCTGGTTCGGCATCGGCGAGCCCTCGAAGGTCGCGCTGGTGGCCTGGGGCGCGTTCTTCCCGATCTGGATCACCACCTTCATCGGCGTCCGCGACGTCCATGTGGTCTATCTGCGCTCGGCCGCCTGCCTCGGCGCGAGCCGCATCGCCACGCTGCTTTTGATCGTGCTGCCGGCCGCGCTGCCGTTCATCCTGTCCGGCATTCGCCAGGCGATCGCGGTGTCGCTGATCGTGCTCGTCGCCGCGGAGCTGTCGGGTGCGTCCGCCGGCGTCGCGTACATGATGTCACAGGGCCACCAGTTGTTCCGGGTCGACATCATGTTCATCGGGCTGGTGCTGCTCGGCACCTTCGGCTTCCTCGCCGACCGCATCTTCGTCGCGCTCGCGCGACGGCTGTTCCCCTGGTATGAAGGCGGCTCGTAGACGCGATGCTCCCATCCGACGACCTGGTGCTGCGCAACGCACGCATCCTCACCTTTGACGACGCACTACCACGGGCGTCGGCGCTGGCCATCCGTAGCGGCGTCATCGCCGCCGTCGGCGACAGCGACGCGGTGCTCGCGGCGCTGCCCGGCGCGCGGCAGATCGACCTCGACGGCGCCTGCGTCATTCCCGGCTTCAACGACACCCACGCCCACATGGAGCGCGAGGGGCTGAAGCAGCAGCGCCCGTCCCTCGCCGGCGTACGCAACGTCGGCGAGATTCTCGATCGCGTCCGCGCCGCTGCCGCCCGCACGCCGCCGGGCGCATGGATCGTCACCATGCCGGTGGGCACGCCGCCGTTCTTCTTCGACGGGCCCGAGACCCTCGCCGAGGGGCGCCTACCGAACCGCGATGAGCTCGACGCCGCCGCGCCGGATCACCCCGTCTACATCCAGGGCGTGTTCGGCAACTGGGGCAAGCCGCCCGGCCACTCCGCGCTGAACTCGCAGGCGCTGGCGCTGAACAGCCTCGACGAGACCTCGGAGCCGCGTTGTGCCGGCGTCGAGATCCTCAAGGACGCCGGCGGCCGGCTCAACGGCATCATTGTCGAGCACAACAACCGGCCCACGTTGGAGTTCGACATTCTGCCGGCGGTGCCGCGGTTCGGCTTCGCCGAACGGCTCGAAGGCGTGCGATTGTCTCAGCGACTCTACAACGCCAAAGGTACCACCAGCATCTACGAAGGTCATGGCTCTGCCGCCGAGACCATCGCGGTCTACCGCCAGCTTTGGGAACGCAACGAGCTGACGGTGCGCGCTGGCCTCGTGGTCAGCCCGAGCTGGAGCGACCTGAGCGAAGCCCGGCGCATCATGCGCGACTGGCTGCCGACGACGCGTGGCGCCGGCCTCGGCGACCGCTGGCTGCGGGTCTCGGGCCTGCACATCGCCTATGGTGGCGATGCCAACGTCGCCTGCTGCGCCCGGGCTCACCTGCCCGACACCGGCTGGTCAGGCTTTGTCGAGCAGGCGGTATCGCCGGCCGACTTCCGCGAGGCCTGCTTCCTCGCTGCTGAGTTCGACCTGCGCCTGCATACCATCGTCGGCGACCAGTTGCATGACATCGTGCCGGTGCTGGAGGCGGTCAACGAACGTTATCCGCTGCGGCAACGGCGATGGGTCATCGAACATATCGCCCGCGCCCGGGACACCGACATTCTCGCTCTGGCGCGGCTCGGTGTGCTCGTCACGACCATCCCGACCTACTATCTCTGGAAGGGCGGCAAGCGCTATCTGAACGATGCCGACGGCGGCAGCCATGTCGTGCCGCATCGCCGGTTGCTCGAGGCCGGCATTCCGCTGGCGCTCGCCACCGACAATATTCCCTATGATCCGTTCTTCACGCTCTGGGTCGCCTGTGCGCGAAGGGAGCGCGAGACAGGGACGGTGCTCGGGCCCGACCAGCGCCTCGACGCCGCAACGGCCCTGCGGCTGTTCACCGTCGCCGGCGCCGCCCTCACCTTCGACGAAGACTGGAAGGGCCCGCTGCGCCCGGGATTTGCGGCTGACCTCGCCGTGCTGTCGGACGAGCCCACCGCAGTCGCGACCGACGCGCTCAAGGACCTGACCTGCCGAATGACGATCGTCGGCGGACGGATCGTTCACGAGGCCTAGCCGATGCCCCCACTATCCGCTGCTGCCAAGTCTACCTTCGCTGGCGTTCGTGTCGTGCTGACCGACATGGACGACACCCTGACCTTCAAGGGCCGGCTGGCCGCACGCACCTATGACGCGCTGGAGCGCCTGCAGCGCGCCGGCGTCAAGGTCCTTCCGGTCACCGCGGCGCCGGCAGGCTGGTGCGACCAGATGGCCCGGATGTGGCCGGTCGACGGTGTGATCGGTGAGAACGGCGGCCTGTTCTTTCGGCGCGCTGGCGAGCATGGCGTCGCGCGGCAATACTGGCACGGCGACGATGATGGCCGCACCGTCCGCAATCGGCTCAAAGAGATCATGGATCACGTCCAGACCGCCCTGCCGTCGGCCCGGCTGGCGGACGACCAGGCCTTCCGCCTCACGAGCCTCGCCTTCGCCAGGTCGGACGATCCGGCCAAAAACGCCGCCCTTGTCGCGGCGCTCCGCGCCGCCGGCGCCAGCGCGACTATCAACAATCTCTGGGTGCTCGGCTGGCTCGGCGACTACGACAAGCTCGCCATGACCCGTCGTGTGATGGCAGACAGCTACGGTATCGACATCGAGACCGATCGCGAGGCGGTGCTGTTCTGTGGCGACTCCACCAACGATGCCCCGATGTTCGGCTTCTTCCGTCACACCGTCGGCGTCAGCACCATCCGGGACTATCTGGCGGACATCCCGGCGCCGCCGGCATGGATCGCCGACGGTCCCGGTGGCGACGGCTTCGTGGAGGCGGCAAACGCCGTGCTCGCGGCGAAAAGCTGACCGCGTTCTCGATCGGAGAGAAACGCGCCGTCTCGCAGCTGATCCCCTCAGCCCGGGATCGCCCGCACCGCCGCGCCGGCCGACACCACCGCCATCAGCGCCGGCAGCGCCCAGCGGAACTCGCGGCGCAGCGCGATGCACAGCGCGAAGTAGCGCGAATGCGGCCGCCGGCAGCCGGTCGAGATGATGGCGTCGAACAGCAGCACGATCACGAGATAGAGGTAGCCGAGCGAGATGATCTGCGCGACCGGGGTATTCAGCGAGATTGCCCCCGGAAAGCTCGCCTCGAAGGTGAAACTGAGCGCCGCCAGCGCCAGCAGCGAGGAGAAGATCTGGGTGCCCTTGTCCTTTTCCGTCAGGCCGGGGGCCCACAGCACGAAGATCGACGCCGCCAGCACCGCCATGATCGGGATGAAGATGCGCAGCAGGTAGCGCTCCGACTGGCGGGTCAGCGTGATCGTGGCGTTGAGGCGCGAAAACGAGCGCGCATTCCAGCCCATGGCCTCCTCGTTGGCGAAACGCAGCCGCACCGGCTTCCAGTCGACCACCGCCAGCGCCTGCTCGATGCCGGACAGCTGCCGGTCGGTTTCGGTCGCAATCAGGATCGCGTCCTGCTTGGCATAGCGCGGCAGCGAGAATTCCAGCGTCAGATCCTGGGTATCGAACGGAAACGCGTCCATGTTCATGCGGAAGCGGAAATTGCTTTCGTAGCGCTCGATGAATACGACGTCGCCGTTCGCGTAAGTCGAGACCGCCGCGGTGCGCGATTCCCGCTCGCCGATCTGGTTGTCGACGCTCAGCGCCGGAATCCAGATCGTCTTCAGATAGGCATCGGCATCCTGGCCGACGCGATCGACCCGCCCGGTGCCGCGCGCCACCGCATCGAAATGCAGGCGCGGGTCGTTCCAGCGCTGGGTGACTTCCACGTAGAAGCGTCCCTGCCCCGCGACCTCGGCGATGCGCAGCACATTGAGCACGCGGAACGCGACCCGCACCCGGATCGGCAGCTCGACCCCATCGGGCAACGACACCATGGCGTCCGGGCCGCCCTTTTCGGCGGCCGACGCCCCGGACATCGTGGCGAGGAGCAGCGCCAGCAGCAGCAGCAGAACGCGCGCCATCACGCAGCCTCGCGTCGCGCCATGATGGTCTGGAACAGGACAGCAAACACGACGTAGGCGATGATCGCCCCACACAGGGCCACCACCCACAACTCGGTCCGGGTACGCGCGCCGCTGCGCACATCGTCCTTCAGAGCCACGGTCATCCCGACCAGGCGGCCGCTGAAATCGACCAGAGGCTCGACCGCCATGTTGTAGGTCCGTCCGGCGACATGCGCCTGGCTGATCTGCAGGTCCCGGGTCGGCGGGACCCGGCTGGTCTTCAGGAGACTGGCGAACAGCTCGTCGTCGGTCGACACCGCGAGCGCGAGGTCTCCGAACCGCGGCATCTTCTCGTCGATCGCGACCCCGCTCAGCGACGGCACGATCACGACGGCGAGGTTCGCATTGGTCGACGCCTTCACGAGATCGAGGATCGGCCGGATATCGAGACCGACCTCCATCGTGCCGGCGAACGCGTCGCCCGAATTCACCACTGCGATGCCGCGGACCCCGATGCCGGCGATGCCGATCTCGACGCCGGTCTGCGCCCGCCGCGTCCGGTTCGCAGCCACCACCATCGAGCGGAACGCGGAGATGTCGTCATTGAACGCATCGAGCTTGTGCATGCGCAGCAGGTAGCGGATATCCCTGCTGTGATAGCCGAAGATCTGGATGCCGGCCTGCCGCTTCAGATAGTCGTAGGCGCTCGCCGACAATTGCTGCAGGCTGGCGCGATCGCCGGCCGCCAGTGCGGCGCCAACATCGGCGCGCCGGGCCGTCGTCTCGGCCAGTGCGAGGGCGAACTTGCCGGCCTGATCGAAGGCGCTGTCCAGCATGCCAGTGATCAGCTTCATCTGCGCCACGCGGTCGCGGCCGTCGGAATCGCTCAGCGAGGACTGCAGCAGCCAGATCATGCCGGCCAGAGTGACCGCAATGACCAATGCCACCGCCAGCGCGATCCGGGCCGGTACGCCGCGAAAGACGCGCCGTCTGGCGCGACCGGCCTCGGTCAACTGGCGGGGCGCGAGGTGGTCCGAGACAGCATCGGAGGTCGACATGGCGTGACAGTTCGTCCCTGCGGACGCCGCATTCCGCGTCCGGCATTCAGCTTCGTTGCATCAGAGCGTGTGTTGCACGTGCCCAACCGCAACGACGGGTGTCAAGCAGCGCAGCGACAATGTCCCCAGCGCCGCATTGATTTTGCCTTGACTTTCCGTCTCATCCGCGCCGGGACGGCCTTCATCCGGCCGCCACCAAACTCGGCGCTCGCAGGAGCACCGCGGGAGCCGGTCACGACCGCACGCCGCCGCTCTCCGCGGGGCGCCGCGGACGAACCAGCATGGCCCCGTAAACAAAGGAAAAGCCGGCGAACGCGACACACCAGGCGGCAACGGCGACATAGAGCAGCGGAAACAGGATCCCCGGCAGCAGCACGGCCGCGCCCCGCGCCACCAACGCGATGAGCACCGCGAGATAGATCAGCTGCGTCGGCTTCGACGCGCTGAGGGACCGGCCAGTGTGCCCGAGCGTCGCCCGGGTCATCATGGCGAGCGTCATGGTCCCGATGCCGCCAATGGCCCAGATATGAATACCGAGAACGGGCGGCGCGAGGTCCGGGCGAAAGGCGGAAATCCCCGCTGACACGAACCCCAGAGTCGTCAGCAGGAAGCCGAGATGCAGCACCAGCACTAGAACATCGGATCGCGTTCGCCAGCCAAGCCAGCGTGACAGCCGCCAGAGATTGGCCGCGCCGGCCGCCAGCAGGATAGCACCGGCCCCATGCCAATCGGGCACGACGATCCACATCACCAGCGCGATCGCGGACAGGACCATGACCACGCCGTCGGGGCGGCCGAACGGCACCGGTCGCGTCGCCTCGCCCTGCCGGGCCAGCCAGTTGTGGGTGAAGCTCGGCACCACGCGCCCGCCGATCAGCAGGATCAGAAATACGATGACGGCCAGGCCGGCGCGGGTGGACAGCGTGGCCGCACCCTTCACTGCCGCTTCGGCATGAAACGCCGCGTTGGCGATGGCCAGCAGCAGCACCAGCACGACGACCTTGAGATTGCGCTGATTGCGGCCGACGGCGATTTCGCGCCCGACCATGCAGGCGAAGACGACGAGGAAAGCGCTGTCGATGAGCGCGGCGGGCATTGCGCCGATCGCCGCAGACGCGAACACGGCGATTCGGCCGGCGGCCCACAATGCAAACAGCCAGCCCAACGGCCAGCCGGCGATCGGCAGGCGCCCGGTCCAATTCGGGACCGCGGTCAGGAGAAACCCGGCCACCACTGCGGCACCGTAGCCGTAGATCATCTCATGGACATGCCAATCCACGGGTGAGAATGCCGTCGGTATCGCGACCGTGCCCGACAGAAATGGCAGCCAGACCGCAACAGCCGCCGCCGCCCACAACGCCGCCCCCAGAAAGAACGGCCGAAACCCGCCGCCGAGGATCGCTGGCCCTGACCATGATCGTTGCGTTTCTGCGGTTCGTTTCATGATGGGCTGGCCATATGTCAGATGAATGAGAGGCCATGGGCCCCGGCGACGGCGCCGAACACGGTGATTGCGGCCAGCCCAAGCAGCACGGCATGCAGGTACAGCATGCTGCGCACCGCGGCGCGGCCGTCGCCGCGAACCCCGCCTTGAAACCTGCGGTGCAGCAGCGGCTCGATCACGAAGAGCATGAGCATGAAGAACAGCCACAGCCCGACCATGCTCCACATCCACCAGAAGCTTCGATCAAGGAAGCGGTCCCACAGCGCGAGCCGGTCGACCATCCAGAATCCGGTCACCCCCACCAGCACGACCGAGATTCTCACCTGTGCCGCGAAACGCCGCTCCACAGCGCCGAACAGCGCCAGCGCGTCTTCTGCAGAGCGGCGTGACCGTGCCAGCGGCAGCACGACCAGTGTGACGAAGGCAAGGCCGCCGATCCAGTGGACCACGGCAAGGACGTGCAGCGCACGCGCCAGCGTTACATCATCCATGCCATCTCCCTCCTGCCTCGTCGCCTCCGCCGAAGGCCGGCGCCGTCAGCCGCCGAGCGCCGACATGTGACGGGCGAGCGCCGGCGCGCCATCGCGATCGATCCTGAAATCGTGCCCCGCCGGCTTGGCGCGGATCGCCGCATCGATCGCGGCGTGCAAACGGTCGTCACCTTCCGAACCGCGAATCGCGGCCCTGAGATCGACGCATTGCTCCTGCCCGAGACAGGTATAGAGCACCCCTGTCGCGCTCACCCGCACGCGGTTGCAGCTTTCGCAGAAATTGTGGCTCATCGGCGTGATGAAGCCGATGCGGCCGCCGGTTTCCGCAACGCGGACGTAGCGCGCGGGCCCGCCCGTGCGCTCCGGCGTATCGGCGAGGGTCCAGCGCGTCTCGATCAGGCGGCGCAGGTCCACCAGCGACAGATACTGATCCATGCGGTCGGCGCCGATCTCACCGAGCGGCATGGTCTCGATCAGGGTCAGGTCCATGCCGCGACCATGCGCGAACGCGATCAGGTCATGGATCTCGTGCTCGGTGCTGCCCTTGAGGGCAACCGCATTAAGCTTCACCTTCAGGCCGGCCTGCTCGGCCGCGCGCAGTGCGTCCATCACCACGGCGAGCGTGCCGCGGCGGGTGATCGCGCGGAAGCGCTGGGCATCAAGCGTGTCCAGCGAGACGTTGACGCGCCTGACGCCGGCCTGCGCCAGCGCCTCGGCATAGGGCGCGAGCAGCGTGCCGTTGGTGGTCAACGTCAGTTCCGCCAGCGCGCCGGAACGAAGATGGCGGGACAGGCTGCTAAACAGTTCGAGGATGTCCTTGCGCACCAGCGGCTCTCCGCCGGTGATGCGCAGCTTGCGGACGCCGCGCGCGATGAACGCCGACGCCAGGCGGTCGAGCTCCTCCAGCGTCAGCAACTCGCGGCGCGGCACGAACGTCATCTGCTCGGCCATGCAGTAGACACAGCGCAGATCGCAGCGATCGGTCACCGACAGGCGGAGATAGGTCACATGACGTCCGAACAGATCGATCAGGGAACACGCCATCGATCACGCCCCGCACCGCATCGGATCGAACGGCAGCACCTCGACGCAGACGCCGGGACCAGCCCTCATTCCCGCCGGAACGATGGCGACGGCATCAGCCGCAACCATCGGCAACAGGCGGTGTGATCCTTCCGGGCCGGAGCGGTGGGCCGTCAGGCGCCCTGCTTCGGTGCCGAGGCGCACCGGCAGCAATTCGGTGCGGTCCGGTCGTGCCGCACAGGCGAATGCGGTCACGGCGGTCAGGGGCCGTTGCGCCGGCCGCCCGAGCAGCCGGGCGAGCATCGGCCGCACGAAGGCGAGCACGCCGCAGGCGGCGGCCTGCGGATTACCCGGCAAGCCGATGAAGCAGGAGCTGCCCAAGCGCCCCAGCGCCAGCGGCTTGCCCGGCTTCATCGCCACCTTCTCGATCATGAGCGCGCCGCCTGTGCGCCGGACAGCCGCGCGCACATGGTCTTCCTCGCCCACCGACATCCCCGCGGTCGTCAGAATGACATCGGCATTATCCGCGGATGTCGCCAACGCCCGCGCCACGGCAATCTCGTCGTCGGGCACCATTACCGACGTCAGATGGATATCCGGACCGGCCAGCAGCGCCGAGAGCATGGGCGTGTTGGAATCGTAGATCGCGCCTAGGCGGAGCGCTTCTCCGGGGCTGCAGAGCTCGGAGCCGGTGGTGATCAGCGCCACCCGTAACGGGCTGCGCACCAGCACGTCGCCAACGCCGAGCGCGGCCAATAGCGCGATCTCCGCCCATCCCAGCACACGTCCGGCCGGGAGCACGACGGCTCCGGCCGCCACGTCCTCGCCCTGGTGGCGAATATGCGTGCCTGCCTCAGCCGATGCGTCGATCTGCACGCGATGATCGCGCCATCGAACGTCTTCCTGCATCACCACCGTGTCGGCGCCCGCCGGCAGCGCCGCGCCGGTCAGAATCCGGTGCGCCGAGCCGGGCGCCAGCACGCCCGGCGGATCGCCGGCGCGGGTGCAGCCGGACACCGGCAGCACTCTGGGGACGCCCTGGACAGCGGTCGCTGCGAGCGCGTAGCCATCCATCGCCGCCTGATCGAAGGCAGGAAGCGCACGCGGTGCTGCGATGGCGATCGCCAGGGTTCGTCCCATGGCGCGGGCCAGCGGCACGTGCTCCGTGCGCGGGCATGGCGACGCAAGCTCCAGCGCGGCGCGCCGGGCGGCCTCGAACGAGGCCAGCGCCCCCCGTTGGTCGAAACAGCAGTCTCGCAACGGCACCGTCATCTCAGCGTTCTCCGCCGGCCGGCAGCGCCTTGTCGAGGATCGCCCGCAGCGCGGCGAGGCTCGGATCCTCAGCGCGGTTCATGATCCCGATGAGCTGCAGCCAGTCGTCGTCGCTGGCGACCTCGAGAAAGCCGCGCACGGTCGATGCCATGACGTCAGCCGCCGGCCGGGCCTCGGCCGCCGCCGCAGACGCCAACCGCTTCATCAAGGAGGGCTGATCTAGCGCCGCGGCAAGCCCGGACGCCACGCTGGGATTGTCGAGCTCGGCAATCAGTTGTCCGAACATGGCACCCTCACTGCACGAGCGGCGTTGAGGCGCCGTCAAGCGTGACGCCGGTGATGGCGGCCCGCCCGACCAGCAGCGCGATGTATTGCGCGCTCGCCTGGCGGCGGACATGGTCGTCGAGATAGCGCGCGATGCGCTCACGCACGACCTCGAACGGCAGTTGCCGCCCCTCGACCCGCCGTACCAGGCGGATGAGATGCACCCCGTAGCGCGTCTCGACCGGCGCCGAGATCTGTCCCGGCACGAGGCTTGCTAGCGCGCGCTCGAACTCCGCCGTGGTGTCGCCCGGCCCGATCTGACCGAGGCTGCCGCCGACCTCGCGCGAGGGGCAGTCCGACCATTCGCGGGCAAGGTCGGCAAACCGGTCCGGCGCGGCAGAGAGCATGGCGGCGAGCGCAACGGCCTTGTCACGGGCCGCGGCAAACGCGGCGACATCATCCCGCCGCGCCGCGATCAGGATGTGATCGGCTTCATCAAGCGGCCGCGACGTGAACCGATCGCGGTTGTTGTCGTAGAACCGGCGCAGTGTCGCCTCGTCCGCTTCCGGCGTTCGCACCTCCTGCGCGATCAGCGCGCGGACCAGAGCGTCCTCCGCCGTCTCCATCCGCCCCTGGGCATCCGCCTGCGGATCCACAGCAATGCCGAGACGGCTTGCTTCCTGCAGCAGCAGCTCGCGAACCACCAGCGCCCGCGCCGCCGCCTGCCAGCCCTCCCCGGGATTGACGGCCGGGAAATTCTGCACCTCGGCGGCAATGGCCTTCCGGGAGATCGTCACGCCGTTGACCGTGACCGGGTTGGCCGCAACGCGCTCGCGCGACGGCTTCCGATCGGCCGCAGCCGTTTCATGAGGCGGCTCGGCGCGCCCGGCGCTGTGATCGATGACCATCGTGAACATGGCTCACTCCGCAGGCTGCTTGACAGGACGCGTCCAGACCAGGCGGGGCGCCGGCCGCGCAACCTGCGCGACGCCTGCCGCCGTCTGTGCTTTCGTGCGGCGCGTGCG
Source organism: Pseudomonadota bacterium (assembly GCA_040756765.1). Lineage (GTDB taxonomy): Bacteria > Pseudomonadota > Alphaproteobacteria > Rhizobiales > Xanthobacteraceae > Bradyrhizobium_A. Next base: position 71,149 of record JBFLYG010000031.1, on the reverse strand, counting down.
CACCACCTGATAGCCCGGCCGGCCGAGGTACCAGACCGGCGCGCTCCAGACATGAACGAGGCGCGTGAACGGAAACACCAGGAACAAGGTCATGCCGAGCAGCAGATGCGCCTGGAACACGGGATGGACGTCAGCGACGTAGGCGGCCGCCGAGGGCCGCAGCGTCAGGATGCCCTGGGCCCAGGTCATGAACTTCACCATCTCGTGCCCGTCCATATGGCCGAGCGAGACGAAGATCGTGGACAGGCCGAGCGTCAGTTGCAGCCAGAGCAGCAGCACCACCGCGATGTCGCCGAAGCTCGACGTCGTGCGGACGCGCGGGTCGAACAGCCGGCGATGGACCAACAGCGTGATGCCGATGAAGCAGGCGATACCGGCAATGCCGCCGACGGTGATGGCGAGCCCCTGCTTGAAGCCATGGCTGATGCCGAGCGCATCGAACACCTGGATCGGTGTCAAGAGGCCGACGAAGTGGCCGGCGAAGATGACGAGAATGCCGACATGGAACAGGTTGGAGCCCCAGCGCAGCTGGCGCTTGCGCAAAAGCTGAGACGACCCCGTCTTCCAGGTGTACTGCTCGCGGTCGAACCGCAGCAGACTGCCAAGCAGGAAGACGGTGAGACAGAGGTAAGGGTACCAGCCGAACAGGATGGCGTTGACGGTGCTCGACATCGCGCAATCTCCCTCACGCGGTGAGCTGCCGCGCGTCGCGGCGGGCAGCTCGCATTTGAATCCTGAGGCGATCGACCGAACAGCCGTCGCCCGGCTCGCCCGGTCCGAACGTGACCGCGGTCTCCGCCCACTCCCTGTCGAGCGCGGCGAGATCGTCGTGCGCCGGAGATCCGGCCTCCACCACATCCACTGAGGCCTCCGGCTGGACCCCGGCCAGGCAGCGGATCGCGGAGAAGACGGCAGCATAGCGGGATCCCCGCTGCGCCAGGCGCTCCTCCAGCGCAGCGGCAATATGCGCCGCCTCGGCGAGCAGGGAGCGGGCGTCCTCGAGCGGTTGGGTCGAGAGGAATTCGAGAAACAGCGGCAGGTAGTCCGGCAGCTCCTGCGTGGCCAGTGCCAGCCCGCCACGCTCATAAAGTGCGGCGAGGTCGACCATCGCCTGCCCGCGATCCCGGCTCTCGCCATGGACGTGCTCGAACAGGTGCAGCGACAGCTTTCGGGTCCTGTCGAAGAGCTCGACATAGCGTTCCTGCAGCGCGAACACATCGCCTTGCGCAAGCTCCGTGAGCAGCGCCTCGAGTTGCGCGCAGACGTCAGGATCGACCAGCCCCTCCGCGCGAATGATCGCCTCGATCTCGGCAGTTCCGGCCTGCAGGTCTTCACCGGGATAGGACAGCAGCGCCGACAGCGCCTTGAACGTTGCCGCCATCACACGATCTCCATCGGGTTGCTGGCCTTCTTCACGGTCCGGGTGGCGAACAGGTTGGTCGCGGAATCGCCGCCGGAGCAGCCATTTCCGAACGAGAACCCGCACGAGCCGCGCAGGTCGTAGGCATCCTCGCTCCACTCGCGATGCGCCGTCGGGATGACGAAGCGGTCTTCGTAGTCGGCGATCGCCATGATCCGGTACATGTCCTCGATGGCGGCCCCGGTGAGGCCGACGCGGGTAGCGATCCGCTCGTCGATGCGCTCGTCCACCGTCTTCACGCGCATGTAGCTGCGCATCGCGAGCATGCGCTCCAACGCCAGGGCGACCGGCTCCTCGTTGCCCGCGGTCAGCAGGTTGGCGAGATAGCGCAGCGGAATGCGCAGCGAGCGCACATCGGGCATGTCGCCGTTCAATCCCATCTTGCCGGCGGCCGCGGCCGACTGGATCGGCGACAGCGGCGGCACGTACCAGACCATGGGCAGCGTGCGGTATTCGGGATGCAGCGGGAACGCGACCCGCCACTCCATCGCCATCTTCCAAATCGGTGATTTCAGCGCGGCCTCGATCCAGTTGTCGGGCACGCCATCCGCCCGTGCCTGTGCGATCACGGCGGGGTCGCTCGGATCAAGGAACAGGTCGAGCTGTGCCTGGTAGAGATCCTGCTCATTCGGCGCGCTCGCGGCGGCCTCGATGCGGTCCGCATCGTAGAGCAGCACGCCGAGATAGCGGATCCGGCCGACGCAAGTCTCCGAGCATACGGTCGGCTGCCCCGCCTCGATGCGCGGGAAGCAGAAGATGCACTTCTCCGATTTGCCGGACGACCAGTTGTAGTAGACCTTCTTGTACGGGCAGCCGGAGACGCACATGCGCCAGCCGCGGCACTTGTCCTGGTCGATCAGGACGATGCCATCCTCCTCGCGCTTGTAGATCGCGCCGGACGGACACACCGCGACACAGGCCGGATTGAGGCAATGCTCGCACAGCCGCGGCAGGTACATCATGAAGGTATTTTCGAACTGGCCGTAGATGTCTTTCTGCACACCCTCGAAATTCGCATCCTTGGAGCGCTTCTCGAACTCGCCGCCAAGGATCTCCTCCCAGTTCGGCCCCCATTCGATCTTCTCGATCCGCTCGCGGGTGATCGCCGAGCGCGGACGCGCGGTCGGAAACGCCTGGGACTCCCTCGCCGTATGCAGGTGCTCGTAGTCGAAGGTGAACGGTTCGTAGTAATCATCGATCTCGGGCAGGTCCGGATTGGCGAAGATGTTGGCGAGGATGCGCCACTTCGCTCCCATCTTCGGCTCAATCCGGCCATTGGCCTTGCGCCGCCAGCCGCCGTTCCACCGGGTCTGGTTTTCCCATTCCCGTGGATAGCCGACGCCCGGCTTGGTTTCGACGTTGTTGAACCAGGCGTATTCGACGCCTTCGCGATTGGTCCAGACGTTCTTGCAAGTGACCGAGCAGGTGTGGCACCCGATGCACTTGTCGAGGTTCAGCACCATGGCGATCTGAGCACGGACTTTCATTCTGCGGCCTCCTTCGGCGCATCGGTTCCGAGCGGCTGCTCCAGCCAGTCGATCCTCGACATCTTGCGGACGACGATGAACTCGTCGCGGTTGGAACCAACGGTCCCGTAATAGTTGAAGCCGTAGGACTGCTGGGCGTAGCCGCCGATCATGTGCGTCGGCTTCAGCACCGCGCGCGTCACCGAATTATGGATGCCACCGCGATTGCCGGTCAGCTCGGAGCCGGGCGTGTTCACGATCTTCTCCTGGGCGTGATACATCATCATCATGCCCGGCTTGACGCGCTGCGACACCACCGCGCGGGCCGTGAGCGCACCGTTGGCGTTGAAGACCTCGACCCAGTCGTTATCGACAATGCCGCCGGCTTTCGCATCCGTTTCCGAAATCCACACCACCGGTCCCCCCCGGTTGAGCGTCAGCATCAGAAGGTTGTCGGTATAGGTCGAGTGGATGCCCCATTTCTGGTGCGGCGTGATGAAGTTGAGAACGATCTCCGTGTGGCCGTTCGGCGACCGCCCCTTCACCGCCGCGACGGTCTTCAGGTCGACCGGCGGCTTCCAGGTGACGAGCCCCTCGCCGAACGCCCGCATCCAGGCGTGATCCTGGTAGAGCTGCTGACGCCCGGTCAGCGTGCGCCACGGGATCAGCTCATGCACATTGGTGTAGCCGGCGTTGTAGCAGACCTTCTCGCTTTCGATCCCCGACCAGGTCGGCGACGAGATGATCTTGCGCGGCTGGGCCTGGATGTCGCGATAGCGGATCTTCTCGTCCTCTTTCGGTCGGGCGAGATGCGTGTGATCGCGCCCCGTCGCCTTCGCGAGCGCCTCCCACGCCTTCACTGCGACCTCGCCGTTGGTCTCCGGCGCCAGCATCAGGATCACTTCCGAAGCATCGATGTCGGTCTCGATCTTCGGCAGGCCTTCGGCCGCCCCTGTCCGATGCCGGCCGTTCAGTGCGCCCAGCGCCTCGACTTCATGGGTCGTATTCCAGCTGATGCCCTTGCCGCCGTTCCCCGCCTTCTCCATCAGCGGGCCGAGCGCAGTGAAGCGGGCATAGATATTGGGATAGTCGCGCGTGACCACCGTGACGGCCGGCATGGTCTTGCCGGGAAGCGGGGCGACCTCGCCGCGCTTCCAATCCCTGACGTCGAGCGCCTGGGCGATTTCCCCCGGCGTGTCGTGCTGGATCGGCGTCAGCACCACATCCTGCTCGACACCCAGCACCTCGGGCGCCACCTCGGAGAACGTTCTCGCAAGACCCTTGTAGATGTCCCAGTCCGACCGCGCCTCCCACGCCGGATCGACCGCCGCCGACAACGGGTGGATGAACGGATGCATGTCGGAGGTGTTGAGGTCGTTCTTTTCGTACCAGGTTGCCGTCGGCAGCACGATGTCCGAGTACACGCAGGTGGTGGACATGCGGAAGTCGAGCGTTACCAGCAGGTCGAGCTTGCCCTGCGGCGCGTCATCATGCCAGACGACCTCCTTGTTGCGGATCGCACCTTCGGCGCCGAGATCCTTGCCCATCACGCCGTGACGGGTGCCGAGCAGATGCTTCAGGAAATACTCGTGCCCTTTCCCCGATGACCCCAGCAGGTTGGAGCGCCAGACGAACATGTTGCGCGGCCAGTTGGCCGGATTGTCCGGATCATGGCACGACAGTTCGAGATCGCCTGACGCCAGCGCCGTGGCCACAAAATCCTTGACCTCGACGCCGGCCGCGGCGGCTCGCGCAGCGATCCCGAGCGGGTTCTGCTTGAGCTGAGGCGCCGACGGCAGCCAGCCCATCCGTTCGGCGCGGACATTGTAGTCGATGAAGCTGCCCGACCAGTCACCTTCCGGCGCCGTCGGCGACAGGATCTCCTCCGCGGTCAGCGTCTCATAGCGCCACTGGTCGGTGTGGGCGTAGAAGAACGACGTCGAATTCTGCTGCCGCGGCGGCCGCGCCCAGTCGAGCGCGAATGCGAGCGGCGTCCAGCCGGTTTGCGGCCGCAGCTTCTCCTGGCCGACATAGTGCGACCAGCCGCCGCCGGATTGCCCGATGGCGCCGCAGAACACCAGGAGGTTGATCACCCCGCGGTAGTTCATGTCCATGTGGTACCAATGGTTCATGCCCGCGCCGATGATGATCATCGAGCGGCCACGGGTCTTCTCCGCGTTACCAGCGAATTCGCGCGCCACAGCGATGATCGCATCGCGCTTGACGCCGGTGATCCGCTCCGCCCAGGCCGGGGTGAACGGCACATCGTCGTCGTAGCTCGCGGCAACATTCTCGCCGCCGATGCCACGCGCGAGGCCGTAATTGGCCATGGTCAGATCGAACACGGTCGCGACCTTCACTTGCGTGCCGTCCGCTGTGGTCACGGTGCGGACCGGCACACGGCGGGACAGGATCTCGCCATGCGCAGTCGCCACGAAATGCTCGGTTGCGCGTCCGCCAAAGTAGGGAAAGTCGACCGACGCGATTTCGGCTGTCTCACCCGCGAGCGTCAGCTTGAGGCGAACGGCGCGCCCCTGCCCGTCCTTGTCCTCCAGATTCCATTTGCCGGCCTCGCCCCAGCGATAGCCGACGGAGCCGAGCGGCGCGACCAGCGCATCGGTGGCCTCGTCGATGGCGACCGTCTTCCATTCGGGATTGTTGGTTTCACCGAGATGGCCGGCGATCTCGGAAGCACGCAGCAGCCGCTCCGGAACGAGCCGTCCATCGCGCTCGACCAGGCGCACCAGGAACGGCATATCGGTGTAGCGACGGGCATAGTCGTCGAAATACGGCACCGTCCGATCGAGATAATACTCCTTCAGGATGACGTGCCCCATGGCAAGCGCGAGCGCCGCGTCGGTGCCCTGCTTCGGATTGAGCCAGATGTCGGCAAACTTGGTCGCTTCGGCGTAGTCCGGGCTGACCACCGCGCTCTTGGTCCCCTTGTAGCGGACCTCGGTATAGAAGTGGGCGTCGGGCGTGCGCGTCTGCGGCACGTTCGAGCCCCAGACGATAATGAAGCCGGCATTGTACCAGTCGGCGCTCTCCGGTACGTCGGTCTGCTCGCCCCAGGTCTGGGGGCTGGCAGGCGGCAGGTCGCAGTACCAGTCATAGAACGACATGCAGACGCCGCCGAGCAACGACAGGTAGCGCGAGCCGGCCGCATAGGACACCATCGACATCGCCGGGATCGGCGAGAAGCCGATGACGCGGTCCGGCCCATGGGCCTTGATGGTATAGGCGTTGGCCGCCGCAATGATCTCGTTGACCTCGTCCCAGGTCGCGCGGACGAAGCCGCCGTGGCCGCGGATCGAGGTGTAGGACTGCCGCCTGGCGGGATCCTCGACGATCGACGCCCATGCCGCCACCGGCGACAGCGTCGCTCGCGCCGCGCGCCACAGCTTCAACAGCCGGCTGCGGATCATCGGATACTTCACCCGGGCGCCGGAATAGAGATACCAGCTGTAGGAAGCGCCGCGCGCGCAACCCCGCGGCTCGTGATTGGGCAGGTCCGGCCGCGTGCGCGGATAGTCGGTCTGCTGCGTCTCCCAGGTGACGATACCGCCTTTGACGTAGATCTTCCACGAGCACGAGCCGGTGCAGTTCACGCCGTGCGTGGAGCGGACGATCTTGTCGTGCTGCCAGCGCTTGCGGTAGCCGTCCTCCCAGGCGCGGTTTTCGCTGGTGACGATCCCGTGACCATCGGAGAACTGGTCGACGTTCTTGTGGAAGAAAGTCAGTCGGTCGAGAAAATGCGACATCGCTTATGCCTCTGGGCTATTCGGCTGCAACCACACGCTGGGACGATGCCCGCCTGGCATGCTCCACGTCGTGGAGCAGGCCACCTTTGCGGGCATAGACCGTCCACGTCACGACAAGGCAGCTCACATAGAAGACAAGGAAGGCCCACAGTGCAGCCTCCGGCCCGCCGGTCATCGCGATCGAGCTGCCGTAGCTCTTCGGGATGAAGAAGGCGCCGAAGGCCGCGATCGCCGAGGTGAAGCCGGTGATGGCAGCCGATTCCTTCTCGGCCTCGCTGCGCCGGGCTTCGGCATCTGCGTCCGGCATCAGCCGATCGATCTCCTTGGCCATGATCGTCGGGATCATCTGGAAGGTTGAGGCGTTGCCGACGCCGCTGGCAAAGAACAGCACCAGGAAGCAGGCGAAGAAGCCCCAGAACGCGCCCGGCTGGTCCTTGACGCCGATGAACCATAGCACGCCGAGCACCCCGAGCATCATCAGGACGAACACCCCGAGCGTGACGCGGGCACCGCCGTACTTGTCGGCGAGCCACCCGGTACCCGAGCGCGACAGCGCGCCGACCAGCGGGCCGAGGAAGGCGAACTGCAAGGCGTTGATATCGGGAAACAGCGTCTTGGCCAGCAGCGGGAAACCGGCGGAGTAGCCGATGAAGGAGCCGAACGTTCCGGTGTAGAGCCAGCACATGATCCAGTTGTGCCGGCGCTGGAAGATCACCGCCTGCTCCGCAAACGACGCCTTCGCCGCGGCGATGTCGTTCATGCCGAACCACGACGCGAACGCTGAGACTACGATGAAGGGCACGAACACGAATCCAGCGTTCTGCAGCCACAGCGGCGCCGGCCCCGCGGCCCCCTTCATGGTCTCGGGATCGCCGCCCAGCCAGCCGAACATCGCCGTGGTGATCGCGAGCGGCACCACGAACTGAACGACGCTGACACCGAGGTTGCCGAGACCGGCATTGAGCGCCAACGCATTGCCCTTCTCCTCCTTGGGGAAGAAGAAGGAGATGTTGGCCATCGACGAAGCGAAGTTGCCGCCGCCGAAGCCGCACAGCAGGGCGAGGATCAGCATCACCACATAGGGCGTGTCCGGGTTCTGCACGGCGATGCCGATCCCGACCGCCGGAATGATCAGCGACCAGGTCGTCAGCGTGGTCCACAGCCGGCCACCGAAAATCGGCACCATGAAAGAATAGAAGATGCGCAGCGTCGCGCCGGACAGGCCCGGCAGCGCCGCGAGCCAGAACAGCTGGTCCGTGCTGTAGGTGAAGCCGACGAGCGGCAGTTTGGCGACGACGACCGACCAGACCTGCCAGATCGCGAAGGACAGCAGCAGCGCCGGGATCGACAGCCAGAGATTGCGTCGCGCGATCGCCCGCCCGGTCCGCCGCCAGAACGTCGCATCCTCGGGCCGCCAGTCGGTCAGCACCGCGCCGGTCGCAGTGACGGGCATGCTCGGCTTCGGCATCCCCTGCATCTCGGGGAACGGCGGCAACTGCGCGAGCTCGCCTGCGGTCGCTTCGCGCTCCATCTGGCGAATGGCCGCATGCATCCAGATCAGCGCGCCGGTCACGAGGACAAACAGCGCCATGAAGCAGCTGGTCCAGAGGCCAGTCAGATCCAACAGGACGCCAAACAGGATCGGCAGCACAAATCCACCAAGGCCACCGATCATGCCGACGAGGCCGCCGACAGAGCCGACGTGGTCGGGGTAGTACACCGGGATGTGCTTGTAGACGGCGGCCTTGCCGAGCGCCATGAAGAAGCCGAGCACAAAGACCGTGACCGTGAAGCCGACCAGCCCCATTTCGAGGTGGAACGACACCGGCCCCTTGACGCCGTGCACAATGTAGTCGGTCGGCGGATAGGACAGGACGAACGTCGCTGCCACCGCGACCATGAACGTCCAGTACAGCACCCGCCGCGCACCATAGACGTCGGAGAGGTGGCCGCCATAGGCGCGGAAGATGCTGGCAGGAACGGAGAAGAACGCCGCGATCATGCCTGCCGCCCGGATGTCGACGCCATAGACGTTGATCAGATACTGCGGCAGCCACAGCGCGAGCGCGACAAAGGCGCCGAAGACAAAGAAGTAATAGAGCGAGAAGCGCCAGACCTGGACATTCTTCAGCGGCTCGAGCTCGAGCCAGGCGCTCTTTGGCCGGATGCCCTTCTGTCGCCGCTCGACCAGAACCGGATCGTCTGCGGTGGTCAGCCAGAAGATGACCGCCATGACCACGAGGCCGGCGGCCCAGACCTGCGCCACCGTCTGCCAGCCATAAGCAACGAGCACGAAGGGAGCGAGGAACTTGGTGACGGCCGCGCCGACATTTCCCGCACCGAAGATGCCGAGCGCCGTGCCCTGCTTCTCCTTCGGATACCAGCGCGACACATAGGCCACGCCGACCGCGAAAGAGCCGCCGGCAATGCCGACGCCGAGCGCCGCGAGCAGCATCTGCGGATAAGTGTGCGCGTAGGACAAGAGGAATGTCGCAACCGCCGCCGCGAGCATGGTGACTGTGAAGACCAGCCGCCCACCGTAAACGTCGGTCCAGATGCCGAGCACGACGCGGATCAACGATCCGGTGAGGATCGGGGCGCCGACCAGCAGGCCGAATTGCGTTTCGCTCAGGCCGAGTTCGCCGCGAATGCGGATGCCGATGATGGAGAAGATGGTCCAGACAGCAAAGCACACGGTGAAGGCCACCGTGCTCATGCCCAGAATTGGTCCTGATTTCGGATTCGTGGCGGCTTGCATCGTCGTCTGCCCCTGCAGTGCGGCGGGAGGATTCCTGTTCGCACAAACTGGCAGCGTGCCGCCGCACCAGCATTGATCGAGATCAACGACCGATGTGACATTTGTCACATATCATCCACAAATCCCGGACGGACATTTGATCGAGGAGTTCTGCCTTTGGACGCCACTCCGACCAGCTTCGATGCAAACGATCTGCCGCTATTTGGCGGACTGTCTGCAGCAACGCGCGCCGAACTGCTCCGCAACGCCGTGATCCACGGCGTTGCACCGGGCACCGTGCTGTTCGAACAGGGCGACATGCCGAACTTCCAGCTCGTGGTCATGTCCGGCTCGGCCCAGCTGTTCGGGCGCTCCGCGGAAGGCCGCGAGGTCCTCATCGAGGTGGTCCGCGCGCCCGAACTGGTCATTCCTGCGGCCACGGTCACCAATGCCCCCTACCTGATGCAGGCCCGCGTGCCCGAGCAGTCACGCTTCCTGCTAATCCATGCGGACGCCTTCCGCGAAGCGGTTGCGGCCAATCCGACACTTGCCCACCAGGTCATCGGCAGCCTGGCTCAGCAATTTCGCCGCATGGTCCGACAGATCAAGAACCTCAAACTGCGCTCCGCCACGCAGCGCGTCGGATGCTACGTCCTCGCGCTGTCGAAGCAGCAGGGCACGCCGAAGCGCGCGTGCCTGCCCTATGAGAAGAACCTCATCGCCTCCGAACTCGGAATCACACGCGAGTCGTTTTCGCGGGCCCTGTCGGGCCTGGAACAGGCGGGGCTTCGCGTCAAAGGGCAGATCATCGAAATTCGTGACGTGAACCGGCTCGTCGCAGCCTGCGGCCCCGATCCGCTGATCGACGGCGAGACCGGACCCGAGGCGTGACTCGTCTTGAGCTGATCGAGGCTGCACGCCGGTTGCTTTTCCCCGACCATCGACGTTTGCACATTGACGGCGCGTTATTGTGTGTGGTCCATCGTAGCTGAGAAACAGCCGACCGAGCCCTCCTCGAGACAGCCTCGCCGCGAACCATGATGCCATCCCATCCCGGAACAGCCCGCGAAGTCCTGCTGACCTTCCTGCGCCTCGGCGTCACCTCGTTTGGCGGCCCGATCGCTCACATTGGCTATTTCCGTGAGGAGTTCGTCGTCCGCCGGCGCTGGCTGGAGGAACAGGCCTATGCCGATCTGGTCGCGCTGTGCCAGTTTCTTCCCGGCCCAGCCAGCAGCCAGGTTGGATTTTCCATCGGCTTGATGCGCGCGGGCTATCTCGGCGGCGCGGCCGCCTGGATCGGCTTCACGCTGCCCTCGGCGCTCGTGCTCGTGCTGTTCGCCTACGGTGCGGCGTCGCTGAACAGTCCCCTCGGCCTCGGTCTGGTGCACGGCCTCAAGCTGGTCGCGGTGGCGATCGTCGCCCAGGCGGTCTGGGGCATGGCCCGCAACCTCTGCCCCGACCGGACGCGCGCTTCCATCGCTCTGGTCGCCGCGCTGATCATCCTCACCAGCACGTCCTCGATCGCGCAGATCGGCGCCATCCTGATCGGCGGCGTGCTGGGCTGGCGGCTCTGCGGTGGCGCCGGCGCCGACGATCCCGGGCGCATCGGCGCCACCGTCAGCCGACGTGTCGCCCTGGCCGCGCTAATCGCCTTCTTCGCGCTGCTCATCGGCTTGCCCGTCCTGCGCGGTCTGTGGCCCCATGCCGGCGTCGCGCTGTTCGACGCCTTCTATCGCTCCGGCGCGCTGGTGTTCGGCGGCGGCCATGTCGTGCTGCCGCTGCTGCGCGAGGCCGTGGTCGCGCCCGGCTGGGTGACCGACGATGCCTTTCTCACCGGCTACGGCGCGGCGCAGGCCGTCCCGGGACCGCTTTTCACCTTTGCCGCCTATCTCGGCGCCATCATGCAGCCGGCGCCACACGCGCTTGCCGGTGCAGCGCTCGCGCTCGTCGCCATCTTCCTGCCGGGCCTCCTCGTCCTGGTCGCGGCACTGCCCTATTGGGATACGTTCCGCCGGCGCAGCTTCGCCCAGGCGATCATGCGCGGCATCAATGCCGCCGTCGTCGGCATTCTGGGCGCGGCCCTCTACAATCCAGTGTGGTCGACCACCGTCAAGACGCAGGGCGACTTCGCCATCGCCCTCACCGGTTTCGTCCTGCTGACCGCCTGGCGGGCGCCGCCGCTGCTGATCGTCGTCCTGAGCGCAACCGCAGGCGCCGCGCTCGGCGTCTGGCAGGCTGGCCCCGTCTAACACGAGCGCTGAACGTCAGCACCGCGCCTAGCGCGCAGGCAGCACCCGGCGGATCGCAAAGCTGGAATGAATCCGCGCCACCCCCGGAAGGCGCGACAGCACCTCCTTGTGGACCGCCTCGTAGGCGGCGGCACTCTCCGCCTCGACATGGAGCAGATAGTCGGAGCCGCCGGTCATCAGGTAGCACTCGCGGATCTCGGGATGCTTGCGCACTGCCGCCTCGAAGCGCTGCAGGAACTGCTCGGTCTGCCGCTCCAAGGTGATCTGCACGATGATGACGATCCCGGCGCCGGTGTCGGGGCCTTCGACGATGGCGGTGTAGCCGCGGATCGTCCCCTGCTCCTCGAGGATCTGGACCCGCCGCAGGCACGCCGAAGGCGACAGCCCGACCGCGGCGGCGAGCTTGACGTTGCTGATCCGTCCGTCCGCCTTGAGGTGGCGCAGGATTTGCCGGTCGATGGCATCGATGCTCTGCATATTATTGCTCAAAATCGATTTTTATTTCGTTATAAGACGAGATTAGGCGGAATATTCCACTCAATCAACCAACATTCGAACAATCCTCCTGTAGCGTCATGGCGACTGATTTGTGGTGCGCTTCATGACGCTAGCATTCACCCCCTATGACATTGCCGCCGGCGCGGTTCTGACCATCGACCTGTCAGCGCTGCGATCGAACTATCGGCTGATCCGCGATCGCGTGTGCCCGGCCGAGGTCGCCGCGGTGGTGAAGGCCGATGCCTATGGCCTCGGCGCCGCGCAGGTCGCCGCCGCGCTGCTGAAGGACGGCTGCCGGCACTTCTTCGTGGCGCAACTCTCCGAGACCCGCAACTTGCGGGCTCACCTGCCGCCGACAGCAGCGCTCTATGTTCTCAACGGGCTGTTGCCGGGCGCAGAGGCCGAAGCGATTGCGCTCGGCGTCATCCCCGTCCTCAACTCCCTGCCGCAGGTCTGCGCATGGTCAGCGGCAGGCGTGCAGCGGGGGCGCCGTCTGCCGGCCGCGCTGCAGGTCGACACCGGCATGTCACGGCTCGGCCTGGCGGCCGGCGAGGTCGAACAGCTGCTCGCACATCCGGCGATGCTCGACGGCATCGATCTCGTCCTCCTGATGAGCCACCTCGCCTGCGCCGACGAGCCCGAGCACATGGCCAACACGGAGCAGCTCGCCGTCTTCCGCCATTTCGCTGCGCAGTTTCCGGCGCTCCGCCGCTCGTTCGCCAATTCCGGCGGCGCGTTTCTCGATGCTTCCTTCCATGGCGAACTCGTGCGCCCCGGCATCGCGCTCTACGGCGCCGATCCGGTCCCTGGCGCTGCGCGGCTGCGGCCGGTGGTGCGGCTCGACGCGCGGGTGATCCAGGTGCGCGAGATCAACACAGGCACCGGTGTCGGCTATGGCCTGACCTTCCGGGCATCCGGCCCGACCCGCCTTGCGACCATCGGCGTCGGTTATGCCGATGGCTGGCCGCGCTGCCTCAGCGAGCGCGGTGCCGCCTACGTCGACGGCGTCCGCCTGCCCATCGCCGGGCGCGTCTCGATGGACAGCCTGACGCTCGACATCAGCGCATTGCCCGAAGGCGCCCTGCGCCCGGGCGACCTCGTCGAACTGATCGGCCCCCACCAGACGCTGGACGACGTCGCACGTGACGCCGGCACCATCCCCTATGAAATCCTCACGTCGCTGGGTCAGCGCTACGCGCGGATCCGTGTCGATGACGAGGCTGACTTCTCCAACCGTGTCGTGAGGCCCGCATGAAAATCGCAGTGCTGGGTGGAGGCGTCATCGGCGTCACCACCGCCTACTATCTGGCCCGCGCCGGCCACGAGGTCACGGTGATCGACCGCCAGGATGGCGCGGCCCTCGAAACCAGCTTCGCCAATGCCGGGCAGATCTCGCCGGGTTACGCCTCGCCCTGGGCCGCGCCCGGCATTCCGGTCAAGGCGATGAAGTGGCTGTTCATGGAGCATGCGCCGCTGATCCTGCGGCCACGCCTCGACCTCTCCATGGTGGCTTGGCTGTTCAGCATGCTGCGCAACTGCACAGCCGCGCGCTACGCTGTGAACAAGAGCCGGATGGTGCGGCTTGCCGAATACAGCCGCGACTGCCTGATCGCGCTGCGCAAGGACACCGGCATCAGCTATGACGGGCGCACCCAGGGCACGCTGCAGCTGTTCCGCACGCAAGGTCAGCTCGACGGCACTGCCAAGGACATCGAGGTGCTGCGCGCCGACGGCGTGCCGTTCGAGCTGCTCGATCCGGCGGGCTGCATCGCCGCGGAGCCCGCACTCGCCCATGCCCGCGACAAGATCGTCGGCGGGCTGCGCCTGCCGAACGACGAGACCGGCGACTGCTTCAAGTTCACCACCGCCCTCGCCAAGCTCGCAGCCGCGGCCGGCGTGTCGTTCCGGTACGGCCATGCGATCGAGGGCCTGCGCAGCGAGCGCGGCGGCATCGCCGGGGTCGCAACCTCCGCCGGCCTGGTCACCGCGGACGCCTATGTCCTGGCACTCGGCAGCTTCTCGCCGCAGCTCGCAGCCATGATCGACCTGCAATTGCCGATCTACCCGGTGAAGGGCTACTCGCTGACCATCCCGATCGTCGATGCCAGCCGCGCGCCCGAATCTACGATCATGGACGAGACCTACAAGATCGCGATCACCCGCCTCGGCGACCGCATCCGTGTCGGCGGCATGGCGGAGATCTCGGGCTACACCAACGACCTGCCGCAGCGGCGCCGTGCGACGCTCGAGCACTCGGTGACGGACCTGTTCGCCGGCGGCGGCGACGTCGGCGCCGCGAGCTTCTGGTCCGGCCTGCGCCCGATGACGCCGGACGGCACGCCGGTGATCGGCCGCAGCCGCTACGCCAACCTGTTCATCAACAGCGGGCACGGCACCCTGGGCTGGACCATGGCCTGCGGCTCCGCGCGTGTCCTCGCCGACCTGATCAGCGGCCGCGCTCCCGAGATCGACGCGTCAGATCTCGGCCTCGCACGGTATGGAACCTGAGTTTCGCCGTTTTCGGCGATTCACAGCCCCGAGGGGCGAAAAGCGCGCCGAGGCCGCGACTCATCTATAAGTCACGGCCATGACCGAGCACCTGAACCTGGCCGAACTGGCGGCGACGCTGGAGCGGTCGCCGGACTATCGGATCCTGCGCCGCCTCGTGGCCCGGAAGGAGTTTGCCCCGGACGATCGCCAGACGACGCGGACCGGTCTCATTCTCGACGTGGAGACGACCGGCCTCGACACCACCCGCGATGAGATCATCGAGCTTGGGATGGTCAAGTTCGCCTATCAGCCGGGCGGGCAAATCGCCCGTGTCATCGACACCTACTCGACGTTCAACCAGCCCTCAGGTGCCATTCCCACGGAAGTCACTGCGCTGACCGGCATCACCGACGAGATGGTCCGCGGTCACAAGCTCGACATCGAGCGGATCGCGGCGTTCGCCGCCGATGCAGTCATCGTCATCGCCCACAATGCGGCCTTCGACCGCAAGTTCATGGAGCGCTACTGCCCGACGTTCGCGCAGAAGGCCTGGGCCTGCTCGGTCAGCGAGATCGCCTGGCGCGATCACGGCTTCGAGGGCTCGCGCCTGTCCTATCTGCTGATGAAGGCCGGCTTCTTCCATGAAGCCCATCGCGCGGTGGACGACTGCCAGGCGCTGCTCGAGGTCCTCGCGTTCGAGCTGCCCGGCGTCGACAGAAGCGTGCTGGCCGTGCTGCTCGAGCGCGCGCGGCGCAAGACCGTGCGGATCTGGGCCCTGCACGCCCCGTTCGACCTGAAAGATGAATTGAAGCGGCGTGGCTATCGCTGGAGCGATGGCTCCGACGGCCGGCCGAAGGCCTGGTACATCGACGTCGACGATGCCGACCGTTCGACCGAGCTCGACTTCCTGCAGAGCACCATCTACCAGCGCGACGTCGATCTCCCGACCCAGAACCTGACCGCGTTCGACCGTTTTTCGGTCAGGGCCTGACGCCCACGTTGCGCTCATACACAGCGCGCCCTTCGAAGAAGGTCGTCACGACCTTGGTGTCCGCGAGTTCATCTGCCGCCACCTCGAACAGGTTGCGGTCGAGAACGATCAGATCCGCCGACTTGCCGACCTCGATCGAGCCGGTGACCTGCTCGATCCCGAGCACGCGCGCGCCGTTGATGGTGTAGATCGCGAGCACGGTGGCGAGATCGAGCGCCTGCTCCGGCCACAGCGCCACCCCGGGAAACGCGCCGGACGGATTGCGGCGCGTGACCATGCCCTCGATACCGGTCCAGGGATCGGGGTTGGCGACCACCGGCCAGTCCGATCCGCCGGCCATCAGCGCGCCGGTCTCGTGCAGGCTGCGGTTCGGCCAGAACCGCGTAGCCCGCTCTTCTCCCATCGCCGCCTTGTGGCCTTCCAGAAACAGCGTCGGATACCAGATGATCGGCGACAGGTCGGCGGCAACGCCGAGCGCGGCGAAACGCGAGATGTCGGCGGGCGCGATGTAGCTGGCATGGGCGATGTGATGAACCAGGCGCGTCGGCCCGTTGAAGCTGCGCACGACATCGATGGCGTCGAGCGCCTGGGTCACCGCCGCATCGCCGGCGCAATGGATCTTGACCGCGATATTTACGCGCTCGCAGAGGCCGATCCAGCGCACGAGGTCCGGCACCGTGAACATGGTCCCGCCACGGAAGCAGCAGCCGTGGACAGGATCGGGCACGTAGGCCTCGTGGAAGGCCGCGGTCCTGGCGCCAGGCACGCCGTCGAGAAAGATCTTGGCGTAGTCCGGCCGGACATGGGCGCCGCGATAATCCTCGCGCTGCGCGAACAGCGGCTCGCCGACGTCACCGAACATCGCCGCCGGATAGCTGACCGGCATCGAGGCGGCGGCCCAGGCCGACAGCTCGCCGCGATCGTCGAGACTCTTCAGCGCCGCCAGGGTCGGCTTCATGGTGGCGGCGTCGAGGCACGCCGTGACGCCGAACCCGTTCAGGATCGCGATCGCGCGGGCCACGGCGGCGCGATCCATCTCGGCGGTATAGTGCCCTGCCTGCGTCAAGGCCTTCTCCACCAGCCCGGACGCAGTTTCGATCATGACCCCGGTCAACGCGCCGGTCACAGGATCGCGACCGATCTCGCCATTGTCCGGCGCGACCGTCTCGGCCGTGACGTTGACGATGCGCAGCGCCGCCGAATTGACCCAGCGGTTGTGACCGGAATCGTCCCGCAGCAACACCGGATGATCGCCGCTCGCAGCATCGAGCGCAGCCAGTGCCGCCGCAGTGTTGAGCCGATCGAGCTGACCGGTCTCCCACCGGCCACCGACGATCCAGGTCCCGGGAGCAGCCGTGCGCGCCGAGGCCGCGACACGCTCGGCAATGCCGCCGATGTCGAGGCCCGATGCCAGGCGCGTCTCGTAGAGATCGGCCCGCCCGCCGCTGATGATGTGCGCGTGGACATCGACAATGCCCGGCATCGCCATCCGCCCCTGCAGGTCGACGACGCGGGTCGCCGGACCGATCAGGGGCGCCACCTCATCGTCATCGCCAACGGCAACGATCCGCCCGCCCCTGACCGCCGCCGCGCTCGCCCAGCGCCGCGCGCGATCGACCGTGTAGATCTTTCCATTGCTGATCACGAGATCGGCGGTCTGGGGCGCGCGTGTCATGCGAAGGGTCCTGTGCCTATGAGACAGGCAGATTCCTCCCCACCCACACAACGGGCAATCAACCGTACGGCTGATCGGCCGTCACTCACCGCCGGGCTGTCCGAACCGAGGGGCTGGCATGACCAATCGGCTCTCCCTGGGGCGGCAGGCTCAGGCTATTGACATCAGCGACCCGCCCTCGTGTCGGCCGCACTGAAACGAAGACCACGCCGCTCCGCGCGGTTCGCAAGGGACTGAAGCACGCGATGAGCAGCAGGTTGACCGGTGCGGGCTACGGACTCCTCGCGGCGGTGATCTGGGGCGGCTTCCCGGTGGTCACGCGCGTCGGCGTCGCGTACTCGCCCCTCGATTTCTACGATGTCACCTTCATCCGCTTCGCCGTCTCCGGTATCGTGCTGCTGCCGGTACTGCTGCGCCGCGGGTTCGGCGGCCTGAGCGCGACACCGATCGTTCTCCTGATCGCCGGCATCGGTGCTCCCTATATCCTCGCAGTGGCAGCAGGTCTTAGCCGCGCCGCGGTCGGCTTTTTCGCCCTGACCCCGGGCAGCATGATCACCTTGACCGCACTGCTGAGCGGCATCGTCATGAAGGAGCGCCTCTCGCTCATGCAGATCGTCGGCATCACGACGGTGCTGCTGGGAATGGGACTGGCCGGCAGCAGCGCGCTGTCCGGCGGTGGCCCAGCCGCCGTGGCGCTGTTCCTGCTCGGCGGCCTGTTGTGGGCGATCTACAACGTCACGGCCAGGCGGTGGTCCGTCGATGCCCTGCTCGCCACCGCGATCGTCTCGGTGGGCTCGGCGGCGATCTACTGCCCGATCTACCTTGCAACCCGCGGCATCGCGCTGGTGCACGCACCGCTCGGCGCCATCGCACTGCAGGCCGTCTATCAAGGTGTCCTGGTCTCGATTCTCGGGCTCTATTTCTTCAGCCGCGCGGTGACCATTCTCGGTCCGGCGATCGGTGCGACATTCGCCGCGCTGGTGCCGGTGCTCGCGACCATCGAGGCGGCACTGCTGCTGGGCGAGCGGCCGCACCCGCTCGCCCAGCTCGGCATCCTGATCGTGACCGTCGGCATGGCGATCAGCCTGCTCAAGCCATACCGGATCACCCCACGACCGGCGCCCGTTCCACCACCGGTCGCTCCACCCCTGCAGCACGTCGAGCAGCCGCAAAATTCTGGCGTGCGGTCATCCCTTCCTGCTGATGCCGCGGGAGAGTGAGGCGACCGCGACTTGCCCTAGGGAACACACGCGCGGAGATACGCCCCAGCTTGAGCGGCCCGGCTTGAGCGGCCGAAATTGCCGGTGCCTGCCTCAGGACAACAATCGTGTCGACGCTTGCGGCCGCTCGTCCGGAAGTCTCCCCTGTCGGGAACCAGCCCAACACTCTCCACGGAAGGGCCTTGCTTTGGTCAAACCGGCGTGCGGAATAACCCTGTCAGATCATGGGCGCCGCGCCGGTTGCGCGTGCGCCCCATCGCCATGCCTGCGGGGACCAAAGCACGCCGATGCTCTCCATCCTGAAGCCGAAAGAGGGCGAGCCGCCGAAGCGGACCGATCCTCACGACATCATCCTGATCGCCAACAGCGACAGCACGCAACCCACGCTCGCTCCGGCGCCCGAAGCGCCGGAAGCCCCTCACATCGTGGTGGATACCGCCCCACGACCGGAGCCCGAGCATGCGGCGAGCCGTCCGATCCCGCCGATCGAACCCACCTTCCGACCAAGCGCGATCGCTGCCGGCGACAACCTCGCCATCGATCCGATGCCTGTTCGTGGGCCGCTGGCGAGCGAGCGCCGTCCGCTGCGGGCCATTGGGCGCTTCCTGTTCGCAGTGCTGCTGGGCGGTGGCGCCATGTTGGCCTGGCAATCCTATGGCGATGCCGGCAAGCTGATGCTGGCGCACTGGGCGCCGCAGCTCGCGCCGCTGCTAACGCCACGGTCGAACGCGCCGGCACAGCCGTCGCCGGCGACCCCGGAGGCTGCAACGGCCAATCCCGCACCGCCGGCAGCCGCACCCTCCGCTCAACCCGTAGCGCCGGCCACCGCAGCCGCGCCTTCGGCCGAGACGACACAGAGCCTGCAGTCGATCAACCAGGCGCTCACGGCCATGGCGCGTGACATCGAGCAGCTCAAGGCCGGCCAGGAGCAGTTGAAGGCGAGCCAGGAGCAGCTTGCCCGCGACGTTGCCAAGCTCGCGGTCCAGCGCAAACCACCGGCCCCCCCGCCGCGGCCGACCACGGCAGCGCCGCCACCGGCACACAAGCCGGCGCCGCTGCCACCACCACCGGCCGCCGCCGCACAGCCACGACCGCTCGCGCCGCCAGCGCCGATCCGGTCGGCTCCGTCGATGCCGCCTCCGCCGGGCAGCAGTTTGACGCCGCCGCGGCCTATGCCCTGACAGCCACGGGCTGACGCCGCAGCGTCAGCCCGACACGTCCTTCAACCGGCCGGCGTCAGGAAAATCGGCGACGTCCAGACCCGTGACTGGTCGCGCTGACGCGCGGTGACGAACAGCGGATGCTCACGCCCCCGCGCAAGATCGAGCAAGCTGAGATCGATCTCGCCGGCGACGTCGCGCGGCAGCAGACTGTCTGCGATACGCTCCACCGCCACCTCAAGCTCGATGCCGCTCAGCGTGAGCGTGCGGCTGCCTGCGACCAGCTCGTTGCCCGAGACCGCCAGCTCGAAGTGCGGCGCGTGCACATGCGGCGGCGGACGCAGCGGATCTCCCACCTTCACATAGCCGGCGATGGCCCCGCTCACGGTGATGTCGACGCCTTCAAGTGACGACAGCGTCAGCTCGATCGCATCACTGTCGCCGTGCGTCGCGGTGCTGAAGCCGACCGTGGTGGCGTCCTTGCGCCACGCCCGCTGCTCCGGATGGTCGAAGCCGACACCACGCACGTCGAGGATCGCGGCGCCGCGGACAGCGATCTCTCCAGTCCAGTACGCCGCGCGGTAGCGATCCTTGATGCGCGCACCCGACAGGCGCACACGCACCTTGCGCGGCGACAGGCCGGCTTCCGCGGCGAGATCGCGCCGCCAGATCTCGCGATCGCCATCGAACAGCCGCACCTCTTCCCACCCCTGGTCGCCGAGCAGGCGGTAGACCAGCGGCGTGCGCAGATCCGCAGTCGCGACCTCGCCCATCCAGGTATCGCCGAGCCGCAGGCTGGCGAAGCTGCGCTCGCCGGTGGTCGCAAAGGTGCGCCGTGCCCGCAGCGCCCGCCCGACGCTGCCACGATCGAGACGTTCGGCCAATACGCCGGTCAAACCGCCGCGCGAGCCGAACACCGCGGTCGCCGGCGCGCCGCCGCCGCAGCGGCCCTGGTGCTCGTCGCCCGCGGCCGACGCGCCGACCCGATAGCCGCGCGCCAGCGCGTCCGTGTAGAACCAGTGGAACTGGCCCCAGGACGAGCCGATCTCGACCAGCCGTTCCAGCTCGGGATGATGCCAGTCGAGGATGCAGCGCCGCCCGCCGACATGCGGGATCAGGAGATGGCTTTCCGGATCGTCGGCATAGGCCGCATAGAGCTCATCGACCGGCCAGACGCCGGGACGGATGGTGCCGGCGGTGGTCTCGTTCCACTCGAACGAGCGCACCGAGCGCCCCTCGGCATCGAACGGAAAGCGTGGCTTGCCTTCGCCGAGAAACACGACATTGCGATCGCCGCCGGCGCTGGAGTTGCCGCACCACTCGGTCCCGGGAAAGCAGACGAAACGGCCGGGCTGGTTCAACCCGGCGATGATCTCCACCGCCTGCTCCCAATGCGCCTGGCGGATGTTGAAATCGTTGACGGTGTAGCCAACGACGTCGAGCGCTGCGACGTCGCGGCCGTAAGCGAGATTATACAGCGTGTCGTTGGTGCCGACCGTGTCGTGCGAATGCACGTGCAGGTCGGCGTAGAGCGGCCGCAGCGCGCCATCGAGCGGCTCGACCTGGACGAAGCCGAGCGCCGCCTCCGTGACACCGTCGATCTTCGCCTCCAGCCGCCACTCGCCGTGCTGCGCAAGCGTGATCCCTTCGGCGCGGGCAACGCTCCAGCCGGTCTGCGCGAATGCAAGCGGCTGGCTCCGCGTCGCACCGTCCGGACCAATCAGCCGCAACTCGCCCCGCGGCGTGAGATCGCGGCAGGTGTTGCCCCAGAGGTCGTCGAGGCGCACAACGACGTCGATCGGCACGCCCGGCGCCACCAGCCGCGGCGCCAGCAGCGATGGCGCCACCGGCGGCCCCGGCACGATATCGATGACGCAGTCGCCCGGCACCTCGGCGAATTTCGAGCTGCCGAGCGGGTCGATGAACAGGCGGAAACGAAAGTCCTTCTCGACGAAGCTCTGCACCCGAGCGCCGCCGCCGCCCTGCCGGCGATCGCCGATCCGGATCACGATGCGATCGCCCGGATTGAGGTAGCCATCGACGATGTCGACGATGATGGCCTTCTGGAACGGCCGCTCGTGGCCTTTCTGGTCGAAACGCACTTTCAGCGCCTGCACCGTGGATGGACTCTGCCCCGGCCGCACCGGGGCGGCGTGATATTCGGCGGAGACGTAGTTGGCGCCAGTGGGGTCGGTGGTCTGGAACAGCGCCCAGTCGGAATAGAACTTGAATGCGAGCTTCAGCCAGGCGCCGTCGGCAAGGCCGACCGCCCCGACCTCGTACACCAACTCGATCTCCGTCCACTCGCCCGCGACGAGCTGCGACCGGTTGCAGCTGATGCGTCCGAGAAACGGCAGCGCCTTGTTCTGCTCATAGAGGCCCTTCGGTGCAATGAAAGCCCCGGCACGGGCGCGCGGATCAGTCGACGTGGTCATGCGATGCTCTCTCGATGCAAGTGATTAGGAGGTGCGCCAGGCCTGGTAGTGGCGCTCGATCCGGCGGAACACAAGGCTCTCGGCCAGCCACGCGATCAGGCCGATCAGCACAATGCCGAGCAGCACCTGGCTGGCGTTGCCGACCTGGCCGCCCATCGCCACCATCCAGCCAATGCCCTGCGAAGCCCCGATCATTTCGGCCGCGACCAGCGCGCGCCACGCCTGGCTGAAACCGATGCGCAGCGCCGCGGTGACGAATGGCAGCGACGCAGGAAGATAGACGTGCCCCAGCAACTGCAGGCGCCTCGCGCCGAGGGTGCGTGCCGCACGCACCTGGCCGCCGACAATGCCGAGCACGCCCTCCTGGATGGTCAGCGCCATCGGAAACACTGCGGCGATGAAGATCACCACAGCGATGGCGAGGTAGCCGAGCCCGAAGAAGATCAGGCAGAGCGGCGCCCAGGCGATCGGCGGGATCGCCATGAACAGGCCGACCAACGGCGTGACGAAGCTGCGAAAGCGCGGCGACAGTCCTGCGGCGGTACCGATCACAAGCGCCGCGATCACCGCGGCGCCGAAGCCGCCGGCCTCGCGCAACAGGCTCGCCCCAACCTGGCGGCCGAGATCGCCGCGGCCGATCCAGTGCAGCGCTTCCTGTGCGACCTCCCAAGGCTGCGGCAACACGTAAGATGGCACGCGGCTCGCCGCGATGCACCACACGAGCAGCAGCGCAGGCAGCGACGCCCAGCTCCAGGATGGCCTCGGCAAGGTCATCGCGCGCGTCAGTTCTGCTCGACCGCGCGTTTCCACGGGCCGTCGTCGACGATCTGCTCGACCTTGAGAGGACGGCCCAGGAAGCCGAGATCGCGCGAGTAGTCCATCAGGCGCTGGATGAAGGCGCGGTCCGACGCCGTCAGCTCGTCCGACCAGCCCAGCCGCTTGCGCGCTTCCGCGACCACCGCTTGCGGCGTCAACGTGCGGCCGTCCGGCGCCGTCACGGTCTCGAGCTTGAACTCGCTGGCGATGATCGCATCCGCCTCCGCCGCATGATCGCGCAGGAAGGCGATGGCACGGCGATGTGCCCGCAGCAGCTTCACGAGATCCTCGGGGCGCTCCTTCAGCGTCTTCGCCGGCGCCATCACCACATACCAGGGATAGCCGGGGATGGCGGCGTTGACGTCGAGCACCACGCGCCCCGTGCCGCGCAGCACCGCCTGGCTGACGAACGGCTCCCAGGAGAACACCGCGTCCACTGTGCCGGTGTCGAGCGCCGCGTTCATGTTGCCGACCGGCAGTTGCGACAGCGACAGGTCGGCATCCGGATCAAGCCCCCCCTTCTCCTTCAGCACATAGCCGCGCAGCAGCACGTCCATGCCGCTGCCCCGGGCCACACCGGCGAGCCGCCGGCCGCGCAGGTCCTGCAGACCGGCGATCGGCCCGCCGGCCTTCGCCACGACCGCGGCCTGGCCGTAGTTCACCTTCGCCAGGATGCGGCTGTCGAGCCCTCTGGAGAACCACTGATAGACCGGCGGCGCGCCAATATAGCCGACATCGAGCTCGCCGCTCGCCATCGCCTGCTGGATCACCGGGCCGTCGCCGAACGGCTTCAGCTCGACGGCAAGCCCTTCCGCTGCAAAGAACCCCTTGCGTTCGGCGATCACCGCCGGCGCATTGGCCATTGCCGCCACCCAGCCGATGCGCAGCGGCTCGGCCGCCTGCGCGCCAGAGAATCCCCACGCCGCCAGCACGGCAAGGCCCGATACCCAACGTCTGATCATTGCACAGGTCCATTATCTGAAACGAGCGACGGCTTCGACCGCGTTGTCATCACACCGGCGATCCGCCGCAGCAGCAACTCGCTGAGCTCGGCGAAGCGCGGCAGCGCCCGCGTCCGCAACCGGTCACGCGGCCGCGGCAGGTCGATCGTCACTTCACAGTCGATGCCGTAGGGCGGCAGACCAAGCACGATGACGCGATCGGCGAGAAACACTGCCTCCTCGACGTCATGGGTGATGAAGAGGACAGTTTGTCCGAGCCGCGACCACAGCCGCAGCAGTTCCTCGTTCATCGCCCCGCGGGTGATGGCATCGAGCGCCGCGAACGGCTCGTCCATCAACAGCACGCTCGGCTCCAGCACCAGGGTGCGCGCCAACGCCACACGCTGCTGCATGCCGCCCGACAGCCGGTTCGGCAATTCGTTCGCCGCGTCACCGAGATCGACCAGCGCGAGTGCCTGCCGCGCCTTGTCCCGTTGCGCGTCCGGCGCCAGTTGGCCCGCCATGCGCAAGCCGAACCGGACGTTCTCCAGCACGCTCAGCCATGGAAACAGATTGGGCGCTTGAAACACATAGCCGAGTTCCGGCATCTCGGGCGTCACCGCACGGCCGGCGATGGAGACCATGCCAGCATCCGGCGCGAGAAAGCCTGACAACAGGTTGAGCAATGTCGACTTGCCGCAGCCCGACGGGCCGAGCAGCGCCACGAACTCGCCCGGCCGTGCCTTGAGCGATAAATGCCGAAAGATGTCGCGGCCCGGCTGATAGGCGAAACCGATGCGATCGGCTGTGAAGGCCACGCCGCGGACGGAGCGCTTGGGCGCGGTTTCGCGGGGGCTGGTGCGAGAAGCAAGCATGTAATACATTATGATACAAGTTTGCATCGCGGCAACCCGAGCGCCGGCCCGGCCAGCAAAACGAAAGATCCGCCCCTTCGCGGCATGGATGCGAGGACAAAATGCCTCTCGTGAGAGAAAACGCGACAGCTCTCTACCAGCAGATCGCCGACCGGCTGCGTCACGAGATCGCCAGCGGCCAGTTCGAGCCGTCGGGGCGCCTGCCCTCGGAGGCCGAAATCGGCGCGCGCTTCGACGTCAGCCGCGTCACCGTGCGGCTCGCGCTCGACGCCCTCGACAAGGACGGCCTGATCGACCGCCGCAAGGGCAAGGGCACGTTCGTCGCGGGCAAGGAGGTGCGCCACGAACTCAACGTGCTGCGCAGCTTCCACGAGACGCTACGGCGGCAGGGATTGAACGCGACCATGCGCATCACCGCCCTG
Source organism: Pseudomonadota bacterium (assembly GCA_040756765.1). Classification (GTDB taxonomy): domain Bacteria; phylum Pseudomonadota; class Alphaproteobacteria; order Rhizobiales; family Xanthobacteraceae; genus Bradyrhizobium_A. The sequence continues at coordinate 45,993 of JBFLYG010000031.1, read as the reverse complement.
CGCATGGTGGCGACGCCGGCGAACCTGAGGCCGCTGTTCGGCGCACGACGGCGGCAATGCCTGCTGCTGCAGCGCCTGCATCTGATCGACGACGAGCCGATCGCCCTCGGCCGCAGCCATCTGCCCGTGAACCTCACCGGCCTCAGCCGCGCGGATGTCGAGCGGCGGCCGACCTATGCGGTGATCGCCGACCTCACCGGCACCGTGGTCGTGCAGGCGAAAATGGAGCTGGGCGCACAGATCGCCGGCAAGGAGCTCGCAAGCAGCCTGCAGACCACGCCCGATGCCGCCCTGCTGACCATGGAGCGCACGTCCTATTTCCGCGACGGCGGCTGCGCCGAGCACTCGACCTTCTTCGTGCGGCCCGAGCGCTACAGGTTCGTGCTGAACGGCATCTTCAGCGAGACCGTCTGACGGATCCCATCTCGCGACTGGCCCTGCCGCATACGCCGTCAGACCTGACGCCACCGTAGCAGACGCCGCTCGAGGGCCATCGCCGTGCGATCGATGGCGAAGCCGACGGTGCCCAGCACCACGATGCCGAGCATGACAAGATCCATCTCGAAGCGCTCGCGGCCGGCGATGATCAGGCCGCCGATGCCCGGTCCCGCCGCCATGAAGTATTCGGCGCCGATGGTGGCGAGCCAGGCGTAGATCAAGGCAAGATGAAGCCCGGTGAGGATCGACGGCAGCGCCGACGGCAGATAGATCAGCCTGATCGCCTGCCAGCGGCTGAACCCGAACACCTCGCCAACCTCGATATGCCTCGCCGACGTGCTGCGTACCCCCTCGACGAGGTTGAGGATCACCGGGATCGCCGCGGCGAGTGCGATGAACACCACCTTGGCCATCTCGTCAAACCCGAACCAGATCGCGATCAAGGGAATCCACGCCAGCAAGGCGATCTGCTTCAGCCCGTTGAACCATGGCGTGACGATGCGGTCGGCCATCGGCGACAGCCCGAGCAGCAGGCCGATCACGCCCCCCACCCCGACGCCGATGACGAAGCCCAGCACGTCGCGGCGCAGGCTGACGGCGAGATCGTAGGCCAGCTCGCCGCTCAGCAGTTGCCGCACCGCAGTCGCGCCGACCTTTTCGAGCGGCGGCAGGAACTGAGGATTGGCGAGACCCGTGCGCGCGGCGACCTCCCACAGGATCAGCAGCACCGCCGGCAACACCAGCCCGCGGAGCCAGCGCGCCTGGAAGCCATCAGCGATGGCAAGGTCAGACGACGCCATCGGTCCGCCACCGCTGCAGCCGCCGCTCGACCATGGCGAGGACCTTGTCGGATGCGAAGCCGATCACCCCGATGACCAGCATCGCCATCAGCACGGTGTCCAGCCAGAACATCTGCCGCCCCCAGACCAGCAGGTAGCCGAGCCCCTCCGAGGAGGCGAGCAGCTCGACGCTGACCAGCGCGATCCAGGCATGGGTCAGGCCGTAGCGCAGGCCGGTGAAGATCGGCGGCACCGCACCGGGCAGCACAATGAGGCGCAGCGCCTGCCAAGTGCTGAAACGGAAGCTGTCGCCGACCTCGACGAGGCCGCGCGGCACGCTGCGCACACCCGCGCGCGTGTTCATCACCACCGGCACCAGCGTCGCCTTGGCGATCACCACGACCTTCAGCGCCTCTCCGATGCCGAGCAACAGCATGGCCAGCGGAATCCAGGCGAGCGCCGGGACCTGGGCAATCGCGGTGAACAGCGGCGCGACATAGTCGTCCACGGTGCGCGACAGGCCCATCGCCGCGCCGAGCACGAGCCCGATGGCCGCGCCCGCGACAAAGCCGTAAGCCACCCGCAACAGGCTGATCCCGGCATGCGCGCCGAGCTCACCGCTGCGGGTCATCTCGATGAGGGCGTGCAGCACCTCGCCTGGCCGGGGCAGAATCTGCTCGGGCAGCCACCCCGCGGTGGTACCCCACCACCAGGTCGACAGCACGACGACGGGAAACACCGCGAGCCAGAGCGCCGGCGCCACCCCACGGGCGAGTTGCCGCAGCCGGTTGATCGAAATTCCCGCCCGCAGGCGCGGCAACGCCCCCTGCTCCGTCAGGCGCGGAATGGTGATGTCACTGGCCACCGGTCCTCCGATCTGCTGCCTTCATCAGTGCAACAGCGTACTTGCGGCGAGCTGAAGCGGCGCCGTCTGGCTCCCCGCGGTCCGCTGTTCCAGCGCCAACACGATGCGGTTGCGGATATGGGCCAGCGCATCGTCGGCCCGTGAGCGCGGCCGCGGCGCCGACACGTCGACGATATCCGCGATCCGGCCCGGCCGCGGCGCCAGCACGACCACACGGTCGCCGAGAAAAACCGCCTCGTCGACATCATGGGTCACCAGGACCATGGTGATCTTTTCGTGCGCCCAGATCTGCTGCAGCTGGATCTGCATCTTCGCACGGGTCAGCGCATCGAGCGCACCGAACGGCTCGTCGAGCAGCAGGATCCGCGGCCGGTTGACCAGGCCGCGCGCGATCGCCGCGCGCTGGGCCATGCCGCCCGACAGCTGATGCGGATAGGCCCGCTCGAACCCCTCCAGCCCGACCAGGGCGATATGATCGGCGATCGAGCGCTGCTTGTCGCCAGCGCTCATCGGCGAGTTCTGCAGGCCGATCGCGACGTTCTGCCAGACGGTGGCCCACGGGAACAGGCGCGGCTCCTGGAATACGATGCCGCGATCGAGATCGGTGCCCGCAATCGGCTGGCCGTCCTGGGTGATCTCGCCGACGAAATTGCGTTCCAGCCCCGACAGCAATCGCAGCAGCGTCGACTTTCCGCAGCCGCTGGGGCCGACGATGGAGACGAACTCCCCCGTCCGCACCGACAGCGAGATGTCCTGCAGCACCTGGATCGGAGCTCCATCGACCCTGAAGGTCTTGCTCACGTGGCGCACGTCGAGAAGCCCGGTCATCGTTGACTCCTGTCGCTCTCCGGTTCGCGATGCCTGCCCGTTGACGCATCGCGCAGTGGTCATCGTCAGGGCTGGATCGGCTTGCCCTCGGCGTCGTAGGCCTGCCAGTAGCTGGCCAATCCCTGGCTCGCCAGCGCCTTGTCGAGAAAGGAACGATCGAACCAGCCATCGATATCGACGTCACGGCGGACCAGGCCGTACTCCTTGGCCTGCTTGGCCTGGAAGCGGTAGTGCGCGACGATCGCATCGTCGATCAGCGGCGAATTGCGATATCGCAGATCCTGCCCCGAGAAGTCGAAACGATAGCCGGAGACCGGAAAGCCGGTGCGCGCCGAGATCTCGAAGAAGGCCTCGCGGTTCGCCTCCCCCGATGACCACTTCGCGGCACGCACGATGGCATTGATGATCTTCTGCGTGATCTCGGGGTGGGCCTTGATGAACGCATCCTGGGCGATCAGGGTGGTGTGACGCTCGTAGGACAGGCTGTCGCCCTTGGTGGTGTAGACGATCTCGGCGACATTCTTCTCGACCAGCGAGGACAGCGGGAAGTTGCCGAACGCTGCATCGATATCGCGCGACGTCAGTGCAGCGTTGGTGGTCGCGGTGTCCATGTTGATCACCTGCAGGTCTTTTTCCTGCAGGCCGTGGCCGGCCAGCACCTTGACCGCAGCGAGATGGTTGTTGGTGCCGCGGAAGATCGAGACCTTCTTGCCGCGCAGGTCCTCGATACGCCGGAGCGGCGATCCCTTCGGGACCGCGAGGTAGGTCGGCGAATGCGCGCCCGAGGCGAGCAGTATCCGCGTCTTCAGGCCATTGGCACGGCCGATGATCTGCGGCAGATCACCCTGGATGGCGAAATCGAGCTGGTTGTTGGCGAACGCCTCGTTGATCGCCGGCCCGGCGCCCTTGAAGAACGACCACTCCACCTTGACGTCCGGCGCATCCTTCAGCTCCTCGTCGAGATAGTGCTCCGAATGTGCGACCGCAGCCGATGAGCCACCGGCGAACTGGCGGTTGTCGGCGCCGACCGTGGCAAAGCCGATCCGCACCGTCACCGGCTCGGACCATGCCGCCGTCACCATCGCCACCATCACCGCAAATGACACGATCAGGAGCACAATCCCCTCGCGCCTTTGCGCCGCCGTCGTCATCACTCCGTCCTTCATGGTTCGCTCTCCGTCTACTCGGCCGCAGCCGGCCGCCGACCGGCCAGCGCGTTGACCGGATGTCGCAGCCCGAGATGGTCGCGGAGCGTTCGCCCCTCATATTCGGTCCGGAACAGGTTGCGTCGGCGCAGTTCGGGCAGCACCAGCTCGATGAAATCGGTCAGGCCGCTCGGCAGGATCGGCGCCATGATGTTGAAGCCGTCGGCACCATAGGCCTGGAAGCGTTCCTCCAGTTGGTCGGCGATCTGGGTCGGCGTGCCGACGACCTGCCAGTGCCCCCGCGCGCCTGCGATCCGCAGATAGAGATCGCGCAGCGTCAGGTTCTCGCGCCGCGCCAGCTCGACCAGCAGCGCCTGGCGGCTCTTGCCTCCCTCGGTCTCCTTGAGCGGCGGCACCGGTCCATCCACCGGGTGGTGCACGATATCGGGATCACCGAGGAACGAAGCCAGCAAGTTGAGACCAACCTCCGGCGCGATCAGGTCCTGCAGTTGCTGAAACTTGCTCTGCGCCTCGGCCTCGGTCCGTCCGACCACCGGAAAAACGCCGGGCAGGATCTTCAAATCATCCGCGGCGCGGCCGTATTTCGCGAGCCGCCCCTTGACGTCGGCATAAAATGCGGTCGCCTCGGCCAGCGTCTGCTGCGCCGTAAAAATCACCTCGGCAGTACGCGCCGCCAGTTCCTTGCCCGGCTCGCTCGATCCGGCCTGCACCACCACCGGCCGCCCCTGCGGCGACGGCGGAATGTTGAGCGGCCCCCTGACGCGAAAGTATCGCCCGCGATGGTCAAGGACATGCAGCTTGTCAGGATCGAAATAGAGGCCCTGCGCGCGATCGCTCACGAAAGCGTCGGCCTCCCAGCTGTCCCACAGCCCCTGCACGACATCGACGAACTCTTCCGCGCGGGTATAGCGCTCCGCATGGGGAATGAGCGTGGCATGGCCGAAGTTCAATGCCGCCACCGGCTCCGCCGAGGTCACGAGATTCCAGCCCGCGCGGCCTTCGCTGAGACGATCGAGCGAGGCGAACTGCCGCGCCAGGTTGAACGGCTCGGTGTAGCTGGTGGACGTCGTCGCCACGAGACCGATGCGCGAGGTCGAAACCGAAAGCGCCGACAGCAGGGTCAGCGGCTCGAACGGATAGACCCCGCTATGGGCCTTGCGGCTCTGAGCCGCGAGATCGTCGGTACGGACGCCGACCATGTCGGCAAGGAAAACCGCGTCGAACTTGGCCTGCTCGGCGATCGCCGCGAAACGCGCGAAATCGGCGAAATGCTGGCTGTCGGACGCATCACGATGCCGCCACGCTGCCACATGATGGCCGGTGAACAACAAGAATGCGCCGAGCGACAGCTTCTCGTGACGTCGCGACATGATCCGATCTCCCACCCCGACTTCGCGGCCGTCGCGCGTCGCCCGTCAAATCCTAGGTGGATCACCTCCATAGTCAATGAAATCAATAGACTATTATCTTGAGAAATCCGTCACGTTCGCCGTGCCGACCAAAGCCGGCATGGAATATTCGTGCAGCAGTGATCGGACCGTGAGGCAACACCACCGCGCTGCCCGCCACCGCCGCCAAATGTGGGAATCGACAACGGCAGGCGCACGAGAAAATTCTCACATGGAAGCCCCCTTTCGCGCGAGTCCTGTCGCGGGAACAGGCCCCGACGCAACAGCCTGCATGTCATTTTTTCGGCGATATTGACCCGGCCGAACGGCGATGATCCCCTTGCGCTGGACCACGCGCGACGTGCTCCTCACGGCGACGAGCAGGCGGAAGGACGACGGCCATGCAACGCATCAGCTCCTGGCTTCGTGACAAGCACTTGCACCTGCCGGCGATGATCGGCCTCGTGATCGGTCACGCCGCCTTTCTGACCACGTTCGTCTGGCTGTTCGGATAGGCGGACTTGCGTGCCGCGCGGCACCCCGGCGCCGAGCGCGTCATACCTGCGATCGACGAGAACGCCTGCCCGCCGGCGCGATACGCGCGTTTCGTGACATGCACCCATGACGATCATCTTGTTCCCCAATCGTCGGAAAATACAAAATTGACCGGATACGCGGCCGCCTCCTAGCTTCGCTCCGACTTTTATTCCAGCGATCGAGGATATTGCGACGATGATCCGAAAGCTTCTTTCCGCCGCCACCGTGGTGCTGAGCCTTGCAACGGCACAGGCGGAGGCCGACACCGGCAAAGTGATCCGCATCGGCGTGACCGCCGGCCCCTACGCGGACATCCTGCGCTATGCCGGCACGCTCGCGGCCAAGGAAGGCATCGAGCTGCGGATCACCGAATTCACCGACTACACCCAGCCGAATGCGGCGCTGGCTCAGGACGATCTCGATATCAACAACTTCCAGCATCAGCCTTATCTTGATAACCAGGTGGCCCAGCGCGGTTATGACATCGTCTCGATCGCCAAGAGCATCATCGTGCCGATCGGCCTCTATTCCAGCAAGGTGACCAGCCTCGACCAGATCCGTGACGGCGCCAGCGCTGCGATCCCGAACGACCCGTCAAACGGCGCCCGCGCCCTGCAGCTGCTCGAGAAGGCCGGACTGATCAAGCTGAAGGCGGGCGCAGGCATCAAGGCGACGGTGGCCGACATCGCCGACAATCCCAAGCATCTCAAGATCGTCGAGCTCGACGCCGCGCAGCTGCCGCGTTCCCTGGCCGATCTCGACTTTTCGGCGGTCAATCTCAACTATGCGCTCAACGCCGGCCTCGACCCGAAGACAGCGCTGCTGCTCGAAAGCGCCGACAGCAACTGGAATCTGGTGTTCGCGGTGCGCGCCAAGAACAAGGACAACCCGCTGCTGAAACGTTTCGTCGAGATCTACCGCTCGCCCGAGGTCAAGGCCTACACCGAGAAGCAGTTCAACGGCACGATCCTGACCACCTGGTAAACCGAAGCAACCGGATCGTCGACGATGATCCGGTTGCTTCCGGCTTGATGCGCCACAACGACCTGCTGCGAATGCCGGATGGCAAAGCACATCCTATTCCTCCTTTTGCGCATGGAGGAAAGATTTTCATCTTTTTCCAACGCGGCTACCCACACACCGTGCAGTTTGGTTAGAACGCATCACATGATCCGGTGATTGCAGGCATACCGCTTGACGAAGGCAGCATGCCGATGCCCCGCCCTCAGGAGATGCCGATGTCCCGCTTGCCGCTTCGTACCCTCGATGATGCCCCGGAGGCCGCACGCGCGGGCCTGAAGACTGCGCTCGCCAACAACGGCTTTCTGCCCAATCTCGTGCGGCTCCTGGCCAATGCGCCGGTCGCGCTCGAAACCTACCAGACCGTCTCTGCCATCAATGCGCGTGCCGGTCTCGGCCTCGCCGAGCGCGAAGCGGTACAGATCACCGCTGCGGCGACCCATGGCTGCGGCTTCTGCGTCGCCGGCCATACCGCGATTGCCACCAAGAAGGCCGGCCTCGGCAAGGACACGATCGACGCCCTGCGCGCGAACGCGGCCGGGCCCGACGACCGCCTCAACGCGATTACTGATTTTACCCGTGCCGTGATCCGCAGCCGCGGCGCCGTCGACGATGCGGAGCTGCAGGCTTTCCGCAGCGCCGGTTTCAGCGATGCCGACGCGCTCGAGGTGGTGCTCGGCGTCAGCCTCGCGACACTGTGCAATTTTGCCAACAACCTCGGCCAGCCGGAGCTGAACCCCGAGCTCGAAGCTTACCGCTGGCCGTCCGCAGCCGCGGCGGCGGAATAGCCCTGCGACATCCGCAATGACGGCAACGCTCCCGCACGAACTGTCTGTCTGGCTCGAGGCCAATGCGGCGAAGCTCGACACCTCCACCGCCGGCGCGGACGTGCTGCCGCGGCTCGCCGAGGCCGGCCTATTCCGCGTCGGCGTCCCGTCCGTGCTCGGCGGCACGGGCGGCGACGTGAGAGGCGCCGTCGAGGCCATCGCGGCGGTCTCGCGGCTGTCGCTCGCGGCCGGCTTCGTGTTTTGGGGGCATCGAACCTTCATCGAGTACCTGCTGCAGAGTCCCAGCGCCGCGTTGCGCGACAAGTTGCTTGCCGATCTGCTGGCCGGCCGTCGCGCCGGGGCGACCGGACTGTCCAACGCCATGAAGTTCCTGTCCGGGCTGGAGCAGTTGCAGGTGCGGGCCCGCCGCGCCGACCTCGGCTTTCGCATCGACGGCAAGCTGCCCTGGGTGACCAACCTGCAGCCGACGGGGTTCGATGTCGCCGCCGCGGTCGAGGGCAACGGTCACCAGCCGGCCTTCGTCATCAGCCTTGCCTCCGAGGACGCAGGCCTGACGCGGTCGCCGGATCTAGATCTCATGGCGATGCGCGCGACCAGCACCGCCGCTGTCGGCCTCGACAATGTCCGGATCGGGACGGAGCGTATCCTGCATCCCAACGCAAGCGAGTGGCTGCCGAAGGTTCGCCCCGCGTTCCTCGGCCTGCAATGCGCGATGGCGATCGGTCTCGCGCGGCGAGCACTCGACGAGGTCCGCGCGCGGCTTACCGGCGGCCGCGACATTCTGACCGCACCGACAGAAGCGCTCGCGGACGACCTTGCGCAGGTCACCGCACAGCTGCTCGCCGACCTTCCAAGCGATCTGTTCGTCGAGCGTCCCGCACAGCTGTTTCGGCTGCGCATCCGTCTCGCCGAAATCGCGGCTGACGCGGTCCAGCTCGAGCTGTCGGCGACGGGCGGAAAGGCCTACCTCAGCGCCCCGGGCGAGGGCTTCCAGCGCCGGCTGCGCGAGGTCGCCTTCATCCCGATTATCACGCCGAGCCTGGTGCAGCTGAAGACCGCGCTGGACGCCCATGAGCGGCCGCCGCTGGCGGTCGGGGCAACGGCATGACCACCCCCCTGCTGACCGCGAGTGGTGTCGGCCTGCGCTATCCCGGGCGCGACCAGGCCGTGCTCGAGGGCTTCGACTTCACGCTGGCCGCCGGCGAGACCGTTAGCATTCTCGGCCCGAGCGGTGTCGGCAAGTCGAGCCTCCTGCGGGTGCTGGCAGGCCTGCAGTCCCCATCCAGTGGCGCGGTGGCCATGCGCGGCACGCCGCTGCGCGGCGCCCATCCGCGCGTGGCGGTCGCCTTTCAGGATCCGAGCCTGCTGCCCTGGCTGACGCTGGAGCGCAACGTGGCCTTCGGCCTCGATTTCAAGCACCAGCCGCGCCTGTCGCCGCAGGACAAGCGCGCCCGCATCGACGCCGCCATCGACGAGGTCGGCCTCGCTGCGGCCCGCCAGCAGTTTCCCGACCAGTTGTCCGGCGGCATGGCGCAGCGCACGGCACTGGCGCGCTGCCTTGCACGCAAGCCGGACATCCTGCTGCTCGACGAGCCGTTCGGCGCTCTGGATGAAGTGACACGGGCCGAAATGCAGCAGCTGCTGCTCAAGGTCGTGCGCGATTTTCGCACGGCCGCGGTTCTGATCACCCACGACATTGACGAAGCGCTGCTGGTTTCGGACCGGGTCGTGCTGCTCGGCGGAGCGCCCGCCCGCCCGATCGGTGAATGGACGATCGATCTCGCCAAACCGCGGGACGACGACGTCGCCGCGCTGGGCGCCATTCGCATCGACATCCTGAGCACCCTGCGTGCTGCCATGCACCGCAACTGACCGGAGAATCTTCACCGTGCCCCTCGACGACGTCTCACGCCGCGACATGATCAAGCTTTCCGCGCTGTTCACGGCGGCGGGTGCCCTGCCATTGCTGCGGGCCTATGAAAGCCGAGCCGCGGAAGCCGATGCGCCGGTGCGGATCGGCTACCTTCCGATCACCGATGCAACGCCACTGCTCGTGGCGCACGGCAAGGGCTTCTTCGAGGCCGAAGGAATCAACGCCGACAAGCCCGTGCTGCTGCGCAGTTGGGCCCAGGTATTGGAAGCCTTCATCTCCGGTCAGGTGAATGTCGTTCACCTGCTGTCGCCGATGACGGTGTGGGCCCGGTTCGGCAGCAAGGCGCCGGCCAAGGTCGTGGCATGGAACCACACCGGCGGCTCAGGCCTCAGCGTCGCGCCGCAAATCGACAGCGTGAAGGATCTCGGCGGCAAGAGCGTCGCGATCCCGTTCTGGTACTCGATCCACAATGTCGTGCTGCAGACCCTGCTGCGCGAGAACGGCCTCGTCCCGGTGTCCAAACGCACCGGCTCGCCGGCGGCGAACGAGGTCAACCTGATCGTGATGGCGCCTGCGGACATGGTGCCGGCCCTGGCATCGGGCCAGATCGCCGGCTTCATCGTCGCCGAACCGTTCAACGCCACGGCGGAAACCCTGGGCGTCGGCAAGATTCTGCGTTTCACCGGTGACGTCTGGAAGGATCATGCCTGCTGCGTCGTCTTCATGCACGAGCGCGACCTGCAGGAGCGCCCGGTCTGGTCGCAGAAGGTCGTCAACGCCATGGTCAAGGCCCAGCTCTGGACTCGCGAGAACCGGGCCGAGACGGCGGCCCTGCTGTCCAAGGACGGCGTCAACAAATACACCCCCCATGCCACCGCCGTGCTGGAGAAGGTACTGGCGCCGCCGGAAAGCGATAACGCCGCCTACCTGAAGTCCGGCGCGATCCGCAATCCGGACTGGCGCGAACGGCGCATCGACTTCCAGCCCTACCCCTACCCGAGCTACACCGAGGAACTCGTGCGACGGCTCAAGGACACGCTGATCGAGGGCGAGCATGGCTTCCTCGCCGACCTCGATCCGGCCGCAGCCGCCCGCGAGCTGATCGACGACCGCTTTGTCAAGGCGGCCGTCACCGCGACGGGCGGAATGGCCGCGTTCGGCTTGCCGGAATCGTTCACGCGCACGGAGCTCGTCGTCGCGTGACCGCGAACTGGCCCTCCGACGGTATTCCGGCAGCAACGGGCCACGGCGCGGACCAGCTCCGCCGACCTCCCGGATCAGGCTCCACGATTGCCGCCGCCCGCCTCCATGTCGGAGGCGGTGCGCTGGGCGTCATCGGTCTCGCCGTGCTGCTGCTGGCCTGGTGGCTGGCAACGGACGCTGTCGCGCCGGCGGGCTTCATCCAGCGCTTCTCGCCGTCGCACACCTTCGCCAGCCTCGCCGCGCTCGCAACGCAATCCGATCTGCCGGTGCATCTGCTGGTCAGCCTGCGCCGCATCGTCGTCGGCCTGACATGCGCGCTGCTGATCGGCATGCCGCTCGGCCTCGCCGTCGGCCGCTCCAGATGGCTGAATGCAGCGACCTCCCCGGCTTTTCAATTTCTTCGCATGATCTCGCCGCTGTCGTGGATGCCGCTCGCGGTGATGGTCTTCGGCGTCGGCGACCGGCCGATCTATTTCCTGCTCACCTTCGCCGCCGTCTGGCCCATTCTGCTGAACACCGCCGAGGGCGTGCGGCGGCTGGAGCCGAGCTGGCTGCGGCTCGCCGCCAGCCTGTCGGCGACGCGCTGGGAGACCCTCCGGCACGTGATCGTGCCAGGCGTTCTCGGTCACGTCCTGACGGGACTGCGGCTGTCCATCGGAATCGTCTGGATCGTGCTGGTGCCGTGCGAGATGCTCGGCGTGTCGGCGGGGCTCGGCTATTTCATCCTCGATACCCGTGATCGCCTCGCCTACTCCGAGCTGATGGCGATGGTGCTGATCATCGGACTGCTCGGCTTCCTGCTCGATGGCGGCGCACGGCTGCTCTACCGAACGGTGGCGCGCGGGCGCTGAACGCGAATGCAGATCTGGAGGGGCGAGCATGGCAAGCGAGGCATTGCTGACGACCGATCATGGTGTCGCCGGCGAACACTCTGAAAACGCCCCGCGCTGGCGGCTGGACACCATCGTCTCCGAGCTGCGCCGCTCGCGCGACGTGCAGCACAACATCCGTCACGACGGTCCGCCACGTCGGGCGCCATCCCGGGAGGCGCTCGGCAAGATGATCGACGGCCTGATCGAGGCGCTGTTCCCGCGACACTACGGCCAGTCCGAGGTCGACGCCGAGACCATCGACTACTTTGTCGGCCATACCCTGAACGCCGCGCTGAACGGGCTGCTCGAGCAGGTACACCGCGGCGCCCTGTTCGTATCAGGCGAACCGGTCTCCGAGCGCCAGCATCAGGATGCGGTGGCACTGACCCGCGCCTTCGCCTCCTCACTGCCGGCCATCCGCGGCCTCCTGGTCAGCGACCTGCGGGCGGCATTCAGCGGCGATCCGGCGGCGACCAATTTTCCGGAGATCCTGCTCGGTTACCCGGGAATGCTCGCCATCATCCATCACCGCCTCGCCCATGTGCTGCACCGGCTCGGCGCACGGCTGGTTGCGCGCCTCGTCGCCGAGATTGCCCATACCAAGACCGGCATCGATATCCATCCCGGCGCCACCATCGGGCCGAGCTTCTTCATCGATCACGGCACCGGTGTCGTGATCGGCGAGACAACGGTCATCGGCGAGCGCGTGCGCATCTATCAGGCGGTGACGCTGGGCGCGCGCCACTTTCCCAAGGACGACCAGGGCAGCCTGGTCAAGGGTGGCGCCCGCCACCCGATCGTCGAGGACGATGTCGTGATCTATGCCGGCGCCACCATCCTCGGCCGCGTGGTGGTCGGCCGCGGCTCGACCATCGGCGGCAATGTCTGGCTGACCGACAACGTGCCACCCCACAGCTTTGTCACCCAGGCGGTCGCCCGCAGCAAGAACGGCGCCGGCTGATCGACCGCAGCGACGGCCGCCGCCTCAGACGGCTGCAGCCTTCAGCGCGCCCTTTTGCAGGGAGAGCGTCACCGGGGTCGGATTGCGCAAGATGTCGAGCACCGGGCAATGGCGATCGACGACCTCTTTGAGCCGGGCGAGCTCGGCGTCCGACGCCGGGCTGTCGAGGGTCACTTCGGCGCGAATGCCCTGATAGCCCGGGCGCACGCCGTCATCGAGGTTGAAGAAGCCGCGCAGGTCGATCGTGCCGGTCAGCCGCACCGAAACGCCGTTGAGCGGAATGCCGAGCGCGTCGGCGTAGAGGCGATAGGTGATCTCCTGACACGACCCGAGGGCCGCCAGCACATACTCCACCGGATTGGGCGCCGAGTCCGCACCGCCCAGCCCTTCGGGCTCATCGACGCCGACCTCGAACTGACGGATCGACACCGTGCTGTCGAGTCCGCCGCCCTGGCGGCTCTGCGCCTCGAATGTCGCCAGCGCCTGCGCGGGATCGGCGCCGAGCGCGGCCTGCGTTCCCTTGAACACGTCCTTGAATTTGAAAGTCATCACTCTCTCCAGATCAGATCGAAGACATGCGCTGCATTCATGGTTCGCCGGCGCGCAGCGCCGCTCATCACGCGTTGGGATCGATCCAGATATCGGCAAAGCTGCCGGTGATCCCTTCGGCGCCTGGTGCGAAATTCCTGACCTTGCGGTGGGCGACGATGACGCCGGCAGGGGCGACCAGATCGACCGAGGCGACCTCCTCGTGAATGATCTCCTGGAACTTGAACCAGATCGCGCGCCGCCGGTCCGGATCGGGTTCGACTGCCGCGGCCTCGAGCAGGCTGTCGACTTCCGGATTGCCGTAATGCGCCGCGTTGGAGAATGGCAAACCCAGCTTGAAGTTCTTGGACCAGTAGGCCCGCTGCGCGCCGAGCGAAGGATCGAAGGTGTTGGATAGGCTTTCCACCACCAGGTCGAACGCCCGGTCCTTGTAGACGACGTTCAGATAAGTCGCGAGATCGAAGCGCTGGACCTCGATATCGAGGCCGACGCGCCGCAGCGAGTTGCGGATGAAATCGCCGAAGCTCGCGGGAATGAAAGGATTCTGGGTCAGGCGCAGCTTCAGGCGAATACCGTCCGCACCGCGCTTGAGCCCGGCCTCGTCGAGCAGACGCTCCGCGGTCTTCGGATCGAACGGCCAGGCCTGGACCTTGGGATTGTAGAATTTCGGCAGCACTGTGCTCACCGGTGACGGCGAGACCCGGCCATAGCCGAAATAGACGATGTCGAGCAGCGCCTTGAGGTCGATGGCCTGCGCCAGCGCGAGCCGCACGCTGCGGCTCTGGAACACCTTGTTGTCGAGATTGAAGAACAGCTGCTGCTGCGGCCCGGAATAGGCATAGGTCGTGGTGTCGACGACCAGGTTCTTGTTGGCCTTGAGACGATCGATGTCGCCATAGGGCACCGGGCTGCCGCCGATATCCACCTCACCTGCCTCTAGCGCAGCTGCCCGCGCCGCGGGATCGAGGATGACCTTGAGCACCAGGCGATCGACATAGGGTTTGGGCGCATCCCAATACAGCGGGTTGCGCACGAACAGGAGATGGCTGCCCGGCACCCACTCCTTGAGCACGAACGGACCCGTGCCGATGGTCTGCTCCAGGCGCGGTTGCTCCTCGGGCTTCAATGCCTCGTAGATGTGCTTCGGCACGATCGGCGATTCCGCGCCCGCCAGCGCCGTGATCAGAAATGGCGCCGGCCGCGACAGCACTAGCACCGCGGTCAGCGGATCTGGCGTCTCGACAGCATCGACATTGGCAAAGGTGATGCGGCCGCGCGGATGGGCGATCTTCAGGCGCAGAATGGAGAATGCGACATCAGCGGAGGTAAAATCACGTCCGTCGCTCCATTTCACGCCCGGACGTAGCCGGAAGGTGTAACGCGTGCCGTCAGCGCTGATGTCCCAGGCGACGGCCAGCACCGGTCGCGGGTTGAGGTCGTAGTCATAGGAGAGCAGTCCCTCGTTGATCTTGCTGCCGATCGTCTGTCCGGTGCCGGACGACGTGTTGATGGCGATGATCGCGGACGGATCCGGAAAATACACCCAGTTGAGCGTGCCGCCGGATACAGGCGTTGCGCCCTGCGCGTGACCAACTCCCGGAAACGCGAGGCCGGCAGTCGCCAACAGCAAAGACGATTGGAAACGGCGGCGGGTCAGCAGCATCGGAAACTCCGGACGAGACAGCATCCTGTTGACCGCAGGCAGCGCAAGCCGATCACCTGCACTCCACCGGCCGTACAAAAGCTTGTCATGCTACCAATGAAATTTGCTTCTGTTGTTGCGGCTGATCCGCATGCATCTGCATCGCCACCATACACTTCCACAGATTCGGCGTCTCTTCGCATGCCTTGCCGCTCTCCCCGCACATTTGCGGCGATCACGCATTCAAAAAATATACTTGATAACTATACTAATGCACGCTCATCTCCCGCCCCTGCCCAAGCTCGACCTTTCATCAACAGGCGACCAGCACCATGAGTTTTGATCTCGATACTTCCAATCCACACTTTGCCAAGGCGATCGCGCTGCGCCAGGCTTTTGCCCGGGACGCAGTGGACCGTGACAAGGCGGGCGGCAAGCCGACCGAGCAACTGCGGCTCCTGAAGGAGAGCGGCCTGCTCACGATCCTCATTCCCCGCACGTATGGCGGCGCCGGGGAGCCGTGGTCCACGGCCCTCAAGATCGGGCGTGAGTTCGCCAAGGTCGACGGCTCGCTCGGGCACCTGTTCGGCTATCATTTCAGCTCGGTCCACGCCGGCTTCCTGCGCGGCACCCCTGAGCAGGCGGCCGACATCTACCGCCGCTCCGCCGCCGGCAACTGGTTCTGGGGCAACACCGCCAACAGCTTTTCAAAAAGCCTGTTCGGGCGTCGCGAGGGCGACTGGTATATCCTCAACGGCTTCCGGCCGTTCGCGTCCGGCTCCCATGTCGCGGACTATCTGCAGATCGCCTGGGAGGACCACGTCACCAACGAGCGCAGCTTCGCTGCCATCCCGACCAGCCGCGAGGGACTCAGGATCGAGGACGACTGGGACGGTATCGGCCAGCGCCAGACCGGCAGCGGCCGGGTCACCTACACCGATGTCCGGGTCCACCGCGACGAGGTGTTCGCCTCCGGGAACGACCAGGTGAAGCCCTACCAGACCCTGACGCCATTCCAGCAGCAGAGTGTCCTGCTCAACGTGTTCGTCGGCAGCGCTCAGGGCGCATTGCTCACCGCCCGCGACTATACCCGGGATAAATCGCGCCCGTGGGTGCATTCTGGCGTCGAGCGGCACATCGACGACCCCTGGATCAAGCGCGTTTATGGCGACCTCTACACCCGGACCCTGGCCGCCACCCAGCTCGCCGATCAGGCGGCACAGGCCTTGGATGATGTCTGGGCCCGTGGGCGCGATCTCACCGAGGCCGAGCGCGGCGATGCCGCGGTCAAGATCGCCGCGGCCAACGTGTACGCCGGCCAGGTCGCTCTCGATGTCACCAGCCAGATCTTCGAGGTGATGGGCGCGCGTTCGGCCACCACCGCCAACGGCTTCGATCGCTTCTGGCGCAACGTGCGCATCCACACGCTGCACAACCCTGCCGAATACAAGAGCCGCAATATCGGCCACTGGTTCCTGACCGGGGAGCCTCCCGAACCCGCGACATTCCAGTGAACGTGCGTGGCAAACGCCGCTGAGCCGGCACCGGCCGCTCAGGCCGGCGCCGCCACCTTGAAGCGCAGGCCAGCCTGCTCCATCAGCGGAATCACCCGCTCGCCGAAGAACTGCAGATCTGGCTTGAAATCAAAGAAGCTGAGCTGCAGCCCGTCGATCCCGGCCGCCTTGAGCTGCAGGAACTGCTCGACCACCTGCTCGGGCGTGCCGATCACCTCGATATTGCCGCCGATCGCACGACGCTTCTCGGCATCGCGCCCGACCCGTCCCTTCCAGGCATGGGCGTCGCTGTCGAGATTCTGCATGCTGGCGACCGGATCGATTTGGTCAACGATCGCATCGTGGTATTGCCAGGTCTCACGCTCGGACTCGCGGCAGATCACCATCGGATTGATCAGCGTGCGGACCTGCCGGCCGACATCGGTCGCAGCCTGTTTGACGCGACTGACATGCGGCGGCAGCGCGCCGATGGCGTCCGTGAATGCCGACCCGCCGGGGCTGGTAATGAACACGATGTCCGAATAGCGCCCCGCGAACGCGATGCCCGCATCCGATCCCGTGGCATTGACCAGCACCGGACGGCCAAAACGCGGTTTCGGCGTGACGAAGGCGTTGCTCAATCGCCAGGGTGACTGCCCCTCGAACGAGAAATTCTCGTTGTCGCTCCACAGCCGCTGCAGCACCTCGATGAATTCCGCCGCCAGCTCGTAGCGGCGGTCGTGCTCGATCCGATTCCAACCGAACGCCTCGTGCTCCACCGCGCGGTGGCCGGTGACGACATTGATGCCCCAACGCCCGCCGGAAATGTGATCGAGGGTGGCGCCGTATTTGGCGAGATGCAGGGGATGCAGCGGGCCATACAGCACATGGATGGTGGAGATCAGCAAAATCCGCGACGTCACGCTCGACAGTGACGCCGTGGTGATGAACGAGTCCAGCGCCTCGCCGGTGAACACCCCGCCATAGCCGCCCTTCGGCAGCCACTGCGACAGCGCGAACACCAGATCGAAACCGAACGCTTCGGCCGCCAGCGTCAGATCGCGGTTATAGTCGAACGTCCAGGTGGTGGAGCGCGGCAAGGTGGACGCGCTCCAGCCGCCGGCCTGGATCGGCAGGAACAAGCCGAGCAGCAACGGCTGCTGCAACGCCCGCGCCAGCGGGCTCTCCGGATAATCCGCAGGGCTGTTGAACACCGGAGATCCCACCAGGGCGCCGGGCTTGTGGACGATCGTCATGCTGTAGTCTCTGTGGTGAACGTAGCTGCAGATGGGCTGATAGTTGTGATGGGCAACGGCACTGATGCGACGAGATTGGCGACGGCCGCGCTTGACACGATCGACGTTGACTTAGTCTAGTATTGTTGTCAACTATTGAAAGACGTTGCAATTCAGGGGCTTGCGGAACGACACGCGCAAGTCCCGAACCAAGACGTTTATGCTGACGCGCCCTGCACTCCAGGAATAATCATGCCCAATGCCGGACGTCTTGCGAAGACTTTTCGCCGCACCGCGCTGCAGGCGATCCCGACCATTTTCGGAATCGTCGTTCTCAACTTCCTACTGCTGCAGCTCGCGCCCGGCGATGCGGCCGACGTGCTCGCGGGCGAATCCGGTTCTGCAACAGTGGAGACCGTTGCGGCGCTGAAAGCCCGCTTCGGGCTCGATCAACCGGCGCTGATCCAGTTGCTCGCCTATCTCGATCATCTCGCCCATTTCAGCCTCGGCTTCTCGCCGCGCTACAACCTGCCGGTAGCGCAGATCATCGGCCAGCGCCTTCCCGGCACGCTGCTCCTGATGCTGTCGGCGCTCATCATCGCCATCGCGCTAGGCGTCGTGCTCGGCGTCGTCATGTCATCCTTTGCCGGCCGCTGGCCGGACCGGATCATCTCCGTCATCGCCATCCTGTTCTACTCGATCCCGGGGTTCTGGATCGGGCTGATGCTGATCGTCTTGTTCTCGGTCAAGCTCGGCTGGCTGCCGAGCGGCGGGGCGGAAACCATCGGTGCCGGTCTCAGCGGCTTCGGTGCGGTGCTCGACCGCTTGCGCTACATGATCCTGCCCGCGACATCGCTGGCGCTGTTCTATGTGGCGATCTACGCGCGCCTCACCCGCGCCACGATGCTCGAAGCCAACACCCAGGACTACGTGCGCACGGCAGCAGCCAAGGGCCTGTCGCCGCTGACCGTCACCGTGCGACATGTGCTGCGCAACGCCTTGCTGCCGATCACCACCTTCGCCGGGCTGCACTTCGGCGGCCTGCTCGGCGGCGCCGTGGTGGTGGAAACGGTCTACAGCTGGCCCGGCCTCGGCCGGCTTGCCTTCGAGGCGGTGATGAGCCGGGATTTCAGCGTGCTGCTCGGCATCCTCCTTTTGTCATCCCTGCTGGTGATCATCGTCAACGCGGCCGTCGATCTCCTTCAGGCCTGGCTCGACCCGCGGATCGAGGTGCGCTGATGAGCTCTCTTGAAGCTGACCGCGAACTCATCGACGTTCCGGCAATACCCGCAGCCGCATCGCATCCACAGCAACTGGAGGCGTTCCCTGCAGGCCAGCGACCTGACTGGCCCAACGTCCATGCCGCGGACACCAGCATCGTTGCAACTGATGTCGGCGCCTACGCACCGCGGGCGCTGTCGCGCTTCCTGCACAATCCCACCGCGCTCACCGGAACGATCATTCTCGCTGCGATCGTTGCCGCGGCGCTCGCCGCGCCCCTATTCTATCCCGACGATCCGCTGGCGATGGTGGCGCGGCCGCTGCTGTGGCCCGGCCAGAGTGCAGCCTACCCGCTCGGCACCGACTCCCTCGGCCGGGATCTCGCTGCAGGACTGCTACATGGCGCGCGCGTGTCGCTGCTCGTCGGCGTTGCCGCCACCATCATCGGCTTCACGCTCGGGATCCTCATCGGCTCGACCGCAGGCTATGTCGGCGGGCGAACCGACGACATCCTGGTGCGATTGATCGAGCTGTTCCAGACCATCCCCAGCTTCATCCTGCTGGTGGTGCTGGTCGCGATCGCACAGCCCTCCATCGCCACCATCACCTGGGCGATCGGGCTGATCACATGGCCGACCATCGCCCGGCTGGTGCGCGCCGAATTCCGATCGCTGCGGGAGAAGGAGTTCGTCATGGCGGCGCGCAGCCTCGGCTACGGCCATGCGCGCATCATCTTCCGCGAGATCCTGCCCAATGCGCTGCCGCCGATCATCGTCACCACCTCGGTGATGGTCGCCTCCGCCATCCTGATGGAATCGGCGCTGTCGTTCCTCGGGCTCGGCGATCCCAATGTGGTAAGCTGGGGCAGCATGATCGGCGCCGGCCGCGAGCTCTTGCGCACCGCCTGGTATCTCACCGCGCTGCCCGGGCTCGTCATCGTCGTCACCGTGCTGGCGCTGAACCTGATCGGCGACGGCTTGAACGACGCGCTCAATCCCCGCTTCAGCAAGGATTCGTGATGGCCGACACGCTGCTGCAGGTCCATGACCTCTCCATCGGCTTTCCGGACAGCACGCCGGTGCGGAATTTGAGCTTTTCGGTCGGGCGAGGCGAAACCGTCGCGCTCGTTGGCGAGTCCGGCTCCGGCAAGTCGCTGACTGCGCTGGCGCTGATGCGCCTGCTGCCGCGGGCGGCGCGGATCGCCTCCGGCGCCATCCTGCTCGACGGGCAGGATCTCGTCGCACTCCCCGACCGGGCAATGCGCCAGCGGCGCGGCCGCGACATCGCCATGATCTTCCAGGAGCCGATGACCTCGCTCAACCCGGTGCTGACCATCGGCCGGCAGATCAGCGAGGCGCTGCGGCTGCATCGCGGTCTGTCGGCACGCCAGGCGCGCCAGCGCGCGGTCGAGTTGCTCGACCTGGTGCGCATCCCCGCCCCCGCCCGGCGCTATGATGAATACCCGCACCAACTGTCCGGCGGCATGCGCCAGCGCGTAATGATCGCGATCGCGGTCGCCTGCGAGCCGAAGCTGCTGATCGCGGATGAGCCGACCACGGCGCTCGATGTCACCATCCAGGCCCAGGTGCTCGACCTGCTCGACCGGCTGCGGCGCGAACTGTCGCTCGGGTTGTTGCTGATCACCCATGATCTCGGTGTCGTCGGTCAATGGGCCGATCGTGTGGTGGTGATGTATGCCGGCCGCAAGGTCGAGGAAGCGCAGCCGGCGCCGCTGTTCGCCGACCCGCGGCATCCCTACACCCGCGGGCTGCTGGCGGCAGCGCCGCGGCTCAACGCCGGCCAGCACTACCGCCTGGCACCGCTGCCGGAAATTCCCGGCAGCATCGCCTCGGCGCTCGGCCAGCCGGGCTGCCCGTTCGCGCCGCGTTGCCCGGTGAGCCGTGCCGCCTGCCGCAGCCATGTTCCGGACATCATCGCGCCATCGCCCGATCGCCTCGTGGCCTGCCCCATCACCGTCCAGGAAGGAGCCGTCCATGGCGCTGCTGTCGGTCTCTGACCTGACGACATCCTACGGATCCGGTCACGGCGTCGTTCGCGCGGTCGACGGCGTCTCGCTGCACATCGACGCCGGCGAGACCGTTGGCCTCGTCGGTGAATCCGGCTGCGGCAAGTCGAGCCTCGGCAAGAGCATCCTGCGCCTGATCGAGCCGGCGTCGGGGCGGATCACCTTCGACGGTGCCGAGCTGCGCGACCTGTCCGGCCGGCAGTTGCGCGCCCATCGCCGCCGCCTGCAGATGGTGTTCCAGGACCCGTTCGCCTCGCTGAACCCGCGCCACACCGTCGGTGACATCCTGGCGACCCCGCTCAAGGTCCATGGCCTCGGCCGGCGCGACGAGCGCCGCCGCCGTGTCGCCGAGATGCTCGACCGCGTCGGCCTGCCGCCGGCCGCGGCTGCGCGCTACCCGCACGAGTTCTCCGGCGGCCAGCGCCAGCGGCTCGGCATTGCCCGCGCGCTGATCCTGCGCCCCGAGCTCGTGATCTGCGATGAGCCGGTGTCAGCGCTCGACCTGTCGATCCAGGCTCAGATCCTCAACCTGATCGCCGGCTTCAAGCGTGAGCTGAACCTGTCGCTGCTGTTCATCTCCCACGACCTGTCGGTGGTCCGCTACTTTGCCGACCGCGTGCTGGTGATGTATCTCGGCCGGATCGTCGAGGCGGGCTCACACCGGCAGCTGTGGGACCGGCCGCGCCACCCCTACACCCGTGCGCTGATGGATGCGGTGCCCGATCCGGCGCGCCGGCGCTATGCCGCACCGCTCCACGGCGATCCCGGCACTCAGGAGCAGAGGGACGGCTGTCGCTTCCATCCGCGCTGCCCGCTGGCGACCGAGCTCTGCGCCCGCGTCACGCCGCCGCTGCGCAAGGCGGAGGCCGGCCATACGGTCGCCTGCCATCACGCCGAGGCCGGCAGCGCCCCTTTGATCATCTCTTGAACGACTGAACCGGTCGGGCCGACCGCCCGCTATCGCACAGGTTTGCGCGGCGCCTTGCGGACAGCAACCTTGCCCGGCACCGCCTTCTCCACCGCCACCGGCCGCACACGCAGGCCATCGACGAACACGTCGAGCAGCCGCAGCACGCTCGCCTGCCAGCCCGGCTGATCGTGCAGGTAACACATGCCGACCAGCGCGCGCAGCAGGTCCTCCGGGCCGACGTCGGCGCGGATCTCGCCGGCCGCAACCGCGCGGGCAAGCAGCGCGCCGACGGCCTTGGTCAGCCGTTCGAACGAGAACGCGGCAAGCTCCGACGAGCCCTGGGCGGCGAGCTGGAGCGCCGCAGACATGCCTTTCTTGGTGGCGACGAACTCCACATTGGAACGCAGCCACTGGCGCAGCGCCTCGACCGGCGATGCGGCATCCTTCAGTTCCTCGGCGAGTTCGCCGAGCTGCTCGACCTCGCGCCGATACACCGCCTCATACAGGGCCTCGCGGGTCGGGAAATGCCGATAGAGTGTGCCGATCCCAACCCCGGCATGTTTCGCCACAGCTTCGAGGCTGGCGTCGGCACCGCCGGCGCTGAACACGGCTTTGGCGGCTTCGAGCACGCGCTCGCGGTTGCGGAGCGCGTCGGCGCGCGGCTTGCGGGAGCTCTCTGCGGACGGGCCTGTCATGTCATCGCCGGCTTTTCTGCCTGCCCCTCTTGAAAAACGGAGGAACCCTCCGTATACTACACCTTACCATCGGATGCGCCCACCGCCCTGCCGAAATCGACGGTCCGCGCACGATGAACGATCCGCCGCCCGACGCACTGCCGTGCGGCGACGCCTCTTGACGATTCTGCTGACCATAGCATCGATCGGAACACCTGATGAATCTGCTGATCCGTCTCACCGTCAACGGTGAGCGGCGTGACGTCGCGCTGGACGACCCGCGCGTGACGCTGCTCGACCTTCTGCGCGAACGCCTCGACCTCACCGGCACCAAGAAAGGCTGCGACCGCGGCCAATGCGGCGCCTGCACCGTGCTGGTCGACGGCCGCCGCGTCAATTCCTGCCTCACCCTCGCCGCCAGCCTCGACGGCGCAGAGGTGCTCACCATCGAGGGCGTCGCTCATGGCGACACGCTGCATCCCGTGCAGGCCGCGTTCATCGCCCATGACGGCCTCCAGTGCGGCTTCTGCACCCCGGGCCAGATCATGAGCGCGATCGGCCTGATCCGGGAAGGCCAGACCGGCGACGACCCCGAGCGCATCCGCGAAGCGATGAGCGGCAATCTGTGCCGCTGCGGCGCCTATGCCGGCATCACCGAAGCCGTGATCGAGGCGCAGCGCACGCTCGCCCGCACCGATGCCACCAGCAGCGAGGAGCGCGCGGCATGAACAACTTCGATTATGTCCGGCCCGCAACGATTGCCGACGCTATCACTGCGGCGAGCGCCCCCGGCGCTGCCTATCTCGCTGGCGGTACCAACCTGCTCGACCTGATGAAAGGCCGCGTCGCACAGCCGAGCCGTCTCGTCGACATCTCGCGGCTGCCCGGCCTCGACCGCATCGAGCGCCTCGCCGATGGCTCCGTCCGCATCGGCGCGCTGGTGCGCAACGCCGACCTCGCGCACGACAAGGATTTCACCAGGGATTATCCCGCGGTCGCCGAAGCGCTGCTGTCCGGCGCCTCGGCCCAATTGCGCAATGCCGCGACCGTGGGTGGCAACCTCGTGCAGCGGACGCGCTGCGCTTATTTCTACGATGCCGCCAGCGCCTGCAACAAGCGCATCCCCGGCGCGGGCTGCGACGCCCGCGGCGGCGACAACCGACTGCATGCGGTGATCGGCTGGAGCGAGCACTGCATCGCCACCCACCCGTCCGACCTCTGCGTGCCCCTGGTCGCGCTCGATGCCGTCGTCGAGATCGAGGGCCGCCACGGGCGACGCGACGTCGCGCTCGAAGCTCTGCATCGCCTGCCCGGCGCCACGCCCGAGCAGGAGACGACGCTGGAGCCCGGCGATCTGATCGTCGCGCTGCGGCTGCCAAGCGCCGCGCGCGCCTTCGCAACCCGCGAGCGCTACCTCAAGGTGCGCGAGCGCACCTCCTACGCGTTCGCCGTGGTCTCGGCCGCCGCGGCGCTGACCATCGCCGACGGCAAGATCACGGCGGCACGGCTCGCGCTCGGCGGCGTCGCCGCAAAGCCGTGGCGTGCACGTGACGCGGAAGCCGTGCTTGCCGGCGCCGAGCCCTCGCGCGCCGCATACCGTCGCGCGGCGCAGGCAGCGCTCGCCAAGGCGAAGCCCTCCGGCGACAACGCCTTCAAGATCGAGCTGGCGCAGCGCGTCATCGTGCGCGCGCTGAGCCTTGCTGCGGCTGGCACGCCCGACCGCGTGCCCGCGCTGCCCGCCTCGCCGTTTTCCTCCGCCGCCGGAGCCATTCATGTCCTCTGAGATCAGCCTCACCCGCGACCCCGCCCATCTGCGGCAGGGCTCGAACATCGGCCAGCCGCTGACGCGCCGCGACGGCGTGCTGAAAGTGACCGGCCAGGCACGCTACGCCGCCGACAACCATCCGCCCGGCCTGCTCTACGCCGTGCTGGCAACCAGCAGCATCGCGCGCGGGCGCGTGACGTCTCTCGACGTCGCGGCCGCAAAGGCCCATCCCGGCGTCGTCGAGGTGATGACGCCGGCGAACCGGCCGGCGCTCGCCGACGACCCGGACGCCAAGACCCATCCCTTCATGTTCCGCCTCGATCTGCTGCAGAACGACCGCGTGCGTTACGCCCAGCAGTCGATCGCCGTCGTGATCGCTGAAACGCTGGAGGCGGCGACCGAAGGCGCCGCGCTGCTCGCACCGCGCTATGACGTCGAGCCGTCGCGCATCGGCCTCGATGCCGGCGAGCCCTTTGTGCCGCCAGCCGTCGGTGTCGGCAACCCGGCGGTCGAGCGGCATGGCGACGTCGAAGCAGCTTTCGGCAGCGCCGCGCACCGCATCGAGGCGACTTATGAGACCGCGCTGCAGTACCACAACGCCATGGAGCCACACGCCATCGTCGCGGCCTGGGATGGCGACACACTGTCGATTGACACCCCGACGCAGGGCCTCGCGATCGCACAGGGCCGCCTCGCCGGCCTGCTCGGCCTCGCGCCGGACAGGATCCACATCCGCAGCCCGTTCCTCGGCGGCGGCTTCGGCTCCAAGGGCCTGATGTCCGGCCCGCAGATCCTCGGCATCCTGGCGGCGAAGCTGGTCGGCCGCCCGGTCAAGCTGGTGCTGCGCCGCGACCAGATGTACGGCCCGGTCGGCCATCGCTCGGCGAGCCGCCAGCGGCTGCGTCTCGGCGTCACCGTCGACGGTACGCTGACCGCGATCGATCATCACGCCCGCGTCGCCTCCAGCGCGTTCGACGACTTCTACGAGCCTGCGGCAAACGCCTCACACTCGCTCTACGCCAGCCCGGCGATCGCCACGTCCCATGACGCGGTGCGCGTCGACACCGGCACACCGCTGTTCATGCGCGCGCCGGGCGAGGCCACCGGCTCGCTAGCGCTGGAGAGCGCGATCGACGAGGCCGCTCACGCCTGCGGCATGGACCCCCTCGCCTTTCGCCTGCGCAACTATGCGGACGTCGAACCGATGACCGGCAAGCCATTCTCCTCGAAAGCGCTGCGCGAATGCTACACGCAGGGCGCCGAGCGCTTCGGCTGGTCGCGGCGGCCGCTGGCGCCGCGGCAGATGCGCGACGAGGCCGGCTTCCTGGTCGGCTGGGGCATGGGCACGGCGACGTTTCCGGCATTGATGTTCGCGGGCGAAGCCCGCGCGGTGCTGCGACGCGACGGCTCGGGCGTGATGGAGACCGGCGCCCACGACATGGGCCAGGGCGCATGGACCGCGCTCGCCCAGATCGCCGGCGATGCGCTCGGCCTCGATGTCGATGACGTCGAATTCAAGGCCGGCACCTCCGACCTGCCCGACGCCGGCATCGCCGGCGGCTCCGCGCACACCGCGACCGCCGGCATGGCGATCCACCATGCCGGCGCCGCGGTGATCGCCAAGCTCGCCGCGCTCGCCACCGAAGACCAGCGCTCCCCGCTGTTCGGCGCCGGCAATGCCGGCGTGGTCGCCCGCAATGGCCGCCTGTTCCGCCGTGACGACGACAGCCGCAGCGAAAGCTATGGCGAAATCCTTGAGCGCGCAGGCGTCGCCGAAGTCGAGGCCCGCGGCAACGGCGCCGCCGATCCTGCGGCGCAGTCGACCTACGCCATGCATGCCCATGGCGCGGTGTTCGCGGAGGTCAAGGTCGATCCGGATCTCGGCCAGATCCGCGTCACCCGCATGGTCGGCGCATTCGCCGCCGGGCGGATCATCAACCCGCGCATAGTGCGCAGCCAACTGCTCGGTGGCATGATCTGGGGCGTGTCGTTCGCGCTGCACGAGGAGGCGATCATGGATCGGCGCAGCGGTCGCACGCTGAACGCCAACCTCGCCGAATATCATGTGCCGGTGAACGCCGACGTGCCGTCGCTCGACGTCGTGACGGTCGACGAGCACGATCCCCATGTCAACGCGCTCGGCATCAAGGGCGTCGGCGAGATCGGCATCACCGGCAGCGCCGGCGCGGTCGCCAATGCGGTCTGGCATGCGACCGGCGTGCGGCCGCGCCATTTCCCGATCCGGCTCGACCACTTGCTGACGCCGCACTAAACGCGGCTGCAGCTATTCTCCAAAACGCAAAGCGCCGGGGGCGATGACTGCCCCCGGCGTTTTTTCTTCGTCACCCGCGTGATCAGTTCTTGTATTCGTACAGCAACCGCGCGCGGATCGTGCCTTCGAGCGCGCGAATGTCCGCAAGGACCTGCTGGGTATCCGCAGCGGACGCGTCTGCATCCAGCACCACATAGCCGACGTCGCTATAGCTCTCGTAGTACTGCGCGGCGATATTGACTGAACGCCGCGCCAACACTTCGTTCAGTCGCCCCAGCATGCCCGGCAGGTTGCGCTGCACTTGAATGAAGCGCGTGCCTTGCGGCCGCGCCGGCAATTGCACCTGCGGGAAGTTGACCGCGCCCATGGTCGAGCCGGTGTCGCTGTAGTCGATCAGCTTGCGCGCGACCTCGGCGCCGATCCGCTCCTGCGCCTCCTCGGTCGAGCCGCCGATGTGCGGGGTCAGGATGACATTGTCGAGCCCCTGCAGCGGCGAGACGAACCGCTCGCCATTGGCGCTCGGTTCGACCGGAAACACGTCGACCGCGGCGCCGCGCAGATGGCCGTCGCGCAGGGCATCGGCGAGCGCATCCAGATCGACCACCGTGCCGCGGCTGTTGTTGATGAAATAGGCGCCCTTCTTCATGGCGCGGATCTCGTCGCGCCCGATCAGGCCCTGGGTCGCGGGCGTTTCCGGCACATGCAGCGTGACGATATCGCTCTGCGCCAGCAGGTCCTGCATGCTGCCGGTCGGCTCGGTGTTGCCGTGGCGCAGCTTGTCGGTGTGGTCGTAGAAGATCACCCGCATGCCCATCGCCTCGGCGAGGTTGGAGAGCTGCGAGCCGATGTTGCCGTAGCCGATGATGCCGAGCGTCTTGCCGCGCACCTCATGGCTGTTGCTGGCGGACTTGTCCCAGCGGCCCTCATGGGCGCCGTTGGAGCGCGCGATGATCCGGCGCAGCAGTACCACGATCTCGCCGATCACCAGTTCCGCCACGCTGCGGGTGTTGGAGAACGGGGCGTTGAACACCGGAATGCCGTGCTGGCGCGCCGCGTTGAGGTCGACCTGGTTGGTGCCGACGCTGAAGCAGCCGATCGCGATCAGGCGGTCGGCCGCCTCCAGCACCTGCGGGGTGATCTGGGTACGCGAGCGGATGCCGAGCAGGTGCACGCCGTGCAGCGCCTCCTTGAGCGCGGCGCCGTCGAGCGCCTTGGTCAGCCGCGTCACATTGGTGTAGCCCGCGCCGGTGACCAGTTCGACGGCGCTGTCATTGACGCCTTCGAGCAGCAGGACACGAATCTTGTCCTTGGCCAGCGACAATTGCGGAGACGAGGTCTGGGGAGTGGGCACGGGCGCAGCGTCCTTCGGCGGTGGATGGGCCTCCGGTCGGGATTCGTCCGGATGGTCGCAGTTTTTCCGGCGCACATATGGCACGCACGCACCGCCGATCAATCGCAAAATGGCGAGAACAGGATTTTCGACCTTGCCGCGAGCGCGAAAAATATTCCTTATATTTCAGCTATATGCGCCAAATTTATTTCGGTTTTTGGTCGAATTGCGCTGCAATCGCGTCCGAAAATGCGGCCTAGGGCGTTGATCCTGCGAACGTTTCAAGGTCAAACTCGCGCGATCTGTTTGCAAAGGAGGCGAGCAATGAAGCGGATCGTTGTGGCTGCTGTGGTGTCGATGCTGGCGATGGGCACAGCCTTCGCCCAGGATGCGTGCGAGACCAAGGCCGTCGGCAAGGACGGCAAGGCGCTGTCGGGCGCCGCCAAGACGTCCTTCATGAAGAAGTGCATGGCGGATGCCTGCTCCACCAAGGCGGTCGGCTCGGACGGCAAGCCGCTGCACGGCGCGGCCAAGACCAGCTTTATGAAGAAGTGCGAAAAGGGCGCCTGAACGGCCCCTCCCCGCAAGGCAGTCACAGGCGGGGCCGGCTTGCCCCGCCTGAATTGTTTCGAAGATAGCCGCTCGCCTTGCCCGCCCTGGCCGGAAGGCTTGGGGGGCATCAGTGCGCGTGCGCCAGGACCGGCACCTCGTTGCCGTTCTGGTCGTAGAGCTTGCCGTCGAGGAAATAGTCGCCGTCATGCAGCACGGCGATGTCCTGGTAGCGGATGATGCGCTCGGTGGCGGCGACGAACACCGACTGCTGGTCCGAGTTGCCGGCGCGGACATGGTTGAACAGCAGGTTGAGCACGATCGCCATGATCGCCGACGAGCTGATGCCGGAGTGGAAGATGGTCGCAAACCACGCCGGGAAGTGCTCGTAGAACTGCGGCGCGGCGATCGGGATCATGCCGAAGCCGATCGAGGTGGCGACGATCACGAGGTTCATGTTGTTGGTGTAGTCGACCTTGGACAGTGAACGGATGCCGCTCGCCGCCACCGTGCCAAACAGCACGATGCCGGCGCCACCGAGCACCGACGGCGGCACGGCGGCGACAATGCGCCCCATCACCGGCAGCACGCCGAGCGCCACCAGGATCAGCCCGCCGGTCGCCACGACGAAACGGCTGGTCACCCCGGTGACCGCCAGCAAACCGACGTTCTGGGCGAACGCGCTCTGGGTGAACGAGCCGAAAATCGGCGCGATGGTGCTGGACAGCATGTCGGCGCGCAGGCCGTCGCCGAGGCGGTGCGAGTCCACCTTGGTGCCGATGATCTCGCCGACGGCAAGGATGTCTGCCGACGTCTCCACCAGCGTCACCACGATGACGATCAGCATCGAGACGATGGCGGCGACATTGAAGGTCGGCCAGCCGAAGTGAAAGAGGCTCGGCAGCGCCACGAACGGACCGGTCCCGACTTTCGAGAAATCCGTCATGCCGAGGGCGAACGCGATCCCCGTACCGATGACCATGGCGAGCAGGATCGACAGCCGCGAGATGGCGGCGCTGCCGAGCTTGCTGAGCAGCAGCACGATCACCAGCGTGACGGCGGCAAGCCCGATGTTCCCCATGCTGCCGAAGTCGGCCGCCTTGGCGTTGCCGCCCATCGCCCAGCGTGCCGCGACCGGCATCAGGGTCAGGCCGATGGTGGTGATGACGATGCCGGTGACCAGCGGCGGAAAGAAGCGGGTGATACGGGAGAACACCGGCGTGATCAGCAGGCCGACAAAAGCCGCGGCCATCACAGCGCCGAGCACGGCCGGCAGTCCGCCGCCGTCGCGGCTGGTCACGATCGCGACCATGGTGGCGACACCGGCAAACGACACGCCCTGCACCAGCGGCAGGCGGCAGCCGAAATACGGCACCCCCATGGTCTGCAGGATGGTGGCGAGCCCGCCGGCGAACAGCGACGCCGTGATCAGGAGGCCGATATCCGCCGGCGAGAGGCCCGCGGCCTGGCCGACGATCAGCGGCACGGCGACGATGCCGCCATACATGGTCAGCACGTGCTGAAAGCCGAAAGCGAGATTGGATCCCAGTCCCAGGCGCACGTCTTCAGGACGCTCCTTGTGAGCGCCGTCGATGGTCGATGGCACGACGATTCCTCCAGTTATGGTTTTATAGGCTGGATGATCGATGAGCCCGGCGCCATGCGGAAGCCGGCGCGCGCCGGAAGCACTTCCGGAAAAAATGCGAAAATGGGCTTTGCCCTGGTGGCAACCGACGGCGGCCCCACGCGACGGGGCACACAGCGGCGCGTGGCGTCGTGCCGCGAGATGTCGGAAGGAAATTGGAACCAGGTCGCCCCGGTCGCGATCAGACTGTCTCGCCGTTCACCAATTTCTGGGCGAGACTGTTGTGCCGTGCGACCAGTGCCGGCAGGTCCACGGTTGCGAGGTGTCCGTCGCGCACGACGATGCGTCCATTGATGACGCTGAGAGCCACCTGCGCCGGCGCGCAGAACACCAGTGCCGCCAGCGGATCGTGCCGCGCGCCGGCGAAGCCGAGCGTGCGCAGATCGAACGCAACCATGTCGGCGGCCATGCCCGGCGCGAGCGCACCGATGTCGTCACGGTTGAGCACCTCGGCGCCGCCACGGGTCGCGATCTCCAGCGCCTGCCGCGCCGACATCGCCGCCGGGCCGTGACCGACACGGGCCAGCAGCATCGCCTGCCGCGCTTCGCCGAGCAGATGCCCGGCGTCATTGGACGCGCAGCCGTCCACGCCCAGCCCCACCGGCACGCCCTCGCAGCGCATGCGGCCGATCGGGGCAATGCCCGAGGCGAGGCGCATGTTGGAGCACGGGCAATGGGCGACACCGGTGCCGGTGCGCCCGAACAGCTTGATGCCGGCGTCGTCGAGCTTGACGCAGTGGGCGTGCCAGACGTCGCGGCCGACCCAGCCGAGATCTTCGGCATAGTCGGCGGGCGTCATGCCGAACACCTCGCGGCTGTAGGCGACGTCGTTGTCGTTCTCCGCCAGATGGGTGTGCAGCGAGACGCCGTAGCTGCGGGCGAGCTGCGCCGACTCGCGCATCAGGTCGCGGCTGACCGAGAACGGCGAGCATGGCGCCACCACGATGCGGCGCATCGAAAAGCGGCTGGCATCGTGGAAGGTCTCAATCAGACGCTGGCTATCCTTGAGGATCGCCGCCTCGTCCTCCACCACACGATCGGGCGGCAGGCCGCCCTTGCTTTCGCCGACGCTCATGGAGCCGCGCGCGGCGTGGAAGCGCATGCCGATCGCCTCCGCCGCGGCGATGGAATCGTCGAGCCGGCAGCCGTTGGGATAGATGTAAAGGTGATCGCTCGAGGTGGTGCAGCCGGACAGAATCAGCTCGGCCATCGCGGTCTGGGTGGAAACATGCACCATCTCCGGCGTCAGCCCCGCCCAGATCGGATAGAGCGCCTTGAGCCAGCCGAACAGCTCGGCGTCCTGCGCCGCGGGAACCGCGCGCGTCAGGCTCTGATACATGTGGTGATGGGTGTTGACGAGGCCCGGCAGCAGCACATGGCCCGTGAGATCGATCACCTCGTCCGCGGCCTGCGGCAGCTCCGCGGACGCACCGACCGCGACGATGGCATTGTCGGCGACATAGACCCCGCCGCCCGGGATTTCGCGCCGGGCGGCGTCCATGGTCACCAGCAGGTCGGCGTTCTTCAGGAGCAGGGTCCGGGGCATGGCGCCATCCTGTCGGCTGTCGGGCATTTCACATGAGCGAAGCCGCGACGGATTGCATCGCCCGCCGCGGCCCCCTTAACTATTCGAGCGGGCCGACGGCCGCCTCGACCGCTTCAACGAGTGCGCCCGAGCGCACCAGCGCCAGCGCTTCGACCATCTCGTGGTGATACCAGCGGTCGCCTGCCAGCGCCGGCTGGATCACGCTGCGGAGCGCCTCGAGCGCGGCGCGGCTGCCCTTGCCGATCGGATGCTCCTTGGCATGCTCCGCGACCAGCGACAGCGCCTGTCCCGCCATCAGGATCTCACAGGCGACGATCTGCTCGACGTTCTCGACCACGGTACGGGCCTTGCGGCCGCACCAGGTGGAGTTGGAGACATGGTCCTCGGCGTTCGACTTGCCGGGGATCGAGTCCACCGAGCCCGGCGCCGACAGCGTGCGGTTCTCCATTACCAGTGCCGACATCGAGCACTGCACGGTGGCGTAGCCGGTGTTGAGGCCGCGCTTGCCGGCCAGCAGGTTGCGCGGCAGGCCGTAGCTCATGGTCGGGTCGACCAGACGCGCGAGGCGGCGCTCGCTGATCGATCCGAGATCGGTGGCAGCGATCGCCAGCAGGTCCATCACCTGGGCGACGTACTGGCCATGGAAATGGCCGCCGGAAATGCAGGTGTAGCCGCCCTCGCCGTCGTCGAAGATCAGCGGATTGTCGGTCGCCGAGTTGATCTCGGTGCCGATGACCTTGCCGACATAGCCCAGCGCATCGCGCATCGGGCCGTGGACCTGCGGCGCGCAGCGCAGCGAGTAGACGTCCTGCACCCGCGGCGCCGGCGGCTTGCCGGGGGCGCGGCTCTCGTCGGGATAGATGGTCACGCGCGCAGCTTCGGAGCAGCGCTGCGAGCCTTCGGCGATGCGGCGGATGTTGCGCGCGCTCGCCGCCTGCCCGGCGTGCGGCCGCGCGGCATGGACGCGCGGATCGAACGCGGCGAGCTCGCCGCGCATGCATTCCAGCGACAGCGTCATGGCGATGTCGGCGTGCTTGAGGATGCGCTTGGCGTCCTCGATCGCCAGCACCGCGAGCGCCAGCGACACGGTCGAGCCGTTGATCAGCGCGGACGCATCCTTGGCGGACAGCGGGAAGTCGACCGCAAAGCCGGCCTCGCGCAGCGCCTCGCGCGCCGGCATGCGCCGTCCCTTGTAGACCATTTCCGCTTCGGCAAAGCCGCAAATCGCGCCGGACATGTGGGCAAGCGGCGCGAGGTCACCGGAAGCGCCGACAGAGCCCTTCTGCGGAATCACCGGGTGCAGCCCGGCGTTGAGGCAGGCGAGCAGGCGGTCGACCACCTCGATGCGCGGACCCGAATAGTTCGAGGCAAAGGCATTGGCGCGCAGCAACATGGTGGCGCGCGTCACGTCCTCGGCGAACGGCTCGCCGATCCCGGTGGCGTGAGCATAAACGGTCTTGCGCTGGTACTCGGCCATCTCGGCCATCAGCACGCGCTGGTCCTTGAACAGGCCGACGCCGGTGTTGAAGGAGTACATCAGCGGCGCGTCGTCGCGCATGAAGTTGGCATCGATGTAGGCGCGCGCCGCGACCACCTTGGCCCGCGCCGCAGCGTCGAGCTCGGCCGTGGCGAACCGGCCCCCCGTCGGGCGTGCCACGCGCAGCACCTGCTCGCCGGTCAGCGTCAGGCCATCGATCGAAACAGTCATCTCAGGGATCTCCAGCAATCGGTTCAGGCGGCCCGCACGGGCCGAAAATGACGGACGGCGTCGAGCAGCACTCGCATCGCCATGTCGGCGTCCTCCGCGGTGATCTGCTCGAGCGGGTTGTGGCTGATGCCACCGGCGCAGCGCACGAACAGCATGCCGACCGGACAGAGCGCGGCGACCGCCATGGTGTCATGGCCCGCCCCCGACGGCAGCCGCAGCGGCCGCACCCCCTGGCGGACGACGGCCTGTTCGACCTCCGCGATGATCACCGGATCGCAGGCGCAGGCGCCCGCCTCATGGGTGGTGGCGATCGCGACCGCGATGCCGCGGTCCGACGCGATCGCGGTCAGGCGCTCACGGATCTGCGCCACCGCCGCCTGGCGCTGCGCGTCGTCGGACGAGCGCACATCGATGGTGAAGCGCACCTCGCCGGGAATGACGTTGACGGCGCCGGGCTTGGCCTCGATCCGGCCGACCGTCGCGACAAGACCGTCCTGGCGGCGCGCCAGCTCCTCGATGGCGACAAGGCCGGCGGCCGCGCAGGCCAGCGCATCGCGCCGCAGCGCCATCGGCACAGTGCCGGCATGGCCGGCGACGCCGCGCAGCTCGATCGCGAGCCGGGTCGCACCGTTGATCGCAGTGACGATGCCGACCGGCAGATGCTCGGCTTCGAGCACCGGTCCCTGCTCGATGTGGACCTCGAGGAACCCGAGCACGTCCTGCGGCTTGCGGGCGATCGCGCCGATCCCTGCGGGATCGCAGCCGAACGCCGCCAGCGCCTGCCGTAGCGCCACGCCGTCCTGATCCTGCGCGTCGAGGCTCACCGGATCGAACGCGCCGACCAGGGCCCGCGACCCGGACAGCGTCACCGGGAAGCGCACGCCTTCCTCGTCGCCGAAAGCGACGATCTCGATGGCGAACGGCAGCCGCTCGCCGCGGCGCGCCAGTTCTTCGACGACGACAAGGCCGGCGATCACACCGAGATTGCCGTCATACTTGCCGGCATTGCGCACCGTATCGATATGCGAGCCGATGATCAGCGCCGGCGCACCGGGGGCCTGGCCCTCGTAGCGGGCCACGACATTGCCGATGGCATCGATGGAGGCTGAGACGCCGATCTCGCTGAACCAGCCGACGAGCGTATCGGCGGCGCGGCGATGGGCCGGCGAGAGATAGAGCCGCGTCAACGCGCCGGGCTCGTCGGTCAGGGCCGCGAGCGCCTCGAGGCGCGCCATCACCCGGGCGCCAAGGCTGTCGGCCACAACTGTCGTCTTGGCTGGATCAGACATTGCTCCTCCGCTCAGTTGGTTTTGCTGAGCAGCCAGTCGGCCAGCGCCAGCCGCTCGTCCGCGGTCATCTCGGTGATGTTGTTCGGCGGCATGGCGCGGCTGACCACGGCCTGCAGCTTGATCGCATCGGCCTGCCGGGCGATGTGCGCTGGTGTATCCAGCAGAACCGCCTTCGGCGCGATCTGGATGCCGTCCCACACCGGCTCCGCCGCATGACACATGGCGCAGCGCGAGGTGACGATCTCGACCACCTTGGCGGGCGGCTGCTGTTGCGACTGAGCCGTAGCCGTGGACACAGCGGCAGGCGCCTCGGCAATCCCGAGCTGCGCCCGGCCGGTCGGCGAGGAGGCCATCGCGATCCAGAAGGTGAACCACAGCGCCACCGCCACCGTCGCCCACACCCACCACGGCGACTTGGCATGGTCGGAGTGGCGGACGTTGTAGAAGTGGCGGATCAGCGCGCCGGAGATGGTGATCAGGAACACGATCGGCGGGATCACGGCCGGGTTGGCGTAGAGCACCGGATAGTGGTTCGACAGCATCAGCAGCACAGCCGGCAGCGTCAGGTAGTTGTTGTGGGTCGAGCGCTGCTTGGCCTGCTTGCCGAGCGCGGGATCCGGCGCCTCGCCGGCCATCAGCGACGCCACCACCTTGCGCTGGTTGGGGATGATGATCATGAACACGTTGCCGGCCATCCAGGTCGCCATCAGCGCACCGACATGGATCAGCGTGCCGCGGCCGCTGAACACCAGCGTGAAGCCGTAGCTCGCCGCGACGATCACCGCGAGCCCGATCAGGCCGAGCAGCGTCTCGTTCTTGCCGAGCGGCGACTTGCAGAGCTGGTCGTAGATCACCCAGCCGCCGGCGAGCGCGCCAATGCCGACGGCGGAGGCCTGCAGGCCGGTCAGCGGCATGACGTCCGGGTTGACGAGGTAGAGGCTGGACTGGGCGTAGTAGATCCACACCAGCAGGAAGAAGCCGGAGATCCAGGTCGTGTAGGCCTGCCACTTATGCCAGGTCAGCTCCTCCGGCATGAAGTCCGGGGCGACCAGGTACTTGCGCATCTCGTAGAAGCCGCCGCCGTGCACCTGCCAGCCGACGCCGCCCTTGCCGGCGGGGATATCTGCCGCCGCGCGCAGGCTGGCATCGAGATGCATGAAGAAGAACGACGAGCCGATCCACGCCATGGCCGCGATCACATGCAGCCAGCGCAGCAACAGGCTTCCCCACTCCAGAATATACGGAATCATCGCCGTCTCCCGATCGTCCACTCCCGGTCCCGATACACTAATCGGGCCAATTCCATTGCGCATCCACGGATTTCGGGAATATCTTTCGAAACATTCGACAAATCGGAGGTCCCATGATCTCGCTGGAAAACGTCAGGATTTTCATGCGGGCGGCCGAATCCGGGAGCTTTTCAGCGGCGGGACGCAGCCTGCGCATGTCGCCCTCGGTGATCAGCTACCGCATCCAGGCCCTGGAGACCCATCTCAACTGCCGGCTGGTCAGCCGCACCACCCGCCGCATGAACCTGACCGAGGCCGGCCGGGTATTTTACGAGCGGTGCCTCGACATCATCGAATCCGTCGAGCGGGCCGAGGTCAGCGTTACCGAGGCCGGCGCCGCCCCGCGTGGCACGCTGAAGGTCACCGCCCCGCTCGGCCTCGGGCGGCGGGTGATCTGCGGCCTCGCGGCACGCTACCGCGAGGAGCATACCGAGACCGACATCCACCTGCGGCTGTCCGACCACCTGCTCGACCTGGTGCAGGAATCCGTCGACGTCGCCATCCGCCTCGCCCAGTTGCGCGACTCCACCTTCACGCTGCGCAAGATCGCCGACATCGAACGGGTGCTCTGTGCGTCGCCGGCCTATATCGAACAGCACGGCGCGCCGCAGGCCGCGTCCGAGTTGCTGCGCCACAGCTGCCTGCTGCTGCGCTTTCCCGGTTCACAGCAATTCCGCTGGACGCTGGAGGTCGACCACGAGCCGACCACCCTGCCGGTGTCCGGCCAGCTCGACGCCGACGATTGCGACGTACTGATCGAATGGGCACTCGCTGGCCAGGGCATCATTATGATGCCGCTGTTCGAGGTTGCCGAACACATCGCCAGCGGCCGTCTCGTGCAGATCCTGCCGGATGCCCCGCCGCTGCCGGTGACGCTGGGCGTGCTCTACCCCACCCGCAAGATGTTGCCGCTGCGCGTCAAGGCGTTCGTGGACATGTCGGTCGACGGCATCCGCCGCCATGTCACCAAGCAGCTCGCTCTGGTGGGGAAGAAGATGTGATTGGTTTCGCTGATGCCAGCGACTGGCGCCGGGCAAGATGATGCTCACCCAAACCGTTCCTCCTCATGGTGAGGAGCGGCGCACATGCGCCGCGTCTCGAACCATGAGGCCCCAAGCCCCTCGACGCCGCATCGCCCGGGCCTCATCCTTCGAGATGCCCGCTACGCGGGCTCCTCAGGATGAGGGGGAAAGCTCATGCTGCCGCGTCTGAGCAGTCACCCCGCCTTCGGCTTCATCGGCCTGCCGGCGACATAGGTTTCCGCCACGCAGCGATCGTCGCCGAGGGTCATCAGCAGGAACAGCTCTTCGGCAAGGTTGCCGTCAATGCACTCCATGCGGTGGGCCATGGCGGGCGTGGCGCGGGCGTCGAGCACGATGATGTCGGCCTCAAAGCCCTCCTCGAGGCTGCCGACGCGGTCGTCGAGGCCGAGCACCGCCGCGTTGCCACGGGTCATCATGTAGAACGCCTGCAGCGCCGGCCAGCTCTGGCCCTGCATCTGCAGCACCTTGTAGGCCTCATTGGCGGTCTGCAGCATGGAATAGCTGGTGCCGCCGCCGACGTCTGTCGCGATCCCGACCGGCACATCGTGCTGCTGCAGGCGGCGCATGTCGAACAGGCCCGATCCGAGGAACAGGTTCGAGGTCGGACAGAACGCCGCGATCGAGCCGCTGTCCGCCAGCGCCGCGACCTCGCTGTCCTCGAGATAGATGCAATGGCCGAAAATCGACTTCGGCCCGAGCAGGCCGTAGCGATGATAGACGTCGGTATAGCTCTTCGCGGCCGGAAACAGCTCCTTGACCAGCGCGATCTCGGCGAGGTTCTCGCCGAGATGGGTCTGGAGATAGGCGCCGGGGAATTCGCGCACCAGCGCGCCGCTGGCCTCGAGCTGCTCCGGCGTCGAGGTGATCGCAAAGCGCGGGGTGATCGCATAGAGCTGGCGGCCGCGGCCGTGCCATTTCTGCAGAAGCGCACGGCTCTCGTCATAGCCGCGCGCGGCGGTGTCCGTCAGCGTCTCCGGCGCGTTGCGGTCCATCATCACCTTGCCGGCGATCATCCGCGTGCCGCGCCGTTCGCTCTCGGCGAAGAACGCCTCGACCGATTCCGGATGCACCGAGCAGTACACCACCGCGGTGGTCGTGCCCTGGCGCAGCAACTCGTCGAAGAAAAAGCGCGCGACATGCTCGGCATGCCCCTGCTGGCGCAGCTTCTGCTCTTCGACGAAGGTGTATTTCTGCAGCCACTCCAGCAGCTGCGCGCCGTAGGACGCGATCACCCGCGTCTGCGGGTAGTGGATGTGGGTGTCGATGAAGCCGGGCAGGATCAGCCGGCCGCGGTGATCGTCGACGGCAACGCCCGGCGGGACCTGCCGCAGCAGCACCGCCGCCTCGCCAACCGCGACAATCCGGCCGCCGGCCACCAGCACCAGGCCGTCCTCGATAGTGCGATGGCTGGCGTCCGCGCCGACGAGACGGGGATCGGCCCGAAAGCTCAGCACGCGGCCGCGCAGCGCCCGCTCCACGGCCGTCGACGTCGTGCTCGTCATGGCAGGCGATCCTTCAGCCGCAACAGCGCAATGCGCTCGATCTGGCGCAACGCCTCCTCGAATTCCGCCTCGACGCTGTTGTCGACGCGGCTCTTGAAGTTGGCGAGGATCTCCGCCTTGTCCCGCCCCTTCACCGCGAGGATATAGGGAAAACCAAACCGCGCGCGATAGCGTTCGTTCAGGGCGGTGAATTCGGCGAGCTCGGCCGGTGTCAGCCGGTCGAGGCCGGCGCTGCCTTGCTCGCGAGTGGAATCGGCGGTGAGTTGATTGGCCAGCGCCAGCCGCCCGGCGAGGTCCGGATGCGCGTCGACCAGCGCCCGCTGGCGATCGGCGCTCTGGGCGCGCATTGCTCGGACCATGGTGGCGTGCAGCCCTTCGGCAGTGTCGTCGGCCGGCCGCAGGCCGCCGCGATAGGCCGCCTCGGCGATCTCCGGCGAATGCTCGAAGATATCGCCGAAACGTGCGACGAACAGCGCCCGCGACATCCGGCTCGGACGCAGCCCCTGCTGCGGCGGGTGGTGGGCGATCCAGTGACGGGCGATATCGATGCGGCGGGCGAACCACACCTGCGGGTGCGAGCCCACATAGTCGAGAAAGCGCATCAGGGCCGCAATCCGTCCGGGCCGCCCGATCAGCCGGCAATGCAGCCCGATCGACAGCATCTTCGGTGCTGTCTCACCTTCGGCATAGAGCACGTCGAAGGAATCCTTCAGATAAGCGAAGAACTGATCGCCGGCGTTGAAGCCCTGGGCGGTGGCGAACCGCATGTCGTTGGCGTCCAGCGTATAGGGGACGATCAGGTGCGGGCCATGGGGCCCCTCGATCCAGTACGGCAGGTCGTCGGCATAGGAATCGGACGAGTAGACAAAGCCGCCCTCCTCCATCACCAGCCGCGTGGTGTGCTCGGAGCAACGCCCGAGGTACCAGCCGGTCGGGCGCTGGCCGGTCACCTCGCGGTGCAGCGCGACCGCGCGCGCAAGATCCTCGCGCTCGGCCGCCTCGGGCATATCCTTGTACTCGACCCACTTGTAGCCGTGGCTCGCGATCTCCCAGTCTGCCTCTTTCATAGCCACGACTGCCGCCGGATTGCGCGCCAGGGCCGTGGCCACCCCATAGACGGTGACGGGGATGTTCCGGCCGCTGAACAGCCGCCACAGCCGCCAGAAGCCGGCGCGGCTGCCGTATTCGTAGATCGACTCCATGTTCATGTGGCGCTGCCCGGGCCAGGGCTGGGCGCCGACGATCTCCGACAAAAACGCCTCGGAGGCGGCATCGCCATGGAGAATGCAGTTCTCGCCGCCCTCCTCGTAGTTGATGACGATCTGCACGGCGATCCGGGCCCCACCCGGCCAGGCGGCCAGCGGCACGGTCTGGCCATAGCCGACGAGGTCGCGGGGATAGTCAGTGGTATCGATCATGGAGCGTGGTATCCTTGAGCAACGGCGCGCAACACTATGCGCGCGGCCGCCGGCTGGCCTTTCGGGAATTTCAAAAGATGTTTCCGAACCTGCCGGCAAGCCGGTTGACGGCGAACGTGGCACTATTCCTGCTGAAGGAAGCCGCGCGGACACTGGAAAGCCGCGTGGAGAGCTGCCAGACAGGAAACGCGCATGACCAGCCAGCACGGAAGCGGGCGTCTCACGACGCACGTCCTCGACACCTCGAACGGCCGACCGGCGGTGCGCCTGCGCATCGTGCTGTCCCGCCTCGAGGCACGGGGGCCGACCGTCCTGCTCGAGACCCAGA
Source organism: Pseudomonadota bacterium (assembly GCA_040756765.1). Taxonomy (GTDB): domain Bacteria; phylum Pseudomonadota; class Alphaproteobacteria; order Rhizobiales; family Xanthobacteraceae; genus Bradyrhizobium_A. The sequence goes on along the minus strand of JBFLYG010000031.1, from coordinate 5,841 downwards.
CCAACCTCGACGGGCGCTGCGACGCCCCCCTGCTGTCCGGCGAAACCCTGGTTCCCGGTCGCTACGAGCTCGTGTTCCATGCCGGCGCCTACCTCAGCCGCGAGCACGGCAACCTACCCGAGCCGCCGTTCCTCGACGAAATCCCGATCCGGTTCGGCATCGCCGACGCCAACGCACACTACCACGTACCGCTTCTGATCTCGCCTTATGGCTACAGCACCTACCGGGGCAGCTGACCGCCGGGATGGAGGACTTCGCTTGCGACCTCACATTCGCTTTCTGTTCGGCTCGGAATTGCAGGAGATCGACCGCATCGCCCCGACGATGACGGTTCTCGACTGGCTCCGCCTCACCCAGCGCCAACTCGGCACCAAGGAAGGCTGCAACGAAGGCGATTGCGGCGCCTGCACCGTGGTCGTGGTGCGCCCCGATCAGGGCCGGCTGAGCTACCGGGCCGTCAACGCCTGCATCCAGCCGATCGGCAGCCTCGACGGCTGCCAGCTCCTGACCGTCGAGCATCTCAAGAACGACGACGGCACGCTGCACGCCGTGCAGGCGGCGATGGTCGAGCAGCATGGCTCGCAATGCGGCTTCTGCACTCCCGGCTTCGTGATGTCGCTGTTCGCCTTCAGCAAGGTCAGCGGCCCCACACCCACCGACCAGGCCATCGACGACGCCCTGTCCGGCAACCTCTGCCGCTGCACCGGCTACGCGCCGATCGTGCGCGCCGCGCGGCAGGCCTGCGCGGCAGGCGAGGCCGACCGGTTCGACCGCCAGGCGGCGGAGACGCTGGCGCGGCTCGAAGCGCTGCAGGACGAGGCGACCGTGCAGGTCGGCGACACCTCCGGCACCTTCTATGCCCCGGCCACGGCGGATGCCCTCGCCGAGATCCTGGTCACCAATCCGGAAGCCACCATCGTCGCCGGCTCGACCGACGTCGGGCTGTGGATCACCAAGCACATGCGCCAGCTCCCCGTGCTGGTGTGGATCGGCCGGGTGCGCGAGTTGCGCGCACTCGATGACCACGGAACAAGCATCGAGATCGGCGCCGGCGTCACCTACAGCGATGCCAGCGAGACCCTCGCCCGCCACTATCCCGACTTCGGCGAGCTGATCCGCCGCCTCGCCTCGACCCCGATCCGCAACGCCGGCACCATCGGTGGCAACATCGCCAATGGCTCGCCGATCGGCGACGCCTCGCCGGGGCTGATCGCGCTGCGCGCGACGCTGCACTTGCGCCGCGGCGCCGAGCGACGATCAATGCCGCTCGCCGACTTCTTCATCGCCTATGGCAAGCAGGACCTTCGCCCCGGCGAATTCGTCGAACGGATCACCGTGCCCAAGCCCGCTGTCGGCGACCGCTTCCGCGCCTACAAGATCTCCAAGCGCTTCGACCAGGACATCTCCGCCGTGCTCGGCGCGTTCTGGCTGCGGCTCGACGGCGACCGCATCACCGACATCCGCCTCGCCTTCGGCGGCATGGCAGCGACCCCGAAGCGGGCGTCCGCCGCCGAGCAGGCGCTGCGCGGGCGCACCTTCGACGCCGCTGCGGTAGCCGCGGCCAAGGCGGCGCTGGCGCAGGATTTCAGCCCGATCACCGACATGCGCGCCAGTGCCGGCTACCGGCTGCGCAGCGCGCAGAACCTGATCGAGCGGCTCCATCTCGAACTGATGCATCCCGAGGTCGAAACCAGACTCGTCGGCGACAAGGCGATCGCACATGTCCAGGGTTGAGCGCACATTTCCGCAAGAGGCGACGCTGAAGAGTGGCGTCGCGGCATCGCTGCCGCACGACAGCGCCCGCCGCCACGTCACCGGTGAAGCCGTCTATATCGACGACATGCCCGAGCCCGAGGGCCTGGTGCACGTCTATGTCGGCCTCAGTGAGCGCGCCCATGCCCGTCTCGTCGACATCGATCTGTCGAAGGTGCACACGGCGCCCGGCGTGCTCGCGGTGTTCACCGCCGCCGACATTCCCGGCGACAACGACGTCAGCCCGCAGCATCTGCACGACGAACCGCTGCTGGCGAAGGACCGCGTCGAATTCGCCGGCCAGCCGATCTTCATGGTCGCCGCCAGTAGCCGCCTCGAGGCGCGCGCAGCGGTCCGCCTCGCCGCCATCACCTATGACGACCTGCCGGCGGTGCTCGACATCGACGCCGCCAAGGTCGCCGGCAAGATGGTGACCACCCCGATGACGCTCGCCCGTGGCGACGCGGCTGCGGCGCTTGCCAAGGCGCCGCGCCGGCTCAAGGGGCGGCTGCAGATCGGCGGCCAGGAGCATTTTTACCTCGAAAGCCAGGTCGCGTTCGCCGTGCCCGGCGAGGAGGATGACGTCACCGTCTACTCCTCGACCCAGAACCCCACCGAGGTGCAGCACATGGTGGCGGCGACGCTCGGCGTGCCGGCCCATGCGGTCACCGTCGAGGTCCGGCGCATGGGCGGCGGCTTCGGCGGCAAGGAGACCCAGTGCAGCGCCTTCGCCTGTTATGCGGCGCTCGTCGCCAAGCGCCTGAAGCGCGCCGCCAAGGTCCGTCCTGACCGCGACGACGACATGGTGATGACCGGCAAGCGCCACGACTTCACCGTCGACTATGACATCGGGTTCGACGACGACGGCCGCATCGAGGGCGTCGACATGACCTTCGCGGCGAAGTGCGGCTGGTCGGCGGATCTGTCCGGTCCGGTCACCGACCGCGCCCTGTTTCATGCCGACAACTGTTACTTCTATCCCGCCGTCCGCGCCGTCTCCGAACCGCTGAAGACCAACACCGTCTCCAACACCGCCTTCCGCGGCTTTGGCGGACCGCAGGGCATCGTCGGCGCCGAGCGGCTGATCGAGGAGATCGCCTACGCCACCGGGCTCGATCCGCTGGACGTGCGCAAGCGCAATTTCTATGGCGATGCCGGGCGCGACGTGACGCCCTACCATCAGACGGTCGAGGACAATATCGCCCTCGAACTGGTGGAGAAGCTGGAACGCGATTGCGACTACCGCGCGCGGCGCGCCGCGATCCGCGCCGCCAACGCGCAAAGCCCGGTGATCAAGCGCGGCCTCGCCCTCACCCCGGTGAAGTTCGGCATCTCGTTCACGCTGACGTCGTCGAACCAGGCCGGCGCGCTGCTGCTGGTCTATACGGACGGCAGTGTGCAGATCAACCACGGCGGCACCGAGATGGGCCAGGGCCTCTACATCAAGGTGGCCCAGGTGGTCGCCGAGGTCCTGCAGATCGACATCGCCCGGATCAAGATCACCGCCACCACCACCGGCAAGGTGCCGAACACCTCGCCGACTGCGGCGTCCTCCGGCGCCGACCTCAACGGCAAGGCGGCGGAAGCGGCCGCCCTCACCATCAAGGAGCGGCTGACCGCGTTCGCCGCCGAGAAATGGGGCGTCGCCAGGGACGAGGTCGCATTCCTGCCGAACCGGCTGCGGATCGGCCAGCAGGAAATCCCGTTCGCCGACGTCGTCAAACAGGCCTATCTCGCCCGGGTGCAGCTGTCAGCCACCGGCTTCTACAAGACGCCGAAGATCCACTGGGACCGGCAGGCCGGCCGCGGCCACCCGTTCTACTACTTCGCCTATGGCGCCGCCTGCACCGAGGTCGCCGTCGACACCCTCACCGGCGAATACCGCATCGAGCGCGTCGACATCCTGCACGACTGTGGCCGCTCGCTGAACCCGATCCTCGATATCGGCCAGATCGAGGGCGCCTATGTCCAGGGCGCCGGCTGGCTGACCACGGAAGAGCTGTGGTGGGACGGCAAGGGCCGGCTGCGCACCCACGCGCCGTCGACCTACAAGATTCCCGCCTGCAGCGACCGCCCGCGCATCTTCAACGTGGCACTCTATGACGGCCACAACCGCGAGGAGAGCATCTTCCGCTCCAAGGCGGTCGGCGAACCACCGCTGCCGCTCGGCATCTCGGCGCTGCATGCGATTTCCGACGCAGTGGCAAGCGTCGCCGACGATCGCCACTGCCCGCGGCTCGACGCGCCGGCGACGCCGGAACGGGTGCTCGACGCAGTTGAGCGGCTGCGGGCCACTGCGGCGAAAGCGTGAGGGCGCCATGACGGAGAGCCTCGCCGAAACACTTGCGACCTACCTTGCAGCCGGCGTTGATGTCGCGCACGTTGTCGTCGCCGACGCGCGGGGATCGACACCGCGGGAAGCCGGCGCGGCGATGCTGGTCACCGCCGACCACACCGACGGCACCATCGGCGGCGGCCGGTTCGAATGGGATGCGATCGCGGTGGCCCGCGAGTTGCTGACCTCCGGCGACAGCCATCGCACCCTGGAGATTCCACTCGGCCCGGCGATCGGCCAATGCTGCGGCGGCCATGTCACTCTCACCGTCGATCGCGCCGGTGCGCAGACGCTTGCTGCGATGACCGCGAGCGAAGCCGCCGAGCGCGCCGGCCGACCGCAAATCCTGATCTTCGGCGCCGGCTTCGTCGGCCGCGCGCTCGCGAGTGCGCTGGCACCGTTGCCATTCCATGTCCGCCTCATCGACAACCGCGCCGCCGAGTTCGAAGGCTTCGACGCGCCGGGAATCATGCAGGTCGTCACCGAACGCTCGCTGACCGAGGTCGAGGCCGCGCCGGCCGACGCCGCCTACCTGGTGATGACCCATAGCCACGCTCTCGACGCCCTGATCGCGGGCGCGGTGCTGGAGCGCGGCGATTTCCGCTATCTCGGCATCATCGGCTCGCGCACCAAGCGCAAGCGCTTCGAGACCGCTTTCCGTCAGCAGGGTATCGCAGCGCGCGACATCGCGCGCATCACCTGCCCGATCGGCAGCCCCTTGGTGCGCGACAAGCGCCCTGCCGTCATCGCAGCGCTGGCCGCCGCCGAGCTGATCACGATTTTCGCCGCCGACATGACCGCACGGACCGACGCCAGCCGCCGGGTCGCGTGATCGCACCAGTCGGCCCATTGCCGCTTTCTCTACTACCGGCGCTTCGTCATCGGGATGAGCGCCGGCGCGACTGACCGCTCATCACACCAGGCCCGCAGGTACGTTTGGGGGGCGTACGGCGCTGAAGCCAGCGAACGACGAGAGCCGCGAGGTGCTCGCCGATCGCCTCGTCATGGCCAAATCACAGATCAAATCAACATTCAGGGGGAAATTTTCATGTCTTGCAAATCGATTACACTCGCCGTCGGCCTCACTGTTGCTGCAGCCGGCTCCGCTCTCGCCGCCGACGTGGACATGCCGGTGAAGGCGCCGAAGTCGGTGCTCGACCTGCCGTTCTTCATCGTCAACGACAACCGCCTGACCTACGCCTACCAATTCACCGCGACGGCTCCGGGCGCCGCTGATCGCACCGCCAAGCAGGTGTTCGCATTCACTCATTTCGACGTCTGGGCCTACGGCACCAACTTCATCAACCTCGAACTGCTCAAGTCCGACAGCCGCGACCCGGCTTCGCCGTGTCTTCCGACCGTCGGCGTACCTAACAACTGTGCCGGCGCCATGGAGTTCTACGGCCTGTTCCGCAGCACCTTCGGCTGGAATCAGCTCTTCAACACAAAGGCGTTCTCGGTCGGTCCGCTCAGCAACATCTCGTTCGTCGTCGGCGCCGACGGCGAGACCGAGAACCAGTTCCTGGCGCCGAACAAGAAGGACGTGGTCGCCGGTCTGCAGTTCGCGTTCGACCTGCCCTACAAAGGCTTCTTCAACGTCTCGCCGCTGTATTACCAGGAGTGGAACCACAATTCGTTCCTGACGCCGGGCTTCATGCCGGCCGGCTTCACCGGCCTGCCCGACGGCAACACCCACTTCCATCCGACCTGGGCGGTCGAGATCAACTACTACATGGACCTCGGCTTCCTGCCGG
>JBFLYG010000030.1:0-117943 GCA_040756765.1 Pseudomonadota bacterium | reverse complement strand
GCACGCGACAAAAACCCGAGTCTCTTCAACGCCGCTGCTTCGAAGACGACCCTATCTTTCGATAATCGGGGGGCCGTTAAGTCCTTGTCTTTGAGTCTGTTTTCGAGATGTGTGAATCTTGTAGGGCTTGACCCGGCAATCCAGCTTGCTCGCAGCAACACGCGAACCTTGAAGCTGGATCACCGGGTCGCGGCGCTGGCGCGCCGGCCCGGTGATAACGACTGAAAATATTGAAGCGCAGCGCCTGACCTCGTTCCTCCGCGCCATCAGGCCGTGTGGTGTCGCACCTCTGCGCAGCCTTACTCCTCCACGAACGCCCGCAGCCGCTGCAGGGCATCGTCCCACTGCCGCGACACTTCGTCGAGGTAGTGGCTGATGTCGGCGAGCGGCTTCGGCTCCAGCGCGAACAGGTTCTCGCGACCGGCGCGGATGCTGCGCACCACGCCGGCGGTTTCCAGTACGCGCAGGTGCTTGGTCACCGCCTGCCGCGACAGGTGCGTACCTTCGGTCAAGCGGGTGATCGATTGCGGTGTGCCGGCGCTGAGGCGGCCCAGCACCGACAGGCGCGTCTCGTCGCCGAGCGCAGCGAACACCGATGCGCGCTGCTTCAGCGCGACCGCCGATCTAGCCATGCGCCAGATACTCCGCGATATTCCTGACCTGCTCGGCCCAGCCGCCGTCGTTCATGCGGAACGCCTCGGCGCGGCGGCCGGCGGGAATGCGGTCGAAGCCGCTCTCGACGACGCGCAGCAGGGTGCCGGTCGCCGTCGGCTCCAGCGTGAAGGTGACCAGCGTCGGCGGCTCCTGGGAATAGTCCTTGTCGGGATCGACAGCATAAGGATGCCAGGTGAACGAGAACAACCGCTCCGGCTCGATCGCCTGCACCACCGCTTCCCACTTCACATGCTCATAGCCGGGATAGGTGATGCGGCCGCGCGACACCTGTCCGGCGACGAACGGTCCGTCCAGCTTGACGCGGAACCAGGTGCCGAACGCCTCGTGGTCGGTCAGGGCCTGCCACACCCGCGACAGCGGCGCGTTCAGCGTAATGGATTTCTCGATGCGATCGGTTTCACTCATGCGCAACCTCAAAGTTGCGCATTCATATAGACCTCCACGGCGCTATACGCAACCATTTAGTTGCATTTCAGCAAGTGCCTGTCCTCCCCTCGATGCACATCACCGGCGCCGCGCCGGGCAGCCCCGCGTGTCTCAGTGTGGCCTTGTCGAAAACCGCCGCTCGTACTCGCGCGGCGACACGCCGGTCTCGCGCTTGAACAGTTGCCGGAACGTGCTGACGTCGCCATAGCCGACCCGCGCGCTGACATCGTCAATGCCGAGGCGGCGCGTCTCCAGCAGCTTGCGGGCAACCTGGATGCGCAGCTTCTGCAGATGATGCAGCGGTGCCTCGCCGAGCGCCGCCTTGAAGCGGCGGTTGAGGGTGCGTTCGCTGACGCCGAGATGGCCGGCGAGATCGGCGAGGCGGAAGCTGTCGCGCAGGTGACGCTGCATCCAGCGCTGCGCCCGCGCCACCAGTTCGTCGTCATGCACCACGTCGTCGGCAACCGCGTAGGACGCCTGCGACACCCGGTTGGTGTCGACGAGCAGCAGCCGCGCCGCGTCCGTCGCCACCACGCCGCCGTCGAGGATCTCGACCAGGCGCAGCGCGAGGTTGAGCGAGGTCGTGACGGCTGCGCTGCAGACGATGCGGTCCTGCTCGGTAATGATCTCGCTGGCGCGCAGCTCGACCTCGGGATAGCGCTCACGGAAGATGCGTGCCTTCGCCCAGTGCGTGGTGGCGATGCGGCCGTCGAGCAGGCCCGCCTCCGCCAGCAGGAAGCTGCCAGTGCAGTAGGAGGCGACGATGGCGCCGCGCGCATGCTGCTGGCGCAGCCCCGCCAGCAGCGGCTCCAGCCGGCGATCGGTCACTGAAAAGTCCGCCATGTCGCCGACGAAGGGCGCGGCGGCGACCACAGCATCAGTACGGGCGCGCGCACCGATCGGACCGTCGACTGCGACAACCTGCCCCGACGCAGTGGTGACCGCCCGTCCGTCGACGGATTCGATCCGCCATCGGAACCGGCGGTCAGCCGCCGCGCCCTGGCGGCCGAGGACGAGGTTGGCGGTGGTGAGGACATCGATGATGCCGGCGACACTGGAGGCCAGAATGCCGTCGAACACCCACACACGTACGTCCTTCATCGCCGTCCTCCCCGTCCGATCGTGCGGCGCGGCCGCTCAGGTGGCATCCGGCCGCATCACCCGCCGCTGCGGCGCCGGCGCGTCCAGCGCCGCGAGCAACGTCCGCAGGCCGGCAACGATATCGCCGCGCCGCTTCGAAGCCAGCCGCAACTCGCCCTCGCGGCGGAACGCGTCGGCATCAGCGCCGCCGAAATAGGCCATGATGTCCGGCAGGTGGCGGATGACGCCGCGGCCGCCCCAGCCGCCGTCGAAGATCTCGGTCGGGAACACCCAGACCCGCGTCGCGACCTCCGCGGGATCGCCGCCCTCGGCACGGGCGATCGCCGCGGTGACGTCGCGAACGAGGCCGGCACGGGCTTCGTCGGTGTACTGGCCCTCCGGCACCGTGGGCACGACGCGGTAGAGCGGCGCCTTGCTGCGCACGCCCGCCTGATAGGTCGTCACCCGGTGCAGCAGCACCCAGGTCGAGCTGCGGGTCCGCGGATTGGCCGGGTCGAGGCCCTCGTGGCCGATCAGGATGGTGGTCAGCTCCTCCATCAGGCGGGCCTCCGCCTCCGCGCCGAGGGCGCCTTCAGGAATGTACGCGTCGATCATGGGCATGGCTTGAACTCTCCGGTTGTGATGCCCGGACGCTAGCTCCGGCATTCCTGCCACGGGAGTGGCGGATTTGCCATCTTTCGAGGATTTTCGGACATCCAGCGCCGAAAAGCAATCGCCACGCGGCAAGGCTCGCGTGGCGACGATAGCGACGGCTGTGGTTTTGGTTCTGGTTTAGCCGAACACGTCCTGCACAACGCCATCCTTGATCACGGGAATGCCGTCGAGGGTGATGGTGGTGCCCATCATCGGCAGGTCGAAATGGCCGGCGGTGTAGCGCCCGGCGAATTCGTTTGCGCCGGTCGAGAACAGGAAGTTGCCGGACACCGCGCGCAGCTCGGTGCCGTTGGTGTCGCGCTGGTCGTACATGGTCAGCGCCTCGTAGCGCGCCGCCGGGTTCATGCCCCAGCCGACATGGGACACCGCATAGGCCTCGCGGTCGCCCCAGGCGGCGAGGTAGTTGCGCATCATGATGGCGTCAGCGCCCTCGCCCTTGAGGTCGACGATGTAGTCGTCCTTGAGCGTAAGATGGATCGGCGAGGCGAGATAGCGCTTGAAGGTGAGATTGATGTCGCCGGGCGCCATCACCAGCGTGCCGTTGACCGAGCCGCTCTTGGGGAAGCTGACGACGATGCCCCCGGGCCAGTGCGCCAGCGTGCCGGGCTTGTCGGTCCAGCCCCATACGCCGACGGTCGAGGCGCCCTCCATGACGACGTCGAGGTCGGAGCCCGCTGCCGAGGTGACGTGCATGCGCTTGGTGCCGCGCAGCATCTTGGCCGCCGCGCGCACACGCTTCTCCAGCGCCGAGTCCGGCCGCATGCGCTCGAGCGCTTCGGGATGTTCGTTGGAAATGACCTGGATGCGCGCGCCGGCTTTCAGGATCTCCGGCGTCTCCGGCGCATGCATCAGGCCCTCGATGGTGCAGTCGACCACGAAGCCCGCCTGCTGCAGCGCCGTGATCACCGGCCCGAGGCGCTGGATCGCTTCGCTCGCCCCTGTCGAGCGCACCGGCACGATGTGACGGTTGCGCGGCGTCGGCACGACGACGTGGAAGGGCTTTGCGCCCATGCGCAGCAGCGCGAGCTCGGCGATCTGGACGTTGAGGGCGCGGGACTGCGTCTCGGAGAGGATCGCCGCGGTGTCACCCGGCTTGACCGCACAACGTTCGAACACCTCGCAGAACGCGTCGATCCACTTCGCCTCGATCCGGTCGGCCAGCATGGCGTGCTCCTCGTTGCTCTTGCAATCGCTGCAGTGCAGAACGATCAGGCCGCGGGCCTTCCTCTCCCTGCAACGCGCTCATTTGACGTTGGAGCGTAGGGGCTTTCATGTTATATGAAAAGGAATATTTTTAGAGTTGAAGGATATGGCGACCATCCCTGCCGGCATGAGGCCACCTCATTCAGGCAAGGTTCTGCAGAACATTCAACCCGACGCGAGGTCCGCTTGGCCGTCAAACCGATCAGGGACGAAACCGTCGCCGCCGCGCGGCCCGATCCCGCGGCGTTCCGCAAGGCGCTGGGACAGTTTCCCACCGGCGTCACCATCGTCACCGCGACCCATGGCGAGCGCCGCATCGGCATGACCGCCAACTCCTTCGCCTCGGTCTCGCTCGATCCGCCGCTGGTGCTGTGGAGCGCCGCCAAGACCGCACCGAGCCACGACGCGTTCGTCGCGGCATCGGGTTTCGCGGTGCATTTCCTCGGCGCCGAGCACCAGGAGCTGGCGCTGCGCTTCGCCGGCCGCGGCACCGACAAGTTCGCGGATATCGAATTCACCACCGGCGTGACCGGCGCACCGCTGCTCGCCGAGCTCGCGCCGATCTTCGAGTGCCGCACCTGGGCGCGCTACGACGGCGGCGACCACACCATCCTGGTCGGCGAGGTGATGCGCCTCGTCGAGCGCGCGCATGATCCGCTGCTGTTCCACTCCGGCGTGCTGCGCCGGATCGAGGCCACGGGTCCGCGCCATCCGCCGACGCCGCGCGACGGCAGCTTCGCGCGCAGCTACCTCGCCTACCTGCTGGCGCGCGCGAGCTTCATCGTCTCCGGGGAATTCCACGCCCAGCTCAAGACCTGGCATCTGTCGGTGCCGGAATGGCGGGTGCTCGCCTGCCTGATGGATGGCGAAGCGCTGCCGGTTGGCGAACTTGCGGCCATGGCGCTGATGAAGCAGCCGCGGCTGACCAAGGTGCTCGACCGCATGGAGGCCGATGGCCTCGTCGAACGCGGCGGCACCGCGGACGATCGCCGCCGCACCCTCATCCATCTCACCGACAAGGGCCGCAATCTGGCCAAGCCAGTGCTGCGCGCGGCGAAGACCCACGAGACCGAGCTGCTCAAGCGCTTCTCTGAAGAGGAGCGCGCCATCATCAAGCACGCCCTCGACCTCCTGATCGACACCCGCGCGGCTGCAAATTAGCCGACCGCTCATCGTCCCAGCTGCGAATTCGGGCGGCCGATGCAAAGCGTAATCTGCACGCGCATTTGCGGAGGCACCTGCAGCTCTGGCCCTGAGATCCATTAATTTCGTGACAAAACGGTGGGTGGGTTCTCCGAAGGCCACGACACCGCGCAACATCATTCGCCAATCGCCATGCGGAACCGCATGCGATCCGCGAATTACGACAGTTCGATGAATGATTTAGCGCAAGGCGCAGCGCGACGGTGGCTGGCATAGATCGACGACATCATCGCAGGGTGCCGGACATGAAATCCCAGATCATTGAGCAACTCGGTGAAGCCGGCATGCTGCTGCCTGTCGTGGTGGCCGACGCGCTTGCCGCGAACGACCGCATCAAGGTGCGGTTGAGCGCGCTGCAGGCGGCAGCCTACCACGCCCGCCAGCCGGACGATGCCGTGACGGATCTGACGGCCGAGTGCCGGGCTGCCGGCATCGTCCCCACCACCATCATGTCTCTCGTCGAAGGATCGCACAGCACGGGCGATGGGCGGATTGCTGCGCCCAACCTTGCCAGGCTGATGAAGGATATCGTCGAGGACGCGCTGGCCATGATCCACGCCGTCACCATCGGCGACGCACCAGAAGGCGCAATCATGGCGGCGCGTCTCGAGACCATCCGCGCCAACGGCGTGCTGGACGCCGTGAACGAAATGGGCATCGCGCGCATCGCGAAACTGACTGGCGTGACCGAGGACGGCGCCGACAGCCTGCATCGCCTGGTCATGGACCTGCACAAGGTGCTCAACCGGCTGGCTGCCGGCTGCGCCGAGGAGGTCGTGAGCGGCGCCCACGCGTTCGGATTGTGCCCGGAAGACCGTGCGCCGATCACGAGCTTCATGCGGGGCCTCGACCGGACCCGCGCGCTGAAATTCAACCATCCTGGCCTTGATACCATGGCGACCCGATCGGCCGGCCGATTGCTGATCCAGAACGACATCGGAACGACCGATGCTCACGTCGTGGTGATCGCAGTCAAGGACACATCGGTGACGGTCACGTACACCGACATTCATCGCCCGCGCGCGAAATTCTTCGTCGGCCTCTTCGAGGCATTTGCGGTGAAGTGGAGCGGACTGGATCGCCAGGTGGCGGACGGTCTCGGCGCGGACGGTCAATTCTACCTGGTAACGGGCCACCTCGCGGCCGAACACGATGATGAGCGGAACGCATTCCTCGCCGCCGTGGGCGCGGCTCTGGTGTTCCTGATCGACTGGAACAAGGCGCGCAAGCTGCTGCGCAGCTGGGTGACGAAGAACGATGCCAGCACCATCCTGACCTGGGCCGCACGCCAGGAGATCGGTCATCGCGCCTTCCTCGAACTTGGCGGCGAGGTGCTGATCGGTGCGGCGGTGCGGAATGCCGCGCCGACGCGAATCGGCTTCGGCGAGCGCCTTGATCAGTCGCTGGGGCGCGCTGCCGCCGTCGACTTCATCAGGACCGTGCTGCGGGCCTCCACCGAAGCACTGAAAACGGGACGGTCCGTGCGCCTGGTCCGCGACCAGATCGAGGCCGATCTGGTCAGGCACCTGGAACGCGCCGACAGTGCACTGTTCGCGGCCATCGTGCGCCAGGCCGGACTCGCCCACGACATCGCCGAGGCCCTCGCCCATCATCTCCGCCGTCTGCGGGTCGGGCATCCCGCCGACGGCCAGGCGCTGGCCACACGCTGCAGTGGCATCGAACAAAAGGCCGATCGCATCGCGATCGAGAACCGCAACGAGGCTGCACGGCTCAATGCCCGTCCCACTGTCGAGCAACTGGTGGATCACATCGAGGATGCAGTCGATCAACTCGAACAGGCTGCGTTCATCGCCTCACTCGTTCCCACCGGGCTTGCGCCGGCGCTGCTGACGGCGCTCAGCGAGCTTTGCGCCATCGCCCTCTCCGCAACCGAAGCCGTCGCCACCGGGCTGGTCGCGACCGCAGAGGTTCCGGAGGGGCATTGCGCCGATTCCGATGATGCGATCGCAGCCGTCGGCCGCCTGATCGATGCCGAGCATGCAGCTGACGCCGCTGAGCGCAACATCACAATGCAGGTATTCGCGGGCGGCTTCGATGTCGGCACCTCGCTCGCCGTCCTCGAATTCGCCCGCGCCGTCGAACGCGCGACCGATCGGTTGGCCGGCTTCGGACACCAGTTGCGCCGTCACGTCATGATTGACCTCGCGTCCTAGAAGGAGACGCTTCCATGCACATCGTACGTATCGGAGATGGATCGGCACCGGCCTGCTCGGCGGAAACCGTCGGCGCGAAAGCCGCCAATCTGGCGCGGATGGCCGCACTGGGATTGCCAGTACCCCCCGCCTTCGTACTTCCGGTGAAGCTCTGTGCCGCTGTCATCAACGATGAACCTGCTGCTCGACGCAAGTTGCACGATGCGCTGTGCCAAGGCATCGCATTCCTGGAAAGCGCGACAGGCAAGCGGCTTGGTGACCGTCGCCGTCCGTTGCTCGTCTCCGTACGGTCAGGAGCCGCACGGTCGATGCCGGGAATGCTGGATACCGTGCTCGACGTCGGTTGCACGCCGGATGCCGTGCAGGGCCTGATCCGCATGACCGGCCGGCCTCGGCTGGCCTGGGATTGTCGCCGCCGCTTCCTGGAAAGCTATGCCGAAACGGTGCTGGCACTCGCCCCTGCACCGTTCGCGGCATGCCTGGCGGAACTGGTTGCCCGCGACGGCGTTCGCAACGATCGCGAGCTCGACAGCGAAGCGCTGGAGTGCGCCGCCGCCCGGCACCTGGCCCTCATCGAAGACCACGACGACGGCTGGTTCGAGGACGCGCTGGCCCAGGTCGACAGCGCCGCCCTGGCCGTAATCCACTCGTGGAATAGCGAGCGCGCTCAGACCTACCGCCGCCTGCAGAAGCTCGACAAGCTCCGCGGCACAGCGGTCACCGTCCAGGCCATGGTGTTCGGTAATGCCGGGCTCGCATCGGGAGCCGGCGTCGCATTCTCGCGTGACCCCTCCACCGGCGAGGCCCGGCCGATGATCGATGTGATGCTCGATGCGCAAGGAGAGGATATCGTCTCCGGACATCGAACGCCTGACACCAACGAAGCGATCTCCCACGCGCTGCCGACGATCGCCGCCGAACTCCAGGACGCTCTCAAACGACTGGAATGCGAGTTCGGGGACGTGCAGGATGTCGAGTTCACCATCGAGGACAACAAGCTGTGGATGCTGCAGACCCGCGCAGCCAAGCGAACGCCGCGCGCGGCACTGCGCATTGCGGTCGATCTGGTGCATGAAGGCTCGATCACGGAACGGCAGGCACTGCAGCGGCTCGAGAAGATCGACCTTTCCGCTCTTGCCGAGACACAGCTTGCGACGGCGGACGCCCCGATGATCCGTGGTATCGGCGCATCGGGAGGCGTCGCGGTCGGACGCGCCGCATTCTCGCTGCCGGGCGCACTGCGGCTGCAAGCCATCGGCGATCCTGTGATCCTGATCCGTCCCGACGCCACGACCGCCGACATCTCGAGCTTCGACATCGCGGCTGGAATCGTGACGGCAGCCGGCGCGCGCACGGCGCATGCAGCGCTGGTCGCCCGGCAGCTGGCAAAGCCCTGCATCGTCGGCTGTACCGGTCTTGCGATCGATACCGACAAGGCACAGCTCGGCGGCACCACGATCCAGGACGGCGACTGGGTCGCGATCGATGGCGACAGCGGCTGCGTTTATCGCGGACGGAGCGAAGTCATCATCAGCCGGCCCCAGGCCGAACTTGCCGAAGTCGAACGCTGGCGCCACCGCATCGAGGCGAGCGTCTCCCAGCCAACGCACGGAACGTTGCATCGGTCGCACCAGCCGGCTGGCATCGACGCGTCATAGGAGAGCGCAGATGGCGCGACAGTTCGACGCTATCGTCATCGGATCAGGACTAGGCGGACTGACGGCCGCAGCGCTCTATGCGCGCGCCGGGCACAAAGTCCTTGTCCTCGAACGCAATCACCAGCTTGGCGGTGCGGCAACAGTCTACCAGCACGGGGCCCTTGCCATCGAGGCTTCTCTCCACGCCATCGATGGCCTCGACAGCGGCGATCCGAAGCAGCCGGTGCTGCGCGCGTTGGACCTCGACCGCGACATCTCATTCGTCGATGTGGGCGACCTGCATGAAGTGCGAAGCCCGCTTCTCGGCGATCCCTTCGTTCTGCCGCACGGCTTCGACAATGCGGTTGCTGCGACCCAGCGGCGCTTTCCACACCATGCGAAAGCCCTTCGGAGCTATTTCGAACGAATCCGCGCGATCCGCGAGGCGATCACCCTGTTGAACCGCCATCAGGACGACCGCGCCTGGTGGCTGCGCAGCATCCCGACACTGCCACGCCAACTATGGCCGCTGCTCAGGGACCGCCACGCCACCGTGAGCAGTGTCTTCGGTCGGCTGTTTGGAACCGACGAAGCCGTGAAACTCGCGTTGGCCTCGAACCTCACCTACTATACGGACGATCCGGATACGGCGCCCTTCATCACCTATGCCATCCCCCAAGCCTCATACCTGTGTGGCGGCGGCCACTACATTCGTGGCGGTTCGCAGGCGCTCAGCGACCGACTTGCCGCGATCGTCCGGGAAGCTGGCGGCTGTACCGAGACGGGCGTGGAGGTCGACGGCCTGCTGCTGAGCGGCCGCCGATTGCGCGGCGTGCACTATCGCCCGGTCGACGGCGCCCTTGCCACAGAGGCGCTCGCGCCCATCGTGTTCGGCAACGCCGCCCCGACCGTCCTGGCAACCATGCTGCCGGACGACATGCGGGCACATTTCCTGTTTCCCTACCAGCATCGGCGCTTCTCGATTTCGCTATGGACCATTTCGCTGGGACTGCGGCAACCATCACGCGCGTTCGGGGTGCGGCACTATTCGACCAGCGTCTTTCCGTCCTGGTTCACCTCGCTGGCGCGCCTGCGGGAGGTCGCCGCCCTTCCGGGCGCCGACCAGGAGAGGCAGATCAGCCCCTACGGCTTCGTCGCCTACGATCAAATCGAATCCGGACTGAACGCCGGAGGCCCTTTCCTCGCATCACTCGTCGGTGTCGATCGGGTCGAGAACTGGAGCGGGCGGTCCGCTGAGGCCAAGCGTGATCGCAAGGAGCGATGGATGGACCTGATCATCGCCGACCTCGACAGGCAGTTTCCCGGCATCGCCAGCGCCATTGCGCAGCGCGAGATGTCGACGGCGGAAACATTTCAGCATTACCTCAATACACCAGGCGGCGCGCTCTACGGCTTCGCTCCCGAATCCCGCGACTTCAAGCCGATGGCCTCCACCACGATCGACGGATTGTATCTTGCATCAGCCTTCACCGGCGGCGGTGGCTTTACCGGCGCCATTCTCGGCGGTGCCTGGGCGGTGCGCGCCGCCCTGCGTGACCATGGCAAACGCGCCACCCGCCCCACCGCCGCAGATTATTAGACGGACAAGCGATCACTAAGCACGCCCTCGATGCTTTGATCGACGCACGCCACACGGCGACTGAAAGCGCTGGGTGTCAGGCCGCGCTGACGCGTGGCCGCGCGTAGGCGGCAAGCGACGGCGGCGGCTGGGGATGCTGATAGAGCCGCTCGGTCGAGATCACGAGGCGATAGACCCGAGCCTTCGGCTGGTCCCAGCTCTCCACCAGCGCGCCGCAGCAGGCACAGAAGAACTCGCCGCTGCAACCTTTCAGCGAACTCGCTTCGGCCCGCCGATAGGAGGCTCCGCATTCACACGCAACGTCGGAAACGATCATGATCTCGCCTCGTCCTGTGCATCCCATGCGGCTTGAGTGTTGACCGCCGCATCGATGGTTTCAAGCTACCCATTCGGCGACGGAACAAAATTGATGCACAGCAAAGACGTGAATCGAAACCGGAACCGTGCCGCAGTTCCAGCATGTCGCCCGAGCAACAGGAACATCGCCGCCGACCTTTCAACGACTTGAAAATACTAGGCCGCTTCGTCGCGCAGGTGATACCAGTGGTACAGCATGCGCTGGCCGAGCCGACGGAACGGCGCGAACGGATGGCCCGGCAACGGCGACGTGAAGATCGGCAAGTCCTCACCCTTGAAGCGTTGCCCTGCGAGCATCTGTGCCATGCGGCGGCCGGCCTGCGCCGAGTACGACACGCCGTTGCCGCCATAGCCCAGCGCATAGACGAGGCCTGCCTTCGGATCGGGCCGGAAGATGCGCGGCATCATGTCGTGGCTGACGTCTACCCAGCCCCACCACGAATAGTCGATCTCGATTCCTGCGAGTGCGGGAAACTTGCGGTGCAGGCCATCGATCAGCAGTTGCAGGTGGCGCTCGTGTGTCGCGTCTGCCCCGGTGATGGCGCTGCGGCTGCCGATCTGCACCCGGTTGTCGGGCAGCTTGCGGTAGTAGAAGCGCAAGGTGCGCGTATCGGTGATCACCTGGGTGGTGCGGAATCCGGTCGCCTCGAGCTCGGCTGCGGTGAGCGGACGGGTAACGATCGAATTCGACAGGATCGGCATGCAGCGCCCCCGCAGAAGGGGCGTCAGGCCGGGCGCGGTATAGGCGCCGGTGGCGATGCCGACGGCACGGGCGCGCACCGTGCCGCCCGGCGTGCGCAGGTGGAACGCGCCGTCGCGCTGCTCGATCTGCTGTACCGGGCTGCCCGGATGGATGCGTGCGCCGAGCGCGCGCGCCATGCGTTGATAGCCGAAAGCGAGCTTCGCCGGATGCACACCAGTGCCGAGCGGCTCGTGCACGGCGCCGACCGCCTCCGCCTCGTTGACATAGTCGCGGCGCAGCGCCTCGCGCGAGATCACCCGCGAACCGTAGCCGAACACCTCATTGAGAACCTTGGATTCGGCTGCAATCTTGTCGAGGTTGCGCTGGCGATGGGCGATGTAGAGATGACCGCCGGGCTGCCGCTCGCAGGCAATGTTGCCGCTGCGGATCAGCTCCTCGAAGGTCTCGAAGCCATCCGTGATTTCCGCATGCAGCCGCAGCGCGACGTCGCGGCCCCAGCGCGCGATCCATTCCGAGCGCGACAGCCGGCCCGACGCATTTTGCGCCTGGCCGCCATTGCGGGTGCTGCAGCCCCAGGCCACGCGGTTGGCCTCCAGCACCGCGGCCTTGATGCCGAATTCGCGCGCCAGGAAGATCGCGCAGGCGAGCCCGGTGTAACCAGAGCCGACAATCGCGACATCCACATCGGTATCGCGGGTGATCGGTCCGTCGTCCTCGGGCGGATCGCCAGCGGTCGCGATCCAGTAGGTCGGCGCATAGTTGCGGTTCTGCCCCGGCCCCACCGACACCAGCGGATCATAGTGCGGATCGTAAGGCGCCGCCGCGCTGATCTTCGGATGCACTGTCATGACGCGCTCCCCGCGGTTGCCGCCGGCAGCGGCGGCCGATCCTTGCGGAAGGCGCTCTTGCTGCGAATCCTGTCGCCCTGAAACAGAAACAGGTCGACGCCCTCGGCCTCGATCCGCGCGCCGGTCGCAGTGGTGGCGCGAAAGATCCACTCCGACAGCGCGCGGTCATCGAACACCGTGTGACGGGTGCATTCCCAACTGGCGTCAGGCATGTCGGCGAAGGTGCGCTCGAACGCCGCCCGCACCTCGGCCGCGCCACGGAAGCGGCGGCCGACCATCTCCGGTCCGCCGGCGGCATCGAACACCACGTCCTCGGTCATGCAGGCGAGCACGCCCGCGCCATCGTGACGGTTGAAGGCTTCGAACAGACGATCGAGACAAGCGCGGCGCGACGTATCGAGATCAGACATCATCAGGTTTCCCAAAACTGCCGACGACACGCCGTGGCACGAGATTCATCCGCCACGGACCGCCAGCCTGGCGAGAACGATGCCATGCGCTTCCCACGCGGCCTTAGAACCAGATCGACCGCGCCCGGTGGGCCAGAGCGGATGTCGCGACTGGTCCCACGGACCGGCCATGACTGGACCTTCGCTTGGCCGCATCGATCGCCATGGTGATGGCATGATCGACATCGACACCCGCATCTGCCCCGCCCTCGCCGCACCTGTCGCGGCATTGCTCGCTACGCTCGCCGGCCGGCATCTGGTCGGCGGCGCTCTGGTCGCTCCTGTGGCCGGCGCCATGCTCGACGTGATCGATCCCGCCACGCGGCAGGTGATCGGCCCGGCGCCTGCGGCCACCACTGATGATGTCGCGCTGGCCGTGGCCGCGGCCGCCGACGCCGCCACCGCGTGGGCCGCCACACCCGCCCGCGAGCGCGGCCGGCTGATCGCCGAGGGCGCGCGCCGCATTGCCGCGGCTGCCGACGTCATTGCCGCTACGCTCGCTCTGGAAAGCGGCAAGGCGCTGCGCACCGAATGCCGCGGCGAGGTGGCGACCGCCGTTGACATTCTCACCCTGTATGCGGGGCTCGCTTCGGAATTGAAGGGCGAGACGCTGCCGTTTCATCCGGAGATTCTCAGCTTCACCACGCGCGAGCCGCTCGGCATCGTCGCAGCGATCCTGCCCTGGAACGTGCCGCTGGTGCTGATGATGCTGAAGATCGCCCCGGCCCTGGTCGCCGGCAACACCGTGGTGGTCAAGGCGTCCGAAGAAGCGCCGTTCGCCACCATCGAGGCGGCGCGGCTGATGGCGGAGCTGCTGCCGTCCGGCGTGCTCAATGTGATCTGCGGCACCGGGCGCGACTGCGGCATGCCGCTTGTGCTTCACCCCGACGTCGCCAAGGTGACCTTCACCGGATCGCAGGCCGTCGGCGAAGCGATCTACGAGGCAGCGGCGCGCAAGATCATTCCGGTGAGCCTCGAGCTCGGCGGCAAGAGCCCGATGATCGTCTATCCCGACGCCGACATTGCCCGCGCCGTGGCCGGCGCGGTCGCCGGCATGCGCTTCACCCGCCAGGGCCAGAGCTGCACGGCGGCGAGCCGGATCTACGTTCACGAAAGCCTGGCCGAGGCCTTCATCAGCCAACTGCGCGACGCCGTGACCGCGTTGAAGATCGGTGATCCGCTCGACGAGACGACCGACGTCGGCACCGTGGTCTCGGCGCGGCAGAAAGCCAAGATCGAGACCTACATCGCCGTCGCCGAGCGCACGCCCGGCGCAACCGTTCAACGCTGCGGCGCGCTGCCGACGTCAGTGCACCTTGGCGACGGCCTGTTCTTGCAGCCGACCATCGTCACCGGCCTGCCGGAGAACAGTCCGCTGATGCGCGAGGAGATCTTCGGCCCGGTGGTCTGCATCCAGTCCTGGGACGACGAGGCCGACATGCTGGCGAAAGCCAACGACAGCGACTTCGGCCTCGCCGCAACAGTGTGGACACGCGACCTGCGCGCGGCGCTGCAGGCCACCAAGCGCCTCGATGCCGGCTATGTGCAGGTCAACCAGAACCTCACCATCCAGCCCAACCTGAGCTATGGCGGCTTCAAGAAGTCGGGCCTTGGCAAGGAGGCCTCGCTGGAAGCGATGCTGGAGCATTTCACCAGAAAGAAGACCATCGTGATCGACATGCGATGACCGGCAACCGCCATGCCTGACCTGCTTGCGCCGCTGCATGATACCCTGGCGTCACTGGCCCTGACGCCGGCGCTGGTCGCGGGTGCGCTCGGCGCAGTGCTGGCAGCGGCGTTGCTGCGCGGCTTCACAGGCTTCGGCTTCTCACTCGCCGCCGTGCCAATGCTTGGCCTGGTGATGGCGCCGGCTGAGGCGGTGCCCGTCGCGCTCGGGCTCCAGTTCCTCGGCGGCCTGATCGACCTCCCCGGCGCCTCGCGCGACAGCCACTGGCCCTCGCTGCGCTGGCTGATTGCAGGAGCGGTGCTCGGCTCGCCGGCCGGCGCGCTGGTGCTCAGTATCGTGCCGGCGTCGGTCGCCCGCATCGTCATCGCCGCGATCACGGCGGCCGCCGTGGTGCTGCTCGGCCGCGGCTTCGCGATCGCCGCTATTCCGCAGCGGATGGCGACGATCCTGGTCGGGCTCGTGGCCGGCGTGTTCAACGGGCTCGCCGCGATGCCGGGGCCGCCCGCCGTGGTCTACTACATGTCGGGACCGTTCGGCCGCGTCGCGGCACGCGCGTCGCTGCTGGTGTTCTTTCTCGCCACCTCGATCTCGGCGCTGGCGAGCCTCGCCATGCTCGGGCTGCTCGACCGCCGCGTCGTGGTGCTGTCGGTCGCCGGCTTGCCGGTGATGGCGCTCGGCACCTGGATCGGCGAGCTGGGCTTTCGCCACGGCAGCGCCACGTTGCATCGCCAGGTGTCGGTCGCAAGCCTCGGCGTGATCGCGCTCGGCAGCGCGCTGAAAGGTGTCAGCGAGCTGATCTGACCGCTCCAGCGCTCATCCCCGCCCGGTCAGCCGCCCGCCGCACCGGCGGCGATCACCTGCCCCAGTCGCTGGATCCCCGCCTCGATCCGATCGGTGCGGATCGAGGAGAAGCCAAGGCGGAAACAATGACGGCTGGCATGATCGTCGGCCGAGAACACGTCGCCCGGCTCGATCACCACGCCTTCGGCCCGCGCCGCCGCAGCAAGCTGCGTAGTGTCAGTGCCTGGCCGGCAGGACACCCAATAGTGCGTGCTGCCGGCGCCGCGCGACCAGGTGCAGTCCGGCAGGTATTGCGGCAGCAGCCGGTCGAGCAAGCGGGCACGCTCCCCCAGCACCCGCGCCACCTGCTGCAGATGGGAGCGGTAGTGGCCGAGCCCGATGAACAGCGCCGCGACCCGCTGGTTGTTGAGCGGCGGATGGCGCAGCATCAACCGACGCAGCGCCCGCAATTCGCGGATCACCGGCGCCGGCGCGACAACGTAGCCGAGCCGCAGGCCCGGCGCCAACACCTTGGACAGGCTGCCGACATAAAGCACGTTGCGGTTGCGATCGAGGCTCATCAGCGGCGGCAGCTCCTCGCCCTCCGGCATCAGCTCGCTGTCATAGTCGTCCTCGATCAGCACCACGCCGCGGGCCTGCGCGGCACGCAGCACCTCCTGCCGCCGCGCCAGCGGCATCGCCACCGCGGTCGGGCATTGGTGGCTCGCCGTGACATAGGCGAGCGAGCAGCTCTCGAACGCGGCATCGGGCACCAGGCCCTCCGCATCCACCTGCAACGGAATCACATTCTTGGTCAGCAGGCCAAAGATGTTGCGGGCATCGGGATAGCCCGGCTCCTCCATGCCGATCCGCGTGGTCGGGCTGATGAACAGCTTGGCGATGAGATAAAGGGCATGCTGTGCCCCGATCGTCATCATGATCTCGTCGGAGCGGGCGCGGATGCCGCGGCGCGGCAGCACCTGCAGCTGCAATTGCTCGATCAGCGCCGGATCGTCGCCGTCGATCAGGTCGCGCGCCCAGTTGTTGATTTCCGGAACGCTGAGGGCTGCGCGCGCGCTCTCGCGCCAGTCATTGGTCGGGAACAGGCTGGGATCGAACTGCCCAAAGATGAAGGGATAGGGATAGGACTGCCAGTCCAGCGGCTTGACGATGTTGCGGCGGGCCGACGGCGTCAGCGCGAAACGGCTGCTCCAGCGCGCATCCTCCGCGCCCACCGCGGCGGCCGGTGCGGGTACGCGCTCGTCGATATGCTTCGGCAGCCCGGCGACGAAGTAGCCGCTGCGCTCGCGCGACACCAGGAAGTTCTGATCGACCAGTTGCTCGTAGGCAATAACGATGGTGTTGCGCGACACCTTCAGCACCGCAGCCAGATCCCTGCTCGACGGCATGCGGAGGCCAAGCGGCAGACGTCCATCCTCGATCGCGGTGACGATCATCTGGCGGATCTGCAATTGCAGGAAGGCTCCACCGCGGTCGAGGTTCTGGAACAGCGAACCCCAGAACAGCGCGTCCGCGCCGCCGGCCGGCGCGGTGCGCCCCGCGACCTCGGATTGTCTCAGTTCCGCAAATTTTCCCATCCTGCTCTTCTTTTCGTTGTCGGCCGTTGGGCTCTGTTTCCTCCGAGCCCCCGATCCGACGTCGTGACACGGGGGCAAGTCAAGCAAAAACCGCGCCATGCCCTGGACCACTCCACCGCGCTGCGCGCGCATCGCTGGCCCTATCCGTGCATGGCATCTGGCGCTGGCCCGCCCCACCCGGGGCCGTAGGCTCTGGACATCGAGGTTTGGAGGCAGAGCGTGAGCCAAGGCCATCACGAAGACACCGTCGTCTTTTCCGCCCGCCGGATCATCACCATGAATCCGTCGCGCCCCTTTGCCACCCATGTCGCCGTGCGCGGCGGCCGCATCGTCGCCGTCGGCAGCGCCGACGAGCTGGCGGCGTTCAAGGCGGCGCAGGACGACCGCTTCCGCGACAAGGTGCTGCTGCCGGGCTTCGTCGAAGGCCACAGCCACATCATGGAAGGCATGATGTGGTCGCTGCCCTATGTCGGCGCCGGCGACCGTCGCTCTCCGGAGGGCCGCCTGGTGCCGGGCGTCGGTGACATCGACACCATTGTCGCGCGCCTGCGACAGGCCGACGCAGCGCTGACCGATCCGGGCGCACCGCTGTTCGCCTGGGGCTTCGATCCCCTGCACATCGGCGGCCGCATGCTGACGCGGCAAGACCTCGACCGGGTGTCGACCACGCGTCCGGTCATGGTGATCCATGCCAGCTTCCACATCAGCAACGTCAACACCTTGGTGCTGGAGCGCACCGAATTGCTGCGCGCCACCGACATCTCCGGCGTGGTCGCCGGGGCCGACGGCCTCGCCAGCGGCGAGCTGCAGGGCATCGCGGCGCGCTTTCGCGTGTTCCGCGCACTCGGCGGCAATCCGCTGTCCGGCAACCTGACCGCGGCAGATGTCGCCCGCTATGCCGCCTCCGCCTGCGTGCAGGGCGTCACCACCATCACCGACCTGCACAACGACCTGACCGACAACACCCTCGAGCTCTACCGCAGCGCCACGCAAGCCGATGATTTCGGCGTGCGCCTCGTGCCCGCGCTGGCCTCCGTGTCGCATCCGCCGGAGCAGGCGATCGCCAAGATCGAGAGCCTGCGCCGCTCCAGCAACGACAAGCTGCATTACGGCATCGTCAAGCTGGTGGTCGACGGCTCGATCCAGGGCTTCACCGCGCGCCTGCGCTGGCCGGGCTATCACAACGGCGCGCCGAACGGCCTGTGGTACATCGCGCCCGACGACCTGCCGCGGCTGGTCGATGCCTACCATCGCGCCGGCATCCAGCTGCACATCCACACCAACGGCGACGAGGCCACCGAGCTCGCGCTCGACGCCATCGAGGCCGCGCAGATCGCAGCGCCCCGTCCCGACCACCGCCATACGCTGCAGCACTGCCAGATGGCCGACACAGCCCAGTTCCGGCGGATGAAGGCGCTCGGTGTCTGCGTCAACCTGTTCGCCAACCATCTCTACTACTGGGGCGACGCCCACTATGAACAGACCATGGGGCCCGAGCGCGCCGCGTGGCTCGACGCCACCGGCACCGCACGGCGCATCGGCGTGCCCTTCGCCATCCATTCGGATGCGCCGGTCACCCCGCTCGGCCCCCTGTTCACCGCCTGGTGCGCGGTCAACCGCGTCTCCTCCGGCGGGCGGGTGCTCGGCCGCGACACCGAAGGATTGACCGTCGAGCAGGCGCTCGCCGCGGTCACCATCGACGCCGCCTATACGCTGAAACTCGACCATGCGGTCGGCAGCATCGAGACCGGCAAGTTCGCCGACTTCGCGGTGCTCGACGACGATCCGCTCACGGCCACGCCCGAACGCCTCAAGGACATCACCGTGTGGGGCACGGTGGTCGGCGGCCGCATCAAGGAGGCGCCGCGCGCATGACGAGGTCGGCCGCGACCACTCCCGTCACAGTGATCGGCGGCTTCCTCGGCGCCGGCAAGACCACGTTCCTCAACCATCTGCTCGCCTCCGGCAGCGGCCGCATCGCGGTGCTGGTGAACGACTTCGGCGAGATCAACATCGACGCCGCGCTGATCGCCCGCCATGACGGCACCACCATGACGCTGAGCAATGGCTGCGTCTGCTGCAGCATCGGCGGTGGCTTCCTCGAAACCCTCGGCGCACTGCTCGACAGCGGCGCGACATTCGACCACATCGTCATCGAGGCCAGCGGCGTCGGCGATCCCTGGCGCATCGCGGAGATCGCGCTGGTCGAGCCCGCCCTGCGACTGAGCCGCGTCATCGTGCTGGCGGACGCGAGCCGCATCGCGGCGCTGCTCACCGATGCCCGCGTCGGCGACACCGTGCGCGGCCAGTTCGCCCGCTGCGACGTGGTGCTGCTCAACAAGAGCGATCTCGTCGACAGTGATGCGCTCGCCGCCGCCCGCCAGGCGGTGCTGGCGCTGCGCCCCGGCGTTCCGATCCTGGTAACGACCCGCGACGCCATGCCGGCGTTCGCGTCGTTGCAGCCCTCGCATGCGGCGGCGAGCGGCTTCCGCGCCGACGCGGTCGAGCCCGCCGTCGATCACGACGACGCATTCCGCCGCTTCGCCTACCGCCGAGACGGCGCGTTCGACCGCAGCCGTCTCGCCGCCGCGATCGCCGCGCTGCCGGCTCAACTACTGCGCCTGAAAGGCTCCTGCCGGCTCGCCGGCGAGAACGCCGACGCGGTGCTCCAGATGGTCGACAAGGTCTGGTCGCTGACCCGGCCGGCGCCTGCCCGCGAGAACGGCGCCCCCGCCATCCTGCTGGTCGGCGTCGGCACCCGCGACCTGCCTGCCCCGGCCGAGCTCGACCGCATTCTTGATCAGGCACTCACCGCGCAGGCCGTGCCGTGAGCACTCCGCCACACACACCCGTTCGTCCAACGGCGCCGCAGAAGCGCCGGCTCACCTCCGCCACCCGATCACAGCAGGGATCCGTCATGTCGTTGAAACGATCGCTTCTTCTCGGTGCCGTCAGCCTTCTCGCCGCATTCGCCGCGCCCGCGGGCGCCCGCGCCCAGACCGGCGGCACGGTGGTCATCGCCAGCACCCAGGTGCCGCGCCACTTCAACGGCGCGGTGCAATCGGGCGTCGCCACCGCGGTGCCGACGGCACAGATCTTCGCGAGCCCGCTGCGCTATGACGACAACTGGACACCGAAGCCGTATCTCGCCGAATCCTGGGAAGTGGCGCCCGACGGGCTGTCGCTCACGCTCCACCTCGTCAAGAATGCCGTATTTCACGACGGCCATCCAGTGACGTCGGAGGACGTTGCGTTCTCGATCATGGCGATCAAGGCCAACCACCCGTTCCAGACCATGCTGGCGGCGGTCGACAAGGTCGAGACGCCGGATCCCTTCACCGCGGTGATCCGGCTGTCCCACCCGCATCCCGCGCTGCTGCTAGCGATGTCGCCGGCGCTGATGCCGATCCTGCCCAAGCACGTCTATGGCGACGGCCAGGACCTCAAGACCCATCCCGCCAACCTCAAACCGGTCGGCTCCGGCCCGTTCCGCCTCACCGAGTACAAGCAGGGCGACTACTACACGCTGGAGAAATTCGATCGCTTCTTCATCCCCGGCCGTCCCAAGCTCGACAAGATCGTGGTGCGACTGGTGTCCGACCCGAACGCAGGCCTCGTCTCGCTGGAGCGCGGCGAGGCCAACATCCTGCCCTTCATCACCGGCGTCCGCGATATCGAGCGGCTGCAGAAGGCTCCGAACCTTTTTGTCACCGACAAGGGTTTCGCCGGCATCGGCGCGCTGAACTGGCTCGCCTTCAACACCAGGAAGAAGCCGCTCGACGATGTGCGCGTGCGCCAGGCAATCGCCTACGCCGCCAACCGCGACTTCATCACCAGCAAGCTGATGGGCGGCAAGGCCGCACCAGCCACCAGTCCGATCGCGCCGGGATCGCCGCTCGAGGACAAGACCGTCGAGACCTATAAATATGACCTCGCCAAGGCGCAGCAGCTGCTCGACGCCGCCGGCTACCCGAAGGGCGCCGACGGCAACCGCTTCACGCTGACCATCGACTACATCCCAGGCTTCGACGAGCAACAGCGCAACATCGCCGAGTATCTGCGCTCGCAGCTCAAGCGCGCCGGCATCAACCTCGAAGCCCGCGCCGCCTCCGATTTCCCGACCTGGGCGCAGCGGATCTCGACCCACGATTTCGATCTCACCATGGACAACGTCTTCAACTGGGGCGATCCGGTGATCGGCGTCGACCGCACCTACCTGTCGTCCAACATCCGCAAGGGCGTGATCTGGTCCAACACCCAGCAGTACAGCAATCCCAGGGTCGACGAGCTGCTGACCGCGGCTGCACAGGAAACCTCGCCCGAGAAACGCAAGGTACTGTACGCCGAATTCCAGAAGATCGTGGTCACGGACGTGCCGATCTACTTCATCAATGCGACGCCCTACTACAATGCCTTCAGCAAGGGCCTGACCGACCTGCCGTTGACCATCTGGGGCATGATGTCGCCGCTCGACGAGCTGCACTGGGCGACGCCGCCGAAGACCTGACAGTGGAGATGAAGTCCGGGCGCGATCCCGGCGCCCGATCGGCATTTTCACGGTCAAATCCGAGGTCGGCGTGATGCGCACGCCGGCCGACGCCACTGGTCACCGCAAGGCAGAGCCATGACGTTTGCATTGCACACCCTGCGCCAGCTCACGAACGCCGCCGCCCTGCTGCTGGCGGTGCTGGTGCTGAACTTCTGTCTGATCCACCTGGCGCCAGGCGACCCGGTTCAGGTGATCGCCGGCGAGATGGGCGGCGCCTCGGCGGAGGTGATCGCGGCGCTGCGTGCCAAATACGGCCTCGATCACAGCCTGGCCGAGCAGCTCGTCACCTATCTCGGCAAGGTGATCACCGGCGACTTCGGCTATTCCTACTACTTCAACGAGCCGGTGCTGCACCTGATCCTGCAGCGGCTGCCGGCCACGCTCTATCTGGCGCTGGCGGCGCTGCTCCTCGCGGTCTGCATCGGCACACTGCTCGGCGTGGTCAGCGCCCGCCGGCCGCACGGCCTCCTCAGCCACGGCGTCACGGTGCTGTCGCTCGCCGGCTACGCCGCGCCGATCTTCTGGACCGGGTTGATGCTGCTCCTGCTGTTCGGATCGGTCTGGCCGATCCTGCCGGTGACCGGCATGAGCGATGTGGTGAACCCGAAGAGCGGCCTCGCCTATGTCCTCGATGTGCTGCACCACCTGGTGCTGCCGTCGGTCACGCTGGCGCTGGTGTTCATCGCGCAGTACAGCCGCCTTGCTCGCGTCAACATGATCGATGTGCTGTCCGCGGACTACATCCGCACCGCTCGCGCCAAGGGCCTGCCGGAGTGGATTGTGGTCACCAAGCACGCGCTGCGCAACACCCTGATCCCGATCGTCACCATCATCGGCCTGCAGTTCGGCAACCTGTTCGCCGGCGCGGTGCTGGTGGAGACGGTGTTCAGCTGGCCGGGCATGGGCCGCCTGGTGTTCGACTCCATCCTGCGCCGTGACTATCCGACCCTGATGGCGGTGCTGTTCTTCTCCGCCCTGATGGTGATGGCCGCCAACATCGTCACCGACATGGTGTACCGCCTGATCGACCCGCGAATCCGCACGGGGGCCCGATGACCGTGATCGACGCTTCTCCCATGGCCGAGGCCGCCCCTCCTGCCGCCGCCACGCCGCTGCCGATGGCCCCGGCGGACTCGCCGGCCCGCGCGGCGCTACGCCAGTTTGGCCGCAGCCCCTCCGGCGTCGTCGGCGCGCTGCTGCTCGTGGTCCTCGTGCTCGGCGCCGTGTTCGGCCCGGCGCTGTACCCGATCGACCCGCTCGACATCGCCGGTGCGCCGTTCACGCCGCCGTCCGCCGACGCCTGGCTCGGCACCGACTATCTCGGCCGCGACGTGCTGGCCGGGCTGATCTATGGCGGCCGCGCCACGCTCACGGTCGGCGCGGTGGCCGCACTGATCACCATTGCCATCGGCGTCACCGTCGGCGCGCTCAGCGGCTTCTTCGGCGGGACGATCGACACCATGCTGGTGAAGATCACCGAGTTCTTCCAGATTCTGCCGCCGCTGTTGTTCGCCATGGTGCTGGTGACGCTGTTCGGCCAGAAACTCTCGACCATCACGCTGGCGATCGGCGCGGTAAGCTGGCCCGCCGCCGCGCGGCTGACGCGGGCTGAGTTCATGCGGCTGCGCAACCTCGACTTCATCAAGGCGTCGCGCGCCGCGGGCGCCGACAACGGCCACCTGATTTTGCGGGTGGTGCTGCCGAATGCACTGCCGCCGATCATCGTATCGGCGACGCTGGCGATCGGCGTCGCCATCCTGTTCGAGGGCGGCCTCAGCTTCCTCGGCCTCGGCGACCCCAACACCATGAGCTGGGGCCTGATGCTGGGACAGAACCGCAACTATGTGCTGGACGCCTGGTGGGCCGTGACGTTCCCGGGGGCCGCGATCTTTCTCGCCGTGCTGGCGGTGAGCCTGGTCGGCGACGGCGTCAACGACGCAATCAACCCACGGCTGCGACGGAGGAGCTGATGAGCGACGTGCTGCGTGTCGAGAATCTCAGCGTCGCCCTGCGCAACGGTGTCGGCGAGCTGATCCCGGTGCTGGAAAATCTGTCCTTTGCCGTCGGCCGGGGGCAGACCATGGCGCTGGTCGGCGAATCCGGCTGCGGCAAGAGCATGACGGCGCTCGCCATCATGCGGTTGCTGCCGGCGGAGTTCAGCGTCACCGGCGGCAGCATCCTGCTCGGCGACGAGGACGTGCTGGCGGCCGCGCCGCAGCGGCTGCGGCAGCTGCGCGGCAACGCCATGTCGATGATCTTCCAGGAGCCGATGACAGCGCTCAATCCACTGTACACCGTCGGCGACCAGATCGGCGAGGTGCTGCGGCTGCACCGCGGGCTCGGCCGCACGGATGCCCGCACGCAGACGCTGGCGCTGCTCAAGGCGGTGCAGATCCCGGCGGCCGAACAGCGCGTCGACGCCTTTCCCCACCAGCTCTCCGGCGGCATGCGTCAGCGCGTCATGATCGCCATGGCGCTGGCCTGCAAACCGAAGCTGCTGATCGCCGACGAGCCCACCACCGCGCTCGACGTCACCGTGCAGGCCCAAATCTTCGACCTGCTGGCGCAGCTGCAGGACGACACCGAGACCGCGGTGGTTCTGATCACCCATGATCTCGGCGCCGTCGCCGAGCTCGCCGATGACGTGTCGGTGCTCTACGCCGGCCGGTGCATCGAAACCGGGCCGGTCGGCGACGTGGTGGCCCAGCCGCGCCACCCCTACACCCGCGGGCTGCTTGCCTGTGTGCCGCATCTCGCGCTCGGCCGCCCGACACGCGAGAGCTGGACCGATCTCGGCGAAATTCCTGGCATGGTGCCGCCGCTCGGCGCGCGCGGACCGGACTGCGCCTTCCTCGCCCGCTGCGCCAGCGCTTCTGATCTGTGCCGCGCTCGACCGCAGCCGCCACTCGATGAAGCCGCCCCGGGACACACGGTGTCCTGCTGGCGGCGCACGGAGATCGCCGCATGACCGCCGCCGCTGTCATCTCCTCTGCATCCGACGACGACAGCATCCTGCTCGACGTCAACGACCTGTTCGTGCACTTTCCTGCGGGCCGCAAGAGCGCCTTCACCCGGCCGTCATTCGTCCATGCGGTCGACGGCGTCAGCTTCCGGGTGCGGCGCGGCACCAGCTTCGGTATCGTCGGCGAAAGCGGCTCGGGCAAATCCACCACCGCACAGGCCATCATGCGCCTCGTGCCGGCAACCGCCGGCCAGGTGGTGTTTCGCGGCCAGAACATCATGCCGCTGAAGGGCGAGCCGCTGCGCAAGATGCGGCGCCATTTGCAGATCGTGTTCCAGGACCCGTTCTCGGCGCTCGATCCGCGCCGCCGCGCCGGCGACCAGCTGCGCGAGCCGCTCGACCTGCTGCAGATCGGCTCGCGTGACGAGCGCGACCAACGCGTGCGCCGCCTGTTGGCAGAGGTGGGCCTGCCGCCGCAGGCCGCCGACCTGTTTCCGCACCAGTTTTCCGGCGGCCAACGGCAGCGGCTGTGCATCGCCCGCGCGCTGGCGCCGGAGCCGGACCTGATTGTATGCGACGAGGCGGTCTCCGCGCTCGACGTCGCGATCCAGGCGCAGATCCTCAACCTCCTGAAGAAGCTGCAGCGCGAGCGCGGCCTTACCTACATCTTCATCTCCCACGACCTCGGCGTGATCCAGCAGTTCTGCGACGAGATCGCGGTGATGTATCTCGGCAAGGTCGCCGAGCAGGCTTCGGCCGCCGCGCTATTCTCGCAGCCGCGCCATCCCTACACCTGGTCGCTGGTCGCAGCCGCTGCGCCCCCGGGGCCAATGCGGGACGCGCTGAAGCAGCGCTATCTGGTGAAGGGCGATCCGCCGAGCCCTGTCGATCCGCCGCCGGGCTGCCGCTTCGCGCGCCGCTGCCCGTTCGCGGTCGAGCGCTGTCGCACGGAAACGCCACCTCTCGACGCGCTTGCGCCCGCGCACTTCGTCGCCTGTCACCGCGTCGGCGAGATCCCGCCGCCGGACTTCGCGGCGTTGGCCTAGCCGGCCGGCCCGACGTCAGCGCACTCCCGGACCGTGGCCGGCACCACGGCGCGAGCGCGCAGACCGATCGCACTGATGACGCAGCCGAGCACAAGCGCGCCGCCGGCGGCGAGCTGTGCGAGGTGCATGCCACCAATGAGATCGCCGCCATGGGCTGCGATCAGCGAGCCGAATGCGCCGACCCCGATCACGCCGCCGATCTGGCGCGCGGCATTGAGCACGCCCGACGCGATGCCAGCACGCTGGCGCTCGACGTGGGCGAGTACGGCCGCGGTCATCGACGGCACCGTGAGCGAGGTGCCGAAGCCGGCGGCAAGCAACGGTCCGACGATCGCGCCGTAGGACGTGTCGCCGCTGATGCCGGCGAGCGCGAGATAGCCCACCGCCGCCACCGCCTGCCCAGCGACCATCGGCAGGCGCGCGCCGTAATGCGCCGTGAGCCAGCCGGACACCAGATTGCCCACGGTCACCAGCGCCGTCATCGGCAGGAAGGCGAGCCCCGCCTGCAGCGGCGTAAAGCCCTTCACCGACTGGAAGAACAGGCTGAGCACAAACATCAGGCCGTAGAAGGCGAAGTTTGTCAGCAGGCCGACGAGGCAGGAGGCGCTCACGGCGCCGCTGCGGAACAGCGTCAGCGGCAGCATCGGATCGGCGCTGCGGTCCTCGACGACAATGAACGCTGTGGTCGCGACCACGACGGCAACGCCGCTCGCGATCACCAGCGGATGCGTCCAGCCAAGCGGCCCGCTCTGGATGAACAGCACGGTCAGCCCCGCCAGCGCAACGATCGCGAGGATCTGCCCCGCGGGATCGAGACCGCGCCGACCGGGATGGGCGGCTGACGGCGCATGGCGCAGCGTCAGCCAGATACCGACGATCCCGAGCGGCAGGTTGATGAAGAAGATGCTCGGCCACCCCAGCCTGTCGACGAGGATGCCGCCCACCACCGGGCCCGCCGCGAGCGCGAGCCCGCCGATAGCCGCCCAGATGGCGACCGCCTTCGCCCGTGCCGCCGGCGCGGGAAAGCTGATGCTCAGCAGCGCCAGCGACGACGGCAGGCACAGTGCCGCGCCGATGCCCTGCACCACGCGCGCGGCCACCAGCATCACAAGGCCGGTCGCCGCACCACAGGCGAGCGAGGCCAGCGTGAACAACACGAAGCCAGCAACGAACACCCTCTTGGCGCCGAGACGATCGCCGAGCGCCCCCGCCGTCAGCATCAGGCTCGCGAACGCCAGCGTATACGCGTTCATCACCCACTGCAGTCCGGTAACGGAGGTGTCGAACGATGCCTGGATGCGCTCCAGCGCGACATTCACCACCGTGACGTCGAGAATGATCAGGACGACGCCGATGCCGGTCGCGATCAGCGTCAGCATCGCCGACGAACGCTCAGTGGGGTCAGGCTCTCGCATGGTCGCACTCCCTTGAGAAAATCGGGAGGCAGGCCGGTCGGATCGCATCCCGGCGGCCTTGTATTACCCAATTATAAGTTGATAAACTCGCCGATTGTTGATTCAGTCAAAATCATGGATTGTGAATGGACATCACCCGGGCGATGCAGGTGTTCGTCAGCGTGGTCGATGCCGGCAGCCTGATCGCCGCCGCGCATCACTGCGACATGTCCGCGACCATGGTCGGCAACTACGTCCAGGCGCTGGAGGCCCGGCTCGGCACGCGGCTGCTCAACCGCACCACCCGACGGCAGCACGTCACCGAGTTCGGGCAGATCTATTACGAGCGCTGCATCGAGATCCTCGGCCTCATCGCCGATGCCGACGCGCTGGCGCAACAGACCCACGCCGTTCCGCGCGGCCAGCTGCGGATCACCACGTCGGTCACCTTCGGCATCCACTGCCTGATGCCGGCGCTGGCCGACTATGCCGCGGCCTATCCATCGGTCGAGCTCGACGTCAATCTTGCCGATACGGTCACGGATCTCGTCGAGGGCGGCTTCGAGGCGGCGATCCGCATCGGCCCGGTACGCGACGAGGCGCTGGTGGCGCGGCCGCTCACGCCCTACCGCATGATCCTGTGCGCCGCGCCAGCCTACCTCGCGCGCGAGGGCGAACCGAAGCTGCCGGAGGATCTGAGCCGGCACGCTTGCATGACCTTCAGATTCGCGCATGGCGCGGAGTGGTGGTCGCCGCGCCGGGAGTGGCGGCTAATCGGCCCCGAGGGCCAAACCACCGTTCCGATCAAGGGTCCGCTTCAGGTCGACAACTCCCAGGCCCTGCGCCGCGCGGCGCTCACGGGCATGGGCATCGCGATGGTGCCGGAGGTGATGGTGGCGGATGACATCGCCGCGCGTCATCTCAGGCGGGTGCTGCCACAGCACGAGTTCGCGCCACGCGCGATGCATCTTGTCTACTTGCGCGACCGCCGCATGACGCCGAAGCTGCAGAGCTTCATCACATTCGTGACGTCGCGGTTCGGCGCGGCCGTCAACGGCGCGGCGGTGCCCTGACAATCACCAATATGTGCTGAAAATGAAAGGCCGCCGCAGTATGGGGCTGCGGCGGCCATTACGGTCAGGCGCGCTCAGTTGATCGGCGCGACGATGGTGGCGTGCTGGAATTGGCCAACACTCATCTTCGGCAGCATGCCGGTCGCGGCGTAGATATCGAGCATTGCCTGGATCGCCTCGAAGTTCGGTGCGGCGCCGGGGTCGCGGCCGAAATCGTTGTTCTTCAGGAGATACGTCTCGAGCACCGCCGGCGGCGCCTTGATCACCTCGGACACCACCTTGACGGTCTCGTCGCGATCGGCGAGCGCCATCTTCATGCCGCGGGTGATGTCAGCGACATAGGCCTTCACAAGGTCCGGATTCTTGTCGACGAACTCGGCGCGGCAGGCTTCGAGGATGTGCACGATGTTCGGCATCGCTTCCGACAGCGCGAACAGCTTGTGGGTGCCGCCCTTGGCCTCGGCGCGCGCCGCAAACGGCTGGTTCATGTTGACGGCGTCGACGCGGCCCTGGCGCAGCGCGTCCTCGGAGACGGCAAAGCCGACCTCGACGAGCTTGATGTCCTTCTCCGGATCGACCCCCGCCTTCTTCAGGATCATGGCGAACGGCCCGTAGGTGCCGCCGCCGAGCACCGAGATGCCGATGGTCTTGCCCTTGAGGTCAGCGACGGTCTTGATCGGCGAATCGTCCTTCACCGCCCAGTACACCGAGAAGCCGCCGGGCTTCTCGTAGACGTGCTGGGCGACGATGTAGGCCTTCAGCCCGCCGTTGACGGCGCCATTGGCGAGCGACAGCACGCCCTGCGTCGCACAGTCGAGCGCGCCGGCGGCGAGCGCCTGGGTCATCGGCGAGGTGCCCTGAAACTGCGTCCACTCGATGTTGTACTTCTTGCCGAGGTCGGGGAATTTGTCCGGCCGGCGCATCATCCAGTACTTGGATTCCTCCGCCGGAATGGTCCAGCCGACGCGGATGGTCTGCTGCGCGGACGCCGCTGTCGCGCCGATCATGGCGCAGGCGGCGGACGCCGCGATGATGATCCGTTTGACGCTGTCCCGCATGTTCATCCCCTCAAGCCCTGTTCTCCGGCGCACAATTCTCGACACGCCGCCCCTCGCGAGGCGGCGAGTGTTTCATGCTTCAAATGGCCCGGCAACCAGCAATTTCGTCACGCGATCGTCGACCGCCGACACGATCATTCTCAGGCGTCCGGGAAGCCACGCAGCAGCACCTTGCGCGCGCCGTACAACAATCCATTGAGCGCCAATCCGAGCAGCGAAATCGAGATCAGCGGCACGAACATGTCCACCGTCTGGAAGCTGCGCGACGCGCGCACCAGGAGATAGCCGAGCCCGTTGGTCGAGGAGATCATCTCGGCAAGGAAGACGACGATGCAGGAGATCACGAGACCGATGCGGCAGCCGGTGAGGATCGAAGGCAGCGCCGCGGGCAGCACCACCTTGAACAGGATCTGGTGTGGCCTGGTGCCGGCGGCGAGCGCCGACCAGATCAGCTTCTGCTCGACCATAGTGGCGCCGTAATAGGTCGACAGCAGGATCGGGAACAGCGCGTCGGCGGCGACCAGCGCGATCTTCGAGGCATGGTCGAAGCCGAGCAGCAACAGCAACGCGGGATAGAGCGCGACCTTCGGCACCGGCGCCAGCACCCGCACGATCGGCCGCACCACCGCGCCGACGGTGCGATTGACCGCGGCGGACAGCCCGATGCCGACGCCGAGGATGACAGCCACGGAAAAGCCGACGAACAGCCGCAGCAGCGTGGCGCTGGCTTGGGCCAGAAAATCGGCGCTCGACGTGAGCTGGACGATGAGGCGGGTGAACACCAGGGTCGGCGGCGGCAGCAGCGCCTGCGGCGCATAGCCGAACGCGACGGTCGCCTGCCACAGCGCCAGCAGCAGCGCGATAGGAATGATGCCGAGCGCGAGATCGCGCGAGATGCTCTGCGCCTTCATGTGAAGCTCAACGGCAGGTCTTCGCGCGCCGTCTCCGACCAGGCGACCAGCGCGCGGCGCAGCGTGTCGAACGCCGCATCGAGCACGATGCCGAGCGCACCGATGATGATGATCATGGCGAACACGGTGTCGTACTGCCCCATGTCGAGGGCATTGAACAGGATATTGCCGGCGCCGGACTTGCGCGCGATCATCTCGCTGGTCACCATGGTGATCAGTGCCAGCACGAGGCCGGTGCGGCAGCCGGCGAGGATTTCCGGCAGCGCCGCCGGCAGCACCACGCGCAGCATGCGCTGCAGCGCCGACATGCCCATCGCCGCACCCGACCAGATCATCTTCTCCTCCACGGCGCGGGCGCCCTGGAAGCTGTGGTAGATGATCGGCAGTGTCACCGCGAGGAAAATCACCAGTGTCTTCGACAGGTCGCCGACGCCGAGCCACAGCATGATGATCGGCATCAGCGCCGCCTTCGGCACCGGATAGGTCACCATCAGCAGCGGATTGAAGAACGACGCCACAGCATCGACGCGGCCCATGGCGAGGCCGAGCGGGATGCCGACCGCAACGGCGGCGGCGAGCCCGATCACCATGCGGCGGATCGAATCGAGGATGTTGATCAGCGTCTCATGGTCAGTCAGGAGGCCGGGCACCGCGCGCAACGCGTCGAGCGCTGACGGCACGCTGTCAGTGTCGAGCAGCAGCGCGCCGATCTGCCAGACCACCAGCAGGCCGATGCAGGCGGCGGCCGGCGCCAGCCGCGCGATCCAGACCCGGCGCGGGTCGGCGGCCGCGCTCATGCGTGCAGCTCGTCTTCGGGGGCGTCCTCGATCAGGCGCTCGATATCGACAATGTACTTCTGGTAGCGCGGGTCGAGCAGCAGCTCGGCCCGGCGCCGCGGCCGCGGCAGGTCGATGTCGATCACCTGCTTGATGCGCCCGGGCGAGCGGGTCATCACCACCACCTTGTCGGAGAGGTAGACCGCCTCGTCCACCGCATGGGTGACGAACAGCACGGTCTTGCGGTCGCGCTCCCAGATGTCGAGCAGGTCGTTCTGCAGGCGGGTGCGGGTGTGGGCGTCGAGCGCACCGAACGGCTCGTCCATCAACAACACCGCAGGGTTGTAGGCGAGCGTACGCGCAATTGCCACGCGCTGTTTCATGCCGCCGGACAATTCCTTGGGATAGAAGGTCTCATAGCCCTTGAGGCCGACCATGCCGATCAGGCGCCTGGCGCGCTCCTCGGCCTCGGCCCTACCGACGCCCTGCTGGCGCAGGCCGTAGGTGACGTTGCCGAGCACCGTCTTCCACGGAAACAGGGCGAATTCCTGGAATACCGGGCCGCGATCCGGCCCCGGGCCGGTGATCAGGCGGTCCCTGACCTTGACGGTGCCGGCGGTCGGCTTGACGAAGCCGCCGACGATATAGAGCAAGGTCGACTTGCCGCAGCCGGACGGGCCGAGAATGGAGACGAAGGCGCCCTCGGCGATCGACAGCGAGATGTCGGACAGCGCCAGATGGCTCTTGCGTCCCGCGGTCTGGAAGCTCTGGGAGACGCCGGCGATCTCGATCATCGCGGGTGCGGGCGCCGCGGCCGGAGGCGGAACATCCTGACGGAGCGTCACGGGCCTCATGCGCGCCCCTCGCCGGCCGTCAGGCCCATCATCATTGGGCCCAACGTCTTCAGGCCCATCGTCATCAGGACCGTCGGTTTCACCATCCGCTCTCCCTTCCGAACTTTCCTCACTGTAGCGCAAACCCGGATTTGTTTTAAGATTAAAATTAACGCGTCCTGCCCATCCCACATGCCGGGAGACTGGGCAGGTCGCCGGGCCCGCGACGGGCGCGCAACCTGTCACATCGACGCGCCAGGGGCAATTCCGCCGCCGGCGTTCCTGTGCATGGCGCGCGGCATGGCGTTTCGCGCCATGCAGGACACGCGGCCGCGCCGTTGCGATCGGATCAGCGCTGGTCAGGTCCGCACGCCGCGGCCCGCATCGCCCGCCGCGAGCTCCCCGGCGATCCATGTGACAAAGGCGCGCGCGGCCGGCGACGCGGCACGCTCCGACGCGGGCACTGCCGCAAGACCGTCGGCGAACGGCGTAAAGCCGCAGGGCGCGATCAGACGTCCGGCAGCGAGATCGTCCGCGACCATGCGGCGCTCGACCAACGCAACGCCGAGGCCGGACAGCGCCGCCTCGATGCACAGATGGGTGTGCGGGAAGCTCAGCTCCGCCGCGGTCTTCACGACATGGCCGCTGTTGTCCTGCCACACCGTCCAGGCGCGCGAGGTGTGCTCATGCACGATCCGCGTCGCCGCACCGAGACGCCGCTGGCGCACCGACACCTTGTAGCGCGGCGCGCACACCGGCCCGAACGCGACGTCGGCGAGGCGAATGGCGCGCGCCTGGTCGCGCTCCGGATAGGACAGCCGATCCCAGGCGAGCACGAGGTCGGCGCCCTGATGGCGGATCTCGCGCGCCGACGTCATCGACAGCCGCACCTTCACGTCGGGATGCAGGCGATAGAAGCCCGGCAGATGC
This sequence comes from Pseudomonadota bacterium, assembly GCA_040756765.1. Lineage (GTDB taxonomy): Bacteria > Pseudomonadota > Alphaproteobacteria > Rhizobiales > Xanthobacteraceae > Bradyrhizobium_A. The sequence continues at coordinate 85,316 of JBFLYG010000030.1, read as the reverse complement.
GGCACCAGCCAGCGCATCGCGAAGGTCGCGCTGCAGGCAACGTGCACGCTCGCCCCCTGCGCCTCGTCGAGCACCCGCAGCCAGCCCCGCTCGAGCTGATCGAGCGCCTGCGCCACCACCTGCCGCAGCGCCTCGCCCTGCGCATTGAGCCGCAGCCCGGTGCCGGCCTTGTCGAACAGCGCAGAACCCGCATGGTCCTGCAGCGCGCGGATCTGGCGGCTGACCGCGCCATGGGTGCGGCCGAGCTCATCGGCGGCGCGCGTCACCGAGCCGAGGCGCGCGGTCGCCTCGAAGGCGCGCAGGGCGGACAACGGCGGCAGGCGGCGGGGCACGGGCACTCCTTTTGTGAGTTTCGCTCACAGATACACCAGCCGAACTCGATATCCAACCGCGCCCATCCTGCCTACACAGCGGCAATAGGCACGGCAATGATAACCCGGGAAAGCGCCCGCTCCCCGGCGTCGCCCGTCGCCCGAGATGTGCATTTCGATCACAGAGCCGCCCGCGGCCCTGGCGATCGCGCACGTCCTCTCTTCTCCATAAGGACCCCGATCATGACCGCCATCATCGACATCGTCGGCAGCGAGATCCTCGACAGCCGCGGCAACCCCACCATCGAGGTCGAGGTCATCCTCGACGGCGGCGCGCGCGGCCGCGCCGCGGTGCCCTCCGGCGCATCGACCGGCCGCAACGAGGCGCACGAGCTGCGCGACGGCGGCCCGCGCTATCTCGGGCGCGGCGTGCTGAAGGCTGCCGGCGCGGTGAACGGCGAGATCCGCGCGGCGCTGCGCGGCATGGACGCCCTCGCCCAGAGCCGCATCGACCGCACCATGATCGCGCTCGACGGCACGGCCAACAAAAGCCGCCTCGGCGCCAACGCCATTCTCGGCGTGTCGCTGGCGGTGGCCAAGGCCGCGGCCGCGGCGCGCGCGCTGCCGCTCTATCGCTATCTCGGCGGCGCCACGGCGCGGCTATTGCCGGCGCCCGGCATGAACATCATCAACGGCGGCGCCCACGCCGACAATCCCCTCGACTTCCAGGAGTTCATGATCATGCCGATCGGTGCACCGGATTTTGCCGAGGCCGTGCGGATGGGCGCGGAGGTGTTCCACACCCTCAAGGGCGAGCTGGCGCGCGCCGGCCACCAGACCAATGTCGGCGACGAAGGCGGCTTCGCGCCCAACGTGCGCACCGCCGTTGAGGCAATCGAGCTGATCATGACCGCGATCGTCAAGGCCGGCTACCGCCCCGGCGGCGACATCGCCCTTGTCATCGATCCGGCGTCGTCGGAGTTCTTCGCGGACGGCGCCTATCACTACCGCGGCGAGCAGCTGGTGCGCACGGTGGAGCAGCACGTCGCCTACCTCGCCGACGTCGTACGGCAATATCCGGTGTGCTCGATCGAGGATCCGACGGCGGAGGACGACCATATCGGCTGGGAGCTCGTCACCGAGGCCCTCGGCAAGACCTGCCAGCTCACCGGCGACGACGTGTTCTGCACCAACACCACGCTGCTCGCCGCCGGCATCCGCGACGGCATCGCCAACTCGATCCTGGTCAAGGTCAACCAGATCGGCACGCTGACGGAGGCGCTGGACACGGTGACGCGCGCACACCGCGCCGGCTACACCGTGGTAATGTCGCACCGCTCCGGCGAGACCGAGGACACCACGGTGGCCGACCTTGCAGTCGCCACCGGCTGCGGCCAGATCAAGACGGGATCGCTGTCCCGCTCCGACCGCACCGCCAAGTACAACCGCCTGCTGCGCATCGCGCGCGAGCTCGGCACCGAGGCGGTGTACGCCGGACGCGACGCCTTCAACGTCGCGCTGCCGGCATGGGCGCGCTGAACAGCACAACTGCGAGCGCCGGACCGCACCGCTCCGGCGCTCACATCAGCGCAGCGTAGGCCAGGAAGCCGACGACATCGCCCGCCGCCACCTGCGTGACATCCTCGCCGAGCTCGACGAGGCCGTCGGTCTCAATCAGCGACGACAACAATCCGGCGCCCTCGCGGGGAAACTTCACCGCCTCCAGCAAGCCATCGTTGCCGCGGCGCAGATGGACACGGACATATTCGCGCCGGCCAGCCTTCTTGCGATAGGCGAATGCCGCCCGCACCGGCATCGCCTGCGGCCTCTGCCACACGCCGCCGGACAGCGCGGCGATCGCCGGCTGCACGACATGGACGAAGGTGACGAAGCTCGCGACCGGATTGCCCGGCAGACCGATCAGCGCCGCGCCCCTGATCACGCCCATCGCCACGGGCCGCCCGGGCTTGATCGCCATGCGCCACAGCACGAGGTTGCCGACGCTTTCGAGCCCGGCCTTGACGTGATCCTCCTCGCCGGTCGAGACGCCGCCGGAGGTGACAATGAGATCATTGTCGGCGGCGGCTGCCGCGAGCGCCGCGGCGAGCGCTGTGGCATTGTCGCCGACAATGCCGAGATCGCTCACCACACAGCCGAGCCGCTTGAGCAGCGCCGTCAGCATGGTGCGGTTGGAATCATAGAGCTGCGCCGCGCCACGCGGGCGTCCCGGCGCCACCACCTCGTCGCCGGTGGACAGCAGCGCGACGCGGATGCGCCGCCGCACCATGACCTCCGTCAGGCCGAACGCGGCAAGCAGTGCCACGTCCTGCGGGCGCAACTGCGTCCCCTTGCGCAGCGCCACCGCGCCCGCGGCAACGTCCTCGCCGGCGGGGCGCACATTGGCCCCCGCCTTGAGCCCAGGCGGCAGCACCACCTGTCCCCGCGCGTCGAGCTGCACATCCTCCTGCATGAACACGGTATCAGTGCCAGAGGGCATCGGCGCACCGGTGAAGATGCGCACCGCATGCCCCGCCGCCACCTGATCCGGCGCGGTGTCGCCGGCCGCCACCCGCCCCGCGACCGGAAACGCCCGCGCCTGCGCCCCCGGCAGGTCGTGGCTCGCCAGCGCATAACCGTCGACGGCGGAGTTGGTGAAGGGCGGCAGCGGCAGCGGCGCGATCATATCGGCCGCGAGCGTCCGCCCGTCGGCCTCGGCAAGCGCAACCGTTTCGGTCTCGGAGACCGGCGTGACGCGCGCGGCGATCAGCGCCACGGCGTCGTCGACCGAGAGCATCGGCCCGCCGAAGGCAAAACAGTCGTCGGAGAGTTGCGCCATGCGATCAGCGCTCCGGGTTACCTGCTGCTGTCAGCACCGCGTCGAGCGGCATCGCCGCCCCGAGGATCAGCGCGGCGACGGCCGCAGTGTCATCGAGATGGGCGACTGTCAGCACGGTATCAACCTTCGCATCGGTGACGAGGCCGACGATGCCGGGATCGCGCGGGAACAGCAACCCCTTGCCGTTGGCGGCGCGGTGGACCTCGATCTTGCGATGCGGCGCCGCCTTGAAGCCTTCGACGATCACGAGATCGACCGGCGACATCTTTTGCAGCAGTTCGCCCAGCGGCGGCTCGTCGGCGCCGCGCAGCTCGTGCATCAGCGCCCAGCGCCGCGCGGACGACACCAACACCTCGCTGGCCCCGGCCTCTCGGTGCTGCCAGGAATCCTTGCCCGGCACGTCGACGTCGAAGGCGTGATGGGCGTGCTTGACGGTCGAGACCCGCAGGCCCTGCGCGACCAGGTACGGAATGAGGCGCGTCAGCAGCGTGGTCTTGCCCGCCCCGCTCCATCCCGCCAGTCCGATGACCTTCATGCCCCTGCCTTTCGACCGATCTTTCGTTGCGCCATCAGATCATAACCTCGCAGGTTATTGTCGGTGTTTCACGCGCTGGTTATCACCGCGCGAGCCATCGACCGGAGCCTCGTCATGAGCGCCATCTTCACACGACACGGACCATCCTACCGCGCCACCGAGCATGCCGGCGGGCCCTGGTCCCCCACCATGCTGCAAGGCAGCGCCACCACCGCCCTGATGGCGCGGGAGGTCGAGGGCGTGGCCCAACACACCGGCTTTGCGGTCCGCCGCCTGACGTTCGATCTGTGGCGCCCCGCGGAACTGCGCACCTTCGGTCTCGCCCTCGACCTGCTGCGCGACGGACGCCGCGCCAAGACGGTGCAAGTGCGCCTGAGCGACGGCGACATCGAGGTCGCACGCTGCACCGCGCTGCTGACGGCTCGCGGCAGCGAGACCCCGCAGACGCCCGGCGGCGACCGGGTGCAGCCCGATCCGGGCCCGGACAGCGGCACCCCGCCACCGGCATTCGCCCAGGCCTGGAGCCGCTACTTTCAGCACGTCTCGGTTCGCCTGATCGAGGGCGCGCTGGAGAAGCCGGGACCGGCCGCCGCCTGGATGCGGCTCGACGTTCCCCTCGTCGAGGGAGAGGCGAACTCGCCGCTGGTGCAGGCGGTGCAGGCTGCGGATTTCGCCAGCGGCGTGTCGCAGATCGTCGACATGCGGCAATGGAGCTTCATCAATCCTGACATCAGCCTCGCCTTCTACCGCGATCCGCAGGATGACTGGATCCTGATCCGGGCGCACACCCTGGTCGGCGACGCAGGCGCCGGCCTGACCCGCGCGACACTGTCGGACCGCCGGGGACCGTTCGCGGAGGTGATGCAGTCGACCAGCTTCGAGCGGCGTCACCGGTCGGCATCCTGAGCGGCGAGCGCGGCCAGCGCCGCTTCCGATGCGGCCTCGGCGGGCATGAACAACTCGACGCGCAACTCCTGCAGCGTGACATCCTGCGGGGTGCCGAGCGTCAGCACCGTGCCGATCAAGGCGATGCGCTGCGACGGCGTCCGCAACCGCACCTCGCACAGCGGCCCCGGCACATCGTCGCCCGGAGCGGTGACGCCGGGATAGCGGCTCAGCTCCCGCCAGGTTGCCTGCAGTGGCGCATCGAGCGGCGCCGCCATGGCCTCGTGACGCGCGCGGGCCATCAGGGCAGCCGCCAGGCGCGGCCAGTCCTCGACATGCGGCCGCAGGTCATCGGGCGCGAGGAACAGCTTCATGTGATTGATCGGGCGCGCCAGCCGCTCGCGGCCGAGCACATGGCCGATCAGCCGGCGGGCGGCCGCGTTGGTGTCGATCACGTTCCAGCGCCGGTCGGTGACCAGCCCCGGAAACGGCTCATGGCGGCGCAGCAGCAGATCGATCGCCCGCCGCGCCTCGGCGAGCTCCGGCGCCGACAGCTCGCGCTCGCCATATTGGCGCGCGAAGCCGCCGGCCTCGAGCAGCGCGTTGCGGTCGCGCAGCGTGAGGTCGAGCGCGACGGCGAGCTGCAGCAGCGTCTCGCGGCTGCAAGCGGCCTTGCCGGTCTCCACATAGCTCAAATGGCGCGCTGAGATTCCGGCATCGGCGGCGAGCGCAGCCTGGCTCAGAGCGCGGCGCGTGCGCCAGCCGCGCAGGAGATCCCCGGCGAGGGTGGGCTTGCGCCGCGCGACCGAACGCCGCGCAGATGGTCCGGTCATCGTGCCTCCTCGTGGACGAGCCACATCCTACTCATTCGCGCACACATGGCACCCGCGCCGCGTGCAGGACGGCCGCACAACCCGCCAGCCACAAGGCCATTGCAAGGATGGCCGGCGCCGCACTATCAATCCGCATGGCGGATTTCCCACCAACGCCCGGCGTGGTGCTCGCCGGCGGCCTCGCCCGTCGCATGGGCGGCGGCGACAAGCCGATGCGCACCATCGGCGGCCGCACCATCCTCGATCGCGTGATCGAGCGGCTCGAGCCCCAATGCGCCGGCCTCGTGATCAACGCCAACGGCGATCCCCAGCGCTTTGCGCCGTTCGATCGCCCGGTGGTGGCGGACAGCGTCGCCGACTTTCCCGGCCCGCTCGCCGGCATCCTCGCCGGCCTCGACTGGGTCGCCGCCAACAAGCCCGGCGTCACCTGGATGCTGAGCGCCGCCGGAGACTGCCCGTTCCTGCCGCGCGACCTGGTGGCGCGGCTGCATCGCGGCCGCAGCGAACAGAACGCGCAGATCGCGGTCGCCGCCTCCGGCGGCCAGACCCATCACACCATCGGCCTGTGGAACGTGTCGCTGCGCGGCGAGCTGCGCCACGCGCTGATGGTGGACGAATGCCGCGCGGTGCACCGCTTCACCGCACGCTACAAGCTCGCCGTGGTGGACTGGCTCGACGTGCCGCTCGATCCGTTCTTCAATGCCAACACCACCGATGACCTGCACGCCGCCGAACATCTCGCCGCTCGCGACGCCCATTGACCTGATCACGATCGGGCCGGCATGAAGCCGGCATCACACAGCGCCAGTCGGGTCTCCTCGGCTGCAAGCGCGGCAAGGAACGCTTGCACCGGCGCACGGTCCCGTCGCGCGGCCACCAGCGCGAAGTCGTAATGCTCTTCCGCGAGCGGAATGAAGCCGAGCCCGGCGGCCTTCGCCACCGGTGCGATGGTGACGCCCCAGTCGGCGCGATGCTGCGCCACTGCGGCGGCGACCGCATTGTGCGAGCGCGGCTGGTTCCAGTAACCGTCCGGCCGCGCCCCACCGAGCAGGCGATCGATCAGGATGCGGGTGCCCGCGCCCTGGTTGCGGTTGACCATCAGGCAGGAGGGATCGGCGAGCGCGGCCGCAACCGCCGCCTGCGGCGAGCGCCCCTCGAAGCGGGCATCGCCGGACCGAAACACCAGCCCCTGCATCCGCCGCCAGCCCGGCACCAGGGTGAGGCCCGGCGTCAGGAACGGCGTGTTGTAGCTGTCGCTGACCTCGTCGAGGAGGTGGATCGGCGCGAGATCGCACTCGCCGCGCTGCGCCGCCGCGAGGCCACCGAGGCTGCCGACGGCGATGCTGCGCACCAGGAGGCCTGCACGCGCCAGCGGCGCCGTGGCGATGTCGAGCCCGGTGCAGTGGCTGCCGACCACCACAAGGTCCGGCACCCGCACATGGGGCGTGAACAACGTGACCTGCGTCGTCGTGCCCGCCAGCATCTGGTCAGCGAGCGCGTCGATCTTGAGAAAGCCGTCGGCCTGGGCAAACGACGTGATCGCGCCCGAGCCCTTGGCCGAGGGATAGGCGACCAGCCCGTCACGACCTGCGACCAGCGACACCATCACGAACTCGGTGCGGCCGAGCTCGGAGGCGATGCGCACCGGCACGGTGGCGCTGACCTCAGCCTCCGCGCGTGGCGGCAGTCCCGCCATCCGCCGCAGCACCGGCACAATCATGTCGTGGAAGTTAAACATCGCCGAGGTCGGGAAGCCCGGCAGCACCACCACCGGCGTGCCGTCGCACACCGCGAGGCACAGCGGCTTGCCGGGCTTCAATGCAACGCCGTGGGCGATGATGCCCGGCGCGCCGAGCCGTGCGATGATGCGATGAGAGAGATCGCCCTCGCCCTTCGAGGTGCCGCCTGACAGGATCACCATGTCGTAATCCGCGACCGCTTGCCGCAGCACGGCTTCGAGCGTCGCCGCGTCGTCGGGGAAGGCGCCGAGGAGGCTGGCATCGCCGCCATTCTCGCTCACCGCGGCGGTGACGATGGCGCCGTTGGTGTCGTAGATCGCAGCCGGGCGCAGCAGTGCGCCGGGCTGCACCAGCTCATCGCCGGTGGACAGCACCGCGACGCGTGGGCGACGCACCACAGCGACCCGCGCGATGCCGCACGCCGCCAGCATGCCGATCTCGCGCGAGCCGATCACCGTGCCGGCGCGCAACAGCGTCTCGCGCTCGGCGATGTCGGAGCCGGCATAGGCGATGAACTGCCCGGGCGATGCGGCGCGGCGGACCTCGATGGCCCCCTCGCCCTGCGGCTGGGTGTGCTCGACCATGATGACCGCGTCCGCCCCGCGCGGCACCGGGCCGCCGGTGGCGATGGCGGTGGCGTGCCCCGGCGTCACCGCGCGGGCCGGCGCGACGCCGCAGGCAATCGTCTCGCCCGTGAGCTCGAGCGTCACGGCTGACGCTTCGCCGGCAGACACGGTGTCCGCCGCACGCACCGCGAAACCATCGACATTGGCACGGTCGAACGGCGGCACGTCACGCGGCGCGACAACATCATTGGCGAGCGGCAGGCCGAGCGCCGCGGCGAGCGGGCGCGTCTCGCGCGGCAGCGGGCGGGGAAACACCGCCGCCTCGAACCGCGCCAGCGCATCCTCCCGCGACAGCACGGTGAGAAACTGGTCCTGGTCACGGCCGGCGCCTTGCGCCGGGAATGGCGGCAGCGACATGTCAAACGCCTTCGCGCAGAGGATAACCGCCGACCGGCGCGCCGGTGGCAAAGCCCTCGCTGTGTGCCGGCACGGCGAGCCAGGCGTCGGCCTCGGCAAGCGCCCGCAACGGCAAATCGCCGATCGCCAGCGGCAGCCAGCCCGCTTCAGTGTCCTGCAGCAGCACGAGGTCGGTCACGCCGACGGTCGAGGCGATCTTGCGCGCCAGCGGCTTCACCAGCGCACGACGCGCCGCGCGGCCGCTGAGGCGATCGAGCACCCGCAACACCAGCGTCCACCACACCGCGAGCGCCTGATCGGGCGCACCCGGCACCGCGACCACCGGCATCGCACCGATGCGACCAACGGCCGCGGTGCGGCCCGGCTGCAGCGCAAGGCCGTGGATCAGCGTGGCGTGAGCGGCGAGCGCCGCCACCGCGGCATCGTTGCGGCCTGCCCCGGTACCGCCGACCGTGATCAAGAGATCGCAATCGGCTCCGGCGATCGCCTTGCTGACAGAGGCTGCATCACGTCCGGCAGCGACGGTGCGATCGAGCTGCGCGCCAGCGCCGCGCAACTGCGCCGCGATGAGGCCGATGGTGGTGGCGTTGCCACGCGCCGCCGGCACATCGATGATGCGCACCCGCGGCCGGCGTACCTTGACCTCGGCGCGGCCGGCGCGCCGCGCGATCATCTCGTCGACGATGCCGATGCGGCGGCCCGCGACGAGCGCATGGGCGCCGGCCGGCAGATCCTCGCCGACCCGTCGCGCCCCGGCGCCCGGGATCGCCTCCGCCACGGCCTGTACCAGCGATCCGACCTGCTCGACGGCACCGGCATCGAGGACGCAATCGCAGTCCTCGGGCAGCGTATCGCCGGCCTCGACCCAGACCGGCGGCGCCGCCAGCGCCACCGGCGTGTAGGACGAGGCGCCGGCGAGATCGACCGCGCGCAGCGCGAAGCCGTCGACCATGGCGATGCTGCGTGCCGGCAGCGCCGAGGTCAGCGGCGGCATCGCCGCGGCGATGCTGCCGAGCGCATCGCTGACATCGAGTTCGATCGGCGCCACCGGCGCCAGATCGGCGAGCAGCAGCGCGAGCGCGGCATCAACGCCGGTCAGCGTCGCGACCTGGCGCTGGGCGTGGGTCATGACGCCCCACCGGTCGGGCTGGAACCTGGGATGTGCGCCACGGTCATGCGAATCCTTCCCTCATTCCCTGACATTATCGCATTGTCTTGGCCGCAGGCCCATGCGTCCAGCCGCCCCCCTGGCCGCTGGCGGAGGGACGCCCGTCGCGAACGGCGTTGGCCCGGCGGCGCGCCGTGCTAGTGTTCCGTCTCCGAATGACCGCCCAACTTGCTGCAAGCTCGTACGGTCATTCGGAGACATAGGGACACTAGCTAAACTAAAGGGCTAGTGTGGCCTATGTCTCGCAATTGCCTATGAGAGGCTTGCTGAAAAGGTGTAGGCAATTGCGAGACGCCACACTAGCGTGCCGCACCGCGGGATTCCCCCCGCCGGGAGACCGAAAACAATGGCGCTGGCCAAAGCCGCCGAGCACACTTCGTTGTGGGACGTGATCCGCGAGGACGCGCACGCGCTCGCGCGCCACGAGCCGGCGTTCGCCGCCTGGATGCACGAGGCCATCCTCAACCATGACGACCTCGGCAGCGCCTTGGCACAGCTGATCGCGGTCTCGCTCGGCGGCGACAGCGACGATCGCGCCATGGTCCGCCGGATCGCGCAGGGCGCCTATCGCAATGATCCCGCGCTGATCCCGACCGCGTACCGCGACCTCGCCGCGCCGCTGGCGCGCGATCCGGCCTGTCCGGGACCGCTGCATGTGCTCCTGCACTTCAAGGGCTACCTCGCGCTGCAGGCCCATCGCGTCGCGCACCGGCTGTGGCTGGACGGCCGCGTCGAGTTCGCCCGCGACCTGTCGGTACGGGGGGCGCGGGCGCTGCATGTCAGCATCCATCCCTCCGCCACGATCGGCGGCGGCGCGTTCATCGACCACGGCACCGGCATCGCCATCGGCGAGGACGTTCGGATCGGCGACGACCTCTCGATGCTGCAGGGCGTGACCGTCGACCACGCCATCGATGCGCGCGGCGCCCCGAAAATCGGCCACGGCGTGCTGCTGGCGGCCGGCGCGATCGTGCAGGGACCGATCGAGATCGGCGACTATGCCAAGATCGGTGCCGGCTCGCTGGTCACGGCGTCCGTGCCGTCCGGCTGCACCGCGGTCGGCGTGCCGGCGCGGCTCGTCAACTGCTCGCCCGAGGCGCGACCGGCCGCGAGCATGGACCAGTCGCTGCCGTAGGGCTGCGTGGCGCAAAGACCCGGATGTCGCTGCGCTCATCCGGGCTACAAGGCTGCACACCATACACATGGCAGATCGCGGCGTCATGCGTTGCAACGCGGACCGCTCTCTCTCCTCATGGTGAGGAGCGCGGCACGCGCGTCTCGAACCATGAGGCCCGGGCACAAGCCGAACCGCCCGGGCCTCATCCTTCGAGACAGCGCTTCGCGCCTCCTCAGGATGAGGACGATGGGCCGCGCAAGCTCGTTGCAGCATGCACCATCGACCCAGGAGCAAGCCCCACCTACTCCGCCGCGCTGCGCATCGGCACGCGCTCGGCGCGCACGGCGCAGAACTTGAATTCAGGGATCTTGCCGAACGGATCGAGCGCGGGATTCGTGAGCAGGTTCGCCGCCGCTTCGGCGTAGCAGAACGGCATGAACACCATGTTTTCGGGCACGTCGCGGTCGGAGCGCACCTTGATCTCGACGGCGCCGCGCCGTGTCTGCAGGCGGATGAAGTCGCCGGGGGCGATGTTCATGCGCCGCATGTCCTTCGGCGTCATGAACGCCACTGCCTCCGGCTCGATCTGGTCGAGCACACCGGCGCGGCGCGTCATGGAGCCGGTGTGCCAGTGCTCGAGCACGCGACCGGTCGACAGCACCATCGGATACTCCTCGTCCGGCAACTCGTCCGGCGGGACGACATGGGCCGGCACGATCTTGCCGCGGCCGCTCGCGGTCGGAAAACCGGCGGTGAAGATGATCTCGTTGCCGGGCTTCATGGGATCGTCGACCGGATAGGTCACCGCACCCTCGCGCACCAGGCGCTCCCAGGTGATGTTCTGCAGCGACGGCATCACCTGCGCCATCTCCGTGAACACGTCGGCGGGGCCATCGTAATTCCAGTCGAGGCCCATGCGCCGGGCGATCTCCTGGATGATCCACAGGTCCTGGCGCGCGTCGCCGGGCGGCTTGACGACCTGGCGGGCGAGCTGCACGCGACGGTCGGTGTTGGTGAACGAGCCGTCCTTCTCGGCGAATGCGGACGCCGGCAGGATGACGTCGGCATGGAACGCGGTCTCGGTGACGAACAGGTCCTGCACCACGAGATGATCGAGCATGGCAAGCGCCTCGCGCGCATGCTGCAGGTCCGGGTCCGACATCGCGGGGTTCTCGCCCTCGATGTACATGCCCTTGATCTGGCCGTCGTGAATCGCGTTCATGATCTCGACCACGGTCAGCCCGCGCACCGGATCGAGCTCCTGCTTCCACAGCTGCTCGAACGGCGCACGCAGGTCGGTGCGGCCGACCGGCTGGTAGTCCGGCAGGAACATCGGGATCAGGCCGGCGTCAGAGGCGCCCTGCACGTTGTTCTGGCCACGCAGCGGATGCAGCCCGGTGCCGGGCCGCCCGACCTGGCCCGTCGTCAGCGCCAGCGCGATCAGGCAGCGGGCATTGTCGGTGCCGTGGACGTGCTGGCTGATGCCCATGCCCCAGAAGATGATCGAGGCACGCGAAGTGGCGTACAGCCGCGCGACCTCCTTCAGCGTCTCGGCAGGCACGCCGCAGATCGCCGCCATCTTCTCCGGCGGAAAATCCTTGATGCGCTCCTTCAGCTCGTCGAAGCCCTCGGTGTAGCCGGCGATGTACTGCTCGTCGGTCAGGCCCTCGGTGATGATGGTGTGCAGCATGGCGTTGAGCATCGCCACATCGCTGCCAGGCTTGAATTGCAGGTGCTTGGTGGCATGACGCGACAGCGTCTGCCGCCGCGGATCGGCGACCACGAGCTTGGCGCCGCGCTTTGCCGCGTTCTTGATGTAGGTCGCCGCCACCGGATGGTTGACCGTGGGGTTGGCACCGATGACGAGAATGAAGTCGGCGTCCATGGCGGCGGCGAACGGCGCCGACACCGCGCCGGAGTTCAGCCCCTCCATCAGCGCCGCCACCGACGACGCGTGGCACAGCCGCGTGCAGTGGTCGACATTGTTGGAGCCGAAGCCGGTGCGCACCAGCTTCTGGAACAGGTAGGCCTCCTCATTGGAGCCTTTCGCCGAACCGAAACCGGCGAGCGCCTTGACGCCGTTCTCGTCGCGGATCCTGACGAGGCCCTGCGCGGCGATGTCGAGCGCCTCCTCCCAGGTCACCTCGCGGAAATGGGTGAAGGGGTTGGCCGGGTCGACCTGGTCGTTGGCGTCCTTCGGCGCGTTTGGCAGCCGCACCAGCGGTTTCGTCAGGCGATGCGGGTGATGGATGTAATCGAAGCCGAAGCGGCCCTTGACGCAGAGGCGGTTGTGGTTCGCCGGACCGTCGCGGCCCTCGGCGTAGATCACCTTCTCGTCCTTGACCTGGTAGGTCACCTGGCAGCCGACGCCGCAGAACGGGCACAGTGAGTCGACCTCGCGGTCGGCATAGACCGTGCGGGTCTGGTGGTCGTCGAGCAGCGCCGACGGCATCAGCGCGCCGGTCGGGCAGGCCTGCACGCACTCGCCACAGGCGACACAGGTGGATTCGCCCATCGGATCGTCGAAATCGAACACGATCTTGGCATCGTGGTTGCGGTAGGCCATGCCGATGACGTCGTTGACCTGCACCTCGCGGCAAGCGCGCACGCACAGGCCGCACTGGATGCAGGCATCGAGATTGACGCGCATCGCCGGATGGCTGGCGTCGCCGGCCCAGCGTTCAGAGGACGGGAAGCGGCTCTCGGTGACGCCGACCTTGTCGGCCCAGTGCCAGAATTTCGACTCCGGATCGTGCGCGGTTGCGCGCGCCGGCTGGTCGGCGACCAATAGCTCCATCACCATCTTCTGCGCGGCGACGGCACGCTTGCTGGCGCTCTGCACCTTCATGCCGACCGTCGGCGTGCGCTTGCAGGACGCGGCGAGCACGCGCTCGCCCTCGATCTCGACCATGCAGGCGCGGCAGTTGCCGTCCGCCCGATAGTCCGGCTCCGGCGAGTAACAGAGGTGTGGAATGTCGGTGCCCAGGCGCTTGGCCACCTGCCAAATCGTCTCGCCAACGGATGCCTCGACCTGGCGGCCGTCGAGCTCGAAAGCGATAGTCGGGGTTTTGCCCGGAGCCTTGCTCATGCCGCAGTCTCCTTGCAATCGGTGCACCCCGTAGCCCGGATGAGCGCAGCGACATCCGGGATGATCCCGACCAAGCCGTCCCGGGTATCGCTTCGCTCACCCGGGCTACGATATGAGCGCATCATTCGGCGGCCTCCTTGGGCGCGAATTCGTCCGGAAAATACTTGATCACGGTGGTGAGCGGATTCGACGCCGCCTGTCCCAGCCCGCAGATCGAGGCATCGCGCATCGTCTGGCTCAATTCCTCCAGCAGGTCGCGGTTCCAGACTCGCTGCTGCATCAGCAGCGCCGCTTTCTGGGTGCCGACGCGGCACGGCGTGCACTGGCCGCAGCTTTCGTCCTCGAAGAACTTCATCAGGTTGAGCGCGGCCTCCTTCACGTCGTCCTTCTCGGACAGGATGACGATCGCGGCCGAGCCGATGAAGCAGCCGTATTTCTCCAGGGTGCCGAAGTCGAGGGGGATGTCGGCCATCGATGCCGGAAGGATGCCGCCGGACGCGCCGCCCGGCAGATAGGCGCGGAAGCTGTGGCCATCCGCCATGCCGCCGCAGAACTCATCGATCAGTTCGCGCACGGTGATGCCGGCGGGCGCGAGCTTCATGCCGGGATTCTTCACCCGGCCCGACACCGAGAAGCTGCGCAGCCCCTTGCGCTCGTGGCGACCGTGGGACGTCCACCACGCCGCGCCCTTCTCGACGAGGTCACGCACCCAGAACAGCGTCTCGACGTTGTTGATCAGCGTCGGCTGGCCGAACAGCCCGACCTGGAACGGGTACGGCGGCTTGTGCCGCGGCAGGCCGCGCTTGCCCTCGATGCTCTCCAGCAGCGCGGATTCCTCGCCGCAGATATAGGCGCCGGCGCCGCGGCGCATGTGCAGCGTGGGGCCGCCCGGCAGATGTGTCTGCAGCATTGCAATCTCGCGCTCCAGGATGGCGCGCGCGGCGGGATATTCATCGCGGAGATAAATGTAGACGTCGGTCGCCTCCACCACATGGGCGCCGATCAGCATGCCCTCGAGGAAGCGGTGCGGATCGGTTTCGAGGTAATAGCGATCCTTGAAGGTGCCGGGCTCGCCCTCGTCGCCGTTGATCGCCATCAGCCGCGGCCCGGGCTCGCCGAGCACCGCGCGCCATTTGCGCCCCGTCGGGAAGCCGGCGCCGCCGAGCCCGCGCAGGCTGGCATCATCCAGTACCTTGAGCACGTCGTCGCGGCTCAGCGTGCCGTCGCGCAACCGCCGCAACAGCTGATAGCCGCCATCAGCGACATAGGCGTCGTAGCCGATCGCCGCGGGTAGATGGGCGTGGGTCTCGCCGTCTCTGGCGGCGGCGAGCACATTCGCCACCGTGGCGTGATCGACGAAGTTGTGGCCGACCTCGGCGGCGGGCGCGGTGTCGCAGCGCCCGACGCAGGGCGCCCGCACCACCCGCACGCCCGGCCCGGCAGCATCCTGCAGTTGCCGCAGCAGTTCCTCGCCGCCCAGCATGGCGCAGGTGAGGGAATCGCAGACGCGGATGGTCAGCGGCGGGATCGCCGGATCGCCCTCCTTCACCACGTCGAAATGAGCATAGAAGGTCGCCGTCTCGAACACCTCGGCGAACGACAGGCTCATCTCGTCGGCCAGCGCGGCCAGATGCGCGGCCGAGATCTGGTGGTGGGTGTCCTGGATCAAGTGTAGATGCTCGATCAGGAGATCGCGCCGGCGCGGCCGCTCCCCGAGCAGAGCCGCGATCTCATGCGCGGCATCGGGGTCGACCTGGCGGCCCTTCGGCGTCGCCTTGGCCCGCCGCCGCCCCTGCCCTGGATGTTCGAAGGCACGGACTTCGTGAACGTCATTGCTGCTCATTTGGAGGGGCTCACTGCGGCGATCATTGAACAATTCTAAACTCTGGCATGCCAGATGCCAAGCGCCTTTTACCTCCGTCGGCCGGGCGCCCGCCTGACCCTAGCCTAAACGCCTGAAGGGATTCCAACGATCCCGTTCCCGGCGCAGGCGGTGCGGCTCACCGGCGCAGCGCGCCGCGCTTTTGATCCACCGCATCGTGCGCTGCACTGCGTTTAAGAAAAAATGCCTCTGTCGTCGCTCCCGCTTGTTGGCTAGTCTCGCGGACAGCTTTTGCGACGAAGATCCGGATCATTTCACCTCGGAGGACCGTCATGAGCAGCACAGCCGACAGCATGAATCCCAATGACCTGCGCGCCGGGATCGCCCCGTTGCGCGCCAAATGGGGCTGGATCGTCGCCCTCGGCGTCGTCTACCTGATCACCGGCGTGATCGCACTCGGCAGCGTGGTGATGGCCACCGTCGCCAGTGTGCTGGTGGTCGGCGTGATGATGATCATCGCCGGCGTCGCCGAGGTGATCGGCGCCTTCCAGTTCAAGAGCTGGGGCAAGTTCCTGCTCTGGGTGCTGCTCGGCGCGCTCTATGTGGTCGCCGGCTTCGTGGCCTTCGAGAACCCGCTGCTCGCGGCAGCGCTGTTGACCCTGATCCTCGGTGCGTCGCTGGTGGCCTCGGGCGTCATGCGTATCGTGCTGGCGTTCAGCATGAAGGAGCAGACACCGTGGGGCTGGGTGGTGGTGTCCGGCATCATCACCGCGGTGCTCGGCCTCTTGATCCTGGCGCGCTGGCCGGTGTCGAGCCTCTATATCCTCGGCATGTTCCTCGGCATCGACCTGATCATCGCAGGCGCGAGCTGGATCAGCCTCGGCTTCGGCCTGCGCCATCGTCACTGAGACGCGCTTCACATCACGACAGGACAAGGAGCGCCCATGCGCTGGGTCCATCTGTGCATCATCGCGATTTTCGCGCTGGTGACCATCGTGTTCGCGCTGCAGAACCTCACGATGGTCACCATGTCGCTCCTCGGTTTCAGCGCGCGGTTGCCGCTCGCCTTGCTGGTAATCGTGATCTACCTGTTGGGAACGGCGACCGGCGGCAGCGTGCTGGCGCTGCTGCGCCGATCCTACACCGGATCCCGGCTCGACAGCTGACACGGCGGACGAAGACCGCGGCGGGATATGGTTAGCGAACCCTTAAATCGTGTTCCACCCTGGTCGCAATTGGTTCAAATTTTCCGCAAGTGTTGTTCGCTATGACAAGGCTCTGGAAACGGAGCAGCGCACATGGCCACCACACGCAAGGAAGCCCGCAAGAAGAGAGTGAACACCGACCACGATGCCTGGATGACGCTGGACGGCGGTTTCGCCAAACGCAATTGCACCGTGCTCGACCTGTCGAGCGGCGGTGCCCGCATCAAGGTGCATGATCCGGCCCCGGTGAAAGGCAAGCTGCACCTCGCCTTCTCGAAGGACGTCCGCAAGATCACCCGCTGCCGCCTGGTGTGGCAGGACGAGTCGATCATCGGCGTCGAATTCATGGTGGCGGTCTGAGCGGGCTGCGGCAAAGCAGCCTGCGGTCGGGCGGTTTGCACGCGACTTGCACGGCGCCTGCCATCAGACGCCACGCAGGCCGCCGCGTTGACGCCATCGCTACATCACGGCGCGCAGCCACGACAGCAGCAGTCCCCGCGCATGCCGTTCGCGATCGCGCGGACCGATCGCGACGCTGCAGGTCATCCCCGCCACGAGCCGCACACCAGCCGGCACTTCATCGATGTGAATGCGAACCGGGATACGCTGCGCCAGCCTGACCCAGCTGAACACCGGATTGACGCTCGGCAGGCCGAGATGGTCCGGACTGTCATTGGCGTCGGCGATGCCGTGACCGATGCTCTCGACATGGCCGCGCACCACTGCGTCATGGCCCATCAGCCTGACCTCGGCTGCATCGCCAGCACGAATATCGCGCAGCTTGGT
Organism: Pseudomonadota bacterium; assembly: GCA_040756765.1. Lineage (GTDB taxonomy): Bacteria > Pseudomonadota > Alphaproteobacteria > Rhizobiales > Xanthobacteraceae > Bradyrhizobium_A. Next base: position 68,008 of record JBFLYG010000030.1, on the reverse strand, counting down.
CTCCTCGAAATAGCCGGTGATCCAGAAGCTGTCGGCATCGAGCACAGCGATCTTCTTGACGCCCGCCGACGCATAATCACCCGGGCGCATGCGCAGGTTGGTGACGTAGCCGTCAACCGGTGCGCGCACCGTGGCGCGCTCCAGGTTGAGCCGCGCGACATCACGCGCAGCCCGCGCCCGCCGGCGGTCGGCAGCGGCCACCGCCGCCGCACCGCCGGTCTGCTCGAGGTCTTCCATGGATGCCACGCCGGCCGCGAGGCGACGCCGGCGATCGGCGATCGCAGCCTTGAGCACCGCCTGCTGCTCCCTGGCATCGAGGTCCGCCTGCGCGTCGTCCAGCGCGAGGCGAAAGCGCTCGGGATCGATGACATAGAGGACATCACCGCGCCGGACACGCTGATTGTCGGCGACGCGGACGTCGACCACCGTGCCCGATACCTCCGGCGCCACCTGCACCACCTCGGCGCTGACGCGGCCGTCGCGCGTCCACGGCGACAGCACGTATTCGCGCCACAGCAGCGCGACCAGCGCGCAGGTCGCGGCAGTCATGGCAAGGGTCAGGACGATGCGGAGGAGCGGTCTTGCGGAGGCGATCTTCATCTCTAGAACAACAACAGCAGCAGGGTGAGAAGGGACAGCGACAGGCCGAACTCGAACAGCGCCGGATGCCATACCCGCCGCAGCACGCCGCCGCGCACCAGCGCGCGGCGCAGCAGCAGGAACAGCGGCACGGTGGCGCAGGCGTAGATCAGGAACGGCGGCAGGTAGATGCCGGCGATGTTGACTTCGCTCAGCATCCGCGATCTCCGGCAGCGGGAGCCCGCAGGCCGCGGTCGGCGGCGGCGATTGACGCGATCTCGTGGAAAGCCATGACGAGGCGGTGATGCGCATGCGCGCTCTCGCCGTCGCGCGCCGCTGTCGCGGCGAGCTCTGCGGCGACGCGGCGCGCAGCTTCAGACGGCGCAACGTCATGGGCGAGCCCGGCGAGCGCGTCGGTTGCGATGCGGCGCACCGGCGGATCGGCCGATGCCGCGGCGGCGTGGATGCGCAGCGTAGCGCGCCCGAGATGCAGCGCGTCCTGCGCCTGCATGGTGAGCACCGCCGCGGCCGGATCGCCCTTGAGCAGCAGCGCAATGCGCGACAGGCGGTGCTGCTGGAGATGCTCGAAGGCGACGCGATCGCGCGCGGTCCCGCCAAGCAGCGCGCGGGCATCGGCCACGGTCGCCGCTGCGACACGCCGCGCCTCGCGCAGCGGATCGCGCGGCAGCAGCAGGCGAAAGGCGAGCAGCGTGACGAACACAGCGACCAGCCAGCCCGCCACCTGGTTGAGACAGCCGGCGAGGTCGAACGTCATGGGATTGCCCGCGCCGACCAGCGTGTTGAAGGCGACGAGATAGGCAAGCCCGGCGGGCGCATATTTCGGCAACGTCGTGGCGTAGAGGCCCGCCGCCCAGAACGGCGCGAGCGCGGCGAGCAGCAGCGCAAAGCCGTCGATGTGCGGCAGCACGCCGAAGGCGCAGACGATCGCCGCCGGCACCGCGGCGATGGTGCCCTTGATGAATTCGACCGCGCCGGCGGCGGGATTGCCGGTCATCGCCAGCAGCACGGTATAGGGAGCGAGCACCAGCAGCATCAGTGAGCCGCCGTTCCAGCCGGTGGCGATCCACACCGCGCCGCCGAGCACGATGGCGAACGCCGCGCGCAGGCCGTTGTCGACCGCGCCGCGCCAGTCGCGGTGGAACGGCGCGGCGTGCTGCCGCGTCCGTGGCGGCGGCGCGCCCAGTAGCACGGCGAGCCCCTCGAGCGCCGCCGCATAGTCCGCGACAGCTTCGGCGATGCGCTCGACGGCAACGAAGGCGGCAGCATCGTCGCCCTCCTCGGCGCGCGCCGTCGCCTGCGCCAGCATGCCGCCGGCCGAGGTCAGCAACAGCCGCGCCGCGGCGACGCCATCAGGCCCCGCGGCAAGCGCGGCGACCGCATCGGTCACGGCGGCGGCCGCACAGGCTCGCGCCGCGCCGACATCGGCAGCAGACGGCGCCGGCGTCAGCGCCGCGGCATCGGCGAGGGTCGCGACCAACGCCGCCGCGGCATCGCGTACGGCGCCGGCCCGCACGGCGACATCGGCGGATTCCGCCGCCGCCAGCGCCAGCAGGTCGTCGACGGCCAGAATGTCGGCGGCGAGCGTCGGCGCCGCCGCGTGGTCGCCGTCTGCCGACAGCCGCGCCGCCAGCACGCGGCCGACATCGGCGGAGAGTTGCTGCAGGCGCGCCGCAAGACGGCTGCGGGTGCTGCGTGGCGACAAGAGCGCGGTGACCACGCCGGCGCAGACCACGCCGAGCACGACGGTGGCGACACGGCCGAGGGTGTGGTCGAGCGTCAGGTCCGGCGCTTCCAGCGCCCCGTAGGTAGCAAGGCCGATGGTGTAGCCGGCGACCGCCGCGCCCGAGGCTCGGAAGTGGCGCAGCACGGTCGCGGCCCCCGCGCACACGCCGAGCCACGCACCGAAGCCAAGCAAAAACAGCGCCGGCATCTGCGCGAACGCCGCCATCAGGGCGATCGCGACGACGGCACCAACAAGCGTGCCGATGGCGCGCCATGCGCCCTTGGCGAGCACCGCGCCATGACTGGCGTTGGCGATCAGCAGCACCGTGGACGCCGCCGAATACGGCGTCTCGAGTTCGAGGAGATAGGCGAGGCCGAGCGCCAGCGCCGCCGCCACCACCGAACGGCCGACATAGGCCCATTGCGGGGTGAACAGGTCGATCGCCCGTCCCCGCTGCGCGATCCCGGCGACGAGACGCGCGCCCCAACGGTGCAGCCGGCCACGGCGCGCCCCGTCATCGGCACGGCCGACAGAGGCATCATCCGCCGCGCGCAGCAGCAATCCCGGGCGCTCCAGCGCCCGCACCGGCCCAATTCTCGACATCGCCCTGGATTTTGTCTTATGTAATAGGATCATCCTATGTTTAATTGTGGCGGAGAGTCAACCAGAGGTCCTGAGGTGGGATGATCCCCTCGCCCATGCTACGAGAGGCGCCGATGACCGTGCCGCCCGCCCCCACCGCCGCCCTGCCCCAGGTTCCGCGCCGCTCGCTGGTCGAGTCGGCGATCGACCTCATCCGCTCCCAGGTGGAGAGCGGCGTCTGGAAGGTCGGCGAACGCATCCCCAAGGAAGCCGAACTCGCCGAGATGCTGCAGGTCGGCCGCAACACCGTGCGCGAGGCGGTGCGGGTGCTGTCCCATGCGCGGATGCTGGAGGTGCGTCAGGGCGACGGCACCTATGTGCGATCGAGCGTCGATCCCGCGGAGATCATGCGCCGCGTCAGCCGCGCCAGCCTGCGCGACCATTTCGAACTGCGCGTGGTGCTCGAGACCGAGGCTGCGCGCCTCGCCGCGACGCGCGCGAGCCCTGAGGATCTCGCGCGGCTGCAGCAGGCGCTCGACGCCCGCAACGCGATCTCCAAGGACGACGACATCGACGCCTTCGTCGCCGGCGACATCGCCTTCCATGTCGCGGTGGCGCGCGCGAGCCACAACACCGCGCTGGAGGAGCTCTATCGCTACTTCTCGACCGCGGTGCTGCTCAACGTGCGTTCGTCACTGATCGAGCACAACCTGCCCGAGCCCGACGCCGCCGACCATGCCGCGATCGTCACCGCGATCATGCAGCGCGATCCGAACCGCGCCGCCGAGGCCGCACGGGCCGTGCTGGCGCCGGCGATCGCGGCGCTGACGCGGCTGATCGAGGCGTAGGGGCAAGACGCCTGACGCTATCCGGCATGGTCCGCCAACCCTGAGCACAGCAACCCGGCTCTGCCGGTTTGCGCTTACCAGGACGCAAGTCGGGTAAACCCGGCTTGCGTTGCGAAGCAACGCCCTCGAAGGGCGACGGCCCAAGCATGAATGCCTGTCACAAGGCCACGGCTATCCGGGTTGGTTTGCGAAGCGCATCATCCCCACTGCGTCGTTGCCGGGCTTGCCCCGGCAACCCTGCTTGATCACCGCGAAAATGAATCACCGGGTCACGGCGCTGGTGCGCCGGCCTGGTGATGACGCTGAGTATGGAGAGACGCTTTAAGGTTAGAGCGCGCGTTGCCTAGCGCCTCCAGCGCCGCCCCGTGACGACATGGGCGAGAAGGATGGCGGGGAGCCCCAGCCCGAACGCCAGATGCACGGTGCTGATCCACGGCCGCACGGCATCCGACCCGAGATAATAGAGCCCGAACGCGGTGGCGATCAGCACGGCGTTGATGGTCACCACCGCGCTCCCGGTCATCCGGTTCGTCCGCCCGCGCCACCCGCGCTTGACATGCAGCGGGCCGAGCGCCCCCAGACACAGCAGCGCCAGCATCGCCGTCCCGCCATGCGCCATCAGGAGATTGGCGCTCACCTGCTGCCAGAGCTCGCCGCTGTCGCCGTCCTTGAGCCGGTCGGCCACGAACCATCCTGCCCCGGAGGCGAACAGCACGGCGAAGACGCCATACAGCGTGACGCGGAATTTGCGTTCAAGCCGCATCGATCGCCCCCGTCGATCCCACCGCCTCCAGCCGTCCGGCGGCCAGCAGCTCCGGCGCGCTGACGCGAATCTCGCCGTCGCACGACACCAGCAGGGCCCGCGCCTGATAGTGATCGAGCACCGCCAGCGCCGCGTCGCCGGCGACGACCGCGATCTTGGTCAAGGCGTCGGCGATCATGCAGGACGGCGCCCACACCGCCGCGCCGGCGACCGCCGTCGCCGGCATCCCGGACGCCGGATCGATCACCGCGAGGTTGTCCGCCATGCCCGACCGCACCAGATCGACGGTGCGCCCCGTCGACGCCAGCGCCTGATCGCGCAGGCGGGTCCGCAGCCACGGCCCGCCGCTGCGCGGATCACGGAGTTCGACCGCGTGCGAAAACGGTCCGTAGGCGACGAGATCGCCGCCGGCATTCACCACCGCCGCCGCCACGCCAGACGCCTGCAGCGCCGCGACGGCGCAATCGACGGCAAATCCCTTGGCGATGCCGCCGAGGTCGATCCTGACCGCGGGATCGTGGAAACGCACGCGGCCGTCCGCGCGAAGCTCGATCGCGCCAGCCCCCGGGAGCTTGCCGGCATCATCAGCCCCATGACGCGGCAACAGGCCCATCCGCTGCAGCGCCGGCGCGACCGCGATGTCGAACGCACCGGCGGAGCGGCGATGCAGTTCGGCCGCGGCCTCGAGCACCTGAAAGGTCCACGGCGCGACAGCGACGGCCTCCGCCGCGGCCCGGCGATTGAGCCGCGACACGTCGCTGTCGCCGTCGTGAAAGCTCATCAGCCGGTGCACGCGTGCGATCGCGGCAAAGGCGCGTGCGATGGCTTCGTCGGCATCATCAGCGGCAACGCCGAACACCGTGATCTCGACGAATGTGCCGAGCAGCGGCTGCGCCCTGCGCACCGCGTCACGATCGTGCATGGCCGGGTCCGGGCATCGGCTGGGGCTTGCCGGCCGGAGGCTATCTGACACGGCCGCCATAGGCCGACACGATGCGTTTCACCCCCTCGGTCAGGTGATGCGAGGACAACGTCGCGCCGGAAATGTTGCGGATGTCCTGGCCGACCGTGAGCGGGCTCGCAGCGGTCTTGCCGGCGAACTGCGCAAGCCAGCTCGAGTCCCGCACCTCGCCACCGTACGATTCACGGTACTCCAGGATGTCGACGCGGTGCACGCGGCCACCGGGCTCCAGCGCCACGGCATAGTCGATGTAGAGATGCTTGCCGACCACGTGATCGACGATGAACAGGCCGAGCAGCCTGTCACCGGCCTGGGCTTTCCAGACCCGCCCGCCCTGGTGATCGAAGCGGGTCGCGGATGGGAAGGCCAGCTTCTGGGCCTGCGCGATGTCGAGATACTGGACCGCATAGGCCGGTGCGGCGATCGGCGCCAGCAGCAGGCCTGGCACGGTCCATTGCAGCCATTTCGTCATCGGGCAGATCCTCTTGTGCAAACCATGTTCAGCCGCGGTGCGGTTAGCGATCAGAAGAAGAAGCCGACGCCGCCAAGCGCGGAATCGGACTGCGCGCCACCCGCCTGGCGGCTGATGACCTTCTGATAGGTCGCCTTCAGCACCACCTTCGGCGCCGGAAACACCGCGACACCCGCGGAATGATAATCGACCTGGCCCGCGCCAATCGGCATGTTGAGATCGGTGCCGGCAAAGCCCCCGGTCTGCAGGTTCTGGTGGGTGTAGCGATAGAACGGCACCGCTTCCCAATCGCTGTTGAGGAAGTTGCCCAGCGCAAAGTGATAGGCGATCTCGCCGGAATAGCCGTACATCATCTTGCCGACATTGTTGGTGGGATCGCTGTCGTTGTTCGCCCGCAGGTTCGCCGGATTGCCGAACCGCGCCTGAACATATTCGCCGCGCAGCTCGAGCCCGGTGCCCTGGACGCGGTAGCGGAATTCGGTATCGAACAGCGTCAGGCTGGAGCGGCCGAGCAGATTGCCGAGATCGTCATGCGCGCCGCGGGGCGTGGTGTTGCCGCTGTAGTAGGCGCTCACGCTCGCCGCGAAGCCGGGAATGAAGGCCGGCGCAACATCGAGCCGGCCCGAATAGGCGAGCTCGTTGTTGAGCTGACGGAAGTCGCCGACGACGGGACGGGACAGCGCGAGGCCGCCGGTCCCGCTGAAGCCGCCGGTGTAGGCGTCCAACGGCACCGTGTTGGCGTCGGTGCGCCGGCCGAAATCGTCGCCGTAATCCTCGATGCTGCTGCTGACCTGGACTTGATAGGTGACGCCGTCGGCAATGCGGCCATAGATGCTCGTTGCCGGCCCCCAGAAGGTCGAGGGAATCAGGCCGTTGTACAGCTCGGGCCGGTTGACGCTGTAGAACTGGGTGGGCTCGTGGTGCTGGTTGGTATAACCGATCGGCACCAGATCGATGCCCGGCGCGCGCCAGTTGAACTGATCCAGCACCTTGAAATCGATGAACAGCTGCTCGATCTCGATCGCGCCATGCTTCTTGTCGTCGTTGTCGAACGCGATGCCGCCGTGCTCGAACTCGATCTCCGCATTGAAGATGATGTTCGGCGTGATCGCATAGGTCGGCAGCAGGACGATACGGTTGGCATCGAAGCCCTTCTGCCACTGACCGTTCGCCGCCGGGTTCTGCACCGCGCCGAACTTCACCTCGCCATAGGCGCCGATGCTCAGCCCCGAGACCGGGGAATCGACTAGCCCGAGAATGGCCTTGTCGGGCGGCGGGGCGATGCCGGCCGGCGCAGACCGGACATCGGCCGCGGTGGCCGTGGCGCGCGCCGCCAGAGATGCTCCGGTCGGCCTGGCCGTCTCGGACGACGGCCACTCCGACGCGGCGACCGGCTGCTTCGACGGCTTGCCGCCGCCCTCGCTCGCCTGCTTCTGCTTGAGTTGCTGCTCGAGCCCCTTGATCCGCTTCTCCATGGCCTCGAGCTTCTGCAGGAGCTTTTCCTCCGTCGTCGTGACGGGCGCCGCCGCGGCGGCGCCCGTGGGCGCCGCAAGCGCCGCAGACGGCGACAGGCCCCCAATGGCCGCTCCCGACGCGAGCCCCGCCCCGAGCAGCGCCCGAGCGATGCGTCGCGTCACGACCTGCGATGGCAGACGATAGCCGGCCCGTCCGGCAACGGACGGCGAGACGACAGCGGACATGGATTTCCCCCCCTTGAAACAGGCCCGCGATCGCGCGGCCGACCGGGCACATGCGACAAAGTGAGACGCGACAAATTGAAACAGGCCCCGGCCTCGCGATGTGCGAGAAACGCCGACATCGAGTCAATCGGGATGGGGGGAGATTAGAATTAGTCGAACTCTAATCCGGTGCGCCGCTCGGCCGGCTTCGACGCCCGGGCCGCGCACTCCGCTCGAAACGAACGGCAAGCGCCTGAAAAGGCTAACATTCGCACCCAAGTTGCAGACCAGCGTGCAACCTCAACCGTCGGCTGAACGGCCGTTGCGCGACTTAACGCTGCTCGGCAGGACCGGACACGCCGCCCGCCGACGCCGGACGGGATTATCGCGCCAGCCGCTGCCGCAGAACGTCCGCGGTCTCGCCAAGCTCCTGCACCACGAGCGAGTGGCCGGGCCTGACCGGATGGATGTCGAGGAACGCCAGGACGTCGTTGTCCTCATGCATCACATGGCGCGCCACTTCGCCACGCATCGAGCGGCGGCAATGGCGGCGGAGCGGGAGACGCCGCCGCATCTCACAAAAGTCAAGATACATGGCAAGATCGACCTGTCGATCCCGCGTCGGATGACGACGCCAGAAGTCCGGCATTCCGAGCGCTAAACGATGGTGCGAGATCAGCAATCCGGCGAAATCTGGTGGCAGATCGTCGGAGGACTGTGGCGGCTTTTCCTCGTTCTGTTCGCAATGCCTGTCGTCGTCATCGTGATGATGATACCCGTGGTTTTGGGCGTTGTCTTATGGACGGAGCTGGTGCCTGCGACAACGGCGGAGATCGTTATTCCCGAATTGAAAGCATCGGTCCGGCTGAAACTGTACGATGTCTGGGATGTCAATCATTCCGGCGCCTACCTTGTTGTCGACAGCCCCGAAGGCAGGACGACCGGAAACCTCGCAGGCGTCCCGGACTGGGCGCATTGGTCGAGGACGAGCCTCTACCTGACCGAGGATGGCAAAATCGCCGTGCTCGGCGTCGCATACTCGGACTATATCGTCGATCCGTCGCAACGGACGTTCGAGCCTCTCACGGGGCCCGTCACATCGGAGCGCTGGACATACCTCGGCGCTTTCGACGGCGGCCACCATCTCAGGTTCTTCTCCCCACAAGAGCAGCGCGAGTGCAATCCCACCGCCATGGATGACGACACGCGTCCCGAGTGGGCCCGTCGCCAGAGCCGTCGGCGAGCCTGCGATGCCGAGGAGCTCGCTCCGTGAAGCGCCGGTGTCTCAACACCGCGCCGCGCAGGTGACTTCGTCGCTGCCGAACGGCGGTGAGGCTGCAGCAGGATGAGACGGCACGGTTCGAGAGGATCGCGGTACCAATCCCAACACCATTGGTCCATCCTCGGAGCCGTGCCCACCCACCGCGTCATTGCCGGGCTTGACCGGCAATCCAGCTTGCAACGTAACGTGAACACATGAAGCTGGATCACCGGGTCTCGGCGCTGACGCGTCGCGCCGGTGATGATGCTAACAAAGCGTCAGACGCCTCGCCTCTATGCATGTCATTCCGGGACGTCGCGTAGCGACGGACCTGGAATCTCGATCGCCGATCTTGCTGCGGCTTCGAGATTCCGGATAGCCGCTTCGCGGCTTCCGGAATGACGGAATATGGCCGTATCGATCGAAGCTGGATCCATAGCAACTCGGCTCCGCCGAGTTGCGTTCTTTGATGGCCCAAGTCCACACCCGACTTGGGCTGCCACGGCGCTGCGCGCCGGCCCGGTGATGACGTTGAGGATGTGGAAGGCTTTCGTGACGCTTCTGCCCTGTCACTTCACCAAACGGAAGCGGCCGCCGTCGACCTTGATGATGAACGCCGAGCGCTGGTCGTAGCCGTTGTGGTCGGTCGGGCTCATGTTGGCGAGGCCGTTGTTGAGATAGACGTCTTTCGTCTGCTCGAGGCCGTCACGCAGCGCGGCGCGGAATTCGGCGGTGCCGGGCTTGCCGGCCTTGAGCGCCGCCGGCAGGGCCTTGCCCACCAGTTCCATCGAGTCGAAGACATGGGCGCCGAAGATCACCGGCGGCTGGTTCTGGCTCTTGCGGTAGGCCTCGATATAGGCCGCCGTCACCTTGCGGAACGGACTTTGCGCATCGAGGTCGTCGGCGACGGTATAGGCCTCGCCGGCGAAGATCGCGCCCTCGACGTCCTTGCCGCCGAGCTTGATGAAGTCGTCGGTGGCCACCCCATGGGTCTGGTAGATCGGCCCCTTGTAACCACGCTCGCGCAGCGCCTTCTGCGGCAGTACCGCCGGCGTGCCAGCGGAGGCGACGAACACTGCATCGGGCTTGGCGGCGAGGATCTTCAGCACCTGCCCGGTGACGCTGGCGTCGCTGCGAGCATAGACCTCCTTGGCCACGAGGGTGACGTTCAGCTTGGGCGCCAGCTCCGCCAGCACCTTGTAGTAGCCCTCGCCATAGGCGTCCGACACACCGATGAACGCCACCGACTTGGCCCCGGTCCTGGCGATGTAGGTCAGCATCGCGGTCGCCATGATGTCGTCGTTCGGCACCACCTTGAACACCCAGCGCCGCTTGTCGTCGACCGGCGCCACCAGCACGTTGGACGCGGCCATGGTCAGCAGCGGCGTGCGGCTCTCGGCTGCGATGTCGAGCAGCGGCAGCGACACCGGCGTCAGCGACGAGCCCAGCAGCACGTCGACCTTCTCGTCGAGCACCAGCTTGCGGGCGTTCTGCGCCGCCTTGGTCGGATCGGATTCGTCGTCGAGAGCGATATAGGTCACCTTCTCGCCGCCGATCTCCTTCGGCAGCGCCGCCACCGCCTTCATCTGCGGCTGGCCGAGCGCCGCTCCCGGCCCCGACGCACTCACCGTGACGCCGACCTTGATGTCGGCCTGCGCCGCGCCCATGCCGAGCAGCAGCGCCGCCGTCATCAGCCATCCCGTCCGCTCGATCGTGCCCATCACTGTCCTCCCCGTGTTGTGTGATTAGTAAGCGTTCTTGCCAAACCCGAGATAGCTCTCCACGAGGCGCTGGTCGGCGGCGATCTCCGCCGGCGTGCCCTGCGCCGTGACGCGCCCCAGCTCCATGACATAGGCCTGGTCGGCGATCTTCAGCGCCGCGCGCGCGTTCTGCTCGACCAGCAGGATCGAGACGCCGGCCTCGCGCAGGCCGACGAGAATGTCGAAGACGTCGCGCACGATGCGCGGCGCGAGCCCGAGGCTCGGCTCGTCCAACATCAGCAGCTTCGGCCGCACCATCAGCGCCCGGCCCATCGCCAGCATCTGGCGCTCGCCGCCCGACAGCGTGCCCGCGAGTTGGCGGTGACGCTCGCGCAGCCGCGGAAAGCGCGCCAGCACCTCGGCGAGTGTCTCGCTGCGCTCGGACCGCGAGCGGCGGAAGCCGCCGAGCAACAGATTGTCCGCAACGCTCATGTCGGCAAACAGCTCGCGCCGCTCCGGCACCAGCGCGAGGCCACGGCCGACGCGCTGCTCCAGCGGCTGCGCAGTGACGCCGGCGCCGTCGAACGCGATCGCGCCGCGCGACGGCATCAGGCCGATCAGCGCGTTCAAGAGCGTGGTCTTGCCGGCGCCGTTGGCGCCGATCACGGTGACGAGGCTGCCGCGCGGCACCGCCAGCGACACGCCATGCACCACCGTCACCGGGCCGTAGCCGACATGGAGATCGTCGACAGCGAGCAGCGCGCTCATTCGACGCCTCCGAGATAGGCCTCGATCACCCGCGGATTGCCGCTGATGGCGCCGGCATCGCCCTCGGCGATGCGCGTGCCGAAGTCGAGCACCACGAGATGATCGGCGAGGCTCATGACGAAGTCCATGTCGTGCTCGACCAGCAGCACGCTGATGCCCTCCTGGCGCAGCTCGCGCAGCAGCCGCGCCAGCGCCTTCTTCTCGCCAACACGCAGCCCCGCCGCCGGCTCGTCGAGCAGCAGCACCAGCGGATCAAGCGCGAGCGCGCGCGCGATCTCGACGAGGCGCAGCTGGCCGAGCGACAGCGCGCCGGCTGGCACTGCGGCGACGTCGGCGAGGCCGATGCGCTCGAGCGCGCGCGACGCGGTCTCGAACAGCACGACCTCCTCCTTGCGATCGAGCCCGAGCACCGCCGCCACCATGCCGGCACGGCCACGCAGGTGGGCGCCGAGCATGACGTTCTCGATCACGCTCATCTCCGGCGCCACTGCGGCGTGCTGGAACGAGCGGCCGACGCCGAGACGCGCCATCTGCTGCGGCGTCGGGGCCGCGAGCGCCGTGCCGCGGAACAGCACTTCGCCGGCGGTCGGCGCCAGCACGCCGGTGATGAGGTTGAAGGTCGTGCTCTTGCCGGCGCCGTTCGGGCCGATCAGGCCGACGATGCGCCCGGCCGGCACCACGAAGCTGACGTCGTTGACGGCCACGAGGCCGCCGAACGCCTTGCGCAAGGCGCGGACCTCGATCAGCGGCATGTCGCGCTCGGGCCGCGCGCGATGGCCGGCGGTGACGACGCCGCCGGCGGCGCCGAAATCCGGCGGCTGCGGCGGCCCGACGATGCGGCTCCACAGGCCGTCGCTGGCGTTGCGCAGCAGCAGCACCAGCACGGCGCCGAACACGATGGTCTCGTAGTTGCCGGCGCTGCCGATCACCAGCGGCAGCCACGACTGCAGCTGGTCGCGCAGCACGATGACCAGCGTGGCGCCGAGCAGCGCGCCGGGAATGCGGCCGGCGCCGCCGAGCACGGCCATCAGCAGATACTCGGTGCCGGCGGTGATGCCGAACGGCCCCGGCGACACCGAGCGCTGAAAGTGGGCGTAGAGCCAGCCGGCAACGCCGGCGAGCATCGCGGCATAGACGAACACGCCGAGCTTGACGGTGGCCGGCTGGATGCCGAACGCCGAGCCGGCGAGCGCATCGTCGCGCAGCGCCCGCACGGCGCGGCCCATGCGGCCACGCAGCAGGTTGCGCGTCGCCACCACCGCTAGCGCCAGTGCGACGAACACCACGACGAAGTAGTCGCGCGTGCCGGTCAGGGCGTGGCCGGCAATGCGCAGCGGCGGAATGCCGGAGAGACCGTCATGGCCGCCGAGGCCCTCGATATTGGCGAACAGGTAGTAGAACGAGATACCCCAGGCGATGGTGCCGAGCGGCAGGTAATGCCCCGACAGCCGCACCGTGACCGCGCCGATCAGCAGCGCGCAGACCATCGTGACGGCGACCGCGACCGGCAGCGTCAGCCATGGCGACCATCCCAGATGCACGGTGAGCACCGCGCTGGTGTAGGCGCCGAAACCGACGAACGCCGCCTGCCCGAACGAGGTCATGCCGCCGACGCCGGTGAGGATGACGAGGCCGAGCGCCACAAGGCTGGCGATACCGATGTCGGTCAACAGCGCGACGCCGTAGTCCGACATCAGGCCGGAGAACGGCAGCGCCAGGATGACGAGCGCGGCGGCCGCCTCGATGGCGCGCGGATGCCGCTGGACGAAGCGCCGCATCAGTTGTGCCCTCCGCCCGGCGCGCGCGCCAGCGACCGCCACATCAGCACCGGAATGATCAGGCTGAACACCAGCACCTCCTTGAAGGCGCTGGCCCAGAACGAGAACAGCGCCTCGGCGATGCCGACGCCGAGCGCCGCCAGCACGGTCAGCGGATAGCTGACGAGGCCGCCGAGAATGGCGGCGACGAAGCCCTTGAGGCCGATCAAGAAGCCGCTGTCGTAGTACACGGTCATCAGCGGGCCGATCAGCACCCCGGACACCGCGCCGAGCCCTGCCGCCATGCCAAAGGCAATCTGGCCGGCGAAGGCGGTCGGGATGCCGGACAGCCGCGCGCCGACGCGGTTGGAGGCACAGGCACGCAGCGCCTTGCCGAACAGCGAGAAGCGAAAGAACGCGCCGACCACCGCGAGCAGCACGATCGTGACGGCGAGCACCACGATGCTCTGCCCGGTGACGACCAGGGTGCCGACGTCGAAGGATTGCGCGGCGAGCGCGGTGGTGCCGACGCCCTCGGGGCCGAAGAACACCAGGCCAAGCCCCATCAGCGAGAAGTGCACGCCGAAGGCGGCGATCAGCAGCACCAGCACGCTGGAGGTAGCGATCGGATCGAAGGCGATGCGGTAGAGCATCGGCCCCATCGGCAGGATCAGCAGCACGGTCAGCGCGCCGGCGGCGACCGGCCCGATCTTCAGGGGCGCGAGCAGCAGCGTCAGCGCGACCAGCGCCGCCGGCAGGGCGACGTCGGCGAGCAGGATACGGATCAGCCGCCGTAGCGTGATCTCACGCCGGTGCAGCACCAGTTCCGAGACGGCGGCGAGGCCGCCAAGCGCCAGCAGCAGCCACACCGTGCCCGGCAGGCGGCCATTCTCCAGCGCCGCCGCAGTCAGCGCCGCGAAGGCGACGAACTCGCCCTGGGGAATGAGGATGACCCGGGTGACGGCGAACACCAGCACCAGCGCGAGCGCCACCAGCGCATAGACCGCACCGTTGATGATGCCGTCCTGCATCAGGAACAGGAAGATGGTGGCGTCCACGTTGGCGGCGTCTCCTTGTCGGCCGCGCGGCGGCGCGGGGAACTGGAAGCCTACGCGGCGGGGGGACCATCGTCTGTCCCAAGCGCTTGCGACAACAGGGAGCGGCGGACCGCGCGCAACGGCGCTTCCGGCGCCGCCGCCTTGCTGCTAAGGTTCAGAAAAACAAGAGCTTTGGGAGGAGAGCATGGCGGGGCGACCGGCCATCGACGACACCACACGCACGTCCGGCGACAGCGCACGCGCCGACATCACCGGCGCCGTCCTCGCGATCGGCCGCCCAACCTTCCCGCAGGCCCTGATCGGCACGCTACGTCAGGTGGCCGGCGTCGGCCACTGCATGGTGTTCTCCTTCGCCGGCGAACGCTCGGCGCGCTGCCTGCTCGACGTCGGCAACATCCCGACCGGCGGCGATCTCGGCGTCGCCTACTCCGAGCATTTCCATCAGGCCGACCCGAACCGCGACACGATCTTCAGCCGCCAGGCGAACCCAACCCCGATCGTGCTGCCGACCTTCGCCCGGCGCATGTACAATGACAGCTACCGCAAGCTGTTCTTCGAGGACTCCGACATCGTCGACAAGTTCGCGACCGCGATCTGGGTCGGCGACACCTGCTTCTATGTCAACTGCTACCGCATCACCGCCCAGGGCCGCTTCAGCCGCGCGGAGACCGAGCGGCTGCGCCAGGTCGCCCCGGCCGTGAGCGCGGCAGTGGCCCGCCACTTCGAGCCGGCCGATGCCGCGGCCGACGCGTCACCGGCGGCCGCCGCCCGCGGCAGCCTCGCCGCGCTGTTCGCGCACGACCCGACCTTCGAGGCCCTCACCGGCCGCGAGAGGGAGGTGTGCCTGCGCATCCTGTCCGGCTACAGCTCGGAGGCGATCTCCGCCGACCTCGACATCAGCATCCACTCGACCCTGACCTACCGCAAGCGCGCCTACGACAAGCTGCGGATCTCGTCGCAGAACGAACTGTTCGGCATCGTGCTGCGGCTGCTGACGGCAGGGCGCCGGCTGAATTGAGGGTGCGCGCGACGAACGATCCGCCGCCCTGCCCGCGAATTCGGCGTCATGCGCGGGCAGCGCGATCCGTCTTCGACGGATCACCAGGACTTGAGGTCACCCGCGCATCCAGCTTTCGCTTCGCATGCGTCGGCAGCCCTAAGCTGGATCACCGGGTCACGACACTTCGCGTCGGCCCGGTGGTGACGCAGAATTTGAAAACAGCGCAGGAGCAGAACATCGTCCCTCCTCATCCTGAGGAGCGGCGCAGCCGCGTCTCGAAGGATGAGGCCCGCTGCGGCAATGCCGCCAGCGCGACGCAGCGCCTTGGCCTCACGGTTCGAGACGGCGCTGGCGCGCCTCCTCACCATGAGGAGGAATAGCAACGCACGCGGCGAGCGATCTACTACCGCTGCTGCTGCGGAATGTCCTTGATCAGTTCGGCTGCGGTCGCGAATTCCGTGGCGATGGGCCCCACGAAGCGATATCCGGACGCTTCGTAGAAGGGCCGCGCCCGCTCGCCGGCGACGACGTGCAGCGATTGCGCGCCGATCACGGCGGCGCGACGCTCGGCTTCGGCGAGCAGCTCTCGGCCGATCCCTCGCCGCCAGACCTCGGGCGCGACGAACAGATCCTCCAGTTCGGCCTGAGGGCCTTCACCGGGGAGGACCGTAACGAAGCCAACCATCTCGCCCTGAAGCTCCGCGACGATGACATGTCGCACGTGCTCGGCCGGGACCTCGCGCGCGTCGGCAAGCACCTGCAGTTCCGCGGCATGATCGCCCCAGGCGAGCGACGATCGCAGCTTCAGCGCTCCAAGGCCATGCCGGTCCCCATCACGGGCCACTCGCATTGATACCGCCATCACAACTCCATTTCCTTGGCAGTCATAGCATTGGGCACCGCGCCCCTCACCCCCTGCGACGTCGCTTTGGATGCACCGCTCCCCTGTCCCAACGGCTGGGGACAGACGCCCGTGCGCATGCGGCCTATCGTTTGCGGACCATACCGAGAGGGCCTCCGTGAGCACCGCACCGCGCTTCGACATCGACGTTCCCGCGTTCTCAGCCGATCCCTACCCGACGCTGAAGCGGTTGCGCGCGGAGGCGCCGATCGCGTTCATCCCGCAGCTCGGCAGTACGGTGTTCACGAGCCGCGACGACATCTTCGTCTCGGAGAAGCAGATCGACGTGTTCAGCTCGCACCAGCCCGAGGGGCTGATGAACCGGCTGATGGGCCACAACATGATGCGCAAGGACGGTGATGCGCACATGGCCGAGCGCAAAATGATCTTCCCGGCAGTGTCGCCGAAAACAGTCAAAGCGCACTGGACCGCGCAATTCCAGCGCCATGCCGATGACATCATCAACGCCCTCGATCCGCGGCGCGAGGTCGACTTCGTTCGTGACTTCGCGCTGCCGTTCTCGGCCGAGTGCCTGAAGTCGATCACCGGCCTCGTCAACATGCGCTTTGAAGACATGAACGCGTGGTCGCAGGCGATGATCGACGGCATCGCCAACTACACCGGCGATCCCGCCGTCGAGGCGCGCTGCCATGCCGCCACCGCCGGCATCGACGCGGCGATCGACGAGCGGCTGCCGGCGCTGCGGCAGGCGCCGGACCTCAGCCTGCTCGGCGTCAGCCTCGCTGCCGGCATGCCGATGGACAGCGTGCGCGCCAACATCAAGCTCGCCATCAGCGGCGGCCAGAACGAGCCGCGCGACGCCGTCGCCGGCACGGTGTGGGCGCTCTTGAGCCATCCGGATCAGTTGGCGCTGGCACGCGCCGGCAAAGTGTCGTGGCTGCAGACGTTCGAGGAGTATGCCCGCTGGATCTCGCCGATCGGCATGTCGCCGCGCCGCGTCGCCAAACCCTGGCGCATCCGCGATGTCGAATTCGCCCCCGAGGATCGCGTCTTCTTCATGTTCGGCTCGGCCAACCGTGACGAGCGGCACTTCGACAATGCCGACGCCTTCGACGTCAGCCGCGATGCCGGCAAGAGCATCGCCTTCGGCGCCGGGCCGCATTTCTGCGCCGGCGCCTTCGCCTCACGCGCCATGGTGGCGGACGTGGCGCTGCCGACCGTGTTCGCGCGGCTCAAGAACCTGCGCATCGTCGACCGCGAACCGGTGCGCATCGGCGGCTGGGCGTTCCGCGGGCTGCTCAACCTGCCGGTGACCTGGGACGCGTGATGGCCGCCGCCGCCATCGAGCCGTCCGCCCAAACAAAAAGGCCCCCGAAACGGGGGCCTTTCGTCGTCCGCAAATGCGGAGCGGATAACGGCTTACACCGCTTCCTTGGCGGCCTTCACCGGGCGGGCCCGGACGATCTTGCGGGCCGGCTTGGCCTTGAAGGTCATCGGCTCGCCGGTGAACGGGTTGGTGCCCTTGCGCGCCTTGGTCGCCGGCTTCTTGATGACGACGAACTTGGCAAAGCCCGGAACCACGAACACGCCGTTCTTCTTCAGCTCCTTGTAGCCGATGGTCGTGATGGTCTCGAGAACGCCCTTGACGTCCTTCTTCGCGAGTTCGGTCTGGGTCGCGATCTGCTCGATGAGCTGCGACTTCGTCAGTTGAGCGGCCATTGTGTCTCCTGGAAAAAGTGATTCGGACATCGTCACCATATGGCGGAATCCGCCTTGAAACATAGTCCAAACGCGATCTGCACAGCTTTTGTTGGCCAAAAAACCCGAAAAAAAGGCCTTTTTGGCGATTCGAGACGGCCGGGAACAGCGCAAAGCCTGTCATCCAAGGCATTTTGGGCATCGGACGCGGCGCGCAGCGACAGCGAGAATCAGCCATTCATCTGAGTCGCCGCCAGTGTTGCGGTACGCTGTCGCACCGCGCGGGCAGCCCCCGCCTCAGGTCGCGAACAACCGCGCGCCGAGGAAATCCACGAACACACGCCGCTTGGGCGACAGGTGGCGGCTCGCCGGCCACAGCGCCCAGAACTGGCCGGGATTGATCAGATGGGGGTCGAGCATGGTGACGAGCTCACCGCGCGCGATGGCATCGCCAGCAAGGAAATCCGGCATGTGGGCGATGCCGAAGCCGCTGACGGCGGCGGCGCGCAGCGCTTCGATGTTGTTGCAGACCAGCGCCGTCGGCAGCCGCAACTCTGTGCCGGCCTTGGATTTCAGGAGCCAGTCCTGCAGCTTGCCCGTGGTTGGGAAGCGGAAGCGCAGGCAGCGATGGGCGGCGAGGTCCGCCGGGGTGCGCGGCGTGCCATGGGCTTTGAGATAGGCCGGCGAAGCGCACAGCACGAAGCGGAACGTGGCGAGCCGCCGTGACATCAACGTGGAATCCGGCAGGTCGCCGCTGCGCACCACGACATCGAGCCCCTCCTCGATGACGTCCACGAGCCGGTCCTCGAAGTCGAGCTCGAGCTCGATATCGGGGTAGCGCGCGCTGAACTCCGGCAGGATCGGCATCAGGAAGCGATAGCCGATGGTCGGCAGGCCGACCCGTAACTTGCCGCGCGGCGTGGCCGCCGACTGCGCCAGCATCGCCTCGGCCTCCTGCAGCTCATCGAGCACTTTTCGGCAGCGCTCATGGAACAAAGCGCCCTCGTCGGTCAGGCTGACGCGCCGGGTGCTGCGGTGGAACAGGCGCACGCCGACATCGGCCTCGAGCTTCGCCACGCTCTTGCCGACCGCGGAAGCAGAGATGCCAAGCGCCCGTCCCGCGGCCACGAAACTCAGGGTCTCAGCCACACGCACGAAGGCGATGATGCCACTCAAGCTGTCCATGGCGGCAAATTAGAGAGTTTTATTCCGTTATCAATGGAGGATCGGCGCGTTTATCAACTGCACCATTCATATTAGCTCACGGCTGATCCTCACTCTTCTCGTCAGGGACAGCCATGACGCCCCAAACGTCTTCTTCCGCCGCTAGCGGTCACGCCGCCGTGCTCACCGCCGTGTGCCTGGCCGCCATCGTGCTGCCGATGAGCTTTTCCGGCGGCGCGGTGGCCACCCCCGCGATCGGCCGTGCGCTCGGCGGCAGCCCGGCGGCGCTGACCTGGATCACCAATGCGTTCATGTTGACCTTCGGCGGTTGCCTGATGGCCGCGGGAACCCTCGCCGACACCGTCGGCCGCAAGCGTGCTTTCGTCGCCGGCGTCGCCGCCTTCACCGTGATCTCGCTGCTGCTCGCTTGTGCCTCCTCCATCCTGGTGGTCGACCTCTTGCGCGCCGCCCAGGGCCTCGCCGCCGCCGCGACGCTCGCCGGCGGCACCGCGGCGCTGGCCCAGGATGTCGAGGGCCACGCCCGCACCCGCGCGTTCAGCCTGCTCGGCACGACTTTCGGCCTCGGCCTCGCCTTCGGCCCGCTGCTCGCCGGCGCGCTGATCGAGGTGTTCGGCTGGCGTGCCGTGTTCCTGTCGACCGCGATCGTCGGCGCCGCCGCGCTCGCCTTTGGCGCCCGGCGGATGCGCGACAGCCGCGATCCCGGCGCGCGCGGCCTCGACTGGGCCGGCACGACAAGCTTCACCGGCATGCTCGGCCTGTTCACTTTCGCGGTGATCGAGGCGCCGACCCGCGGCTGGCGCGATTCCCTCGTCGTCGGCCTGCTCGCCGGCACGGTCGCGCTGCTGGCCATCTTCATTGTTGCCGCGCGCCGCATGGCGCGGCCGATGCTCGACCTGTCGCTGTTCCGCTACCCGCGCTTCGTCGGCGTGCAGCTGCTGCCGGTCGCGACCTGCGCCTGCTACATCGTGCTGCTGGTGCTGCTGCCGCTGCGCCTGATCGGCGTCGAAGGATTTCGCGAGATCGACGCCGGCTGGCTGATGGTGGCGCTGTCGGCGCCGATGCTGGTGGTGCCGTCGCTGGCGGCAACGCTGATCCGCATCGTTTCGGCAGGGGTGGTGTCAGCCGCCGGCCTGTTCGCCGCCGCCGCGGGCCTCATCTGGCTCGGCACGGTCGACCTCGGCGGCCCTGTCCGCGACGTGATCGGCCCGCTACTGCTGATCGGCTGCGGCGCCGGCCTGCCCTGGGGACTGATGGACGGCCTCGCCATCAGCGTGGTGCCGACCGAGCGCGCCGGCATGGCGACCGGCATCTTCAACACTATTCGCGTCGCCGGCGAAGGCATCGCACTCGCCATCGCCGGCGCCGTGCTGGCAGACCTGTCCGGCGCACGGCTGCGCGCCGTGCTGCCCGACAGCATCGCCGCGCCGGCCATCACGACCGCGGCGGCGCGCCTCGCCACCGGCGATCTCTCGCACGCCGCGGAGCTGCTGCCATCAGCGGCGCGGCCGCTGCTGATACAGAGCTATGCGACGGCGTTCCAGACGCTGTTGTGGGGACTCGCCGGCGTCACGGTGGCCGCGGCGATCGTCGTGCTGCTGTGCCTGCGCCAGCCGCGCCTCGACGCCAGCGATGCGGATACCGACGCACTCGACGCCTCGCAGGCGTGAGCCGGCTGCCTACGCCACCGGGGTCAGCGGCGTTTCAGTGAGATCGCGAACAAAGCGGTTCTGCGCATCGACCAGGATCACCTGCGGCGAGATCGGCTGATCGACGAGCTCGAATCCCATGATGATGATCTCTTCGCCCTCGCCGATGAGATGCGCCGCCGCGCCGTTCATGCAGATCGCACCGGAATGCCGCTCGCCCTCGATCACATAGGTCTCCAGCCGCGCGCCGGAGGTATTCGACACCACCAGCACGCGCTCGCCGGCCCACAGGCCGGTGCGCTCGAGCAGATCCTTGTCGATGGTGATCGAGCCGACATAGGCGAGGTTCGCCTCGGTGACGGTGGCATTGTGAATCTTCGAACGCATGACGAAGCGCAAAAGACATCCTCCCGGTGACGGCCGACCGCAGCGTCGAGGCCGCGTGGGGGGCGAACTTAGGGCGTGAGATCACCGATGTCGATGGCGCGAACTGTGATCACACGAAGTTCGCGCTACGCCTCATCCCACAACCCCAGCGACAGCAGCCCGCCGAGCGCCAGCAGCACGACGTTGCAGCCGAGCGCCACCGCGAAAGCATGGCCATAGGCGGCGAGATCCTCACCGTCGCCGAGCACGCCGTAGAACACGCCGCCGATGACAGCGACGCCGAGCGCCGAGGCGATCTGGAAGGTCGAGATCGCGATGCCTGACGCGAGACCGGCATGGCGCGGATCGACACCGCCGATCACCACCTTGATCACCGACGGCATCACGAGGCCGAAGCCGATACCGGCGCAGGCAAGGCCCACGGGCAGCGGCACCGTCAGATGCCCCGCAACCGTCAGTGCCACCGCGCCGAAGCCGAGCACCTGCAGGCCGAAGCCCAGCGTCAGGGTGCGTGCGCGCAGGCGCTGCATCACCGGCGCCGATACCAGCGAGGCGACGAAGTAGCCGCCGGCATAAGGCAACATCGCGACCCCGGCCGCCAGCGGCGACATCTGCCGGCCGTTCTGCAGGTAGACCGCGAAGGTGAGATAGAACGACGCCAGCAGATAGAGCGCCAGCGCCATCAGCACGCCGAGCACGAAGCTGCCGTTCGCAAACAGCGCCAGTTCCACCAGCGGCGCGCCGCCGCGCGCGGCGAGACGGCGCTCGAAGGCGATGAAGGCGGCGAGCATCACCGGACAGGCGAGCAGCATGGCGACGATCCACCACGGCCAGCCGCTCTCGCGGCCCTCGATCAGCGGATAGACCAGCAGCGTCAGCATCAGCGACAGCAGCACCACGCCGCCGGCATCGAGCGGCTGGGCCTGCGGCGCGCGGGAGTCGCCGAGCACGGTGAGACCGCCGATGAAGGCAACGAGGCCGATCGGCACGTTGACCAGGAAGATCGCCTGCCAGGTCCAGCCGAACGGCTGCGACGACACCAGCACGCCGCCGAGGATCTGGCCAACGATGTTGGCAAGGCCGAACGTCGCGCTGTAGAGCGCCAGCGCCCGGCCCTGCTCGGCCGGCGGAAACAGCACGCGGATCGAGGCCAGCACCTGCGGCGCCATGATGGTGGCCGTGACGCCCTGCAGGATGCGCCCGACGATCAGCACCTGCGGCGACCAGGCGAAGCCGCACAGCACCGAGGCCAGCGTGAAGCCGGCGACGCCGGTGACGAACATCTGCCGCCGCCCCAGCCAGTCGCCGAGCCGGCCGCCGGTGATCAGGAACACCGCATAGGTCGCGGCATAGGCGGAGATGACAAACTGCAGATCGCCGGCGCTGGCATGCAGCCCCTGCCGGATCGCCGGCAGCGCGAGGTTGACCACATTGAAGTCGAGGATCGGCAGGAAGGCGCCGGTGAGCAGCACCGGCAGCGCCAGCCAGCGCCGCGGGTCGCCCGCCTCCGCGTCTCTGCGGCCCACCATGGCCGCCATCGCCATCTCGTCCGCCTGACTGCTCATGCCTGCACTCCCGATTGCGTGGTTGGAGGCAAGCTAGTGTCGGCTTGATCATATGATAATGATATGTTTGAATATAACAGAGATAACAATTCAGAATTCACCGATGACCACCCTGGATGTCGATGCGGTACAGGCCTTCGTGCTGGTCGCGGACCTGCAGAGCTTCACCCGCGCGGCCAACGCGCTCGGCACCTCGCAGGCGGCGGTGAGCGTCAAGCTCAAGCGCCTGGAAGAGCGGCTCGGCCAGAAGCTGATCGAGCGCACGCCGCGCTCGGTGCGGCTGTCGGCGCGCGGCGCCGCCTTTCTGGACAGCGCCCGCGATTTCATCGCCGCACACGAGCGCGCGGTCGCCGGGCTGTCGTCACGGCCGCAGGCGCTGACGCTCGGCATCAGCGACCATGTCGCCGGACCCGAGCTGCCGCTGCTGCTGGCGCGGCTGCATGCCTACGATCCGGCACTGCTGATCACCGTGGAGATCGACGCCTCGCGCACCCTGCTCGACGCGTTCGAGCGTGGCACGCTCGATGCCGCGATCGTGCGCTGCGAGGACGATCGCCGTGACGGCGAGGTTTTGGGGCGCGAGCGTGTCGGCTGGTTCGCGGCGCCGTCGTTCGTCCATCGCGACGGCGAGACGCTCCGCCTCGCCTCGCTGGCGCCATCGTGCGGCGTGCGCAACATCGCCGGCCGCGCCCTTGATGCCGCAGGCATCGCCTGGATGGATGTGTTCATGGGCGGCGGCACAGCCGCCGTCACCGCCGCGGTGTCGGCTGGGCTCGCGGTCGCGGCGCTGGCCCACCGCCTGGCACCTGCGGGCAGTGTCGAGGTCGGCGACCGCTTCGGCCTGCCGGCGCTGCCGTCATCGACCATCGTGCTGCATTCGCGCCTGACGGACGCGCGCTCGCGCGGCGCGCTGCGCACCCTCTCCGCGGCGTTTCGCGAGCATCGCTGAGAGCATTCGACGGCTCCGAACGCTATCACTGCAGTTGCAACTCGACGCCGTCTTCCGGCTCGCTGCCGTCGGCACCATGGCATTCGATGATCTCGACCAGCCAATCGAAGGCCGTCGGCCCCCGACGCGAGATCGCGATGGCCAGCTCACCCTCGACCGAAGCCACGTTATCCGGATGGCACCGGGCCAACTTCTTCTGCAGTTGCCGAACAGTCTCGTCGTAACCCAGGCGCTGTCGGGAAATATCATGATCTTTCCAACAGAGAACGAAGCCGCCTTCCGACCTGCCGAAACCACCTCTCAGAATGTCGTTGAAGGCATCAAGGTTGTGGCCCCACACAACGCCGGGAATGAGGCGAGCACCGACGTGATCGAAAAATTCCTCCAGAGTTGAAAAAGAACATCCGTCGATATGCGGTGTCGGCTTGGATTTGGGCTTGGGCACGACCATGAACTCATTGATCCCGCTGGCGGGGTGGACGCTATGCTGTCGCCCGTGGACCCGCAATGAGGCAAATAGCGACAGCCAGCCATGCGGCTTCCAAACATCGGGCTTCATGGCTGCTCGAACAGCCGCAGCGACGACGAATGCGCCCATGCAAGTGATATTTTTTTGTCGATGCGAGGAACTGATGACAAGGTCAGGAAATGCCTGCGCTTATAGCCCCGCGCGCCGCCTGCGCTCCGCTCGAAACGACGCGCCGGCGAAGCCGACGTCGCGCAGGCCGCGCGACAGCTCCGGGCCGTATACCAGCAGGCTGAAAAGCAGCACGGCCACGGCCGCTGCAGCGAGCGCGATCTCTTCGTTGCCGCAGCCGACGCCGAGGAGCGCGTCGATCGGCGTCGTCACCCCGCGCGCATAGGCGATACAGCTCGCCGTCCACGCCGGCGCCAGCGCGACTCCGGCGACCACGACCAGCGCCGCGTTCACGACCGCCAGCACGGCGACGACGATGGCGAGCCCCTTTCGCACGGGCAGCACCACATCGATCAGCGCGACCACCATGAAGCCCACGACGAGACACGCGCCGAGCGCCATCCAGCCGCCCTGCTGAGGCAGCGCCGCGCCGCTGACCAGCAGCGCCACCATGACGATCAGGACGATGTTGACCTTGACGGCCTCGGGAAACTTGCAACGCAGTACGCGCGAGCCGACCCGCTCCGCGACATCAAGGATCGCACAGGCGATCATGCCCGCCGCGAAACCGCCGAGATGCACGCGCCAGTCGATGGCCGATGTGCCGAGGGTCAGCGCGATGTTCAGCCCGATATTGATGATGAAGAAATTCAGCGCGAGGTCGATCTTGCCGAGGATCCGCAGGCACAGCAGCGCGCCGAGGATTCCCGCCACCCCGCCGGACGCACCCACGGTCAGGAACGGGCTGCCATGCGTCGCGATGCTGACGACGTTGCCGAAGACCACCGCGGCGATATAGACCATCACGAAATAAAGTGAGCCGATCCGCTTCTCCAGCAGGCCGCCCCACAGCACGAGGCAGAGCATGTTCGTGCCGAGATGCAGCGGGCTGGCATGCAGGAAGCCGGCCGCCACGAGGCGCCAGTACTCGTGGCGGTCGAGCGCCCCGATGTAGATCGCGCCGCTGCGATACAGCACTTCGGCGGTCATCACCCCGGTGCCGGACCGGCTGAGGCAGAGCGCGAACGCCAGGACGTTGACCGTCAACAGCAGGTAGACCGCGAAATGGGGGATCTCGAAGGCCTGCCAGCGGCTGCGGCGGTTGAGCATGCGTTGCAATCCGGCGAACAAGGAATGGTCAGCAATCGGCCGCAAGCTACGCCATCCGACGCCACCCTGACAATCGCGGGCCATTGAAAATCATCCTCCCGCGCGACGTCCATCCGTACGCACGACGGCGACGTTCACCACAGCGGCGCGACGATACGCAACAGGTTGATGATCCCGGCGATGCCGAAGAGAATGCCGGCGCTGACAAGACCGTCGCCGGACGCGGCGACGCGCCGTCGTGCAAGCGGCTTGCGTCATCGCCGCCGCCATTCGCGAGCATCGCCAGAATGCAAGCCGCCACGACCAAACGGTGACACTTTATGACACACGGAATAAAAATTCCAAATCTGTGTAATTTCACAGCATAAAGACATCGCCCATGTAGAGCATCCGGCACTTTGCTGCTAACCAACCGATATGAGCAACGTGCCGCGCAAGTTATGGATCGGCTTCATCTGCCTTGGCGTCACCGCATCGGGCTGGGCGCTGAACTGGCCATTGATGAAGATCCTGCTGCAGGACTGGCCACCGCTGTTCGCTCGTGGCCTCGCCGGGGTGACCGCGTCCCTGATTCTCGGCGCCATCGCGTTGAGCCGGCGACAGTCGCTCAAGGTGCCGCGCGAAACCATCCCGCGGCTCCTGTTCGCCGCCTTCACCAATGTGTTTGCCTGGATGGGCTTCAGCACGGTCGCGATGAAGTTCATCACCGTCAGCGAAGGCGCCCTGATCGTCTACACGATGCCGATCTGGGCGATGCTGCTCGCCTGGCCTGTCCTGCACATGCGTCCGACCATCAGGGATGTGATGGGCCTTGTCCTCGGCTTCGCCGGCGTTGCCCTGCTGCTGGGCGCCAACGGCTTTGCCTTCGACACCGGCAAGCTCCTCGGCATTGTCCTGTCGCTATCATCTGCGGTGCTGTTCGCGCTGGGCAATGTGCTGAACCGGACGCCGCTGCCCATCCCGCCGCTCGTGGCGGTGGCGTGGCAGGTGGGCCTGGGGTGTTTCGTGATGCTGATCCTCGGCGTCCTGTTCGAACATCCCGACTATCACGCGATCTCGCCGGCCGGCCTCGCCAGCTTCGTCTACATGACGCTGGTGCCGATGGGGCTGTGCTATCTCACCTGGTTCGAGACCCTGCGCCGCCTGCCGCCGACATCGGCCTCCACCGGCATGCTGCTGGTGCCCGTTCTGGCCATCATGGCGGCGGCCATCGTCCTCGGCGAGCCGCTGGGGCTCCGGGAGCTCAGCGCCATTGCCCTCACCCTCGGCGGCGTCACGCTGGCCATGCGGCGCGCCTGAGGTTTTCGCAAGTTCCGAGGCGAAGCGCGCACCGCAGCGATCAGCCGGCCGGCCGCGGCAACGCGACGATGCGCAACAGGTTGGTGGTGCCGGCGACGCCGAACGGAATGCCGGCGGTGACGACGATGCTGTCGCCGGGCGCAGCGAAGCGCTCGGCCAGCGCGGTGTCGCAGGCGACCTTGGTCATCGCCGCCTCGCTCTCGATCTCGCAGCCGATCACCACCGAATGCACGCCCCACACCGGCGCGAGCCGCCGTGCCGTCGCGACTGATGGCGTGATCGACAGGATCGGCGCCACCGGGCGCTCGCGCGCCGCACGGATGCTGGTGAAGCCGGACGAGGTGTAGGTCACCGTCGCCTTGGCCGAGATCTGGCGCGCGACATGGCGCAGCGCCCGGCATATCGCATCCGCATGGGTGGTGCGCGCCTCCTCGTGCTGGGCATCCGCTTGGGCGCGGTAGTGCGGATCGGCTTCGACGCCCTGGATGATGGAATCCATCATCGCCACGGCCTCGCGCGGATACTGCCCGCTGGCGGATTCCGCCGACAGCATCACCGCGTCCGTGCCCTCGTAGATCGCGGTGGCGACATCGGAGGCTTCCGCACGGGTCGGCACCGGCGCGCTGGTCATCGATTCCAGCATTTGCGTTGCCACCACCACCGGCTTGCCCTCGCTGTGGCAGGCGCGCACGATGCGCCGCTGCATCACCGGCACCTGCTCCGGCGGCATCTCAACGCCGAGATCGCCACGCGCCACCATGATGCCGTCGGCGCGGGCGACGATGGCATCGAGGTTGTGGATCGCGGCGGGCTTCTCCATCTTGGCCATCACCAGCGCCCGGTCGCCGATCAGCGCGCGCGCCTCGTCGATGTCCTCCGGCCGCTGCACAAATGACAGCGCCACCCAGTCGGCGCCCATCTCCAGGCCAAAGGCGAGGTCGCGGCGGTCACGCGCGGTGAACGGCGACATCGGCAGGATCACGCTGGGCACGTTGATGCCCTTGTGCTCGGAGAGACGTCCGCCGACCACCACCCGCGTCTCGGCGAATTCCGGCCCGCAGCTCTCGACCGCGAGACGGATCTTGCCGTCGTCGAGCAGCAGCGGCGTGCCGACGGTGAGCGCGGCAAAAATTTCGGGATGGGGCAGCGTCACACGGCTGGCATCGCCAGCCGCGGGATCGAGGTCGAGACGGAAGCGCGCGTCGCGCACCAGCTCCACCGGGCCGCTGGCGAACTTGCCGACCCGCAGCTTCGGCCCCTGCAGGTCCATCAGGATGCCGACCGGCCGGCCCATGTCCCGCTCGACCTCGCGAATGATGCGGAAGCGTTCGCGGTGGTCGTCATGGCTGCCGTGGCTGAAGTTGAGGCGGAACATGTCGACACCGGCCTCGAACAGCGCGCGGATCATCTCCGGCGACGAGCTCGACGGACCGAGGGTGGCGATGATCTTGGCATTGCGAGAGCGGCGCATGGCTTAAGCCTCTGTGCTTGATGTGTGTTGCCTCATCCTGAGGAGCCCGCGCAGCGGGCGTCTCGAAGGATGAGGCCGAGGTGCGGGCCTCATGGTTCGAGACGGCGCTTGCGCGCCTCCTCACCATGAGGAGAGAGCTTGCGCCCGGCCGGGGCAGAGAGTGCGGCTACGCCTCACCACCCCTCACGCGATGTCGTGCCCCGCCGCGAGCTCCAGCGCCTTGACCATGCCCGAGTGATCCCAGGCCTTGCCGCCCTGGGCGACGCAGGCGTTGAACAGCTGCTGCGCCATAGCGGTCGACGGCAATGCGATACCGAGGGCACGGGCGCCATCGAGCGCGAGATTGAGGTCCTTCTGGTGCAGCTCGATGCGGAAGCCTGGCTCGAAATTGCGCTTGATCATGCGCTCGCCATGAACCTCGAGGATGCGCGACGACGCAAAGCCGCCCATCAGCGCCTGGCGCACGAGCGCCGGATCCGCGCCCGCCTTGGACGCGAACAGCAGCGCCTCGCCCACCGCCTCGATGGTCAGCGCGACGATGATCTGGTTGGCGACCTTGGTGGTCTGGCCGTCGCCATTGCCGCCGACGCGGGTGACGTTCTTGCCGAGCTTCTCGAACAGCGGCTTGACCCGTTCGAACGCGCGCTCCGGGCCGCCGACCATGATGGTGAGCGAGGCCGCCTTGGCTCCGACCTCGCCGCCCGACACCGGCGCGTCGAGATAGTCAACGCCGCGCTCATTGATTGCTTTCGCAAACTCCTTGGTGGCGAGTGGCGCGATCGAGCTCATGTCGACCACGATCTTGCCGGGCGACAGCCCCTCGGCGACGCCGCCGGCGTCGAACAGCACCGCCTTCACGTGCGGCGTATCCGGCACCATGATGAAGACGATGTCGGACTGCTCCGCCACCTCCTTCGCCGACTTGCAGGCGACCGCGCCGGCCTCCAGCAGGTTGCCCGGCACAGGATTGACGTCGTGCACGGCAAGGCGATGGCCCGCCGCCAGCAGGTGGCCCGCCATCGGACGTCCCATGATGCCGAGGCCGATGAAACCGAGATTGCTCATTGTGTGTCTTCCCTCTGGTTGTCTGATCAGATGTCTGAGTTTGCCCTTGCGCTTCATGCGCAGCAGCAGGCGGCTGCCCTTTGGCGGATGCGTGCGCCGCGCCTCGACCGCGGACGCGCGCGGCGCTGCCTTGCTCACGCCGCGGCGAGCTGCGTGAACCATCCGAGGCCCTCGGCCGTGGTGGTCTTCGGCTTGTACTCGCAGCCGACCCAGCCGCGGTAGCCGATGTCGTCGAGATACTTGAACAGGAAGGGATAGTTGATCTCGCCGGTACCCGGCTCGTTGCGGCCGGGATTGTCGGCGAGCTGGACATGGGCGATGCGATCGAGGTGGCGCTTCAAGGTCGGCGCCAGATCTCCCTCCATGATCTGCATGTGATAGATGTCGTACTGGATGAACAGGTTGTCCGAGCCGACATCGGCGATCAGCTTCACCGCCTGGTCGGTGCGGTTGAGGAAGAAGCCGGGAATGTCACGGGTGTTGATCGGCTCGACCAGCAGGCGGATCTTTTCCTTCGCCAGCGCCGCGGCGGCGAAGCGCAGGTTCTCCACCAGCGTGTCATGGGCGGTCGCGGCGTTGGCGCCGGCCGGCAGGATGCCGACCAGGCAGTTGAGCTGGCGGCAGTCGAGCGCCCGGGCGTAGTCGATGGCGCGGCCGACGCCGTCGCGGAATTCCTGCATGCGGTCGGGCAGCACCGCGATGCCGCGCTCGCCCGCGGCCCAATTGCCCGCCGGCAGATTGTGCAGGACCTGCGTCAGGCCATGCCGCTGCAGCTGCCCGGCGAGTTCGGCCTTGTCGAAGTCATACGGAAACAGGTACTCGACGCCGGAGAAGCCGGCGGCCTTGGCGGCGGCGAAACGCTCGACGAACGGCAGTTCGTTGAACAGCATGGTGAGATTGGCGGCGAATTTCGGCATGATCGTTGTCCTTTTGTTTATTGCTCCGGGCATTGTTGCGTCATTGCCGGGCTTGCCCCGGCAATCCAGCTTCGGTCCCAGGGCAAGAAGGCTGGATGCGCGGGTGACTTTAGTCCTGGCGATCCGTCAAAGACGGATCGCGCTGCCCGCGCATGACGCAGAGGATGTGGAGACGGCGTTCCGCTCCCCTACTCCGCCGGCGTGAGCACGCGCTCGGCGATCGGGGCGTCCTCGAACTCGTTGATGGCGTCGATCTCCACGCCCATCGGAATGTTGGTGACGCGCTCGAGGATGAACTCGATCACCACCGGCACCTGGTGCTCGCGCATCAATGCCTCCGCACGCGCGAACGCATCCCTGAACTCGTTGGGGCTGCGCACCCGCACCGCCTTGCAGCCAAGGCCTTCGGCGACGGCGACATGATCGACGCCGTAGCCACCGGTGTCGGAATTGACGTTCTCGAACGCCAGCGACACCTCGAAATCCATGTTGAAGCCGCGCTGCGCCTGGCGGATCAGGCCGAGATAGGAGTTGTTCACCACCACATGGAGATAAGGCAGCTTGTGCTGGGCGCCGACCGCCAGCTCCTCGATCAGGAACTGGAAGTCGTAGTCGCCGGACAGCGCGACGATGGTCTTGTCCGGGCACGCGGCGCGCACGCCGAGCGCAGCGGGCAGCGTCCAGCCGAGCGGGCCGGCCTGGCCGCAATTGATCCAGTGCCGCGGATGGTAGACGTTGAGCAGCTGGCCGCCGGCGATCTGCGACAGGCCGATCGCGGTGACGTAGCAGACGTCACGACCGAAGGCGGCGTTCATCTCCTCATAGACGCGCTGCGGCTTGAGCGGCACCTGATCATAATGGGTCTTGCGCCCCATGCTGGCCTTGCGCGCGGCGCAGTCGCGCGCCCAGATGCCGCGATCGCGCAGCTTGCCGGCCGCCTTGCGCTCGCGCGCCACCTCGATCAGCAGATCGAGCGCGGCCAGCGCGTCGGACACGATGCCGAAGTCCGGGCCGAACACGCGGCCGATCTGGGTCGGCTCGATGTCGATATGGATGAACTTGCGGCCCTTGGTGTAGGTCTCGACCGAGCCGGTGTGACGGTTGGCCCAGCGGTTGCCAATGCCGATGACGAAATCGGACGCCAGCAGCGTCGCGTTGCCGTAGCGGTGGCTGGTCTGCAGGCCGCACATCCCGGCCATCAGCGGATGGTCGTCGGGGATCGCGCCCCAGCCCATCAGCGTCGGGATCACCGGGATGCCGGTCAGCTCGGCGAATTCCACCAGTTCATCGGCGGCGTCCGCATTGATGATGCCACCACCGGCGACGATCAGCGGCCGCTCGGCGGCGTTGAGCATGTCGAGCGCCTTCTCGACCTGCTTGCGCGTGGCGCGCGGCTTGTAGACCGGCAGCGACGCGTAGGTGTCCTCGTCGAACTCGATCTCGGCGAGCTGCACGTCGATCGGCAGATCGACCAGCACCGGGCCCGGCCGGCCCGAGCGCATCAGGTGGAACGCCTGCTGCAGCACCATCGGCACCAGCGCCGGCTCGCGCACCGTCACCGCCCACTTGGTGACGGGCTTGGCAATCGCCTCGATGTCGACCGCCTGGAAATCTTCCTTGTAGAGTTTTGCACGCGGCGCCTGGCCGGTGATGCACAGGATCGGGATCGAATCCGCCGACGCCGAGTAGAGGCCCGTGATCATGTCGGTGCCCGCCGGGCCCGACGTGCCGATGCACACGCCGATGTTGCCGGCGGCGGCCCGGGTATAGCCCTCCGCCATGTGCGAGGCGCCCTCGACATGGCGCGCCAGGATGTGGCGCACGGTTCCGCGCGCCTTCAGCGCCGAGTACAGCGGATTGATCGCCGCGCCCGGCACGCCGAACGCGCACGAAATGCCTTCCTTCTCCAGCACGCGCACTGCTGCATCGACCGCTCGCATCCGGGCCATGGCTCTACCTCACCGACGTTGTTGTGTTGTTCGATGAGCGAGCATTGCGCCGCGGCAGGCGGCTTCTCAATCGCGACGTCGACGTTTCCCGCGGCGTGGAAGGGAATCCGAAATTGGCGTCAGATCAATCTGTTAGAGCGGAAATGCAGTGAAAAAGATCCGCGGTGCGACGGTAGTCCGTGTGATCACAGACCACAGGCATGTCGGCGACGAAACATGACGGGCTTACATTACGTCCTAATCCGTGAGGTGCGCGCCAAGGATCTGCGCGAAGGGCGGCCCGGCGCGTCTCTACGTTTTCAGCGTCATCACCGGGCCGACGCGAAGCGTCGAGACCCGGTGATCCAGCTTCAACGGACTCACGTTACGCTGCGAGCAAGCTGGATTGCCGGGGCAAGCCCGGCAATGACGCAGTGGGGATGCAAGTGCGTCGACACAACGCCGGACACCAGTGAGGCGAATGCGGCCACAACAGCAGGAGCAGCGGACCGGATGGCCTCGCCGTTGCAGCCGTCGCCACCGTCCCCTCACTCGAACAGCGGCACCTGCTGCATCTGCGGCACCAGGACGAGGCCCTTGTCGGTGATGCGGATTTCCGGGATGACCGACAGCGGGATCAGGTTGAAGCCCATGTAGGGAATGGTGCAGCCGGCCGCACGCCATTCGACCTTGAGGCGCTTCACCTCCTCCGCGACCTCGGTGATGCGCTTATCGGACACAAGCCCCGCGATCGGCAGCGGCACCATCGCCTTGACCTCGCCATCGGCAACGACACAGACGCCGCCCTGGTGCTCACGGATCGTGGCCAGCGCCACCTGCATGTCGGCCTCGTTGGTGCCAGCGATGATGATGTTGTGGCTGTCATGGCCGACGCTGGAGCCGACCGCGCCGCGCGACAGGCCGAAGTCCTTCAGCAGGCCATGGGCGACATTGCCCGCCGACTTGCCATGGCGCTCCACCACCGCGACGAAGCACAGGCCATGGCGGTCGAACAGCTCCTGCCAGCTGCCGGCCGGCGCGATCGCGACGCGGTCGTGCACCAGCGTGATGCCGGGCAGCGCGGTGCGGATGGCGTTGACGGTGCAGGCCTGCAGCGGCAGCGCCGGCGTCAAGCGCACCTCGCCCGGCAGCTTCACGGTGGCATAGGCGGCCTTGGGATACTGGTAGCGCTGCGACAGCGCGGCATCGAGCCGCGGCGTGATCCTGCCGTCGTCGACCACCAGTTCGCCGCCATACCAGGTCGATCGCGGCCGCAGCGCATCGTCCATCAGCACGATGTCGGCGCGGCGGCCGCCGCCGAGGCCGCCGATATCGTTCTCGGCATTGAAGCGCGTGGCGCCGTGCAGCGAACCCATCGACCACGCCTGCTCCGGTGACATTCCCGCCTTCACCGCCTCGCGCACCACCCAATCCATGCCGAACTGCAGGAGATCGTCGGCATCGCGGTCATCGGTGCAGACCGCGATGCGCTTGTGGGAGGCGCCGAGCTCGGTGATGGTACGGATCGCCTGCGGCAGGCTGTGCCACGGCGTGGTCGGCGGCCCGCCGCGCAGGAACAGCCAGACACCGGCCTCGAGCAGATCGTCGGCGATGTCGCGGTCGATCGCCTCATGGGTGTCGGTGACACCGCTCGCGGCATAGGCGGCGACGAACTCGCGGCCATAGACATGGCCTGACACCGGCCGACCACGCGACAGCGCCGCGGCGAGGATGGCGTGGCTGCGCTCATCGCCCATCGTCACCGGCACGAAATCCATCTTCTCGCCGAGCGCCACCGCCTCGGGCCAGCGGTCGAACAGGCCGGCGATCTTGTCGGCGGTGAGGTCACCGCCCGCGGTCTCCAGCGCCGCGGAGGTCGCCGGCACCGTGCTCGGCACCGTCAGGAAGATCGACAGCGGCGCCTGCCGCGCGTCCTCGAGCATCGCCTCGATGCCGGCGACGTCCATGACATTGCCGATCTCGTGGCTGTCGCAGAAGATCGTGGTGGTGCCGTTGAGCAGCGCCGCCTCGGCATAGGCGCAGGCGGTGACCATGGACGACTCGATGTGGATATGCGGATCGACCAGCCCCGGCGCGATGATGCCGCCGGCGACGTCACGGATCGTCGCGCCGCCGCCATTCGCCTTGTGGGCCCCGGCCGGCTTGACCGCGGCGATGCGCCCGCCGCTGATCCAGACCTCGCGGCCATCGAGCATGCGCTCCGAATAGGTCGAGAGCACGCGCGCGCCGGTGATGACGAGGTCCGGCGCGGCCCGCCCGGACGCGACGTCGGCAAGGCGGCGGGTCATGGTGTGGAGCGGCGGGACGCTGAAACGGGTCAGCCTGGTCATCGGGGCACCTCGCGTGTCATGGAGCGGTCCGGAACCGGGCGCTCCGAACGCCAGCATTCGATCATTGCGTGAGGCGGGCAAGCTCAAAGTTTGGCGCCGGCGTGCCGCGATCGGCAGCGATGGCCCCACCCCCGCGCCGAGGCGCCTCGCGCAATCGTGACCGTCGCGGTGACGACAGGGCGATGCGGCTCGCCTAAGAGAGCCGCTCCGCTCGCGCCATCTCGGGTCCCCCATCACAATGCTTGCCTCTGCATGACCTCGCCATCCGCCACCTACGCCCCGCTGCTGCGCAACATCCACTGGGCGACCGCCGTCCTGTTCCTCCTCGCCCTGTTCATCGGGTTCTATTGCGGGCTGCAGGAACCGGGCACGTCGCCGCGCCGCGAGTTGCTGGAGCTGCACAAGTCGCTCGGCGTCACGCTGTTCGCCCTCGCGATCCTGCGCGTGATCGTGCGGCTCTCCACGAAAGTGCCGCCGGAGCCGGCATCGTTCGGGCCCCTGGTGCGTCTCGCCGCGCGGCTCAATCACGCCGCACTCTATCTCATCCTGTTCGCGATGCCGGTCACCGGCTACATGTTCTCCTCGGCCGGCGGTTACTCGCTGAAATATTTCTGGAGCTTCAGCTGGCCGCGCCTGTTCGTGGGCAACAAGGCCATCGCCGAGGCCGGCGAGGCGGCGCATGGGGCGCTGGCCTATGTCGTCTATCTGGTGGTGGCGCTGCATATCGCGGCCACGCTGTGGCACGTGCTGGTCAAGCGCGACGACGTACTCGCGCGGATGTGGCCGGCGCGAGGAGCCTGAACCTCACCCACGCCTCGAGCGCAATTCCGTCATCCTGAGGCGCGAGCGCAAGCAAGCCTCGAAGGATGAACGGCCCGTGTATTCGACGCCGTGGCCGTCGCCCTTCGAGGGTCCCGCTCCGCGGGACCGCCTCAGGGTGACGGATTACGACGCTGGCGATCTCTCATCTGGCCCGCGTTAGATCGTCCTCGCGCCCGGCTTCGGATTGCCGAGGTCGTCGGTCGGCACCAGCTGCTGGTTGAAGGCCGAGACATACGCCACCCAGTCGCCGCCGCCGAAATCGACGAGCACGGCGCCATCCTGCCAGATGTCGTTGTGGTCGTTGTCGTCGTTGCCCGCCTCGTGCAGGAAGCTGCCGGTCGAGCCCTGGTTCATGTGGGCGTCATGAATGCCGTTGCCGGTGTTGTAGTAGCGGCCGAACACATAGACGGTGGCCTGCGCCTGCCGCGCCCGCAGCAGCAGGCGCTTCAAGCCGGCAACCGGCTGGGGATCCTCGGAGCCGTCCATCACGTCGCTGTCGCGCCACGCCCCGGTGTTGTCGAGCAGGTTGCTGCGCATGAAGTCGAGCGCCGGCAGTTGATCCTGCCCGGTCAGCTCGGTCGCACCGTTCGCCGCCGCCGCTAGCGTCGCGGTGACGGGATGGCTGAAGTTGTAGACCAGCTTGTACTTCAGGAGGTCGTCGGCGTCGTTGGTGCCGACATTGACCGCGACGTCCCATGTATCTTCAGCGACATCGAGCTGGAAATGCAGGTGATACTGGGTCTCGTGCGGTCGCCGTGACGCCTTCATGACCGGATCGGATGCGAGCGTGGATTTGACGAAGCCATAGCGAAGCGTCACGTGGTCTCTCCCTGCTTGAACGGAAACGGCTCGGCGCTGTCGCCGGCGAGCAGGAGCTGCGGCACCTGAGTCAATGTCCAGCCGGCGCCGGTCGGGGTGGGGTCGAGCACCCACACCATGTCGAAGCGATCGCCCGGCCAGTCCGGCACCGGCAGGGCCGCATCGATCAGCTTGACCATCACCGGAATGGCATGGTGCTCCCATGACACCAGCACCACGCCTGCCGTCTTCAGGATCGCATCCACCGCCTGCCGCGTCTGGTCATACGCCCAGTCGAGGTCGAAGGTCACCTTGCCGCTCTCCTCCAGCAGCTTGACCAGCGGCTTGACGGTCTCTTCGGGCCGCCGGCTGCCGGCCTTCTCCTTGTCGCCGCCGGCGTCCTTGTCGTCCTTGTGCTTGCAGGCAAACACGGTGGCCGGCTGGGAGATCAGCGTGTAGGGCGGCACCGGCGCCGGGCTGCCGGGCCGCGGACAGAAGAACCGCGCCAGCGCCCCGGCGCGTTCCCACCCGCGCACGATCAGGCTCTCCTTGTGCTCCTTGCCTTTCGCGGTGACGCCGACAGCGTCGCCACCGGGCTCCGGCTTTTCGCCGTGGCGGATGAACATGATGCGGGTGGGCGCCATGACCTGCTCCCTCCCGGCTCAGTGATGGGCCACCCGGTGCCGGGCCTGGGCGACATGCTCGGCCTTGACCTGTCCGGAAAAATACAGCCGCCGCAACGCCCCCGACGACCCCGGCTTGGTGTAGCGGTCCATCCACGACGTGTCGGTCAACAGGTCCTGCGGCTTCCAGTCCTTGGCCTCCTTGCCGCCCTTGCCGTGGGTAGCATCATGGGCGGCGTCGCGGAACGCGTAGCTGGAAAACTGCCGCATGAACTCGCTGAGATAGATGTCGGCGACGCGGGTGTCGCCGCGGATCACCAGCATGTTCTCGTGGTTGGTCTCCACGCTCGCGGCGCTGAAATTCGCGGAACCTGTGATCACCACCGGGTCGTCGGACAGCGGATCGACCAGCATGAACTTGGTGTGCACCCAGCGCACGTTCTCCTTGGCCTGGACGCCGCTGATCTCCTTCAGCCAGCGGTCGAACTCGTTGAGTTCGATGTTCTGGCCGACGGCGACGACGGTGCCCGGCACCTTGCGGATGGCAGCGACATTGTCGCGCCCCTTCTCCAGTCCCTTGCCGCTGCCCTCCTTGTCCATCAGCGCGAAGCGCAGCACGCTGTCGTCCTTCTCGTAGCTCGAGAGGAACACCGGATTCATCCCGAACGCGAAGGTCATGAACAGCGCGTGCTGCGCGCTGTCGGCGATCTCGCCGTACCGCGTCAACGTACCGGTGCCGGTCTGCGGCGAATAGACTTCGGCAGTGCCCTGCGCCGGCGGATTCGGCGGCTCGGGCGTGTTGCGGTCGTTCCACGGGCGCAGCGTGGCAAGGTCGAGATCCTTGGCGAGCTCGGTCCAGTAGCTCATGTAGGCGCCCGCCACATCCGGGTCATTGACGACATGGGCGCAGTTGAGATGCCCGAAAATGCCGTTCTCGGTGTAGTTGGTCGAGCCCGTCAGCACCTCGATCGGCTTGCCGTTCTTCAACAGCACGATGAACTTGTTGTGCATGATCTTGCCGTTGGTAATCCCCGTGCACAGCCGCTTGATGTTGGCGGTGGCGATCGCCTCTTCGTTGGGATCGACCGGATCGGACTTGGCGTTGGGAATGGCGTCGAACAGCACCTCGATGTCCGCGCAGCGCTGCCCGGCGTCATGGATGGCGTCGAGCACCTCCGGCCACTGGAACTCATAGATCGCGACCCGCAGGCCGAAGCTCTTGTCCTTGGCCTTGCCGATGAAGGTGGTGATCGCTTCCAGAAGGCCGCGCGACAGCCAAGAATAGGCCGCTTCGCCGACCTCGCTCGGCCGCTTGTTCTGGAAGCGGCGGGCATATTCCTGCGACGCGATGGCGCCGCGGTTGAAGAACACACTGTGCGTGCCGTCCCATTCGGACTCCGTCGTCACCGAGACCGAGATCGATGGCCCATCGGTCAATGCGCCGGGCCGGCCATGCATCGGGATCAGCGTATAGGTGTACTGGTGGCCGGGCTTGGCCGCGTAGTCGGCCCACTGGAAGCTCTGGAACGGCTGCTCGTGGCTGGAGGCCGTGCCGCCGGCCGGCAGCGGCGGCGAGGTATCGGGGAACGTCTTCATGCCGCGCATGAAAATCGTTTCCCCCTCGGTCTTGTCCTCACGCTGGATGGCGAAGCCGAGCAGGTTGCGCTTGATGGAGTTGTCCAGGATGTCCCACCCCAGCATCACCACATAGGTGCCGGCGATCGCCTGGACGATGAGGCCATTGGCCTGTTCCTGCTGTCTCATGGTCTCCTCCGCATGCGAGGGATCTCGGCGAGATCCGCGAGGTTGATCAGGTCGCGGCACGGCGCGCGGCAGCAGCCGCCGTCCGGTCGGCGTGGCGATCAGGCGCAACCACACGCCGCCAGCAAGCGGATCGCGGGCATCGCGCCGTCTTAAAAAGCTCACCGTGAAAAGCTCAACTTGTCGGAAGCGCGGGCGCCGGATCAAAAATGGCGCCAGCACGGCTCATTGGATCAAATCGTCATCACAACAAAACTTCACGACGGGCACATGAAAACCGTCGTCACGATAAAATTCAGAAAATTTGGCAGAACTCCAACATCTGAAAGCGACCACAACATGTGTGGTCTGTGCTCAGCCTAGGAGGGTTCACCGGATTTTTCAACGGGCGCGCGATCGATCGCCCGCGGGGCGAATCGCTCCCGCAGGTACTAAAGCCTCAGGTGATCAGCCGCCCCTGCTCCACCGGGATGACGCCGCCCAGCGCGGCGCTGAGCTCCTGCGCCACGTCGCGCACGATCCTGCCGAGCACGGGCAGCCGCTCGGTCGGCACCCGTGCCGTGGTGCCGGACACGGAGATGGCGGCGAACGGCTCGCTGCGATCGTCATAGACCACCGCGGAGACGCAGCGCAGGCCGATCACGGCCTCCTCGTCGTCGACCGAATAGCCTTGCTCGCGCACCATCTGCAGGACGCGGCCGAGGTCGCCGGCGCGCACGATCGACTTGGCGGTGAGCTTGGGCATGCCCTGGCGGCGGATCACCGCATGGACATCCTCCTCGGAATAGGTCGCGAGCACGGCCTTGCCGAGCCCCGAGGCGACCATCGGCGCACGGCCGCCGACCTTGGTCACCGAGCGCATGATCTCGCGGCTCTCGACGCGGTTGACGATGACGATGGCGCCGTCGTCGACCACCGCGAGATTGGCGGTCTCCTTGGTGAGATCGCGCAGCTTGCGGAGGAACGGCAGCGCCTGGGCGGCGAAGCTGCGGCGGCGCAGGAAAGTGGTGCCGACGGAGAAGCACTTGGCGCCGATGTGCCAGGTCGCCTCGGTGCGGTCGAACTGCACGAAGCGGCGCTTCTCCAGCGTGGTCAGCAGGCGATGGACGGTGGATGGCGACAATCCCGTGCGCACCGCAAGATCGGTGAGGCGGTAGCCCTCGTCGTCCTCGGCCAGCGTCTCGATCAGCAGCAGCGCGCGATCGACCGACTGCACGCCGCCGTCGCGCGGCTCGGCGTCATGCTCGGGCGCGCCGTCGCGCGCCGCGCGCGGCTCGACCGGCTTGCGCTCCAGCTTGCGCCTTGGTCCGTCCGTCTTCATTGCCACCTGTCTCCCGTTGCCAGATGTGAAGGTCGCACTGAATTTTCTTGTTGTTCGCAGCCCGTGTCCGCCGAGGGAACCCCTCTCCTCATGGTGAGGAGGCGCGCCAGCGCCGTCTCAGGCCATCATAAAAAGATCGAGCTTTCCGCCTTTCTCTGTCGTGGTCGGGCTTGTCCCGGCCACCTCGCTTAGGGACGCAGTGCCCTCCTTATCGGGGTCGCCGGGAGACCTTAGTCCTAGCGATCCGTTAAAGACGGATCGCGCTGCCCGGCGACGACAAACATAAAGGTCGGTGATTGCGATCAGGCGCATTAGACTACGCCAAGCCCAGTCGCGACGCCTCCCGCCGTTTCACGAACACTTTCCAAAAAACACGGCAGATGCCGCCCCTGCCCGGGACGGCATCCTCGATTGGTGGAACGGCGGCCGCGCGTCATGGTCGCCGCGAGTTCCCTTACAGCAGGCCCGCGCCGCGCGCCCACTTGTACTTGGCGCCGAGCACCTCGACCGGCAGTTCCGTCGAATAGGCGTAGGCCGGGATGCCGTTCTGGTAGAGGTATTCGGCCGCTTCCTCGACCTCGACGTCGCCGGCGAGCGAGGCGACGATCGGCTTGACGAAGCCCTTGGCCTCCATCTCCTTCTTCACCTCGACCATGTTGCGGGCGAACACCATCGGCGGGGTGACAATGGTGTGCCAGTAGCCGAGGATCAGCGCGTGGATACGCTCGTCCGACAGGCCGAGCTTGACCGTGTTGACATAGGTGATCGGCGGCTCGCCGCCGGTGATGTCCACGGGGTTGCCGGCGGCGCCGAACGGCGGGATGAACTTGCGGAACGCGGCGTCGAGATCCGGCGGCATGCTCATCAGGCTGAGGCCGTTGTCGACCACCGCGTCGGACAGCA
The DNA here is from genome assembly GCA_040756765.1 of Pseudomonadota bacterium. Lineage (GTDB taxonomy): Bacteria > Pseudomonadota > Alphaproteobacteria > Rhizobiales > Xanthobacteraceae > Bradyrhizobium_A. Next base: position 27,538 of record JBFLYG010000030.1, on the reverse strand, counting down.
GCACGCCTGAGCCGCCGGCGCCGGTGATGATCAGGACATTCTCGCCCTTCGGCGTCGGCAGCACCGGCACGCCGCGGGCGAACTCGAGCAACTGGCGCAGCGAGCGGGCGCGGATGACGCCGGACTGCTTGAGCACATCCTCGTAGATCTTGTCGTTGCCGGCGAGCGCGCCGGTGTGCGACGAAGCGGCCTTCGCGCCGGCCGACGTGCGGCCGGCCTTCAGCACGATCACCGGCTTCTTCTTGGAGACGCGCTTGGCGGCCTCCGCGAAGGCGCGGCCATCCTTGAGATCCTCGCAATGCTGCGCGATCAGGTTGGTGTTGGGGTCCTGCTCGAAGAACGCCAAGAGATCGTCCTCGTCGATATCCGACTTGTTGCCGAGGCCGACGATGGCCGAGACGCCCATCTTGGCCGAGCGCGAGAAGCCGATGATCGCCATGCCGATGCCGCCGGACTGTGACGACAGCGCGGCGTGGCCCTTGACGTCATAGGCGGTGCAGAACGTCGCGCAGAGATTGGCCGGGGTATAATAGAAGCCGTAGATGTTCGGCCCCATCAGGCGGACGTTATACTTCTTGCCGACCTCGACAATCTCGGCCTGCAACTCCGGCGCGCCGGCCTCCGCAAAGCCCGAGGGAATCAGCACCGCGCCCGGGATCTTCTTCTCGCCGCACTCGGCGAGCGCCGCGGCGACGAATTTGGCGGGAATGGCGAACACCGCGGTGTCGATGACCCCAGGCACATCCTTGACGCTCTTGTAGGCCTTGTAGCCAAGGATCTCGTCGGCCTTGGGATGGATCGGATAAATTTCACCCTTGTAGCCGCCGTTGATGAGGTTCTTCATCACCGAGTTGCCGATCTTGCCGGCTTCGGCGGAAGCGCCGATCACCGCGACTGCCTTCGGCATCATGATGCGGTTCATCGCCGTGACGATCTCTTCGGTCGAGCGCGGCGCCGGACGCGGCTTGTAATCGAAGTCGACGACGATGCGCACGTCGGCAGCGATCGCGTCCTTCCTGGTGGCAAACACCGGGTTGAGGTCGAGCTCGACGATCTCCGGGAAATCGCTGACGAGCTGCGACACCTTGACGATGACATCGGCGAGCGCCTCGCGGTTGACCGGGTCGCCGCCGCGCGCCCCCCTCAGCATCTCATGGGCCTGGATGCCGTCGAGCATCGACAGCGCATCCGCAGTGGTCGCCGGCGCGAGGCGGAAGGTAACGTCCTTGAGCACCTCGACCAGCACGCCGCCGAGGCCAAACGCGACGAGCTTGCCGAACGAGCCGTCGGTGATCGAGCCGACGATCACCTCGGTGCCGCCGGCCAGCATCTGCTGCACCTGCACGCCCTCGATCTTGGCATCGGCCTTGTACTTCCTGGCGTTCGCCAGAATGGTGTCGTAGGCCTTCTCGGCCTCGGCCGCGGTCTTGACCCCGACGATGACGCCGCCGGCCTCGGTCTTGTGCAGGATGTCCGGCGAAACGATCTTCATCACCACCGGAAAGCCCATGCCGGTCGCGATCCCAGCCGCATCGCCAGCGGACGTCGCGAGACCTTCCTTGGGCACCGGAATGCCATAGGCGTCGCAGACCAGCTTGCCCTCGGGCGCGGTCAGGCTGGTGCGGCCATCGGTCTTCACCACGTCCAGCACCCTGCGAACGGATTGTTTGGCGTCGTCTGCGGGATCGATCTTGCGCGCTGCGTCCTGTGCCATCTGGCGTCCTCCTGTCGCGTTCTCGTTCACGTCGCCTGGGACGCGCGGGCCTCGAACGGCCCACGCGGATGATCGATAGGCCCGCGAGACAAGGAAGCTTCGCCCCCACCCCGGCGGACCGCCCAGACGAACCGGTTTCAGTTACGGACGCCGGCGCGCTGCGCTGCCGGCGCTGGCCTCCCCGCGGCAACGCCGGCGTCCGATATGCTGGCATTTGGCATACCAAGAACAAGCTTTGTCAAGAGCAATTCCGGCTTGACTTGGCTGACGGGACGCACAACTTGACATCGTGGCATCTGGCATGCCAAGAACATAGGATGCAAGGACGTGGTATCGTTCCGCCCAGACCTAACCGGGGGAATGATTCATGGTGAGCGAGAAGAGCAGCAAGGTTCAGCCGACCGTGGCAGTGGACGCCGATATCCCGATCATGCGCATCGCGCCTGAGACGAGCTTCAAGACCAAGGCCTACGACGCCTTGAAGGAAGCGATTCTCAAGATGGATATCTACGCCACGCCCGAGCCGGTGATGCTGGACGAGCGCGCCCTGTCCGAGCGGCTCGGCGTCAGCCGCACGCCGATCCGCGAGGCGATCGCGATGCTGGAACAGGACGGCTTCGTGAAGACCGTGCCGCGCCGCGGTATCGTGGTGGTACGCAAGAGCAAGGCCGAGGTGGTCGACATGATCCGCGCCTGGGCGGCGCTGGAGAGCATGGCGGCACGGCTGATCACCACCACCGCGCGCAAGAAGGACATCTCGGCGCTGCGCAACTTCTTCAAGGACTTCGGCAGGGATCACCAGCCGCAGGACAACATCGAGGAATATTCCAAGGCCAACATCCTGTTTCACCAGGCGCTGATCGCGCTGAGCGAATCCCAGGTGCTGGTCGACATGACCAACGACATCCTGCTGCATGTGCGCGGCCATCGCCAGCTGACGATCGGCCGGCAGGAGCGCATCGCCAATTCGCTGCCCGAGCACATGGCGATCATCGCCGCGCTCGAGGAGCGCGACACCGAACTCGCCGAGAAGCTGGCGCGCGACCACACGCTGGGCCTCGCCGCCTATGTGGAAGCGCACGGCGACGAGATCTTCAGTTAAGCCACCAACCACGAAGACGAGTTAAGGATCAGGGAGACGCCGTGATGTTGAATACCGTTGCCAAGGATGGAGCCCCGGCAGCCGAGCAGGAGCTGACGGACGGCTTCCATCTCATCATCGACGCGCTCAAGCTCAACGGTGTCGACACCATCTACGGCGTCCCCGGCATCCCGATCACCGACTTCGGCCGCATGGCGCAGGGCGCGGGCATCCGCGTCATCTCGTTCCGCCATGAGCAGAACGCCGGCAACGCCGCGGCGATCGCGGGCTACCTGACCAAGAAGCCCGGCATCTGCCTCACGGTGTCGGCGCCCGGCTTCCTCAACGGCCTCACCGCGCTCGCCAACGCCACCACCAACTGCTTTCCGATGATCCTGATCTCGGGCTCCTCGGAACGCGAGATCGTCGACCTGCAGCAAGGCGACTATGAGGAGATGGACCAGCTCGCCATCGCCAAGCCGCTGTGCAAGGCCGCATTCCGCGTGCTGCACGCCGCCGACATCGGCATCGGCGTCGCCCGCGCGATCCGCGCCGCGGTGTCCGGCCGCCCCGGCGGCGTCTATCTCGACCTGCCAGCGAAACTGTTCTCGCAGACCATGGAGGCGACCGCCGGCGCGAAATCGCTGGTCAAGGTGATCGACGCCGCCCCGGCGCAGATCCCCGCCCCCGACGCCGTCAAGCGCGCCCTCGACGTGCTCAAGGGCGCCAAGCGGCCGCTGATCATCCTCGGCAAGGGCGCGGCCTATGCCCAGGCCGATGACGCCATCCGCAGCTTCGTCGAGAAGAGCGGCGTGCCGTTCCTGCCGATGAGCATGGCCAAGGGCCTCCTGCCCGACACCCATCCGCAGTGCGCGGGCGCTGCGCGCTCCACGGTGCTCAAGGAATCCGACGTCGTCATGCTGATCGGCGCGCGGCTCAACTGGCTGCTGTCGCATGGCAAGGGCAAGAGCTGGGGCAAGCCCGGCTCGCAGAAATTCATCCAGATCGACATCGAGCCAAAGGAGATGGACAGCAACATCGAGATCGCCGCGCCCGTCGTCGGCGACATCGGCTCCTGCGTCGCGGCGCTGCTCGCCGGCATGGGCGACACCTGGACGCCCGCGCCCGCTGACTGGACCGGCGCGGTCAAGACGAAGAAGGAAGAGAACATCGCCAAGATGGCGCCGAAGCTGATGAGCAACGCGGTGCCGATGGACTATCACGGCGCGCTCGGCGCGCTGCGCACCATCATCAAGGAGCGGCCCGACGCCATCCTGGTCAACGAAGGCGCCAATACGCTCGACCTTGCCCGCGGCGTCATCGACATGTACCAGCCGCGCAAGCGCCTCGATGTCGGCACCTGGGGCGTGATGGGCATCGGCATGGGCTTCGCCATCGCAGCTGCGATCGAGACCGGCAAGCCGGTGCTCGCGGTGGAAGGCGACAGCGCGTTCGGCTTCTCCGGCATGGAGGTCGAGACCATCTGCCGCTACAACCTGCCGGTCTGCGTCGTCGTCTTCAACAACAACGGCATCTACCGCGGCACCGACGTCAACCCGAGCGGCGGCGCCGACGTCGCCACCACGGTGTTCGTCAGGGATGCGCGCTACGACAAGATGATGGAGGCGTTCGGCGGCGTCGGCGTCAATGCGACGACCCCCGACGAACTCAAGCGCGCGGTCAACGCCGCCATGGACTCCGGCAAGCCGACCCTGATCAACGCGGTGATCGACCCGACCGCCGGCAGCGAGAGCGGCCGCATCGGCAACCTCAACCCGCAGAGCGTGCTGAGCAAGAAGAAGTAGGGGGCACGGCGCGAGCCAAAGTCTTCTGCGTCATCACCGGGCACATCCCGGTGATCCACGTCGTCGGAGCGCAGCATGCGAAGACAGACGTGGATGGCCGGGACAAGCCCGGCCATGACGAACACCACTGTCGTTCTCAAGGAATAGAAGCAAATCCAGGAGGTAGTGCAATCATGACACAGGCGCTGAAGGGCGTTCGCATTCTCGATTTCACCCACGTCCAGTCCGGCCCGACCTGCACGCAGTTGCTGGCATGGTTCGGCGCCGACGTGATCAAGGTGGAGCGTCCCGGAGTGGGCGACATCACCCGCGGCCAGCTGCGCGATGTGCCGAATGTCGACAGCCTCTACTTCACGATGCTCAACCACAACAAGCGCTCGATCACGCTCGACACCAAGAACCCCAAAGGCAAGGAGGTTCTCACCGCGCTGATGAAGAGCTGCGACGTGCTGGTGGAGAACTTCGGCCCCGGCGTGCTCGACCGCATGGGCTTTCCCTGGGAAACCATCCAGAAGATCAATCCCAAGCTGATCGTCGCCTCGATCAAGGGTTTTGGCCCCGGCCCCTACGAGGATTGCAAGGTCTATGAGAACGTCGCCCAGTGCACCGGCGGCGCCGCCTCGACCACCGGCTTCCGCGACGGTCCGCCACTGGTCACCGGCGCGCAGATCGGCGACAGCGGCACCGGCCTGCACCTCGCGCTCGGCATCGTCACCGCGCTCTACCAGCGCACCATGACCGGCAAGGGCCAGAAGGTGACGGCGGCGATGCAGGATGGCGTGCTCAACCTGTCGCGCGTCAAGCTGCGCGACCAGCAGCGCCTCACCCACGGCCCTCTCACCGAGTACAGCCAGTATGGCGAAGGCGTGCCGTTCGGCGAAGCCGTGCCGCGCGCCGGCAACGATTCCGGCGGTGGCCAGCCTGGCCGCATCCTCAAGTGCAAGGGCTGGGAGACCGATCCCAACGCCTACATCTACTTCATCACCCAGGCGCCGGTGTGGGAGAAGATCTGCGACGTCATCGGCGAGCCGGAGTGGAAGACCCATCCCGATTACGCGAAGCCGGCGGCCCGCCTGCCGCGCCTCAACGAGATCTTCGGTCGCATCGAACAGTGGACGATGACCAAGACCAAGTTCGAGGCGATGGAGATCCTCAACCGGGACGACATCCCCTGCGGCCCGATCCTGTCGATGAAGGAGCTCGCGGAAGATCAGTCACTGCGCAAGACCGGCACCGTGGTCGAGGTCGATCATCCGCTGCGCGGCAAATATCTCTCGGTCGGCAACCCGATCAAGCTCTCGGACTCGCCGACCGTGGTGACGCGCTCGCCGCTGCTCGGCGAACACACCGACGAGATCCTGAAAGAAGTGCTCGGCTTCTCCGACCATCAGGTCGCCGAGGCGCACACCTCCGGCGCGCTCGATCCGCCGCAGAAGGCCGCCGCGGAGTAAGCCGCCGCACACATCACCCATCACCACAACGCCGCCGGATCGCTCCGGCGGCGTTGTTGCTTGCGCGCGCCTGCGCTGTCCGTGCGGCAAGAGCGGAACATGGGTCAGCATTGCATTCTTGACGCGGTCGCTCGATGTGCTTTGCTTCTCGACGCGCTCCTGAGGGGAGCACGATCGGCGTCGCCACAGCGCCGATCCGCTCAACGAACGTCGGAGAGACCGGATGACGCCACCGGGCCGTATGGCCGCAGAGATCGCGGACGCAGTCGTTCGGGCGTCCGCGTAGCGGCATCCACGAACCGCACGCCGGGAGCGGCCGATGGGGCCACATCAGTGAGGCAAGGCCCGCTATGGTCCCTCCCGGCGCGAAATCCTTCAGAAACGAAGACGGAGCGCAGCTTTCGCGGCGCGCCTTGGTGTGTCGAAAGCGTCAGCCGAACGCGCGATCATTCGACGGATCTGCAGCGCAGCGGACGCAGGTGAGCGCGGGCGCGCCCTAGGCGTTGTCCGTGAGACACCGACACGACAATGGTTGGAAGACCGCGGACCAGCGCGTGACACTGGTCGTTTCTTCGAGGATGCAAAACGCCGCGTGCGATGTCCCGTTCGCACGCGGCGTTTGCTCAGGCTCAGGCGGTCGGCTTCGACCGTGACTGCTCGAGGATCCGTGTCAGCGCCAGCTCACGCTCGCGCCGCTCGTCGTCGCGCAGCTCGCGCTCCTGCTTCTCGAATTGATCGAGCGCCCCGCGAACCTCATCCATAAAGTTCCCACGTGCCGAAGGCGTACGCGAGCGGCGTTCAGTCATACAGTCATGTCCCCGTGTTGCAAAACCGTCATGAAAACCAATTCAGGCAAATGTGGGGGAGACCGTGCCACACTCAGTTAGTCGAAAGGAGTAGACGTGCGGCTCACGGGGGAGAAAAACTACATTCATTCTTTAGAACTGGCCACAATTGAAATATATGAAACAAAAATAGCTATATTTTTGGAAAATCATTCTCGAAAAACCTGTGTCTGAAATTCGAGCCCGCATTCAGGGGGCGTCACTGCCGTCATGATCGGTTCCTTGCTGCTGACGACGTCGCATCTCGCCTGCGCCAGCCACTTCAGCGCAACCGACCTGATGCTGATGCCGCGCCTCCGAGCGAGATCTTCCAGCAAGCTTCGAGCGGCGGCGAAACGAACCGGCCGCTTGCGATGTTAGAGCGGAAATCCACACGCAGCGCACACGGTCAACGGCACATGCCGGACGCGGGAGGGATGTGATGATCGCGATCATTTTCGAAGTCTGGCCGGCCGATGGTCGCAAGAACGACTATCTCGACCACGCCGCGCGGCTGCGGGACGAGTTGATGACCATCGACGGCTTCATCTCCGTCGAGCGCTTCCAGAGCCTGACCGAGCCCGACAAGCTGCTGTCGCTGTCGTTCTGGCGCGACGAGGACGCGGTCGCCGCCTGGCGCAACCGGCCGCGCCATCGCGCCACCCAGGCTGCCGGCCGCGCCGGGATCTTCCGCGACTACCGCCTGCGTGTCGCCGGAGTCATCAGGGACTACGGCCTTGTGGACAGGCGGGAGCAGGCCCCGACGGACAGCCGCACAGCGCTGGAGACCGGCCGGACGACGGTGCGCGCCAGCGGCCCGGCCTGAAGACCACAGGCGGCGGCGCTCCAGCCATCCCTCCTTCCGCGCGGCCCTTGGCTTTCCTCTCTACGACGCATATGATTCATATATGAATCGTATAGTCGGAGAGACCCCATGGGCATCGTAAGCATCGACGACGACCTGCACGACCAGCTGCGCCGGGCGAGCAAGGTGTCGTTCCGGTCGATCAACGCGCAGGCCACCTACTGGATCAAGGTCGGCATGCTCTGCGAGACCAATCCGACCCTCAGCTTCACCGAGATCATGGCGCGCGAACTGAGCGCCGCCGGCGTGTCGGCCCCGTCGCTGGCGGCGAGCGCGGCATGACCAAGCAGCCGCAGGAGCTGGCGCTGCTGGCGGAGTCCGGCCGGCTGCTGGCGTCGGTGTTCGGGCAGCTGGATCGCACCGCGCTCGCCGGCCTGTCGACGCTGCAGGTCAACGACATGGTCGAGCGCTTTATCGTGGACGATCTCAAGGCGCGCCCCGCGAGCAAGGGCCAGTACGGCTATGGCTTTGTGCTGAACGCGTCGGTGAACGACGTGGTCTGCCATGGCGTGCCGTCGACGGCGTGCGTGCTGCGCGACGGCGACATCGTCAACTTCGACATCACGCTCGAGAAGAACGGCTACATCGCGGATTCCAGCAAGACCTATCTCGTCGGCGAGGTGACGTGCGTGGCGCGGAATCTGGTCAAGACCACCTACGAGGCGATGTGGAAGGGCATCCGCGCGGTCCGCCCGGGCGCGCGGCTCGGCGACATCGGCTGGGCGATCGAACGCCATGCCAAACGCAACGGCTATTCCGTGGTGCGCGAGTATTGCGGTCACGGCATCGGTCGCGAAATGCATGAGGAACCGCAGGTCCTGCACTTCGGCAAGCCCGGCACCGGCCTCGTCCTCCGCGAGGGCATGGTGTTCACGATCGAGCCGATGCTCAACCGCGGTCGGCGCAATGTGAAGACGCAGGACGACGGCTGGACCGTCGTGACCGCCGACGGCTCGCTGTCCGCCCAGTTCGAGCACACCGTGGCCGTGACCGCGTCCGGGGTATCGGTGCTGACGCTGCGCCCGGACGAGCGGCCCGCCCGGCGGCCGGCGGCAGCCGCCGGCTGATCCTGCGGCGGCCGCATCGCCGCCGCCGCCCCGGTCCGGCGCCGATCTCCCAGCCCGACCAATGCCTTAACGACACCCTGGATTGTTTCGCAGACGCAGCACAACTTTATTGAAGCGCGGGCCTTGTAAAGCACAAAAGTAGTGCTTTAATAATTTCCATGCCCGCGCCCCGTCAGACCGCCGACTACGCCCTGCGTTACCGCCTCGCCCCCGATGCGGGCGGGCAGCAGGCCATCGCCGCGACCTTCGACGACTACGCGGTGATGATGGACCTGCTCGACGCCATCGCCCGCGACAACAACATCGGCTCCAACCTCGTCGCTCTCCACGCCCACGCCTACGACGCGATCCGCCAGCGCACCCGCCTGCCCTCGCGCCTCGTCACGCTCGGCCTGCGCGACCGCCTCGACTATCGCGCCGCGGCGCTGCCGCGGCTGCCGCTCGACGAGAAGCTGGTCAACATCAAGACCGCGACCACGCTGACGCTCGGCACCGCGCTCGGGCGCATCACCGTGCCGTTCGACGTCGCCGGCTATGTCCCGGGCTGGGGCCACACCGCGCCGGCCTACCTCGTGCGCCGCGACGGCGCCTTCGAGATCCATTTCGGCGTCACACCGAATCTTCCGCCAGAACAGGAGCCCGCCATGACCTCCGATACCATCCTGGTCCGTGTCGGCCGGCTGATCGCCGGCATCGCCAATGCCGCCATCGACAAGGTCGAGGACGCCAACAAGGTCGCCGTCGTGCAGCAGGCGATCCGCGAGATCGAGGACGCCGAGAAGACCGCCCATGCCGACCTCGCCCGCGCCCGTGCCGAGGAGTACCGCCTCAAAGCGCGGCGCAGCGAGCTCGAGCATGAGCTCGAAGGCCTTGCCGACAAGATCCGCACCGCGATCGACGCCAAGCGCGACGACCTCGCGACCTCGGGCCTGGCGCGCCAGCTCGACCTCGAGGCGCAGCTCGAGGTGCTGTCCCGCGCCGACCAGCAGAACCGCGACAGCATCGACGCCAACGTCACCTCGCTGCAGGCGGTCCGCTCGGCGCTCGAGGACGCTGAGGCGCGCCTCGCCGATCTCAAGGCCAGCGAGGCCGCAGCCGCCGGGGGACGCGCCAGCCCGACATCGCCACGCGCCGAGAGCATCGGCAAGGCGGAACGCGCTGGCCGTGCCATCGCCCGCACCACCGGGATACCGGCCGGCCGCGCGGCGTCGACGCAAGGTATCGATGAACTTAGCGCGCTCCACCGCGACCAAGAGATTGCGGGCCGTCTCGCGCGCTTGAAGGCACAGTCATCGGGAACATAAAGGAAAGGCGTATGGCACCTGGTGACATTCATGCTCCGGGTTAATGCGTTGGATGCGTCTTTCCGGTCCAATCGGACCCTCATTGCACAGGCGCCCCATGACGTTCGTTGAGCACCTTCTCGCCCCTGAAGTCCGCCCCTTCTCCATTGCAGCGTTGATGATCATCCTGATCGGCGGCGCTGAGGCGATCTCCATGCTGATCGGCATGTCGCTGAGCGAGGCGATCGGCCACAGCGTCGATTTCGATGGCCATAGCGACCACGGCCTCGTCAACGCGATCTCGTGGCTCAATGTCGGCGGCGTGCCGCTGCTGATCTTCCTGCTGCTGGTGCTCGGCCTGTTCTCGATCGCCGGCTTCCTGATCCAGGACATCGCGCGCGCCATCGCCGCGCCGCTGCCACTGCTCGTCGCCGGCCCCGCCGCATTCGTGGTGGCGCTGCCGCTGGTGCGCGCGTCGAGCCGCCTCGTCGCCCGCATCGTCCCGCGCGACGAGAGCTATGCGGTCGAGCTGGCCGATCTCGTCGGCCGCATCGGCGAGGTCGTGGTCGGCCCGCTCGACCAGGGCCTGCCCGGCCGCGTCCGTGTCAGCGACGTGCACGGCAACCCGCACTTCGTCGCCGCCTGCGCCGCCCCGGCGTCGGCGGCCCTGCCCCAGGGCGCAACGGTCCTCTTGGTCGATCGCGACGACACGCGCTTCGTTGCCGTCGCGGCGCCCGAGGACCTCAAGCGCGCCCGTTCTTCGTCCATCAACTGACCGGAGTCATCTCGATGTTCGATATTGCGATCCCCGCCCTGATCGGCGTGCTGCTGATCATCGTCATGGGCATTGTCTTCACCACGCTCTATCGCCGCTCGACCCGCGACGAGGCGTTTGTGCGCACCGGCCTCGGTGGCAAGAAGGTGGTGCTCGACGGCGGCGCCGTGGTGCTGCCGATCTTCCACTCCCTCGCCCGCGTCAACCTCAAGACGCTGCGCCTGCAGGTCGAGCGCAGCAAGAAGGACTCGCTGATCACCAAGGACCGCCTGCGCGTCGACATCGGCGCCGAGTTCTATGTCCGCGTCCGCCCCGACGCCGAGAGCATCGCGCTCGCCGCCCAGACGCTCGGCGACCTCACCAACGATGCCGAGAAGCTGCGCCAGCAGGTCGAGGCCAAGTTCGTCGACGGCCTGCGTTCGGTCGCCGCCACCATGGAGATCCTCGAGCTGCAGGAGAAGCGCAGCGACTTCGTCAAGCATGTGCAGACAGCGGTCGAGTCCGACGTCAAGTCGAACGGCCTCGAGCTGGAATCGGTGTCGCTGACCAAGCTCGACCAGACCGACATCACCTTCTTCAACCCGGAAAACTTCTTCGACGCCGAGGGCCTCACCAGCCTCAAGAAGATCACCGAGGCGCGCAAGCAGGAGCGCAACGCCATCATCCGCGACAACGAGGTGGCGATCGCCCAGAAGGACCTCGAGGCGCGCCAGCAGACGCTATCGATCGAGCGCACCAAGAAGGAGGCCGAGCTCAGCCAGGACCGCGACATCGCCAACAAGACGGCGAGCACCCGTGCCGAGGTGGCACAGGCGCAGCAGACCGCGAAGCTGACCGAGGAGAACGCACGCATCGAGACCGAGCAGCAGATCGCGCAGCGCGAGGCCTCCGCCAAGCAGGTGCGGGAAACCGCGACCATCGAGGCTGATCTTGCCGTCAACAAGCGCAAGACCAACGCCGACCGCGAGATCCAGATCGCGACCCAGGAGAACGAGATCGCCGTCGCCAACAAGAGCAAGGAGCAGTCGGAGGCGATCGCCAACGCCAAGACCGCCGAAGCGCTCGCCGTGTCGGCGGAGGAAAAGGTCGTGACCGCGCGCGCCATCGAAGTCGCCGACCGCGACCGCCAGACCGCGGTGCTTGCCGCGCGCAAGGAGGCCGAGAAGAAGTCGACCGAGGTCATCGTCGCGGCGGAAGCCGAGAAGAAGGCCTCGCTCGACCGCGCCGACGCCATCCGCACGCTCGCGACTGCCGACGCCGAGGCCAACAAGATCAAGGCCGCCGGCGTGCGCGACATGGGTGAGGCAGAAGCCGCCGTCACGACGCTGAACAACGAGGCGCGCAACAAGCTCGCCGAGAACGTCATCAATTTCGAGCTCGCCAAGAAGCGCATCGAGATCATTCCCGCTGCGATCACCGAAGCGGTCAAGCCGATCGCCAGCATCAAGGACATCCGCATCCTCAACACCGGCGGCATGCTGGGCGGCGGCGCGGGCGACGGCGGCGGCAACCTCGGCTTCGGCGACGGCCTCGCCGGCCAGCTCCTCAAGGTGCAGGCGCTGCGGCCGATGGTCGACGAGATCCTGCGCCAGGGCGGCTACAAGCCCGGCGCCGACCCGCTGTCGACGCTGCTGGAGAACTCGGTCGGCGACGCCATCGGCGTCCCGGCCAAGTCCGGCAACGGCGCCGCCCCCACCGAGGATGGCCACGCCTGAGCTGAGCCCTCCCCGTCATCGAGCCCCCGCGACGCCGTCCGTCGCGGGGGCTCTCGTTTGAGGGCCGAGACGCCCGCCACACAACGCGCATGCCGCGGCACCACGGTGCTGCCCGGCTGCATCTTGACAAGACAGACCTGTCTTTCTATTTTCTGGACATGAGCACACCCGACACCTCGACAGACCCGCGCACCCGAATTCTGCAGACCGCGGAAACGCTGTTCTATCGCCACGGCATCCGCAGCATCGGCGTCGACCGGCTGATCGCGGAAAGCGGCGTCGCCAAGGCGACGTTCTACCGGCACTTCCCGTCCAAGGACGACCTCGCCCTTGCTTTCATTCGTGGTCGCGACGCCAGCTGGCGGGATTGGCTCGCACGCACGGTCGCGCGGCTCGCGCCCGAGCCGCGGCAACGGCCGCTGGCAATCTTCGACGCCATCCGTGAGCGCTTCGAGGATCCCGAGTTTCGCGGCTGCGCCTTCTCCAATTCGATCGCCGAGGTGGCGCAGGGCGACAGCGCCGTGCACCAGGCCGCCGCCGAGCACAAGCGCGCAGTCACCGCGATGATCGCTGACTATCTGCGCGGCGCCGGCGTCAGCCGCACCGCACAGCGTGACGAGCTGGCGCGCGCACTGATGCTGCTGCTCGACGGCGCCATCGTCACCGCCGTGCGCGAGCAGAGCCCGGCGGCTGCCGACGCAGCCAAACGCATCGCCGCGACGCTGCTCGCCGCCCGCATTTCCTGACCTCTACCCCGAAAGGACCACTGCCATGACACCCCGCTTTGCCATGCTCGACGCCGCCACCGCCGACAGCGCCGTGCAACCGCTGCTCGCCGCGACCCAGAAGCAGCTCGGGCGGCTGCCGAACCTCTACAAGGCGATGGCCAACGGCCCCGCCGCGCTCGCTGGCTATCTCGACTTCCGTGCCGCGCTGGTCGGTCCCGCTGCCGTGCTCGACACCAAGATGCGCGAGCGCATCGCATTGCTGGTCGCCGAATTGAACGGCTGTGAATACTGCGTCTCGGCGCACAGCTTCCGCGGCGGCAAGATCGGCCTGTCCGCTGAAGAGCTTGCCCTCACCCGCCGCGCACAGTCGCAGGACGCCGCAACGAACGCCGCGCTCGCCTTCGTGCGCGATGTCGTCGAACGGCGCGGCGACGTCAGCGACGAACGCCTCGCCGCGGTGCGCGCCGCCGGCTGGAGCGACGCTGCACTCGCGGAGATGGTCGCCCATGTCGCGCTGAACCAGCTCTCGAACCTGTTCAACCATCTGGCCCGGCCGGAGCTCGACTTCCCGCGCGTGCCGGTGGGAGCGCCGCACGGCGACGCCGCCTCATGAGCGCGCCGGTGCGTTTGCAGGATCGCGCCATGCCAGCGATCGCCGCGGCCGGCGGCGCGCTCGCGACCCTCGGCGCCTGGCAGATCGGCGCGCTGACCGGATTTCCGGCGCTGCCGGCGCCGGTCGCCGCCGCCGCACTGGTGGTGCTCGCTGCCCCGCAGGCCCCCGCCGCGCGTCCGCGCGCGGTGGTGCTCGCCCATCTCGTCTGCCTGATCGCAGGCGGCCTCGGCGCCAGCCTGCCGTTCGAGGCCATCGCCGCCATTCCGCTGGCGGTCGGCGCGGCCGCCGCGGTGATGCTCGCCGCGCGCGCCGTCCACGCGCCGGCGATCGCCCATACGGTGATCATGATCGTCGCGATTGCGCCCGGCCTCGCGACGCTGCGCTATGCGGCCGCGGCGTTGGCGGCGGTCGCGCTCGTGCTGGCGCTGCGCGCGGCGTTGCTGCGGATGGCGCCAGCGCCGGCCACCTGACCGGTCAGGCCGCGCCCGCGAACGACAGCGTGTGCGCGACCTGCGCCGGCACGCCGCCGGCCAGCACTTGGCTGTAGGCGGCCTCGATCGCCGGCCGGCCCGCGCCATGGCTGATGCGCAGCCAGCGATCGGTGTCGTCAACGAACGCGCCCCACGCCTGCGCAAGGCGGGTGCGCAGCAAATCCGTCCCCCATTCGGTGCGACGGCGCACGATGTGGTCGGGCGTGAAGAACCATTGCGGCGCCGGTCCCGGCAATCTCTCCTCCGCGGCCGTGCTGTCCCAGTGGGTGGCGCCGACCCGGATGCTCTGCTGAATGATATCGCCGAGATGCCGGTGCACCGCGGCGAGCACCTTCGGATCACCCGCGATGTCGATGAAAACGGCCTTCGCGTCGGTAGGCAGCGCGGCGATCGCGTCATAGCTGATGACATCGTCATAGTGGCCGGCGCGCGCAACGAACGCCGCATTGCCTTTCGAGGTCAGGCCGACCAGGCGGACACCGTCCGGCTTGTCCCGCGCCATCAGGAAGGCGAGGCCCATGGCGGTCTTGCTCGACGCACTGGAGATGACGATCTGCCGCGCGCCGAACAACGCTTCGTCCTGCAGATAAGCGGCGAGGAAGAACGACAGGCTGAACAGCGGCCGCAGCACCAGGTGCTGGTCGGCGCGGGCCGGATCATAGCTGCGATCGTGATCGAGCCGGGCGTACTCGTTGTAGGTCGGCGGCAGCACCGCGCGGTGCGGCTGCGCATCGATGAAGCCCGCGGTGCGCACGCGGTCCGGCGCCACCACGAGGTGGCTCGCCATCGGAAAATAGCCGTACACCCGTTCGCCCTCGGCGAGCGCGGGATGGCGCGAGCGCGCGACCTCGCCGATGCCCCACACCGGGATCTGGCCCCATGGGTCGTCGGCCGGAAAAAAACGCCAGTACTGGATCTGGGTGTCCCCGCCGAACTTGGCATAGGTGATGTTGTTGGCGGTGAGCGCGAAGCGCAGTTGCCGCAGCACGACCTGCCCGTCGGCGAGATCCGCAGGCGGGGCAGCGTCGCGCCAGCTCCATTCCGGCAGATGATCGCGCTTCACCAGGAAAGCCGAACCGCGCTCGCGCAGTAGCGCGGACGCGGCGGCATCGGACACGGGCGCGCGGACGTCGGACATGCGAAAATCCCTTCGGGCTTGCGGCATCGCGTGGTCGCCGCGATCGGATCGCCTCGCGGCGAGCTTGAGCCAGCCTAGGCGGCCGCGTATCATTCCTCAAATGAATTGATTGAATGACGGGCCATCAATCTGATGCATCTGTCCCGGATCGACCTCAACCTGTTCCTGGTGTTCGACGCCATCTACAGCGAGGGCGGCGTCACCGCCGCGGCGCGGCGGCTCAACCTGACCCAGCCCGCGATCAGCCACGCGCTGGCGCGGCTGCGCGAAGCGCTCAGTGATCCCCTGTTCGTGCGCCAGGGGCGCAGCCTCGCGCCGACCCCGGCGGCGCGGCGCATGATCGGCCCGGTGCGGCAGGCGATCCAGAGTTTGCGCGGCACCCTCGCCGACGCCGGCGGCTTCCAGCCGGCGACCGCCCGCCGCAGCTTCACCATCGGCATGCGCGATCTGCTGGAGACCTGGCTACTGCCCGAGCTCGCCACCCGCATCCGCGCGGCTGCGCCCCATGTCGATCTCGCGGTGGTCAAGGTCAGCCGGCGCGAGCTCGAGATGGAGTTGTCCGCCGGCACCATCGATGCGGCGATCGACGTGCTGTTGCCGCTGCCGCGCGCCGTGCAGCGCGAACGCCTCGCCGGCGAGCCGCTCGGCGTGCTGGCGCGCCGCGACCATCCGCGCGTCGGCCGGCGGCTGACGCTGCCGCGCTATCTCGCCGAGGACCATGTCATGGTGTCGGCGCGCCGCCGTGGCCTCGCGCTGGAGGATCTCGAGCTCAGCCGCGACGGCCATCAGCGCAATGTCTGCCTGCGCTGCCAGCACTACTTCGCCGCCGCCCGCGTGGTCAGCCGCAGCGACATGCTCTGCACCCTCACCATGCCGGTGGCGCGCATCCTCGGCGAGGTGCTGCCACTGCAGGTGCTGCGCTTTCCGCTGACCACCGAGCGGTTCGACCTGTTCCTGTACTGGCATGGCCAGAGCGAGGGCGATCCCGCCAGTCAGTGGCTGCGCCAGCAGGTGATCGCCGCGGCCCGGGCGGCAGCCAGCACGAGCCCCTGACCTCCCCGGTCCTGGCACCCGGACCCCTCCCCGATCCATCTACCGCACCGCAACAGTTGCATGCTGCCATGCAGAAACGGGGGTTGAGGTGGCATCTGGTATACATTAAGTCATTCCCATGACGCCGGACGCCCCGGCCACCGCAACACACGGGAATACCGCGATGTCCAACACCACCTCGCTCGGCCGCCTGCCTTCGCAGAGCCTGTTCGGCCGCCTCAGGACCCTGATCGAGACCGCGCTCGACCGCGTCGCGCTGATCGCGGCGCGCAACGGCGACGAGCCCTATTTCGGCCTCTGAAGCCTCCGGTTAGCGACGCCCGGTCAAGGGCTTGGCGCTGATTTGCAGGCGGCCTGACTGCCTCCTTTTCCTCCCGAGACGGCCTTCCTCCCTGGGCGCGTCTCGTTTCCTGGCCCCGGTTTTCCGGGGCCTTTTTCTTTGCCCGCCTCGGCGCCGCGGCCCCACCGCAAATCGCTCTTGCGTTTTGGTATATATTATACCAATGTTGACCCAACACGCGGCCGAGCCGCGGGTTATTCGGCCTGATTGTTCCGATTTTCTTCCCTGACTTCAAAAGCCCCGAGGTTTCGGGGCTTTTTTTTGCAAGAGCACCGACGAGCCGGCGGCGGGAGAGGCCCGATGACACGACGACCGCCGCAGTGGCGGCGGACACCAACGGTCAAAACCCGCTTGCAAATTGGAATATAGTATACCAGTCTTCGCGGCGGCAGCGCCGGCTCCAAAGCCACAATCAAACGCGCACCGGAGGAAACATGACTGTCAACCAGCAATCGGCACGTGTGCCCGTTGAAGGCGGCGCTTTTCGCTGGCTTCAACTTGCGATGGGCATCGTGTGCATGGCGATGATCGCCAATCTGCAATACGGATGGACGCTGTTCGTCGACCCCATCGACGCCCAGTTTCACTGGGGCCGCGCCGCCATCCAGTTCGCCTTCACGATCTTCGTCGTCACCGAGACCTGGCTGGTGCCGGTGGAAGCCTGGTTCGTCGATCGCTACGGCCCGCGCATCGTCATCATGTTCGGCGGCGTGATGATCGCACTCGCCTGGGTGCTGAACTCGGTCGCAAGCTCGCTGCCGATGCTGTATGTCGCCGCGGTGGTCGCCGGCATCGGCGCCGGCTCGGTGTATGGCACCTGCGTCGGCAACGCCTTGAAGTGGTTTCCCGATCGCCGCGGCCTCGCGGCGGGCGCCACCGCCGCGGGCTTCGGCGCCGGCGCCGCCCTCACCGTGGTGCCGATCGCCACGATGATCGCCAGCAGCGGCTATCAGCAGGCCTTCCTCACCTTCGGCATCGGCCAGGGCCTGATCGTGTGCGTGCTGGCGCTGTTCCTGCGGCCGCCGGCGCAGGCCGTGCCGGTGCGCAGGAAGAAGGTCAACCTGCCGCAGACCAAGGTCGACTTCATGCCGTCGCAGGTGCTGCGCAAGCCGGTGTTCTGGCTGCTCTACATCGTGTTCGTGATGGTCGCCTCCGGCGGCCTGATGACCGCGGCGCAGATCGCGCCGATCGCCCACGACTACAAGATCGCCTCGGTGCCGGTCAGCCTGCTCGGCTTCCAGATGGCGGCGCTGACCTTCGCGATCTCGCTCGACCGCATCTTCGACGGCTTCGGCCGGCCGTTCTTCGGCTGGGTGTCCGACAACATCGGCCGCGAGAACACCATGTTCATCGCGTTCGGCACAGCGGCGGCGATGCTGCTGACGCTCGCCACCTACGGCCAGAACCCTCTGGTGTTTGTGCTGGCGACCGCGATCTACTTCGCGGTGTTCGGCGAGATCTACAGCCTGTTCCCGGCGACCTGCGGCGACACCTTCGGCGCGAAGTTCGCCACCACCAACGCCGGCATGCTCTACACCGCCAAGGGCACGGCCTCGCTCCTCGTGCCGCTCGCCAGTGTCGCGGCGGCGACGTGGGGCTGGCAGTCAGTGTTCGTGATCGCGGTGGCGCTCAACGCGACCGCGGCGCTGCTCGCGGTGTTCGTCATCAAGCCGGTGCGCGCGGCCTTCATCAACGGCCACCAGGACGCCACCGCCACCGAGAGCAACGTGCAGAAGGCGAGGACCGCCTAGCTCGAAAGATCGCCTGAAGACGCTCGTCGTCGCGGCGCGGCCCCCTGACCGCCCCGCCCCTTGCGACAGGCGCGCACCTGAAAGGGTGCGCGCTTTTTCTCGCCGCATGTCTCTGGTCGCGCGTCTCATCGCGCACGGGCCTCGTCCCTCGAGACGGCGCTGCGCGCCTCCTCGGGATGAGGGGATAGGCCACGTGGCTGCCCTCCCCTCGGCACAGCACGGAAAAACGCGTGCGATGCACCTCGGAGCGAAGGCGACAGCCACGCTGCGCCAGCGCATAGCCCGCATGAGCGCAACAAATCATGGAACGCCATGCACGACGTGCATCATCCCCTCATGGTGAGGAGCGCAGCAATGCTGCGCGTCTCGAACCATGAGGCCCCAACGCGCGTTGAAACCGTACGGAAGAGTCAGGAGGGCTGCCCCTCGCCGGACCATGCGCCGGTGACAGGGGCAGCCCCTGAGGGTACCCCGATGCGCCGCGTCGCCGATCACCCACCCCACCCGTGCCGACCGCAACAAAGCTTGACATCCGCGCCATTTTTATTGGTATACATAATACATAATGCCAATTCAGCTGAGGCGCACCGCAGCACGCTTCAGTCTGGCCAATGACAGCCCAGCGGAGGACGCAAGCGCATGAATATTCACGAGTACCAGGGCAAGGCGATCCTGAAGGAGTTCGGCGCGCCGGTGTCCCCGGGCGTCGCGGCCTTCACTGCCGATGAAGCGGTGGCCGCGGCGCGAACGCTGCCTGGCCCCGTCTATGTGGTGAAGTCGCAGATCCATGCCGGCGGCCGCGGCAAGGGCCGCTTCAAGGAACTGCCGGCCGGCGCCCAAGGCGGCGTGCGCATCGCGCGCTCGGTCGCCGAGGTCGGCGCGTTCGCCAGCGAGATGCTCCACCACACGCTGGTGACGGTGCAGACCGGGCCGCAGGGCAAACAGGTCAACCGCCTCTATATCGAGGACGGCGCGGAGATCGCGCAAGAATTCTACCTCTCCATGCTGGTCGATCGTGCCACCTCGCGCGTCGCGTTCGTCGTCTCAACCGAAGGCGGCATGGACATCGAGGAGGTCGCGCACAGCACGCCCTCGAGGATCGTGACCTTCTCGGTCGATCCGGCAACCGGTGTGATGGCGCATCACGGCCGCAAGGTGGCGGCGGCGCTCGGCCTCACCGACGATCCGGCGAAGCAGGCCGAGCGGCTGACACTGCAGCTCTACTCAGCGTTCGTCGCCAAGGACATGGCGATGCTCGAGATCAACCCGCTGGTGCTGACCAAGCAGGGCGAACTGCGCTGCCTCGATGCCAAGGTCAGCTTCGATTCCAACGCGCTCTACCGCCACCCCGACGTGCTGAAGCTGCGCGATCTCACGGAAGAAGACGACAAGGAGATCGAGGCGTCGAAACACGACCTCAACTACATCGCCCTCGACGGCGAGATCGGATGCATGGTCAATGGCGCCGGCCTTGCCATGGCGACCATGGACATCATCAAGCTCTATGGCGGCACGCCTGCCAACTTCCTCGACGTCGGCGGCGGCGCCACCAAGGACAAGGTGGCGGCGGCCTTCAAGATCATCACCACCGATCCCAATGTCCGCGGCATCCTCGTCAACATCTTCGGCGGCATCATGCGCTGCGACGTCATCGCCGAGGGCGTGGTCGCCGCCGTGCGCGAAGTCGGCCTCAAGGTGCCGCTGGTGGTGCGGCTCGAAGGCACCAATGTCGAGCTCGGCAAAAACATCATCGCCGAGTCCCGCCTCAACGTCGTCTCTGCCGACGATCTCGACGACGCCGCGCAGAAGATCGTTCGCGCCGTGCGCAGGGAGGCCGCGTAATGTCGATCCTGATCCATGCCGACACCAAGGTGATCTGCCAGGGCTTCACCGGCAAGAACGGCACGTTTCACTCCGAGCAGGCGATGCTCTATGGCACGCGGATGGTCGGCGGCACCTCGCCCGGTAAGGGCGGATCGACCCATCTCGGACTGCCGGTGTTCGACACCGTGGCGCAGGCGCGCGAAGCCACCGGCGCGGACGCCAGCGTGATCTACGTGCCGCCGCCGGGCGCGGCGGATGCGATCTGCGAGGCGATCGACGCGCAGGTGCCGCTGATCGTGTGCATCACGGAAGGGATTCCGGTGAAGGACATGATCCGCGTCAAGCGCGCGCTCGAAGGCTCATCGTCGCGCCTCGTCGGCCCGAACTGCCCCGGGCTGATGACCGCCGGCGAATGCAAGATCGGCATCATGCCCGGCAGCATCTTCAGGAAGGGCAGCGTCGGCGTGGTATCGCGCTCGGGGACACTGACCTATGAAGCCGTGTTCCAGACTTCGCAGGTCGGCCTCGGCCAAACCTCGGCGGTCGGCATCGGCGGCGATCCGGTGAAGGGCACCGAGTTCATCGACGTGCTGGAGATGTTTCTCGCCGACCCGAAAACGGAGTCGATCGTGATGATCGGCGAGATCGGCGGCGCGGCGGAGGAGGACGCGGCACAGTTCATCAAGGATGAGCGCAAGCGCGGCCGCAACAAGCCGATGGTCGGCTTCATCGCCGGCCGCACCGCCCCGCCCGGCCGCCGCATGGGCCATGCCGGCGCCATCGTCGCCGGCGGCAAGGGTGACGCGGAAGCCAAGATCGCGGCGATGGAAGACGCCGGGATTCGCGTCTCGCCGTCCCCCGCGCGCCTCGGCACCACGCTCGTCGACCTGTTGAAGCGTTAGCGGCGACGCCCGCCCCCTTATGTCCGCCGTCGTGATGCCCGCGCTCTCCGGCGCGGGCATTCACTTTTCTCGCCCGGACAGACGAGAGATCGCGTCAGACTATCGTCCGCTGAACTTCGCCGGACGCTTCTCGAGGAAAGCAGTGACGCCTTCCTTGAAATCCTCGGCGGCGCCGGCCTTCTGCTGGCTCTGGCGCTCGAGGTCGATCTGCTCCTCGAACGAGTTTTCCGGGCTCTCCCAATACAGCTTGCGGATCAACGACAGCGCGACGGTCGGACCATTGGCAAGCTCGCGCGCAAGCTTGAGCGCCTCGTCCATCAGCACCGCGTCGTCGTGCACGCGGTTGATCAGCCCCCAGGCGAGCGCGGTCTCCGCCGGCAGCCGCTCGCCGAGCAGCGACAGCTCGATGGCGCGCGCCTTGCCGATCAGGCGTGGCAGCAGCCAGGTCGAACCGCAGTCGGGCACGAGGCCGATGCGGCGGAACGCCTGCAGGAAATACGACGAGCGCGCCGCGAGGATGATGTCGCCCATCAGCGCGAAGCTCATGCCGGCGCCTGCGGCCGGGCCGTTGACCGCGGTCACCAGCGGACAATGCAGATCGCGCAGGCGGCGCAGGAACGGATGGAAGGCCGTCTCCAGCGTGACGCCGGCGTTGCGCCGCGAACCCGGCTGCAGGTTGCGCCCCTGCAGATTGGCGCCGGTGCAGAATGCACGACCGGCGCCGGTGAGCACGATGCAGCGCACCTCGCTGCGCTTCTCATCGATGACGTCGAGGGCTTCGCCGAGGCCCTGCAGCATGTCGACCGACACTGCGTTCATCACCTCCTGATGGTCGAGGCGAATGATGGCGACCGCACCGTCGATCTCCAGTGTCACATGTTTGAATTGCATCGCATCCTCATTGGCAGCGCGCCATGCGCGCAGGGTTTCCTCGCACCGATATTCGAGCCTCGCCGCGCACTTGTCCATGGCCGCAGCCAGGCATTGCAGGCATGACGGCGCGCCACCGTGCCGCGACACGGAATTCACTCGTGGAGCGGCTTTGACATTCGCTTCAGATGCAAATGTGAGAACCGGGCGACTCGTGTCCCGCTTCGCAAGTTCGCTGCAGTTGTCGCGACCGCGATACGAACTTGCGAAGCGATAAGGACACTAGCAAATTGACGATTCGAGTGTGCTCTATGAACACGAAGTTCCTGAAGCCGCGAAATCTTAGGAACTTCGCGTTCAGCACACTAGAGCGGCAGCATGGTGGTGTATTTGAGCTGGCGCAGCGCGAAGTCCGACTGCGCCGAGGCGACACGCGGATGCGCGAGCAGCTTGTGCATCAGGAAGTCTTCATAGGCCGCGACGTCCTCGGCACGGATCAAGAGCACATAATCGTGCGGGCCGGTGACGGAGAAGCACTCCAGCACATTGGGCTGATCGGCAATGAAGCGCTCGAACGCCTCGCGCGATTCAGTCGAGTGATCGCGCAGATTGGTATGCACGAACACGCAGACCCCCAGTCCCAGCCGCGCCGGATCGAGCAGCGTGACGCGCGAGGTGATCAGGCCCGAGGCCTCGAATTCCTGGATACGGCGCCAGACGGTCGATTGCGACATCGCCAGACGCTCGGCCAGATCCTTCAGCGATAACGTGGCGTCACGCTGGATTTCACGGAGCAGGCGGCGGTCCGGCTCGGACAGGGTCATTGAATGATTTTAGTCCAAAATTCGACGTTCGTGAATAGATGATTTCATCTTCGCGCAATACGCGAAATAGTTGAAGACAGCCACCGCTCCTCTCCGTAATGTTGCAGCGGCGCGGCTCCGGCAGGGTCATCCTGAGCCGGGACGGCAGGAGAGCGACAATGAGCGGACACGAAGCGGTTGTGATGATCACCGGCGCCGCCGGCAATCTGGGCCGCGCCGTCGCCAGTGCCTTCAAAGAACATGGCGCCCGGCTGATCCTCGTCGGCTCTAGCCTCTCCCACCTGCGAACGACGTTTTCGAATGCCCCGGCCGGCTGGCAGCTCGTCGAGGCCGACCTGACCGACCGCGAAACGGCGGCGCAGCGCCTGCGCGACGCCATCGCGACCGCGGGCCGGCTCGACGCGCTGTGCACCCTCGCCGGCGGTTTTCGCATGGGCGAGGCGGTCCACGAGACCTCCGCCGAGACCTGGAACCAGATGATGGACGTCAACGTGAAGACGCTGCTGACCGCGGTGCAGGCCGCGGTACCGGCGATGCTGGCGCAAGGGCGCGGCCGCATCGTCACGGTGGGCGCCGCCTCCGCCCGGCAAGGCCTCGCGGCGATGGGCGCCTACACGGCGGCCAAGAGCGCGGTGATGCGACTGACGGAAGCGATGGCGGCCGAGCTCGGCCCCAAGGGCATCAACGTCAACGCCGTGCTGCCAGGCGTGATCGACACCCCGCAAAACCGCGCGGCGATGCCGGATGCGGACCCCGCCGCCTGGGTGAAGCCGGCCGACCTCGCCGCGGTGATCCGCTTCCTCGCCTCCGACGCGGCCGCCGCGGTCAACGGCGCCCTCATCCCGGTGACCGGCCGCGGATGAGACCGTCCGGACCGGTTCCCAGCTCTTGAGGCCGAGCGGCCCGGCAGCAGCCGATGGCCGCCCTGCGCTCCCGCGCCTCTACAGCGCCGACGACCCGTGCTATCCAGCAGCCATGAACGCGCCCGCCAAGATCGCCATCCGCCATTCCACCTGCCCGCACGACTGCCCGTCCGCCTGCGGGCTCGACGTCGAGGTGATCGACGGCTCGACCATCGGCCGCGTCCGCGGCTCGAAACGCCAGACCTACACATCCGGCGTCGTCTGCGCCAAGGTCGCGCGCTACGCTGAACGCATTCATCACCCCGAGCGGCTGATGCATCCGCTGCGCCGCACCGGCCCCAAGGGCTCCGGCCAGTTCGCCCGCATCTCGTGGGACGAGGCGCTGGACGAGATCGCCCAGCGCTTCGACGAGGCCGAACGCGCGTTCGGCGCGGAGTCGGTGTGGCCGTACTACTACGCCGGCACCATGGGCCTCGTGATGCGCGACGGCATCAACCGCCTCGCCCATGTGAAGAAATATTCGCGCTTCTACTCGACGATCTGCTCGACCATCGCCTGGGCCGGCTACGCCGCCGGCACCGGCCGCGTCTCCGGCGTCGATCCCCGCGAGATGGTGAAGTCCGATCTCATCGTGATCTGGGGCACCAACCCGGTGTCGACCCAGGTCAACGTCATGACCCACGCCTCCCGCGCCCGCAAGGAACGCGGCGCGCAGATCGCGGTCGTCGACGTCTACGACAACGAGACGATGAAGCAGGCCGACATCAAGATCATCCTGCGGCCGGGCACCGACGGCGCCTTCGCCTGCGGCGTCATGCATGTGCTGTTCCGCGAAGGCCTCGCCGACCGTGCCTATCTCGCCGCCTACACCGACTGCCCGGATGAGCTCGAGGCCCATCTCGCCAGCCGGACGCCGGAATGGGCGTCCGCGATCTGCGGCGTGCCGGTCGCCGAGATCGAGGCGTTCGCGCGCCTCATTGGCACCACGAAACGCACCTTCTTCCGCCTCGGCTACGGCTTCACCCGCAGCCGCAACGGCGCGGCGCAGATGCATGCGGCGCTGTGCGTGCCGGCGGTCACCGGCGCCTGGCAGCACGAGGGCGGCGGCGCGTTCTTCAACAACGGCGCGATCTGGAAATTCAACACCACGCTGATCGAGGGCAAGGACGCCACGATCGGCCTGACCACACGCCAGCTCGACCAGTCCAAGATCGGCCGCGTGCTGACCGGCGACGCCGAGGCGCTGGCGAACGGTCCGCCGGTCAAGGCGATGCTGATCCAGAGCACCAACCCGGTGACGGTGGCGCCGGAGCAGACCTTGGTGCGGCAGGGCTTTGCCCGCGAGGACCTGTTCGTTGCCGTGCACGAGCAGTTCATGACCGAAACGGCACAGATGGCCGACATCGTGCTGCCGGCGACCATGTTCATGGAGCACGACGATATCTATTACGGCAGCGGTCACCAATACATCTCGCTGGGGATGAAGCTGATCGATCCGCCCGGCGAGTGCCGCTCCAACCACGAAGTGCTGCAGGGCATCGCCCGCCGCGTCGGCGCCGAGCACCGCGCCTTCGACATGACCTCGCGCGCCATCATCGACGAGACGCTGAAGATGAGCGGCCATGGCAACCTCGCCGGACTCGAGGTCGAAAACTGGCGCGACGTGCAGCCGGACTTCCGCGCCGCGCATTTCCTCGACGGTTTCGGCCATGCCGACGGCAAATTCCATTTCAAGGCCGACTGGGCCAAGGTGCAGGTGCCGCGCAACCGGCCGATGGGACCGCTCGGCGACATGCCGTCCCTGCCCGACCACTGGGCGATCATCGAGACCGCCGACGAGACCTATCCTTTCCGCCTCGCCACCAGTCCTGCGCGCAGCTACCTCAACACCAGCTTCACCGAGACGCCGTCGTCGCAGGCGCGCGAGGGCGCACCCTCCGTGCTGATCCATCCGGTCGATGCGGACAGGCTCGCCATCGCCGACGGCGACATGGTGACCCTCGGCAGCCCGCGCGGCGAAACCTCGCTGACGGCGCGGATCTTCGACGGCCTGCGCCCGGGCGTGCTGGTGGCGGAATCGATTCATCCCAACCGCACCCATGCGACCGGCCGCGGCATCAACACCCTGACCAGCGCCGACGCTGTCGCGCCGTTTGGCGGCGCCGCGTTCCATGACAACAAGGTGTGGCTGAAGAAGCTCGCCGCTGCGGCGACCTCCTGACGAGATCGCCTCTCACCTCACCTTCGCCACGCGTCCCTTTTCCTCGCGCTGCGTGACCGTTCGATCCACCGCGCCGTTTCGATGACACCTGGACCCCACGATGAGCCGCTTCTGGAGCAACCTGACACACGACCTCAAACCCTACGTGCCGGGCGAGCAGCCCCGCATGGCGGGCCTCGTCAAGCTCAACACCAATGAAAGCCCGTTCGGTCCATCGCCGCGCGCGCTGGACGCGGTTCGCGGCGAGGCGAGCGATGCGCTGCGCCTCTATCCGGACCCGCAGGCGATCGCGCTGCGCGCCAAGCTCGCGGCCTATCATGGCGTCGCGCCCGAGCAGGTGTTCGTCGGCAACGGCTCGGACGAGGTGCTGGCCCACGCCTTCGCCGCCCTGCTCAAGCATGATGCGCCGCTGCTGTTCCCGGACATCACCTACAGTTTCTACACGGTCTACTGCCGCCTGTTCGGTATCGCCTACGATGCCGTGCCGCTCGATGCGGCGATGCGGATCCGCGTCGCCGACTATCGCCGGCCGGCCGGCGCGATCATCATCCCCAATCCCAATGCGCCGACAGGGATTGCGCTGTCGCGGGCGGAGATCGCGACCCTGCTGGCGGATCACCCCGACGCGCCTGTGGTGATCGACGAGGCCTATGTCGATTTCGGCGCCGAGACCGCGATCCCGCTGGTCGCCTCGCACCCCAACCTCCTGGTCGTTCAGACCATGTCCAAGTCGCGCGCCCTCGCCGGCCTGCGGGTCGGCTACGCCATCGGCGACGCCGACCTGATCGAGGCGCTCACAAGGGTGAAGGACAGCTTCAACTCCTATCCGCTCGGCCGCCCCGCCCAGGCCGGCGCCATCGCCTCGCTGGAGGACGACGCCTATTTTCGCGAGAGCGTGGCGCGGGTGATCGACGGCCGCGCGAGGATGACCCGTGGGCTGGCGCAGCTCGGCTTCGACATCCTGCCATCCACCGCCAACTTCGTGTTCGCGCGCCATCCCGGCCATGATGGCGCGACGCTCGCCGCGGCGCTGCGCCAGCGCGCGGTGATCGTCCGTCATTTCGCCGCCCCCCGTATCGCCAACTATCTGCGGATCACGGTCGGCACCGACGAGCAGATCGAGCGGCTGTTGTCTGCGCTGGCGGAGATTTTGGGCAGCACGCCCGCGACGGACTGATCGGGCGACGGCGGACGCCGCGCGAGCGACATCACGTCCCCTCATGGTGAGCAACCATTAGGTTGGGGCGGCCGATTTAGTCCACGGCGTGCCGCGGGCGAGAACGGCATTTGCGAAGATAATCAGCTTTCTGGTACAGGCGATCAGAGCGACTTTGTGGTCT
>JBFLYG010000003.1:0-78120 GCA_040756765.1 Pseudomonadota bacterium | reverse complement strand
GGCGGCCTTGACCTGATCTGCGCGCGCCATCCCTGCAACGCCACCGTCGGGGCGCAGAGATGTCCTCGGCCGAACCTGCAGCTATGCCCACTTGACGCGACACACCTCATGTGAGTCCGGCAATGACTCGGTGGGTGTGGCCGGCGCCGCAAAATGAACCGGACTGCCGTGGTCTTGACAGTTCTCGCTCATCGCCGTGCCGCTTAATACACCGAGAACCGCCCGACATAGCGCCCGAACACCGTGACTTCCTCCGGCGCGAACGACTGGTCCGGGTACATCTTGTTGTCCGACTTCAGCACGTAGCGGAGGCCGCTGTCGGTGCGCTCGACCGATACGCGCTTCAGCGTGCGGCCGAGGCCGTAGTCGACCGCCCAGATGCCGTCGGGCTCGATCTGTTGGCGGCTGGTGTCGACGAACACCACGTCGGTGCGCTGGATGGTCGGCTCCATGCTGTCGCCGTCCATCACGAAGCCGACGGTGCGGGCGACGTCGGCGCGGGCGAGGCCGCGCAGTACGGCGGCGGGAATGCGCCACCAGTCGGCGACCTCCTCGCGCGCCTGCATCTCGCCGACGTCGATGGTCAGCACCGTGCCGGTCGAGCCGCCGCCGATGCGGCCGCGCATCTGCGGCAGCGCGTCGGGGAAGGGGCGGTCGAGCTCGGTGGTCGGGGTGTCGATCTCCGGATCGGGCTCGAACTCCTCGCCGGCCGGCACGCGCTTCGGCTCGCCGTCATGGTCTTCGCCGCCGCGCCCCCACAGCAGCCACTCCTCGGTGGTGGCGAGCGCGCCCGCGATCTCGCGCAACAGCCGCGGCCGCTTGACACGACCCTGCTCGATGGCGTCGATGCCCTGCTGCTTCATGCCGATGCGATCGGCGAGCATCTCCTGCGTCAGGCCGAGCTTCGCCCGCCGCCGCCGCACGCGATGGCCGAACGCCGCAGCATTCACTTGCTTCATGATGACCTCCGAGGTGCGAGCAACCGGCTCGGGGATGAATGGAGGGGCCGTCCGCCCCTACCAAGATTTCGGTTATCCACTTTACTGATTTATCGGTTGCGGTCAACCAATGATTCAGTGATGGTGAAGCCATGACAGATAACAACCATCCCTTGCAGGAAACGTCACTGCCGAGCTCGCCCGCGCCCGACGCCGCAGGCCAGTCCGTCCCCGATCCGTCCGCGTCGCACAAGCTGGCGCTGCAGCGAGCCTGCGACGCCGTCGGTGGCCAGAAATCGCTGGCCGCCCGTCTCGGCACCACCCAGTCCAAGGTCTGGTACTGGCTCGCGCGCAGCCGGCGCGGCGTGCCCGGCGAGTTCGTGCTGGCGGTGGAAGCCGCGAGCGGCGTCAGCCGTCACGAGCTGCGCCCCGACATCTTTCCGCAACCGTCCTCGATGGAGCTGCCATGTCCGCCGTCCGCGCGCCGCTGATCGCCGCTGCCCCGCCCCTGATGCCTGCCGACGCCGCCGGCGCGGCGCTGTCGCCCGCCGACGACCGCACCATCCTGCGGCTGTGGAACGAGCGGCACGACACCCTCGACATCGCGCGGCGAATGAACCGTTCCGAGGCGCAGATCGCCAATCGCCTGGCGCAGCTGCGCGACGAGGACGGCACCGCGATGACGCCGACGCAATACGCGCTGCATCACGCCCGCAAGCGCCGGCTGGCGCGGCTCGCCGCCGCGGCCAAGCCGCAGCCGCAGGAGGTGGCGCGCGCGAGCGAGGCACTGGTCACGGCGGACGAGCCGCCGCCGGTGCGCCGCAGCCCATCGGCGGTGCGGCCCGATCGCGCCGCGGCGGCGCGGCTCGCGCAGCTCGCCGGTGCGGCGCTGCCGCCGGCGCCGAGCGCCCGCGCCATCCAGCTCGCGGTGTGCACCTATTACGACGCCACGCTGCAGGATCTGCTGTCGCCGCGGCGGCATGCGGGGATCGTGCGGCCGCGCCAGGTCGCGGTGTATCTCTGTCGCACGCTCACCGCGCTGTCGATGCCGAAGATCGGCGCACTGTTCGGCGACCGCGACCACACCACCATCCTCGCGGCGATCCGCAAGGTCACCGAGCAGCTGCCGCGCGACGACGAATTGCGTCTCGACGTCGAGGTGCTGAGCGACCAGCTGCTGGCGCAGCTCGAGGCCGGCGAGCCGATGCCGTGACGGCGAGATCCGCGCCGCCTGCTCCTTGCGCGGGACGCGACGACTGCGGCGCATGCCGCCGTCGCGGGGGCGCGAGGGGCGGGCGGCGGGGCGCGTGTCTGTTCCTGGAGCGGCTCGGGCCGTGACCGCATGCATCAATGGTTCCGATTGTACAACACGCTGGTGGACGATCCGAAAGTGCAGCAGCTGTCGAGCGCGCTGTTCAAGGCACTGATCAATCTGTGGTGCCTCGCCTCGCAGAACGGCGGCGTGCTGCCCGCGGTGTCCATCGTCGCCTACAAGCTGCGGATGACGCCGCGCAAGGCCGCCGACATCATCGCGCGCCTGGTGGCGGCGGGCCTGCTCGACGACAGCGGTGCTGTGGTGGTGCCGCACAACTGGAGCGGCCGCCAGTTCCAGTCGGACTGCTCGACCGAGCGGGTGCGGCGCTTTCGCGCCAACCGCCGTCATGCGCGGCAGACGGCGGCGGCCGGCGTCGCGGGCGAGGCGGACAGCGCAGCGGCGGCCGCGCCGGTGCGCGAGGCGGTGCAGGGGCCCGGGCACGGGATCGAGGGCGAGCTGCGCAGCGAGATCGCGCGGGCCTTCGTGCAGGCCAATGCGGCGAGCGTGCCGGACACCGGCCGCGTCAGGCTGTGGCTCAGCCAAGGCTATGAGGCCGACATCATCCTCGCCGTCGTCTCCGAGATCGTGGCGCGCAAGCCGAGCCTCTCCAGCCTGAACTATTTCGACGCGCCGATCCGCGAGGCCCATGCGGCGCGGGCGCCGAAGCGCGCGGCGATCGGCCCGCCGCCGCGGCTCGGCATCGAGGAGGCGGTGCGGCTGTTCGCGTCGACGCGGCACTGGTCGCGCTGGGCCGGCCCGGCGCCGGGCCTTGCCGGCTGCCGGGCCTCCGCCGCGCTTCTGGCGCGCTTCGGCCTTGCGCCCGACGGCGCGCCGGTCGCGCCGCCGGCCGACGTTTCATCCGTTTCATCCACCCCCAACGAGAGCTATGAGCCATGACGCATTTCCACATCCCGCCGAAGGGCGACATCAAGGTCAAAGCCAAGGACGGCAAGGGCCGCGCCAAGCGCCGCCGCGTCGGCCGGCTGCGCACGCGGCGCGATCCGCTCGGCGCGCCGACGGCGGAGCGTCTCGCCAAGGCCGACGGCCATGTCGAGATCGGCGACGACGCCCAGGGCACGCGCATCTACACGCTGCGGGATGCGCCGCTCGAGCGCCTCAACGCCCGTGGCGGCATCGACGCGCGCGAGTATGCGGCGCTGATGAAGTTCAAGCAGCACTGGCACCATGCCGGCCTGCAGCCGTCGGTCGGCAGCGTCGATCTCAGCCGCGTCTTCGCGGTCGATCCCAACGGCTATTCCGGCATGGCGAAGACCGAGCGGCAGGTGTTCCACCGCCAGCGCTACCGCGAGGCGGTGCAGCACATCGGCCTGCGCGCGGCCCTCGTGGTGGAGCGCGTGGTGTGCGCCGAGCAGACGCTGGAAGCGGCGGGCCTCGCGCTCAACTGGCGCACCCCGGCCCAGGCCCGCGCCGCCGCCACCGAGCTGCTGCGCGACGCCGGCTATCGCCTGGCGCAGCTGTGGGGCATCGGGTGAGGGCGATCCGCAGGGCGGGTGACGGCAGTGGCGCAACGCCATCGCCGAAGCCACCACGCGTCGCGCCCGCAAAGAAAACGCCGGCCTCGCAGGGAGGCCGGCGTGTTCATCGACAGACCGGGACCGGATCAGGTCCGGCGAGCTGCATCAGGGCGCATCACGCCGCGCTGTAGCCGGCGATCGCCTTGACCTCGAGATACTCCTCGAGGCCGAACTTGCCCCACTCTCGGCCGTTGCCCGACTGCTTGTAGCCGCCGAACGGCGCGGTGCGCTCGTTGGGCACGCCGTTGAGGTTGACG
The DNA here is from genome assembly GCA_040756765.1 of Pseudomonadota bacterium. Taxonomy (GTDB): domain Bacteria; phylum Pseudomonadota; class Alphaproteobacteria; order Rhizobiales; family Xanthobacteraceae; genus Bradyrhizobium_A. Next base: position 74,075 of record JBFLYG010000003.1, on the reverse strand, counting down.
TTGCCAGCGCGCAGCTTGCGGCCGACCGTGCGGGCGCGCTCCACCGTGCCGGCGGAGACGTAGCCGGCGAGACCATAGGGCGTGTCGTTGGCGATCTTCACCGCCTCGTCCTCGTCCTTGGCGCCGAGGATCGCGATCACCGGCCCGAAGATCTCCTCGCGCGCGATGGTCATGTCGTTGGTGACGTCGGCGAACACGGTCGGGCGGACGTAGAAGCCCTTGTTGACGCCTTCGGGCAGGCCGGGGCCGCCGGCGACCAGGGTCGCGCCCTCGTCGATGCCCTTCTGGATCAGCGCCTGGATCTTGTCCCACTGGATGCGCGACACGACCGGGCCGATGGTGGTGTCGGCGGCGCGCGGATCGCCGGCCTTGGTCTTGTCGGCGACGCCCTTGGCGATCGCGGCGACCTCCTTCATCTTCGACAGCGGCACGATCATGCGGGTCGGTGCGTTGCACGACTGGCCGGAGTTGTTGAAGACATGGGCGACGCCGCCGCTCACCGCCTTGGTGAAGTCGGCATCGTCGAGGATGATGTTCGGCGACTTGCCGCCGAGCTCCTGGCTGACGCGCTTGACCGTCGGCGCGGCGCGCTTGGCCACATCGACGCCGGCGCGGGTCGAGCCGGTGAACGAGATCATGTCGATGTCGGGATGCTCGCTCATGGCGACGCCGACCTCGGGGCCGAGGCCGTTGACGAGGTTGAACACGCCCTTCGGCACGCCGGCTTCATGCAGGATCTCGGCGAAGATCAGCGCTGAGGTCGGCGTGAACTCGGAAGGTTTCAGGATCATGGTGCAGCCGGCGGCGAGTGCGGGCGCGACCTTGCAGGCGATCTGGTTGAGCGGCCAGTTCCACGGCGTGATCATGCCGACGACGCCGACCGGCTCGCGCACCACCACGGCCGAGCCCAGCGGCTCCTCGAACTGATAGTTTTTCAGCACCTCGAGCGTCGACATCAGGTGGCCGAGGCCGGCGCCGGCCTGGAATTTCTCGGCGAAGCCGAGCGGCGCGCCCATCTCGTCGGACACCGCGGCGCCGATGTCCTTCATGCGGGTCTTGTAGATCTCGACGACCTTCGTCAGCAGCGCGACGCGCTCCTCGCGGCTGGTCTGCGAATAGGTCTCGAACGCGCGCTTGGCGGCGGCGACCGCCTTGTCGACGTCGGCCTTGGAGCCGATCGCGATGTCGTAGATCGCTTCTTCCGTGGCGGGGTTGACCACCGGCGTGGTCTTCTTGACGACGGGATCGACCCAGGCGCCATCGATGTAGAATTGCAGACGATTGACCATGATGTCCTCTTCGACGTTCGGCCCGTTCAGGCGGGCCCGTTGTTCGATTGTGGGGCGGGTGGAACGATGTTGGCACAACAGGCGCGGGCAGTGCAAATCACGCTCTGGCGGGAAAAGCCATTTCCGTGAGGCGAAATGCCATTTTGCTGCGACGAATGGCCGATGCATGACAGCCATTCCGCGAAGGGCGCAGGGCTTTCGTCCGCGGACCCATCCATATGGCGGAACGATGACGCTATGTCCGATTGGATATAGCGCGGCAAGGGCGTGCGGGCTGATGATGACGGGAGGGGGAAGAGCCCCGATCCGGCTGCTGCTGTCTCCTCATCCTGAGGAGCGGCGAAGCCGCGTCCCGAAGGATGAGGCCCGTTCGTTGCAGGAAAGCGGTGAGGCCGTGGCCTCATGGTTCGAGACGGCGCGGAGCCTGCCGCCGGGCTGCGCGAAGCGCAGACCCGGTGGCGCCTCCTCACCATGAGGGGAAGTGACGCGGGTGTCGGCCGCGCCCACGGTGTCATGCTGGCCTTTTGCCTTGCGTTCACGCCCCTTGCGAACGCGTAGCCGGGACAGCCTCCGCTTTCCGGCGGCCGTGGCGTTTGCTAGGATTTCCGTCAGGATGCGCCGGCTGCGGTCCGGCGCGTCGCAACAGCGGGGGAAAGCCATGGCAAGAGGCGCGATCTGGGGCGCGGCGCTGGTCGCGAGCGTGTGCGGCGCATCGGCGGCGGGGGCACAAAGCCTGACGCTGAGCAGCCCGGACATCAAGGACGGCGCCACGATTGCCGCCGAGCAGGTGTTCAAGGGCTTCGGCTGCACCGGCGGCAACATGTCGCCGGCGCTGTCGTGGAGCGGCGCGCCGGCCGGCACCAAGAGCTTTGCGGTGACCGTCTACGATCCCGACGCGCCGACCGGCAGCGGCTGGTGGCACTGGGTGGTGTTCAACATTCCGCCTGATGTCACCTCGCTGCCGAAGAACGCCGGTGACGTGCGCGCCAAGTTGGCGCCGAAGGGCGCGATCCAGAGCCGCACCGATTTCGGCAGCCGCGGCTATGGTGGCCCGTGCCCGCCGCCGGGCGACAAGCCGCACCGCTACCAGATCACCGTGTTTGCGGTGGACGTCGGCAAGCTGCCCGACGCCACCACGCCGGACGCTTCCGCAGCGCTGGTCGGCTTCGATCTGCATTTCCACACGCTCGCCAAGGCGACCTTGACGGGGATGTACGGGCGGTAGGGCCGACGAGGCGGTGGCCCCGCTTCTCTCCTCATCCTGAGCGGGCGAAGCCCGCGTCTCGAAGGATGAGGCCCGTGTGGCCGCGCCGTGGCCTCATGGTTCGAGACGGCGCGTGCGCGCCTCCTCACCATGAGGGTTGAATGCTCGGCGTTAGATCGGGCACGCGTAGCCCGGGTGAGCGAAGCGAGACCCGGGGCGGCGTGCGACAATCCCGCATGTCGCTGCGCTCATGCGGGCTACGTGCTCTGCGCTCGTCGCAACCACTGTGTCGTGCAGAGGCGCCGCCCTCATGCCGCCGCCATGCGCTCGCGCAGCTGCTTCTTCATCACCTTGCCGTTGGCGTTGCGCGGCAGCGGCTCAAGGGTGATGTCGAAGCTCTCCGGCACCTTGTAGTCGGAGAGCTGGCTGGCGCAGAGAAGGCGCAGGCTGTCGGCGGCGAGCGCGGTGTTGCGGGTGACGACGATGGCGTGCACCCGCTCGCCGAGCACCGGGCAGGGCTTTGCGACGATTGCGCTCTCCACCACGTCGGGATGGCCGGCCAGCACCGATTCGACCTCGGCGGAATAGATCTTGAGACCGCCGCGGTTGATCATGTCCTTGGCGCGGTCGAACACCCGCACGAAACCGCGTTCGTCGACCGAACCGAGGTCGCCGGAGTGCCAGTAGCCGGCGGTGAAGCCCTCGGCCGTGGCCGTCGGGTTATTCCAGTAGCCCTTGATGACCGAGCCGCCGTGGATCCACAATTCGCCGATCTCGCCAGGCGGCAGCTCGTGGCCCTGCGGATCGACGGCGATGATGTGGGCGCCGGGGCAGGGCAGGCCGACGCTGTCGAGATGGCTCGCGGTGAGCTGCGGCGGCATGATGGTGGACGGCGATGTCGTCTCGGTGGCGCCATAGGCGTTGATCAGCTTCAGGCCGGGGATCGCCTGCGCCAGCTTCTCGATGGTCGCGGTCGGCATCGGCGCGCCGCCATAGCCGCCGATCCGCCACGCCGAGAGATCATGGTTGGCGAAGTCTGCCTGCAGCAGGCAGAGATTGTACATCGCCGGCACCATCACCGTGTGGGTGGCGTGCTCGCGTGCGGCGATGCGCAGGTACTCGGCGGCCTTGAACTCGGCGACCACGATCAGCGTGCCGACGCAGCGCGCCATGCTCATGATGTTGGCGACGACCCCGGTAACATGGGCGAGCGGCACCACCGCGATCGAGCGGTCGGCCGGGGTGAGCGCCATGCAGGCCTCGTAGATCATCGCCGAGTGGATGAGGTTGCAGTGGGCGAGCATCGCGCCCTTGGGCCGGCCGGTGGTGCCGGAGGTATAGAGGATGAGTGCGGTGTCTTCCTCGTCGACCGCGGCCGGCGGCCCATCGGGCGTGGCGGCCAGCAGATCGGCGAAGTCGCTCATCGCCACCCGATGCGCCAGCGCCGGCACGGCGTCGGCTTGGGGCAGGCGCGCGGTCAGGCTGTCCTCGTGGATGATCAGCCGCGCGCCGCTGTCGCTCAGCGCATAGGCGAGCTCGGGCGTCTGCTGGCGTGTGCTCAGCACCACGCTGACGAGGCCGAGCCGGGCGGCGCCGAACAGCGCCAGCACGAATTCGGTGCGGTTGCCGAGCAGCAGCGCGACACGGTCGCCGGACACAAGGCCGCGGGTCGCGAGGCCGGCGGCGACGCGGGCGGATTGCGCCAGCACCTCGCGCCAGGTCAGGCGCTCGTCGCCGCACACCACCGCCTCGCCGTCGGGGCGGCGCGCGGCGGCGTCTTCCAGCATCTGCCACAGGCTGTGCGGCCGGTCGGGAAAGGCGGGAACGAGGCGATCACCGAATCGCGTCTCGTGCCGCAGGTCGGGGATGGGGAGGCCGAACCAGTCCATGGCGTTTCCAATATTGTTATCGGCTTTGTTGCTTGTGGAACCTAGCGAGGCCGCATCGCAGCGACAAGGCGACGCGCTGCGGCGCAGGGTTTCGCAGCGCCTGCCTTGACAATGTTCCTGCCGCCGCCGCCGTGGTTCCAGGACATCGTCACGCGGCAGTGCACAACTGGCGGACCGAGCAGCGCAGCATTTGACGACGCCACGGAATTTCAGTTCTGTCGCGGTGACCGCCGGTCGCGGTTCTTGATCCACTCCAGCTGAACCAAGGCTGTCGTTTTGCGTCGTCTGTTCCGTCGTTCCGTCCGCACCGTTCCCGTCGCCGCCGCGGTGCTCGCGCTGCTCATGATCGGCTCCAGCCCGTCGGCCGCGGACATGTCGAAGGACACAGCGGTCAGCGCCGGCTCGTTCTTCGCCGCGGCGCTGTTGTGCGAGGGCCATGACCGGATCCCGCAGGGCCAGACCAAGCAACTGATGAAGGATCTCGAGCCGTTCCTGTCGCCCAGGAACAAGAGCTGGATGCAGGAAGGCTTTGAGCGCGGCCTGAAGGACCAGTCGGTGTTCATTCCCAAGAGCGGCTGGGTGAAGGTGACATCCGACGAGGCGGAATGCTACCGCGTTCAGGGCGTGCTCGACGACTACCGTTCTCAGCTCAACGAGTAGTGCGGCGCCACCGCAGGCGGTGGCGCAACCGGGATCAGCGCCACAGGCCGTATTTCGCCCACTCCGCTTCGGGAATCGGCTTGCCGATCTTGTAGGAGAACGACGTCACCTTCATGTGGTCCGGCGTGGTGACGCAGGAATAGGACAGCGCGTACCAGCGGCCGTGGCTGCGGAAGGCGCCGCCGATCGCGTTGACTGCGTTCGCGGTCCGCTTCGGCGCCGAGATCACCTCCGCCTTGGCGCGGTCCGGATGATAGGGGCTCGCATCCGCATCGATGCGGCGCATCGCCTCATAGTCGCAGATCTGGTCCATCCGCGTGTCCGGATCGAGCTTCTTCAGGCTGGCATAGAAGCGCGGATCGCCTTGGGCGCCGTTGGCGAGGGCGGCGGACGCGACAAGGCCGGAGAGCAGGCAAGCGGCAGGCAGAACTTTCAAGATCAGCACCTGTAAACGATGAGACGTGAGGGCAATCGCCTTGCCGCACGAATGCGTTCTTCGCAAGGCGGGCGCGGCCGCCCCGGGCGGATGCCGTCAGTCACCGAACTGGAAGCGCGCGAAGCGGTCGAGCTCGTCCTCGATCAGTCGCTTCAGCTCGCGGCGCGGACCTTTCTCCAGCCAGGTCCATTGCTGCATCAGGAGTTTCTGTTTCACCCGGTCGGCCTTGAGGTCGACGGCGGCGACGAGGCGGTCGCCGACCAGCACCGGCAGCGCGAAATAGCCGAGCGTGCGCTTCTCCTTCGGCAGGTAGGCCTCGAAGCGATGGTCGTGGCCGAACAGCAGGTGGGTGCGCTTGCGCTGGATCAGCAGCGGGTCGAACGGCGAGAGGATGTGGACGAGGTCGGTCGGGGCGTGGACCTGCGCGAGCGTCTCCGGCGCGGCCCAGTGCTCCTGCTTGCCGGCGCCCTCGAGCGCGACCGGCATCAGCGTGCCGCGGCGCACCCGGGCCTCGATCAGCTTGCGCACCGCCGCCTTGCGCCACGCTTCGAGATGGCAGATCGAGTCCAGGCTGACGAAGCCTTGCGAGCGCAGCGCGCGGTCGAGACGGTAGGCGGTGATCTCGGCCTCCGAGGCGCCCTTCGGCGCCTTGTCCCAGCCGAAATGCCGCGTCATCAGGTCGTAAGTCTTCAGCATGCCGTCGCGGCCGCTGACGGTGACGACGCCGCCATAGAAGGCGAGCTGCAGCGCCCGCTTCGACGGCTTGCGGCTCGCCCAGGGATGGATCTTGTCCACCAGCACGTCGTCGTCGATGTCGCGGATGCTGAGCGGGCCGTCGGTACGCAGCAGCCGCATCACCTTGCGGGTGTCGGCCGGCGTGACGCTCGCGAACCATTGGCCGGGCTCGCGGCGATGGGCGCGCATCGCGGGCAGGAAGAAGCTGAGATCGTCGGTCGGCACATAGGACAGCGCGTGGGTCCAGTATTCGAACACGCTCTTGTCCGCGCTCTGCGCCGTCGCGAGGTCGGCGCGGCGGTAGGCCGGGATGCGGTTGAACAGGATGTGATGGTGGCTGCGCTCGACCACGTGGATGGTGTCGATCTGCACATAGCCGAGATGGGCGACCGCCGCGGCGACGGCCTGCGGCCCGTCGCCGAACGGCGCGGTGGCATCGAGGCGCTGGGCGTGCAGCCAGATGCGGCGGGCCTCGGCATTACCGAGAGGGACGGGGGCGGGAGCGGACGGCATGACGCCACACTAGCGCAGATTCGGTAAGCCGAGGCCTGCAGCGCAGCGGTATCCAGATCCACTTCGCCGGCCCGTCCTTATGGGGCGCCTATGAAATCCGGCGGAGGCTGCTCTCGAATCCCTATGGGCCCGCTGCCATCTTGAGGCCGACGCTCGCGACCGGGACGTGCGGCGCGAGGCGGTCAGCGACAATGCGGCAAGCGAGGCGTCATGAACCAGCTTTCTCCGGCAGCGGCCCAGCAGCAGATCGTCGCGACGGTGCGCCGCCTGGCGCAGCCGGCCGTCACGCACCCTATCGTCGTCAGCGGCGACGAGGCGTTGTGCGCGGCGCTGCAGGCGGACGGCCTGTGCGCGGTGACGGTTGCAGCCTGCCCGGTCGGCCGCGGCCAGCATACGCTCGGCATCGTGGCGGGCGCGCGGTCACGCGCAGCCCTTGCCGCCGCCATCGCGGGGATGGCGCCGTATCTCGCCGAGGCTGCGACCATGGTGGTGCTGATCGCGGACAGTTGCGGCGGCCTCGGGCCGCAGGCCGGATCACTGCTGGCGCCGTTCGGCTTCCGGATCGAGGCCGGGGTGCGCTGCCAGCGTGGCCTGTTGCTGTCGGCGCACCGCGACGCGGCGGCGGCGATGGCGGTGGCCGCCTGAGCGGGCACCCGCTATTCGTTGGTGGACGGGATGCGATCGCAGCGCGGTGACGAGAGAGGTGTGGGGCGAGCGGGAGGCATCGACAAACGGACGTGATGCGATCTGCGATACGACTGCCGCTGCTGCAAGCCTTGCCCTCTCATCGAGCGGTGATGCAGATGAGGCTGGCGGACCGTCGTCGGTCCGCCATCCTCATTGGGTCAATGCATCAATCCCAACTGCGCCGCACGACTGAGATGCATCGCACACTCGCCGGGTTTGGATGCGCTGTAGGCAGTGTTCGCCATCGCCACCTCTTTGACGGCAGCCCACTTGATGGGATCGCCATCCGGCATGGTCTCGACCTGTACTCTGACCTTCGCCATATTGTCGCCAGCACAACCGATAGCTCTGTTGGCGGCGAGTGCAGGAGCGGCAGCGATGATCAGCGCCGACAGCGCCGTTACTCCCACCAGATTTGAGCAGAGCGTCTTACTCATGACAGTCTCCTGTTCTTGATGGTTTGGCATCATTGCCGGAGGAATGCCTAGTTCGTCTGGCAGCTCGCTTCCTTGATGTAGAGCAAGACTCTACTTATTGTGGCATCGTCATGAATTTTCGTCGCAAGTGTCCAAATATTGGGGCGGGCGGCACCACGCAGCGCGTGTCGTTTACGTGTCGCACACGGATCGAGACATGTGGCAAGGAGCGCGTTTTTCGCTGCATCCGAAGTCGGCCGGAATAGCTGTCAAAGCTGCAGATCTGCACAAGCCGCGAAAATGACTTTGCACACTTTCGACGCTCAACTCTCGAAAGCAGGCGATCTCAATCCCAAGCTTGCACCGGCATCAACTCCCGCTCGACGACTTCGGCACTTGTCACGGACACCCGGCGTGCCGGCGCAAACCCTCACTGCGCCGGCTTCGCCGCCGTCGCCACCTGGACGTCGTCGAACACGCAGGCGCGCCAGTCCTTCGACGGGCAGTCCGCCGGCCAGCCGCCGCCGAGCGCCATGAACAGCGCCGCGGTATCGGACAGGCGGGTCGCCTCCGCCTGCACCCGCACGACCGCGGTATTGAAATAGGCCTGCTGGGCGTTGAGCAGCGTGACCTGGTTGATCTGGCCGAGGGAGAGCTGCTTCTGCACGATCTCGAGGCTCGCCTTGGCGGCGTTCTCCGCCTTGACGGCGGCCTGCAGCGCGCGGGCGTCGGCCTGCAGGCTGCGCAGCGCGTCGGTGACGTTCTGCATCGCGGTGATCACCGCCTGGCGGTACAGCGCCTCCGACTGCTCGAGCGCCGCCTCGGCGGCCTTCTGCTTGTGGTAGAGCGTGAAGCCGTCGAACACCGTGTGGCTGGCGCTCGCCGCCACCGTGTAGAACAGCGTGCCCGGCGTCATCAGCTCGGCGAACTTGAACGCGGCGGCGCCGGGATTGGCCGACAGCGTGATGTTGGGCAGCCGCGCGGCGATCGCGACGCCGACGAGGGCGCTCGACGAATGCAGCGCCGCCTCCGCCGCGCGCACGTCGGGGCGCTGGCGCACCATGGTCGAGGGCAGGCTGACCGGCAGGTTGGCCGGCAGCGTCAGCCGCTGCAGGTCGAACTTCTGCAGCACCTCGTCGGCGGAGAACTGGCCGGCGAGCGCGGTGAGCAGATCACGCTGCACTGCGAGCTGCTTCTGCAGCGGCGGCAGGGTCTGCTCGGCCTGGGCGAGCAGCGTCTCCTGGGTCAGCACGTCGACCTGCGCCACCTGGCCGGCGGCGAACTGGCTCTTGAGGATGCCGAGGATGTTGCGGGCGATCTTGATGATGCGCTCGGTGGCGGCGATCTGGCCGCGCAGCGAGGCTTCCTGGATCGCCGCGGTGACGACGTTGGCGGTCAGCGTCAGGTAGGCCGCCTCGAGTTGGAACTGGGCCTGCTCGGTCTGCGCGTCGAGGCTTTCGACGTTGCGAAAGTTCTGGCCCCAGATGTCCGGCGTGAAGCTGATGTTGAGCTGCGCGGTGTGCAGCGTGTAGCGGGTCTGCGGCGTGACCTCCGGATCCACGGTGCCGTTGGCCGACTGCTGCAGGTCGGACGGGGTGTAGTTGGCGCCGATCTGGGGGAAGAACAGGCCGCGCTGCGCCAGCGCGTTGAACTGGGCGACGCGGATCGCGGCCTCGGAGGCCTGCAGCGACGGGTTGCGCTCGATCGACATGCGGATCAGGTCGTTGAGCGGCTTGGAGCGGAACGCCGCCCACCAGCGGGTCGGGATGTCGGCGCCGTCCTTGAAGCGCTGAGCGGCAACGCGCGGCTCGCCGGGATTGGCGCGCGGCGAGGCCAGCGGTTCCGGGGTGTAGCCGGCGACATCAGGCGTCGGCGGCGAGGAGAAGTTCGGTCCGACCGCGCAGCCGGCCAGCATCAGGCCGGCGGTGCAGGCGGCAAGGCCGGGCATCCGGCGCAGCCGGCGGCGGATCGTCCGCGCCGAGGGGAGGAGGGTGGCTCCGAGGTTACGCATCGCCCAATCCCCCCGTCAGTGAGCCGCTTCCGGCGGCGACGCCACCGGTTCCTCGCGCGGAGCTGCCTCGCGCGACAGGAAGATCTTGCGCAGCGCCGGCGCCACCACCAGGAGCAGCAGCGGCCCGATGAACATGCCGCCGACCACCACGGTCGCGAGCGGCCGCTGCACCTGGCTTCCGATACCATGGGACAGCGCCGCCGGGAACAGGCCGACGCCGGCCGACAGCGCGGTCATCAGCATCGGCCGCATGCGCTGCTCGGAGCCGTTGAACACCGCTTCCGCGATGCTCATGCCGGAGGCGCGCAGCTCGCGGAAGTAGGTGATGTTGAGAATGCCGTCCATCACCGCGACGCCGAACAGCGAGATGAAGCCGATCGCCGCCGAGATGCTGAAGTCGAGGCCGGCGATGTACAGCGCGATCAGGCCGCCGCCGATCGCGAAGGGGATGCCGGCGAGCGCCAGCAGGCTGTCGCGCAGCGAGTTGAACAGGCCGTACAGCAGCACGAAGATCAGCAGCAGCGTGATCGGCACCACGATCACGAGGCGCGCCTTGGCCGCCTGCAGGTTGTCGAACTCGCCGGACCACACCAGGCGATAGCCGGCCGGCAGCGGCACTGCGTCGTTGACGCGCTGCTGTGCCTCCGCCACGGTGCTGCCGAGGTCGCGGCCGCGCACGCTGAACTTGATGGGGATATAGCGCTGGCTGCGCTCGCGGTAGATGAACGAGGCGCCGGTGTCGAGGGTGATGTCGGCGAGCTCGCTCAAGGGAATGTAGGCATTGGTGCCTGCCGGCGTCTGGTAGGCGACCTTGATGTCGCGCACCGTGTCGATGCTCTGGCGGAACTTGGGATCGAGCCGCACCACGACGCCGAAGGTGCGGTCGGCCTCCAGCACCGTGGTGGCGCTGGTGCCGGCGAGCGCCGCCTGCACCACGGTGTTGACGTCGCCGGTGTTGAGGCCGTAGCGCGCGGTCTTGTCGCGGTCGATCTTGATGTTGAGGTTGGGCTGGCCGAGCAGGCGGAAGATGCCGAGGTCGGCGACGCCGTTGACCTTGGCCATCTCGGCTTTCACCTTGACGGCGATCTGCTCGAGCACCTCGAGGTTGGGGCCGATGATCTTGACCGAGTTGGCGCCCTTCACACCCGACAGCGCTTCCTCGACGTTGTCCTGGATGTACTGCGAGAAGTTGAAGTCGACGCCGGGCAGTTCGGCGGCGAATTCCTGCTGCAGCTCCTCGGTGAGCTTCTCCTTGGTCAGGCCCTTCGGCCATTCGTCGAACGGCTTGATCGGGGCGAACAGCTCGACGTTGGAGAACGCGGAGGCGTCGCTGCCGTTGTCGGGGCGGCCGTGCTGCGACACCACGGTGATGATCTCCGGGTGGCGCAGCAGGATCTCGCGCATCTTGGCGACATAGGGCTTGCCGGCGTCCAGCGACAGGGTCGGCGGCATCGCCGCGCGGATCCAGAAGTTGCCTTCTTCCAGGGCGGGCAGGAATTCGCTGCCGAGGCGGCTGGCGCACAAGCCGCTGAGTGCGAGGAAGATGACGCCCGCGGTCACCGCGGTGCGGGCGTGGTCGAGCGACCAGCGCAGCACCGGAGTATAGAACGCGCGCAGCTTGCGCACGATGAAGGTCTCGACCTCCTCGATGTCGTGCTTCATCAAGAGCGACGCCAGCACCGGGGTCACGGTGAAGGTGGCGAGCAGCGCGCCGGCGAGCGCGTAGCCATAGGTGCGGGCCATCGGGCCGAAGATCTGGCCCTCGACGCCCTGCATGGTGAACAGCGGCACGAAGGCGGTGACGGTGATGGCGGCGGTGAAGAACACCGCCTTGTCGACCTGCAGCGCGCTGACATAGATCATCCGCAACCGGTCGGTCCATCCGGGCACCGAGCCGTCGCCGCCCGTCTTCGCCGTCGGATCGGGGCCCCAGTAGCCGTCCGCCAGGTGCTTGAGGACGCGCAGCCGGTTTTCCGGCGCCGACTGGAAGTTGCGGAAGATGTTTTCCATCATGATCACGGCGGAGTCGACGATGATGCCGAAGTCCACCGCGCCGAGGGACAACAGGTTGGCGTCCTCGCCCTGCAGCACCAGGATGATGATGGCGAAGAACAGCGCGAACGGGATGTTGGCGCTGACGATCAGCGCGCTGCGCAGGTCGCCGAGGAAAACCCACTGGATCAGGAACACCAGGATGCAGCCGAAGATCAGGTTGTGCAGCACGGTGTGGGTGGTGACGCCGACCAGCGAGGAGCGGTCGTAGTAGGAGACGATCTTGACGCCGGGCGGCAGGCTGCCGTCGCTGTTGAGCTTGGCGACCTCGTCCTCGACCTTGGGGATGATCTCGTTGGTGTGCTGGGTGCGGCCCATCACCACGATGGCGGCGGCGACGTCGTCGTCCTTGTCGCGGCCGGCGACGCCGAGCCGTGGCACATAGCCGACCGAGACCTTGGCGACGTCCTTGATCTGGATCGGCAGGCCGCCGGACTGGGTCAGCACCACGTTCTCGATGTCGCGGATCTTGTAGCCCTGGGTGACGTCGTCGGCGCCGCCGGAATCGATCAGGCCGATGCCGCGGATGTTGACTGACTGCTGGCCGATCGAGATCTCGCGGCCGCCGACATTGATGTTGGCGTTGCCGAGCGCCTGCACCAGTTGCGGCACCGTGATGTTGTAGGCCTCGAGCTTCTGCAGGTCGGCCTCGACGCTGAACTGCTTGGTTGTGCCGCCCCAGGAGTTGATCTGCACCACGCCGGGGATGGTCATCAGCCGCCGCGCCACCACGTAGTCCTGCAGCGTGCGCAGGTTGGTGAGGCCGAAGTTCGGCGGCCCGACCAGCTCGTAGCGGTAGATCTCGCCGACCAGGCTCGACTGCTGGATGGTCGGTATCAGGTTGTTGGGCAGCGTGATGTTCTGCTGGATCGAGTTGGCCGCCTGGGTCAGCGCGAAGTAGTAGTCGACGCCGTACTTGAAGGTCACGCGCACGAACGACAGGCCGTAGAACGAGGTAGAGCGGATGTTGACCACGCCCGGCGTCGGGTAGAGGCCGACCTCCATCGGGATGGTGTAGTACTTCTCCATCTCCTCGGCGGACAGGCCCGGCGCCTGCGCGGTGATCTCGAGGATCACCGGCGCCGGGTTCGGGTACGCCTCGATGTTGAGCTTGGTGAACGCCACGAGGCCCGCGGCGCAGAACACGGCGAGGCCCAGCACGATGATGGCGCTGCGGGTCAGACCGAACTGGATGAGGCTCTTGATCAAGGCTCAGTACTCTCAAAAGGCGGCGGCTGAACGGCGGCGCATCCGGTCTTGCAAACGAAGCGCCGCCGACGGGACCGGGCGGGCCTCTGAAGAGGTGACCCGGGCGGCGGGCGCGCCTGCAAGGCGGTCCGCCGATGGCATGATGATCCGACCCGACCGGTTAGCCGGTGACGGCCGTGGCAAATTTGTTGCTCAGGAAGATCGCCCCGGTGGTGGCCACCAGTTCTCCCGGCTTCACGCCGTCGACGATCTGGCGCCAGCCATTCTGCTCCAGGCCGATCTTGACTGTGCGGCGCTCGAAGCGGCGGCGGTCGGTGGTGACCCACACCGTCATAGTGCCGTCGCCCTCGCGCACGATCGCGGCGAGCGGCAGCGCGACCGACTGCTTCGGCGCCTCGACCTCGATGGTGAAGCTCGCCAGCATGCCGGCGCGCAGGAGGTGCTGCGGATCGTCGATCACCGAGCGCACCAGCTGGCGGTGCGAGTTCGGGTCGATGTTGAGGCCGAGCGTCGAGACGCGGCCGCGGAACACGGTGTCGGGATAGGCCGGCACGCGCACCTCGACCGGCTGGCCCAGCTTGTAGAGCGGCGCGTCGGTCTCGATCACGTTGGCGACCATCCACATGGTGGAGATGTCGGCGAGGGTGAACGGCGCCGGCGCGTTGCCCGGCTGGACATAGAGCCCCGGCGCGGCGTTGCGGCTGATGATGCGGCCCGAGATCGGGCTCGGCACGATCAGGATGGAATCGACCTTGCGATCGTTGAGGATGCGGTCGATCTCGGCCTCCGACTTGCCGAAGATGCGCACGGCGTCGCGCGCGGCCTTGAAGTTGCCCTCGGCAGTCTGCTGGTCCGAGGTCGCCTGGTCGACATCCTTCTGGGCGCCGCCACCGGTTTTCAACAGCTGCTTGACGCGGTTGAGGGTGCGGGTCTGCAGCTCAAGCACGCCGGCGGTGGCCAGCAGGTTGGACTCGGCGTTGAGCAGGTCCGGGCTGTCGATGGTGAACAGCGGCTCGCCCTTCTTCACCTCGTCGCCGACGTTGTAATAGGTGTCGACGATGCGGCCGGCGTTCGGCGTGAACGCCTGCACCAGCATGTTCTGGTTGAAGTCGATCGAGCCGACGGTGTTCTTCAGCACCTTGAACTCGCGCGTCGCGGCCGGGCCGACGGCAAAGCCGGCGGCCTGCTGCTCGCTGACCTCGACGGTCTGCTTGGCGATGTCGACCGCGCCGGGCGCGCTGTTTTCCTGCTGCGCTTTCGCCACCGGCGCATCGCCGCCGCGGAACGCGAGCCACGCTCCGGTCAGCACCAAGGCTGCGACCACTGCCGCGCCGACGCCGACCGAAGGCTTAAGACGAAACGGCATGAAAGCGATCTCCCGAAGTGACGCTCGCCGGACAAAATCCGTGCAAAACCATTGAGATAGGCGGGCCGCGCCGCGAGCGGGCCGTCCGTCGGGAACTCGTTAGCAAGGTCACCTTACACCCACCTTACAGTTACTGTCCCGGGCCGGATTCGACCTGCGCCAAATCCGCTCATGCCCGCTCGCGCCGCGAACCGCAAGGCCCGCGGCGCGAACCGGCTTGGGAGGATGGCGAGGCTGTCCGGCGGTGTGACCCGGAGGTCACGCCGGGCCGGATCGCTCAGGGCGTAACCGGCCAGCGCGGCTCCTTGGGGCCGCCATAGTAGCGCAGCTGGTCGTTGCCGATGCTGCCCGTGGACTGCGGACCGCTGTCGCTGATGCAGCCGCTGAGCAGGCCGGCGAGGGTGGCCGCGGCGATGAGCAGGCCGAGACGGCCGGATGACGTTTTCATGACAGACCCCCCGCTCAATACCGTGCGACCACGGGCCCACCGAACTTGTAGGCGAGACCGACGGTGACCGTGGAAAGGGTGCTGTTGACGCGGTAGGGCAGCTGGCCGTTGGGCGTCAGGGCCGCGCCGCCGCGGCTGAAGCTGCCGAAATCGGAGTAGCGGTAGTCGAAAGTGCCGATCAGCTCCGGGGTGAAGGCGTAGTCGAGGCCGCCGCCGGCGGTCCAGCCGCTGCGGTTCGCGGTGAAGCTGTCGCGGCCGAGCACCGGATCGGTGTCGGTGTGGCGCAAGCTGCCATAGGCCCAGCCGCCGGTGAAGAACACCAGGAAGCGGTCGATCGCCCAGCCGGCGCGGGCGCGCACCGACGTCGTCCAGCGCTGCGCGGTGGCGTCGTTGGGTCCCAGCGCGAAGGCATCGTCGCTCTTGATGTCGGTCCACGCGCCGTCGGCCTCGAGGCCGAGCACGGTGGTGCCGAACTGCCAGTTGGCGCCGATCGCGCCGCCCACGACGCCGCCGGTGCCGCCATAGTTGGCGGTGCCACCGAAGTTGCTGATGTCGTGGTTGGTGAAGCCGCCGCCGCCGAACACGCCGACATAATAGCCGGACCAGTCATAGGCGGGGGAGACCGGCGGCGCCTTGGTATAAGGCGCGGCCGCAAGGTCCGCAGCGGATGCCGATGTGGCCGCCGCAAGGGCGAGCATGGTGGAGCTCACAAGAGCCGTCTTCAGGGTGTTCATGATGTCCTCTCGTCGCGCGCGGGAGGCGCGCCGTTACGGCGCGCGCTCCCCGGCTGTCGTCAGAAGTGGATGATGGCGTCCATCGAGCCGATCACCGCGAAACTCTTGGTCGGGGCGATGCCGGCGTTGCTGTTGCCGTTGAACGCCGGTGCGTCGAGCGAGCGGTAGTAGCTGACCTCGGGGCGCAGCTCGATCTGCGGCGAGAACCAGTGCTGCAGGCCGACGCCGAACTCGAGGTAGCGCGTCTTGACGCCGGTGCGCTGGCCTTCCTCGTCGTCATAGAACTCGCCGCGGAACGACAGGTTGTCGAGCGGCGCGAACTTGTAGTTGAGGTAGGCGAGTGCGGCGAACGCCCGCGCCGTGCAGGTCACCACGGCCGGATTGCTGCACACCGCAAGGCTCGGTGCGTTGAACGGCATCTGCTGCGGCGAGAACGGGAAGCCGTTGTTGGCGACGATGCCGAGCGGATCGGTGATGTTCAGCACATTGCGCTGGAACAGCTCGTAGGCCTCGAACGAGAGGTGCCACTGGTCGTTGAACTTGTGATAGTAGGTGAAGCCGTACCACTGCAGGTTGTTGTAGCCCCAGGTGCCGCTGTTGATGCCATCGGCGACGATGTTGATGTTGTCGTTGCCGCTGTCGCTGGTCAGGCGGATGCCGCCGGTGAAGGACGGCATCGCGCCGGGGTCCTTCTTCATCGTGGTGCCTGGGAATACCGGGTTCGGGAACGGGTTCGGGATGTTGGCGTTCATGTGCCAGGGCATCGCCTCGGTGCCGACGGTGACGCCGAACTGCAGGATGACGTTCTTGTTGACCGCCAGCGTCGCCTGCACACCGGTGTTGGTGTAGTTGTCGAACGTATACGTCATCGAGTGCGAGTACATGTAGTTGTTCGGCGCCAGCTGCGCCTCAATGTCGGGAATCGAGATGAAGCGGCCGACGCGGACGTTGAGGCCCTGCATCACCTGCGGGATGAACACCTCGCCATAGATCATCGGCATGTCGAAGCCGTTCACGGCGTTGCTCTTGAGCAACTGGTTGCTGAACAGGCCGTAGGCGGTGGTGTAGCGGTAGTTCTCGCCGTAGATCGCCGAGACGCGGAAGCCCCAGTCGATATGGTCGCTCTGCACGGTGTCGGGCAGGCGCTCGAGATAGAGCACCGCCTGGTCGAGCTGAATCGTGTTCGGCGTGTAGCTGTAGGCGGCCGGCGCGTTGCCGCCCGGCTTGACCGAGTTGGAGCTGAGGTTGCCACCGACGTCGACCCAGCCATAGAGCTGGATGTGGGCGTCGTTCATCACCTGTCCGAGCGGGGTGTTGGCGATCGCCGTCATCAGCGGGCTGTCGACCGAGCTTGGCCGCGTCACGCCGAGATTGGTGGAGCCGCCATAGGGCCATTCGGTGAACGGCATCGGCGGCGTGCTCTGCGGCGTCGCCGGCCAGTCGGCGCGGCGGCCGGCAGGCGCCTTCGGATCCGCCGGCGCGGCGTCATGTCCCCATTCCAGCCGGTAGTAGTTCAGGAAGCGGCTGGCGACGTCGTCGCCGAGATAAGAGTCGAGGCAGGAGTAGTTCTTGTACGGATCGCAACCTGCCGGCGCTTTCGTGACAAGACTGTAGTCGGCGGCCCGTGCGCCGTCGATCAATCCGATCGCGGCGAGCGACACACCTGCCAAAAGAATTCGTTTCATGACACGACCAACCCCGTTTGTCGCAGCGTCCCCAAGTTCGCGCTGCTGCGATTCCTAAAAAATCGGTAACGGGAGTTTTCCGAACCGCGTCGCAAAAAATCGATACGCGTCGCCCGTGCAAAACATTAAGATAAAATAGCGCGGCGGCGCCGATCGCACGCGACTGCACATCAATCAGTCGATTGCCTGGTGATTTTGCCTGTTTTTCGTGCGAGTGATGGTGCGTTGTCGTCGCGATCCATTTCGCAATCGCACACCAGCCGTGACACGCAAGCCGTGATGCATCCCGCGCTTCGTATCGCGCCGGTTTAAAAGCTATTTTTTTTCTACGGTTTCAGCTGATAATCATCATCGAAACCATATCCCGACAATCATTATTCTGTTCCGCGCCGGGCTATCGAGACGATCGTGCGCCGCGAGACAGATTCATGCATGTGATATCGAATGCCGACCCCAGCGCGCCAACCAAGCGGCGCGACGCCGTCGGAGCCGTTGCCTTCGACTTCATTCCCGAGGCGTTGCGCGCGCAGTGCCGCAACCTCGTGCACACCTATCACGCCATGCATGGCCATGCCTGCCTGCCCGACATGCTGTGGAAGTCGGGGTTGCGCGAATTCATCGACAAGCATCGCAACCTGCGCGATGCGCTGCGCAAGGCATCGACCGCGCGCAGCGCGCGCATCGCCAACGAATTGTTCGCGGCGATCGCGACCGAGATTTTGTCGCTCGAGGTGCTGGCGCGCGAATACGCCAACTGGAGCGCGATCCTGCCGGCGGCCAAGCTGCTGGCGGTGGAGCTGCTGGAGCGCGGCACGCCGCCCGCGCGCACCTGGCTGATGGCCTACTATCTCTACCCGCCGCGCTTCGACAGCCCGGCCGCCACCATTACGCTGCCGGCGCCGGCCGCGCCGTCGCAGGAGACCGCGCCGTTCGCCGTGCACGACGGCCTCGCGCAACTGCCGCCGGAGGCGGCGATGTCGTTCCGCGACATCGTGATGGCCTGCCGGGCCGAGGACCTGGCGCGGCGCTCCCGGCCGGCGGTGGCGCTCGCCGGGCAAGACCTCTCCGGGCATTGACGGCCTGTCCCGCCGTCGGGCTGGCATTGCGCGCCGTTCGATGCGGGCGGCAGCCGCGCGGGCAGGGCATTCCTATGCGTTCTTTATTTTTCCATGGCGGGCTCCATATGGATTTCCTACGCCAGTCCGGGCGAGCTTTGCCGCCGCCGGGGCAGTTCGAGGCATCGTCAGGACTGGATTCGGGCTCACGCCGGATGGGAGCGGCCGCGCTGGTCGCGGCGATCCGATGGCTGGGGCGCCGAGCCGTTTCGACCGCATCGCCTGCACATTCCTTTGTGATCGACGCCGACGTGATCCCTGATCGGGGCGCGCCGGGCGCGCGTCGATGGGCCCTGTGCGAGATCCGATTGCTCAATTTTGACGTCATCGTCCGCAGACGCGAGGGGGCAGGCGACCCCGCCGCCCCGCCGTCGGTCGTGCAACGCCTGCGGCGCTGGTTGCGCGCGCGTGTCCCCAACATCGTCAAGGCGGTCGTGCTCACGGCGCTCGCAACCGTCGGGCTGCTGCTGCTCGACGCCGCGCCGTCGCTCAAGCTCAGTCCGATCGCCTACCTGATCCCGGTGGTGATCGCGGCGACGCGCTGGGGGTTCTGGCCGGCGATCGCCGCTGCCGTCAGCGGCACGTTCGCGGCCGACTTCTTCTTCCTCGAGCCCTATTACAGTCTGCGCATCGACGATCCGCAGGAGGCGATCAACCTTGCGCTGTTCCTGCTGGTGACGGTGGTGTGCAGCAACCTCGCAGCGCGGGTGCGCCAGGAGGCCGACATGCTGCGCCAGAGCGAGCAGGCGCTGCAGGAGCTCTACGAGTTCTCGCGTCAGCTTGCGCTGTGCTTCACGGTGCGCGACCTGGTGCGGGCGATCCAGGCCTATGTCTCGTCGACGCTCGGCTGCCCGGCCGCGTTCGTCGCCGCGTCGGACGACGACGACATCGGCGCGCCGGACGGCTCGGCCGTTCCGGCCGATATCCGCCGCGAGGCGCAGGCGATGATCGTGCGCGGCGACCTGGCGTCGCGCACCGCGTTCGACGGCGTGTCGCGGACGTTCTGGATCCTCAAGGCGGTGTCGTCGGAGGCCGTCAACCACGGCGTGATCGTGGTCGATATCGGCAGCCGCACCGAGGCCGCGATCGACCAGGACCGCCGCCGGCTCGAGGCGGTGATCGACGAGGCGGCGGTGACGCTGGCGCGCATCGACGTCGGCACGGCGATGGGCGAGGCGCGGCTGCGGCTGCACGAGGAACTGCTGAAGGACGCGCTGCACGGCGTGATCTCGCATGAGCTGCGCACGCCGCTGACCTCGATCCTCGGCGCCGCCAGCGTGCTGGAGGCGACGCCGGCGATCCGCGCGGACGACACCGTCCGTGCGCTGGTCGACGGCATCCATGACGAGGCGGTGCAGCTCGACGGCTTCCTGCGCAACCTCGTCGACGCCTCGCGCGTCACGGCCCGCGGGGTGCGGCCGCGGATCGAGTGGGCCGATCCGGCCGACATCATGAACGCGGCGATCGAGCGCAAGACGCGGCGGCTGGCGCGGCACCGCGTGCGGGTCGAATTCGACGCGCATCTGCCGCTGATCAGGGCGGACGCGGTGCTGATCGTCGAGGCCTGCGGCCAGCTGCTCGACAACGCGGCGAAGTATTCGCCGGCGGGCAGCCTCGTCGTCGTTCGCATCCGCGCCGAGGCCGGGCGCGTCATCTTCGCGGTGCTGGACGACGGGGTGGGGCTGACCGCCGACGAGCAGCGTCAGCTCGGCCGCAAGAGCTTTCGCGGCGCGCGCCATCTCGCCGCCGTGCCGGGTTTCGGCCTCGGGCTGTGGATTGCGTCGGCCTTCGTCAAGGCCAATGGCGGCAGCCTCGCGCTCGCCAGCCGCGGTGCCGGCGGCGGCACGGTCGCGTCGATCGCGCTGCCGGTGGAGCGCGACGCGGCGCCGGAGCTGTCGGCGGCATCATGAGCGATCCCGTCAACACGGTCCTGGTGATCGACGACGAGCCGAAGATCCGCCGCTTCCTGCGCGCCGGCTTCGAGCTGCACGGCTATGCGGTGGTGGAGGCGGAGACCGGCGAGGCGGGCCTCAAGGCGGCGATGTTCGACGCGCCGGACCTGATCATCCTCGATCTCGGCCTGCCGGACATCACCGGCGACGAGGTGCTGGAGCGGCTGCGCGGCTGGTCGAACACCCCGGTGATCATGCTGTCGATCGAATCCGACGAGGCCGAGAAGGTGCGCCTGCTCAAGCGCGGCGCCGACGACTACGTGGTCAAGCCGTTCGGCATCGCCGAGCTGCTGGCGCGCGGTGAGGCGGCGCTGCGGCGCTACTTCAAGTCGCGGACCGAGAATCCGGTGGTGATGGCGGGGGCGCTGACCGTCGATCTCGTCGCCCGCAGCGTCACCGTCGGGGCGGAGCGGGTCAAGCTGACGCGCAAGGAGTACCGCCTGCTGCATGTGCTCGCCACCCATGTCGGCCTGGTGGTGACCCACGATCAGCTGCTGCGCGAGGTGTGGAGCGGGCGCCAGCGCGACAACGTCCAGTACCTGCGCATCCTGGTGCGCAAGCTGCGCCAGAAGATCGAGGCCGATCCCGACCGGCCGCGGCTCTTGGTGACCGAGTCCGGCGTCGGCTACCGCCTGCAGGCCGACGCTGCGGCGCCGCCGCTCGCGGCGCGGATACCCAGCGTCTCGGAGACCTGAGAGTCTGGCTCTGCGAAGACGTGGATGCCGGGCACAGGGCCACTGCTGTCCGGTGGACTTTGGGCGCTGGCCACACTCACCGCGTCATTGCCGGGCTTGACCCGGCAATCCAGCTTGCTCGCGGCATAACGAGGCTTGAAGCTGGATCACCGGGTCTCGACGCTTCGCGTCGGCCCGGTGATGACACTGAAAATGCGGGACGCCGCGCGTTTCAGCCAAGGGCTTGCAGATACGGGCTCTATTTCCAGTCAGACTCTGAGGCCCAAACGCAAACGGGCGGCCCGAAGGCCGCCCGTGGATCGGAGTGATGGTCGCGCGGCCTACTTCGACGGCTCGAACGACAGCGGCGCCTGTTCGATGACTGGGATCTCGATCTTGACCTTGGAGGTGTCGATCACCGTCTTGTCGAGCCAGTAGGTCACCGATTCCGGCCAGCCGATCACCACCACGACGAGGATGATCTGCATGAACACCCAGGGGATCGCGCCCCAGTAGATGTCCGAGCTCTTCACCTCCGGCGGGGCGATGCCGCGCAGGTAGAACAGCGCGAAGCCGAACGGCGGATGCATGAACGAGGTCTGCATGTTGACGCACAGCAGCACGCCGAACCACACGAGGTCGATGCCGAGCTTGCTGGCGACCGGCGCCAGCAGCGGGATGATGATGAAGGCGATCTCGAAGAAGTCGAGGAAGAACGCCAGGAAGAACACGAAGATGTTGACGAAGATCAGGAAGCCGATCGCGCCGCCGGGCAGGCCGGTCAGCATGTGCTCGATCCAGCGTGCGCCGTCCATGCCCTGGAACACGAGGCTGAAGCAGGTCGAGCCGATCAGGATGTAGACCACCATCGAGGTCAGGCGCATGGTCGAGGTCATGCCCTGCTCGAGCAGCGTCCAGCTCAAGCGGCCGTGCATTGCCGCCAGCGCCATGGCGCCGACCGCGCCCATCGCGCCGGCTTCGGTCGGGGTGGCGAGGCCGAGGCCGATGGTGCCGAGCACCAGGAAGATCAGCACGATCGAGGGGATCATGCCCCACAGCACGCGGCGGATCAGCTTCCAGCTCATCGGCTCGCGCGCATGCTCGGGGATCGGCGGCATCGCCTTCGGCTTGATGATCGACAGGATGACGATGTAGGCGATGAAGATCGCGACCTGCAGGATCGAGGGGCCGATGGCGCCGAGATACATGTCGCCGACGGAGCGTCCGAGCTGGTCGGCGAGCACGATCAGCACCAGTGACGGCGGGATCAGCTGGGTGATGGTGCCGGACGCTGCGATGACGCCGGTGGCGAGCTTCATGTCGTAGCCGTAGCGCATCATCACCGGCAGCGAGATCACGCCCATGGCGATCACCGAGGCGGCGACGGTGCCGGTGATGGCGCCGAGCACGGCGCCGACGATGATCACCGCGTAGGCGATGCCGCCGGGGATCTTGCCGAACAGCTGGCCGGTGCCCTCGAGCAGGTCCTCGGCGAGGCCGCAGCGCTCCAGGATCGCGCCCATGAAGGTGAAGAACGGGATCGACAGCAGCAGGTCGTTGGAGATGATGCCGTAGAAGCGGAACGGCAGCGCCTGCAGGAAGGCCGGATCGAAGTGGCCGGTGGTGATGCCGATGACGCCGAAGAACAGACCGACGGCGGCGAGCGAGAAGGCCACCGGAAACCCGTACAGCATGAACAAGACCATCGTCCCGAACATGAGCGGGGGCATGATGCCGTGTGAAAACATGGAGCGTTATCCCGTCCCGGAAAGAGCTGGCGCCTTACTGCAGCGGCGCTTCGTAGTGGGTGTCGATCTTCACCGCGCCGGTGAGGCCGGCGATGCGCTTGACGAGCTCGGCGGCGCCCTGCAGCCACAGCAGCACGAAGCCGACCGGCAGCAGGAGCTTGGCGGGCCACAGGATGAGGCCGCCGGCGTTGGAGGAGTATTCCTGCGAGATGTACGACTTGACGAAGAACGGCCAGGTCAGGTCGATCAGGTAGGCGGTGACCGGCAGCAGGAAGATGATGAAGCCGACGACGTCGATCCACAGCCGCGTGCGGTCGGAGACGGAGGAGTACAGGAGGTCGACGCGGACATGCTCGTTGAGGCGCAGCGTCTGCGCGGCGCCGAGCAGCACGATGCCGCCGAACATGTACCACTGGATCTCGAGCCAGCTGTTCGAGGAGTAGCTGAACAGGTAGCGGATCCCGGCATTGCCGGCGCTGACGAGGCAGGACAACAGCACCAGCCATTTGGCGATGAAGCCGGCGACGTCGCCGATGGCGTCGATGACGCGGGTCAGTTTGAGCAGCTGTTGCACGAGGCTGTCCTTGGGTCTGAGCGATCGAAGACGCCGGTTGGGCGGTTCTTGTTGCTTGGCGCTTCACGCCGCCGCCGCGGACATTGCGGACAGTGGCCGAAGGGCGGGAATTCACCACGCCGACAGCCGTCCGGAACGCGCGAAACCGTGGCCCAAAGTCGCAAAAACGTCCGTAGGTGGGTCGGACATGGCACAATTTTGACGCAAAAACAACACTGCGCGGTCGTCTCGCGGGAGGCGGGGGACGCTACGAAAGTCTCATGTCGTCAGGCAGTTGCATGGGCTTTCGGCGATCAGGCGGCGGCCGGGGGCGGGCGCTTTTGCATTTGTTGCGGAGCGGGACGGCTTTTTGGCCGATCGTTGCCCGGGGCGATGCGAAGGCGCCGGGACTGTGGGATCGCAGCCTTGTTCCCGATGTGGAACCGCGACGGCCGCTCCTGACGAAAGAATGGTGCGCGGGCGCCGCACATCTTGATCCAGATCATGGCTCATCATGACAGTTGGTTAAAATGAATGATGGAATGGATCCCCGCCCGTCGGTCGCGAGTCGCGGATCACGCAAGTCCCGTCCCTCAACCATTTGCCATCAGTGTGCGGTGCTCATGAACAATGAAACCAATTTGCACTCGGTGCTCGACAGCCTGGATGTGGCGATCGTGCTGACCGACGATAGCGATGATCATATTCATTTCGCCAACCGCGCGTTCCTGCGCCTCGTCGGCTGTCCCGCCGACAAGCTTGCGCGCGACGGCGTGTCGATCCGCGATCTGGTCGATCCGGCCGATCGCGCCCGGGAGGCGCCGCAGCGCGCGCTGCTGACAGAGGGCAAGATCGACGGCTACAGCATCCGCAAGCGCTACCTGCGTCCCGACGGGACGCGGGTGTGGGCCAACGTCACCTTGCGGGTGCTGCCGCACGAGGCCGGTCATCCGGAGCAGGTGGTCCGCACCATCGAGGCGATCACGCCCGATGAGCGGGCGCGGCCGAACGGCATGCCGCCGGTGTCGACCATCACGGTGCCGGCCGCGCCGGACGGCGACCTCGCGCCGCTGGCATCGATGCGCGACGACACCGACGTGCCGCCGCCGATTCGCGCCGCGGTGCGCCTCATCCTCGATACCTCCGGCGGCCGGCTCGGCCTGACGGAGGTGGCGCGGCGGTCCGGCACCAGCGTCCGCTCGCTGCAGCGCCATTTCGCGCGGCAGGGATTGAGCGCCGCACGGGTGCTCAAGCTGATCCGCCTGCGCCGTGCGCACGACCTGTTGCACGTGGCCGACACTGCGACCTCGGTGACCGCGGTCGCCTTCGCCTGCGGCTTCACCAATCTCGGGCATTTCGCCCGCGACTATCGCGGCGCCTTCGGCGAGCTGCCGTCGGCGACGCTCGGTCGCTCACGGACGATGTGCAGTGCTGTCGCGTGATGAGTACCGTTGACGCGAAACGGACAAAACACAGGTTAAGTGCGCTCCTTTAGCTTCGCAGGATCGTTGCAACTGGGGGCAGCGCCATGGCGGACACTGGGATCTCGCGAAGGCTCGAGTTCAATATCATCGACGCGGAGATGCTTGCGGCGCTGCGCGAGGCCAAGCCGCTCATCCTCGCCGAGATGCCGGCGATCCTCGACGCGTTCTATGACCATGTCGAGAAGTTCCGCGAGACTGCGGCGTTCTTCCGCAGCCGCGAGCACATGATGCACGCCAAGGCGATGCAGCTGCGCCACTGGGCCATCATCCTCGACGGCCGCTTCGACGACGCCTACCAGACGTCGGTGACGAAGATCGGCGAGGTGCACAACAAGCTCGGCCTCGAGCCGCGCTGGTACATCGGCGGCTACAGCATCCTGGTGTCGGGCCTGCTGCGGGTGATCGCGGCGCGCAAGAGCGCGGGCGTGCTCGGCCGCGGCGAGCGCCAGAAGGCGGTGCTGCAACAGGCGATCGTCAAGGCGGCGCTGCTCGACATGGACATCGCCATCGACGTCTATATCGAGGCAGGGCGGCGCGACCGGCGCCAGACGCTGGACAAGATCGCGGTCGATTTCGAGAAGACCATCGGCGGCGTCGTCAACATCGTCGCCTCGGCGGCGACCGAGCTGCAGTCCTCGGCGCAGGCGATGAGCCGCCTCGCGGAGCAGGCGACGTCGCAGGCGTCCGATGCCGACGGCGCGGCGAAGACCGCCAGCGCCAATGTTGAGAGCGTGGCGGTGGCGGCGGAAGAGCTCAGCAGCTCGATCCGCGAAATCTCGCGGCAGGTCAACGAATCGGCGCGGGTCTCGACCGAGGCGGCGCGCGAGGCCGACCAGGCCGCCGACAAGATGCAGCGGCTGTCGGACGGCGCCGACCGCATCGGCGCCATCATCGAACTGATCAACAACATCGCTTCCCAGACCCACCTGCTGGCGCTCAACGCCACCATCGAGGCGGCGCGCGCGGGCGAAGCGGGACGCGGCTTTGCGGTGGTGGCGCAGGAGGTGAAATCGCTCGCCGACCAGACCGCGAAGGCGACCTCCGACATCCGCGCGCAGATCGGCGGCATGCAGGGCGCCACCGTGGACTCGGTCGCCGCGATCGCCTCGATCACCACGGTGATCAAGTCGATGAGCGATGTCTCGGCGGCCATCGCCGCCGCAGTCGAGGAGCAGGGCGCGGCGACCAACGAGATCTCGCGCAGCGTGCAGCTCGCCGCCAGCGGCGCCGGCACGGTGTCGCACAACATCTCCGGCATCTCGGTGTCGGCGGGCGAGAGCGGCGCCGCGGCGGGCCAGGTGCTGGCAGCGGCGTCCGAGCTGTCGGCGCAGTCCGAGCAGCTGCGGCTGGAGGTCGACAAGTTCCTCGCCACGGTGCGCGCGGCCTGATTGGGGCCTTTCGACCTCTGGTCCGACGGCCCACGCCGCTAGCCGCGGAGCGTGCGGTGATGCCTGGTCCGAAGGGGTATTCCGCCGCACGGTCAGACGCCATGCGTCCCGCTGCGCCGTGCATTCGCGCTCTTGCTTTCAAACAGAATTGCAAACGGGCGGCGCAATCCGCGGGGCCTCGCGGCAACGCCGGGCTCAGCGCGCCCGTCTGGACAGCCGGCCGCGGCGGCGTGTAGCCGGGAGGCTCCCGGAAGGAATCAGCCATGACCGACATCGTCACGCGCCACTACGACACGCTGCTCGCCGCGCACTACACCTGGATGTTCGGCATGCCGTTCACGGCCAAGGTCGCGGAGCAGCGCGACATGCTCGCGGGCCTTGGCGTTGCGCCGGGCGACCATGGCACGGCGATCGATCTCGGCTGCGGCCCCGGGTTTCAGTCCATCGCGCTGGCCGAACTCGGCTTCGATCGCGTCGTCGCCATCGATACCAGCGCGACGCTGCTGCAGGAGCTCGACGCGCACAAGGGCGATCTGCCGATCGAGACCGTGCGGGCGGATATGCGCGACTTCGATCGGCGCGTGCCGGCGGGGTCAGCGGAGGCGATCGTCTGCATGGGTGACACGCTCACCCATCTGGCGAGCCGGGCGGACGTGTCCGATGTCCTCGCCAAGGCGCGCGACGCCCTGCAGCCCGGCGGCGTGCTGATCCTGACCTTCCGCGACCTGTCGGCCGAGCTGACCGGCCTCGACCGCTTCCTGCCGGTCCATGCCGATGCCGACCGCATCATGACCTGCATGCTGGAGTACGAGCCGGAGACGGTGGTCGTGAACGACCTCGTGCATGTCCGCGAGGGCGAGCGCTGGACCCTGCGCAAGAGCAGCTACCGCAAGCTGCGCCTCAGCCCGGCCGCGCTCGTGGCCGAGCTGGCGGGCCTCGGTCTTGCGATCCGGCACAACGCGCCATGGGGCCGTATGCACGCGATCGTCGCGGCGAGATGAGCTGCCGGCGCCGATGAGGCGGCCGTCTGCCGGCGCGGCTCACACCCCATCGATCTGCGGCGCGACGATGCGGCGGTAGAGGTGCCAGGTGGCGTGGCC
Source organism: Pseudomonadota bacterium (assembly GCA_040756765.1). Taxonomy (GTDB): domain Bacteria; phylum Pseudomonadota; class Alphaproteobacteria; order Rhizobiales; family Xanthobacteraceae; genus Bradyrhizobium_A. Next base: position 46,727 of record JBFLYG010000003.1, on the reverse strand, counting down.
GAGCACCGGCAGCGTCACCAGCAGGCCGAGAAAGGTCGGCAGCACCGAGACGACCAGCACCACGACGACGAGCACCGCCCAGCCGAGCAGCGGCAGCGGGCTGGTCGTCACCGCGCGCACGCTGGTGATCATGGCGGTGACGCAATCGACGTCACGGTCGAGCAGCAGCGGGAACGACACCACGGTCAGCGAGAACAGCACCAGCGACAGCAGCAGGCCGTCGAGATGGCCGATCAGCAGGAACAGCAAGCCCTCGCGGGTGGACAGCACCACGGTGACGAACTCGTTGAAGCTGGTGAACGAGGCGTTGAGGCCGAGGAACAGCGCGATCAGCAGGCGGACCTGGTACATCCAGATCACGAACACGAACAGCGTGACGAACGCCATCCAGCCGATCTCGCTGCGGCCTCTGACCGTGTCCCAGACCGCGCCGAGGGAGAGCGGCCGGCCCTGCTCGAGCCGGCGGCTGACCTCGTAGAGCCCGGCGGCGACGAACGGGCCGATCAGCGCGAAGCCCGCCGCCAGCGGATAGGCGAGGTAGCTGAGGCCGAGCGCGGTGACGCAGGCGATGATGGCGATGCCGCCGAGCGCGTAGATCGCGCCGAAGGCGAGGCCGAAGCGCGGCGCCGCCCTGAAGTCGCGAAAGCCCGCCGCGAGCGCCTCCGCGACGTCGGCGGCGCCGATGCGGCGCACCACCGGGTCGGTCCTGCCGGATATCGTGGTCATGGGTCGCCTCCTGCCCTGGGTTTTTTGCCATTCCGGCGCACAACCGCGGGACGCGCTTTGATCGATGTCAATCTGTGGTGGCTTGCGCCGGCCGTGGCGGGCGGTGTCTTGTTCCCGACAGCCTCACGCGATACAGCGGAACCCGCTCCGAACCGGAGCTGGGGGAAGAGGATTAAGAGGACCATGCATCGTCGTTCTGTACTGAAAGCGTTCGCGGGGCTCGCGCTGTGCCCGCTCTGCGCCACCGCCGGCGTCGCCGCCGACGGGCCGCACTGGAGCTATGAGGGCGGGGAGGGGCCGGCCCACTGGGGCGATCTCGACGCCGCCAGCAAGGTGTGCACGCTCGGCAGCCAGCAGTCGCCGATCGACATCACCTCGTCGGTGCGCGCCGAGCTGCCGCCGCTGGTCATCGACTGGAAGGGCGGCGTCGACACCATCGTCAACAACGGCCACACCATCCAGGTCAACGCCGCCGGCGGCAGCACCCTCAAGGTCGGCGACGCCACCTACGAGCTGGTGCAGTTTCATTTCCACCGGCCGAGCGAGCATCTGATCGACGGCAAGAGCTTTCCGATGGAGGTGCATTTCGTGCACCGCCACGCCTCCGGCGCGCTCGCGGTGGTCGGCGTGCTGATCGCCACCGGCCCGGCGAACGCCGCGTTCAAGGCCGTGACCGCGGCGATGCCGCAGGCGGCCGGCCCGGCGGTGAAGGCGCCGGCGGCGATCGATCCGGCGGGCTTCCTGCCGGCGAGCCGCAGCTACTACCGCTATCCCGGCTCGCTGACCACGCCGCCCTGCGCCGAGACCGTGGAATGGCTGCTGCTGACGACGCCGATCGAGGTCGCGGAGGCTGATGTCGCGAGCTTCGCCAAGCTCTACGCCATGAACGCGCGCCCGGCACAGAAGGTCAACCGCCGCGACGTGCTGCGCTCGGGGTAGGGCCAACCGGGCGGGACGGACATGTGGACGCGGAGATACGCTGCGCTTCCACATTTTCTGCGTCATCACCGGGCCGACGCGAAGCGTCGAGACAGCCCAAGCCGGATGTTTCCGGCTTGGGCCATCAAAGAACGCAACTCGGCTGAGCCGAGTTGCTATGGATCCAGCTTCAAAACTTACGTCATGCTGCGAACAAGCTGGATTGCCGGGTCAAGCCCGGCAATGACGCGGTGAGTGGGGCTCGCGCTGAAAATAACTCGACAGCAGCTTCAATCCTTGCGGCCGTCGGCCTCGTAGAACGCTTTGGCGTCCGCGGTGAAGGCGGCGCGCGAGGCGGCGATGGTGTAGAGCATGTGGCCGCCGCGATAGAGCTTGAGCGCGGTGCGGCCATCGGCGAGCTCGCGCGGCAGGTGATCGAGCACGTAGCGGCTGACGCCATAGGGCGTGATCAGGTCGCTGTAGCCATGGGCCACCAGCAGGCGGAACGAGGGATCGAGCGCCAGCAGCTCGCGGATGTCGTCGCTGGCGTTGGCCTGGCGGCGTGATCCTTCGCTCTCGCCCCACTTCCACTTGTTGTTCACCTCCATGCTGAGCAGCTGGTAGGTCATGTCGGTCTTGAAGCCGAGGCTCTCGCGGGCGTAGGCCGCGAACGCGCCGCCATAGGCGCGGGTGAAGCCTTCCAGCACCGGGTCGGGGCCGCGGCCGTCGCCATCGGGATAGGGATCGGGCGCGGTCAGCGCGGCATCATAGATGCTCACCACCGCCTGGTCGCGCTCGCGCAGGTGTTTCAGGAAGGCGTCGCGCACGAAGCCGCGGGTGCGCGTCACGAGGTCGGGGGCAAGCCCGGTCAGTTCGGCGACGCGGCCGTAGAACGCCCGCGCGGCGTCGCCCGCGGGCGCTGTGCCGGCGAGGGTGGTGAGATAGTCGGTCATGGCGAAGCGCTCGGCATCGGCCTGCGCCTGCGGCGTGAACGCCTTGCGGCGCTCGAGCTCCGTCGCCGCCAGCGACGGCAGTTGCAGCGCGGCGCCGAGCGCATAGCGGTTGGAGCCGAAGATCAGCGAGCCGTCGATCAGCGGCGACAGCATGACGACGCCGGCGACGATCACGCCCTGCGACTGGCGCAGCGCCTGCGCGGTCTTGGCGGCGCGGAAGCCGCCATAGCTCTCGCCGAGCAGGTATTTGGGCGAATCGCTGCGGCCGTTGCGGGCGAGGTAGAGCGCGATCACCTTGGCCATCACCTGGGCGTCGGCCTGCACGCCGAAGAAGCTGGCGTCGTCGGCCTTCACGGTGCGGCTCCAGCCGGTGCCGACGGGGTCGATGATGACGAGGTCGGTGAAGGCGAGCCAGCTCTGCGGGTTGTCGGTCAGCGTGGCGTGGGCGCCGTCGCGGCCGCTCGGGCCGAAGTCGAGGATCTTCGGGCCGACGAGGCCGAGATGCAGATACGCGGACGCAGCACCCGGGCCGCCGTTGAACACGAAGGTGACGGGCCGGGTCGGGCCGGCGTCCTTCGCCACATAGGCGGTGTAGAACACCGCCGCGGTGCGCTCGCCGGTCGGACCATAGAGCGGGAAGGTGCCGGCGGTGGCGGTGTAGGCGAGCGTGCGGCCATTGGCGTTGAGGGTGTGGCTGGTGACGGCGTCCGGCGGCAGCAGCGCCAGCACCCCGGCGCCGCTTTTGGGATCGCTGGCCTTGGTGTCGCCGGCTTTGGCGTCGCTGGCCTTGCTGTCGGCCGCGTGCGATTCGGTGGCGGTTGCGCCGTGCTCCTGCGCCGCGGCGCCCAGCGGCAGCGCCAGCATGGCGGCCAGCGCCAGCGCCAGCGCGCGCGTCGTCCAGCGCTCCGAATCCGTCCGTCGTGTCATCTGCATGTCAGTCCCTGCCGTGGTCGCGGCGCTATGTTACGACGCCGATGCGTCAGGCGTCCGACGATGAATACCGATTGCGGCGGATGTGGTGGTGCGGACGACCGGGAGAAGCGAGGCGTCGTATGACGCCGAGGTGACGCGCACCCGCCGCTGAAAGTCGCCGTGATTTACAAATTATTAAGCGATATCAAGTGATCGCGAGTTCCATCGGGCTTCGCGAAACTGCGACGCTGTGGCGCAGGGAGCACAGCGCGCGCACGCGATTCGGCGTACCTTTTCAGAACAATCATCGCCGGCCTGCTGTTGGGGGACTTCTCATGAACGTCGTTGCGTCGACCCGGATCATCGGGGCCGTAGTCGCACTGGCTGGCACCGTGCTCGCCGCGGGATCGGCCTCCGCCGCCGACCTGCCGGCCAGGGTCTACACCAAGGCGCCGCCGATGGTGGTGCAGGCCTACAACTGGACCGGCTTCTACATCGGTGTGAACGCCGGCGTCGGCTTCGGCCGCAGCAAGACGGACCTGGCGGTCCCGGGCCTCGGTGATCCGACGTCGCGTGTCGGCGGTCTCGGTGGCCTCGGCGGCGGCCAGATCGGCTACAACTGGCAGTACGGCAACCTGTTTGGCCTCGGCAATATCGTGCTCGGCCTCGAAGCCGACATCCAGGGCGCCGGCCTCGAAGACAACCGCACCTGCGCGTTCTTCTGCGCGCCCGGCAGCGGTGCGGCGATCAACCAGAAGCTCGACTGGTTCGGCACCGCGCGTGGCCGCCTCGGCCTCGCCACCGGTCCGGTGCTGAGCTATGTCACCGGCGGTTTCGCCTATGGCGAGGTCAAGACCACGATCACCGATCTGACCGGCGCCACCGTGCCGGCGACCTTCAGCAAGAACCGCTCCGGCTGGACCATCGGCTCCGGCGTCGAAGCGGCGCTCGGCGGCAACTGGACCGGCAAGATCGAGTATCTCTATGTCGATCTCGGCACCCAGCGGGGCATCAACACCGCCGTGCCCTACACCTTCAGCTCGCAGCTGCGTGAGCACATCTTCCGCGTTGGCCTGAACTATCGCATCGGCGGCGTCGGCCTGTATGCGCCGGAGCCGGTGGCCAACTGGTCCGGCGTCTACCTCGGCGGCAACGTCGGCGGCGCCACCGCGCTGAACCGCAGCAACCTCTCGTCGCCGGGCCTGTTCAACGAGAAGTTCAACCTCGCCCCCGACGGCTTCATCGGCGGTGCGCAGATCGGCTACAACTGGCAGGCGGGCGCTTGGGTCTACGGCCTGGAGACCGATTTCCAGGGCTCGACCCAGAAGGACGACAAGGCCTGCGAGTTCAGCTGCTCCCTCGCGGCCCCCGCCAGGTTCGCCGCCTTCAATCAGAAGATGCAGTGGTTCGGCACCGTGCGCGGCCGCGTCGGCTACTCGGTCGGCTCCTCGCTGTTCTATGCCACCGGCGGTTTCGCCTACGGCAACGTCAAGACCGATGTCGCCGGCGCCGTCCTCGGCACCGCCTTCGCCCAGTCGTTCTCCCGCACCCGCACCGGTTATGCGGTCGGCGGCGGCATGGAATCGCCGTTCGATCTGTTCGGCCTGTTCGGCAAGAACTGGACCTCCAAGACCGAGTATCTCTATGTCGATCTCGGCCGCTCCACCGACGCCATCACCGGCACCGGCCTGACCTTCTCGACCAGGGCGCAGGAGCACATCTTCCGCACCGGCCTGAACTACCACTTCAACACCCCGGTGATCGCCAAGTATTGAGCCAGCAGTCCGGCAGCTCCTGCCGCGTTCAAGACCCCGGCCTCGTGGCCGGGGTTTTTGTTGGCGCCGGTGGGCGAGGGCAGGCGCCCGTCATCTTTGTTGCGGCTGTGGCTTTGGCGGTACAGACAGCGGGCCGGCGCCGGCGTAGGACTCGCGTCATATTTCGTGCCGTCGATGTTGGAGGCTGTTTTGAAGAAATACGTCATTGCCGCAGCGCTGACCGCTGCCGCGTCCGCCGCCCAGGCCGCCGACCTTCCCGCCCGCGTCTACACCAAGGCGCCGCCGGTCGTGGTGCAGGCTTACGACTGGACCGGCTTCTATTTCGGCGTCAACGCCGGGTTCGGCTTCGGCCGCGACAAGACCACCACCACGAGTGCGATCGGGATCGGCGAGACCACCCGCCTGAGCCCGTTCGGCGCGCTCGGCGGCGGCCAGATCGGCTACAACTGGCAGGGCGGCAACTTCGGGCTCGGCAACATCGTGCTCGGCGTCGAGGCCGACATCCAGGGCACCGGCCTCAAGGACGACCGTAGCTGCGGCCTCGGGATCCAGTTCTGTAACCAGGGCGGCGGCCTGCAGTACAGCCAGAAGCTCGACTGGTTCGGCACCGCGCGCGCCCGCGTCGGTTTCGCCACCGGCCCGGTGCTCAGCTATTTCACCGGCGGTTTCGCCTATGGCAACGTGCAGACCAGCTACAGCAACACGCGGCTCGGCGGCTCCAGCTTCTCGCAGAATCGCTCCGGCTGGACCGTCGGCTCCGGCGTCGAGGCGGCGCTCGGCGGCAACTGGACCGGCAAGATCGAATACCTCTATGTCGATCTCGGCAGCGTCACCAATCTCGGTATCGTTCCGGGCCCGGCCGGCCTGTCGTCGACCTCCAACATCCGCGAGCACATCTTCCGCGTCGGCCTGAACTACCGTCTCGGCGGCACCGGTCTCGTCGCCCCGCAGCCGGTCGCCAACTGGGCCGGCTGGTATGTCGGCGGTAACGTCGGCGGCGCGACCGCGCGCAACCCGACCTCCGTCGGCGGCATCCAGAACGGCGCCGCGCTCGCCGGACCGGAGAAGCTCTTCCTCAGCCCCGACGGTTATCTCGGCGGCGCGCAGGTCGGCTACAACTGGCAGGCGGCGAACTGGGTCTATGGCCTGGAGGCCGACATCCAGGGCTCGAGCCAGAAGGACGACAAGCCCTGCATCCTGTGCAGCGCGACGGTCCAGACCCTGACGCTGAGCCAGAAGATGCCGTGGTTCGGCACCGTCCGCGGCAAGGTCGGCTACAGCGTCGGCTCGTCGCTGTTCTATGTCACCGGCGGTCTCGCCTATGGCGGCGTCAAGACCTCCGTGGCCCTGGTGAACGTCGGCTCCGCCACCCTGTCCGACACCCGCACCGGCTGGGCGGTGGGCGGCGGCCTCGAATCGCCGTTCGAGTTCTTCGGCCTGTTCGGCAAGAGCTGGACCGCCAAGACCGAGTACCTCTACGTCGACCTCGGCAAGAGCAACGTCAGCCTGCCGATCAACGCCAACAGCTCGCTGTTCGTCAACAGCCACGCCCAGGAGCACATCTTCCGCACGGGCCTGAACTACCACTTCAATACGCCTGTGGTAGCCAAGTACTGATCGATCCGGATCCTTCCGGCTGCCTGCAAAACCCCGGCCTTGCGCCGGGGTTTTTTGTCGGCAGGACGGGGCGGCCCGGCGCAGCCGACAGTTGATTGTCGCCGGCTGTGTCCCCGGCGGCACAGACAAGCCCCCTCCGGATGGTTAGGAATTGCGTCGCATACGCTTCCGTCCGTCCAACCGGGGTCAGCCTTGAAATCCTATGCCATTGCCGCGGCCGTTGCCGCCGCCGCCATCTCGTCCGCCGGATCCTCCGCTCTCGCCGCCGATCTTCCGGCCCGCACCTACACCAAGGCTCCCCCGCTGGTCGTCCAGGCCTACAACTGGACCGGTTTCTATGTCGGCGTGAACGCTGGCGTCGGCTTCGGCCGCAGCAAGACCGACGTGGCCATCGGCGGCATCGCCGATCCGTCGTCGCGCGTCGGCGGTCTCGGCGGCGTCGGTGGTGGCCAGATCGGCTACAACTGGCAGTACGGCAGCCTGCTCGGCTTCAACAACGTCGTCGTCGGCCTCGAAGCCGATATCCAGGGCGCCGGCCTCGACGACAACCGCACCTGCGCGTTCATCTGCGGCAACGGCACCGGCATCAACATCAACCAGAAGCTCGACTGGTTCGGCACCGCGCGCGGCCGCATCGGCGTCGCGACCGGTCCGGTGCTCAGCTACTTCACCGGCGGTTTCGCCTACGGCAACGTCAAGACCCGCATCTCCGACCTGACCGGCGCGATCAACGACAACTACAGCAGCACCCGCACCGGCTGGACCATCGGCTCCGGCGTCGAAGCGGCGCTCGGCGGCAACTGGACCGGCAAGGTCGAATACCTCTACGTCGACCTCGGCACCCAGCGCGGCGTCAACCTGGTGGTGCCCTACGCCTACAATTCGCAGGTGCGTGAGCACATCTTCCGCGCCGGCCTGAACTACCGCCTCGGCGGCGTGCCCTACGCGGCGGCGCCGGTGGCGAACTGGTCCGGCTGGTATGTCGGCGGCAACGGCGGCAGCGCCACCGCGCTGAACAAGAGCGGCCTGCAGGGCCTCGGCGGCGCGGTCAACGAGAAGTTCAACCTCAGCCCCGATGGCTACTTCGGCGGTGTGCAGGCCGGCTACAACTGGCAGGCCGGCAGCGTCGTGTACGGCCTCGAGACCGACATCCAGGGCGGTTCGCTCAAGGACGACTACGCCTGCCAGCTGAGCTGCACTCCGGGCAATTCGGTGCTCGTCACCTTCAATCAGAAAATGCAGTGGTTCGGCACCGTGCGCGGCCGCGTCGGCTATTCGGTCGGTGCGACGCTGTTCTACGCCACCGGCGGTTTCGCCTATGGCGGCGTGAAGACCGACCTGCAGGTCGCCGGCTTCAACGGCGCGCCGCTGGCCCAGTCGTTCTCGAAGACCCGCACCGGCTACGCGGTGGGCGGCGGCATCGAATCGCCGTTCAACCTGTTCGGCCTGTTCGGCAACAACTGGACCTCGAAGACCGAGTACCTGTTCGTCGACCTCGGCAAGTCCACCGACGCGATCGCCGGCACGCCGCTCACTTTCACCACCCGTGCGCAGGAGCACATGCTGCGCACCGGCCTGAACTATCACTTCAACACCCCGGTGGTGGCGAAGTACTAAAAGACGTACCGAGCTGGCCGCGACTGTCGGCTCTGCGAAAACCCCGGCCTCGTGCCGGGGTTTTTTGTTGTCGGAGCGGTCGGCTGGAGCATGATGGGTTAAGACTACGTAGGATCCGTTATCCTGCGGTGCGAGCCAACGGGTCCGCGCCAAGCACAGCCTGATGACAGGCTCCGCGAGCCTCGAAGGATGAACAGCCCTTGAACTAAAGGTTCGAGCCATCGCCTTTCTCTGTCGTGGCCGGGCAGCGCGATCCGTCTTCGACGGATCGCTAGGACTAAGGTCTCCCGGCCACCCCGCTTAGGGACGCAGTGCCTTCCTTATCGGGGTCGCCGGGACAAGCCCGGCGACGACAAACATTAGATCGGAGGTTGCTTTTCCAGTCAGAGGTTGCTTTTCCAGTCAGGCCTTTAGGCTGACGGATCACGATCAACTTTCAGATCATCATGCTCTCGCCTGACAGATTTATTTCACCGGCCACGGTTCTCGCCGCCATGGCCGTCTTCATCGTCGGCGCCGCCGCCGCTCGACCTTCTTCCGATACCGCTAGACAAGGCGTGACATGACGGCTATCAGGCCATCCTCTTCACGCAGGGGTTAGGGGAATCCATGTCTGCACGTCATGCGCTGATGGCCGGTGTCGCCGTCGCTGTTCTCGTCGTTTCGCTTCCGGCAGTCGCTGCCGACCGCAATGTCGACGTGATCAACAACACCAAGAAGACGATGAAGGAGTTTTATGCCTCGCGCACGAAGCTCAACAGCTGGCAGGAGAACATCATCAAGGGTGATCCGATCGAGCCCGGCGAAACCCAGCCGGTCGACATCGACGACGGCAGCGGCGGCTGCCGCTTCGACTTCAAGGCGGTGTTCGCGGACGGCGATGAAGCCATCAACGAAAACGTCGACGTCTGCAGCGTGAGCTCGGTCACCTACAAGTAACGCGATCTGCGGACGGCCGCGCCGTCCCCCGGGGGACGGCATGCGCCGCCAGGCTTCGTTTCGCTTCACACCCCGGCCTTGCGGCCGGGGTTTTTGTTGGCGCCGGTGAGTGACGCCGGGCGGCGCGGTTGCCAATTCCCATCGCCTGCGCGTAGTCTCGCGTGTATTTTTCAGGATGCGCAATCGCGCGTCGTGCCCGTGTCATCGCGGCGTCGTTCATTGGCCGTGCGTGCCGAATATCTGCAAAGGGATTGGCGATGCGAAATCCGATGGCTGTGGTCGCGGCGCTGTTGACGGCGCTGATGGTGTGGCCGGCGCTGGCGCAGCAGCCGGCGCCCTCGCGCGAGGACGCGCTTCGCGCCGAGCTGGTCGCCGCCTGGCAGGCCGCGAACAAGGCCGGCACCGCCGGGCCTGCCGATGTGCCGCTGATCGATCAGGCCGTCCTGAAGCTGCGCAAAGGCGTCATCTTCGTGCCGAAGGCGGAGGCGGCGCGCGTGCTGCGCGCCCTCGGCAATCGCCCCGGGGACGCGACCCTTGTCGGCATCGTGATCAGTCCGCGGGCGAGCGACAACTGGATCGCGGTGATCAACCACATCAAGGAAGGCTACATCAAGGACGACGACGCCAAGACCTGGAACGCCGACGATCTCTTGAAGACCCTGAAGGAAGGCACCGAGGAAGCCAACAAGGAGCGCGTCGCCCGCGGCTTTCCGGAGATGCAGGTCATCGGCTGGCAGCAGCCGCCGGCCTATGACGCAACGACCCATCGCCTGGTGTGGTCGCTGCTCGCCAAGGACAAGGGCGAGCCCGACGATGCGCCGAAGAACATCAACTACAACACCTACGCGCTGGGGCGGGACGGCTATTTCAGCCTCAACCTCTTGACCGGCTCGGACACCATCGCCGCCGACAAGGCGGTGGCGCACGAGCTGCTGGCCGATCTCTCCTACAATGCCGGCAAGCGTTACGAGGACTTCAGTGCCTCGACCGACCGCGTCGCCGAGTACGGCCTGATCGCGCTGATCGGCGGTGTCGCGGCCAAGAAGCTCGGCTTGTTCGCGCTGCTGGCGGCGACCCTGCTCAAGTTCGGCAAGATCATCCTGGTCGGCGCCGCGGTCGCGGGCGGCACCATCCTGAAACTGTTCCGCCGCAAGCCGCGGCAGGACACGCCGGACGGCGCCGCATGAAGGCGCTGCTGTTGCTCCTGCTGTCCGGCCTGAAGTGGGGCAAGCTCGCCACCACCGCCGGCAGCATGGTGCTGTCGCTCGCGGTCTACGCCACCATCTGGGGCTGGCGCTACGCCGCCGGCTTCATCGCGCTGATCTTCGCCCATGAGATGGGGCACTACATCGCGGCGCGCCAGCGCGGCCTCAATGTCGGCGCGCCGGCTTTCATCCCGTTCGTCGGCGCCTGGGTCGAGCTCAAGGACCAGCCGATGGATGTCGAGACCGAGGCTTATGTCGCGATCGCGGGGCCGGTGGTCGGCAGCATCGCGGCGCTTGCGGTGTACCAGTGGGCGCGGGCCGAGGACAGCGCGCTATTGCTCGCGATCTCCTATGCCGGGCTGTTCATCAACCTGTTCAACCTGTTGCCGATCTCGCCGCTCGACGGCGGCCGCATCACCGCGGTGCTCGGGCCGCGCATCTGGTTCGCCGGCGTGCCGATCCTGCTGGCGCTCCTGATCTACCGGCCGAGCCCGGTGCTGGTGCTGGTCGCCATCCTGGCGGTGCCGCAGCTTCTCAAGGCATGGCGCTACGATCCGCAGGCGCCGGAGAATATCGCCTATTACGGCGTGCCGCTGCAGACCAAGCTGGAATATGGCGGGATGTATCTCGCGCTCGCCGCGCTGCTCGCGGTGATGACCTACGACGTCCACGAAATGCTGGGCAGCATCGCACGGCCGGGGTGAGGGTGGGCGCGCTAGAACCGGGGCACTCGCCCGCGCGGCGCCGCCGCCTTGCAGCCCATGATCAGCAGCGTCATCGTCAGAACGTCCGACGACTTGGTCGACAGCGCATTGTTGCTGAGCGACAGGGTGAAGAAGATGACGGTGGCGGCGATCACGCTCCAGGGGGCGCCCTTGAGCAGCGCCCGGAACAAGTTGGCCAGCACCGCCGCGAACAGGAGGGCGCCGACCAGGCCGAACTGGACGGTGAAGACGACGAGCGAGCTCTCGATGTAGGGCAGCCCGAAGACGTCGCGTGCGATGCGCTGGATGTACGTGATGTCGCCGCCGAACAGGAATTCGTTCCACGTCAGGTAGTCGAACACGCCGTAGATGTTGACGCGGGCGAGCGAGCTCTGATCGACGAGACCGCCGCCGAGACGGGTGAGCGCACCGGCGGCGAGCATGGCTGCGACCAGGCCCATCATGGCGAGCACGCCCGCGAGCGCCAGCATGATCTTGCGCTGGAGCGCATCGAGGCGGGTCGGCGCCTCCATCCGCGCGGTGGCCAGGAACACCAGGCACGACAGGCTGGAGAGGAGGGTCGCCAGGCGCGCCCCGGAGGCCAGCACGCCGATCAGCAGGATGGCGACGGCGGCGATCTTGAACGGCATGCGCCAGCGGGTCGCGCTGACGAGGCCAATGCCGACCGCGCACCACTGGCCGAGCTGCAGCGGGTGGTCGGTCAGTCCGGTCGGCCGGAACACCTCCTCGCCTCCCGGATAAGGCAGCAGCCGGGTTTGCAGCGCGAACTCGACGGTACCCACCATGGCGCTCAGCATCAGGAAGGAGAGCAGCAACTCGCCGATCAGCGGGCGCCACCCACGCGGCAGCGTGGTCATGACAAAGGTGGCGATGCAGGCCACGATATAACTGTCGAGGATGTAGCCGACCGAGGTATTGCGGCCGCCGGCGACCAGCATGACGATCAGAAGCACGATGCCGCAGAGGAAGGTCGCAATGGCGCGGAGCACGGCGAGATCTTCGGCATCGAGCTCGATGCGATGGCTGACCAGCATGGTCATCGCGACCAGGCTGATGCCGTAGAACGCCGGATGGATCTTCTGGATCGTCGATCCCTCCAGCGTGGTGTAGTCCATGAACTGGTTGAGGATCAGCGAGTTCAGGCCGACCCGCAAAAGGATGAAGACCACGAACGCCATGTACAGCATGCGCAGCAGCAGCAGGCCGTCGTCCGATGCTGTGGCGTATGCGGGGCGGGGCATGGATGGTGAGCGATGTTGATCGGTGCTGCGAGCCATAGCAGGGCAATCTTAAGGTTTCGCTAACCTTGTCCAGGACGCCGATCGCGGCGATCTCCTATGACGGCGTCGAGCGGCGGCTCGTGGCGCAACGCAAGGCGCTCCGCTACGAGCGTCCGGTGCCGCCGGCGCAGGCCGCGACCACCGCGATCTGATCGCCTGCGGCCACGTGCCGCGAAACGCTGTGGGCATCGGGGTTTTGTCGCAGGGATCGACACCTCGCCGCGTGTGACCCGCTAACGTCTCGCCTGTGACGTGCCATCATAACAGGTGAAACATGGTCGATGTCAGTGCTTCGAACTGGACGCAACTCACGACGACGGGGACCGGCGGGATTGCTGCGCCTCCGCCGACGAGGACACTCAATCTCAACAACAAGCTGGCGTTCGTGGAGTTGAATTTTGGCGACTTCCACGATCCGGACTCGCGTGCCGAGTGCAGCGCCATGCTGCAGGCTTTCCTGGATTACGCCGGAAATTATGCGCTCGCGCTCAAGGAGCGGGGCCTCGACGATCAGAACCCTCGCAGCTACGTGCGTGCCAAGATTCCGCGTGGTTACGCATCGGTCGCCAATCAGATCGTGGTCCCCGAATGGGTCGATCTGGATATGGAGGGTGCGCTCATTCCCGCGCCCGGTGGTTCGCTCGCGGCGAACCCATTCCTGCCCATGATCGTCTACACCGCGAACGCTAGTGCAAGTCGCGTGAATCTCTATTGCGTTTTTGATGACCTCGTCCCGAGGACCGGATCAGGCGTGTGTTTCGGCAAGAGCTGGTCGATCGCGAGCGTCGCGCTCACTGCGGCCGGGCAAGGCTATCAGGTCGGCGACCTCATCTATCTGCCGCAGCCCTCTCGCAGTCCTTATCGGCCAGCGATCGTGCGGGTCGACTCGGTGAATAGCAGCGGAGCGGTGACCGGCTTCACGATGACGTCCAGTGGTTGCTTTAGCCGTCGCCCGCCAACGGGGGTGACGGTGTCGGCGGCCGCGATCGCTGCAGTCGCGCCGCAGGTCGCGGCCCAGGTCCTGCCGACGGTGTTTCCGCAGGATTCCACGGTGCATGCCGATGGTAGCCCGGGAGCGGGGATCGGTGCGGTCTTCACGCCGTCCTGGGAAGCCGACTTCAACGGGTCCGACGCCGACAACGGCATTTTCAACTACAACACGGGCGATGCCATTGGCACCGACATGCTGATCGGGCAGGTGCGGGTCAACGGCGTGGGGATCGAGTTCGATCAGCAATTCGGTGGGAAGTTCGGTGTACTGTTGAATCTGGTCAACTCCGTCATCGACAGCATCACGGTGAACGGCGGCTATTATGGGATCCTGAGCAAGGCGATCGATACGCGTATCAATTCGCTCAATCCGGTTAATGCCATGATTGGTCTCATGGTTGGCGCCAGCAGCTCGCTCGAATGTCCGAATGTCGTCATCGATACCCCTTTCGGTGCGGCGATCCAGATCGACACCGGATGCAGTAACATCAAACTCAGCGGCATCTGCTTCTTTCCGGAAGGCAACAGCTCCATATACAACGGGTTGGGACCGAGCAACGCGGGCTATGCCATCATCGTCGGTCAGAAAGGGACCGACGTGGTGACCAGCAACCTTCATCTCGATTTGCTGCTCGACAATTGCGGATCCGCGACCCAGAACGGCGGCAGCGGCGCCGGCGCGCTGTTCCTCAGCAACGTCAAGAACTCCTATTTCAACATCCTCGCCTCGAACCAGGTCACCACCCAGGGCGAGACGCACCGGCTGGCCCTGCACACCGCCTACGGGCCCAATGTGGATGCCGCGTCGGTGCTGGTCAGCGGCACCATCAACGGCACGACGACCTCGCCGATCGTCGCCGGAGCCGCGATCACGGAGGTTGATATCGTCGCGGGCGGATCGGGTTACGTGCTTGGGGACGTGGTGAGGATCAACGTCGCCGGCCATATCATCGACGCGACGCTGCTGGTGGTCGGTGTCTCCGCCGGAGCGGTCACCGCCATCAAGGCGCTGGGGCCGGGCCTCTACTCGACCGCGCCATCGTCGACGGCGATCCTGCCGACGACGGCGACGTACGGCAGCGGTACCGGCCTGACGGTGAAGGCGAGGACGATCCTGCCTGTCGGCAGCATCAGCGGTGGGCTGGCGCTGCGGGATGGCAGCCTGCCGGGCTGGATCCGTGATTTCGGCATTGCCGATGTCTACGGCACCGGAGCGCCGACCGCCACGACAGGGGCCAAGAAGGCGAGGCCGGGGAGCCGCTACACCGACATCGGTGCCGGCGATACCTACCTCAACAAGGGCACGACCGCTGCGCCGTCCTGGCGCAAGATCACCACGGCCTGATTGTGACCGGCCGCCGTCGGATCAGGTCCGACGGCGGCTGCCGGTTGCCGTGTTCGCTCAAAAGTTGGTGCGACTGTACGGCCTTCGATCGGCGATATCCCGATACCGTCACAGCATTTCTGGGATGGTCCGCTAGCCTGTAGTCTCGCCTCGGGCCACATGGCGTTTCGGGCGGGAGGCTGGGAGGCGATCTGTCCCCGGTGCCCTGCAATGGGACGGCCGCATCCGCCTCGCCTTGTTCCGGAACGTGACAGCGGGCGTTGCGTCCTCTCCGGTGCGCCCGGGATCAGGACGAAACACGGCGAAATGGGAAGCTGTCGCAAGATTTTCCTGCAACCTCCCGATGTGGCATCCGGCTTGCTTCCATGCCTCTCCGATTGACCGGTCGATCGTTTGGGGCATTTCATGCAGGCACTCACCTACAAGCCGTTTGGCGCGTTCCGACTGTTGCTGGCGGCCTGCGTGGTGCTGCAGCACATCCACCCCGTCCTGCCTCACGCGATCGTCGCGCGGGAAGAGTACCTCGAGCTCGGCTCGCTGGCGGTCGACGTGTTCTTCGTGGCCTCGGGCTACATCATCACGGAAGCGATCGCGCGGGTCTATCAGGGACGGCCGTGGGCCTTTCTCGCCAACCGCGCCGTGCGGCTGCTGCCGGCGGTGGCGCTGGTGGTCACGCTGACGGCGATCCTGTGGGCCGTGTTCATCGCGCAGGGCGACCACCTCGTGGTCCGCGCGGCGAGGCTCGTCGCCGTCTCCCTCGCGCACCTGTTTCCGCTGACCAAGAGCCTGACCTCCGAGTACGAGATCCTCGGCGTGATGTGGGCGCTGCGGGTCGAGTTCACGTTCTATCTGCTGTGCTTCCTGGCGCTGTTCGCCATGCCCTACCTGACGACGCCGCGCCGCCAGGCCGCGGTGATCGTGCTGGGCGCCATCGTCCTCACCGCGCTGTTCGCTTACGATTGCTTGCGCGACGTGCAGACCATGCTGCGCTTCATTCCCTACTTCGTGTTCGGTGTCGGGCTTTACCTCGCCTCGCACATGCAATCGCGCACGCTGGCGCGCCTCGTCGGCGCGATCGCGGCGCTGGCGTTCGTCGGCATGCTGGTCGAGCAGACCAACCGCTCGGCGTTCCACGAGGCCGCCGGTTTCGCGCGCGACCGTCTGGCGCAGACCCTGATCCTGGTGCTGGTGGTGGCGCTGTTCACGGTGCTGTCGTTCATGCGGGTCGGCGGCCGGCTGGCACGCGTCGATCGCACGCTGGGCGACCTGTCGTTCCCGCTCTACGTGGCGCACGATCCGGTGATCGTGTTCGCGGCGCTCAGCTGGACGCCGGGCGTGCCGACCGCGATCGCCACCGCCATGGCGGCGCTCGCCGCGGCCTGGCTGCTCTATGTCGTGCTGGAGCGGCCGTTGATGGCCTTGCGGACGCGCATCAGAAAGTCGGACATTCGTTTTGCCGACGCCGGGCCACAATCGCGGCCGGCTTCGGCGCCTGCGCACACAGAGCTGCTGTCCCATGCCCGCGCTTATCCATCGCTGACGCCGCCGGCCTCCTGATCGGCGCGTCCTGCGTCCGCCGCGGCGCCCATGTCTCTATCGCCCATGTCTCCATCGCGCATGTTTCCATCGCGCATGTCTCTATCGCTTATGTCTCTATCGCTCAGGGACCGTCCGGCGACGGGCGGGTGACGATCCAGATCCCGACGTCATGGGTGACGCCGCCGTCCGTGCTGCCGCTGCCGACCATGCCGATGGCCGCTCCGGTCAGGTCCAGCAGCTTCTGCTTGACCAGGCGGCTGATCCCGGCGTTCGGCAGGCGCTTGACGCCGGTCCATTCCATGGCCGCGGTGAAGACGCGCCGCTGCTGCCGGCTGAGCTGGCCCGCCTCCGCCACACGCCAGCTGGCGCCGGCCTCCTGCAGCGCCGCGCGGGTCGCTGCCACCTCCTTGATGGCGCCGCCCGCGCCGACCAGGCCGACACCGTCGAGGATGTACATCGCCCTTTTGTAGGAACGGTCGCGATCGAGGCTCACATTGATGTCGTCGCGCCCGCGGACGACGTTGCCGAAGCGGTAGAACGACACGCCGCATTGCGCCGCCGAGGCGGTGGCGCCGCCCCACAGCAGGGCGGCCGCCGGCAGCGACAGCCCGCCGGTTTCCGGCGCGGCGGCGACCGCGCCCGCGACGCCGATGCCGGCCACGACCGCGCCGGTGCAGCTGACGCCCATCCCCCACAGCTCCGCCCAGAAATGTCCGTTGCTGTCGGAGAAGGCGCTCGTCGTCGCGGTGGGATTGCGG
Source organism: Pseudomonadota bacterium (assembly GCA_040756765.1). Classification (GTDB taxonomy): domain Bacteria; phylum Pseudomonadota; class Alphaproteobacteria; order Rhizobiales; family Xanthobacteraceae; genus Bradyrhizobium_A. The sequence goes on along the minus strand of JBFLYG010000003.1, from coordinate 29,428 downwards.
TGATCCGGAATCTGGAACACGACGTCCGCGGCGCCACCCCGCAGTGGCGGCCGCAGCCGCCGGCCCTGGCCGTCGTCGGTGAGGATCACGCCCATGCCCGCGGTCTGCGGCACGGCGTCCACGATCCGCAGCAGCACCGTCGCGTTTTCCATCGCCGCCTCGTTCCGCCCGCGGGCACGGAGAAGAGATCAGTTGCCGAACACGTTGCCGCTCTGGACGCGGCAGTTCTCGCCGCCGGCCTTGGCGGAATAGACCTCGACCGGCATGCGGGTGATGAGACTGCGGGCCACCATGCGGTCCGCCCCCGGGGTCTTGCCGACGATCACACGGGCGGTGCACCCCTGGAAGCCGCTGTCGAAATTGATCGCGATCTGGGTCGCGCCGCCACTGCCGCGGGGCATGCCGACATTCAGCGCGGTGCCGCGGAAGTCGAAGCGCCGGGCGTGGCCTTCGCCCTGCACCTGATCATTGGTGCCCGATTTGATCCGGCCCCGCGCGTTGGGCGCGCTGAAGCGGATGCGGCTGAAAGTGCGGCCCTGCTCGCTGACATAGAGATCGAGCTCGCCGGTGGCGCCCACCGCGCGGATGGCGCTCTCGCCCAGCGACTTCTGCTGGCGCTCCTCCGTCCAGGTGATGATGACGGATTTGCCATAGAGCTGTTGCGGCGCGGCGTGGGCGGCGCCGGACAGGCACAGCGTGATGGCGGAAAAATTCAGAAGAATCGAAAGCTTGGCGCGGTCTCTCATCGCAATGCGACTCCGCCTTTAAAAAATGACAATGAAAAAAAAGCTTCGACAATGGCGCGATGATGCCACGAACCGCCGGGGCGATCCAGACCTTCGCGCAAGGTGCAGGTGCTGGCAAAGGCGCGGCGATGGATGCGGTCGTGCTGGCGTGGCTGCAAATCCTGTTTGCGATGGCCGCACGGCGACGTTATGGTCTGCGGCGCGGATCGGCGGCTGCTGCGCGCGGCGGCTCGCGGATTTGATCCGGTCGTCAATTTGATGTGTTGGCAGATTTTCAGTTGGTGATGCTCGCCCGGAATTTATTCCGGCAGGTTCGATCGTCGCAGGACGGCCCGTCAGTGAACTGTCGTCGGACCGTCGTATTTCACGCGGCGCGCCATCGTGACCTGTTTTGCTTGTGAACGAGGGCTGGGATGTCCGGACGCTGGTTCTGGAACGCAGGTCTTGGGTACGCAGGTCTTGGGTACGCAGGTCTTGTGCTCGCGCTGTGGCTGGCCATGGCCGCGGGCGCACATGCCGACAAGCGCGTCGCACTGGTGATCGGCATGTCGAAGTACCGCAATGTCGAGCAGCTCCCCAATCCCGACAACGACGCGAGCGTGGTGGCCGAGCTGCTGCGCAAGTCGGGCTTCGACACGGTCGACTCCCGGCGCGACCTGACCATCGCCGAGATGCGCCGCGCCGTGCGGGAGTTCGCCGAGGCGGCGCGCGATGCCGATATCGCCGTGATCTACTATGCCGGCCACGGCATCGAGGTCGACGGCGCCAACTATCTCATTCCCATCGATGCGCACCTCGTCAGCGATTTCGACGTCGAAGACGAGACCGTGTCGCTCGACCGTCTGCTGAAAGCGCTCGAGCCGGCGCGCCGCCTGCGGCTCGTCATTCTCGATGCCTGCCGGGTCAATCCGTTCGCCGCCACCATGCGGCGCAAGACCGGCGCGACGCGGGCGATCAGCCGCGGCCTTGCGCGGGTCGAGCCGACGACCTCCGACACGCTGGTGGCGTTCGCCGCCAAGGCCGGCGCCATCACCATCGACGGCGCGAGCGCCGCCGCCAGCAACAGTCCGTTCACAGCGGCGCTGGTCAAGTATCTCGCCGCGCCGGGGCTCGACCTGCGCCTCGCCTTCGGCCGGGTGCGCGACGAGGTGCTCAAGGTCACCGGCAACCAGCAGGAGCCGTTCGTCTACGGCTCGCTCGGCGGCGAGACCGTGGCGCTGGTGCCGGCGCCGGTCGATCCCAATGCCGGGGCGCGCCGCGACTACGAGCTCGCCGCGCAGATCGGCACGCGCGAGGCGTGGGGGACCTTCCTCGCCAAATATCCCGACGGCTTCTATGCCGGGCTCGCCCGCGCCCAGGACGACAAGCTCGCCGCCGCCGAGCAGGCGAGGGCGAGCGCCGACGAGGCGCGGCGCAAGGCCGAGGAGCAGGCCCGCCAGAAGGCCGACGACTTCCGGCGGCAGCTCGAAGAGCAGAGCGCGCGGCAGGCCGACGATGCGCGCCGGAAGATGTCGGAGCAGGCCAAGCGCGATCTCGAGGTCGCCCGCCAGCAGGCGGCCGAGCAGGCGCTGCATGAACGCGACACGGCGCTGCAGCAGCTCGAGGACGCCAAGCGCCAGGCGGAGGTCGCGCGCCGCCAGGTCGAGCAGGCGAAGCAGCAGGCCGTCGAGGACGCCCAGCGCCAGGTCGAGGAGGCGCGCGCCGAGGCGGCCCGCGCCAATGCCGGGCTGCTGAAGAGCCGCATGGCGATGGCGCCGCCGACCGACACGCCGGTGGCCGCGCCGCCGCCCGCGGGGCCGGCGATGGATCCGGCCGATGTTGCGCGGCTGCTGCAGGCCCATCTCAAGCGCGTCGGCTGCGATCCCGGCGCGCTCGACGGCAACTGGACCGAAGGCTCGGGCAAGGCGCTCGACCGCTTCAACAAGCGCGCCGGCACCAGTTTCGACGTCAAGGTGGCGAGCCTGGAGACACTGGATGCGGTGCGGGCGAAGAGCGGGCGGGTGTGTCCGCTCGAATGCGGCCGGGGCCAGAAGGCGGACGGCGACCGCTGCGTCGTGATCGGCTGCGACAGCGGCTTCGTGCTGGGCGCGGACGGCACCTGCCGCCGCCGCCCCGAACCGCCGCCCCGCAAGCGCGTCGTCCGCCAGGAGGCTCGTCCGGAAGCCCGCCAGGAGGTCCACCATGCCGCGCCGTCGGCTCCCGCGGGCGGTGGTGGCGCCAAGTGCTTTTCGTTCAACGGCAAGCGCTATTGTGAATGACCGTGACGGCCGAGGTCCGATCGATCCGCCGTCCCCTCATCCTGAGTGTCTGACTGGAAAAGGCATTCGGCCTTCGTGAAGGGCGGCACGTTCCATATTTTCTCTGTCGTGGCCGGGCAGCGCGATCCGTCTTCGACGGATCGCCAGGACTAAGGTCTCCCGGCCACCCCGCTTAGGGGCGCAGTGCCTTCCTTGCCGGGGTCGCCGGGACGAGCCCGGCGACGACAAACATTTGGGTCGATAGTTGCATTTCCAGTCAGGCTCTGAGGAGCCCGGCGCGAGCCGGGCGTCTCGAAGGATGAGGCCGCGGGCGCTTCGGCCTCATGGTTCGAGACGCGCGGCATGGCCGCGCTCCTCGCCATGAGGGGGACGGCTGCGCGATTCTCGACGGCATATGCGGCGCACGGGGCCGCGCGCTTCAGGCGACCGCCGCTTCGCGCGGGCCGTCGCCGGTGCCGCGATTGGCCGCGAGCAGGTTGCGGATTTCGCTGGAGGGGCGGGCGGCGCTGAACAGGAAACCCTGCATCTCGGTGCAGCCGAGCGTGCGCAGCAGCTCGCGCTGGCGCTCGGTCTCGACGCCCTCGGCGACCGTCGTCATGTTGCGCGCCGCGGCGATGTCGACCACCGCGCGCACGATCGAGGACGAGGAGTCGGCGTCCGTCATCTCGCGAACGAAGGCGCGGTCGATCTTGATCTTGTCGAACGGGAAGCGCTGCAGGTAGCTCAGCGACGAGTAGCCGGTGCCGAAATCGTCGAGCGCGATGCGCACGCCGATGGCGCGCAGGTGATGCAGGATCGACAGCGCGACGTCGTCGTCGCGGATCAGCACGGCTTCGGTGATCTCGAGCTCGAGGCGGCTCGCCGACAGGCCGGAGGTGGCGAGCGCGGTGGCGACGTTGAGCGCCAGGGTGTGGCTGCGGAACTGGATCGGCGAGACGTTGACGGCGAGGCGGATGCCGGCGGGCCAGTGCGCGGCCTCGCGGCAGGCGGTCGCCAGCACCCATTCGCCGAGCGCGACGATCAGGCCGGTTTCTTCCGCCACCGGAATGAACTCCGCCGGCGACACCAGGCCGCGCTGCGGATGGTTCCAGCGCAGCAGCGCCTCGCAGCCGGTCACGGTGTCGCTGCGCAGGTCGAGCAGCGGCTGGTAGTGGATCTCGAAGCCGCCCTCGGCGAAGGCGCGGGCGCCGACGATCTGGCGCAGGTCCTGCTCCATGAACTGGCGCGCCTTGGCGCGGGCGTCCATCTGCGGCTCGAAGAACCGCCAGGTGCGGCGGCCGTCGGCCTTGGCGGCATACATCGCAAGGTCGGCGTGCTTGAGCAGCTGGTCGAGATCGCTGCCGTCCTGCGGCGCGAGCGCAATGCCGATCGAGGCGTCGGTGTCGATGCGATGGCCCTGGCAGTCGCAGGGCCGGCGGATGGCGTCCTGGATGCGCATCGCGAGCTCGATGGCGTCGCGCTGGGTGCGCACCGCGGTCTGCACCACCGCGAACTCGTCGCCGCCGAGCCGGGCGACGAAATCTCCCTCGCTGATGCAGCCGCGTAGCCGCGCCGCGATCTCCTTCAAGAGCTCGTCGCCGATCGGGTGTCCCAGCGAGTCGTTGATGCTCTTGAATTCGTCGATGTCGAGGTAGAATACCGCGAACTGATGGCCCGTCGCGGTCAGCGCCAGCTCCTGCTCCAGCCGTTCGCGGAACAGCACGCGGTTCGGCAGGTCGGTGAGCGCGTCGTAATGGGCGAGATGGGCGATCTTGCGCTCGGCGCGGCAGCGCTCGGTGATGTCCTCCATCGTCGCCACCCAGCCGCCTTCGATCAGCGGCTGGTACTGGAACTGGATGACATGGCCGTCGTCGGTGTCGAGCCACGACTGGAAGGTGCGGCCATGGGCGATCGAGGCCATGAAGTCGCGGCAATAGTCGTCGACCTCGCCCTTGAACGAGCCGAGATCCTTGCGGTGCGCGATCAGCTCGCGCAGGGTGCAGCCGGGCTTGATGACGTCACGCGACAGCCCGAACATGTCGATGTAGCGCTGGTTGCAGACGATCAGGCGCTCGGAGCGGTCGAACAGCACGAGGCCGTGCTGCATGTTGTTGAGCGCGGTGTCGAGCCGCCGCTTCTGCAGCGTCAGGCGGCGTTGCGCGGTCTGATGCTGCTTGTGCATCTGGCGCACGATCAGCGTCACCACCACCGCGATGATCAGGGCGGCGAGCCCGGCGGCGACGATCAGGAAGCGGGTCTGCTCGCGCCAGTCGGTGAGAGCGACGTCGACGCCGGTGGCGGCGATCACCACCAGCGGCGCGTTGCTCAGGGTCCGCACCGCGCCGATCCGGTCCTGGTGGTCCACCGGGCTGTCGAACCGCATCGTGCCGGAGCCGCCGTTGCGCGCGGCAAGGCTCAGCAGCGGGCCGCCGCTGAAGTTGCGACCGATGATCGATTCCATGTGCGGATAGCGCGCCAGCAAGGTGCCGTCGCGGTGGAACAGCGAGATCGCCGATTTTTCGGCGAGCGATACCGAGGAGAAGAACTGCTCGATGGTCGCAGGCGCGATGCCGCGCGACAGCATGCCGAGGAATTCGCCGTTGGGGCCTTCGACCCGGCGCGCGAGCACGATCGCCCAGCTGCCGGAGAGGCGGCTCTGCACCAGCCCGATCAGCACCGGACTGCTGGTGGCGCCGGTCTTGAAGGTGCGGAAGTAGTCGCGGTCGGCGATGTTGACCGGGCGCACCGGCCACACCACCGAGGAATTGATCAGCGTGCCGTCGGCATCGAACAGGTTGATGCCGGCGACATCGACGCCGCCATTGACCTTGGCGCGGAGCATGTCATGGATGGCTTCACCGGACATCACGCTGCGGAACGCGTCGGGCGACATCAGCGCGGCCGGCGGCACGTGTGCCACCGCGTCGGCCTGCACGTTCTGCATGTCCTCGAACTGCTGATCGAAGTGGCGGGCCAGCAGCAGGATGGTGTTGTCGAGCTCGCGGGCGCTGTTGACCAGGGAACGGTCGCGGAAATGGCCGACCACCATGGTGGTGCCGATTGCGATGCCGGCGATCAGGAGAATGCCGCTGCCCACCAGCCAGTGGATCGGGCTGCGCCAGGCGGCAACACGGGCGTCCGTCGCCTCGCCCGCACCTGCGGCATCATGCTTCTGCCCGACGTGTCGCGTGTCGCGTCCTGCCAGCCGTTCCCACATAGCCCCACCTTCTTGCTACGTAGATACGCGGCAGTCATGGAGGTCCCGTTAGCAAGGTGGGTTACCCATTGGTTTATGCCGCCCGCGGAGCTGGCCCAAAATGTGACAGCGGCTTAGCCGCGCAGGCTCTGCGAACTCCACATGTCGGGAAAAATGCCACGCAGGGGCGGTCAGCCGGCGGCCTTGAGATGCTCGATCAGCGCGCGCAGGCCGGCCGGCATGTGGCGGCGGCTGGGATAGTACAGATAGAGGCTGTCGTCTTCGGGGCACCAGTCCTCGAGGCAGCGCACCAGGCGGCCGGCGGCGAGGGCGGCCGCGGCCTGGTGCTCGGAGACCATGGCGAGGCCGCAGCCGTCGAGCGCGGCCTCGATCATCAGCGGCTGGTCGTCGAGGGTCAGTGGGCCGTCGACCTCGACCTGCAGCGTCTCGTCGCCGCGCGCGAACTCCCAGTTGAAGATCGCGCCGCTCGGGAAACGATAGCGGATGCAGGCGTGGTGGCGCAGGTCGGCGGGCGTCGCCGGCGGCTTGTGCGCCCTGAAATAGGCGGGCGAGCCGACGACCGCAAAGCGCACCCGCGTCTTGAGGCGCACTGCGACCATGTCCTCGCTGAGCCGCTCGCCGAAACGGATGCCGGCGTCGAAGCCGCCCTCGACGATGTCGAGCAGGCGGTCGGTGGCGACGATGTCGAGCTGCAGGCCGGGATTCTGCCGCAGCAGCGGGCCCATCACGTCGCGCATCACCACCGCCGCGAGCGAGCGCGGCAGCGTCAGGCGCACGGTGCCGAACGGCGTGTCGCGAAAGGCGTTGAGGTCCTCCACCGCCTGGCCGATCTGGCCGAACGCCGGCGCGAGGCCCGCGAGCAGGCGCTCGCCGGCCTCCGTCAGCGACACGCTGCGGGTGGTGCGGTGGAGCAGCCGCACGCCGACCCGCGTCTCCAGGCTGCGGATGGTGTGGCTGATCGCCGACGGCGCGACGTTGCGGGCAGTCGCCGCCTTGCGAAAGCTGCGATGGCGCGCCACGGCGACGAAGGTGGCGAGTTCGGCGAGCTCGGGTCCCTGCATGTGGGCATCCGCGATTGATATTTTATATTCACTACTGTTGTCAGAATTGATTGTCTAATCTTATCTATTTCCCACCCCTACATGCGGTTCGCGGGCCTGTGCGCCGCAGGCGCGGTCCGCGCGCTGCGCCGTGGCCCCGAGGGCAACGGGAGATCCATCATGACGACAACACACACACGACAGCTCGGACGCGGCGGCCTTTCCGTGTCCGCACTCGGGCTCGGCTGCATGGGCATGAGCTGGGCCTATGGCCCCGCCGGCGAGCGCGGCGAGATGATCGCGCTGATCCGCGCGGCGGTGGAGCGCGGCGTGACCTTGTTCGACACCGCCGAGGTCTATGGCCCGAAGGTCAACGAGGAGTTGGTCGGCGAAGCGCTGGCGCCGCTGCGCGATCAGGTCGTGATCGCCACCAAGTTCGGCTTCAAGCTCGATCCAGCCGGCGGCCCATGGCCGATCGGCGTCGACAGCCGCCCGGCGCACATCAAGGAGGTGGCGGATGCGTCGCTGAAGCGGCTGCGCACCGACCGCATCGACCTGTTCTACCAGCATCGCGTCGATCCGGCGGTGCCGATCGAGGATGTCGCCGGCGCGGTGGCGGATCTCGTCAAGGCCGGCAAGGTCAAGCATTTCGGCCTGTCGGAGGCGGGCGCGGCGACCATCCGCCGGGCCCATGCGGTGCTGCCGGTGGCGGCGCTGCAGAGCGAGTATTCGCTGTGGTCGCGCGAGCCGGAACGCGAGGTGTTGCCGCTGCTGGAGGAGCTCGGCATCGGCTTCGTGGCCTACAGCCCGCTCGGCCGCGGCTTCCTCGCCGGCACGTTCGACGGCGGCGCATCGTTCGCCGCCGACGATTTCCGCGGCTCGCTGCCGCGCTTCCAGGCGCAGGCGCTGCAAACCAACCAGTCCGCGCTCGATGCGCTCAAGGCGATCGCCGCGGCGCATGACGCGACGCCGGCGCAGCTCGCGCTGGCCTGGCTGCTGGCGCGTAAGCCATGGATCGTGCCGATCCCGGGCACGCGCCGCCGCACGCGGCTGACCGAGAATCTCGGCGCGCTCGATCTCAAGCTGACGCCGCAGACGCTGGCGGCGATTGAGGCGGCGGTGACGCCGGAAGGGATCGAGGGCCGCCGCTATGGCGAGCGCGAGCTCGGCATGGTCAACCTCTGAGTCTCGGTCTCGGCATCCGGGCGGGTCGGCGGGCGGGGCGGCGCAGGACATGCGCCGCCCCGCGTCCTGTCACTCGCCGGCCGGCGGCACGGTCATCACCTCGACCTTGTTGCCGTCGAGGTCGCGGATGAAGGCGGCGTAGTAAGTCACCATGGTGGCCTGGCGCGGGCCGGGCGCGCCGTCGTCACGGCCGCCATGGGCGAGCGCCTGGGCATGGAAGGCCTGCACCGCCTCGACGCTGCGGGCGCGCAGGCAGATGTGGATGCCGGTGTCGTCCTCCACGGTGCGCATCGCCGGGCGGGCGTTGAGCCAGAACTCCGGATACTTGAGGCCAAAGCCGACTGTGGTCGGCCGCTCAGCGAGGCGGGTGAAGCCGAGCGGCGCCAGCACCGCCTGGTAGAACGCAGCGCTCGCGGCGAGATCGCGCACCGCGAGCGAGATGTGGTCGATCATGTCTGTCCCCCGGAGATGGGTGCGGAGCGCGGCTTATGTCGGTCTCCGACGGGGGAATGATAGCGGTGCCGCACGGGGATGGGGACATGAAAATCATCCCGAGGGCCTTGCGGCGTGACTCCGACGTAAAGACGTGGATGTCCCGTCAGACGCTCAGGGATGACCGTGGATCACGTGCCCCGCTTCGGTCGCTTGGGCGGAAGCGCGTTGACGTAGGCCCGCGCGACGTCCAGCCACCGGGATAGTGCCTGCTGTCGCGCCATTCCACCCGGTTCGACGAAGACGAAGCCGCCCATTTTTCGTGTCTTGCTCAACGGGCGCACAAAGGGCTTGGACAGCGCAGCTTCCTCGCCCTCTTTTCCAACCCGGAGCATCAGGCCGGTATCGAAGGCGCAGCACAGCATGTTGCCGTCGACCATGAAGGTCGTGCCGCCGAACATGCGCTTCTCTGACGCGTAGCCTGACGGCAGAACCGACCGAATCCGCTCGGCCAACGCTTCGCCGGTGTTCTGCGTCTTTGGAGAGCGTGCTGATTTGACCATATCAGTTCGACCATATGAGCTCGACCATAGGAGCAGGAGCCAGCGGTTGTCAGGTCTCGACGTCCGCCCCTCCCGCATGCGCCGAATAGGGTGGTTCAGCGTAGGGGCGGGGCATGACGATGTTCAACGGGAAATTCGCCCTGAAGAGGAAAAATACCTGTCCGAAATGGCACTCCCCAAACGTCGTGTCGTAGCCAGCCGCCGGTTCGTCAATTCCGATCCACGGATCGGGGCAGCCGTCTGCCGTGTGTTGACCGGGCCGCTGTCAGGTCCATGATAGGGTTGACCATCGCGGCGAAAGAACTGTCCGCTTCCACGCGGCTCAAACGTCAATGGCGGTCACATCAAGCCAGAGGGAGCCAGTATGAGCGAATTTACCTTGTTGTTTCGCAGTGTATCGGTGTTCGACCAGCCGCCCGAGCAGATGCAGGCGTACTCCCAGAAGTGGGTGACCTGGTTCAGGGGGCTCGGCGAGAAAGGGCTGATCAAGAATGCCGGCGCCCCGCTTCAGCCGAACGGGAAGGTCGTCAAAGGCAAGGACAAGACCATTCATGACGGTCCCTTCGCCGAGGCGAAGGACGTCGTGAACGGCTACACCCTGATCGAGGCGCGCGATCTCGATCACGCCGTCGAAATCGCGTCGGGCTGTCCTTTGCTGGAGCTGGGCGGGGCCGTCGAGGTCCGGCCGGTCCGACTCCTTTAGAGATGAGATACGACCAGATTTTCAGGAGCGAAACAGGGCGGTTGACCGCCGCCCTGACGCGCATCTTTGGCGTTCACAATCTGCCGCTGGTCGAGGATGTCGTCCAGGACGCCTTCTGCCGTGCGCTCGAGGTCTGGAATTCTCGCGGCACGCCGGACGATCCGGCGGCATGGCTGATGGCGACCGCGCGGAATCGCGCGCTCGACCTCCTCCGGCGTCAACGCACCGCCAGCCGCTTCGCGCCCGAACTGGGGCGGCTGCTGGAAAGCGAATGGACCGTCGCTCCCGTCGTCGACGAACTCTTTGCCGCGGACGCCATTCAGGACAGCCAGTTGCGCATGATGTTCTCGTGCTGCCATCCGGCGCTGTCGCAGGAGGCCCAGGTCGGCCTGGTCCTCAACATCCTCTGCGGTTTCACCATCGACGAGATCGCCAGCGCCTATGTCGAGAGCCGGTCGGCAGCGGAGAAGCGGATTGTCCGGGCAAAGAAGGTGTTGCGCGGCTCGAAGCGGCTGTTCGATACGGCTGCTCCGGCGGATTTCGCCGATCGTCTTCCCGCCGTGCACCGGGCGCTGTATTTGCTGTTCAACGAGGGATATCACGGCGCCTGCGCTGAAACGGCCGTGCGCGCGGAGCTGTGCCGCGAGGCGATGCGTTTGACGGCGATCCTGCTCCAACACGCCAGTGGGGCAACACCTGCAACCTATGCCCTGTCGGCGCTGATGTGTCTGCATGCCGCGCGGCTGCCGGCGCGGGTCGACGGCGAAAGCAATCTGATCCCGCTCGCGGCTCAGGATCGTTCGCTGTGGGACCGGCAACTCGTTCTCGAGGGAATGCAATTGCTCGCGCGCTCCGCAAGCGGTGACGACATCAGTGAATTCCATCTCGAAGCGGCGATCGCGTCCGTCCATGCCACCGCGCCGACGGCCGCGCAAACAAACTGGACAGAAATTGTCTCGCTGTATGACGTGCTCGTGGCGATGAAGCCATCTCCTGTCGTGGCCCTCAACCGGGCGATCGCCGTTGCGGAGCGCGATGGCCCTGCCCGAGGTTTGCAGGAGATCGCGGCGATCGATGGACGTGAGCGCCTTGTTCGATATCCCTTCTATGCGGCGACGCTCGGCGAACTCGAGCGCAGACAAGGTCGCTTCGACGAGGCCCGCGAACACTTCAGGGCGGCGCTGCCGCTGGCGCGCAGCGATATGGAGCGCCAGTTTCTGGTCCAGCGCATTGCGGCTTGCGACCAATGCGTGACGCATCCGCTTCACCATGCGAAGCCCTGGGCGGGCGCGCTCGATGGGGGCGCGCTTTCAAGCGACGGCTTCGGGATCTGACAAGCGAGCCTTGACCGCGCCTTCACGGGCCGCCTGCAATCCGGCTGAGCAAAAAAGTGTCCGGCGCGCAGGCCGTCGCGCGTCCTTGGCTCGGAACCGCATCGATCGTCGCCAGGGGGCGGTGAGCGGCCTTGCCCGGAGGACTCAAGTTGAGCCAATTGCAGGAGAGGGCCGCGCCCGTCACGGAACGCGCCGCCGCGACAGCAGCTTCCCCGACAGGATCGGGCGTTGCCGGGCGGCACGACATCATGCTGCGCGGGCCGATAGTGCCGCTGCTGCTCAAGCTGGCGCTGCCCACGACCGTTGTGCTGTTCGTCCAGGCCCTCGTCGGTGTGGCGGAGACCTATTTCGTCAGCTTTCTGGGGACGGATGCTCTTGCCGGTACGACCCTCGTCCTGCCGCTGCTGATGCTGATGCAAACGATGTCGAACGGTGGCATGGGCGGGGGCGTTGCATCCGCTGTCGCGCGGGCCCTCGGCGCCGGCCGGACACAGGATGCGAGCGCGCTCGTGCTGCACGCGATCGTCCTTGCGCTCGCGTTCGGGATCGCCTTTTCCGCGATCGAGTTCGCGGCCGGCCGGGCCATGTACGGGGCACTCGGCGGGGAGGGGGCTGCCCTGGCGGCGGCCCTGACCTATGGACATGTGGTCTTTGGCGGCGCTTGCCTGATCTGGGCGGTCAGCCTTCTCGCGGCCGTCCTGCGCGGGACCGGCAACGTTGCCGTTCCGGCCGCCGTCACCCTGGGCAGCGTCTTCGTGGTCTTGCCGCTTTCGCCCGCGCTCATCTTCGGGTTCGGGCCCGTACCGGCCATGGGGGTCGCAGGCGCGGGATGTGCCGTCCTCATCTACTATCTCGTCGCCCTGGCCATCCTCGTCCATTACCTGTGGTCGGGCCGCAGCGTCGTGCGACTGACCTTCGATGTCAGGCAACTGGAATGGCGGTTGTTTGCCGATGTGCTCCGTGTTGGAGGATTGGCGGCGATTGGAACGGTGCAATCCAACCTGACGGTGATGCTGGTCACGGCGGTGGTGGGATTGTTCGGGACGAGCGCCATCGCTGGTTACGGCATCGCGTCACGCCTGGACTACCTTCTCATTCCGTTGATCTTTGGATTGGGCTCCGCCGCCCTGACCATGGTCGGGATCAACATGGGGGCCGGCCAGACGGCACGTGCGGAGCGCATTGTCTGGATCTCTGCCATGGTGGCCGCAGCTCTCACCGAGGCGATCGGCGTTGTGGCGGCAGTCTTTCCGCGTGGTTGGGCCGGTCTGTTTACGGCCGACGCTGCCGTCCTGGAAACCGCCAGCGCCTATCTCAGGACGGTTGCGCCGTTCTACGGGGTCATTGGTGTCGGCCTCCTGCTGTACTTCGCGGGACAGGGAGCCCAGAAGATTGCCTGGCCGGTTTTTGCCGGTCTCGTTCGGCTGATCGTGGCGACGGCCGGCGGCTGGTATGCCGCCACCGGCGTCGGCGGCAATCTCGATGCGCTGTTCGTCGTCATCGCGGCAGCAGGTATCGCGTACGGCGCCATACCGGCTGCCGCGTTCATCGTGACGGGGCTTGCGCCTCGGAAGGCCGCGACAACCGCCTAGACAATGAGCGAAGCTGGCGGGCTCTGATGAGGTGAGCGTGTGCCTGGGGAAGCTAGCGCCCGTCGCTGGCTTCCGCGGCCTCCTTCAGCTTCTGCTTCGCTTCCGCCGCTTCCGCCGCCGCCGCCGACGCCGGGTCCATCAGAGTTGGGGAAGCAGCGAAGCGATCCCCGCGCGCGTCTTTACAAAACCACTGCACGGCATTCTAGATCGGGGGTTGAGCAATTTATCATGCGGGGGCATGGCGGTGTACGGGGGCTTGCTGCGGGTATTTTTCGCCACCGCTTCGGCCCTTTGGATCCTCTCGGCGGCGGCACAGGAGGTCGCGGCGGTCAAGCCGGAGCAGCTTCCACCGGTGACCGTGACTGCGCCCGAGGCCTCCCCGCCGAACACGCGGGCCGCCCGGGCTGAACCGTCGCAAGCTCGCAGGACACGCCGCGCAATCGCCGCCCGCTCGGATCAGCCGGCCGCTGGCCGCGGCGGAGCTGCGTCCGGCCCTTCGTTCGACGGAGCCGCGGCCCTGCAGCCTGCCGCCGCCAGCCAAACGCACGTCACCGGCGCCGAGGTCAACGCCGTTCCGTTCTCCCGGGTCGGCGAGGCGCTGGAGATCGTGCCTGGCCTGATCGTCACCCAGCATTCCGGTGAGGGCAAAGCCAACCAGTACTTCCTGCGTGGCTTCAATCTCGACCACGGCACCGACCTTGCGATCAGCGTCGACGGTGTGCCCGTCAACATGCCGACCCACGGCCATGGGCAGGGCTATGCCGATATCAATTTTCTCATTCCGGAGCTGATCCGGTCGGTCAATGTCCGCAAGGGGCCGTACTTCGCCGATCAGGGCGATTTCGCATCCGCGGGCGCGGTCGCGATCGACTACATCAGCACGCTGCCGAACAACATCGCGGAGCTGACTTTTGGCAGTTTCGGCTACCGGCGAGCGTTGACTGCGGCGTCGACCGCGGTCGGCAATGGCACGTTCCTCGCGGCGATGGAAGGGACCAAATACAACGGGCCGTGGGACGAGCCGGACAATGTGCGGAAAGTCAACGCCGTGATGCGCTACGGCCAGGGCACGGTGACCGACGGCCTGACGCTGACCGGGATGGCCTACGCCAACGGCTGGAATTCCACCGACCAGGTCGCGCAGCGCGCGATCGATCAAGGCATCATCGGTCGCTTCGGCACGCTCGATCCGACCGACGGCGGCACCGCCAGCCGCTTCAGCCTGTCCGGCAGCTGGACGCAATCAGGCGACTACGGCCAGAGCAAGATCAGCGCCTATGTCGTGCGCTCCGACCTTCAGCTCTTCAATGATTTCACCTATGTCCTCGATAACCCGGTAAATGGCGACCAGTTCAGCCAACGCGATCGCCGCACATTCGCCGGCTTCGATGCGCAGCACGCGTTCGATTGGCGGCTGGGCGGCTTCGAGACGCAAACGCGCGTCGGCCTGCAAAGCCGATACGACGACATCCATGTCGGCCTGTTCAAGACGGAGCAGCGCGCGATCCTCTCGACCGTGCGCGACGACCGCGTGCAGGAGGACAATGTCGGCATCTGGACGGATGCGACCACGCGCTGGACCGAATGGCTGCGCAGCACGGTCGGTCTGCGCGAGGATATTTTCGGCGGGAATGTCTCGAGCGACACGCCGGACAATTCCGGCAACGCCCAGGCCGCGATGACGAGCCCAAAGGCCGGGATCGTGCTCGGTCCCTGGTACAAGACCGAATTTTACGGCAATGCCGGCTACGGCCTGCATAGCAACGATATTCGCGGCGCGACCGTCACGGTCGATCCCAGCGACAAGGTCACGCGGCTTGATCGTGTGCCGCTGCTGGTGCGCTCGCGCGGCGCCGAGCTCGGCATCCGCACCAAGGCAATCGACGGCCTCACCAGCTCGGTCGCGGTCTTCGTGCTCGATTTCGACTCCGAGCTGCTGTTCGTCGGCGATGCCGGAACCACCGAGCCGAGCCGGCCGAGCCGCCGCGTCGGCGTGGAATGGACCAGCCACTACAGGCCCGTGTCATGGCTGGCCCTGGATCTCGACATCGCCTATACGCGCGCGCGTTTTACCGATTTTGATCCTGCGGGCGATCGCATCCCCGGGGCGCCGGCGTGGGTCGCAAGCGGCAGTGTCATCTTTGGCGGCGACACCGGCTGGTTCGGCGCGCTGAAGGCGCGCTATTTCGGCCCGCGTCCGCTGATCGAGGACGACAGCGTTCGCTCACTGGCGTCGTTGATCTTCAATGCGCGCGCCGGCTATCGGTTCGACAACGGGCTGCGGCTGCAGCTCGACGTGCTCAATCTCTTCAACGTGCAGACAAACCAGATCGAATATGACTATCTGTCACGCCTGCCAGGCGAGCCGATCGGCGGTGTCGCCGATCGGCACGTTCATCCAGCCGAGCCGCGTGCGGTGCGCTTGACGCTTGCGGCGCGTTTCTGAAGACCGTCGATGAACTGTCTCCCGGCCTAGCGCCCGTCGCCGGCCTCGGCGGCTTCCTTCAGCTTCTGCTTCGCTTCCGCCGCCGCCTTGGTCCATTCCGCGGTGAGGAAATCGATAAACTTCTCCCACGCCTCCCAGCCGATCACGGTGCCGAAGCCGAGCTTGACGAAGTCCTGCAGCAGGTCCTGGGCATCGGGCCGCGTCGCCTCCTTCAGCAGCTTCTGGGCGTGGCGGATCCGTACCGGGTCCTCCTCCTTGATCGCCACCATCAGGCGGTGCAGCGATTCCGAGGTGTAGAGCTTGAGCTCGATGTCGGTCAGCTCCTTGCCCTTCCAGGCGATGTTCGCCAGCGTCGCGCTGGTCTTGGCCGCGCTGAACAGCCCCTTGGCGAGCGGCGCGAACACCTCCTTGGCCTCGGTCTGCGCCACCTTCAGCGCATCGGCCTCGAGCTGCTCGCTGACGCCGGCGATCTGTTTCTCCAGCGTCTTGAGCTTGGCCGCGTTGCCGTTGACCAGGGACACCTCGCCCTCGAGCTTCCTGAGCTCCCGCAGCTTGTCGCGCCAGAAGAACGATTCCCTCTGATCGAAGCGCACGTTGATCCGGGCGTCGGGATATTGCTCCCTGAACTTGATTTCCCAGGCCTTCATCACCTGTTCCTTGCGGTCGAAGTGCTTGGTGCCGCCGGTGTCCGGACCGGTCGAGTAGTTGTCCATGCCGGTCAGCTCGATGTCGGTGATCTTCTTGCCGGCCTTGGTGTAGCGCACGAACATCAGGTCGACGTTGCGCTGGGCATTGACACTTTCGCTGCCGACGATGATGGCATCGCCGGCGGCGCTCTTGCCGATCGGCTGCGCGATCCAGATCTCGGTGCCCTTGCTGGTCTTGAAGCCGTGCTGCGCGATCTCCTCGCCGAGCCCGGTGGTCTGGATCTCCTTGGCGGCGCCGAGCGTGCTCAGCTTCTGCCACATCTCGACCTGGAACTGGTCGACAGTGACGCCGGCCTTCATCGCCAGGTGCTTCTGCGCCAGCGCATCCACTTCCATCATGGTCTCGAAGGCTTTCTCGGTGGCGTTATCGCCCATGGTCTGCTCCTCGTCCTGCTCCTGTCGGAAGCGGCCGGATCGGCCGCAACGGGTGAACGATCTCGACCCAGCTCTCCGCGACGACGTGCCCGGCCGCGTCCAGGGTGGTCTCCACCATCCAGACGGCGCGATCGGGGGGCGCGAAATTCTGGTGGGCGTCGAGATAGACGGTCTCTCTGATCTCGCGTGGCATGGCTGGCCTCACAGCAGTTTCATGATCTCCTCGAGCTTCTTCTTCACGGCGTCGTCGAGCGGCTCCTTGTCATAATAAAGCTCGAAGCACACGGCGAAGCCTTCACCGGCGGTGTGGCCGGCATAGTCGTTCGGCATCTTGCCGCCCTTGTCGGTCGGCAGCTTGTTGGGCTTGTCGCCGGTGCTGCCGTTCCAGAAGTCGTCCCACAGCTGCTTGCCGGTCTTGCCGTCGCTGTTTGTCTTGGCGGGATCGTCGAGCAGCCGCCGCACGCGATGGCCCGTCTCGTGCTTGAGCAGCAGTCTGAGCTGCGACACGTCGAGCAGCTCGCCCTTGTGATTCCAGTCGTAGATGGTGATGATGTCGCGTTTGTCGCCGTTGCCGTCCTCTTCATAAACATAGGTGCCGCCGAGCTTCTTGTTCGGCTCATAGGTGGGCGGCCGCGGCGGTTCCTTGGGATCGAGGATGATCAGCATGCCCTCGGTCGCCGTCTTGCCGAGGGTGAGCAGGATCGCCAACGCGCGATAGTGATTGACGGTGAGGTCGTCATCGGGGGGCATCTGCACCTCGATGCCGTTGCCGAGCGGCCAGCGGTGAGTGCGCTCCCCGTCGCACAGCTTCTTCACCGCCGCACGCGCCTTGTTGAAGGCGTCGTGCTTCTCCCGGGCATCGTTGCTGGCGGATTCGATGCTGTCCGGATTTTTCGAGGCCTCGGCGTCGATCAGCGCCTTGTAGGCCTTTTTCAGCGCCATGAGACTGTTGATCCAGGCCATCCCTGCTTCCTCGCAGGGATCGTTCGTCTTGTCGCCTCCCATCGCAGCCCTCGCAAATTGATCGCTTTGCCGATTGTCGATGTCGCAAGTGTCGATGTCACAAGTGTCGATGTCGCAGGCCGTGTGCGCAGATCCTGTGTCAGCGGCACGCAGCCGCTCGCGGCGCGCGAGGGAAACGGTCGCGCGCGGCATGACGCCATTTCAAAACGCATCTTGATCGAGAACGAGGAGGCGTTCAGCCTCCGGCAATCCATTCCAACTGAAAACACCGAGTTGAAATCAAGGAGTTGAAATCAAGAAGTTGAAATCAGGGACTTGAAATCAGGAAAACGTGCTTGACCAAATATCGCACCAACCGACGACGTCATCGCACGCGCGCACTCTACCACATTCCGCTCGCGCATGCATGGGTCTTTGCGCCGATGTCGCGCAAAACACCGGCGCACGTGTGCGTCACATGTTTCACGACGTTTTTGTCAGGCCCTTCAACGCCTGCAGCGTTTCACGCAGGCCGCGATGCAGCGGCCGGTCGCGGCGGACGACGACGGCGAGCGTACGCTGCAGCTTCGGCGACAGCGGCCGGATCACCAGCGATTTGGTCGCGGCGCTGCGTGCGCCGCCGTCGCGGCGGAGCGCCATGCCCGGCAGCACCGCGCAGCCGAGGCCCGCGGCGACCAATTCCTTGATCGCCTCCACGCTCGCAAGCTGCATCACCGGGCGCAGGCTGACGCCGCTCGCCGCGAACCACGCTTCCACCAGCCGCCGCGTGTTGCCGCCCGGCAGCAGAACCGGCAGCGCGGCGAGCGTCGCCGGCGTCACGCGCGCCGGCAGTTGCGTCTTCGGCGGCGCGATCACCAGGAACGGATCGTCCAGCACCGGCGTCACCTCGAGCGCGCGCCCGGAGGCGGGCAGGGTGACGAGGCCGATGTCGATGCTGCTGTCCTCGACCGCCCTGGTCACGTCGAGCGCGTCGCCGGTGGTCACGGAGATGTCGAGGCCGGGCAGGCGGCGGCGCAGCTCGCGCAGCAGCGGCGGCAGCAGGAAGATGCAGGCGGTGGCGCCGGTGCCGAGCCGTACCCTTCCGAGCGTGCCGCTGGCGTGGCGCGCCATCGCCGCGCAGGCGGCCTCGACCTCGGCCTCGATCCGCGCCGCATGCGCCAGCAGCTCGGTGCCCGCGGCGGTCGGCATCGCGCGCCGGCCGACCCGCTCGATCAGCGTCACGCCGAGCTGGCGCTCCAGCGCCCGCACCTTGAGGCTGATCGCCGGCTGCGACAGCTGCGCCCGCTCGGCGGCGGCGGAAAAGCTGCCGAGCGCGATGACGTCGCGGAAGCTGCGCAACTGGTCGAGGTTGAGGTCGGCGGGCGGGGCCGGCAGGCGGCGAAGCGTGCTCATGCATAAGAATTTCTCATGCAACGTATAATCTGGCAAAGCTTCTTTTATGGTCATGGGCACGTCACAATGGCCGCCATGACCTCCGATCGAGCTCCCGGCGCGCTGGCCGCGCCATCCGCCCCTGATCACGCTGCCCTGCCGCAGACGGTCCGCATCCGCGACGCCGGTCCGGCCGACACGGCGCGCCTCGCCGAGATCTATGCGTTTCACGTGAGACACGGCCTGTCGACCTTCGAGGAGGTGCCGCCGTCCGCCGGCGAGATGGCGGCGCGCCTCGCCGCGGTGCGCGCGCTCGCGCTGCCTTATCTCGTCGCCGAGCGCGACGGCCGCGTTCTCGGCTATGCCTATGCCTCGGCCTACCGGCCGCGCGCCGCCTACCGCTTCACGGTGGAGAACTCGGTGTACCTGGACGAAGGCCTCGGCGGGCAGGGCATCGGCTCGCTGCTGCTCGCGGCGCTGATCGAACGCTGCGAGCAGGGGCCGTGGCGGCAGATGATCGCGGTGATCGGCAACAGCGGCAACGCCGCCTCGCTGGCGCTGCATCGCCGGCACGGTTTCCGCAACGTCGGGACATTGACCTCGGTGGGCTTCAAGCTCGGCCGCTGGGTGGATACGGTGCTGATGGCGCGTGGGCTCGGCGTCGGCGATGGCGCCCCGCCGGAGGGCGCGGCGGGAGGCCCGGCCCGGTGATCCCGCGGACGACCGTCATCTGCCTTGGCCTCGCACAGCTGATCTCCTGGGGCACGTCCTACTACCTGATCGGCGGGTTCGGCGAGGCGATCGCCGCCGATCTCGGCGTATCGCGCGACCTCGCCTATGGCGGCTTCTCGCTGGCGCTCCTGGTGATGGGGCTGAGCTCGCCGCTGGTCGGCCGCCTGATCGATCGTCATGGCGGCCGTGCCGTGATGAACATCGGCGCGCTGCTCAATGCTGCCGGCTGCGTGATGCTGGCGCTGTGCCACGGCGTTGCGCTCTATTTCGCCGCCTGGGTCTGCCTCGGCCTCGCCATGCGACTGACGCTCTATGACGCGGCGTTCGCTGCGCTGGCGCGGCTCGGCGGCGTCGCGGCGCGGCGGGCGATGTCGCAGATCACGTTGCCCGGCGGGCTCGCCTCCACGGTGTTCTGGCCGTTCGGCCACCTGATCGCCGAGCATGCCGGTTGGCGCGGCGCGGTGCTGGCCTATGCCGCCTGCGCGCTGCTCACCATTCCGCTGCACCTGTCGATCCCGCACGGCCGCCACGATGCACAGGCCGCGGTCGGCAGCCCGCTGCCGCGGCCGCTGGCGCGCACCGCCCGCCAGCGCGCGCTCGCGGGCGCGCTGTATGCGGCGATCGTGATGGGGACCAACTTCCTCAATGCCGCGATGTCGGCGCACATGATCGCGATCCTCGCCGGCCTCGGCCTTGCCGCCGCGGCCGCGGTGTGGGTGGCGACGCTGCGCGGCATCGGCCAGTCGTCGGCGCGGCTCCTGGAAGTGCTGTTCGGCGGCAGGCTGCATCCGCTCAGCCTCAACCTTGTTGCCTGCGGCACGCTGCCGTTCGCCTTCGTCGCCGGGCTGTTCAGCGGCGAGGCGGGGATCGCCGCACTGGTGTTCGCCTTCGTCTATGGCGCGGCCAACGGCATCGTCACCATCACCCGTGGCACGCTGCCCTTGATGCTGTTCGATCCCGGCAGCTACGGCGCCCTCGTCGGGCGGCTGCTGGTGCCCGGCTTCATCGTCTCGGCGGCGGCGCCGCTCGCCTATGCCGCCGTCATCGGCCGCTTCGGCGAGCTCGGCGCGCTGTGGCTGTCGCTGGCGAGCGCCGTGCTCGTCGCCGGCGCCGCGGTGTGGCTGGCGGTGGCGTTTCGGTCGGGCACAGCCCGCGACACGTGACGGCGGCATGGGGCTGGAGGGGAGCGGCGGGAAAGATACCTGTCTCTAGGTCGCGGGTTCGTTCGCGGTCGTGGTCGCGGACGAGGTGTCATTGAGGCGGCCAGGTCGACACGACCTTGATCCTGTAGGTGACTTCCGCCCATGCATCGCGCGTCGGATTGCCCCGCGACGTGTGCCAGAAAACGCGAACGGCCACCGCGTCGTCTCCGGTGAAACCGCGCTGCGGAATGTAGGCGAAGCTTCCGGGATTTTCACTTCCGTAGCGTCCATGGTGTGGCCGCTGGATGACCATGACGCCATCCGCGATCCCGTTGCCGGCTCTCATGTGCAGCGAACAGCCGGTGTCCTTGAGCACGGCCATCGACGTCGAAATCTGCTGGCCGGGATCGAAATGATAGGGCTCGATTTTGCACTCCGCATGTGCGGCATGGCAAAGCCATGCAAGCGAGGCGGGCGCAAGAAGAAATCGTGCGAACAATGCTCTGATCGAAATCGCAGGGCTCGATAGCGATCCACAAAATCCGTCACGGACGCTCAAGACATCTCGTTGCGCCGTCGACGCGACAAAGGCCACATGTCGTTGCCTGTCGCAGCACGTAACTCCGGTCTCACAATTTCGGCACGGGTGGCCGAATGGTCTGGGCTCGCGTCTTCTGTTGTCCGGTCGCGTTGTTTTCCGCGCCTGCCAGAAGTGGCTGCCATTGGATCGAAGCGGATGTGGCGGGAACGCCAAGCTGAACAGCGGCATGGCTTCTTTCCATCTTTAATGTTTCGTTTGATGGCATTGTCCGTAAGCATCGAATGCGTCCGCTGCAATTGCAACAGCACCAGCCAGGCATCCGACGCCGAAAGTGCCGGCGCATGCGAATGCCCCCATTCCGCTCGTAACCGTCAGTGATGCCAAAGCGACGTGACATTTTTTGAATTGAGCTAGGCCAGCCGCGGCTACGATCTTGTCTGCGACCACCAGGGTGACGTATGTGCTCGCTTTCGCGGGAGACATGCCTGCAATTTTAATGAGGCCGATTGTTTTCAATCCCTGGATGGTGACAAAGTTTGCGGCCTTCAAGCTGTTTGACCCTGTTGTCTTTTCAGCCAGCCCGGATATCGCAGCCGTCTTGTTGGCAATCGCCAGTGGCGTAGGGTCGGAAGCCATTTTAAGCGTGGCGTTCAGCACTTTTGCGAGAGCTTTAACCAGCGCGGTGTCTTGCGCATAGCTCTTCGTGGCTTCGTTGTTGGTGGATTTGAGCATCGATATGACTTGCTCATCCGAAATTTGATTCATTTGGTGCCTCGTTAAATTGATTGGTTTGCAATAGAGAGAGGAGTGCGAAATGCAGCTAAATAACGTACCCAGTCTTCGGTTCGGGGGGCAACGAGCCCCTCGGCGAGCTTCATTCATGCATGTCGTCGTGAGGGCTGGTTCGATCGATCCGCTTCGTCGCCCCCCATGCCTGTGCGGATACTGTGTGCGGTGCAGGTGACCCGCAGCCGGTGTCGGCATGAGACTGTAACACAGGCAAGCCCGGAAAATTCCGACACAATTGTGATGTCGTTGTTCCCCCGGCGAGCCTGCGGCGGGCGCCGATTTCGAGCTGATGGGCGTGATGGATTGCACCGTCGCCGGAACGAAGCTGCCGCTGGTCGTCGTCTGTCATGGCCGGGGCGGCCGGTTCGGCCAGCATCATGACACGGTGATCGTCGATGCCTGGACGGTCCCCTTGACGCGGGACAATCTCGCTGGGGCGATTTCACTGGCCGGTCTCGCTGCGGCGATGTCAGACGGAGAAGGAGCAACAGGTCCCGTGCCGCCGCCTACAGGTTGGCGCGGAAGAACCTGGCGAGGGCGTCGTTGAACTGCTCATGAAACTGCGCCCGGTCGAAATCGGGCGGGTCCTTGCAGATGACGGGCTCCTTCTCGGCAATCTGAGGCGGGCAGATGGTCAGGAACGAGAAGTGCTGCGCATGCTCGACCTGGGTAAAGGTGTGCGGCGCCCTGAGGGCCGTGTCGACCGCCTCGATCGTCTTCGGGGCGATGCCGTCGCCGCCCTTCTCCGAGCCCCAGAGCTGCACCGGGATCGTGATGCCCGCCAGACCTTCGCCCGTGAAAAAGACGGAGGCAGGATCGGCGATCGCCGCGGCCTTGATCCGAGGATCATGCGTCAATGGCTCCTTGGAATAGTCCTGCGCCCGGATCTGATCGCAGATCTTGTCGGTTCGTCCCTGGCAGAACGGCAATCCCAGCGCGAAGTCGGGATTGCCGCCGATGGCGACGAGGGCGGTATAGCCGCCCCGTGAGAAGCCATAGATGCCGATGCGATTGGGGTCGATCATGGTGGCCAGAGGCGACGCGCCGGTCACGTAGTCGATCACGCGCTTCACGTCCCGGGGACGCCGCATGTAGATCGACAGATCGGAAAACAGGCTCTTGTCGAGCGCCGTATCGCCGGGATGATCCAGCGCCGCGACGACAAATCCCGCGTCAGCCAGGTGCTCGGCCGTATCGTGGTGCACGACATATGATCCACCCCGGCCATGGGAGAGGACGACGAGCGGCAGTCCGCGGCCGATGATCTGGCCATCCTGCGCCGCAAGCGCCGTGAACATGCCGAACTTGACGGGCGAGGGTTTGTCGGCGCTCGGATACCACAGCGCGACCGTGATCGCAGGATCGGCTGCGTCAGCCGGTATGGTGACAAGCTTGAGGCCCGCCGCCGTGGCGGGAGCGCTCATCACGACAGCCGCGAGAAGTCCGATCAACCAATGCCGGCACATTGTGGCGCCCTGCTTGCGTGGTCTCACCGTCCCGTGCCACGCCGGGTGCGTGTCGGCCGTAATGTTAGGCGAACTGGACGCAAGACACCAGAAAGCTTCCGGCCCGCGCCGAGCTTGCTTGCTGGCAGGGCGCAGGGGCGCACATTTTCGCCGACGGCCGATGCGGTCCTGAAGGGGCATGCGTTGTCGTGGCGATGGGGCCGGGGCACATGTCCTGTCAGCCCGGAGCGGAGCAACGCGATGGCGTGGGATGCTCAGCGCAGCTTCGCCGTGAAGAAATCGAGCGCGAGGCGGATCGTCGCGGCGTGGACGGCCTCGCGGTCGGCGCCCTCCGGATCGCGGCATCCGACCGGGATGACGATCCGTCCCACTGCGGTGCAGGTGCCGAAGAACACAAAGTGGCCGGCGTGCGGAAACAGCTCCAGCGTCGCATGCGGGATCGCCTTGCCGAGCGCCTGCGCGCCGGACGCCGGCGGCGCGATCTCGTCGGCGCTGCCCGCGACGATCGCGACCGGGATCGCGATGTTGCCGAGGCTCTCCGGGATGAAGACCGGCACCGGCCCTGGCGCCAGCGCCAGGACGGCGCGGACGCGCTCGTCGCGATAGGAATTTCCGGCCTTGCCGTAGCGGCGCTGGAAATCAGGATCGGAGGCGAGGCGCGCCCGGCTCTGTTGGCGCATGTCCGCAACGTCCGGCGAAGTCGCGCACAATGCATCGGCAGCGGGCGAGCGGCAGAACGCCGCAAGCCGGGCCGGATCGGCCCTGCCGCCGGCGATTGCGATGACGGTGTAGCCGCCGAAGGAATGGCCGGCGGCGCCGATGCGTGCGGCATCGATCCGGCTGCCGAAGATGTCGTCGTCGCGCAGCGCGTCGATCACCGCGCTGAGATCGACGGCGCGCAGCCACATCAGCGAAGCCCCCTCGACCGTCTTGTCTTCCAAGCCATTGTTGCCGGGATGGTTGACCGCGGCGGCAATGAAACCGTGCGCCGCGAGCGCCGCGCCGAGCCAGGCGAGATCGGACGCCGTGCCGCCGAAACCGTGGGACAGGAGGATGAGCGGACGGAGCGGCCCGGCAGCCGGCGCCGCATCGCGCGCGGCGCGGCCGGCACTGACGAACGGGGCGATGGACGGCCCGATCCATTGCGGCTCCTCGCGTGCGTCGGCCACGGCCGGGTACCAGATCATCGTGCGCAGCGCGTGGGTCCTGGCACCGCGCCAGTCGTAGGGCTCGGCCGGAATGACATCGCGCGTGGTGACCCCGACCTTGAACACGGCGTCGTCGGCGCATGCGACATGGGGTGCGGCGAGGAGGATCAGCCACAGCGCTGGGAACGTCCGCGCCAAGAACCTCATTCCGAGGCCTCATTTTGACTGGCAAAAGAATACGACGACAACGCAACAGGACACAGCTGCGACGCATGGTCCGCATCGAATGTCAGGCCGCAGCATGAGCACGGGAAATTTCGACACAATTGTGGTGTCGTTCTGGCGCGGCGTGCCGATGGCAGAATCCGCCGGGGCCGTTGCCATCGGGGCCGCGCTGGCGTTCCCGGACTCCGGAAGGTATAGTTTCCAGGCACTGGTTGGTCATGAGAATGTTCAGCTCCACACGCCTATCTGCTCTCGCCATCGCCGTCGCGGCCGCCTGTCTCGGCGGCACGGCGGCTCATGCCCAGACCGCGCCGCTGCGCTACTGGATTCCCGGCTGGCCGATCGGCTTCAGCGGGCTGCTGCCGACCGACAAGGGCGCGAACTCCTACGCCGATTTTCCGAGCTTCGACTTCGGCAGCGCCGGCGGCGGCCTGTCCTACAGCCGTGTGAATTTCCCGACCGGCTTCTTCGCTGCCAGCGAGCGCGCCGCCATGGGCTGGACCACCAGCGGCGCCGATCGCGGGCTGCTGCTCGGCCCGTTCAGCTCGTTCACCCATGACGCCGCGCTGGTCGGCTACGATTTCCAGGCCGAGCGCAATCTGCCGCTGCAGGTCTATGCCGGGGTCAGCACGTCGAGATTCCAGACCGGGGCCGGCGGTCCGTTCGCCGCCTTCGATCCGATGTCGGGCACGCTGCCGGTCTACACCGCGCGCGCCGGCGTCGCCTATCAGCCGATGCCGAACCTCAACCTGTCGGTCGAGGTCGGCTACACCCAGCAGGGCCGCATCGAGAGCGACGGCAGCGCGCTGTCGCTGCTCGGCATGTCGCCGGCGGCCTTCGGCCCGCGCCACTAACGCGCAAGGCGCGGGGCGGCCGGGGTGCTGTGTTGTGGGCTGTGTCCGATCACGAGATGACGGCGAGCACGGCGCGCGCCGTCGCGACGCGCGCAACACGCGGCGGTCGGGCCGGCCGTCCTACCAGATGACGATCATCATCACGATCGCCAGCGGCAGAACCGCGAGGCCGAGATAGACCCAGGTCCGGTAGCCCTCCGCATCCTTCGGCAGGATGAACATGTGGACCACGAACCAGCCGCACACCACGATGCCAATCAGCAGGCGGATCAGATCCGCCGGTGTGTCGTACACCGACAGGAGCGTCTCGTTCTGCGGGCTGGCGACCCGTGCGGTGGCGACGATGAGGACGGCGATGACCAGGGTGCGGAACACGAGGCCCGCAATCCGGATGCCGATCGGCGGCTTGGTCCCGGCGGAGGTCTTGACCGGAGTCGTGTCCGGCTTGGTATTGACTTGCATGGCGTCGCTTCCGCTTCAGCCTGAGAGTCAAGGTCGAGACCCGCTGTTGTCGAATCGTGATCGCGAATCCCAACGCCGACAATACAAGCAACTGCTGAAAAAGTTACTGCGCGTTCGTCAGGCCAGCAATGTCAGTTTCGCGTCATCGTCTGCCGAAAAGGACAGCATTGCTGCTGCTTTTGACGGCGGCAGGGCGCCGGTGCACGGATGCTGCGGCGAGGTTTGAGCCGCTCGCGTTCGCGAGCGGAAGGGCGCGACGCAGCGCCGAGGCCGGATAAGCCCATCAGGTCAATTATGTACGGTATCGAACATTGGCAAGATCGCGCGGGCGTGCGACGGTTGAGACAGGCCGGTCGCATCCGTCCCTGACCCTGACCCTGACCCTGCCTCGCCGTCACCGGAGCCGGGCAGCTGGAATTCCTCCAAAATGCCGGTGTGCGGTGCTGCTAGCGGTCTTGCCGCGCGAGTGCGGTTGCGAGATCGATCACCCGCCGGCGGTCCTCCGCCGATGTGATGCGGATGAACGCCTGCACCAGCTCGAGACTTTCTTCCGTGACCGGCCGCTCCCCCGCAGGCTGTTCGCCCGATCCGCCGTCAATCACCGTCCATGAGGCTTTGGTTGTTTCATCACCCATTACGCCCGTTCCATCGCTGATCGAGTGTCCAGATACCGATCGCAAATCGTCCCCTCGCGATCTTCCTCTCTGGAAAATGCATGACCAATGCCGCGCCGCCCTCCAGCGGCCGGCCGGGCCGATCGTCCCCCGATCCGGTCCCGTTGATGGTCGATCCGCAATCTTGCAGCAAATTGACCTATTTCAAGTCCCTAATCGACACTTGCACTTAGAAAGACACCACGCCGCGGGCCGCTCATGCTGCTGCGCGCGGAATGCGCGGCGTGTCGGACCATCTGCAATGTGTCCGGTTGTTGACATAAGATTTTATTGGCAGATCATGGTTCACAAACCGTAGCAAGCGCATTCACCCCCAAAAACAGCGGCGGAAACTGCGGGTCCCCGCACCCGGGCCGATCGGGCGCCTATGACCGGTTCCGGGCCGACATCGGTGTGTCGCCGCTCTAGATTGACAGGTCCCACAATCGCGCACCGCTGCTGCGCGTCTCATCAGTTTCGGGTGCAAGGCCCGCTCGATCGGACGAGGATCGACGTGAATTTGCTATCGCTGAGCCCGCTCGATAACAGGTTGCTGGCATCGCTCCCCCGGGCCGACTTCAGCCTCCTTCAGCCCCATCTCAGCCTGTTGGCGCTGGACCAGGGCACGCGCCTGCTCGACGCCGGCGAGGAGGTCGACGCGGTGTACTTCCCGCTCAACGGCATGCTGTCGCTGCTGGTGGTGATGCAGGATGGCCGTGCCATCGAGACCGCGACGGTGGGCCGGGAAGGCGCTGTCGGCGCCATGGCCGGGCTCGGGCTCTATGTGTCGCGGGTCAAGGTCGTCGTCCAGCTGCCGACAGTGATCGGGCGGATTCCGGCTGCGCAGTTCCGCAAGGCGGTGGCCGCAAGCCCGGTGCTGCGCGACCTCTGCATCCATTTCAACGAGACGCTGCTGACCCAGGCGCGGGTCACCGCCGCCTGCAATGCGCTGCACCAGGTCGACGCGCGGTTCTGCCGCTGGCTGCTGCAGACGGTGGACCGCGCCGAGAGCGACACACTGGCGCTGACCCAGGAACTGCTGTCGCAGATGCTCGGCGTGCGGCGCACCTCGGTCACCGAGGTCGCCGGCCGCTTCCAGGCCGAGGGGCTGATCAGCTACTCGCGCGGCGTCATCCGCATCCT
Source organism: Pseudomonadota bacterium (assembly GCA_040756765.1). GTDB lineage: Bacteria > Pseudomonadota > Alphaproteobacteria > Rhizobiales > Xanthobacteraceae > Bradyrhizobium_A. The sequence continues at coordinate 1,362 of JBFLYG010000003.1, read as the reverse complement.
CGACCGTCCCGCGCTCGAGGCGCGCGCCTGCGAGTGCTACGCGACGCTGAAGAACGAGCTGACGCCGCCGCGGCGGCGCTGAATCGCCGGCGGCGCGCGCGCCGCTCCACTCGAAAATCACCGGATCCATGGCGCGGACGCGGAATTTTCGCGGTCAGATCACAGCGGCGCGCGTGCCATTCCGCCGGCGCCGCCGCCGTCGTGCGGTGACGGCTTTGCCTGTCGGACGAATGGGATGCGGCCGGATGGCCGCGCAGGTGAAACGTTGCCATCGCCGTTGCAGGGCTGCTGCCGCAACGCCCCCAGAGCAGACCAGATACAGACTCAGAGTCAGATACAGAGCAGACGCCGCGCGGGATGGCGGGGATGGCAGGGAAGGGGCCAGCGCCGGCTGGGCGATGCCGGCCGGGGCGGTGGTCTTCCACCGCTGTGGTGGTCTTCCACCGCTGTGGTGGTCTTCCACCGCTGCAGGCAGCGCATCGCTGCCGTGCGGCGACGGCGCGGCTCGGGCGGGCGGGCGCGGATGTGGTTCGGATTGCAGCGTATTTTCGCAGGTGGAACCCGCCTGCGCGCTGTCGTCGCAGGCCAGCCGGCTCACGATCCTGTGACGCTTGCTTGCATTCGCAGCGAACGTTCCGATCTCAGCCCCAACAGTTCGCAGTTCATCGAGCGCCGGCCGGATCGTTCGATCACGCCAACAAGGGATTTGCATCATGTCTCGCAGAACCGCCGCGACCGCCCGCGCCACTACGCTGTCGACCTCGCATCACCGCCTGCTGCTGGCGTTCGCCGCCGCGCTCGCGCTGATCGCCGCCATTCCCTCGCTCGCCCATGCCGCGCCGCTGCCGGCCAAGGCTGCGCCGGCGAAGAGCATCATCGCCAGGCATGCCTATGCGCAGGCGACGCCGACCGAGTTCAGCAGCGCCGCGCGCCGCCACTATCATCAGCGCTATGTCGTGCGCGGCAGCGTGCGCAACGCCTACGGCGCCTATGTCGGCGGGCCGGTCTATGCGTCGCCGTCCTACAGCTATGGTGGGTATGGCTACGGCTACGGCGACAACTCGCGCAACCAGACCTGGTAATTCGTAAATCCCCTTCGTAACTCCTCTTCGCAACTTCCTTTGGCGGCCGCGCCCTCGCTCTCGTCCCCCCGAGACCTCCAAGCGCCGTGAGGGCGTGGCCGCCGCCCTCTTTCAAGTGTCCTCCTCAGCCTCCGCCGGCCGTTCGCGCCGGCGGTTTTGTTTTGCGCCCTGCGTGTCGTGTGCTGCGCGCCGAAAGCCTGAGAGGCTGGCTGGAAAAACAACCACCGACCTTATTTTTGTCGTCGCCGGGCAGCGCGATCCGTCGAAGACGGATCGCGCT
>JBFLYG010000029.1:0-111889 GCA_040756765.1 Pseudomonadota bacterium | reverse complement strand
CGCAACGGGCGATCGGCTGCGCAACCCCGACCAGCTCCGCCGATCACCCGTTGCTCAACCCGCGCCACTCGGCGTACAAAACCCCGAGACTCTAACTGCCGCTGGATGAAAGTTTGGTGGCAGGTCAACGGTTGTAATGATCGGTGACGGCCCGACTGGGCTGACGCTGACCTTGCCCCGAAGTTCGCTCTGGCCCCCAAAGAGGACCAGAGCATGAAGCGTAGTCGCTTTTCGGAAGAGCAGATCGTTGGGATTTTGAAGGAGCACGAGGCTGGCGTCCCGGTCGCCGACCTGTGCCGGAAGCACGGCGTGAGTGACGCGAGCATCTACAAGTGGAGGGCAAAATTCGGTGGAATGGAGGTCTCGGAGGCCAAGCGGCTGAAAACGCTGGAAGATGAGAACGCGCGGCTGAAGCGGTTGCTGACGTTCCATTCGGCGCCTCCGGGCTCAATGAGCCTACTACAGGTGTCCACTCATTCGGAGGAGGTTCAGGTTCAGCACCGGCCTGCCCCGAGTCGGAGGGCAGGAAGCTGAAATTCATCTCGGCAGGCCGACTATCCTTGGTCGTCTTCATTCGCCGCGGAAGCGCGCGAGAGTGCCAACATACCTAAATCGGTCAATTCCCAGTCACGCTTACTCTTGCCGCCACCGGGCTTGCGTTTTAAAAGCTTCATTCCGCCGAGTACCTCGAAGGTGAAGGCGTCGTTGCGTCCGAAGTCGGCGGGATCGCCCGAACGCACAGCTCGTAGCGCCGCCCATTGATGCGCCGCCAAGTTTGTGATCATCTTGTCGCGCTGGGCCTTGCGGTCTGCGATTTCCTTTTCGCGTTTATCTGCCCGGAGTTTCGTGATCGCGTCTTCGGCCATTTTCTGGTTGATGGGATTTGGCTTTGGTGGCTTTTGGGACTCTTTCCGGTACTTATCGAGTGTGGCCTCTAACCGATCTAACGACTGCTCGATCTCTCGTTCGTTCCTCCTGATCTGCATATCATTGCCAGCGATAGTTTCGGCAACTTCACGCAACATGTTGCGGCGAAGCCTGTGTATGATCCTACGCCGGGCTTGCTGATAGTCGCGAAGTGGGTCTGGTTCGGCCCAGCGCCGCCATTCTTCCTCCGTCTGTGGGTTCTCGTCATCATTTGGAAACAGGCGATCGATCCTTAATTCGTCGACACCGGGCATTTCCCCCGAATATTGGTGCGCGTTGGAAAAATCGGCCCAGAACACAAATGTATCGTGGAGGTCGCGCGATAGTCGATGGGGTTCGCCTGCTCCTGCGATCACGCGCAGCAGGTTGGCGACTAATCTCTGCAAGGCGAGGGCTGCGCCATGGCGGCGACGATCATCGTCTGCCTGTGCAATGTGGGTCATAAGCTGCGCCGGATCGTTTTTGACAACGAGCCTGATCTTGCTGGTCGTTTCTCCGCCTGTCAGATTTTCCTGAAATTCTCTGATGCTTTTGATGTCATCGGCAAATTTGATTTCATCTTCTGCGGTCATAGTCCGGTCGGCCCATTTGGCAAAAGTTCCACGCTGACATTGGCCCGGTCCCCACGGATCAAGATAAGTGATCTGGTCACCGATGGCTTGAATCACCAGCCGCGGCCAACCTTGAATGTAAAAACACCCTGCGTGAATGTCGTGGGCGCCTATTGGCATACTCAACTCCGAACTAGCTTGAGCAGTGTGGACGTAATGTCAGAACCAAGCTTAGGTTTTTGGATCGTAGTCCTATGCTGCGTCCTCCGCTGCCATTTTGGGGCGGACGTCACACCCTGTACGGCTCCGGGCGAGAATAGAGTAGGAAAAGTAGCAGGCTCTCGGATAGTTTGAAGGCAATGCGTGGTTGATTGTCAATCGGATCGCCTGCACCCTTCGAGACGAGCTTGGCGCTGCTGCTTCAGCCACGTCTCGATCTTGTCTGGATCCCACACGGCCTATCAAGGTATGAGATTGAATCGACGGGGGAAAGAGCCAGGCGGCCGGCCGCGTGATCGACTATCCCATGCTCCCGCCCAGGGTGACGAGAAGCTCGTCCAGTTGCTTGAACGTCTCGTTAAACCCACCCGTACTCCCGGAGGCGATAGCAACGTCGAGAGATTCCTTCGTGGGATAGAGGTCGTGCATCACGACCAGTGTTTCGCCACCTCCTTCCCTCGGCGAGATCACCCGCGACAAGCTCGACATCCTGCGCAAGGCGGATGCGATCTACATCGAGGAAATCCGCCGCGCCGGGCTCTACGACACCATCTGGCAGGCGTTCGCCGTGCTGCTGCCGGTGAAGACCGTGGGCGTGATGGGCGACGGCCGCACTTACGATTATGTCGTGGGCCTGCGCGCCGTGACCTCGACCGACGGCATGACCGCCGACTTCTATCCCTTCGACATGCGCTTCCTGGGCGCCACCGCGACGCGCATCATCAACGAGGTGAAGGGCGTGAACCGCGTGGTCTATGACGTGACGTCAAAGCCGCCGGGGACGATTGAGTGGGAGTGATTTTACCCCATCGGGGACCATCCGAAACTACGCCGAGGCACGATATAAAAGGCAAATTAAACCGCTCCCGATGGAGCTGCTACTCGTGCGACTGGTCTCTATTGAGCGAGGAACGCCTGTAGCCTCGGCACGATGAAATCCAGGAACACGCGCACGCGTTGGGGCAGGCGCGCGCCGCCGAGATAGACGGCATGGATCTCCTCCTCGTCGCCCTCGACGGCATCCGAGAGGACTTCGATGAGGCGACCGGCAGCCAGGTCGTCGCGGGCATGATAGTCACCGAGCCTTGCGAGCCCGACGCCCGCGACCGCCATGCGCCGGACGGTTTCGCCGTTGTTGGCCTGCAGCGAGCCATTGACCGCGCGATCGACGGTGCGCCCGCTTTCCTTGAGCGGCCAGACCGGCGCTGCGCGTCGAAAGTTGAAGCCGAGGCAGTTATGGCGCGACAGGTCTTCGATCGTGTGCGGCGTTCCGTGGCGTTCGAGATAGGCAGGGGAAGCGACGATCTTGCGGCGGGCGACGCCGATGCGCCGGGCCATCATGCCGGAATCCTGCAACCGTCCGACGCGGAACGCGACGTCGGTGCGGTCGAGGTAGAGATCGACGATTTCATCGGAAAGCGAGAGGTCGACCACGATGTTCGGATAGGCCTGCCAAAAGGCAGGCAATTCGGCTTCTACGGCGAGCACGCCGAAGGCCACTGAGGCATTGACGCGAACCGTGCCGCCGGTGCTTTCGGCTCCTTGCGAAAGCTCGCGTTCCATCTCGTCGAGTTCGCCCAGCAGCGCGAGGCTGCGCTCATAATAGAGCTGGCCCTCAGCCGTCAGCGACAAGCGCCTGGTCGAGCGCTCGAGCAGGCGCACGCCGAGCCGGGTCTCGATCCGCGTGATGAGCTTGCTCACCGTCGAGGGGGTCATGCGCAAAAGCCGCGCGGCTTCGGAGAAATTGCCCACCTCGATCGCGCGCAGGAACACCTGCATTTCGCCGGCGCGATTGTCCATGTGATGCCTCGCTGTGATTTGGTTTCACAGATACTGTGGAAAGCGAGCGGATTATCAAGGGCGGAGGCGTGGATTATCTCACCGCCATGACACAAAAATCGTCTCTTGACCTGATCCGCCAGCCGGATCGCCTAACCTTAGGCATCGAGCTGCCGCTCGATAATGACTGGTCACCCGCCGGCGAGGCACGGCGCCTGGCTGCCGGACGCCCGCGTGGCGTGCCCGATCTGTCGGCGCAGACGGATCTCGTGCGCCTCGCCGACGATCTTGGTCTCGCGGCGGTCTGGATGCGCGACGTGCCGGTGTTCGACGCCGCCAGTATGGGCGATGCCGGCTCGGTCCATGATGTATTCACGCTGCTCGGCTATCTCGCGGCCGTGACGCAGAACGTCGCGCTCGGCACGGCGGCTGTCGTGCTGCCGATCCGCCATCCGCTGATGACGGCCAAGGCAGCCGCCTCGGTGGACGCGCTCTCCGGCGGCCGGCTGATCCTGGGCGTCGCGTCGGGCGACCGGCCGGTTGAATATCCGCTGCTCGGCCTCGACTTCGAGGCGCGTGGACAGGCGTTCCGCGATGCGGTCGGCTATCTGCGCGCGGTGTGGCAGCCGGGCGGCTTGCCGGTGGGCGGCGAGCGTGTGCCCAGCCTCGATCTGCTTCCGCGCCCCGCGCAGCCCACCATTCCCCTGGTGGTCGCCGGCCAGGCCCGGCAGGAAGACGGTTGGCTCGCCGACCATATGGACGGGCGTTTCGTCTATCCCGGCAGCGTCGAGAAGATTGCGGCGCAAGCCGCGCGCTGGCGTACGGCGACCGGCGGACGCGGCGCCTTCATCAGCGCCTTCCATCTCGACCTTGTCGACGATGTGGACGCTCCGGCTGCGCCGATCCGCTTCGGCGCCCGTGTCGGCCGCTCCGGTTTGATCGCTCATCTGCGGACGCTGGCGGATGTCGGCGTCGATCACCTTGCCATCAATCTGCGGCAGTCGGCCCGTCCGCCCGGCGAGATCATCGAAGAACTGGCATCGGAAGTCATGCCGATGCTCACCAGGAACCGGCAGGCGCGAGCCGCCTGAACAGAAAGGACCATCAAGATGGATATCGTGAAAGCCCATGGGGCGGAGATCCCGGCGCTCGGCTTCGGCGTGTTCCGCATGTCGGACGCCGAGGTCGAGGCGGTCGTCCCCGCTGCGCTCGAGGCCGGTTTCCGGCATTTCGACACCGCGCAGATTTATGGGAACGAAGCGGCGCTCGGCCGAGCGCTTGCCGCTGCCGGCGCACGCCGCGAGGATTTGTTCGTCACGACCAAGGTTTGGGTCGATAATTATAGCCCGGACAAGTTCGCATCTTCCGTGGACGAAAGCCTGGAGAAGCTGAAGGTCGATCAAGTCGACCTGCTGCTCCTGCACTGGCCGGCCGACAAGGTCGCGATTGCTGACCAGATCGCCTTGCTCAACGAGGTCCAGGCGAGTGGCAAGACGCGCTTCATCGGCGTCAGCAACCAGAACATCGCGCAAATGAAAGAGTCGATCGCCCTGAGCAACGCGCCGATCGTCACTAACCAGATCGAGGTCCACCCCTATCTCGATCAAAGCGCGGTCGCCGCGGTGGCCAAGGCTGCAGGCGTTGCCGTTACGGCCTACTTCGGCATGGCCGATGGCGCCGTGCCGGGCGATCCGGTGCTCCAGGCGATCGGTGCCAAGCACGGCAAGTCGGCGGCGCAGGTCGCGCTGCGCTGGCTGGTCCAGCAGGGCTTCATCGCCCTGTCCAAGACCGCCAAGCCGGCCCGCGTCGCGGAGAATTTCGCGATCTTCGACTTCGCGCTCGGCGATGACGATATGGCCGCGATTAGCAAACTGGCCCAGGCGAACAAGCGCCTGGTCAGCCCGGCCGGCCTTGCCCCGGCCTGGGATTGAGGAGGATCGCGCGATGAACGGATCGGTTTCCCATTCCGCGAGTGGCAGCTCCGCCCAGCGGTTCAACTGGCCGCTGCTGGCACTCGCCATCGGCGCCTTCGGCATCGGCACCACGGAGTTCACGCCGATGGGGCTGCTGCCGGTCATCGCGCAGGGGGTGGACGTGTCCATCCCCACCGCCGGCATGTTGGTCAGCGCCTATGCCATCGGCGTCATGATCGGTGCGCCGATCATGACGCTCGCCTTCAGCCGCTTCGGCAAGCGCACGGCGCTGATGCTGCTGATGACGATCTTCACGATCGGCAACCTGCTGTCTGCGCTGGCGCCCGACTATTACACGCTGCTGGCGTCGCGGCTCTTCACGAGCCTCAACCACGGGGCCTTCTTCGGCCTCGGCGCGATTGTCGCGGCGAGCGTGGTGCCAAAGGAGCGCCAAGCAAGCGCGGTCGCGACCATGTTCATGGGGCTGACCATCGCCAATATCGGCGGTGTGCCGGCGGCGACGTGGGTCGGCCAGCAGGTTGGCTGGCGTGTCGCCTTCGCGGGCACCGCCGGACTCGGCATCCTCGCCATCACCTCGCTGTGGCTGGCGCTGCCGAAGGGCCAGCCGGGCATGGTGCCGGACGTGCGGCGCGAGCTCAATGTGCTGACGCGCCCAGCCGTGCTGCTCGCCATGGCGACGACAGTGATGGGCGCCGGCGCCATGTTCACGCTCTACACCTATGTCGCGCCGGTCCTCGCCGAGCTGACCGGAGCATCGGAGACGTTCGTGACGCTGGCGCTCGTCCTGATCGGCGTGGGCTTCACCATCGGCAACGGCCTCGGCGGCAAACTCGCCGACTGGTCGCTTGACGGCGCGACGAAGATCTTCCTCGCGGCCCTCGCGATCATCATGGTGGCGCTGCCGCTGGTGCTGTCGAGCCATGCCGGCGCGGCGGTCGGTCTCCTCGTGTGGGGCGCTGCGACCTTCGCCATCGTGCCGCCCGTCCAGATGCGGGTGATGCAGGCAGCGGCGGAAGCCCCGGGCCTTGCGTCGTCGATCAATGTCGGCGCGTTCAATCTCGGCAATGCCCTGGGCGCGGCGGTCGGTGGTGGGGTCATCAGCCTGGGACTCGGCTACGCGGCGGTGCCGGTTGCCGGCGGCGTGCTGGCGGCGCTCGGGCTGGCGCTCGTCTGGCTCGGAGGCCGCAGTCGGGTCGTTCTGCGTCCCTGCGAAGCGTGATCGGAGGAAGGCATCCATGACCACCACGTCCTTTCCAATGGCTGGTCGCCGCTTCGAGGTCGACTATGGCGATCTCGTCGCAGAGAACGCCTATACCGATGACGGCTGCTCGCTGACCTATGCGATCACCGGCGGCGACCTCGCCGGGAACGGTGCGACGGTCGGCTTCGAATGGCGGCACCTGCATGGCGGGGCCTACGTCATCTCGTGGCAGGAAGCCGATGGCTCGACCGTCGTTCACATCGACGACTTCGACCAGGGCCGCTCGATGGCCTTTTTCACCACCCCGAACGGACAGTTCTATCGCTTCGAAGGGGGCCTGCGCTCTCTGGGCGGCACTAAAGACTAAGGAGGATTCCCATGGACCTACAATTGAACGGCAAGACCGCGCTCGTGACCGGCTCGACGGCTGGCATCGGCCTCGAGATCGCACGGCGCCTGGTCGTCGAGGGGGCCGATGTCATCATCTGCGGGCGCAGCCAGGAGAAGCTCGACGCGGCCGCGGTCGAGACCGGCGCGCGCGGCGTGCTCGCCGATCCGGCGACAGCGGAGGGCGCGGAAGCGCTGGTCGCGGCGGTGCCCGAGGTCGATATTCTGATCAACAATCTCGGCATCTACGAATCGAAGAGCTTCACCGACATCACCGACGAGGACTGGCGGCGCTTCTTCGAGATCAATGTGCTCTCCGGCGCGCGCCTCGCTCGCGTTTATTTCCCCGGAATGATCGCCCGGAACTGGGGGCGCATCATCTTCATCGCCAGCGAAAGCGGCTTGCTCGTGCCGCCGGACATGGTTCATTACGGCATGACCAAGACGGCGCAGCTCGCGATCGCGCGAGGGCTTGCCGCCAACACCAAGGGCACGCGGGTCACGGTCAATTCGGTGCTGCCCGGCACGACGCGCTCGGAAGGCATCGTCGATTTCCTGAAGAGCGTCGCGGATGATCCCAACGCGCCAGAAGCGGAGATCGAGCGGGCCTTCTTCGCCAAGGACCGGGCTACCTCACTCATCCAGCGGATGATCGAGCCCGAGGAGATCGCGTCGCTGGTGGCCTATGTCGCAAGCCCGCTGTCGGCCGCGACTAACGGTGCGGCGCTGCGCGTCGACGGCGGCATCACGCCCACCATCGTCTAGGAGGAAATGCGCCATGGCGGAGCACAAACGTTTCATTCCCATACCGGGCGGAATCCTGATGGTGCTCCGCCAGGGCGACGATGTTTTCGCGCATCTGGAAAAGCTCATACGGGACGAAGACATCCCGGCCGCTTCCATCCGGGGCTTCGGCTTTGCCGGCGCCATCCGCTTCGGTTTCTTCGACTTCGCGCGCCGGGACTACGATCCGCGCGACTTCACGGACCTGGAGGTGACGGGCCTTACCGGAACCCTTGCCTGGAAGGACGGCAAGCCTGCCATCCATGCTCACGCTTCAGCCGCCGGTCGGGATTTCCTGGCCGTCGGGGGGCACCTTCTTGGCCTGACCGTTGGGCGCGGGTCGTTCGAGATCACGATCACCGTGCATGACCGGCGGCTGGAACGACATTTCGAGGAAGATATCGGAGCGAACGTGCTACGGCTGGGATCGAGTGAGACCGGTCAAATGTAGGCGGCTGAGCTACGCCGACCTACAAGTTCGCCAGTGTCATCCAAGGCCATGAAACGCGCGACGTCCTGCGACGCGATCTGCAACCGGGCTTCCATCCGCAGAAAGCGCACAACGTCTATCAGCCGCCGGCCGGCTCATAGCGGAATGCTTCGTCCTTGCGGGTCACACGGCCGATCCCTGGCCAGCCGAGGTGCGCGCCAGCGATCCATGTGCCCGACTTGGCCACCTCATTGAAGACTCTGAGGCGGGTTGCACGTGCGATTGGTTGATCGTCATCATAGCCCCAACTCAGCGCCGGGTTGTCGAACTGCAGGGCCGGCACATGAACGATATCGCCGACGAACAGCAAGCGATCTTCGTGCGTGTCGAACGCGTAGCCGCTATGGCCGGCCGCATGACCCGGCAGCGCGACCACGCTCAACCGCTCCGCCACCTCATCGCGATCTCGCAAGGGCCGGAGGAGCTTCCCGAACTGGGCGAGGTGGGGCTCTGCGAGGAAGCCTTCGACGGCGGCCTCGGGGATCATGATGGCGTTGAGGTTTGGCAGGAGCGCCCGGCCGTCGCGTGTCAACAGCCCGTGGATGTGATCCTGGTGGGTGTGGGTCAGCGCCAGGATCGTGATCGAAGCCGGGTCGATCTCCGCTTCCGCCAGGGATTGCGCGAGACGACCGACCGTTGGCGCCCAGCTTCCTCCTCCGCAGTCGATCAGGATGCCGTCGACGCCTGGACCCGCCAGCGCGAAGCAATTGACGGACAGGCGAAGTGTCCTTGCCTCCGCAGCCTGTGGCGCGGGCTCATCTCTCAGGTCGCGCAGAAGCTCCGCCGGCATGTCGAGATAGCCGTCGCTGAGCGACCAGACGCGGCAGCGTCCGGATTGGCCACTGAGGACATGGTTGCTGCGGGATGTCACGATCATGAGGCACCGGTTGAAAGGGTGGGGTGGGGTGTTCCCTGCTGCGGTGGAGCGGCAACGAGATTGACGGCGCAGCGCTCGTCGCTCTCGATGCATCGGAGCGCAGCGGAATGCGGAGCTTCAGCTTCAGAGCAGAGCGCGGTTGGCCATGCTCGTGACGCCAACCTACGCCAGGGTTGATGATGAGGATAGCTGGATTGCATGGCATAGCTTTATGACTGATAGTCATGATTGATGACAAACGAACTCAATGAACTCGCGGCGTTCGCGACTGTTGCCACCGAACGAAGCTTTACACGGGCCGCCGCCAAGCTGGGTGTGTCGCAGTCTGCCCTGAGCCACACGATTCGGAGGCTCGAGCAGCGCCTCGCAGTGCAATTGCTTGCCCGGACGACCAAGAGCGTCGCGCCGACGGCTGCGGGCGCTACGCTTTTGAAAGACCTGGCGCCGGCACTCGAGCAAATCAATCGCGCCCTCGACAGCGCTCAAAGCAATCGCCACCGGCCTGCCGGGCGTCTTCGCATCGCCATGTCCCGTTCAGCGGCTGTGATGGTGTTGTTGCCGCGGCTCGCGGCCTTCGCAGAAGCCTATCCTGACATCGTGCTGGATGTTGTCACTGCCGCAGGTCCCATCGACCTTGTGGCGGGTGAGTTCGACGCCGGCATCCAGCTCGGCGAGTACATTCAAAAAGACATGGTCGCCGTTCGCGTCACATCCGAATTGCGATTGGCGGTGATCGGGTCGCCTCGCTATTTCGCCTCACGGCCTATTCCGCGGACGCCAAGGGATCTCGGTGATCATCGGTGCATTACGCTACGGCTTGCCGGGAGGCCCTATCGATGGGAGTTCGAGAAGGGACGAAAGGCGATCACGATCGGCGCGAGCGGCCCGCTGATCGTCGACGACACGCATCTGGTGATCGAGGCGGCCCTTGCTGGCGTTGGCGTCGGCCTCGCCTATGAGGAGCAGGTCGCAGCCGATATCGCGAAGGGCCGTCTCATCCGCGTGCTGGAAGACTGGACGCCTGCCATTCCCGGCTTCTTCCTATCCTATCCCAGTCGCCACCATCAGCCGGCCGCGCTGGCCGCGCTGGTGAACATGCTACGGCTCTCCAAATAGCACGCGCGTGCTCAGGGTGACGAGAAGCTCGTCCAGTTGCGCGAACGTCTCGCCAAACCCGCACGTGCTCCCGGACGCGATGGCATCGTCGAGGGCTTCCTGCGAGGGATAGCGGTCGTGCATGACGAGCAGTGTCTCGTCGCCGCTGTCCTCGAAGGTCACCGTGGTCACGGTCCCACCTTCGTGGCCCTCGTCATTCGTCCAGGCGAGGCGGGCGTGCGGCGTCACGTCGATGTACCTGCCGAAAAACGCCATCGGCTGCTCGGAGGCCGGATGGCTGAATACGAAACGGTAGGTGCCGCCGGTGCGGGCATCGGTCTCGCAGGACAGGAACGACACGCCGAACGACTTCGGTGCCCACCACTGCGTGAGCAGCTCGGGCCTGATCCAGGCCTCGAACACGATGCGCGCCGGGGCGTTGAAGCTCCGTGTGACGACGAACTCACATGCGGATTTCCGTTCCGCCGTCGTGCGGTTCTTGCCAGAAGCGGGGTCAGTGTTGTCTCTCGCGTCCATCGTCTCTTATCCTTCTGCTTCAGGTCTTCGACAATCTCGTCCGGCTCGACGGAGCCTGCGGCCAGGGGCTGGCGATGCGCCTTGATCCCTGCGTCTCTTCCGCGAGGCAGCGCGGGTCGCGCCTGCAGGTTCTTCCGTGCTCAATCTTCTCCGTGGCGACTGGTGAGCTTGCTCCGGAACGCCGACGTGCTTTGTCATGTCCATGAGGGGCATGTGGAGCCGGGCGGCAAGGTCCGTGATCGACGCGTTGGCATGTTCGAGCTGCTGAGAGCGCCGCGTTGGGTGGCGTCCGAGAGCGCGGCGAAGGAGGTATCGAGGCAGGGCTAAACGCTTAACTGTATGGTTTAGTATATGCCGCTGGGCTCGCGGCATGCAAGGGGGCGCTGCGTTGCCGGTCGTCTCGGGGCGTCAAGCGATTGCGGCGGGGCTGTCGTGGTTCGATGGGGCTGATGCTGGCCCGCATCCTCGCCGCACGGGTGGCCGCCGAACTCGGCGACGACGGCGGGGCGGTCGGCACAGACACGCTTCGTCTCTTCCCACTTAGATATATGGCCCGCATCCCTCTTGCTTCAAGCCTGTGACCCTCGCGTAGAACCGCCAACCCAGGCAGTCAGCGAGGGAGGCGGACGGTGCGCGGGTTGGAAGCGGGGTGTGAAGCGGGTGCGGTGGAATTAACAGCCGCTCGACCTGACATCGTTGCCACTGACGTGAACGGAGGGCGCCGATGAGCGGGCATGCGGTGGTGATTGCCGGCGGCGGCCCGACCGGGCTGATGCTGGCGGGCGAGCTGGCGCTGGCGGGCGTCGATGTCGCCGTCGTCGAGCGGCGCGCGGGTCAGGAGCTTGTCGGCGCGCGGGCGGGCGGGCTGCATGCGCGCACCCTCGAGGTGCTCGACCAGCGCGGCATCGTCGATCGCTTCCTGGCGCAGGGGCAGAAGGCGCAGACCGCCTACTTTGCCGGAGCCTCGCTGGATCTCGGCGATTGTCCGACCAGGCATCCCTACGGCCTCGGGCTGTGGCAGAACCACATCGAGCGCATCCTCGCTGCATGGGTCGGCGAGCTGAAGGTCGCGATGGTGCGCGGGCGCGACGTCACGGGTTTCGTGCAGGACGACGATGGTGTCGATGTCGCGCTGTCCGACGGCGAGGTGTTGCGGGCGCAGTACCTCGTCGGCTGCGACGGCGGGCGCAGCGTGGTGCGCAAGGCGGCCGGTATCGCCTTTCCCGGCTGGGACGCGACGACCAGCGCGCTGCTTGCCGAGGCGGAGCTGACGCAGCAGCCTGAGCTCGGCGTCCATCGCAACGCCCACGGCACTCACGCCTTCGGCCGCGAGCAATACGAGATTCGCGACGGCAAGATCATCTTCGCCGACGACGGGCCGATCCGCATCATGGTGACGGAAGCCGAGGTCGGCGCCAGAACGGAGCCCACTTTGAAGGATCTCCGCGCGGCGCTCATCGCCGCCTGCGGCACCGACTATGGCGTCCACAGCCCAGCCTGGATCTCGCGCTTCACCGACGCGACGCGGCAGGCGGCGGCCTATCGCGACCGGCGGGTGCTGCTGGCGGGCGACGCCGCCCATGTCCATGCGCCTGACGGCGGCCAGGGCCTCAACACCGGCGTGCAGGATGCGGTGAACCTCGGGTGGAAGCTGGCGCAGGTGGTCAAGGGGATATCGCCGGCGCGCCTGCTCGACACTTATCACGGCGAGCGCCATGGCGTCGGCGCGCGCGTGCTGCGCACCACCATGGCGCATGTCGCGCTGCGCCGCACGGATGCGCGCACGCAGGCGCTGCGCGACATCGTGGCGGAGGTCGTGGGGATGGACGCGCCGCGCCGGCGGCTCGCCGCCGAGATGGCGGGGCTCGCGATCCGCTACGACCTCGGCGACGGCCATCCGCTGCTCGGCCGCCGCATGCCCGATCTCGACCTCGTCACCGCCGAGGGGCGGCTGCGGCTGTTCAGCCTGCTGCACGCCGCATGCCCGCTGCTGGTCGCGTTCGGGGATGGCAGCGGCCTCGACATCGCGCCGTGGGCGGATCGGGTGCGGGCGATCGCGGCCACGTACGACGGGACGTGGGAGCTGCCGGTGCTCGGCGCGGTGCCGGCGCCAGCGGCCGTGCTGATCCGGCCCGACGGCTATGTCGCCTGGGTGGGCGAGGGCACGGACGCGGGCCTCGCTGACGCGCTGGCGATGTGGTTCGGACCGGCCGCACGTGTGTAGATCAACGCTGTTCGTGGCGGCGAGGGGCGGCCACCCGGGACATGGTGACTTGCAAAACGACGTCGCTCTGATAATTAGAGCGAATGGCGATATTCGAGGTGTGACATGGGTGACCTTCTATCCGATCTGATCGAGGCGCATGGCGGGCAGTCCGCATGGACGGGGATCACACGTGCCGAGGCGTCGGCATCGATCAGGGGAGGCCTCTGGAGCCGAAAAGGGTGGCCGGACGCGCTGATCGATACGCATGTGAGCATCGAAACCAGGCGCCAGGTGACAACCTACGCCCCCTTCGTTCAGCAGGGACAAAGCAGCTTCTTCACGCCTGAGCGGGTGGCGATCCTGTCCGGCGGACAGGTCGTCCAGGAAAGGTCCAGTCCGCGTGATGCCTTTGACGGACATGCGGTGCCGACGCCGTGGGACCTTCTGCACCTCGCCTACTTCAGCGGGTATGCGATGTGGAACTACCTGGCGGCACCGTTCATGTTCGCTTATCCAGGGATCTCGACCGAAGAGATCGATCCATGGAGCGACGGTCGCGTCAGCTACAAGCGCCTGAAGGTGACGTTTCCCGATGCGTTCGCCACGCATTGCCCGGTTCAAACGTTCTATGTCGGCGAGGATGGTCTTCTGGCGAGAATGGACTACGAAGCCGTCGTCACCGGTGGACTGCCGACCGCGCACGTCATGTTCGAGCACAGGAATTTCAACGGGATCATGGTCCCGACACAGCGACGAGCCTTCGCCCGCCGCCCGGACAGGACTGTCGACACCGACAAGTTGGCCGTCACGATTGAGTTGCGGGACGTGACGTTTTCATAGGTGAAAATTTCAGGGCGCGGCTTTTGGCGCTCGATCTCGATGCCAAGAGGCAACCGGACCGGCGTGGCGCGCACGCCGGTCGATCGGGGATGTGATCTGCATCAAGACGATCAGCCGCGCGGGGCGTGCCCGTTCAGCGCCCGGCCGCGCGTTCGATCACCTCGGCGACCTCGCGGGGATGGGACAGCATCGCCAGGTGACTGGACTTGATCGTTCTTGTCGTGGCGTTGATCGTGCGCGCCATGGTGGCTTCGAGCGCGGGCAGGATGGCGCGATCGCCGGCCGCGACGATGTACCATGACGGCTTGCTCCGCCACGCGGGCGTGTCGATGACGCCGCCAAGCGACTTGACGTTCGTCGGCGCCTCGGCCGCGTAAAGCACGGCCCTCTCGGTGGGCGTCAGGTCCTGGGCGAAGTCGTCGAAGATGCCCGTCTTGCTGATCCTGACGAAGCCGTCGGCGTCCGGCTTGACCTCAGCGGCCAGCGGCGACGGCGCGACCGATGCGTTCAGGGAGCCGACCGACTGGCCGGCATCGGGCGCGAAAGCCGCCACATAGACGAGGCCGGTCACTTTCGGATCATTGCCGGCCTGGGTGATGACGGCGCCGCCATACGAGTGGGCGACGAGAAGAACGGGCCCAGCCTCCAGCGCGATGGCTCGCTTGACGGTGGCGGCGTCGTCCGCCAGCGACGTCAGCGGAAGCTGGACGGCCGTGACGTGATATCCCTTGGCGTCGAGCAACGGAATCACCCTGGACCAGCTCGAGCCATCCGCCCATGCGCCATGAACAAGGATGATGGTCTTGGCCGGCTGGGCGGACGCGGCCACGGGCAGCGCCGCCAACGCCAGCAGAGATGCCGCAGAGCAGAAACGACGTGCGCGGATCGAGGTGCCTGTCATG
Organism: Pseudomonadota bacterium; assembly: GCA_040756765.1. Lineage (GTDB taxonomy): Bacteria > Pseudomonadota > Alphaproteobacteria > Rhizobiales > Xanthobacteraceae > Bradyrhizobium_A. Next base: position 97,161 of record JBFLYG010000029.1, on the reverse strand, counting down.
AGAGACCTTCTGTTGGGGTGGGTCGGCTTTGCGAACGGTCCGCGCCGCCGATATCTAGCTGCGGGACACGTCTAGCTGCGGGACGATGATGACGTGACATCTCGATTGCGCACCTTGCCGAAATGGCGCGACAGGTGGAGGCCGAGCAACAGCGCTCCGGCGCCGATGGCGAGGCAATCCGGATTGGCGCCGAGCGCGACCGGATGGACGCTGAGGAGGCCCAAGGCAGCGGCGAGATTGAACGCGCCCCACAGGACGTTGACCAGCGGCGGCGATGGACCCACCCCTCTGGGCGTCGCAAACGGCGTCGGGAAGGGCGCCCCCTGCAGTCCCGCGGTGAGATGTGGAATGCAGTTGCACAGCAGTGCGCCGGCGAGCACCAGGAGCGCGTAGGTCATCGGTCGTCCTTATCCAGGCTTCGATCGGAGCGCCATGGTGTCGAGCGCGGCCAGGAAGGCATCGACCAGCCAGGTGAAGCTCTCGTCCCGGCTGACGGGATTCTTCAGCGCGCCGGCGGTTTCGAGCGACGCAAAGCCGTGCGCCAGGCTGCGAAGGCCGCGCAACGCATGGATGATGTCCTGTCCGCTGAAGCCGTAGCTCTGCAACACCGCCCTGCAGGTCTCGTTGATGCGGTCCACGGCCGTTTGCCACTCCTTGTCGTCCCGTGGCGGCGTCGGGATCGTCGCGGCATACACCCCCGGATTCTTTCCGGCGAACGCGCGATAGGCGACCAGCAGGGCGCGAACCGCGTCCCGGCCTGACTTGCCGATCGTGACGCGGGTCGCGGTGCGATCGAGTTCTTCCAATCCTTGAATGGCGAGAAGGCGCTTCACCTCGCCGATGCCCGAGACATGGGCGTACAGCGAGGGCGGGCGAATGTTCAGCGCCTCCGCCAGCGCGTTCATCGACAGCCCGTCGATGCCAAAGCGGTTGGCGAGACCGGAGGCTTCCTGGCGGATCCGGCCGAGGTCGACTTTCACAGATGCGGCTTGTCGCACGCCGGCAGCTCCCGCGGGCCGTGGCGGCCCTGCCATTTCCTCGAACAAATCTGATTATGTTTTTGCCTAATAAGATTAGGAAATCAAACGTTCGTGAGCGAGAAGGCTGCGCAACGCAAGACGACGAAACCCGCTCTCGGCCGCACAGGCCAGGCTGCGATGGCCATCTGCATCTGCACCACCTTCGGATACTCGGCGGCCCCGGCCGGATGCGCGCCATGGTGGCGGAGATCGCCGGCATGGACGCGCCGCGCCGGCGGCTCGCCGCCGCGAGGATGAGGCTCGCGATCAGGATATCCGCTCGACCCACTGCGCGCGTGACGCGCCCGGCTCAAACGGATCGCCGAAATACTGCGTCTCGCAGGCAACCTTGCCATCGACGAATTCCATGATGCTCACGGTGTAGGACGGCCGGCCGTCATAGGTCAGGACATATTCGGTGACCCAGAGGTGTCCTGTGCCGGTAATCCGGCGCACCGCAAAGCGCTTGCGGTTCGGCTGGGCGGCGCGCGACGACTGGATGTTTGACCGCCCGCGGATGCGCTCGCCCGACTGGGGATATTCGAGCACGGCATCGTCGCAGTAGATCTCGTGCTCGGTCACGAAGTCGTCGGCATCCGAGGCGGCCCAGTGCTGATCCAGGGCCGCTCGTATCGTGCGATCGTCCATCTCGGGCCTCCTTGAGGTGTTGCGGTCGTCCCGGCAGCAATCGGGGCTGCGAACAGTCCCTCAAAGCCTCGCCATGACGGCGTGAATCTTGCGCGGCGAAGTCAATTTGTTACATTCGATCAAAGTCGTTCGCGGTGAGGGGTGGCGGGCCAGGGGCCTGCTTGACGAAGGGGGCGCTCTCGTTTGTTCGCGAGAGCTGGTGCGAGAACAAAAGAGCTTGCGGAAAGGCCGTGCCTGAAAGCCATGGGGTTTGGCGTCTTCATTCATCGCTCGGACTCGATCTACGAGGACAGTCCAGCGGAACAGTATCAGTTTCCCGGTCAGTACCTGCGCCGCGTCGAGGCCTGCGTCGGCGACTGGATCATCTACTATGAGCCGCGCAAGATTGTGGAGACGCGCGGCTATTTTGCGATCGCGCGGGTTCGCCAGGTCATTCCCGATCCCGGCGTCGCCGGGATGTATCTGGCGCTGATCGAGCCGGGGAGCTACCTCGATTTCGCCAATCCCGTTCCCTTCAACGGGCCGGCAGGGCCGGTCGAGACCGGGGTTCTGAACGAGCAGGGACGAATTTCGGGGCGTGCGCAATCGGCGGTGCGGCCGATTTCTCCGGCTGATTTCCGCCGCATCGTCGATCTCGGTTTCGAGGACAGGGCCCCGCTGCTGCCGCGGCTCGACAACGACGCGCGATCGCCGGGCTTTGATGAACAGCAGGCTCCGTTCCAGTTCGATCAGCAGCGCGACCGCGTCAGTGTCACAGTGTCAAGAATCCTGCGCGATCGGGTCTTCCGCCGCGTCGTGCTGCGGGCCTACGACGAGCGCTGCGTCATCACGGGGCTCAAGCTCATCAATGGTGGCGGGCGAGCGGAGGTCGCCGCGGCTCACATTCGGCCGGTGGAGGCCAACGGCCCGGATATCGTGAGCAACGGGATTGCGCTGTCCGGCACCGCGCACTGGATGTTCGATCGCGGGCTGATCAGCCTCGCCGACAATCTGGAGATCTTGGTCTCGCGCCAGGCCAACAATCCCGACGACATCCGGTCGATCATCAACAAGTCCGGTCAGGCGCTGCCGCCGCGTCGGGCGTCGGACCGTCCGCATCCCCATTTCCTGCGATGGCATCGGGAGCATTGCTTCAAGCAATGAACATCTCAAGCAAAGGAGCCGCTGCCGCGCGGCGGCTCCTTTGTCGAGACGGGGCGGACGCGGCGATCACACCAGCGTGGTCGTCACCTCGATGTTGCCGTGGACCGCCTTGGAGTAGGGGCAGATGCCGTGCGCCGCATCGACCAGGCCTTGCGCGATGTCGCGGTCGACGCCCGGCAGGCTGACGTTGAGGCGGGCGCGCAGGAAGAACGCGCTGCCGGCCTGGTTGAGGTCGATCTCGGCATCGACGGCGGGATCGGCCGGCAGCGTCACCTTGCGCTGGGCGGCGGCGAGCTGGATCGCGCCGAGGTAGCAGGCCGACCACGCAGCACCGAACAGCTGCTCCGCGGCCGGGTGCGGCTGCGGCAGCTTGACGTCGAGAAAGCCGTCGCTGCTGCGGGCGGCGCCGTTGGCGCCGGCAGTGATGTGGGTCTTGCCGGTGACGAGAACTTTTGCGGTGGCGGTCATGGCGGTCGTCCTTTCTGTTTTGGGGTTATTCAATCGCATGCGATTGAATTTGGTGCGTTTGATCTAGGTTCGGGGCGGCGTCTCGTCAAGCGCTCTCGATTTAATCGTGTGCGATTTATTTTGAGGAGGGGGGATTTTCAAAAATGCATTTTGAATCAATTCATTAAGCCGTCGTCGGCGCGGCCGTTTCCCGGCGCCAGCACGGATTCCCACTTCGAAAACACGGACACGATGGCGTGATCGCGGCGCGCGGACGAGCGGCGGGCAGCGTCAGTGCTGCGCCACCGCCCGGAGGGCATGCGCCAGCTTCCTGACCGCGCGATCGATCTCGGCCGGCGTGTAGGCGGCAAAACCCATCAGGAAGCCCGCCTTGCGGTTGGCTGTGGCATGAAGCGCCGACAGTCCCAACAGCTCGACACCGATGCGTCGTGCGGCGTCGATGGCGAGGCGCTCCGACATGCCGCAGGTCAAGAGGCAGGGCATTTGCAGGCCGCCGATGGGAATACGCGCCTCGACGAAATCCGACAGATGCTTGCCGACGAGGGCCGCCAGCACGTCGAGCCGTTCGGCGTAGATGCCGCGCATGGTGCGGACGTGCGCGCCGAAGTGGCCGCCTTCCATGAAGCGGGCGAGCGTCAACTGCGCCATCGGGGCCGAATGCCCGTCAAGCAGCGTGCGTGCGGCGGTCATCGGCTTCACGAGTGGGGGAGGCAGCACGACATAGCCGATCCTCAAGCCCGGAAAGAGCGATTTGGTGAAGGTGCCGATGTAGATGGTGCGGTCGTGCGGATCGAGGCCCTGCACACAGGCCGTCGGCTTGCCCGCATAGTGGAATTCGCTGTCGTAATCATCCTCGATGATCCAGGCCTGGTGCCGCGCGGCCCAGTCGATCAGCGCCAAACGGCGATCCAGCGCCAGCGTCGCGCCGGTCGGGAACTGATGCGAGGGCGTCAGGAACACGGCCTTGACCTTGCGGGCTTCCGTCGTGATCCGCTCGACGACGACGCCCTGGCGGTCGACGCGAACCGGCACGCATTCGAGCCCCGCCGCGTCGAACGCCTTGCGCGCGCCGTAATAGGCAGGATCTTCGACGAAGATGCGGTCGCCGGGATCGAGCAGCATGTTCGCGCACAGCGTCAACGCCTGTTGCGAACTGGTGAGGATCAACACCCGGTCGGCCGTGGCGCGCGCGCCGCGCTCGAGGTTGACATAGTCGGCGATCGCGCGGCGCAGCGGCTCGACGCCCTGCGGATCGCCGTGAAGGAGAGCCAGCGTGCCGGTTTCCTTGAGCACCTGCCGTTCGAGGCGCTCCCAGAGCCGAAGGGGAAAGGTGCGCGTCTCCGGCACGCCATGCGCGAACGGCCGCGGCACGAGCTGCTCGCGCACCCCGCCGCTGCGGAACATGGCGTTGCCACGCTTGCTGAGGTTCGGCGCCTGATGGCGCAACAGCGCGTCGCGCGGCGCGCGCCTGCGAGGCGGCTTGAACTCCGTCATCTCCGCCACGAAGCTGCCGCTGCCGACGCGCCGCTCGATGAAGCCCTCGGCATGCAGCTGGGCGTAGGCCGCCTCGATCGTGTCGCGCGATACGCTGAGGGATTGGGCGAGCGCGCGCGAGGCCGGCAGCGGTTTTCCCGGTCCCAGCGCGCCATCGAGAATCAACTGACGGATCGCACGCTGAATCCGCGCATGGAGCGGCATCGCCGCATGAGCGGGATGGGCCAGCCAGGCCTTCACCGACTCCAGTTGCGAATGCCTGAACAAATGGTCTGCACCCCTCGCATGAATTGGATGGATCAGTCAGACCATTATCCGGCTAGGTGTCAAGGCAGCTCATTGCCGCGTGCACGAACCGTCAGGAGGTCCGTCCAGATCATGCCGCCCCGTCCATCGCCATCGCGCATCCGCCTGAACGATCTGCCGCATCCCGTCGTGGCGGGGTTGATCTCGGTCATCGTCAACTACGGCGGCACCTTCATTCTGGTGTTTCAGGCCGCCAAGATGGCCGGCTTGAGCCCGCAACTGACGGCATCCTGGGTCTGGTCGGTGTCCATCGGCGTGGGGCTGACGGGATTGTTGCTGAGCTGGCGCTATCGCGAGCCGATCATCACGGCATGGTCGACGCCGGCCGCCGCCTTCCTCGTGACCGCGCTCGCCACCACGCCCTATGCCGAAGCCGTCGGGGCCTACATCATCTCGGCGGTCGCCTTCGTCGCTCTCGGGCTCTCGGGCTATTTCGAGAAGGTCATCCGGCTGATCCCGCCCGGTATCGCGTCGGGTCTGCTCGCGGGCATCCTTCTGCCATTTGGTATCGGGGCCTTTGGCGGCGCGAGCGTCGACCCGCTGCTGGTCGGGCTGCTGATCGTCGCCTATGTCGTCCTGAAGCGCGTGTCCGCCCGTTATGCCGTGGTCGGAATCCTTGTGCTTGGGCTCGCCGTCCTGCTGGTGCAGGATCGCGTCGATCTGTCGGGCCTCCAGCTGCGGCTCGCCGCGCCGGTCTTCACCATGCCGGCATTCTCGCTGAATGCGCTGCTCTCCGTCGCGCTGCCGCTGTTCCTCATCACGCTCACCGGCCAATACATGCCGGGCATGCTTGTGCTGCGGAACGACGGCTTCAAGACCAGCGCCAATCCCATCGTGACCGTCACCGGGCTCGGCTCGCTCATCATGGCCCCGTTCGGGTCCCATGCCTTCAATCTCGCGGCCATCACAGCGGCGATCGCCACCGGCAAGGAGGCGCATGAAGACCCGTCCAAGCGCTGGATCGCCGGCATCGCGGCGGGCGTGCTCTACATGCTGGTCGGCGTGTTCGGCGTGACGCTCGCGGCCGTCTTCATGGCATTCCCCGCGACCTTCATCACCACGCTGGCGGGCCTTGCCCTGCTGGGCACCATCGGCGGGAGCCTCGCCGGGGCGATGGCGGTCCCGGCGTCTCGCGAAGCAGCGCTCATCACCTTTCTTGCCTCAGCCGCGAACATCAAGATGCTCGGCATCGGCGGTGCGTTCTGGGGGCTGGTGATCGGCCTCGTCGCCCACATCGTGCTGAACGGCCAGTTGCCGAAGCGGCGTCCAGATGCTGCCGTCAGCGAGGCCCCGGCCGAGTGATGGCAGCGGGGGCCTCTATGCTCAGGCCGGAGGTCGCGACCCGGGCGGCGTGCGCAGGATGCTGACGATTCCCGCGGCGAGCGCCAGCGCCGCGCCGATGCCAAGACCGATGCGCGGGGCGAGATCGACGCCGACCAGGCTGAACAGCAGCGTCATGATCACGGCGCCCGCGGTCTGGCCGCTCAGCCGCGCGGTGCCCTGCATGCCGCCGGCAGCCCCGCTGCGCTCGTGCGGGGCGGAGAGATACATGTTGTGGTTGTTGGGCACGTTGAACAGCCCGAAGCCGACGCCGCACATCATGGCGCACAGCGCGATCGGCCACGCCGCGTCGTGCAGCGGCAGGATGGCCGCGACGAACAGCCCGGCGGCGAGGAGAGTGCCGCCGATGACGCACAGCCACGCGCCGGGGATGCGGCCGACGAGGCGGCCGGCCAGCGGCCCGGCGAACGCCACCGTCAGCGGCCATGGTGTCAGGTAGAGCCCGGTCGTCAGCGTGTCCTTGCCGAGGGTGTGCTGCAGGTAGAAGGGCAGCGCGACGAAGGCTGCGATTTGGGCGGCGAAGCACAGCACCGAGGCGATCACCGAGACGCGGAACGCGGGCGCGCGCAACAGGTCCAGCGGAAACAGCGGCGCGGCCTTCGGCGCCTCGCGGCGCACCAGCAACGTCATCGCAAGCGCGGCGCCGCCGAGCAGCGCGACCGCCGCGAGCGGTTCGCTCGGCAGGATCTCCGTGCCGATCACGACAAGCGCGAAGGCGGCGGCGTTGAGCACGACGCTGAGGCCGTCGAGGCGGCGGCCGGTGCCGGTGTGCCGCGGCAGCGCGCGGGCGATGGCGAGCACCGCGATGCCGAGCGGCAGGTTGACGGCGAACAGCCACGGCCAGTGCGCGACCGACAGGATCGCGGCGCCGAGGCTGGGGCCGGCAGCCGAGGTCAGCGCGACCACCAGCGCGTTCCAGCCGATCGCGGTCGGCAGCCGCTGCGGCGGCACGATGAGGCGCAGCATCGCCATGCCGAGCGCCATGATGCCGGCGCCGCCGAGGCCCTGCAGGGCGCGGGCGGCGACGAGCCACGGCAGCGACGGCGCCGCGGCGCACAGCGCCGACGCCACGGTGAACAGCGCGACGCCGCCGAGGTAGACGCGGCGAAAGCCATAACTTTCGCCGAGCGCGGCGCAAGGCAGCAGCGCCATCACGAGGGCGGTCTGGTAGGCGGTGATCACCAGCACGGACGCGGCCGGGGTCACCTGCAGCGCCTGTGCGATGGTCGGCAGCGCGACATTGGCGATGGCCGAGTCGAGGACCACCAGCGCCAGCGTGGTGAGGAGCGCGGCGATCGCGAGCCGGCGCTGCGGTGCAGGCCGCTCGCCGTCCGTGACGCCCGCTGGCAGCGGCAGCGCGACGGGCAGGGTGTCGGCGCCGTGGTCGGCGGGGCGGACGTGGCGCGTCATGCCGCGGCCCCGTCCGTCCGGGCGCCGTCGCGCGCGCCAGAGCCGGTGCTGCTGCCGGCCGTCGCCGTGTCCAGGGCATTGCCCGCCATGTCTGTCTCCTGCAATCCGCCCGGACCGTCGATCCGGTATTCTGGAGACGACCTTAGCGTCATCGGTGGTGTGGCGGAATGCGCAGCATTTGCATTCTATTCGTGCATTGGACGCCACATCTCACCGCGGCTGTGCTACAAGGGCGGCCATGGTGATCCCCGACCTCAACCTTCTCGTGACCCTCGACGTGCTGCTGGCGGAAGGCAGCGTCGCGCGCGCGGCGCGCCGCCTGCGGCTCAGCCCCTCGGCGATGAGCCGCGCGCTCGCGCGCTTGCGCGACACCATGGGCGATCCGCTGCTGGTGCGGGCCGGCCGCGGCCTCGTGCCGACGCCGCGCGCGCTGGCGCTGCGCGAGCGCATCGGCCCGTTGGTGCAGGAGGCGGCGGGCGTGCTGCGGCCCGGCGAGACGCTGAACCCGGAGCGGCTGGTGCGAACCTTCACGCTGCGCACCAGTGACGGTTTCGTCGACAGCTTCGGACCGGACCTGATGGAGCGGATCGGCCGGGAGGCGCCCGGCGTGCGGCTGCGTTTCGTCGTCAAGGCGAACAAGGACAGCGCGCTGCTGCGCGACGGTACCGTCGATCTCGAGACCGGGGTCGTGGACGAGCGGATCGGGCCGGAGATCCGCACGCTGGCGCTGTTCGACGACCGCTACATCGGCGTGGTGCGCACCGGCCATCCGCTCAGCCGCGGCAAGATCACGCCGGCGCGCTACGCCGCGCTGCGCCATGTCGTGTTCTCGCACTCCGGCGATGCGCGGGGGGTGGTGGATGAGCACCTGGAGGTGCTCGGCCTGCAGCGCGAGGTCGCGGCGATCGTCGGCAGCTTCACCACTGCGGTGGCGCTGGCGCGGCGGTCCGATCTCGTCGCCACGGTACCGACGCGGCATACCGAAACCATGCGCAAGGGCATGTTCAGCTTCGCGCTGCCGATCCCGCCGCCGGAGATCACGGTGTCGCTGATGTGGCACCCGCGCATGGAGGCGGATGTCGGCCACCGCTGGCTGCGCACCTGCGTGCGCGAGGTCTGCGCCGAGCGGGGCAGGGTGGTGAAGGCGGGGAGCGTGCGCGGTGCGCGTGGCTGACGGTGCCTCTGTCCAGGAAACATTGGCTTGGTCGGCAGGCCGCTGTTACACTGGGACAAGCACTCCACTTTACTTTCGGCGATGGACGGATGGTGCGCCCCGGTGACATGACGTCGAAACGCCGCCTCCAATTTGACCCGCGCGCGCTGAAGGACTTCGTTGGTGACAGGGCTTTCGCGCGCGCGGAGGCCTATGCCCGGGACGGCAACGTGGAGATTCTCGAGAGCAGGCCGGACCGCGTGCTGGCACGGGTCGCGGGCGCGGAAGACTATCGCACTGTGATCACGGGCCAGGGGACGACGATCGGTGGCGAGTGCTCTTGTCCGGCCTTCGCGCGCGAAGGGGGCTGCAAGCATATGGTGGCGGTGGCTCTGACGGTGAACGCTGCCGTGACCTCCGGCGAGATCGAGGGCGGCGGTGTGTTCGCACGCATTCGCGCTTACCTCAAGACCCGGGACGTCGATGCGCTGGTCGAGATGATCATGCACGCGGCCGAGCGGGATTCGGCGTTGCTCAGCAAACTCAAGATCGGCGCCGCCGCGGCCAATACCAGCGGTCCGGCGCTCGACACCCAGTTGCGGGCGGCGATCGGTACAGTCACGCGGATACGCGGATTCATCGATTACAACGGAGCTGCAGCATGGGCTGCGGGCGTCGATGCCGCGCTGGATATGCTTGTCGAGATCGCCTCAGGCGAATATGCAGCCCGAGCCATCGCGCTCGCTGATTTTGCGATCTCGCGGATCGAGCGAGCCATCGAGAGTGTCGATGATGGCGATGGTCATTGCAGCGCGCTGCTCGCCCGCGCGCGGCGGATTCACTGCGATGCATGCCGGCTGGCGAGGCCGGATCCGGTGTCGCTCGCCCGCGATCTCTTCCTGCGCGAGACGGAGGGAGACTACGACACCTTCCACGCTGCGGCGGCGCAATATGCGGATGCCCTAGGCGAGGAGGGGCTTGCGGAATATCGCCACCTGGCGCAGGCGGCCTGGGACAAGCTACCGGCACGGATCGGCTCACGCCGCGACGACGACAGGTTTGAAGCCAATGGTGACAGATTGGCCTCGATCCTGGATTTCTTTGCCGAACGTGACGGCGACGTGGTGACGCGCATTGCGCTACGGGCCAAGGATCTGTCGTCGACTTGGGATGTTCTGAAACTTGCCGAATTCTGCCGTGACCAAGGCCGGGAGGAGGAGGCCTTGCGCCATGTGGAAGAGGGGCTATGGCTTTTTGAAGACGAGTGGCTGAACGAGCGGCTGGTGTTTCTTGCCGTCGATCTGTTGCTGAAGGCGGGCCGGCCGGCAGACGCCGAAGCGTATTTGTGGCGCGCCTTCGAGAAGGCGCCGAGCCTGAAGCTCTATGGCCGATTGCGTGAGCTCGGCGGCGCGGCGGTAGCCGAACGCGCCATCGGATTCTTGCGGCAGAAACTTGCCAGCGGCGCTTTGATCCGCTGGCATCGTCCGGCCGATCTGCTCGCTCGTGTCCTGATGGAAGAGAGGATGTTCGACATTGCCTGGGACGTTGCGCGCGCACACGGCACCTCGCAGGTCGTGACGCGGGATCTTGCCATGGCCAGCGAAGCGACCCATGCGAGCCAGGCGCTCGCTGCTTATGTCGAGCGCGTCGAGGAACTCGTCGGACTTGGCAGCAATTCGGCCTATGAAGAAGCCGCTGCGCTGACAAAGCGGATGAGCGCCTTGCGCAGCGCGGCTGAACAGGCCGCCTACATGGCGGCGATCAAGGCGAGGCACGGACGCAAGCGTAATTTCATGAAGGTCTTGGGGTGAAGAATTTTTAGGGTGAAGACAATGCGGCGCTCCGTGATCGAGGAACAAAACAGCATCCTGCTCAGGAACCAGCACGCGTTTCGCGTCGCGGCCGATGTGGTGACGGACGCCTTCATGACATTCGAGGAAATCGAAGCTATCGCCGTGATCGGCTCCGTCGCCAAGCCGTTGTGGAAGGAGATCCCGCGCTTTCGCGAATTTCGCCGGGCGGACGTCGCCGTGTGGCACGAGTGCAAGGATCTCGACCTCGCGGTGTGGCTGTCGAAGCTGGACCGCCTGGGGGAGTTGCGCCGCGTCCGGGATCTTGCCCTGCGCGACGCCTTTGCCGCAGGGACTGGTCCAGGCGTCGCGTCGCACCAGGCCGAGGTCTTTCTGTTCGAGCCGGGAAGCGATCGCTACATCGGCCGGCTTTGCAACTTCAACGCTTGTCCCAAGGGTAAGCGCGACTGTGCTGTGCCTGGTTGTGGTGAAATTCCTTTCAACAAGATGATCGCTGGCTTCAAGCCTCGTGCCGATCTGCTGGCGTCGGCACCTCACGCGACGCTGTACCGGCGGGGGCAGGGCCGGCTGATGTCTGCCCTGGATTTGCCCCCGCCCGAGGCCGAGGGTACGTCGCGAGTCTTTTGAGGTTCGGTCGAGGTTGATCCGTCACCCTGAGCACGGGACCGGTGCGACGTCGTAACGATCGCAGAAATCCTCGATGCTCTCCGACTGGAAATCCTTCAGCCGCGTGAAGATCACGTCATCCGGCCAGTCCCACCACGCGATGCGCTGCAGGCGCTCGGCGATTGTCTCGGGGAAGCGCCGGCGCAGCGGTCGCGCCGGCACGCCGCCGACGACGGTGTAGGCCGGCACGTTGCGGCTGACGACCGCGCCGGCCGCGATCACCGCGCCGTCGCCCACGGTGACGCCGGGCAGGATGATGGCGGCGTGGCCGATCCAGCAGTCGTTGCCGATCTCGACACGCGCATCGCGGCGGTCGGCGAAAAAGTGATGGTCGCGCGTCGCAGAGGCCTCGTAGTATTCGGGGCAGTAGGTGAAGCGGTGCTGGGATGGCCGCTCCATCGGATGATTGGGCGCGCCGATCCGCACGGAGTTGGCGATGGCGGTGAACTTGCCGATGGCCGCGTCCGCCACCTCGCAGTTCTCGCCGAGATAGGAGTAGTCGCCGAGCGAGGCATATTCCACGCGGGTGTTGCGCAGGATCTCGCAGCGCCGCCCGATGCTCGCCTCGCGCAGCCGCGCGGTGTCGTGGACGACGGTGTCGGCGATCTTCGGGCGTTTGGCGGCGTCCATGGGCAGGCTCCGGAAAAAGATTCCCGTTCGATAGACCAGCCGCATGACAGTTCCGTGAAAGGGATGCGTCCATGTGGACAGCGCCCCCAACCGCCGGCATGGCGGTGGGGTGAGGAGGCCGGTAGATGGTGGCTCAGAGCGCGAGACCGCCGTCGATGGTCAGGCTGGCGCCAGTCATGTAGCCGGACTCAGGGCTCGCGAGATAGGCGACGAGGCCGGCGATCTCGTCAGGCTCGCCGACGCGGCGGAGGGGGATGACCGGCGTCAGGTGCTCGATATGCTCTGCCGTCATATCCGTGCGGGTCGGGCCGGGCTGGATGTTGTTGACGGTGATGCCCTGTGGCGCGAGGTCGATGGCGATGCCCTTCACCATCACGGCGACCGCGCCCTTGGTCATGCTGTAGACGCTCGATCCGGGATAGCCGCTGCGCACCGCGGTGTTGCTGCCGATGGTGATGATGCGGCCGCCGGCAGGCAAGTGCGGCGCCGCGGCCTGGACGGCCAGGAAGACGCCGCGGACATTGACGTTGAGCATGAGGTCGAGCTCGGCGAGCGGCACGTCGCGCACGTCGCCGAGCCGCAGGACGCCGGCATTGACGACGACGATGTCGAGGCGGCCGAAGCGCGCGACGGTCTGCGCCACCGCATGGCGGATGGCCTGGGGATCGGCGCTGTCGGCCGCGATCGCAAGGCTTTTGCGGCCGTCCGCCTCGATCGCCCGCACCACCTCCGCCGCCTTGTCGGGCGCCGACACATAGGTGAGGGCGACGTCGGCGCCGTCCCGGCCGAGCCGCCGCGCGGCGGCGGCGCCGATGCCGCGCGATCCGCCGAACACCAGGGCGACCTTGCCGGTCAGTCGGGATATGTCTTGCATGCTGGGGATCTCCGTTATTGATCGATTAGTCCATAATGATGCGTGTGGATGGGCGGCCATGGCCGCCCGCGGTGTCAGCTGGATGTCAGGCGGTCGATAGTGAAGCGGGCCTGGGTGCGCAACGATGCGGCGGACGCACCGGTGCGTGCGGCGAGCTGCAGGCCCTGCATGGTGATCTGGATGAAGGTGGCGGCCGCGGTCGGCTCGAGCGTGCGGTCGATCTCGCCCGCGGCCTGGCCTTCCCGGAGCCGCTCGACCAGGCGGCGCTGCAGCGGCGCCCCCGCCTTGGCGCGCAGCGCGGCGATCTCGGGATCGGTCGCGCCGAACTCGCAGGCCGCGCCGACGCCCATGCAGCCGCGGCCGCGCATCTCGTCGTCGTCGCTGACGAGGCCGACCAGCAGCGCCTTGAGGCCGGCGATGGGCGAGGCGGGAGCATTCAGGCGCTTGAGATGCCCCGCGACGCTGGCGTGCTGATAAGCCTCCAGCGCCTCCAGATAGAGCGAGCGCTTGTCCTGGAACGCGTTGTAGAGGCTCTGCCGGCCGATCCCCATCGCGATGAGGAGGTCGTCGGTCGAGGTCGCTGCAAAGCCCTTGGCCCAGAACACGCCCATGGCGCGCTGCAAGGCTTCATCGCGATCGAACTCTCTCGGCCTGACCATGGCGGATCACTAGCAGTTATGGACTGATGTGTCAAAAATATTGTCATGATCGGCGGCCGGGAACGCGAGCGGCGGGCGCGGCGTTGGCCAGGGCACCGGAAATCACGTCACATTTGTCACTCACAGTGTCTGATGTTCCGACGCCAAGCTCGGCATGACGAATGACGAGCGACCAAGGGCGATGGACGGCTTCGCCCCAAACCCGGCCGCTCGTCCAACCCGGAGGTTGAGACATGAGCCCATCAGTTCAGAACAACGGGACCGGCGGCGAGGCCGCCCCGCACACGCCGCCGATCGTATCGGCGCAGGCCTGGGAGGCGGCGCGCCAGGAGATGCTGCTGAAGGAAAAGGCCCACACCCGCGCCCGCGACGCGCTGGCGGCGCAGCGCCGCCGGATGCCGTGGATGGCCGTCGAGAAGGGCTACACATTCGAAGGGCCGAACGGCCGTGTGAGCCTGCTCGACCTGTTCGAGGGGCGGCGGCAGCTCGTCGTCTACCGCGCGTTCTTCGAGCCCGGGGTCTATGGCTGGCCCGACCACGCCTGCCGCGGCTGCTCGCTCGGCGCCGACCAGGTCGGCCATCTCGCGCATCTCAACGCCCGCGACACCACGCTCGCCTATGCCTCGCGCGCGCCGCAGGCGGACATCGCACGGCTGAAGGCGCGGATGGGCTGGGAGATGCCCTGGTACACCATCACCGACAGTTTTGATGCCGACTTCGGCGTCGACGAATGGCATGGCCACAACGTGTTCTTCCGCGACGGAGGCAGCGTCTTCCGCACCTACTTCATCAACAACCGCGGCGACGAGGCGATGGGCACCGTGTGGAGCTACCTCGATCTCACGCCGCTGGGCCGCCAGGAGGTCTGGGAGGACTCGCCGCAGGGCTATCCCCAGACCCCGCCTTACAAGTGGTGGAACTGGCACGACAGCTACGAGGTCGGGGCCAAGCCCGATCAGAAGTGGGTCGAAATATCCGACGCGGGCGAAGCCGCCTTCCGCAAGGCGAGCGCGAAGGCCGGATAGCCGGACGATCGCGAGGGAAAGGCGCGGCCGCTGCGGCGGCCCGCCGGCATTGTCATCGCATCGTGGGCTCCTCTCACGATGCGAACAGATTCTCGGCCAGGAAGTCGACGAACACGCGCAGCTTCGGCGCGAGCTGCCGTGTCGCGGGCCATACCACACGGAACGTCACGGTGTGGCTGACCGAGTCCGCGAGCACGCTGCGCAACGTTCCATCGGCCAACTGGCGGCGGATCGAGAACTCGGGCACGCAGATCAGCCCGAGGCCTTGTTCGGCCATGAAGATCAGCGGCTCCAGCGCGCTGGAGACGGCGGCGGTCGGTACTTCGACCTCCGCCTTGCGCCGCCGGCTGCCGAGCGGCCAGGGCTCGATCAGCCCGGTGCTTGGATAGCGGTGGCGCAGGCCGAGATGGCGCTTCAAGTCGGCCGGGGTCTTCGGGATCCCGCGCTCCTTGAAATAGGCGGGGGCACCCGCCAGCAAGTAGGGCGAGCGGCCGAGCACGCGGGTCATCAGGCGGGAGTCGCTGGCATCGCCCGTCCGCACCACCGCGTCAAAGCCTTCGTCGATGACGTTCACCAGGCGATCGTTGAAATCGAGATCGAGGTCGATCTCCGGATACGCCTGCACGAACGCGCTGAGGGTCGGCATCATCAGCATGCCGACCAGCGGCAGGCTGACGCGCAGCTTGCCTTTCGGCGCGGCGCGGCTCTGCGATAGCTCGAGCTCGGCGGCCTCGATCTCGCCGAAAATGCGCCGGCAGCGCTCGAGGAACAGGCTGCCCTCCGGGGTGAGTGCGATCGCGCGCGTGCTGCGGTGAAACAGCCGCACGCCGAGACGCTCCTCGAGCCGCGCCACCGCCTTGCCGGCGGCCGACGGCGAGATGCCGAGCTGCCGCCCGGCCACCGTGAAGCTGCGGGCATCGGCGGCGAGCACGAAGGCGCTCAGCGATCCCAGGCTGTCCATGCCGGGGTCCTCCTGATTAGGGACAAAAATGTCTAGTCAGTTATTCATGCCAGCGCAATTCTCTCGTGTGCAGGAGAGCCTTAGCTTCTCGGACGTGCTGCAGCCGGAGCACGCGATCGGTTGACCGATTGCGTTTCCGCTGCGGTGCATCGACGCCCGATCTCCAGCTCTTCAACGGTGCCATGACGTCCTGCAGCGAGACCACCGGCGACGGCGCGACCCGCGCCGCACCTGCTTTCTCTTCACCTCCATCGACGACAGCGCGCCTGCCGATGGCCGGCCTGCTGGCACTGGCCATGGCCGGGTTCATCACCATCCTGACCGAAGCGCTGCCGGCCGGCTTGCTGCCGATGATGAGCGCCGATCTCGGCGTGCCGGAAGCGTGGGTGGGGCAACTGGTCACGATGTACGCCATCGGCTCGCTCGCGGCGGCGATCCCGCTGACGGCGGCGACGCAAGGCTGGCGGCGCCGGCCGCTGCTGCTGGTCGCGATCGGCGGCTTCGCGGTGGTGAATGTGGTGACGGCCGCCTCGACCAGCTTCGCGCTGACGCTGGTCGCGCGGTTGTTCGCCGGCGTGTTCGCGGGCCTCTTGTGGGCGCTGCTGGCGGGCTATGCCAGCCGCATGGTGCCCGATCATCTGAAAGGACGCGCCATCGCGGTGGCCATGGCTGGAACGCCCGTCGCACTGTCACTGGGAATTCCGGCAGGAACGTTTCTCGGCGGCGCGGTGGGCTGGCGGGTAACCTTCGGCGTCATGAGCGCGCTCACGGTCGTCCTGATCGGCTGGGTCCTCGCCAAGGTGCCCGACTTCGCCGGACAGGCCGCCGGCAAGCGTTTGCCGCTCGCCCGTGTCGTCACCCTGCCGGGGATCCGGCCGGTGCTGGCGGTCACGCTGGCCTTCGTCCTCGCGCACAACATCCTCTACACCTATATCGGCCCGTTCCTGGCACCTGCCGGCCTGTCGGCGCAGACTGACATCGTCCTGCTCGTCTTCGGGGTGACCGCGCTCGTCGGCATCTGGATCGTCGGCGTCCTGATCGATCGCTACCTGCGCGCACTGGTGCTGGTCAGCACGCTGGTGTTCGCGCTGGCAGCGCTCGCGCTCGGCCTGTGGGGCACGGTCCCGGCGATGGTCTATGGCGCTGTCGGCATCTGGGGGCTCGCCTTTGGTGGCGCCGCCACGCTGTTTCAGACGGCCCTGGCCAGGACCGCCGGCGACGCCGCGGACGTGGCGCAATCCATGCTGGTGACGGCGTGGAATGTCGCGATTGCCGGCGGCGGGCTCGCGGGCGGGATCCTGCTCGAAACGTTCGGCGCGGTCGCGTTCCCGTGGGCGGTGGGCGCACTGCTGATCGCGACACTCGCGATCGCATGGCGTGCGAGCGCGCACGGCTTTCCGACCGCCGCCCGGCAATGACCTTATCAATCCCCGATCAGGATTTCAACATGACGCATGCCGCCGCAATACCCGCACCCGACAACGATACCATTGCGCTGAAGGAGATCGTCCGGCGCGTCGACGCGGTCATTGATACCGCGCTGGCGGAGAGCCGCGTTGTTGGTGCAACTGTGCTCGTTGCCGTCGATGGTGAGACCATCTACGCCCGCGCGGCGGGCAACGCGGACCGGGAGGCGGCGCGTCCGACGGCGCTCGACACCCTGTTCAGGCTGTCGTCGGTCTCCAAGGTCTACGTCTCCGTCGCCGCGCTCGTGCTCGTCCGGCAGGGCCGCCTGGCGCTGGACGCGCCCGTCACGACGTGGCTGCCCGAGTTCACGCCCGCGGGATCCGGCGGAACGCAGCCCGCCATCACCGTTCGCCATCTGCTCAGTCACACCGCCGGCCTCGGCTATGGCTTTCTCGAGCCGGCCGACGGGCCGTACCACCGCGCCGGCGTGTCGGACGGCATGGATCTCAGCGACATCTCGCTGGCCGAAAACGTCCGCCGCATCGCAACGGTGCCGCTGCTGTTCGCGCCGGGCACGTCGTGGGGCTATTCGCTGGCGACCGATGTGCTGGGCGCCGTCGTGGAGCGCGCAAGCGGACTGGACCTTGCGCAGGCGGTGAAAGCCCTCGTGACCGAGCCTCTCGGTCTCAAGGACACCGGCTTCACGGTGGCCGATCCTGGGCTGGCTGTCGGCTACATCAATGAGGCCACCGGTCCCCGCCGAATGGCCGATCTCGAAATCGTGCGGCTGCCGTTCATGCCGGACGCCGACGGCATGCGCATGGCGCTGTCGCGGGCGTTCGACGATCGCGCCTATCCCTCTGGCGGCGCCGGGATGATCGGCGCGGCCGGCGACCTCCTTCGTCTTCTCGAAGCGCTCCGTACAGGCGGGGCGCCTTTGCTGACGCCCGCGCTGGTCGACGAGATGGCTCGTGACCAGACCGTCGGGATGGATCTGCTGCCGTGGCCGGGCCGCGGCTTCGGTCTCGGCTTCACGGTCCTGCGTGATCCCAAGGCGGCCGCCTCGCCGGAGAGTGTCGGCACCTGGCGCCTCGGCGGCGCCTACGGCCACTCCTGGTTCGTCGATCCCCGACGCAAGCTGACCGCCGTCGCCTTCACCAATGCCGGGCTCGAAGGGCAATCGCCCGGCGGTCGTTTTCCTGATGATCTGACCCGGGCGATCTACGCGTCGCGCCGCGAGGCCTGAGGCGCTGCCGCCGCGCTACTTGCGTCGTGCGGGACGGCGCACCGCGCGGATCTTGCCGCTGCGGCCGCCGCCGCAGAAGAAGCGGTCGCCGCCGTCGGACTCCAGGCCCGAGATGCCGGTGCCCTGTGGCATGTCGAGGATCTCCAGGACCTCGCCGGTGGCCGGGTCGACCCGCCGCAGGTCGCTGTCGTTGTCCCAGGTCGCGTGCCACAGTTCGCCGTCGACCCAGGTGACGCCGGTGACGAAACGGTTGGAGACGATGGTGCGCAGCACCTTGCCGTCGGCGGGATCGATCTGGTGGATCTTGCAGGCACGGTACTCGCCGACCCAGAGCGAGCCCTCCGCCCAGGCGAGCCCGGAATCGCCGCCGTTGCCAGGCGCGGGAATGGTGGAGAGCACGCGGCCGGTGTCCGGGTCGATCTTCTGGATGCGGTCCTCGGCGATCTGGAACAGGTGGCGGCCGTCGAACGCGGTGCCGGCATGGGCGGGGGCCGCGATGCTGCGGCCCGTCTCGCCGCTGTCGGGATCGAGCGCGGCAATGCGGTCGCCGGCGGCGAACCAGACGTTGCGGCCGTCGAAGCTGACGCCGCCTACCTGGTCGACGCCGGGGAAGGGGCCGTATTCGCGGATGATCTCGGCGGGGGCTTTCTTCATGACTGCATCCTTGTTGCGATGCGTCACCCTAGTCTGCCGGCAGCGGCGCCGGGAGTAACAAGGTTGACGTGAAACCCGGCCCGGGCGGGGTCATCCAGCGGCGCGCGCGGCCACGGCCGATCGCCTGCACCTTAGCCGCGGCGGCCAGCGCATCGAGCGCGCGCTGCACGGTACGCTGGCTCGCGCCCAGCGCAAGCGCCAGCGCTGAGCTCGACCAGGATTCGCCGTCGGCGAGCAGCGCCAGCACCGCGGCATGGGCGTCGTCCACCGGGCGGGCCAGCACCACCACGTCGCGGGCGCGGCGCGGCACCAGTGCAAAGCCGTCCCTGGTGGCGTGCAGCTCGGCATGGGCGCGCAGCAGCGCGCGCAGGCGTCCCATCTCCACCCGCAGCCGGGCGCGGTGGGACTCGTCGGCGCGCTTGCCGCGGAAGGCGCGGGCGACCAGCGTGTCGCGCGCAACGTCTTCGGGCCAGGCCTCGCCGAGCGCGCGGGCCAGCGCGAACAGCACGGGACGGCGTGCCAGCGGCACAATGCCGCGGCCGTCGCGCACGAGATGGCGGTTGGCGTCGATCACCAGCGCCTGCGAGGCCAGCAGCCGCTCGACCTCGTCGAGCCGCAGCACGCGCTCGGTTCCGCGCGTGACGAGCCGTGCGGCCGGCGCGGCGAGGGCGCCTGACGTGCTCTCGACCTCGGCGACGAGGGACGGGATGCCGGCCTTGCGGGCGGCTTCAGCAGCGCGTTTGAGCGCGGTGCGTGCGTCCTTGGTGCGGACGTGACGGATGGCGAGGCCGGCGACCACCATCTCGTGGACGGCGCGCAGCGCCGGCGGCAGCGGTGCGGGATCGAGCGTTGCCAGCAGGCGTTCCGCCTCGTCGATGCGTCCGATCAGCAGGAGGTGGCGCACCTGGAGACCGTGGGCATGGGCGGCGTTGATACGGTCGCCATGGGCGTCCAGCGTTGCCCGCGCGACGTCGAGGGCTTGTCCCGGCCAGGCGAGATCACGCGCGGCCAGCGCGACCTCGGCCTCGGCAACGATGCAGCGCGCATGCGCCACCGCTTCGCGCGGGCCGAACGCGCGCGCGGCGCGCCGCAGCAAGGCCCTGGCTCGGACGAGATCGCCGAGCCGCGCCATGGCGATGCCGCGCAGCGCCAGCGCGGCCGCATCGTCGCGCAGCGCGATCCGGTTCAGCGCGCCGAGGGGATCTCCCGCCGCCAGCGCCCGCGCTGCCGCGGTGATCAGCGAGTCCATGCAAATCCCGTCACACTTGTCACTCCCGGCCGTCCGGACCCCGGTCCTAGTCTATCCCGCATCGATCCACCAGTCGCCGCGGCCCGAAGGATGACAGGCAGGCGCCGGTCACGCGCCGGATAGCTGTAGAGGGAATCATGATGTCCGAACATGCCGCCCGGCGCACCTTTCTCATCGTCGCAGCGCTGCTGTTCGCCGCGAGCCTGACGGCGAGCGTCGTGGGCTGCCGGGCGATGGCCGCGGCCGGCGCGCTGCTGCGGCCGTGCGGCTGGACGGTGACAATGGGGTGGACGCCGATGCCCGGCCAGTCCGCAGCCTCAGCCGTGGCATCGTTCCTTGGCATGTGGACCGTGATGATGGTCGCGATGATGCTGCCGTCACTGATGCCGGTCCTGTGGCGCTGCCAGATGAGCATCAGCCGGGCCGGCGTGCGGCATGTCGGCCGGCAGATCGTCCTCATCGGTTTCAGTTACTTCCTGGCCTGGAGCGCGGTTGGATTTTCAGCTCTGCCGCTGGCGCTCACACTCGGCGCGGTCGCGGCGCAGCTGCCGGCGCCGGGGCGGGACATTCCCGTTGTGCTCGGCATGGTCGCGCTCGTCGCCGGCATGCTGCAGTTCACGGCATGGAAGGTGCGCCACCTTGCGCACTGCCGCGTAGCCGACCTGTGGGATCGTGCGCCGCCCGTACGCGTGATCGATGCACTTGGCCTCGGCCTGCATCTCGGCCGCCATTGCATGGCGAGCTGTGTGGGCGCGACCGCCATTGTCATCGTCACCGGCGGCATGGATCTTGTGGTGATGGCGCTGGTCACCGGCGCGATCACGCTGGAACGGCTGGCGCCGGGCGGCATGCGCGCGGCGCACCTCCTGGGCGCAGCGGCGATGGCTGCGGGCGGATGGCTGATCCTCGGCGGAGCGGTGTGAGGGGGAGGCGTTCAGTCGGCGGCGCGTGTCTGCTGTCTAGGGCCCCCGCGCCGCGCGGGCATAGCGCTTCAGCAGCCGCTCGCGCTTGAGGCGCGACAGGCGCTGGATCCAGAAAATGCCGTCGAGCTGGTCGATCTCGTGCTGATGGCAGACGGCGCGGAAGCCGTCGGCTTCCTCGATCTGCTCCTTGCCGTCGAGATCGCAATAGCTGACGCGGACGCGGGCATGGCGCTCGACATCCTCGACGACGCCGGGCATCGACACGCTGCCCTCGGTGTGGCGCAGCCGTTCGTCCGAGGCCCATACGATGCGGGGATTGACGTAGACCTGCGGCGGCTCGGCCGGCGTGAGCTGCAGCAGCACGAGGCGTTGCAGCACGCCGATGTGCGGCGCGGTGATGCCGATCGCCGGCGCCTCCCGCATGGTGTCGGCGAGATCGGCCGCGAGATCGCGCAGCGCAGCGTCGAAGATGTCGACAGGCGCGGCCACCGCGCTCAAGCGAGGATCAGGATAGCGGACGATCGGCCGGACCGGCATGAACTGGACAGCTCCGTTGCGTGGGGCAGGTGACGGTGTGTTAGCAGATCTGCGGCGCCCCGGACCATCGGCATTCCGCCGCGTCTGCGTCACCGCTCGCGCGATGCGGACAGCACCGCCGCTTGGGCGGCCCGGGCAAACGAGCGGACCATCACCGAGCGTGGCCGGTTGGCCGGAAAGAACAGGCCGAATGTCAGCTCGATCGCCGGGCGGAGCGGGCGCACCACGAGACCGGGCGCCGCGGCGGCGCGGGCAGTGAAAGGGTCGACGATCGCGAGCCCGAGGCCTGCGGCGACGAGCTGGCAGGCCGACAGCACGGACGGCGTGTCGATCGAGCCGTCATAGCGCGCGCCGACCGCGGCCAGCGCCGTGGCATAGCGGTCGCGGTTGCGATTGCCGGGCGGCGGCAGGATCATCCGCTCGCCGTCGAGATCGTTCAGCCGGACGTGGGGCTTGCGGGCCAGCCGATGATCCCTGGGCAGCGCCAGCAGACAGCGCACGGTGGCGAGGCGTTCGCAGGCGATGCGGGCATCGTCGAACGGCATCACCGTGATGCCGGCGTCGAACGGTCCGCTGGTCACCCAGTCGGCGATCTCGTCCATGTGCCGCACCTCCAGCGAGACCCGGGCTTTTGGGTGCTCGCCGACGAACGCCTTGACCACCGCCGGCATCAGGCCGAACGCCACGATCATCGGCGCGACCACGCGCAGATGCGCGCCCTGCAGGGTGCGGATGTCGCGGGCGATGTCGGCGATCTGGTTGACCGCGGCGAGTGCGCGCTCGGCCTCGCGGAAGAAGGCGCGGCCTTCGCTGGTGACGACGAGACGCTGGCGCTGCCGGATGAACAGGCTGAGCCCGAGCTCGTGCTCGAGGTCGGCGATCAGGCGGCTCACCGCCGGCTGCGAGAGATGCAGCCGCCGTGCGGCCTCGGTGACCGAGCCGGTGGAGAATACCGCGTGAAAGGCCTGCAGGCGCTTCAGGTTCATGGGTCACCGCCCCATATCAAAAATGCATGATGTTACAATATTTGACGATTTGACTGCATCATCGCGGCGGCGCAGGATTTTGGCAACTCGGACCTTCTGGAGATCTAAGGTGGAGCTGACGTCGCCGACCGAGCACGCGCCGCCGGATACGCCGGTCGCTTCCGCGCTGGCGGCCGACTGGGCGGCTGCCTGGAACAGGCACGACAGCGATGCGCTGGCGCGCCTCGTGGATTCCGACATCGATTTCGTGACGGTCGCCGGGCACTGGCTGAAGGGCGCCGAGGCGTTCAGGCGGCATCACGCCGACATCCACCGCGGGCAGATGCGCGACAGCGTGTGGCGCAACATGGCATGGACCGAGCGGCGGGTCGGCGCGGGCCTCGTGCTGGTTCACCTGCGCTGGGCGATGTCCGGCGACCGCGATCCGGACGGCACGCCGCGCTCACCGCGGCGGGGCATCTTCAGCTGGCTGGTCGCCTGTCCCGAAAGTTCTTCGCATGGGGCGCGTATCATCGCGGGGCAGAACACCAATGTGCGTGCGGACGTGTCCTGACGACGTGTCCCGGCATGGGCCGCGCGCAACGAGGCAAGGGAGAGGGATCATGACGGGCGGCGTGACACGGCGGCGGCTGTTGCAAGGTGCATCGGGCGTGTCGGCGCTGGCGCTGTTCGGCACTTCGGCACGTACGGAAACGTTGCCGGCGCGGCCGTTTCATCTCTTCGTCGGGGGCGGCCCGGGCAGCGTTCCCGACCTCGTCGCCCGCGTGATCGGCGACAAGTTGTCGGCCGTCGCCGGGCAGCCGGTGGTGGTCGAGAACCGCCCTGGCGCCGGCGGCATCATCGCCATGCAGGCGCTCACCTCCGCGGGCGCCGACGGTGCTGCGCTGGCGATCGCGTCGATGTCGCAGCTGGTGTTCAACAGCTACCTGTTCAGCAAGCTGCCCTACGATCCGCAGCGCGACGTCGCGCCGGTGGCGCCGCTGGTGGTCGGGGCGCTCGCGGTCGCCGCCCATCCCTCGGTGCCGGCCGCAACCTTTGCGGAGTTCGTGACTTACGCGAAATCCCGTCCGGGGGGTGTTGCGGTTGGCACCGCCGGCAACGGCTCGCCGCCCGACGTGGTGACGCGGCTTTTGGTGCGCACCGCCGGGCTCGACGTGACGTTCGTGCCGTTCCGCACCGGGCCCGAGGGGCTGACCGGTGTGATGCGTGGCGACGTCCAGCTGTTCGTCGATGCGCCACCCCTGATCGCGCCGCAGGTGAAAGCCGGCGCGGTGAAGGCGCTGGCGGTCACCGGCTCCGTGCGCGAGCCCGATCTGCCGGATGTGCCGACGGTTGCGGAGGCGGGCTTTCCGGGCGCCGAAGCGGAGGCGTGGCTCGGCCTCGTCGCCCGCGCCGGGACGCCGGATGGCATCCTTGCGGAGCTCAATCGCATGGTCAGCGGGATCATGGCGACGGCTGAGGTGCGCGAGCAGTTCGCCAGGCTGAGCTTCCGGCCGCTCGCCGGGTCGCGCGAGGCGTTCCGCGCCATGATCGACGACGGGCATCGGCGCTGGGGACCGGTGATCCGCGAGGCCGGCCTCCGCCTCGACTAATGCTGCGGTGGTGTCAGGCCTCGAACACGAGGCAGGTGGTGGTCCCGTGGGCGAGCAGGCGGCCGTCGCGGTCGGTGATCCGACCCTCCGCTGTGCCGACGCGGCGGCCGCGGCTCAGCACTGAGCCCTCGGCGCGGACGAGACCGGTGTCGACGGTGATCGGGCGCAGCAGCGCGATCTTGAATTCGAGCGTCGTTTGGGCAAGGCCAGCGTCGAGGGTCGACCAGATCGCAAGGCCCATGCAGCTGTCGAGCAGGGCGGCGGCGACGCCGCCGTGCACGGTGCCGGCCGGGTTGAGATGGCGCGCGTCCGGCGTCAGGGTGACGACGACGCGGCCGCGGGTTGCTTCGGTCACGTCGTAACCGAGCGTGTTCGCCAGCGTGTTGAGCGGCAAGGTGCCGTCGACGAGGCCCTGCACGAAGGACAGCCCGCTGAGGCGGCTGCGTGTATCGGCCGCCACCGTGCCATAACTCTTGTCCGCAGCATGCGCCACCACCGCCTCCTTTTGTTCGACCGATGAGGCGAACGCTAGCGGCGGCGCTGCCGCGAGGCTCGCCGGTTTCGGACGTCATCACCGCTACGCGATGCGGCGCAGCAGCGGTGTGCGGCGAAGCAGCCACGCCACGGCGAAGCTCACGACGGCGGTCAGCAGCGTCAGCAGCACGGCTTTGATCAGCGCTGGCGCCGCGACGCCGCGCAGGGCGATGGCGAGCGCGATCAGCACCGGCGGATGGATCCAGTAGATGCTGAAGGCGGTGTCCGACAGCGCCCCTGCCAGCGGACCGCTTGTGTCGAACCTTCGCCGATAGATGGCGAGCAGCGCGAGGCCGACGCCGACGCACACCAGCGCCTCCCACAGGCATTTGCCCGCGCTGACGAGGTTGAAGCCGCCGGAATAGCCATCGGTCTGGCCCTGCAGCGCGCCACCGAGGATGATCAGCAATGCATAGAGCGGGATCGCGGGGCCGAGCGTCCAGGTCGCCCAGCGCCGGCAGAACGCGTCGGGCAGCGCGTCCAACCAGCGTTGCCGTGCGGCGGCGAGGCCGGCGGCGAACATCAGGATGTAGGACGGGAAGTCGCCGAACTGCATGTTGAGGATGGCGCGGCCTTCGGGCAGCGGGAT
Source organism: Pseudomonadota bacterium (assembly GCA_040756765.1). Taxonomy (GTDB): domain Bacteria; phylum Pseudomonadota; class Alphaproteobacteria; order Rhizobiales; family Xanthobacteraceae; genus Bradyrhizobium_A. The sequence continues at coordinate 71,836 of JBFLYG010000029.1, read as the reverse complement.
GCGCACCAGGAAGGTCGTCGCCGCCATGGCCGCGATGAAGACGATGACGGCGCGATCATCCGGCAGCGGTGCAGGGGGGCCGGGAGGCGGCGGTGGCGCGAGCCGCGCCAGACGGAGCAGGGCGTAGATGGCCGAGAATGCCAGCAGTGCGGCGCAGAACCACATCGGCCCGGTCTCGGACAGCCATTCGCCGTTGCGCAGGTGGCGCAGCCATTGATGGCCGAAGCCGCCGGTGCCCCAGCTGCCGGCGAGAAAATACTGCGTCAGCGGGCCGATCATCAGCATGTAGAGCAGCGTCGGCACGCCGAGCCGGAGCGCGCGGTCGCGCAGGAAATCCGCAAATCCCTTGCGGTCATAGCTCGGCACGGTGAAGCAGCCGGCAACGAAGAACAGCAGCGCCATGAAGAACGCCTGCAGCGTGCTCTGATAGGTCGCGAAGGCGAGCGCGGTGGGAAAGCCGACCGGCCGTGCCTCGCGATAGTACCAGGAACCGAACGGCCCGTAGGTGTCGCAGGCGTGCATGCTGAGCACCAGCAGCACCATGGTCCAGCGGATGTTGTCGACGAAGGCGAGGCGTTCGCCGCGGTCCGTGCGAGCGATGGCCGCCGGCCGCGTCGTGACGTCAGGGGGAGCCGAGATGGACCGGGACATCCGCACCTCCGCGCGCGGCGTGGCCCGGGATAGGGGCCGCCGCGCCGGCGCCTGTTATCGGCGGTCGGCGTGCGCCCTGGCAAGGGGCTTTCCGGATGGATGCGGGGCGGTATGGCTCATGCCTCCACCAGCCTCAATCCGATCACCCCGACCACGATCAGCGCCAGCAGCGCGAGCCGCAGCAGTGAAGCGCTCTCGCCGAACACGATGATGCCGGCGATCGCCACGCCGAGCGCGCCGATGCCGACCCACACCGCGTAAGCGGTGCCGACAGGCAGGGCCTTCAGCGCCAGCGACAGCATGACGAAGCTGATAACCGCCGCGGTGATGCCGATCACGCTCGGCCACAGGCGGGTGAAGCCGCCGGTCTGCTTGAGCGCGATCGCCCAGATCACTTCGAGCAGTCCGGCGCCGAACAGCAGCAGCCAGGCCATTGTCGTTCTCCAGGATGAAAATCAGAAAGCGCGGATCAGCACGACGCCGCCGAGCAGCAGCGTGACGCCGGCGTAACGTAACGGCGACAGCGCGCGCCGCGGCAGGCGGAACCAGCCGAAGCGGTCGACGAACAGCGAGGCGATCTGCTGGCCCGCGACGGTGAGGCCGACGGCGGCGGCGGTGCCGATCACCGGGATCGCGGTGAATACGGTGGTGACGTAGGTCGCGCCGCAGGCCGCGCCGATCCAGCCCCACCACGGCATGGCGGCGAGCCCAGCAAACCGCGGCCTCGGCGCGTCGGTGAGCAGCAGCGTGGCGGCCAGCACCAGGAGCATCGAGATCGTCGCCACCGCGAAGCTGATGGCGCCGACCACGAACGGCGCGCCGAGGTCGTGGCGCAGCAGGCCGTTGATCGCGCCCTGCACCGGCAGCACCGCGCCGGCGACCAGCGCAAGGCCGATCCAGCCGATCCTGGACGCGTCGAGGGCGTCGGTCGCGCCTTTCTGGCCGAAGATGATGGCGACGACGCCGGCGAGCACCGCGGCGAGGCCGAGCAGGGTGAGGGCCTGCGGCGGCTGTGGCGGCACGCCGAGCGCGCCGAGGGTGTCGAGGCCGAACGAGGCCAGCATCTGGCCGGTGATGAACAGCCCGACCGTGACCACGGCGCCCAGTCGTGGAAGCAGCAGGATGGTCGAGGCGACATAGATCGCCGTGGCGATGCCGCCGATCGCATGCCACCACGTGGCGTCGGGCAGCCGGCCGAACGCGGCGACGGTGCCGGACGCCACAGCGATGGTCAGGAGCAGCAGGCCTGCGATCAGCACCTGGATGACAGTCGCGGCGAACGGGCTGCCAGTCGCCTTGGCGAGCTGGGTGTTGGCGCCGGCCTGAACGGCGAGCAGGCTGCCGGCGACCAGCGAGACGGGAATGAACAAGGTTTCCATGGTGATGCGCCCTCGCGATGGCTCCGCGACGTGCGGAAGCGTTGGGCGACAGATAGCCGTGGCGGCCGGCCCCGCCGAGCAGACACGGATGCAGTCGGCGACTGCGCAAACGCACAGGGGATCAGGCTGCTGCCTGACCCTCGAGCAGCGCGCGATGGCGGCCGAGCGCGGTGGCGGCAAACTCGGTAAAGGCGCGGATGCGCGCGGTATGGCGGAGGTCGTCATGGGTCAGCACCCACAGCGCCGTCGCCATGGCTGCGATCGGCGGGCGCACCCGGACGAGACCCGGCGACGTGTCGCCGAGGTAACAGGGCAGCGCCGCGAGGCCGAGCCCGGCCTCGGCGGTCTGGCGCAGTGCCAGCAGGGAATCGGCGCGCAACACCACCTCGCACTCCGGCAACTCGGTCCGCATCCATTGCGCGGCGGTGGTGGCGGCGAGGTTGTCGTCGGGAGCGACCCAGTGATGGCCGGCGAGGTCGTCAGCCGGATCGTGGCGCGCGAGATAGGCGGGGCTGCCGTAGATCGCGAACGCGATCGCCGCGACGCGGCGACCGACCAGCGCCTCGGGCGGATTGTTCGATGGCCGGATGGCGACGTCGGCGTCGCGCAGGCTCAGGTTCGCCATGGCATTGGCCATCGCCACCTCAAGGTCGATGCCGGGCTGCTCGGCGCGGAAGTCCGCCAGCACGCCAGGCAGCAGGGTGGCCATCAGGGTGTCGGTGGTGGTGATGCGTACGGTGCCGGACAGCCGCAGGTCCTGGCCGACCAGCCGGCGCTCGAGGGTGGTGACGGTGTCGCGGACGGTCCGGGCGGCGGCGATCAGTTCCTCACCGCCGCCGGTCAGCACGTAGCCGGTCGGCAGACGCTCAAACAGGCGCAGCCCGAGGGAGGTCTCGAACGCGGAGATCCGCCGCAGCACCGTGGTGTGGTTGACGCCCAGCGTCCGCGCCGCGCCGGCAAGCGATCCGGCCTCGGCGACCGCGAGGACATAGCGCAGATCGTCCCATTCCATCGAGCTATCCCTGGCGCGCCACGATGTCGGCAACGGCGCTTGAAGTGATTTGGCAATCTATGAAATCAAAAGATATATCAACTGCTTATTGCTGCAAGCTGACATTTTACGAGATCGGTTGATAAGGTTCCGATCTTACATTGAAGATCGGTCACAGGCATCTGGCAGATGGAAAAAATCAACGCCAGCCTCGGCGGCATGTCACATTGGTGGATGCCGTCTCGTCAGGACACCGACAACGCGCCTGACCTTGGAGATGACCATGCGCCACCTGCCGCACCTCGCGCCGAACATCGTGCCCCGCCATCGGCCTGGGGCGGATGGCGGAGCCCGCTGAGATGTCCGGCCAAGATGCCGCCGCGAGCTTCGACCCGCTGCGCCCACGGCTGGTGCGAATCGCCTACCGCATGCTTGGGTCGGTCGCAGACGCCGAGGACGTGGTGCAGGAGGCGTTCCTGCGCTGGCTCGACGCCGACCGCGCCGCGGTGCAGGAACCGGCTGCGTTCCTGCACCGGGTGGTGACGCGGCTGTGCCTCGACCACCTCAAGTCGGCCCGGGTGCGGCGTGAGACCTATGTCGGTCCGTGGCTGCCGGAGCCGGTGGTCGAGACCGCCGAGGAGGCGGTCGACGACGTCACCCTGCCCTTGATGCTGGCGCTGGAGCGGCTGTCGCCGCTCGAGCGCGCCGCCTTCCTGCTCCACGACGTGTTCGGGCTTGCCTTCGACGAGATCGCCGAGACGGTCGGACGGGATCCCGCGGCCTGCCGCCAGCTCGCCAGCCGCGCCCGCAGCCATATCCGTGCGGCGCGCCCGCGCTACGCCGTGCCGAAGGAGCAGGGGCTCGCCATCGCATCGGCGTTCTTCGCGGCGTCCCGCAGCGGCGACATGGTCGAACTGCGCCGGCTGCTCGCCGACGACGTCGCTGTGTATGCCGATGGCGGCGGCAAGACCACGGCGCCACGCCGCCCGGTGGTCGGGCTGGAGGAGGCGTTGCGGCTGCATGCCGCGCTCACCGCGATCTACGCCGCGACCATGTCGCGCCTCGTGCGCTACGGCTTCGTCAACGGCCTGCCGGGTTTTGTCAGCATCGAGCAGGGCGACACGCTGCAGACCACCGCGCTCGCGATTGCCGACGGCCGCATCACCGCCGTCTACGTCACGCGCAATCCCGACAAGCTGCGGCACCTCGGCAGCCACGCGATTCACTGACTTTCGCTCCGGCCTGGTGCCGGCGCTGAACGCCCACCGGCCGCGACAGCGTTGCGGCCGAACGCAGCCCTTCGCTTCCACCGCTTTCAACAGGCGCCGCCCTGTCGGTCGCGCCATTACTGCCAGGAGAACGTTCATGTCCACTATCCGTGTCGCCGTCGTCTATCACAGCGCCTTCGGCCATACCGCGCGGCAGGCGGAGGCGGTGTGCGCCGGCGCCGGCGAGGTCGAGGGCGTCGAGGCCTTCGCGTTGACGGTCGAGGAGGCGCCGGCGTGCTGGGACGACCTCGCCGCAGCGGATGCCATCATCTTCGGCGCCCCGACGCTGATGGCCAACGTCTCCGCGGCGTTCAAGGCGTTCCAGGATTCGACCTCGCATGCGGTGATGGCGAAGGGCTTTCTGTGGCAGGACAAGATCGCCGCCGGTTTCACCAATTCCGGCGCCCATGCCGGCGACAAGCTGGCGACACTGACCCAGCTCACGCTGTTCGCCGCCCAGCACGGCATGCACTGGATCAACCTCGGTCTGCCGCCCGGCAACAATTCGAGCACCGGATCGGCCGACGCGCTCAATCGCCTCGGTTTCTGGCTCGGCGCCGGCGCACAGTCGAACGTCGATGAGGGCCCGGATGTCGCGCCGCCGCCGTCGGATCTCGCCACCGCGCGCCATCTCGGGCGGCGCGTCGCCGAAGCCACACGTCAGTTCGCGCGCGGCCGCACCGCTATTGAGCACAAGGGGGAGGCTCGGCAGCGGTCGCATGCACCGGCCTGACGGCGTCAGGCCTCGGTGAGACGGGTCAATGCGGCGCCGAACGTGCGCGCCGCGGGGCCGAGCGGCGCATCGAGCCGGTGGGCGAGGTACGTCTCCGCGACGACAGTGGCGTTGCGGCCGAGCGCCTTGGTGTCGACCCGCACCAGGCGGCCAGCATCGAGGTCGCGCGCGATCAGCCATGCCGGCAGGCGGCCCCAGCCGAGGCCGGCCAGGATCATGGCGTGCTTGGTGTCCTGGCTCCCGACGCGGCAGGTCTGTGGCGACAGCACGCCGAAGTCGCGCCCCTCCGACAGCGACGTCGGATCGGACAGCACGATCTGCAGGTGATCGGCGAGGTCGGGCAAGCTGACGTCCTGGCCCTTCGGCTGCGCGGCCATAGGATGGCGCGCTGCGACGACGGCCACCATCTCGACAGCGTCAAGGGCGGTGAGGGCGACCCGCGGATCGCGGAAATTCTCGCCGACCGTGACCGCGAGCGTGCTGCGCTTGTCGATCAGCGCGGCAATGGGGCCGCCGAGCGGCTCGACCGCCAGGCGGATCGCCACGGTGGGATAGGCGGCGCGCATCTCGACCAGCGCGGCGCCGACGGTGGCGATCGGAAACAGCGTGTCCACGGTAAGCGACAGCTCGAGCTCGACGCCTTCGCCGAGGCCGTGGGCGCGCGCCCGCATCGCATCGACGCGCAACAGCAAGTCGCGAGCATTAACGAGCAGGGCATGGCCCTGCGGCGTCAGGACCGGACGATGGCCCGCGCGGTCGAACAGCGTGACGCCGAGCTCGGCCTCTAGATTGGCAATGGCGTGGCTGACGGCCGACTGGACCCGCGACAGCCGCGCCGCGGCAGCGCGGAAGCTGCCGCTGTCCGCCACGGTGACGAAGGTCCGGATCTGGTCAAGGGTGAGAGCGTCGAGCATGATCTATTCAATAGATCGGTTCCATGCCAATTATGCCACTTCCATCGATAGTTGGAAACTGGCATCTGGACTCTCCTGCAACGCATGGACGAGTGGACGTGATGACGACGAGATGCCAGGGCCTCATCGGGGCCGCCCTCCGCGAGGCCGTGCGATGCTGCGCGTGAACGAGGGCCTGCAGACGGGGGCGGCGACGCACTGGGGCGCAGTCGCCGCCGTGGTGGGCTGCGGCATCGTGTCCTCGCTGCAGATCGGCAAGGCGATGATCGCGGTGCCGATGCTGCGCGCCGATCTCAGCCTCGACTTCGGCCAGCTCGGCTGGCTGACCGGCATCTTCGCGTTGCTGGGGTTGTTTGGCGGCATCCCGGCGGGCGCGATCGTCAGCGCGACGGGTGATCGGCGAATTCTGCTGCTCGGCCTCGCGGCTGTTGCGCTCGGCGCCGCCGCCGGGGCAGGCGCCCCGGCGTACGGCGTGCTGTTCGGGGCGCGCCTGCTCGAAGGTTTCGGCTACCTGTTGATCACGGTGGCGGCGCCGTCGATCCTCCAGCGCATCGCCGATCCGGCGCGGCGCGACGTGGTGTTCGCGTTGTGGAGCAGCTTCATGCCGACGGGGATGGCGGTCGCCATGCTCGCCGGTCCGCTGCTCGGCAACTGGCGTGTGATCTGGGGCAGCGGAGCCGTTGTCGCTGTGCTCGCGATGATCGCGGTGGTCGTCGTCGTGCCCGGCGCCACGCGGACCTCGGCGCTGTCGTGGCGACGGCTGGCGGCGGATGTGCTGGCGACGCTGCGCGCCCCAGGACCGCGGCTGCTCGCGGTCTGCTTTGCGCTCTACGCGCTGATGTTCTTCGCGCTGTTCGGATTTCTGCCGGTGCTACTGATGCAGCGGATGCATGTCGGCTACGGCACGGCCGGACTGTTGAGCGCGCTCGCGACCGCGGTCAATATCATCGGCAATCTCGCTGCGGGTGTCCTGCTTGCGCGCGGAGTGAGCCGGGCCGCAGTGATCGTGACCGTCTGCGGCATCATGGGGGCGAGCGCGCTCGGCATCTTCCTGCCGGTGCTGCCCGACACGACGGTCTTCCTGCTGTGCGTGCTGTTTTCCATGGTCGGCGGCGCGATCCCCGCCACGCTGCTGTCGTCCGTGCCGCTGCTGGCGCCGACAGCCGCACTGGTGCCCGCGGTGGCCGGGCTTTTGATGCAGGGCAGCAATCTCGGCCAGATGGCCGGGCCGGTGGTGGTCGGCAACCTGATCGAAAGCCACGGCTGGTCGGTGGCCGTCGTTCCGGTCGCCGTTGCGGCGCTGCTTGCGGCCGTCGCGGCCCTGCGGCTCGGCCGCGTGCTGAAGGCTCGCGCCGCAAACGTTGCCATGTGAGTGAACTCACCTCGGCATTTGCGCATCTCATGCGCCTGATGACGCCCAGCCGCGCGCCGACGGCGCAGCGATGGGCGTTGTGTGCTGCGAAACTCTGAATAATCTCGGAAGTGCGGCCCATCGTATGGGGGCCGGGCATGAATGCGCCGGGCGATCGGCGGCGCAGCCGCAAGGTCTGCAAAAAGTCAGTCGTCAGTGTCGAAGTCGGGTCGCGCCGATCGACTGAATACCGCGGTGCAAGGGCACCGAGGGAGAGGTTGCTGACATGAGATGGCACTACGGATGGGTGATCGTCGCCGCCGGCGCATTGATGAGTTGTGTCGGCATCGGAGCGCTGTTCTCGCTGGCGGTGTTCCTGCAGCCGATCGCTGATGCGACGGGCTGGTCGCGCGCCGGCATCTCCAGCGCCATGACGCTCGACTTCCTCACCATGGGCGTTGCCGCATTCGGCTGGGGCATGGTGAGCGATCGTTACGGCACGCGGATCGTGGTGCTGTGCGGGGCGTCACTGCTCGGGCTCGGTCTGGTGCTGGCAAGTCGTTCCAGCAGCCTGCTCGAATTCCAGCTCGCTTACGGCGTGCTGCTCGGGATCGCCGCCGGCAGCCTGTTCGCGCCGATGATCGCGCTGACCACCTCATGGTTCGACAGCCATCGAAGCCTCGCGGTGTCGCTGGTATCCGCGGGCATGGGGGTGGCGCCGATGACCATCTCGCCGTTCGCAAGCTGGCTGGTCGCGACCACCGACTGGCGCACCGCACAGCTGATCATCGGCGTCGCGGCCTGGGCGCTGCTGTTGCCGGCGACCTTGCTGGTGCGCCAGCCACCGGCTAGTGCGGTTGTGCCCGATGCGCCGGTCGCAGCCTCCAGGGCAGGCCCGAGCGCGCTGCAGGCGCTGCGCTCGCCGCAGTTCATCGTGCTGGCGGCGACGTTCTTCGCCTGCTGCGCCACCCATTCGGGGCCGATCTTCCACACCGTGAGCTATGCCATGACCTGCGGCCTGCCGCCGCTCGTCGCCGTCACCATCTACAGCGTCGAGGGGCTCGCCGGGCTCGGCGGACGGCTGCTGTTCGGCCTGCTCGGCGACCGCTTCGGCGCCAAGCCGGTGCTGGTCGGCGGTCTGCTGGTGCAGGCCTGTGCGGCGGGAGCGTACCTGTTCGCCGGCCATCTCGCCGAGTTCTATGCGGTCGCGATTGTGTTCGGCATGGCCTATGGCGGCGTCATGCCGCTCTATGCGGTGCTGGCGCGCGACGCCTTCAGCCCGGCGATCATGGGCACGGTGTTCGGGGCGGCGGCGATGGTGTCGAGCCTCGGCATGGCGCTGGGCCCTGCGGTCGGCGGCTGGATCTTCGACCACGATGGCAGCTACAGCTGGCTCTACATCGGCTCGTTCGCGGTCGGCCTCGGTGCGGTGGCGGTCGCGCTGACGTTTCCGACCGGGGCGGTACGCCAGCCAGAGCAATTGCAGCCGGCTTGACGCGGAGTGGTGCCGGCGCGGCGAGGCGCGCCGTCAGCTGCCCAGATAGGTGCGCCGGACAGAATCGTCCTGCCGCAACGTTTCCGACGCGCCTTCGAGCACGATCTCGCCGTTCTCCAGGATATAGGCGTACTGCGAGGCGGCGAGCGCCACCGCGGCGTTCTGTTCGACCAGCAGAATGCTGAGGCCGTCGGCATGCAGGCGGGCGATGATGTCGAAGATCTTTTGCACGAGCACCGGCGACAAGCCCAGCGACGGCTCGTCGAGCAGCAGGAGCCGCGGCCGCGCCATCAGGGCGCGGGCGATCAGCAGCATCTGCTGCTCGCCGCCGGACAAGGTGCCAGCCTTCTGCTTCAGCCGTTCCTTCAGAACGGGGAAGTAGTCGAACGCGCGCTCGACGTCGGCGCGCACGCCGCTCGCATCGCTGCGGCCATAGGCGCCCATGTCGAGGTTTTCGCGGACGCTCATGTCGCGAAACACTTCGCGCCCTTCCGGCACCTGGGAAATGCCAGCCTTCACCACCTGGTGGGAGGCGAGGCGGTCGATCGGCTGGCCCTCGAAGCGGATCGCGCCGGAGGTGAGCGGCACCAGCCGCGAGATGGTGTTCAGCGTCGTGGTCTTGCCGGCGCCGTTGCCGCCGAGCAGGGCGACGATCGAGCCCGCTGCCATCTTGAGACTGACGCCGGACAGCGCCTGGATGCGACCATAGGCGGCGCAAACGCCGTCGAGCTCAAGCAGGAGATCAGACATGCGTGGCCTCCTTGCCGAGATAGGCCTCGATGACTGCCGGATCGTTGCGGATCTCCCCCGGCGAGCCTTCGGCGATTTTGGTGCCGAAGTTGAGCACGGTGACGCGGTCGGAGATCGACATCACCAGTTGCATGACATGCTCGACGATCAGGATGGTGAGGCCATCCTGGCGCACGAGCTCGGTGAGCAGGCGGTCGAGGGTCGAGATCTCGCGATTGCGCAGGCCCGCCGCCGGCTCGTCGAGCAGCAGCAGGCGCGGGCGGATCGCCAGCGCACGGGCGAGCTCGAGGAGCTTCTGGTGGCCGAAGTCGAGGTTGCGGGCCTTGTGGCTGCGATAGGGCGCAAGGCCGGTGCGTTCGATGATGCCGTCGATGCCGTGCATCACGGCCTTCGGCTTCGCCTGCAGCCAGCTGCGCAGGGACCGGCCGCCATGAACGCCGTCGCCATGGACATGGGCGCCGATCAGGAGGTTCTCCTCGACAGTCAATTCATTGAACAGCTCGAGGTTCTGGAACGAGCGGGCGATGCCGCGCCCGGCCATGGTGGACGCCGGGGCGCGGGTGATGTCCTCGCCGTCGAACACGATGCGCCCCGACGTCGGCTGGTAGAACCGCGAGATGCAGTTGAAGGTCGTCGACTTGCCGGCGCCGTTCGGGCCGATCAAGGCGTGGATCGTGCCGGGGGCGACCGACAGGCTGAAGTCGTTGACGGCGACGAGGCCGCCGAACCGGACGGTGACGTTCTCGACCCGGAGCAGGGGATCAGGCACGGGCGAACCTCTTGAGATTGTCGCCGAGGAAGGCGAACAGTCCGCGCGGCGCGAACATCATGAACAGGATCAGAATCAGCCCGTAGATGATTTCCTGGTAGGACGGCACCTGGCGCAAGAGCTCGGACATCAGGCCGAACACGATGGCGCCGCCGACCGCGCCGCCGAGTGAGCCGAGCCCGCCGACCACCACCATGGTCAGCACCAGGATGGTGGTTTGGAAGCCGAGGCTGTCGGGGTGGATGTAGGTCGAGTAAACAGCGAACATCGCGCCGGCGACGCCGGCGAAGAACGCCGACAGCGCGAAGGCGGCGAGCTTGGTGGCCTTCACCGGCACGCCCATGGCGAGCGCGGCGATCTCGGATTCCCGTACCGCACGGAAGGCGCGGCCGAGCCGCGAGCGCGCGATCACCATCGTGACGCCGATCATCAGCACGGCAATGGCGAGCACCACCGGATAGGCCTGCTTGTCGGAGACGATCTCGAGGCCGAACAGCGTGGCGGGCGGGATGCGCAGGCCGTTGGGGCCGCCAGTCACCGGCGTCCACGACAGGAACACCCACTGCATCGCCTCGCCGAACGCGAAGGTGGCAAGCGCCAGATAAATGTCGCGCATGCGCAGCGCGATGGTGCCGATGCACAGCCCCACGAGGCCGGCGACGATGCCGGAGGCGATGATCGACAGCGGGAACGGCCAGCCGAAGATCTGGCCGGCGAGGCCGCTGGTGTAGATACCGATGCCATAGAACGCGGCCTGCGCCAGCGAGAACTGGCCGGCCTCGCCAACCACGATGTGCATGCCGAGGCACAGCACGGTGAAGGTCAGCAGCAGGTTGGCGAGATAGATCACATAGCCGGTTGCGACGAACGGCAGGACGACGAGGGCGATGGCGGCGGCGATCAGGCCGAGGGCGCGCATGTCAGACCTTCTTGATGGTGACGCGGCCGCCGAACAGGCCCTGCGGGCGCAGGATCAGCACCAGCATGATGGCGACGAACGGCGCGACCACGATGGCGCGCGAGGAGATGAACAGCCCGACGAGGTTTTCAGCGATGCCAATCAGGAAGCCGCCGACCACGGCGCCGGGTAGGCTGGCGAAGCCGCCGACGATCGCGGCCGCGAAGCCCAGCGTGACGATCGAGCCCATGTCGGCGGTCATCAGCAGTTTGGGCGCGATGAGCAGCGCGGCAACCGCGGAGATCGCTCCCGACAGCCCCCAGACGATGACATGGATGCGGTTGAGGTTGACGCCGACGAGTTGCGCCGCCTTCGGGTTCATGCCGACCGCGCGCATGGCGCGGCCGAGCTTGGTGTAGCCGAACATCCAGAAGAACGCCGCCATCACCACGATGGCGGTACCGAGGATGGCGAGGTCGAGGTGGGTGACGCTGGCCTGGCCGATCATCAGCGAGTCGGTCGAGACCAGTGCGGGAAACGAGCGCGGGGTGTCGCCGAAGCCGGTCTGGCGCACGAGGCCCTTGAGCACATAGGACAGGCCGAGCGTGGCGATCACGAGGTTGATCGGGCTGCCGCTGGCACTCGCCACCTTGGTGAGCACCACGCGGCGGAACAGAGCGGCGCCGACAAAGGCCAGCACGATGGTCATGGGGATGGCGACGATCGCCGGCACCATGCGGAACACGAACAGATAGAGCGCCACATAGCCGGCGGCCATCAGGATCTCGCCCTGGGCGAAGTTCGGCACTTCCGAGGTCTTGAAGATGACGACGATGGCCAGCGCCAGCAGCGCATAGACACTGCCGACGACGAGGCCGGAGGCCACGCCCTGTTGCAGGAAGAGAATGACGAGCTCGACATCCATGGGCGGTGCTTTCAGCGAAGGAAAAGGGGCCGCGGGGCGAGGGCGCCCCGCGGCGGAGCCGCGGTCAGCCCTTGTACTGCCAGCGCGTGGTGAAAATGCCGGGCTGCAGCACCTGGCTCGTGCCGTCGAACTTGATGAAGATGGTCGACTTGTTGGCAGCACGCTCGTTCGGGCCGAAGGCGATCGGGCCGGCCATCACGCCGGTGTCGAGGTGCTGGCTCTTCAGTGCGGCGAGCACCTTCTCACGGGTCGGCTGGGGACCGGCGTCCTGCAGCGCCTTGACGATGCTCATGGCCGGCGGAATGCCGTAGGGCATATAGGCTTGCGGATGGTCGGGCTTGGCGGCGAGGTCGGGATAGGCCGCCTTGTACATGTCATAGACCCACTTGATCTTCGGTCCGCCCGGCAGGTCGGCGAGCACGTCCTGGACATAGAGGTTTTTCAGCGCGTCCTTGCCGCCGACATTCTCGGCGAGCTGCGCAAGATTGGCGGTGCCGTTGACGGAGAGGATGATCGGCTTGTTGAAGCCGAGCTCATGGGCCTTCTTGATCAGCAAAGCCGCGGGGCGGGCGTAGGCGACGATGGCCAGCACATCCGGATTGCTGGCGCGCAGCTTGATGAACGGCGCGGTGACGTCGGTGATCGACGGGCTGATCGATTCCACCGCGAGGTCGACCTTGCCGGCGGCGGCGTCGACCTTCGAGCCTTCGAGATTCCAGGCGCCGTAGGCGTCGTCATGGTTGATGTAGGCGATCTTCTTGGCGCCGAAGGTCTTGGCCGCGAAGTCGACGATCGAGCCGCCGACCGCATATTGCGAGATCGAATAGGCGCCGAAGATGTAGTCGGTCGGCGGATAGAGCGCGCCGTCGCCCGAGGCGTTGAGCATCACCAGCGGCACCTTGGCGCGCACCACATAGTCCTTGGCCGCGACCACCGCCGCGGAGCAGGAGCCACCATTGAGCAGGAACACCTGGTCCTGCTCGACGAGCTTCTTGACGGCAGCAACAAGATCGTTGGCGTTGCAGCGGTCGTCTTCCAGCACGACCTCGATCTTGCGGCCATGGATGCCGCCGTCCTTGTTGATCTTGTCGTAGTACATGCGCGCCGCATTGGCGACGTCGAAGCCGTAGGCCATGTTCGAGCCCGATAGCGGCGCGAACATGCCGATCTTGATGGTGGTGTCGGTGAGGCCGACCTCCTGCGCGCGGCCGGTCGCCGGCCAGCCGAGCAGGGCGAGAACTCCGGCGGCGGCCCATCCCTTGAGCATGCCGCGCCTTGCGCTTGTCATCGTTGATCCTCCTGTTGTGTCGTTGTTGTTGTCGTTATCGTTATTGCATCCGATAGCCGCCATTGACGTCAATGGTGGCGCCGGTGATGTAGGACGCCCCCGGCGACACCAGGAAGAGCACCGCCGCGGCGACGTCCTCGGGGGTGCCGAGGCGGCCGAGCGGGATCTGTGCGGCAGCGTTGGCGTCGTCGGCGGGATCGAGCGACAGCCGCAGCATCGGCGCATCGATCAGTCCTGGCGCGACCGAGTTGACCGTCACGGCGCGCGGCGCGAGCTCGCGCGCCAGCACCTTGGTGAAGCCGAGCACGGCGGACTTGCTGGCGATGTAGGATGCGCTCGAGCGATAGCCGCCGAGCTGGGCCGCGACCGACGACAGCGTCACGATGCGCCCGCCATCGAGGCGCTGGGGCAGGCGGCTCGCGAACTCACGGCAGCACAGGAAGGTGCCGGTGGCGTTGACGTCCTGGGTGGTCTGCCACTCGGCGACCGGCGTCTCGGCGACGAGATGGCGCGAGCCGTCGGGTTGCAACATCAGGACGCCGGCCGCGGTGATGAGCACGGCGATCTCGCCGAGTGCGGCCTGCGCTTCGTCGAAGGCCTGGCGAACCGCGGCTTCGCTGGAGATATCCGCGGCGAGCGCGAGATGGCCATGGCCCGGCAGTTGGCTGACCAGGGATTCGACCTGCGCGCGGCTGCGGTCGAGCACGGCGAGGCGCAGACCGTCCGCCGCCAGCGCCTTGCAGATCGCAGCGCCAATGCCTCCGCTGCCGCCCGTCACCACGGCGGCGCGCCGTTCCCGTCCGTCCACGCGTTTGCTCCCCCAAAAGGCTTGATTGGATAAAATCAAACGGTCAAAGCGGTCGAAAGTCAATATTGTTGCAATGTCGCACCCAATATTTTATCCAATCCTAGGGATTGGCCAGGGAGCGCAAGGAAGCCGTGACCAGCGCGTCGGACGTCGCCGAACTGCTGCGCGAGCGCATTCTCTCCGGAGAGGTGCCCTCCGGCGCACGGCTGCAGCAGACGCCATTGTCCGAGTCGCTGGGGGTGTCACGCACGCCGCTGCGCGAGGCACTGGCGCAACTCGCCAAGGAAGGCCTGCTGATCTACGAGCCCAACCGCGGCTATGCGGTGCGCGGCTTCTCCGCCGACGAGATCGGCGCCGCGTTCAAGGTGCGCGCGCGGCTGGAGGCGCTGGCCTGCGGCCTTGTTGCCACCATGGGTGCGCCGCCCGACGTCATCGTCCGGTTGCGCGACTGCGTTGCCGAGGGCGACCGCATCCTGTCGAAGCGCATGCTCGATCCCGATGATCTCGCGCCGTACCGGCGCATGAACGTCGATTTCCACGAGACCATCATCGCCACCTGCGGCAATCGCTTCGTCGGCGATTTCGTGCGGCGGTGCCACAATGTGCCGATGGCCTCCGACCGCGTCTTCATCTGGGAGGACTTTCAAGTCATCGCGCGCTCGCACGATGACCATCATCGTATCCTCGATGCCATCGTCCGCCGCGACGCCCAGCGCGCCGAGGACCTGATGCAGGAGCACATCTATTTTGCCTGGCTGGTGCTGCTCAGGAAGCTCGAGGGCTCGCCGGGTGTCGAGGCAGGGGCGGTGCAACTGGTGGAGCGGGTCTAGAGCAGGGCAACTTGTCTCGACACGCCCGCCGCGCTAGCGTTGGCCTGGGTGGACGACACGGAGATCGTCCATGGGACGAGACCGCGACATTGCCGTCGGCATCAACAACCTGCGGCTGAAGCTCCGCGCCGCCGGTTTGCCGCTGGAAGGCCTGAAGTGGAAGGTCATCCAGGCGTTCTGGAATCCTGAGGGCTTCGACTTCCAGTGCGATGACCATGACAAGCTGCTGACCGCTGCGGTCCGCAACCGCAAGTTCGGGGCCAACGATGTCGGGCTGCCGAACTACGATCCGTGGCGCGAGGCGGGCATCAAGAGCCTCGGCTTTAGCCAGCGCGGCGTCTACAACTACCTGCATCTCGACATCGCCACCGATCCTCCCGAACGGCATGGCCTGTGCCGCGTCTACATCGCGCCAGAGAGCTGGGGGAAGTGGCGCGAAGCCATCGAAGGGCCGCCGAGCTACCTGCACAACGAGGTCTACCTCACGATCGCAAGACGGCTGGACGCGCTGGGCATCACGATCGGCGATCATATCGACACCATGTTCGAGGTCGGCGCGACCACGCTCGACGGCATCACCTTCAGCCCGCGCGCCTATCGCCGGCTTGCTGATGCGGTGGAGGCGGCGCGCCGTGCCAACGGCAAGACTTTCATCGAAGGCAAGAACACCGCCTCACCGGATGCCATCGACCTGTCGTTTCTGGCGACCAGCGGTCGCGGCTTCCGCGAAATCACCTGGCGCGATGGTGCGTCCGCGACGCTCGACTTCAGCGCGCTGCACCTCGCGCTGTCGCCGCTCCGCTGCAACATCCACATCGACGAGTTCGGCGTCGTGGTCGGCGGGCCTGACGGGCAGATGTCGCTGTCGCCCAATGCGCTGCACCACATCGCCAACGAGCTGGTGCTGAAGAGCATCATCAAGGAGTTTCTTCGCGACAAGTTCGGCGTTTCGCCATGGTATGTCGACCATCTGTTCGTCGAGCTGCCGAACACCAGCAACACCTTCCTGCGGTTCGGCGTCGGCGTGGAGGCGCGTCCCTGGCGCTCGGTCAAGGTGACGGCTTCCTATACCTGCGGCATCGGTGGTGAGCGCGACTGCCGCAAGATGTTCTCGCTGGTCAAATCGTTCTGAAGGCGAGGGCGCATTGCGCGGATCCGCCGCCGCGGCGTGGTGTTCACATAACTGTCACGTGGTCATCGTATAGGCGCGCCTCGTTGCGTGAATGGGGCTGCTGCGGCGGCGATGGGTGGGACAGTGGACCAGCGGGGCGGCCAAAAGCGGTCCTGGCCGGCGGACCGTGCGGCGGCGCGGTTGTTGCCGTGTCTCGCCGGCGCGCTGCTGCTGATGGACGCGGCGTCCGCTGACGACCTGCGGCGTGACGGTCCGCCGTCGCAAGGCCGCGTCCAGTTCGATATCCCGGCGCAAGCGCTCACTGCGGCGCTCGAAAGCTATAGCGTCGCGACGGGGCGGCAGGTGGTCTACAACGGCAACCTCGCCGGCGGCCGCAGTTCGATGACGATTCATGGCTGGCTGACGCCGGATCAGGCGCTGGAGGGGTTGCTCCAGGGCACCGGTCTTGCGCCGCGCTACCTGGCAGCCGACGCCTTCATGCTGGAGCCGAGCCCGCTTGGCGAGGGCTCGTTGATCAACACCGCGCCCCCGGCCGCGGTCGCGCAGTATTTCGGACAGCTGCAGATGGGCCTGAAGCGCGCCTTCTGCGCGGACCGCCGGCTGCAGCCTGGATCCTACCGTGTGGCGGTCAGCTTCTGGATCGGGCCGTCCGGCAGCGTCAGCCGTGCCGACCTGCTCGGCACCACCGGCGATGCGGCACGCGACGATGCTATCGGCCGGGCAATCTATGGTCTCGCAGTTGGATCGCCGCCGCCGGCCGGTTTCGCCCAGCCGGTCGTCCTGGTCGTCGAGCCGCAGGCCGTCACGCGGGATTGTGCGTCAGGGCGTGCAGCCGATGCCTTACGGGCGCCGCAATGAGCGAAACGACGCTTGCGGCCCTGCAGCGATTGCTGCTGCTGCGCTACGACGATCTCAAGGCGCGGCTGACCCGCCGCCTGGGCTCGGCAGACGCGGCAGGTGACGCATTGCAGGACACCTGGCTGCGGCTGCAGCGCGGCGAAAGCCTCGCCACCGTGCGCAATGAGGATGCGTTCCTGTTTCGCATCGCCTTCAACATCGCACGCGATCATCTGCGCGCCGACCGCCGGCGGTTGACGACGTCCGAGGTCGACGTGCTGCTCAACATCGCTGACGAGGCGCCTGACGCGATGCGCGCCATCGAGGCGCGGTCCGACATTGAGATGCTCAAGGACATCATGGCCGATCTGCCGGCCCGGCAGCGCGAGATCCTGCTGGCGGCGCGGCTCGACGGCCTGTCGCGGAACGAGATCGCCGCGCGCTTCGCCATTTCGGTGCGGCTGGTGCAGCGGGAGTTGCAGGCCGCGCAGGATTATTGCGCCGCGCGGCTGCGGCACGCCAAAATCAGGTTCACGCCGGTGCGGCGAGAATCGTCTCACGAGCAGGAAGGGACTGTCACGGGCGCGGCGGCGCCGGGGCGGCCGGATGACGAGACATGACGCAGGACCCGAGCATCGATCCCGATCTGCTGGAGCGTGAGGCGCATCGCTGGGTGACCCAGCTCGTCTCGGGCGAGGCAACGGTCGCCGACGCCGAGGCGCTGCGGCGCTGGATCGCGCAGAGCCCCCGCCATGCCGACGCCTATGCGGCAGCTGCTGCGCGCTGGAAGGCGTTCGGGCCGGCGGGAGAAGTGCTGCGCGCGGCGCAGGCGACGCGCCGGCCGCCGATGGCGCGGCCGGTCAGCCGCCGCTTCGTGCTCGGCGGCGCCGGCGCCATGGCCGCTGCTGCGGCCGTCGGCTATGTCGGGGTGCGGCCGCCGCTGGCGCTCTGGCCCTCGATCGGCGAACTCACGGCCGACTATCGCACGGCGACCGGTGAGCAGCGGCGCGTCGCGCTCGCCGACCATGTCTCGGTCCAGCTCAACACCCAGACCAGCCTTGTGCTGGGCCCGGCAGCGGACGGCGACAACCAGGTGCGCCTGCTCGCTGGCGAGGCGGCGTTCGCGACCGCGCCGGAAACGGCACGCTCGCTCGTGGTCGAAGCCGGCGATGGCCGCACGGTGGCGACCCGCGCGCGTTTCGACGTGCGCCGAGTCGCCGACGACGTCTGCGTCAGCTGTCTCGAAGGCCATGTCCGGGTCGAGCGACGCGCGCAGGCGGCCATGATCGGCGCAGGGCAGCAGATCCGTTATGGCGCGGCGGGGCTGGGTGAGGCGATCACCATCGATCCGGCGGAGGCGGCCGCCTGGCAGAACGGGGTGCTCGTCTTCCGTTTCACGCCGCTGTCGGACGTCGTCGCCGAGATCAACCGGTACCGTCATGGCCGTGTCATCCTGCTCAATGCCGCGCTGGCGGCGAAGCCGGTCAACGGCCGCTTCCAGATCAGCCGCATCGACGATGCGCTCGGCTGGATCGGGCAGGCGGTCGGCGCGCGTGCCCGCGCGCTGCCCGGCGGGGTCGTGCTGCTGAGCTGATCGCCGCGGCCGCCTGACGCAGAACTTTCACAAAAATCTTGTTCAGATGTGCCGCGCGGCCGTCGTCAGGGGATGAGTGCCGCGCATCCAGCCGGATGCGAGCGGTGCTCAGGCGCGTCCTGACATCGAGATCCCCATGCCGTCCCAGATGATTTTTCGCCTGCCGCATTCCGCCAGCCTGTTGTCCCGACGTGTTCTGCTCGCCGGCGTGAGCATGATGGCGCTGCTGGGGCCGCACCCCGTCGGGGCCGCGCAGCTCGGGGGAGCGCCGGTGATCGCGGCGCCGAATTATGCCGCCGACGTTACGGCCGCAGCAGCGCAGCAGGCGGCGTCGGCCGCGGCGCGCAGTGCCAGCGCGCTGATGCGCGCAACGCAGGCGATCCAGGCCCTGCAGGCCACCCAGGCCGCAGCGCGCAATGCCGCGCAGGCCGCCGGTACATCACAGGCCCTGCCGCAGGTCGCGGTGCCCAACGGTCTCGCGCCGGGCGGATTGCAGGTCGCGCCGGGCGCAACGCCGGGGACGCCGCTCTGGAGTGGCGCCGGCCTGCCGACCCAGGCCATCGTCAATGGGCGGGCCAACGTCACCATCAACCAGACGGCGCCGCAGGCGATCCTCAACTGGCAGAGCTTCAATGTTGGCGCGCGGACCGACGTGACCTTCAACCAGCAGGGCAACGTCACCTGGAGTGTCCTCAACCGCGTCACCGGCAATGTCGGCCCGAGCCAGATTCTCGGCGGCATCAAGGCCGACGGCCAGGTGCTGGTGATCAACCAGAACGGCATCATCTTCGGCGGCGCCAGCCAGATCAATGTCGGCTCGCTGGTGGCGTCGACCCTTGGCATCACCGATCAGCAGTTCAAGAGCGGCATCGTCAACCAGCAGGCCTATGATATCGCCAAGCAGAAGATCTCCGACCCAATCTTCGCGGCGAGCGGAACGGCGGGCGATGTGGTCGTCGAGCCTGGTGCGCTGATCCAGACCGCGCCGCCGAAGTCGGTGACGACCGGCGGCGGCAACGTCTATCTGCTCGGCGCCAATGTCAGCAACAGCGGCACCATCGTCACGCCGGATGGGCAGACCGTGCTCGCCGCGGGTAGCGCCGTCTATCTGACTCAGAGCGCGGACTCCAACATCCGCGGGGTCGAGGTCAATCTTCTGAATGGCGGGACCGTGACCAACACGGCTCAGGGGCTGATCAGCGCGCCGACTGGCAACATCACGCTCGCCGGCATGACGGTGCGGCAACAGGGGATTTTGTCAGCTACCACATCGGTCGACGCCGCCGGCTCGATCACCCTGATGGCGCATGATGGCGTCACGTTTCAGGCGGTTTCCGGCGCGAGCAGCCTCGATCTGCCAACTTATATTGTCATGCCGACGCGTCTCGGCACTATCGAACTCGCCGCGGGAAGCCTTGTGGCGATCCTGCCGGACGAGAACGGGCGTACCGCGCTCGACGGGCAGCCGCAGCGTCAGTCGCTGTTCAGGGCTGAGGGGCAGACTGTCAACCTGCTGGGAACGGCAAGCCTGCTGCTGCCAGCGGGGCAGGTCGTGCTCCAGGCCTCCAACAAGGCTGACCTGATCTATACGCTGAACCACAGCACACCGGGGTTCACTCCCTCCAGGCCATTGGACGCCGGGCGAGTCTACGTCGCCGACGGCGTCGCCATCGATGTCGGCGGCCTGCAGGGCGTGCTGGCGGCGGCCTCAGACGATGCCGTCAAGGTGAACGTCCGCGGCAACGAATTACGGGATTCGCCGCTCAACCGGGGCGGGTTGCTCAGGGGCCTGAATCTCTGGGTCAACAGCCATGACCTCAACCGTGTCGCCGCCGATCGCGTTTACACCACCGGCGGCCTGCTCGAGGTCTCGGGCTGGCTCGGCCTCGTGCCGCACACCATCGACCAGCGTCTGACGGGCGGCGGCTCGGTGTCGGTGTTCTCGACCGGCGATGCGATCCTGCGGCCGGGCGTGGCGATCAACATCGCCGGCGGCTCGATCTGGCATCGGGGCGGCGAGGTGCCGGCGACGCGGCTGATCGGCGCCGACGGCCGCATCTACGACATCAACCAGGCGCCGGCGGACATGGCTTATGTCGGTGTCGCCGGGCAGTTCGTGGTCAATCATGCGCATTGGGGCGTCAACGAGACCTACGTCAGCCCGTTCAGCCAGACACGTTACCAGCCCGCCTATCTGGAAGGTCGCTCGGCCGGCAGCCTGAGCGTCATTGCCGGGCAGGCCGAGGTCGATGCCCAGGTCAACGCGGCCGCCAGCAATGGTGTGTACCAGCGTACGGCCGGCAACAGGGCACAGAATGGTGCGCTTGTGATCGGCGCCGACGTGATCACGCCGCTGGACGTCGTGATCGCTCCGACCGTGCAGGCGCCGGACGACGTGTTTGCCGCCAGCACCGTGACGGCTGGCAAGCGAGATCCCGCGACACTGCTGCCGGTGGCGTGGCAGAAGACGCTGTTCCTGTCGGCGAAGACGCTCAACGACAGCAATTACGGCCAGATCAGCATCAACGGCGGCAACGGTCTGTCCGATCCGGTGACGTTGAAGTTCTTCGGTGGGGGCATCAGCCTGGTCAGTGGCGCGACGCTGCGGGTCGCCGATGGCGGCGCGATCAGCTTCAGCACGGGCGCGGGCGTTTCGCTGGACGGGCAGCTGATCGCGCGGGGCGGCGTGGTGACGATCGACGCTTCGCAGGGCTACAGTTCGCCGACACGCGACGTGATGTTGAACAGCGGCAGCGTCATCGATGTCGCGGGATTGTGGACCAACGATGTGCTTGATGGCGGCGTCGCGAATGCGGCGCTCCCCGACGGCGGCAGAGTGGCGATCTACGCCAAGGGCAGTGTCCAAGTGGCTGCCGGGGCGTCGATCGATGCGTCCAGCGGCGGCTGGCTGCAGGCAAACGGCAAGTTCAAGGCCACGGCCGCCGGCCTGCCGGCCGGCGTAGGCGGCGATATCAGCCTCATCAGCAATGCACAGGTGCAGGGTTTCAACAAGATCACGCCGCTTGTCTATCCCGGCAGCGTCAGCCTGCAGGGCTCGCTGCGGTCGGCCGGGTTCAGCGGCGGCGGTCGTTTGACCATCGCTGCGGCCAGCGTGCAGATCGGCGGCGACCGTCCGGTGGACACCAGCGCACTGTGGCTCGATCCATCGTTCTTTGCGCGCGGCGGTTTCAGCCAGTACACCGCGATCGGCTATAACGGCGTCACGGTTGCACCTGGCGTTGACCTGCAGCTGCACGCCCAGGTCTTGAATGTCAGCAATGCCGTGGCGGGCGCCGCGACCGGTGCACGGATCGCCGACGTCGCCGCGCTCGGGGCGCCGGCACCGTTCCAGAACGCGCCGCCGGTCAACCTGGTGCTCAGCGCGGTCGATCCGTTCACCGGCCGGCTGACCATCGGAACCGGGGCGCGGATCACAACCGATCCCGGCGCGGTGGTGAAGCTGCATGCCGCGCGCCAGCTCACGTTCGACGGCATCATCGATGCGCCGGCCGGTACCATCAATCTCGACCTTTACGGTCCCGTCAAGCCGATGGAAACGTTCCCGGCGCCGTATGATCCGGCGCAAAGCCTGTGGCTCGGCGCGAACGCGCGGCTGCTCGCGCGCGGCCTGGTGCAGGCTTATCAGGACGCGGGCGGGGGGGCCGATTATCGGCTGTGGAACGGCGGCAGTGTCAACATCAACACTTGGGGATATGATCCGGCAGCTTATCCTTTCGCCGGCTATCTCGGCGGATCCACGACGGCTACCAGTCCGGGTGCGCAGGCGGGCTTGGCGCCGCTGGGGACGGTGATCGCCCGGGCGGGATCGCTGATCGACGTTTCCGGCGCCGCGGGTGTCATCGCCTCGCCGTCGCGGAGCGGATTGGCCTCTTCGCTGGTGACGACGCCGGTGGCGACCGACGCCGGCGCGGTCCGGATCGTGGCGACGCAGGGCCTGCTGCTCGATTCGACGCTGCTCGCCAATCGCGGCGGTCCATCGGCGGCAGGCGGCAGCCTCGTGATCGACCAGACCATTTGGGCGAGCTGGTATGGCGCGAGCTACCGGCAGCCGGTCGGCGCGCTGGTGCTGACGCAGGGCCGACAATCCTTCGCGCCGGACGGGCTCAAGATCGGCGACCTCCTGCCGACCGCGCTGCAGGGGCAGCTGCATGTCAGCGCCGATGCCATCATGGATGCCGGCTTCTCCGAGGTCTCGCTCGGCGCGGTCGATGCGGTGGTCTTCAACGGCAGCATCAACCTGCACACGGAGCGCAGCCTCGCCATCAGTGCCACCGGCCTCAGCGCCACGTCGGGCGCCGATGTCCACCTGGCATCGGCCTATGTCAACCTCGGTGGCGGCCAGCGCAGCGTCTACAATGACTTCAATTCCTCCACGGCGAACAACATCGCCGCCCTAGCGGGGACCGCGACGCTGGCCGTGCAGGCGAATCTGATCGACATCGACGGGCTGCTGCGCAGTGGCGCCAGCTTTCAGACGCCGTCGGGCCAGAGCGTGTCGCTGCCGGGGTTCGCGGCGATGCGCTTCACTAGCACGGGCGACATCCGCCTGGCGGCAGCCTCTGTGCAGAGCGCGGCCAACGGAAGCAGTTTCATCACCTTCGGCGATCTCGGTTTCATAGCCGCGCAGATCTACCCAATCACGTCGACGCCGGCTAGCGGCGAGTTCGCTTCGCAACTGGCGCTGTTTACGGTCAGCGCGTCGGGGTCGGCCAGCGTGATCACCTTCGCCCGTAATGGCGTCGACCTGCCACCACTGCCGCTGTCGGCCGGCGGCCAGATCCAGATCGTGGCGCCCACCATCAACCAGGGCGGCGTGCTGCGCGCACCGATCGGCCAGATCACGCTGGGCGATCCCGCCCATCCGGGCGCGTCCAGCATCAACCTGCTGCCAGGCAGCGTCACCTCGGTGTCGGCCGCCAGCGCGTTGATTCCCTATGGGTCTCCGGTCGGCAATAACCTCTATCTCTATGGCACGAACCGGATCGGGATGCCGATAATCATGACCGAGGCGCCGCAGAAGGTGATCTCGTTGTACGGCAAGCAGGTGACGGTTGCCGGTGCTGCGGACGGCAAGGCCGCGGCGAAGATCGACGAATCCGGCGGCGGCGATCTCTACGGCTTCCAGTTCGTCAACGGCATCGGCGGCTCGGTCGACACCCTGAACGGGGTCAATACCTTTGCGATCCTGCCGAGCCTCGGATCGGCCTACGCGCCGCGCTCGCCGCTGACGGCCTCGAGCAACGGTGATCCAACCGTGGCCGCGCCAAACGTCAACCTGAAGATCGGTGACCAGGTGACGCTCGCCGGGATCGACGGGCTGGCCGCGGGCACCTACACGCTGCTGCCGGGCCACTATGCGCTGCTGCCGGGAGCATTCAAGGTGACGGTCGCAGCCACCGGCCTGCCGCCATCGTCGCCAGCGCTTGCCATGCAGCGCCCCTCGGGATCGTTCTATGTGACGGGCTATCGCACGGTCGCCAACACCGCGATCCGTGATCCGCTGGCCTCGCTGTTCGTGGTCACGCCGGGCGCGGTGGTGCGCCAGCAGTCGCAATACGCCGAGACCACGGTGGGCCAGTTCTTCCGCGCCCAGGCGATCGCCGCCAATGCGATCGTGCCGCGGCTGCCGGCCGACGCCGGCCGCTTCGTGCTCAGCGCGCTGAATGGCATCGATTTCCAGGGGCAGGGTGACTTCTCCTACGGGCCCGGCGGCCGCGCCGGCCAGGCCGATATCGTCGGCAGCAGGCTCGCGATCATCGGCAAGGGTGATGTCGCTGGTACCGGCTTCATCGCGATCACCGACGATTTCATCAACCGCCTCGGGGCGCAGAGCGTGCTGATCGGCGGTGTGCGATCGCTGTCGTCGACCCAGTTGCAGATCGGCAATGCCGCGACCGATATCGAGGTCGGCGCCCACGCGATGCTGGCGCTGCCTGAACTGATGTTGCGGGCGACCAACTCGCTGGTGCTCGACCCAGGCGCGGTGATCGACACCAGTGCAGCCGGCACGTTGCCGGATCTGTTCCCGCTCGATCCGACCAGCGGCCGGCCGACCGGCACGCTCGCCCTCAGCGGCGGCGCCTTCCTGCTGGCGTCCAACGCGCCGTCGGCGCTTCCGGTCGCGTTGACCGCGGCCGGCACCAGCCGCCTGGTGGTCGGCGCCGGCGCGCGTGTCGACGCCAGCCGCAGCCTGGTGCTTGCCAACACCTCGAATTTCAGCCTCGACAGCACGGCGGTGTTCGGCGCGCCGCTGGTCACGATCGCCGCTCCGATCATCAATATCGGCGGCCAGAATCCCAGCGGCATCACGCTGACGACCGACCTGCTGTCGACGTTGGTGCGAGGGGATGCGTCGCGCGGCATCGCGCCGACCGCCATGCTGACGCTGAGCGCCGGGCAGGCGGTGAACGTCTACGGCTCCGCCGTCCTCGGAGGTGTGGATGCCGTGACCGGGCGCCCGCTGATCGGCAACCTCACCCTGTCCAGCGCGACCATTACGGGATTCGGCGGGGTCGGTGATCGCGCCGTCATCAGCGCCGGGCAACTGACCCTCGTCGGTGCTCCGACGGCAGTCGGTGCCGGCATCGCCGGGCAGGGATCGCTCGTGTTCAACACGACCGAACTCACCATCGGCCCCGGCACGCTCAATGTCGGTGGCTTTGCCAACGTGACCCTGGGCGCCGCGGCCCAGGTGATCGGATCCGGGATCGGCGCGTTCAACACCGTGGGCGACCTTGTGGTGGCGACCCCGCGCGTGACCGGGGCCGCGGGAGCCGATACTACCTTGAACGCGACGGGCGCCGTCACGCTGACTGGCGCGGCGACGCTTGCGGCGGCCATCACCGATGTCAACTCGATCGGCGCCCATCTCACGGTGAGCGCCGGGTCGATCGTGCAGGGCACGGCGATCGTGATGCCGTCCGGCGTCGTCAATCTCAACGGCGCGTCCGGGGTGACGCTCGCGCCGGGCTCGCTGACCGACGTGTCCGGTGCCACGGCTGCGTTCTTCGAGGTGGTTCGCCTCGCGCCAGCGGGCAGCATCAACCTGACGTCGCAGAACGGCAACGTTGCGGTCGCCAATGGTGCGCTCGTCGACCTCAGCGGCGGCGATATCACGCGGCTCGACCCGCGCAAGGTGCCGCTGGTGGATCTCCTCGCATCGAGCTGGGGCAGCAATGCCGGCGCGCTCGCCATCTCGGCGCCGCACGGCACAGCACAGCTCGGCGGTCAGCTCAGTGTCGCGGCCGTCGCGGGCTATCGGGGCGCGCGCGTGGCGATGGATCTCGGCAGCGGCGACGCGATGGCGCTGCTCACTGCCGTGGGCGGCTTCTCCGACAAACAAGCGTTGACGCTGCGCAACGGCGATATCGTGGTGCCGAATATCACCGCTCACGAGGTCGAGCTTTCGGCGGTGAGCGGCAACCTGACCGTGACCGGCCTGATCGATGCCCACGGCGCATCCGGCGGCCGTATTCGCCTGACCGCGGGCAACAACCTCACGCTTGTGTCCGGCGCGGGCCTCGATGCCCATGCCACCGGCATCGACGGCGATGCCGGCGAGGCCTTCCTTGGCCTCGCCAGCCAGAGCGCAGGCCAGCTCGCCCTCGCGGGTGGCGCATGGATCGACGTGACCGGAAGCGGCCGCAACGGCGGCAAGGTCTGGCTACGTGCGCCGCGCACCTTGACCGGCGGCGTGGCTGGTGTGGCCATCACCGATGCCGGCCTCGCCATCGGAGGGGCGCGCGAGATCGATATCGAGGCCGTCCGAGTCTACGACATCACGGCGTTGCCTTATGTGGATGCCTGGATCGGCAACGCGGCATCGCCCGCGAACGCTGACGCACAGGCCTACATAGCGAATGCTGCTGCGATCCTGGCGGGCATCGGTCCGGTGGGGGCCAATGCGGCCACACATCTGATGCCTGGCATCGAGCTGCGCAGCACCGGCGCCATAACGCTGCTGCAGGCGCCGTCGCGGCTCAACACCGGCATCGACTTGCATTCCCTCCGGTTCGCCGGCGAGCCGATGGTGCTGACTTTGCGGGCCGGCGGCAGCCTCACCTTCAACGGCAGCCTGAGCGATGGCTTTAATGGCCCGGTCAGCTCGCCGGACGGCAGTATCTTCGCGATCTCCGCGCTTCTGCCCCGCGGTTCGCGGTCGGCGACGCTGCGGCTGGTCGCGGGCGCGGATTTCACCGCCGCCGATCCGGTTGCGCTGCTCGGCAAAGGCGCGCTTGCCGCCGGCGCCGGTTCGATCCTGTTCAACGATCCGCACAAGGATGCCGGCGGCTTCCTGATCCCCAGCGTGGTGCGCACCGGGACCGGCGACTTCGATCTTGCCGCCGCGCGCGACGTGATCCTGACGACCCCGTTCGGCATCTACACCGCGGGGACCCCGTCGGCCGATATTTCCGGGTTCACGACGCCGCAGCGGCCCTTCATCACCTCGTCAACGACCCGCCGTAAGGACAGCTATCTCGGTTACAAGAGCCGACGGGTGAAGTGGGATTCGCTGTATCCGACGGCGCTGTACCCCAGTTATCCCGAGAAGGGTGGCGACATGCGGGTGGTCGTGCAGGGCGACCTGACCAGCGCGAGTGTGCCCGTTCCTGCTTATCTCTATGATCGCTGGGGCCCCAAGGGCCAGGGCTGGGCCGGCAGCGGTCTATCCACCTTCTGGCTCTGGACCCAGGCTCTCCCCGGCGCAACTGGGCCGGATGTCGTGAACGGCACATCCTACATCAATTTCGGCACCTACTATCAAAGCCCGGACAATCCGAACAACTTCACGGACCTTCCGCCCAACGTCGCGGCCTATCGCGGGCTCGGCGCACTCGGAGGCGGCAATGTCGTGGTGAACGTCGGCGGCAATCTCAGCAATGTCGACGTCAGTGCGCCGACCACGCTGCGGGCGCCGACAGGCGCGGCCAGCATGGCCGATGTCGTGTCGACCGGGGGCGGTACCCTTCAGCTTGCCGTGGCGGGCGCGCTCGACAATGCCAACATCGCCATCGGCCGGAGCTTCGGCGAGGTGCGGGCTACGGCCATCGGCGCCAATGCACTGGTGAACGTGATGGTGGGCGATGCGCGCGCATCCATCGTGTCGGACCGCGCCGCCGGCCTTCTGTTGGGGGATCCGACCCGCGCGGCGTTGCAAGTTCCGAACCTGAACTACAACGGCCTCGAAGGGTGCAACGTGAATTGCGGCGGTCGCATGCTGCCGTGGGGATTCTTCACCAGCTACACCGCAGACACCGCCTTCAATGTGATGGCGATGAGCGGCGACATCACGCTCAACGGCGACTATGTGCCAGCGGTCATGAACGTGGTGGCTGCGACCGGCTCCATCACCAGCACGCAGACGCACGGAGCGGGCATCTTTATCGATGGTACCCCCACTTTCGCCGGCAATGAGCTGTATGCGCTGCGGGCTCCGACCGCCCAGATCGACCTGCTGGCGGGGCAGGACATTCGCAATACCGGCATCAGCATGACCGGCATCGAAGCGGTGCCGTTTGCGAAGACGTTCCTCAACGCCTATGTCGGTACCATCTTCAACCTGCAGGATCAGTTTGAGACCAACGTGGGCTCGAGCTTCGCCCAGCCCAATGATCCGCGGGCCGTGCATGTCTATGCGCTCGGCAGCTTGAACCGGGTGGTCCTTGCGACGTCGAAGCGTGCGCAGGTCCGGGCTGGCCTCGACATTCTCTCGCCCATGTTTGAACTGCAGAACAATCGGCCCGGCGATGTCTCGCAGATCCAGGCCGGCCGCGACATGACGAGCTGTCTGACACCGACCAGTTGCAACGGCTTCAACATCCGGATCGGCGGTCCGGGTTTTCTCGATATCGAGGCCGGACGCGACATCACAGTGCAGACGCCGCCGGTCACATGGGGGACGGTGTACGGTGGCATTGGCATCGCCAGCATCGGCAACGCCGACAACGTGCTGCTGCCGCCGACCGGCGCGTCGATCAGTGTCGCGGTCGGCCTTGGCAAGAGCGGTCCGAACATCGCCGGCTTCATCGCGACCTATCTCGATCCGGCCAATGCGGGCGGGGTTTTGCAGAGCCACACGTCCGATCTCATCGATTATCTGAACCGGAAACTCGGCTATCCGGTGCTGCCGGCCGATCAGGCGGTCGCGCTGTTCCGCGGGCTGACGCTGCAGCAGCAGATGCCGCTGATCGAGCAGGTCTACTTCACCGAGCTGAAAGCTGGCGGCCGCGCCGCGGCGAACGGCGAGGGCGCCGGCGGCAAGGGTTATGACCGCGCCTACAAGGCGGTCCAGACCCTGTTCCCCGGCAGCACCATCGGCACGCCGACCACCGCGTATCATGGTGACTTGTCAGTGTATCAGCTCGGCCGCATTCGCACCGAGGCCGGCGGCGACATCAACATCCTGGCGCCGGGCGGCAATGTGACGCTCGGCATCGAGAACCAGACGCCGAATCTCACCGGCCAGCTCGACACCGCGCGGCCGGGCGTGCTGACGCTGCGCGGCGGCAGCATCAACACCTACAGCGATCGCGACGTCATCGTGGCGCAGTCGCGTGTGTTCACCGAGCTCGGCGGCGACATCCTGATGTTCTCGATGAACGGCGACCTCAACGCCGGCAAGGGCAAGAAGACCTCGCTGGTGACCTCGCCGCCGCAGTTCACGGTCGACCCCTACGGCAACGTCACCAAGGCCCCGGTGACGCCGCAGACCGGCGCCGGCATCGCCACGCTGATCGGCGTGCCGGGCGTGAAGCCGGGCGACGTCGACCTGTTCGCGCCGCACGGCACCATCGACGCCGGCGACGCCGGCATCCGCGTGTCGGGCAACGTGACGCTGCAGGCGCTGCAGATCGCTAACGCCGGCAACATCCAGGTGCAGGGCAATGCGACCGGGCTGCCAACCGTGCAGGGCCCGCCGGTGGGGGCGCTGACCGCGGCCAACAACACCACGGCGGCGAACCAGCAGGTGGCGCCGACCGCGCCGGCCGGCAACGACCGTCCCTCGATGATCATGGTCGAGGTGCTCGGCTATGGCGGTGGTGACGGCGGGGTGACGCCGGCAGGCTCTGACGAGCGCCGACGCACGACGCCGGAGCAGCAGAGCTACGATCCGAACAGCGCGTTTCAGCTGATCGGCAATGGCCGCCTGACCGGCGAACAGCAGGGCCACCTGACGCAAGAGGAGCGGGAGAAGCTGCGCGCGCAGACCGAACGCCACGGCGCGTTGTAGCCGCGGCGCGGCCGCGGGCGCCACGTTTGCCTCAGAGCGTCGTGTCGCGCGCGCCGTTCTGCGCCCGCTTGCGGCAGGCCGCCAGCAGATGTTGCCACCATTCGCCGAGGCGGCGCATGAAGATCGCGTCCGGCATGGTATGGCGGGCGACATGATCCTGCGGCACGCATTCCCAGCCGCGGTGCTCGACGGTGACCCGCGTCTCGGCGCCGACCGGCTCGAAACGCACCTCGACCTCGGTCGACTGGTCCCGCGCGAAGGTGGCCTGACGCCAGCCGAAAACGAGACGCTGGCCCGGCTCCCACATGATGATGCGGCCGATCTCGAACACCCTGCCGTTCGGCAGCGTTTCGGTGAAGCGGCCACCGACGCCCGGCTCGAACGCCAGCACGCCGGGCGAGCGCGGAGTCAGCTGGAACAGCGGGCTCGGCTGCCACCACAGGCCGATCTCGGTCGTGAACACGGCGAAGGCCCGCTCGGGCGTGGCGGCGACGCGCAGCGAGACGATGACCCGCGACGTCATGGCATGGGGCGTCATGGCGTGCGCTCGAGATGCGCCTTGAAGGCGCCGAGCTGGGTGGTCCACAGCTGCTCGGTCTCCTCCAGCCAGCGCTTCAGCTCGGTCATCGGCTGCGGCCGCAGGCTGTAGATGCGCACCCGCGCATCGAAGGCGGGATGACTTTCCTCGATCAGCCCGGTTGCCTTCAGCGTGCGCAGATGGCGGCTGAGCGCCGGCGGATTGAGGCCGACCGCGTCTGCGAGCTCTCCGGCGCGGCGCGGCTGCTCGCGCAACAGTTCGATCACCCGTCGCCGCGCCGGATCGGCGAGGGCGGCCAGCGTGCGGTCGAGAGTGGCGGCTGTGGTCAATGCCAGCCCTCGATCTTCAGGCCGCTGGCAGCTTCGGCTTCCTCACGGGATACGGCGCGCACCGGTGCGCCAAACACCCAGACATGGCCTTCGAGATCGCGCGCGCGATAGGTGCGGTCGCCGTAGAATTGATCCGTAGGCACCTGCAGGATGGCGGCCCCCGCGATGCGGGCCCGGTCGCAATGGCTGTCGATGTCACCGGACACCAGCACGTGGATCACCTGGGTATTCCGCCCGCCGAGGACGGCGGGGCTGGCGACGAAGTCGGCCCATTCCGCGCCGACATAGATCAGGCCGTTGCCGAAACGCATCTCCGCATGGGCGAGGCTGCCGTCGGGGGCGGTGATCACCATGCTGCGTTCGAAGCCGAAGGCGGTGTCGAGCCAGTCGAGGGCGGCGAGCGGATCGCGGTAGGCGACAGCGGAAATCATGGTCGGGCGCTGGAACGGATCGTTCATGTCGACGCTCCTTGTCAAAATCGGAAATATTTAACGGCATAGAGAAATAATAGTCAATCCGGACGGCCTGCTCCGGTCCAGTCCGGATCGGTCCTCGAGCTGCGCATGCTCGGCGCATGCTTTCAGGCTTTACCTGGCCGCTTGTTCGTGTTTTGTTCTTTTGCGTTTCGCGAGGGACCGAGCATGCCCGAGCAATTCTGGCTTCCGGGATTGGCGCCGCAGCCTGTCACGTCCGACCATTGGTTCCTGGCGGTGCTTCCGCCGCCCGAGGTCGCTGCCGAGGTTGTCCGGCGAGCCCGGGACGTGCGTGTCGCGGAGGGGCTGCGCGGGCGTCTGATCACGCAAGGCTGTCTGCATGTGACGCTTCATGCGGTGCCGCAGTCGCACCTGGTGGGCGCCAGACGTGCCGCCGTGACTGCGGTCGAGGCGCCACCGTTCGAAATCGTGTTCGATTGCATGATGAGCTTTGAGCGCACCGCAGGCGGCCGGCCGGTGGTGTTGCGGGCGAGTGGCGCGCTCGCCGAGCTGGAGGTGTTTCACGGCCGGCTCGGCTCCGCCCTGCGCGGCGCCGGCTTCCGCCGCAAGCCGGCGTCGGGCTTCACCCCGCATATGACGCTGCTCTACGATCGTCGCCTGGTGAGGCCGCGAACGGTGGCGCCGGTTCGCTGGATGGTGCGCGAGGTCGTTCTCGTGCACAGCCTCGTGGGGCAGGGGCGGCACGAGCATCTCGACCGCTGGCCGCTGCGCGGCTAGAGCTTTGGCTTCACGCCCGAACAGGCGAGGGGCTCCCTTGGCGATCACCATCTACGGCATCAAGAACTGCGACACCATGAAGAAGGCGCGCGCCTGGCTCGA
Source organism: Pseudomonadota bacterium (assembly GCA_040756765.1). Taxonomy (GTDB): domain Bacteria; phylum Pseudomonadota; class Alphaproteobacteria; order Rhizobiales; family Xanthobacteraceae; genus Bradyrhizobium_A. The sequence continues at coordinate 39,792 of JBFLYG010000029.1, read as the reverse complement.
CGGCCACGGCGTGGCCTACGACTTCCATGACTATAAGGCCGCCGGCATCGACAGGAAGCGGCTGGAGAGCTGGAGCAAGGAGGTGGGCTGGGACGTCCTGCTCAACCGCGCCGGCACCACCTTCCGCGCGCTGCCCGAGGCCGACAAGACGGACCTGACCGAGAAGAAGGCGATCGCGCTGATGCTCGCCCAGCCGTCGATGATCAAGCGCCCTGTGCTCGATCTCGGCAAGCGCCTCGTGGTCGGCTTCAAGCCCGACATCTACGCTCAGGCGGTGCCGGGCAAGCTCTGAGCGTGCCGTTTATGACAGCGGCCGCGCCACATGGGCCTGGAAGCCGCTGCGCGCGGTCAGCCCGTCGTACCAGCGCTGCAGATGCGGCAGGACCGGCTTCTCCACGCCCTCGACGCCGAACCAGCGGCGGGCATAGGCCCCGAGGGTGATATCGGCGAGGGTGAACTGCTCGCCCTCGACGAAGCTGCGGCCGGCCAGATGAGCGTCGAGGATGCGCCACAGCTGCGCCACCGCGTCGGTCGTCGCCAGCAGCGCTGCCATGTCGCGTTTTTCCGGCGGCGTGCGCACCAGCCCCCAGAACAGCGGCCGCTCGGCAGGCTGCAATGTCGACAGCGACCAGTCGAGCCAGCGCTCGAGGCCGCCGCGGATTCGCGGCGCCGCCGGATAGAGCGGCGAGGTCGGCGCGAACTGCAGCACCAGGTAGCGCATGATGGCGTTGGACTCCCACAGCACGAAGTCGCCGTGGACGAGGGTCGGCACCCGCGCATTCGGGTTCATGGCGAGATAGTCGGGGTCCTGGGTACGGCCGTACTGCATGCCGGCGTCGATCCGCTCGACGTCGAGGCCGAGCTCGTGGCAGCACCACATCACCTTCTGGACATTGACTGAGTTGGGGCGACCCCAGATCCGGGGCTTGTCTGTCGTGGAAGCGTTCATGGCATCTCGTCTGGCGCGGAGGGAGGGGGTGATCGCGTCGTGGAATACGCCGGAAATCCAATGACGTCATCGGGCGGTGCGACATGTCAGGTGCGAGGAAACGGGACGTTACCCACAGGACGTGGCAGAGCGTCACATGCATCACCGCTCCGTCAGGCGGAACGGCGATGACGTCCGGGGGAAGCGCCGCATCCGCAGGATGACGTTCTTCGCCGGGGAATCGGTGCAAAATAACAGGCCCGTCGGTCCAGGCCGCGCCCGCGAGGGACAGATGCTCTGCCGATGGCCTATCACATAGTTGAATATGTCTTTGGCGACACACCGGGAAACTGCCTCGCTTTACGGCTTGCGGAAAGCAAGGACTTGGCGGCATAGTCCCCGCCAAGCCGGCGCCGGGGCCGATGGGTAACGCCATTGCCGCGGACAAACGGCATGACACGAAAACCAGCCACGGCGGCGACACACCGCATGAAGGCTGGAGGGGGAGAGTTAGTTGGCCGATGACTTCATTCTCGAAACCAAGGGTCTGACCAAGGAGTTCGCCGGGTTCGTCGCCGTCAACGACGTCAACCTGCAGATCAAGCGTGGCAGCATTCACGCCCTGATCGGGCCCAACGGGGCCGGCAAGACCACTTGTTTCAATCTGTTGACCAAGTTTCTGACGCCGTCGCGCGGCCAGATTCTGTACAAGGGCCAGGACATCACGGCGACCAAGCCGGCGGATGTCGCGCGCCTCGGTCTGGTGCGCTCGTTCCAGATCTCCGCGGTGTTCCCGCATCTGACATCACTGGAAAACGTGCGCGTCGCCCTGCAGCGGCAGCACGGCGACTCCTTCGATTTCTGGCGCTCCAAGACCGTGCTCAACCGCTTCAACGATCGGGCGCGCGAGCTGCTCGACGACGTTGGTCTCAGCTCTTTCGCAGACACGCTGGCGGTGGAGATGCCCTACGGCCGCAAGCGCGCGCTGGAGATCGCGACCACGCTCGCGCTCGATCCGGAAATGATGCTGCTGGACGAGCCGATGGCCGGCATGGGCCACGAGGACATCGACAAGATCGCCGCGCTGATCAAGCGCATCTCGGCGAAATACACCATCGTCATGGTCGAGCATAACCTGTCGGTGGTCGCCAATCTGTCCGACAAGATCACCGTGCTGACCCGCGGCCGCGTGCTGGCCGAGGGCAACTACGCCGACCTGACCAAGGACGAGCGGGTGAAGGAAGCCTATCTGGGAGCGGGTCATGCTTGATGTTTCGTCGTCCGTTCCCCGCGAGCCCGCGACCGGCAACGCTGCCGACGTCGTGCTGTCGGTGGAGAATCTCGAGGCGTGGTACGGCGAGTCCCACGTCCTGCACGGCATCAATTTCAACGTGCGCGAGGGCGAGGTGGTGACGCTGCTCGGCCGCAACGGCGCGGGCAAGACCACCACGCTGAAGTCGGTAATGGGCATCATCACCAAGCGGTCCGGCTCGGTGCGTTTCCAGGGCAAGGAGATCATCCGCGCATCGTCCGACAAGATCGCGCGGCAGGGCATCGCGATCTGCCCCGAGGAGCGCGGCATCTTCGCCAGCCTCGATGTGCGCGAGAACCTGCTGCTGCCGCCGACGGTGCGTGCCGGCGGGTTGCCGCTCGACCAGATCTTCGAATTGTTTCCGAATCTCAAGGAGCGCCTCACCAGCCAGGGCACCAAGCTCTCCGGCGGCGAGCAGCAGATGCTGGCGATCGCCCGCATCCTGCGTACCGGTGCACGCTTCCTGATGCTGGACGAGCCGACCGAGGGGCTCGCCCCGGTCATCATCCAGCAGATCGGCAACACCATCGCCCGGCTCAAGTCGCAGGGCTTCACCATTCTGCTCGTCGAGCAGAACTTCCGCTGGGCCTCGACCGTCGCGGATCGCTTCTACATCGTCGAGCACGGCAAGGTGATCGACGGCTTCGCGAGTGCCGAGCTGCCGGCCAACATGGATAAGCTGCATACCTATCTCGGCGTCTAATAACGAAGCGTCCCAAAAAGGGGTTCAGGAGGAAACATGAAGAGGTCTCTCTCGGCCTTGCTGCTCGGCTCCGCGATGGTTCTCGTTGCCGGGGCGGCGCTTGCGCAGGACAAGACGGTCAAGATCGGCGCGCTCAGCGACCAGTCCGGCCTCTATGCCGATCTCGGCGGCCCGGGCTCGACGCTCGCCGCGCAGATGGCGATCGAGGATTCGGGACTGCAGAAGAAGGGCTGGAAGATCGACGTGATCTCCGGCGACCACCAGAACAAGCCGGATATCGGCAGCAACATCGCCCGCCAGTGGTTCGATGTCGACAAGGTCGACATCATCGTGGACGTACCGAACTCCGGCGTCGCGCTTGCGGTCAACAACGTGGTCAAAGAGAAGAATGGCGTCTACATCAATTCCGGCGCCGCGACCTCCGATCTGACCAATGCGCAGTGCTCGCCCAATACCGTGCACTGGACCTACGACACCTACATGCTGGCCCACAGCACCGGCAGCGCGCTGGTGAAGGCCGGCGGCGACAGCTGGTTCTTCCTGACGGCCGACTACGCGTTCGGCGCGGCGCTCGAGCGCGACACCACCGCCGTGATCAACTCAGCTGGCGGCAAGGTGGTCGGCGGGGTGAAGCATCCGCTCAACACCTCGGACTTCTCCTCGTTCCTGCTGCAGGCGCAGGCCTCCAAGGCCAAGATCGTCGGCCTCGCCAATGCCGGCGGCGACACCACCAACGCCATCAAGCAGGCCGCCGAGTTCGGCATCGTCAGCGGCGGCCAGAAGCTCGCCGCGCTGCTGCTGTTCCTCACCGACGTGCACTCGCTGGGGCTCCCCGTGGCGCAAGGCCTGAACTTCACCGAGACCTTCTACTGGGACCTCAACGACCAGTCGCGCGCCTTCGCCACGCGCTTCCAGGAGCGCATGAAGAACAAGCAGAAGCCGACCATGATCCATGCGGGCGTCTATGCCGGCGTGCTGCACTATCTGAAGGTGCTCGACGCCATGGGCGGCAACCCGCATGACGGCGCCAAGGTCGTCGCCAAGATGAAGGCGACCCCGACCGACGATCCGCTGTTCGGCAAGGGCACCATCCGCGAAGACGGCCGCAAGATGCATCCGGCCTACCTGTTCGAGGTCAAGAAGCCGTCGGAATCCAAGGGGCCGTGGGACTACTACAAGCTGGTCGCCACCGTGCCCGCCGAGCAGGCTTTCACGCCGCTGTCGGAAAGCAAATGCCCGCTCGTCAAGAAGTGACAGTCGTCCCGGCGGCGCCACGCGCCGCCGGGATCCACCCCGTGCGATCCGTGAGAGCCTGACCCGAAAGACCGATCGATATGCAAGCCCTTTACGCCCAACTGCTGGTTGGTCTGATCAACGGCTCGTTCTACGCGCTGCTCAGCCTCGGCCTTGCCGTCATTTTCGGCATGCTGAACATCATCAATTTCGCCCATGGCGCAGTCTACATGATGGGCGCGTTCGTGGCCTATTTCCTGCTGGAATACGCCGGCATCGGCTACTGGTGGGCGCTGATCCTGGCGCCCGTCGTGGTCGGCCTGTTCGGCGTGCTGCTCGAGCGCACCATGCTGCAGTGGCTGGCGGGGCTCGACCACCTCTACGGCCTGCTGCTGACTTTCGGCATGGCGCTGGTCATCCAGGGCGTGTTCCAGAACTATTTCGGCTCGTCGGGCCTGCCTTATGCGATTCCGGACGCGCTCAAGGGCGGCGTCAATCTCGGCTTCATGTTCCTGCCGATCTACCGCGGCTGGGTGGTGATCTTCTCGCTGATCGTCTGCCTTGCGACATGGTACCTGATCGAGCGCACGCGGCTCGGCGCCTACCTGCGCGCCGCGACGGAAAATCCGACGCTGGTGCGGGCGTTCGGCATCAACGTGCCGCGCATGATCACGCTGACCTATGGCCTCGGCGTCGGGCTTGCCGCGCTCGCCGGCGTGCTGTCCGCGCCGATCAACCAGGTGCGGCCGCTGATGGGCGCCGACCTGATCATCGTGGTGTTCGCGGTGGTGGTGATCGGCGGCATGGGCTCGATCATGGGCTCGATCATCACCGGCTTCGCGCTCGGCATCATCGAGGGCCTGACCAAGTATTTCTATCCGGAAGCCTCCAACACCGTCGTGTTCGTGCTGATGGTGCTGGTGCTGCTTGTGAAACCGACGGGACTGACGGGACGGGCCAACTGACATGACATCGATTACCGACAACGCCGCGCCCGCGCACCGTTCGAGCCGCGACGAGATCGTTGCCTTCGTCATCATGGCGGTGGCGCTGGCGATCGTGCCGTTCACAGGCATCTATCCCTATTTCGTGATGCAGGCGCTGTGCTTTGCGCTGTTCGCCTGCGCCTTCAACCTGCTGATCGGCTATGGCGGCCTGTTGTCGTTCGGCCATGCCATGTTCCTGGGCACAGCCGGCTACGTCACGGCCCATGCCCTCAAGGTCTGGGCGCTCCCGCCGGAGATTGGAATCTTGCTTGGCGTCGCGGCGTCCGCGGCTCTTGCGATGATCACCGGCCTGATCGCGATCCGCCGTCAGGGCATCTACTTCTCGATGATCACGCTGGCGCTGTCGCAGCTCTTGTACTTCATCTACCTGCAGACGCCGTTCACCCATGGCGAGGACGGCATCCAGGGTGTGCCGCAGGGCAAGTTGCTCGGGCTGCTCAACCTGTCGCAGCCGACGACGCTGTACTACACCGTGCTGGCGGTGTTCCTGCTGGCGTTCCTGCTGATCTTCCGGATCATCAACTCGCCGTTCGGCGAGGTGCTGAAGTCGATCCGCGAAAACGAGCCGCGGGCGGTGTCGCTCGGCTACAAGACCGACCATTACAAGCTGATGGCCTATATCCTGTCCGGCAGTCTGGCGGGGCTTGCGGGCGCCATGAAGATCTTCGTGGCGCAGAACGCCTCGCTGACCGACGTGCACTGGTCGATGTCGGGCGAGGTCGTGCTGATGACGCTCGTCGGCGGCCTCGGCACCATCTTCGGACCGGTGGTCGGCGCCTTCGTCATCATCGCCATGCAGCAGTACTTGGCGCAGTTCGGCCAGTGGGTCACGGTGATCCAGGGCGCGATCTTCGTGATCTGCGTGCTGACCTTCCGCCGCGGCGTCATCGGCGAGATCGCGCACTTCTTCAAGCGGTCGCTGTAACCCCCTGCGATCCCGTCTGTGGTCCGACACCCCGGCGCCGCCGCGCCGGGGTGTCGTCGTTTCACGAATCGGGCTTATCCACAGGTTGTGGATGTTGACGGGGCAGGTGGCGTGCCCGGTTTCCCGGCTTGCTATTTTGTGACAATCACGTGACATCGCGCCGCAGGCGAGTCCCGGTGAGCACCAGGCCATCCGGACGTCCGGCGCGGTATGGAGTGAGCAAGGGATCGGCCCGTGCGCCGCAATCCCGCGGCTGCTGGTCGGCCGGGGCAGGGGAAGACGATGCTACGCTGGTTCAAGGCCTTGTTGCCGCAGGAGGCGCGCTTCTTCGACCTGTTCGCGGAGCACTCGCAGGCCATCGTCAGCGGCGCCGAGGCGCTGCAGGGGGTGCTGCGCGGCGGCGACGAGGTGCCGGCCTACTGCCTGAAGGTCAGCCAGTTCGAGCAGCAGGCCGACGAGGTCACCCGCCAGGTGCTGACCGCGGTGCGGCGCACCTTCATCACGCCGTTCGACCGCGTCGATATCACGGACCTGATCACCTCGATGGATGACGCCATCGACCAGATGCACCAGACCGCCAAGGCGGTGACGCTGTTCGAGGTGAGGGAGTTCGAACCGCCGATGCGCGAGATCGGCGCCATCATCGTCGAGTGCTCCAAGCTCGTGGTGCGGGCGCTGCCACTGCTCCAGGCGATCGGCGACAATGTCACGACGCTGACGGCGATCACCGAGGAACTGACCAAGCTGGAGGGGCGGGTCGACGACCTCCACGACATCGGCATCAAGGAACTCTACCTCAAGCACCGCGATGCCAACACCATGGATTACATCGTCGGTGCCAAGATTTACGAGCATCTCGAGAAGGTCGCCGACCGCTTTGATGACGTCGCCAACGAGATCAACAGCATCGTGATCGAACAGGTCTGAGCCAAGGGCACGCCGTGGACGCCAGCCTCAGTCTTCCGCTTCTCGTCGGCCTCGTCGCCGTCGCGCTGCTGTTCGATTTCCTCAACGGCCTGCACGACGCCGCCAATTCGATCGCGACCATCGTCTCGACCCGGGTGCTGCGGCCGCAATACGCCGTGCTCTGGGCGGCGTTCTTCAATTTCATCGCCTTCCTGTTCTTCGGCCTGCATGTCGCCCAGACGCTCGGCACAGGCATCATCGATCCGGGCATCGTCGATCCCGCCGTGATCTTCGCAGCCCTTGTCGGCGCCATCGTCTGGAATGTGATCACCTGGGGGCTCGGCATCCCGTCCTCGAGCTCGCACGCCCTGATCGGCGGCCTGGTCGGCGCCGGCTTTGCCAAGGCGGGCTTTGCCGCGATGGAATGGAGCGGGCTGACCAAGACCATTCTCGCCATCGTGGCCTCGCCATTGCTCGGCTTCATTCTGGCGCTGGTGCTGGTGGCGATCGTGTCCTGGCTGTCGGTGCGCTCGACCCCGTTCGCGGTCGACCGCGCCTTCCGCACCCTGCAGTTCGCCTCCGCGTCGCTGTATTCGCTGGGACACGGCGGCAATGACGCCCAGAAGACCATGGGCATCATCGCGGTGCTGCTGTACTCGCAGGGCTATCTCGGCGGCGATTTCCATGTGCCGCTGTGGGTGGTGCTGTCCTGCCAGACCGCGATGGCGGTCGGCACGCTGATGGGCGGCTGGCGCATCGTGCGCACCATGGGCAATCGCATCACCCGCCTGACCCCGATGCAGGGCTTCTGCGCCGAGACCGGCGGGGCGGCGACACTGTTCATCGCCACCTGGTTCGGCGTACCGGTGTCCACCACCCACACCATTACCGGCGCCATCGTCGGGGTCGGCGCCGCGCGGCGGATTTCCGCCGTGCGCTGGAACGTGGCGGGCTCGATCGTGATCGCCTGGGTGATCACGATCCCGGCGTCGGCGACCGTGGCGGCGCTGAGCTACTGGATCGTGCTGGCGCTGCGCTGAGGCCCTCGGTTCAGACCCGTAGCCCGGATGAGCGAAGCGATATCCGGGAGGGGCTGAGATCGGGATCCCGGGTGTCGCTGCGCTCACCCGGGCTACGGTCCGTCGATGCTGCGGTGATTTCTCGGGCTCAGGTCGCGAGCTTCAATCCAAAAATGCCGGCGACAATCAGGCCGATGCAGGCGAGCCGCATGGCGGTCGCCGGCTCGCCGAACAGGGCGATGCCGAGCAGGGCGGTGCCGACCGTGCCGATGCCGGTCCAGACGGCGTAGCCGGTGCCGACCGGCAACGATTTCAGCGCCCAGCCCAGCAGCAGCACGCTCGCCACCATGCAGCCGAGGGTCAGGACCGAGGGAACCAGGCGGGTGAAGCCGTCGGTGTATTTCAGGCCGATGGCCCAGCCGATCTCCATCAAGCCGGCGACGAACAGAATGATCCAGGCCATGACAGCCGCGTCCTTTCAGGGGCGCGCCGCCGGACGGGAACCCGAAAGGGGCCGCCGGGGCGCTTTCCGATGACAGGGCCGTCCCTGCCGGGGATGTGGGGGAAGGGCGAGGCCGTCCTCGCCGCTTCCTGCGATATGGGGGCGACCATGGCCGGCGTCAAAGAAAGATGCAATTGCATCAAATGTCGCGCTTGACAGGGGTGACGGAGGCCGCGGGCGCGGCTTCACCCTTGATCCCGCCGCGTTTCTTTGTCACACGCTCGCCCCATGTCCGACATCGCTCTTTCCGCCGACGCGCCGTCCTCGCCGCTCGCCACCGAAGTGGCGCGCCGGCGCACCTTCGCCATCATCTCCCACCCTGACGCCGGCAAGACCACGCTGACCGAGAAGCTCCTGCTGTTCGGCGGCGCCATCAACCTCGCCGGCCAGGTCAAGGCCAAGGGCGAGCGGCGCAACACCCGTTCGGACTGGATGAAGATCGAGCGCGACCGCGGCATCTCGGTCGTCACCTCGGTGATGACCTTCGAGTTCGACGGCCTCGTGTTCAACCTGCTGGATACCCCCGGCCACGAGGACTTCTCGGAGGACACCTACCGCACCCTGACCGCGGTCGACTCGGCGGTGATGGTGATCGACGCCGCCAAGGGCATCGAGGCGCGCACCCGCAAGCTGTTCGAGGTCTGCCGCCTGCGCGACATCCCGATCATCACCTTCATCAACAAGATGGACCGCGAGACCCGCGATCCGTTCGAGCTGCTCGACGAAATCGAGAAGACGCTGGCGCTCGACACCACGCCGATCACCTGGCCGGTGGGGCGCGGCCGCGACTTCATCGGCACCTATGACATTCTCACCGGCGGCGTGCGCCTGCTCGAAGGCGGCGGCGCCAAGACCGGCTCTGCGGAGCAGATCGCGATCAGCGATCTCGCCGCGCGCAATCCCAATCTCGACGCGGCGGCGATCGAGGAGGAGCTGGCGCTGGTCACCGAGGCCTGCAAGCCGTTCGATCTCGCCGCGTTTCGCGAGGGGCACCTGACGCCGGTGTTCTTCGGCAGTGCGCTGCGCAATTTCGGCGTCGGCGACCTCCTGGAAGGGCTCGGCCGCTACGCACCGCCGCCGCGCGCCCAGGACAGCAACCTGCGCAAGGTCGAGGCCGACGAGCCGCGGATGTCGGCGTTCGTCTTCAAGATCCAGGCCAACATGGATCCGAACCACCGCGACCGCATCGCGTTCGCGCGGCTGTGCTCCGGCAAGCTGCAGCGCGGCATGAAGGCCAAGCTGACCCGCACCGGCAAGCCGATGAGCCTGTCGTCGCCGCAGTTCTTCTTCGCCCAGGACCGCGCGCTCGCCGACGAGGCGTTCGCCGGCGACGTGGTCGGCATTCCCAACCATGGCACGCTGCGCATCGGCGACACCCTGACCGAGGGCGAGGACATCACCTTTGTCGGCGTTCCCAGCTTCGCGCCGGAAATTCTGCGCCGCGTGCGGCTGACCGACGCCATGAAGGCGAAGAAGCTCAAGGAAGCGCTGCAGCAGATGTCGGAGGAGGGCGTGGTGCAGGTGTTCCGCCCGCGCGACGGCTCGCCGGCGCTGGTCGGCGTCGTCGGTCAGCTCCAGCTCGACGTGCTGAAAGCGCGCCTCGACGCCGAATACGGCCTGCCGGTGGACTTCGAGATCAGCGAGTTCTCGCTGGCGCGCTGGTTCTCCGCCGACGACCGCAAGGTGTACGACGCCTTCGTCAACGCCAATGGTTCGGGCATCGCCGAGGACGTCGACGGCGACCTCGTGTTCCTGGCCAAGAACCAGTTCTATCTCGACTACACCCGCGAACGCTCCGAGGGCATCCGCTTCGCCAACGTCAAGGACGTCAAGAAGGCGTCCTGAGCGCGAAGATGTGAAGCGCGGCCGATCTCCGTCGGTCGCGGTCAGCGGTATGCTTCCGGGGGGGGGGGGGGGCTCCGGGAGCAAGGCGATGTGGCGTGCCGTCGTTCTCCTATCGATCGTCATGGCGGCGGCCCTGATCCGGACCGCCACAGCGCAAGAGCGTCGCCCGGCCGATCCGTCGCCTTTCGCCCATGTGCCCTGCAGTGTGCTGGACAATCGGCCGTGCACGCCCTCGGTGTGCAGCGCGTTTGAGCAAGGTCCGTGCTTTCCGGAGATGGATTATCCCATCGGCGAGAACCTGCAGGTCACAGTCGAAAGCAATCCGCCGGACAAGGATGCGGTGCGCTACCGTAGGCCGGATCACGACCTCGACACCATCGGCGACCTGTTCCGGGCCCTGCGGTCGTGCTGGACACCGCCACCGCAAGAGGTGGCGCGTACCGGCATGCAGATGGCAGTGAAGTTCAGCTTCAGGCGGGACGGCGCCCTGATCGCGCCGCCGCGGCTGACGTATGCGACACCGGGCGCTTCGCCACAAACCCGTGATGCCTACCGGCAAGCGATCGACGAGTCGCTGGCGCACTGCGCGCCGCTGTCGTTCAGCAAGGGCCTGGGCGGCGCGATCGCCGGCCGGCCGATCCTGGTGCGCTATGTCGAGAATCGCACGCTGGCGCATCCGGCGCAGCCTTGAAGGCTCAGCTCAGGCTCAAATGAGGAAGCCCCCGGACGTATCCGGGGGCTTTCGATATCGCAGCAGCGATGAACTACTTCGCCTTGAGCAGGTCGGCGACGTCGAGCAGCACCATCTCGTTGTCGTCGGCCTTGTTGGGATCGCGGCTCGAGGAGAACGGCAGGTTGTTGTCGTTGCCGACGATGATGTGGGTGGCGTCGACGACGTCGACGTTCTCGATGGTGAAGAAGGGGAAGGTCAGCACGCCGTCGTTGAGCGGCTTGCGTGCCTTCTTGTCCGGGTCCTGGATCTTCATGAGATCAATGTAGCCGATCTTGCGCACCGGCTTGCCGACATTGGCGTCGCTGAGCTCGATCCTGTAGATGCGCTTGAACTTGGCGAGATCCGGGAAGCAGTCAGTGCCCCGCACGCCGGCGGCGCAGGCCTTGTCGGCGGTGCCTTCGCCGTTGTCGCGCTCGATCACGAGACCGGTCGAACCATCGATCATGTTGAAGTCGCCGATGGCGTTGCCAGTGGTCTCGAAGCGATAGTACCAGAACCGTCCCGTGAACTTCTCCGCCGCGACGTCGAACTCGAGGATGCGCGAGGCCTCGTTGCCGTCAACCTTCTCCCAGTCCTTCTTCTCGGCGTCCCACAGCGGGCCTTCGAGCAGACCGTACAGGAACTTGCCGTCCTTGCTGGCGGCGAAGCCCTCAAACCCCTTGGAGCGGCGCAGGTTGACGTTGGTGTAGGTCGCGCCGGGTGCGCCGGGCGAGGCGGCGGCATAGTGGTCCGGCGAACGCACCGGCTTGCCGTCGGCGACCGTTTCGAACACGCTGAGCACCTTGCCAGTCAAATCGGCCTTGATGACATAGGGGCCGAACTCGTCGCCGATCCACAGCGTGTCGCCGATGATCTGGAAGCCCTCGGTGTCGAAGTCGGCGCCGGTCAGGTAGCGCTTCTCGGTGCCCTCATGGACGATGCGGAACGGCACCTTCTTGTCGGGATCGTGCAGGAAGATGGTCTGCAGGTGCTTCCACTCGCCCTTGGCCCAGTCGATGCTCCAGCGGTTGAGATAGAGCATGGAGTCCGGCGAGTTGGCCTTGGCGCCCATGCCATTGTCGGTGATGATCCAGAAGGTGCCGTCCGGCATCACCTTGATGCCCGAGTGGCCCTGGATCGGCTGGCCCTGGAACGGCAGCTTGACGCCGGTGTCACGCTCATACGACTTGCCCATCACGCTGCCGACCTCATCGACGCGCTTGCCGGTGGTGTACTTGCCCGAGGTCTTGAGATCGACGGGCGCATCCGCCGGGGCGGCAATGAAGGTTTCGGCCGGCAGTACGGCATGGCCGGCGAGCTTGGCCGGAAACTCCTGCTGCGCGAGCGCGGGCAGGGTCGAGGCGAGACACAGCGCGGCGCTCGCAAGAAGGGTGGTGCGGATCATGTTTGGCCCCGTTCATCGTTAAACGGGGCCTGTTCTGCGCAGCGATCGTGATGGCGCAATTACAGGCGCGTTGCGGGCGGATGACAGGCGGGACAAAGAACGGGGAAACCGCTGGCGCGCGACCTCATGCCACACGCGTGGCCGCGACCGCCCCCAGCCGCCGATTGATGCCGTGCGCGGGCTTATTTGTCCGTGACGAACGGGTCGAGCCCGGTCTTCTTCAACGTCGGGGCCGCCGCCGGGGAGGCGAGGAATGCGATCAGCGCCTTGCCGGCGTCGGGCTCCTTGGCGCCGGCCGCGATCCCGGCCGAGAAGATGGTGATCTTCTGCACCGCGCCCGGCAGCTTGCCGACGAGATCGGCGCCGGGGATCGGCAGCAGTTCGCTGACCTGCTGGAAGCCGAGCTCCGACTCGCCGCGGGCGACGCCGGCCGCCACCGGTTCGGCCGGGATCATCTTGGCCTTGCCCTTCATCTGCTCGGCGATGCCCAGCTTCTCGAACAGCTCGGTCCCGACATAGACGCCGCTGGCGCTGTCGGAATAGGCGACCGACTTGGCGTTGAGCAGCGTCTGTTTCAGCGCGTCGGGCGTGCCGATGTCGGGCTTGGGGCTGCCGGCGCGCACCACCATGCCGATCGGCGAGCGCACGAGGTCGACCCGCGTGCCTTCCACCGCCTTGCCCTGGTCGATCATCTTGCCGAGCGCATCACCGACCATGATCAACACGTCAGCGGCCTCACCGCGGGCGAGCCGCACCGGAATGGCATTCTCGGTGGTGCCCATCGACGGCCCGTAGGCGGTGACCACCGTGTGGCCGGTCGCCTTCTCGAATTGCGGCACCAGTTCTTTGTAGGCCGCCGACAGCCCGCCGGAGATCATCACCTTGATCTCGGCCGCCTGCGCGACGCTTTGCAGCAGCAGCGCGGCGAAGGCGCCTGCCACGAGGCGGAACACGGTTGCGGAACGGCTCATCGGGCATCCTCCCATTGCTGGCTTCTCTTGGTGTCCCCTGGCTTCCGGCATCGACGGCACCAACCGCGGCCGACGCGCGCTTGGTGCGGTCCACCGGAGCGACACCGCGGGCCCGCCGGGCGGGCAGCATTGCGCGCCGCCCCCGAAAGATGATACCCGGACTCGGCGCAGGCACGATAGCCCATGCGCCGTGCGCGTTTCGCGCAGCCGCGGGTAGGCGGCGATCACGGGAGGGGATGGCGATGGGTCTTGCGCTGCTCGTTCTGGGGCTCGTTCTGTTTTTCGGCGTCCATGTGCTGACCACGCAGCGCGACACCCGCGCGGCGATCATCGCCACGACCGGCGAGGGCGTCTACAAGATCGCCTATTCGCTGGCCTCGCTCATCGGCCTGGCGCTGATCGTCTGGGGATTCTCGGTCTACCGCGCCACCGGCTGGATCGACATCTGGCATCCGCCGACGGCGATGAAGCACATCACCATTGCGCTGATGCTGCCGGCGGTGATCCTGGTGGTGGCGTCCTATCTGCGCGGCCGCATCTACACCACGCTGAAGCATCCGATGCTCGCGGGCGTGAAGCTGTGGGCGTTCGGCCATCTGCTCGCCAATGGCGACCTCGGCTCGATCATCCTGTTCGGCTCGTTCCTGGCGTGGGCGGTGTACGACCGCATCTCGCTGAAGCGCCGCAGCGATGCCGGCGCCCCGCCGATCCCGGTCGGCGGCGTGCTGAACGACGTGCTCGCGGTGGTGATCGGCGCCGTCGTCTACCTGGCGCTGGGCTTTGCCTTCCATCCCGTCGTCATCGGCGTTCCCGTCTTTGGAGCCTGACTATGTCCGTTCAAACCGCCGTCAAGCGCAAGACCGCGCCTGAAATCCGCGCCCGCAAGGGCGGCGATCCCATCGTGATGCTGACCTCGTACCACGCCCATACCGCGGCGCTGGTCGATCGCTATTGCGACGTGATCCTGGTCGGCGACTCGCTCGGCAATGTGATGCACGGCTTCGAGACCACGGTGCCGGTCACGCTGGAGATGATGATCCTGCAGGGCCGGGCGGTGATGCGCGGCTCGCAGCAGTCGCTCGTCGTGGTCGATATGCCGTTCGGCTCGTACGAGGCGTCGAAGGAGGAGGCGTTCCGCTCCGCGGCCCGCATCCTGAAGGAGACCTGGTGCGGTGCGGTCAAGCTCGAGGGCGGCGAGCGCATGGCGGAGACCATCGCCTTCCTGTCCGAGCGCGGCATTCCGGTGATGGCCCATGTCGGGCTCACCCCGCAGTCGATCAACACCCTGGGCTCATTCCGCGCCCAGGGCCGCGACGAAGCCGACGGCGCGCGGATCGAGAACGATGCGCGCGCGGTCGCGGAGGCCGGCGCATTCTCGGTGGTGATCGAGGCGGTGGCCGAACCGGTCGCGCGCCGCATCACCGAGACGATCAGCATCCCGACCATCGGCATCGGCGCCAGCGCCGCCTGCGACGGCCAGGTGCTGGTGCTGGAGGACATGCTCGGCCTGTCGGCGCGGGTGCCGAAGTTCGTCAAGCGCTACGGCAATCTCGGGCCGGCGATTGCCGAGGCGATCGAGGCCTACGCCACTGAGGTGCGCAGCCGCGCCTTCCCGGGTCCCGAGCACACCTACGGGCTGACGCCGCCGAAGCGCTGACGCGCCTCCCAAGCCCTGTATCCGCGCAACGCCTCACGAGCGTCCTATCGGCGGTCGCGGCGGCGATTACGTGCGTCTGTTTTAATTTTAAAATAAAATCAGCGAGTTAGCTCCATTCTGCATGAAGTTGCCGAGATGGTCGTGCAACGCGCTTGCATAATCATACCTTTCTTATTTATGATCATAATATGGATAATATGCAGTATGACGAGCTGGTCGACCCGTCGCAGAAGGCCGCAATCAAGCGCAAGCGCTCCGATGCGGTCGCAGACCGGATCCGCAGGCACATCTTCCAGGCAGGCCTCAAGCCGAGCGATCGGCTGCCGCAGGAATCCCAGCTGATCGAGATGTTCGGCTGCAGTCGCTCGACCATCCGCGAGGCGCTGAAGTCACTGGAAGTGCAGGGGTTGGTGCAGAACACCACCGGTCCGGCCGGCGGCGCGCGGGTCGCGTCGGTGTCGTCCGCGCGCACCATCGGGCTGCTCAGCAACTACTTCTACTTTCACCCGATCAACATCGCGCAGATCTACCAGATGCGCCGGCTCACCGAGCCGGAGCTCGCGGCCAGCGTCGTCGGCCATCTCAGCGCGTCCCATTTCGCGGCGCTCGATCGCACCATCGAGGCCCAGCACGAGCATCCGACCGACGCCGCCGGCTGGGCGCATCACCGCAAGGTCGAGGTCGAATTCCACGATATCCTGATCGAGGCGTGCCCCAATCCGCTGCTTGCGCTGATGTGCCGTTTCGTCAACGAGGCGATCAACTGGACGATCGGCACCGCCGGCGACAACGAGCTGTCGTGGGATTTCTCCTGCGCCAACATCGATTATCACCGCCGCTTGATGGTTGCGTTCCGCTCAGGCGATGCGGAGCAGGCGCGGCAACTCATGCTCGAGCACGTGCTCAGCGCCGAGAGTTTTCTGTTGCGCCCGCACGAGGCGCAGCAACCGGTCTTTGCCGAGCCGCTCCAGCTCGACTGAGCGGAGCGGACGCAGCAGCAACCAAACAAACACAATAAGCACAACAGGGAGGACTATCATGATCACACGACGCACCTTCACGTCTGCGCTCGCCGGCGCCGCGCTGGCGCCCGCCGTGCTCCGGCGCGCGACCGCGGCCGAGCCGGTGCGGCTCTGCACGGCATTGTCGCTGTCGGGGCCGTTCGCGATGGCCGGCCAACCGGCCGAGGTGGGCGCGCGCCTCGCGGTCAAGGCGCTGGCCAAGGACTATGGTCTCGACGCCTCGCTGCTGGTGATCGATGACGAGGGCAATCCCGGCCGGGCGATGCCCAAGATCATCGCGGCGCTGCAGCAGGGCGTGCGCCTGTTCTCCGGCGCGGTGCTGTCGAATGTCGGGCTGCCGATGTCGGCGGAAATCGCCAATGGTGGCGGCGTCTACATGTCGAGCGTCGGCGCCGACGAGATCACCGGCGCGGACTGCCGTCGCAGCACCTTCCGCTGGCCGGTGTCGAGCTATGGCGCCGTGCACCAGACCATCGGCGCCCTGATCGACACCGATTCCAAGGCCAGGCGCTGGTACACGATCACCCCGAAATACGTGTTCGGTGAGGCGATGCTGCGCGAGGCGCAAGCGATCTTCAAGCAGAAGAACGTCGAGCATGTCGGCAACAGCTTCCACGCCATGACCGATACGGAATTCTCCGGTTACCTCGCGAGCGTCGCGGCCGCCAAGCCGGACGTGCTGGCGATCCTCAATTTCGGTCCGCAGAGCACCAACACCATTCGCCAGGCTGTCGACTTCGGCCTCAAGCAGAAGATGAAGATCGTGCTGGTGTGGGGCGCCGGCGCCGAGCAGTACGCCGAGATCGGCAGCGAGGTTCTCGAGGACGTTTATATCGGCGCGCAATACGACGACCAGATCGACAGTCCGGGCAACCGGCGGCTGGTGGAGCTGTTCCAGACCCATCTCAAGACCCGGCCGAGCTATTCGATGGTCAACGGCTTCATCACCACCGACCTGTTGATGCGCGGCATCAAGGCCGCCGGCAGCGCCGAGCCGGCGCAGGTGATCAAGGCGCTGGAGGGGCTCACCTACGAAGGGCCGACCGGGGACGAGCAGATTCGCGCCTTCGACCACCAATGCATCAAGAACTACTACCTGCTGCGCGGCAAGGCGCCGGCCAGCATGAAGCACAAGGACGACCGTGTCGAGATCGTCAGCTTCGGCAAGTCGTTCGTCGAGCCCGCGCGCTCCGGCTGCAAGATGACCTGAGCGGCGCCGTCATGAACCTCAACCTGCTGCTCACCCAGATCGTCAACGGTCTGGGGGTCGGGATGATCTACTTCATGATCGCGATCGGTCTGTCGATCATCTTCGGCATCATGCATTTCATCAACATCGCCCATGGCGCATTCTATTTGGTGGGCGCCTATCTCTGCTACGTGCTGATCGCAGCGACCGGCAATTTCTGGCTCGCGCTGGCGCTGGCGCCGCTGATCGTCGGGGCCGTGGCGTGGCTGGCGGAGCCCGGCGTGCGGCGGCTGTACGACCTGCCGGCGAGCTTTCAGATCCTGGCGACGCTGGGGCTTGCGCTGATCATCCAGGAAGTCGTGATCCTGATCTTCGATCCCGTCGGCAAGAGCGTCGCCGCGCCGGCGCTGCTGCGCGGCGCAGTGATCTTCGGCGACTTCGCCTATCCCAAGTACCGCCTGTTCGTGATCGGGCTCACGGCGGCGATCACGGCTGTGCTCTGGTTCCTGCTCGAGCGCACCAACTACGGCGCGGTGCTGCGCGCCGGCACGGAGTCGATGCCGACCGTCGAACTGCTCGGGATCGACATCAGCCGGACCTTTTCGCTGACATTTGCGATCGGTGCCGCGCTGACGGCACTTGCCGGCGTCCTGATCGCACCGATCCGCGGCGTCGAGCCGTTCATGGGCGTGGAGGCGCTGTCGATCGCCTTCGTGGTCATCGTGATCGGTGGGATCGGCAGCTTCACCGGCGCGCTCGTCGGTGGCCTGCTGATCGGCGTGGTGCAGAGCGTGATGACGGTGTTCTGGGCGGCAGGCGCCAGCATCATGATCTATGTCGCGATGGCGATGATCATTCTGCTGCGCCCGCACGGCCTCCTGGGGCGGGCCTGAGCCATGCGCGGGATGTCTTCAGCCCCCGGGCTTGCGGTCGCGGTCGCCGCCGTTGCGGTACTGCTGCCGATGGTGCTGCCGTCCACGGCGCTCGCGACCGAGTGCCTGATCTTCGCCATGGCGGCGCTCGGCTGCAACCTGCTGCTCGGCCGCGTCGGACTGCTGTCGTTCGGCCAGGCGATCTTTTTCGGCGCCGGATCGTATTGCGCCGGGATTCTGCTGATCCGTTATAACGTCGGCGTGGTGGGGGCGCTCGCTGCGGCGGTCGTGCTCGCGGGGCTGCTCGGGGCAGCGATCGGCATCGTCGCGACCCAGCGGCACGGCATCTACTTCATCATGCTGACGCTGGCGCTGTCACAGATGGCCTTCTTTCTATGCTACGCCGCGTCCGATCTGACCGGCGGCGACAATGGCCTGTTGAACGTGCCGCGCCCCGACCTGTCGGTGTTCGGTCATCCGCTGGTTTCGTTCGCGCAGCCGCTCCACTTCTACGGCTTCGTGGCGCTGATGTGTGTCACCACGTTCTTTTTGTTCGGCCGCCTCGTGGACTCGCCGTTCGGGGCGACGCTGGAAGCGATCCGCGACAACGAGGATCGGGCGATCGCCATCGGCTACGACGTTCGCCGCTACAAGGTGCTGAGCCTTGCGCTGGCTGCGGCCGTCACCGGCCTTGCGGGGGCGCTCTATGCGATGGCGCTGAAGTTCGTGCCGCTCGCCAATGTCGACCTCGCCATGAGCGAGCGCATCATCGTGATGACCATTCTCGGCGGCACGGGCACGCTGTTCGGCCCGGTGCTGGGCAGCATCGCGATCGTGGTGCTGGGATACGTGCTGTCGGAGATCTGGGCGCGCTGGCAGATCCTGCTCGGAGCCGTCCTGGTGTTGGTGGCGTTCGGCCTGCGCGGCGGCCTTGCGTCACTGCTCGATCCGCTCACGCGCCGGTTGCGCGGCGCTCGCGAGGCGCAGCGGGCGGCGCTGGCGCGGTCGCAGGGAGGAACGCCGCGATGACGGTCGCCATGGAGAGAGCACCCGCACTCACGGTCGTCGGGATCGAGAAGCGCTTCGACGGTTTCCAGGCGCTGCGACCGGTGTCGTTCACCATCACCGACGCCGGCGTGCATGCCTTCATCGGGCCGAACGGTGCGGGCAAGACCACCCTGTTCAACTGCCTGACCGGGCGGCTGCGGCCGACGGCCGGCGAGGTCCGGCTCGCCGGGCGCGACATCACCGCGATGCCGTCCCACCGCCGCGTGCATCATGGTCTCGCGCGCTCGTTCCAGATCACCAACCTGTTTCCGAACTTGACGGTGCACGAAAACGTGCGGCTGTCGGTGCAGGCGCTGTCGGCACGGGCTTTCGATCTCTGGCGGGGCCGCTGGCAGCTGCGCGAGGTGACCGAGCGGACCGAGGCATTGCTGGCGCGGCTCGCCCTGACCGAGAAGAGCACAACCGTTGCAGGGCTGCTCTCCCATGGCGAACAGCGGCGTCTCGAGATCGCCATGGCGTTGGCAGGAGATCCGCGGGTGCTGCTGCTGGACGAGCCGACATCCGGCATGGGCATCGACGACATCGACACCATGACGCGCTTGATCGAGGACCTCGGCCGGACCGTGGCGGTGGTGCTGATCGAGCACAACATCCGCCTGGTGATGCGGATCAGCCGGTCGATCACCGTGCTGCATCGGGGCGCGATCCTGCGGCAGGGGCTGCCGGCGGAGATCGCGGCGGATCCGCAGGTGAAGGCAGCCTATCTGGGGACGGCGGCATGATGTTGAACGTGAGCGGTCTCAACGCCTGGTATGGCAAGAGCCACGTGCTGCAGGATGTGAACCTGAAGGTCGAGGCGGGCGAGGTGGTCTGCCTGCTCGGGCGCAACGGCGCCGGCAAGACCACGACGCTGAAGAGCCTCGTCGGTGCGATCGGTGCGCGCCGCGGCGACATCCGCTTCGACGGGGAGGCGGTCGAGACGCTGCGGACCTACCAGATCGCGCGGCGCGGCATGGCGCTGGTGCCCGAGCATCGCGGCATCTTCGGCTTGTTGACCGTGGAAGAGAACCTGTCGATCGCGGCCCGCAAGGCGACGCCATGGCCGCTCGCCGAGATCTACAAGCTGTTCCCGCGGCTGCACGAGCGCCGTCGCAACCGCGGCACCGCATTGTCCGGCGGCGAGCAGCAGATGCTGGCGATTGCCCGCGCGCTGATCGGTGGCCCGCGGATGTTGCTGCTGGACGAGCCGACGGAAGGGCTCGCGCCCGTGATCGTCGATGAGCTTGCCGACATCGTGCGCGCGGTTCGTGATGCAGGTGTCGCCATCCTGCTGGTCGAGCAGAACCTGTCGTTCTGTGAAGCGCTGGCGGACCGTCACTACATCCTCGATCAGGGGCGCATCGTCTACGCGGCGGATCGCGCGACCTTCGCCGGCGCCGCGCATGAGCGTGAGCGCTATCTCGCCGTGACAGCCGATTGAACGAAACAATTCCAAAAGGGGAGGAAACATGCAGAACGAAGTTTGGCGATGGACGGCAACCGATGTGGCGCGCGCGATCTCCGAGCGCCGCATCTCGAGCCGCGAGGCGGTGCAGTCGGTGCTCGACCGCATCGCGGCGGTCAATCCGGCGGTCAATGCGGTGGTCGAGGTGCTGGCCGACGAGGCGCTGGCCGCCGCGGATCAGGCGGATGCGGTGGTCAGGTCCGGCGTGGCGCTGGGGCCGCTGCACGGCGTGCCGGTGACGGTGAAGGTCAATGTCGATCAGCGCGGCCGCGCCACCACCAACGGCGTGGTGGCGTTTCGCGACGTCATCGCCAGCGAGGACTGCCCGACGGTCGCCAACTTCCGCAAGGCCGGTGCGGTGATCGTCGGCCGCACCAACACGCCGGCGTTCTCGCACCGCTGGTTCACCGACAACGACCTGCATGGCGCCACCCGCAACCCCTGGGGCACGCAGTGGACGCCGGGCGGTTCGAGCGGCGGCGCTGGCGCTGCGGTCGCCGCCGGCATGGGCCCGATCGCCCACGGCAACGATTTCGGCGGCTCGATCCGCTATCCGGCCTATGCCTGCGGCGTCGCCGGCCTGCGGCCGACGCCCGGGCGTGTCGCGCATGTCAATCCGTCGGCGACGTCCGAGCGCCCGATCACCGCGCAGATGATGTCGGTGCAGGGGCCGCTCGCGCGTTCGATTGCCGACGTGCGCGCGGCCCTTGCGGTGATGGCGGCGCCTGATCCGCGCGACGGCAACTGGGTGCCGGCGCCGCTGGAGGGGCCGCGCCTCGCAGGCCCCATCCGCGTCGCGCTTGCGCCAGACCCGATCGGCGATGCCGCGCCCGAGGTGAGTGCGGCGATCCGCGCCGCCGGTCGCTGGCTGGCGGAGGCCGGCTACGTGGTCGAGGAGGTCGTGCCGCCGCGCCTCGTCGAGGCCGCGGACCTCTGGCACGCGCTGGTGGTCAATGAGGAGCGGCGCTTCCTCGAGCCGCTGATCCGCAAGCACGGCGACGCCAAGAGCCTGAAAAACATCGACGGCCACATCGCCTATGCGCCGCGGCTGACCAGCGACGAGATCCTCGCCGGGTTCGAGCGCCGCCAGTCGATCCTGCGCGACTGGACTCTGTTCCTGGCGCGCTACCCCGTCATCGTCTTGCCGGTGTCGCATCAGCTGCCATTCCGCGACGATCTCGACCAGGAGGATGGCGACACCGTCCGGGCGTTGATCGACGCCCAGCGTTCGCTGCTCGCGATTCCGGCGCTGGGCTTTCCGGCGGTGTCGGTGCCGACCGGTCTCGTCGGCGGGCGGCCCGTCGGGGTCCAGGTGGTGGCCGGCCGCTTCCGCGAGGACGTGTGCCTGGCCGCGGCTGAGGTCATCGAGCGCCAGGCGGCAATGCCGACCCCGATCGATCCACGGCCCTGAGGGCGCTCCGGACGCCGGCCGGGCAGGGGTCCCGGCCGGCGATTCCCGGGGATAGCAGCGCCGGGCGGTGCGCGATTGCGGGTAACTCTTTGAACAGCCTTGCTTTGCCTTGCCTCCGCCATATCGATAGGGTATCGCCGCCATCGCATTGGGGCTGGCGCGCGCCGGGCCAAAACGTGCCTGCGCCGTGGGTGGGATATCATAAGTGTCTGAATTATTTGACGAAGTCGACGAGGAACTGCGTCGCGAACAGCTCAAGAAGCTGTGGGACCGCTATTCCATTTTCATCATCGGCGCCGCCGTCCTGATCGTCGCTGCCGTCGCCGGCTGGCGCGGCTATCAGTATTGGGAAGGCAAGCGAGCGGCCGAAGCCGGGGCGGCGTTCGAGGCTGCGGTCGCGCTCGCCGACCAGAACAAGCACGCAGAGGCCGAGGCGGCCTTCACCAAGCTCGCCGCCGAGGCGCCGGCCGGCTACCGCACCCTGGCGCGGCTGCGCGCCGCTGCGGAGGCGGTGACGCGTGACCCGCAGGAGGCGGTGAAGCTGTTCGACGTCGTCGGCAGCGATTCGAGCGTGGCCCAGCCGCAGCAGGACCTCGCCAAGACCCGGGCGGCCGCGCTGCTGCTCGACACCGCGCCCTATGACGAGATCCGCCAGCGCCTCGAGCCGATCACGGCGAGCGGCCACACCTTCCGCCACACCGCGCGCGATCTGCTGGCCGTGTCGGCCTGGCGTGCCAACAACGTCGCGGCGACGCGGCAGTGGGTTGATCTGATCATGACCGACGCGGAAACACCGGCCAGCATCCGCACCCGTGCGGAAGCCCTGCAGGCCCTGCTTCCGCCGGCCGCCAAGAGCTGACGACCACCGAGGACGACGGCGCGCCCGACCGGGTGGCGCCGCGCAGCACGAACCGAAACGCCGAGTGAAGACCTGATGCGCCGCTCCCAACGACTGATTGCCTCCGGTGTCCTTTTCGCGCTCTGCAGCGTGCTCGCCGGCTGTGGCGGCGGCGGGCTGAGCAGCTTCGACCCGATGGACATGCTCGACTTCCTCGACACCAAGAAGAAGCTGCCGGGCAATCGCCAGCCGGTGTTCCCGGAGGGCGTGCCGGGCCTGGAGCAGGGCGTGCCGAAGGACCTCTACAAGGGCTCGCCGGAGATGCAGTCCCAGGAGGAGCAGTTCAAGCAGGCCGGATCGCAGCAGACGGCCGCCGCGGCCGCTGCCGAGACGCCGAAGCCCGAGGCTGCGCCGGCCGCCGAGGCGAAGGCCAAGTCCAAGAAGCACCACCGCCGCTCCACCACCGCGCCGCCGCCCGCCGACCAGGGTGCCGCGCCCGCTGAGGAGGCCGCGCCACCGAAGCCGGCGAAGCGCGCCCAGCGGGCCGCTCCGGCCGCTGCCCCCCAGGATCAGCAGCCGGCCCAGCAGCCCGCCCAGGCGGCGCCCGCACAGTCCTCGTTCCCAGCCCCGCTGCCGAGCGGCAGCTTCTCGCGGTAACGGCCGTCCCGCGGGGACGGCTTCGATGGAAACGCCGCACCTCCCGCTGTTGACATGAGGTCCGGGACAGGCGAACGGATCGGACATGTCTTTCACCTTTGCCATCATCGGCCGGCCCAATGTCGGCAAATCGACCCTGTTCAATCGCCTGGTCGGGCAGAAGCTCGCGCTCGTTGACGATCAGCCCGGCGTGACGCGGGACCGCCGCGAAGGCGAGGGGCGCCTTGGCGATCTCAAGTTCACCATCATCGACACCGCCGGGCTCGACCACGGGCCGCGGGGCTCGCTCACCGCCCGCATGCAGGAGCAGACCGAGGCGGCGATCGCGAGCGCGGATGCGCTGCTGTTCGTCATCGATGCGCGGGTCGGGCTGACCCCCTCCGATCGCGGCTTTGCCGACCTGGCGCGCAAGGCGGGCAAGCCGGTCGTCCTGCTCGCCAACAAGAGCGAGGGCAAGCACGGCGAAGTCGGCGCCATGGAATCCTATGCGCTCGGCCTCGGCGATCCTGTGCCGATCTCGGCGGAGCATGGCGAAGGTCTCAGTGACCTCTACGACGCGCTGCGCGAGGTGATGCCCGAGGAGGATGAGGTCGACGAGGAAGAAGACGACACGGTGGACGAGGCCGCGGGCACCGACCACCACCGTCCGATCCGCGTCGCCATCGTCGGCCGGCCGAATGCCGGCAAGTCGACGCTGATCAACCACCTGCTCGGCGAGGAGCGGCTTCTGACCAGCGACGAAGCCGGCACCACCCGCGACTCCATCGCAGTCGACGTCGACTGGCAAGGGCGCGCGTTTCGGGTGTTCGACACTGCGGGCCTGCGCCGCCGGTCGCGCATCGAGGAGAAGCTCGAGAAGCTCTCCGTTGCCGACTCGCTGCGCGCTGTCCGCTTCGCGGAAGTCGTTGTGTTGATGATGGACGCGCAGCACCGCTTCGAGGAACAGGATCTGCGCATCGCCGACCTCGTCGAGCGTGAGGGGCGGGCGCTGGTGATCGCGGTCAGCAAGTCCGACCTGATCGGACGCCAGGCCAACCTGATGTCGTCGCTGCGCCAGGACGCCGATCACTGGCTGCCGCAGATCAAGGGCGTGCCGGTGGTCGCGGTCTCCGGCGTGACGGGCGAGGGTGTCGATCGCCTGATGACGGCGATCGAGGACGCCTATGCAGTCTGGAACAAGCGGACATCGACCAGTCTGCTGAACCGCTGGTTCGAACAGGCGATCGCCGCCAACCCGCCGCCGGCGGTATCGGGCCGCCGCCTCAAGCTCAACTATGTGACGCAGCCCAAGGCGCGGCCGCCGAGCTTCGTGGTGTTCTGCTCGCGCGCCGACGCGGTGCCGGAGTCCTATCTGCGCTACCTCACCAACAGCATGCGCACCGCCTTCGATCTGCCGGGCACGCCGATCCGCATCACGCTGCGCGAGAAATCGAACCCGTTCGCGCACAAGGCCAAGCGCAAGTCGTGATGGTGAACCGCGCCTGCCCCGGACGGGCAGCGCGGTGGCCATCACTCCCGGTGCCCGTCACTGTCAGAGAAATGCGACGCCGATCTCTGCGCCGCGTCGCCAGGTGACGCGGCAGCGCCGGCCCGGATCAGTGCGCGACAGCCGCAGCTCGAACTGGGTGCGCGTGAAGCGCGGATCGTCGATCTGCAGCTTTGCACCGCCCTCGGAGATATCGATCACGGTGCAGCGGCGGGCGGCGAAGTCGCCGGGGATCGCGATCCAGCCCTCGCGGCCGATCTTGCGCCGGGGGGCGCGTTGTTTCCGTCCGAACAGGCGCATGGCAAAGGTCTCCGTGCGGGAAACGCTGGAGGACGCCGTTCGTTTCGGATAGGAACGATTCGAGCCGATATTGAGGCGATTTGGAGTGATCGGCGGGACGGGGCCTTCAGTTGACCCGCGTCCAGGTGGTGGATTTGCAGATCATGCCGCCCATCACGCAGCCGGACGTGGTGAGGGTGTTTCCGGACAGCGACATCTTCCCCGTATAGGTCTTGCCATCCTCCGGATTGAAGGCGCTGCCGCTCCAGCTGTCGGAGCCGCTCGGCTTCATGTCGAAGAAGATCTTCTGGCCGACCTTGGCCGGGGTCTCGATGCCGGGCTTCAGCCAGGCGATGTGGCCACACACCGCGCCCCCGCCGCAGGGAGTGAACTTGACCTGCGAGGCGCCGGTGTCGCGCAGCCAGGTGCCACCGATGTCGGCGGCCGCGGCGGGCAGGGCCCATGACGCGGCAATGGTGGCGGCGAGAAGCGCAGTGCGGCTCATGAACATCTTCAGCATCTCCCGGCATCTCCCTGATATGTCCGTTCTCTCGCCGGACGAGCGGCAGTCAAACGTGTCTGGTCGGCGCAAGTCAATATCAGCCCTGCGCGCCAAAGCGCGCTGGGGATGATGCTTCGTTGCCGGAAAGGGCTTGCTGGTTCAGCGTGCGGGGGCTGGAAAATCCAGCGTCGCGCGGGTGCGGTAGTCGAACAGCTTGCCGGTCTCGGTCCATGACGGCGTGCACAGCGGCACGATCAGCTCGGCGACCTGCTCGGGGGTGTCGAGGGTCTCCGGATCTTCGCCGGGCATCAGGGTCGCCCGCATCCGGGTGCGGATCGGTCCGGGATTGAACAGGTTGACGCGGAGCGCCGTGGTCGCGGTCTCATGGGCCCACACCCGTGCCAGCGTTTCGACCGCGGCCTTCGAGGCGGCGTAGGGACCGACATAGGCGGTGGCCTTGCGCGCCGCGCCCGAGGTCACGAACACGGCGCGGCCGGCGTCGGAGCGCTGCAGCAGCGGCTCCATGCAGCGCACCAACTGGAAGTTGGCGGTGACGTTGACCGCGAACACGTCGGTCCATGCCTTGAGCTCGATATGGCCGAGCGGCGATGCCGGTCCCAGCACGCCGGCATTGCCCACCAGAATGTCGAGCTTGCCATGGCGCTCGTTGAGCGCCGCCCCGAGACGGGCAATGCCGTCGCTGTCGGTCAGGTTGAGCGGGACCAGTGTCGCGGTGCCGCCGTCCTTGCGGATGTCGTCATCCAGCTCCTCGAGCCCGCCGACGGTCCGGGCGACGGCGACAATGTGGGCGCCGGCCCGCGCCAGGGCCCGCGCGGTGGCATAGCCGATGCCGCGCGAGGCGCCGGTCACCAGGGCGATGCGGGAGGAGAGATCGACAGCCATGTGAAGAGTCCTGCAGTCCAATGTGCGAGGGATGGGCCTGTCGCCAGGCCGCAAGTAGATCGGTACCGGCGGTGCAAGCCGGGACGCGGGCGGGGTTTATCGCGATTTTCGCCGGATCGAAAGGCCCGTATGGGAAAGCCGGTTCCGCAGCGGCGCGAGCGGTGTTTCGTGCTAAAGGCCGGCGATGCCGATCCACCCCACATCATCGGGCGCGCGCTGGCGCCCCATGGTGGCCGCCGACCTGCCGGCCATCGCCGCCGTGGCCGACCGCGTCCACCCCGACTATCCCGAGGACGACGCGGTGTTCGCCGAGCGACTGCGGCTCTACCCCGCCGGCTGCTTGGTGCTGGCCACGGCGCAAGGCCTGGTGGCCTATGCCGTCAGCCATCCCTGGCACCATCTGCAGCCGCCGGCCCTCAACAGCCTTCTCGGCGCGCTGCCGGCTGAGCCGTCGACCTACTACATCCACGATGTGGCGTTGCTGCCGGAGGCGCGGGGCAGTGGCGCCGGGTCCGCGCTGGTCGCGCGATGGGTGGCGCAGGCGCGCGCCGCGGGGGTGGAGACCCTCTCGCTGGTCGCGGTCAACGGCTCCCATGCGTTCTGGCGCCGCCACGGCTTCGTCGCGGTGGACGCGCCGGAACTCAGGTCCAAGCTGAGCAGCTATGACGACGCGGCGCGCCTGATGGCGCGCCCGGTCGCGTGAGGGATGAAGCCGCTCAGCTCGCTTCCGCGAGCAGCGAGAGCTGGCGCGGCGCCGGCTCTGTCTGGTTCTGGTCGGTGAGCGGCGTCGGATAGTCACCGGTGAAATAGTGGTCGGTGAACTTCGGGTGCGCCGGATCGCGGCCCGGCTCGCCCATCGCCCGGTACAGGCCGTCGACCGACAGGAAGGCGAGGCTGTCGCAGCCGATCAGCTCGCGCATCTCCTCGAGGTTGTGGGTCGCCGCCAGGAGGTGGGCGCGGTCGGGCATGTCGATGCCGTAATAGTCGGGATGGGTGATCGGTGGCGAGGCGATGCGGAAATGCACCTCGCGCGCGCCGGCGTCGCGCATCATCTTCACGATCTTCTTCGACGTCGTGCCGCGCACCAGCGAGTCGTCGATCAGGATGATGCGCTTGCCTTCGATCGCGGTGCGGTTCGCCGAGTGCTTCATGCGCACGCCGAGTTCGCGGATGCTCTGCGTCGGCTGAATGAAGGTGCGCCCGACATAGTGGTTGCGGATGATGCCGAGCTCGAACGGGATGCCGGAATACTGGCTGTAGCCGATCGCGGCGGGGACGCCGGAATCCGGCACCGGTACCACCACGTCGGATGTCACATGGCTTTCCTTGGCGAGCTCGGCGCCGATCGCCTTGCGCACGTCATAGACCGAGCGGCCACCGAGCACCGAGTCCGGGCGGGCGAAATAGATATACTCGAACATGCAGGGACGCGCCGTCTGCGGCGGGAACGGCTTGTGGCTTTGCGTGCCGTTCTCGTCGAACACGATGACTTCGCCGTTCTCGATGTCGCGGATGTATTTCGCGCCGATGATGTCGAGCGCACAGGTCTCCGACGCGAGGATCGGGCAGCCGTCGAGCTCGCCGAGCACCAGCGGGCGGATGCCGAGCGGATCGCGGGCGCCGACCAGCTTCTTGTTGGTCAGCGACACCAGCGAGTAGGCGCCTTCGATGGCGCGCAGCGCTTCGACGAAACGGTCGATGAAGTGGTTGCGCTTGGACTGCGCCACGAGATGCAGGATCACCTCGGTGTCGGTGGTCGACTGCATCATGGCGCCGCCGCGCACCAGTTCGCGGCGCAGCGTCAGGCCGTTGGTCAGATTGCCGTTATGGCCGACCGCGAAGCCGCCGGCATTGAGCTCGGCGAACAGCGGCTGGACGTTGCGCAGGATGGTCTCGCCGGTGGTGGAATAGCGCACATGGCCGATGGCGGAGGAGCCAGGCAGGCGCTCGATCACCTCGCGGCGGGAGAAGGTGTCGCCGACAAGGCCGAGCCGGCGCTCGGAGTGGAAACGATTGCCGTCGAACGACACGATGCCGGCAGCTTCCTGGCCGCGATGCTGGAGCGCATGCAGGCCGAGCGCGGTGATCGCCGCGGCGTCGGGATGCCCGAAAATGCCGAACACGCCGCACTCTTCGCGCAGCGTGTCGCCGTCCAGATCCTTGTCGATGATGACGCCGTCGGTGGCGGCAGGGGTGGCGAAGGGTGCGTCATCGCCCTTCGCACGGGAGTCGTGGGAAGGGCCTTGCATCTCGTCCATTGCGCCTCTCTTCACCGGACCGTCGCCCGGCAATCCTTAACGTCCTGCGGCCTTGCCGTCGATCAGTTGCTTGAGCCCGTCGCGGGTCGATTTCGCATAGCCGCCATCCGTGGATCCGGTGGCAGGC
This sequence comes from Pseudomonadota bacterium, assembly GCA_040756765.1. Taxonomy (GTDB): domain Bacteria; phylum Pseudomonadota; class Alphaproteobacteria; order Rhizobiales; family Xanthobacteraceae; genus Bradyrhizobium_A. The sequence continues at coordinate 10,611 of JBFLYG010000029.1, read as the reverse complement.
GTCGGGGCCGCCGGGGCGGCATCGGTCTGCTCCTCGTCCGCCTTCGGCTTCTTCAACCGCTTCAAGATGGTGTTTTCAGGGTCGTCCGGCAAGAGCGACATCAGCCAGTCGCCGGTGCCCTGCAGCACTACCCGGGACTTGGCCGAACGGACCCAGTCCGGCTGCTGCTTCTCGGGAACCAGCCAGACGAAGAACAGGAACGCGACCACGATGATCAGGAGGCCGCGGGCGAGGCCGAACAGGAAGCCCAGGGTGCGGTCCAGCGCCCCGATCCGGGAGTCCAGGATCAGGTCGGAGATGCGCACCGTGATGATCGACACCACGATCAGCGTGCCGAGGAACACGCCGGCGATCACGGCGATGGTCGCCACCGTGTCGTTGTTGAAATAGGTCTTGGCGGTCGGCAGCAGCTTGTTGAACGCATAGAGCGTGGTCAGTGCGGCGATGCCCCAGGCGGCGATCGACAGGATCTCGCGCATGAAGCCGCGGATCATCGCCAGCAGGCCCGAGAGCAGCATCACGGCGAGCACAATGATATCGAGGAGGGTAATCGGCATCGGCTGGTCAGGTCCGCTCTTGCATTCGATTCCTGCGAATCGGCTCCGCTGCGCTCCGTCAGGAGACGGCGATATGACATGTTCGGCAAGGCGGGGAAACCATACGGTCCCGCCCATCCCAACATTTCGATCACACCATTTGGATCATTTGGCGTTCATCGATCGTGCGGGCGGCATCCGGTCGCGCGCGGGTTGTATAGCGGCGGCGAACGCCAGCGTCATCCGGGGTTTAGCCCTCGGAGCGGCGGATTTTGGCCGGTGTGGCATTTTTTCCCGCGGCATCCGATGTCGCGCCCTTGCGGCCCACCCCGCGGGCGGCGATGTCGGCCACGAGGCTGGTGAGCGAGCCGACCTGGCTCAGCGCGAGCCCTGCGTCGCCGGAGGCGTCGCCCCGGGCGGTCTCCGGAACCACAGCCTTGCCGAACCCGAGCTTGGCGGCTTCCTTGAGGCGGGCCGAGGCCTGGGCGACCGGGCGCACCGCGCCGGACAGCGAGATCTCGCCGAAATAGACCGCGTCGGTCGGCAGCGGGGCGTGGGCCAGCGAGGAGACCAGGGCGGCCGCGGCGGCGAGGTCGGCGGCAGGTTCCTGGATGCGCAGGCCGCCGGCGACATTGAGGTAGACGTCATGGCCGCCGAGCTTGACCCCGCAATGAGCCTCCAGCACGGCGAGCACCATGGAGAGGCGGCTCTGGTCCCAGCCGACCACGGCCCGGCGCGGGGTGCCGAGCGAGGTCGGTGCAACCAGAGCCTGCAGTTCCACCAGCACCGGGCGGGTGCCCTCGATGCCGGCGAACACCGCGGTGCCGGGGCTGCCGAGGTCGCGCTCGGACAGGAACAGCTCGGACGGATTGGTGACCTCGCGCAGGCCAAGGCCGGTCATCTCGAACACCCCGATCTCATCGGTGGGGCCGAAGCGGTTCTTGACCGCGCGCAGCACCCGGAACTGCTGCGAGCCCTCGCCCTCGAACGACAGCACCGCGTCGACCATGTGCTCGACGACGCGGGGACCGGCGATCTGGCCGTCCTTGGTGACATGGCCGACCAGAATGAGAGCAGTGCCGGACTTCTTGGCGAAGCGGATCAGCGCCTGCGCCGAGGCGCGCACCTGGGTGACGGTGCCCGGCGCCGATTCCACCGTGTCGGTCCACATGGTCTGGATGGAGTCGATCACCACGAGACGCGGCGTCGTGCCTTCCGACAGCGTGGCGATGATGTCCTCGACCGAGGTTTCGGCGGCGAGCTGCACCGGCGCGTCGGCGAGGCCGAGCCTTGCGGCACGCAGCCGCACCTGGGCGATCGCCTCTTCGCCGGAGATGTAGACCGAGCGATGGCCGGCGCGGGCCATCAGGCTGGAGGCCTGGGTCAAGAGCGTCGACTTGCCGATGCCGGGATCGCCGCCGACCAGCAGCACCGAGCCGCGCACGAAGCCGCCGCCGGTGACGCGGTCGAGTTCGGCCATGCCGGAAGGCAGGCGCGGCGCGTCGCGGCTTTCACCGGCGAGGCTCTCGAGCGGGAAGGTGCGGCCGCGGCGTTTGGGGCGAATGCTCGCCGGCATGGTGGTGGCGCCGGTGACATCCTCCTCGGCCAGCGTGTTCCACTCGCCGCAGGATTCACACTTGCCCTGCCAGCGACCGTAGGCGGCGCCGCAGTTCTGGCAGACGAAGGAGAGCGTGTTCTTGGCCATGGATGAGGGGATTCGGTCAGGAGGCGTGGGCGGCATTCCATAGCATGGAAAGGCCGGAGAGGATCATCAAACCATCCATGATCAGGCGAAACAGGTTCGGCTCCATGCGCAGCACGAAGCGCTTGGCGATGAAGGCGCCGGCCATCAGCGAAGCGCCTGCGATCAGGCCTTTGATCAGCGTGTCCAGCGGGAGCGCGCCGAAGCGCTGGAAGGTCAGCGTCTTGCTGACATAGATGACAAGCGAGCTCGCCGCCTCGGTGGCGAGGAAGGCGCCCTTGGTCAGGCCATAGGCCAGGAACAGCGGCACGCTGAGCGGCCCGGTGGAGACCACGATGCCGGTGAGATAGCCGATGATCGCGCCGCCGATGGCGAGATGGGTGAGCGAAGCGGTCAGCGCATGGCGGGCCATCCAGTGCCGCACCGGTACCATGGCGATCAGGAACAGGCCGATGCAGAGGTCGACAAGCGGCGCGGGCAGCACGAGCAATGTGCGGGCACCGAGCGCGGCGGCGGGGATCGCCGGCAATGCGTAGGCCGCGCAGGCGCGCCAGTCCACCTCCCGCCACCACGCCAGGATGCGCGACAGGTTGGCCATGATCGCCGCCACGGCCATGATCGGCACGGCTTGCTTCGGGCCGAATTCATAGACCAGCACCGGCACCAGCATGATGGAGGAGCCGGTGCCGACGATGCCACTGATGGTGCCGGCGACGAGGCCGACCGCGAGCACGAAGGTGAAGGCGAGGATCATGGCCGATGTCGGAGGGCTGAGCGGATGAAGCAAACCGCTGATGCCGACGATTCTCAAGCCGGGACGTTGCGGCGGCCGTCCGGCCGCCGCAACCTGACCTCAGGCGCCGATCTTCGCCGCGCTGCGATTGGCCGCCCGCCGCTGTTCGACGGCAGCGGCCAGACGCTCGAGCACCGGCACGGTCTCGTCCCAGCCGATGCAGCCGTCGGTGATGCTCTGCCCGTAGGTGAGCGGCTTGCCGGGCTCGAGGTCCTGCCGCCCAGCGACAAGATTGCTTTCGACCATCACGCCCATGATGCGGGTATCGCCGGCGGCGATCTGGGCCGCGATATCGTCGATCACCAGGGGCTGCCGCTCCGGCTTCTTGGAGCTGTTGGCATGGCTGGCATCGATCATCACCATCGGGGCGAGGCCGGACTTCGCGATCTCGGTGCAGGCGGCTTCGATGCTTGCCGCATCATAGTTCGGGACTTTTCCGCCGCGCAGGATGACATGGCAATCCTTGTTGCCCGTCGTCGCGGCGATGGCCGAGCGGCCGTCCTTCATGACAGCCATGAAGTGATGCGGTTGCGAGGCCGACTTCACCGCGTCGACGGCGATGCGGACATTGCCGTCGGTCCCGTTCTTGAAGCCGACCGGACAGCTCAGGCCGGAGGCCAGCTCGCGATGGATCTGGCTCTCGGTGGTGCGAGCCCCGATGGCGCCCCAGGCGACGAGGTCGGCGATGTACTGCGGCGTGGTCATGTCGAGGAACTCGCAGGCCGCCGGAAGCCCGAGATGGTTGATGTCTAGCAGCAGCTTGCGGGCGATGCGCAGACCCTTGTCGATGTGGAAGCTGCCGTCGAGATCGGGGTCGTTGATCAGGCCTTTCCATCCCACCGTGGTGCGCGGCTTCTCGAAATAGACGCGCATGATGATGTCCAGCGACGGCTGCAGGCGGTTGCGCAGCGCGGCAAGACGCGAGGCATAATCCAGCGCGGCCACCGGGTCGTGGATCGAGCAGGGACCGACAACGACAGCCAGGCGATCGTCGTGGCCCTGCAGGATGGCATGGAAGGCATCGCGGGCGCCGGCGACGATCCTGGTCGCCTCCAGTGTGCGCGGATGCTCGCGCATCACATCCGCAGATGGCGTTAACGGCTTGATCTCACGAATACGGACATCGTCGGTGGTGCTCAACATACCTGGGCTCCCTGGCTGTGTGGGTCTCCCGGCTGGCGGCACAAAAAAACCGCCAGACGGCTGGCGGTTGTTCGGGACTTGATTTGCTGCAATCCTCAGATCGAGCGCACCCCTACCTCCGCCAGCGGCCTGCGAAAGCCAAAATACCAATAAAAGGTTGGGGCGGATGCAAAGGTCATGGGGCACATATAGTCGCCGGTCGCCGGTTTGTCACGGGTCTTTTCCGTGGTGGCCGTGATGGCCTACGCTCATGCGGCCGGATCTGATGTTCAGGGAGCGTGATGCCGGGCGCGGGCGAACGGCGCCATCAACGACCGCGCCGTATGGCTTGAGCCAGCAAGACGCGGCGACAGGGAGTAACGCCGATGAGATGGATGACCACGCTGCTCGGCCTGCTGCTGGTGACAGCGGCCCAGGCCGCCGATGCGCCAAAATTCAGGGTTGATCCGTTCTGGCCGAAGCCGCTGCCCAACAACTGGATCATGGGGCAGGCGGCCGGTGTCGCGGTCGACGCGCAGGACCACATCTGGGTGGTGCAGCGGCCGCGCACGCTGACCGACGACGAGCGTGCGGCCAGCCTGTCGCCGCCGCGGACCAAATGCTGCGTGCCGGCGCCGCCGGTGATGGAGTTCGACCAGGAGGGCAATCTGCTGCGGGCCTGGGGTGGCAACGGCAATGGCTATGACTGGCCTGAGAACGAGCACGGCATCTACATCGATCCCAAGGGCTTCGTCTGGCTCGCCGGCAACGGTGACCGTGACGGCCAGATCCTGAAATTCACCCAGGATGGCACGTTCGTGATGCAGATCGGCAAGTCGGGCGAGCAGACCAACAGCCAGGACACCACGCGGCTCGGCAAGCCTGCCAACATGACGGTCGATGCAACTACGAATGAATTGTTCGTCGCCGATGGCTACTACAACCACCGTGTCATCGTGTTCGATGCCGACACCGGCGGCTTCAAGCGGATGTGGGGGGCCTATGGCCGGCCGCCGACCGACGACAAGGTGCCGGCTTACGATCCTGCTGCGGCGCCGTCACCGCAGTTCGGCAATCCCGTACACTGTGTGCGGATCGCCAGGGACGGGCTGGTCTATGTCTGCGATCGCGTCAACGACCGCATCCAGGTGTTTCGCAAGAACGGCAGCTTCGTGAAGGAGATGTTCGTCGAGAAGAACACCCGCGCCAACGGTTCGCTGTGGGACCTGGAGATCTGGAACGATGCCGACCAGTCGTTCCTGATGAATGCCGACGGCGCCAACAACGAGGTGCGTACATTGGTGCGTGACAGCGGCGAGGTCGTCGGGCGCTTCGGCCGCAACGGCCGCATGGCCGGCGACTTCCACTGGGTGCACAACCTCGCGATCGACTCTCACGGCAACATCTTCACCACCGAGGTCGATACCGGCAAGCGGGCACAGAAGTTCGTGCTGCAACGCTGAAGCCGGAAAGCGGCGCGCGCTTCAGGGCGTGCCGCCGCGATACACCCGCGCGAAGCGGTGGCCGAGGCTGGTCAGCACCTCGTAGCCGATGGTGCCGAAATGGTGGCCGAGCTCGTCCACCGTGATGCCTTCGCCGATCAACGTGACGAGGTGGCCGCGGCGCACCGCGTTGGCCGGCAGGTCGGTGATGTCGACGGCGAGCAGGTCCATGGAGATGCGGCCGGCTACCGGACAGCGGCGCCCCGCCACCATGGCCTCGGCGCTGCGCACACCGTCGACGCCGCCGGCGGCGCGGAAATAGCCGTCGGCGTAGCCGGCGGCGACGACCGCAAGGCGGGTCGGACGTCGCGCGGTCCAGGTCGCGCCATAGCCCACAGTGTCGCCGCGCTCGACCTGGCGGACCTGCACGATGCGGGCCTTGAGGTCGACCACCGGCTGCATCGGGTTATCGGCTTCGGGCGTCGGATTGACGCCGTACAACGCCGCGCCGGGGCGCACCATGTCGAACTGGTATTGCGGGCCGAGAAAAATGCCGGACGAGGCCGCCAGCGACGTCGGGATGCCGGAGAAGGCCTGCGCGATGTCGTGGAATGCGGCGAGCTGCTTTGCGTTCAACTGATGTCCGAGAATCTCGGCGCAGGCGAGATGGCTGATGACCAGCGTGAAGCCGTGGCTGCCGCTCTTGACGCGAGGCAGCAGGCTTTGCGCCTCGGTCATGGTGAGGCCGAGGCGGTTCATGCCGGTGTCGACATGGAGTGCGGCGCCACCGGTCCAGCCGGTGCGGCGGCAGAAGGCGTCCCATTCGGCGAGTTCGGCGAGATCGCCGATCACCGGGCGGGCGTTGATCTCGGCGAACACTTCGGCGGTGCCGACGAGACAGCCGTCGAGCACATAGATGGTCGCCGATTTGGCGGCGGCGCGCGCCGCGCGGGCTTCGTTCAGCGTGGCGACGAAGAAGGTCTTGCAGCCGGCCGCGGCCAGCGCGGTCGCGACTGCCGGCAGGCCGCAGCCATAGGCGTCGGCCTTGACCACGGCGGCGCATTCCGCCGGCACCGAACGGCTCTCGAGCTTGCGCCAGTTGCCGACCAGCGCCTCGAGATCGATGGTGAGGAGACCGGTCTGGGCCGACAACGACACGCTGTCGATGCTTTCGAGCGCGATCGTCCGGTGGGAGCTTGCGGCGTGATGATCAGGTGCGGTCATCGTGGATGTGGTGTCCGGAAAACGCAATGGAGACTGCGCAGCGCGCGACGAAACGCAGCATACGCGGCGCTCCCTCGCGGTTCAACCATGGCCGGCAAGCCGCGCGGCGGATGGCCGCCTCGCGCCACGAGGCGGCGTTATTCGCTCGAGGGGATATAGCCGTCGTGGGCGAGGTCACCGAACTTGGTGATGTTGGCGTCGAAGTGCAGCTCCACCGTGCCGGTCGGGCCGTGACGCTGCTTGCCGATGATGACTTCGGCCTTGCCGTGCACCAGTTGCATGTCGGTCTGCCACTTTTCGTGCTCGGGCGTGCCCGGCCGCGGCTCCTTGTTCTGCAGGTAGTATTCCTCGCGATACACGAAGACCACGACGTCGGCGTCCTGCTCGATCGAGCCGGATTCACGCAGGTCCGAGAGCTGCGGACGCTTGTCTTCGCGGTTTTCGACCTGACGCGACAGCTGCGACAGCGCGATGATCGGAACGCTGAGCTCTTTCGCCAGCGCTTTCAGGCTGGTGGTGATTTCAGTGACTTCCTGCACGCGGTTGTCGGACTTCTTGCCGGAACCCTGGAGCAGCTGGATATAGTCGATGATCAGCAGGTCGAGGCCCTTCTGCCGCTTGAGGCGACGGGCGCGGGCCACCAGCTGCGAGATCGAGATGCCGCCGGTTTCGTCGACGTAGAACGGCAGGTTCTGCAGCTCGATCGCATGGTCACGGATGACGTCGAAGTCGGCTTCGGAAATGCCGCCGCGGCGGATGCTGCTCGACGGAATGCCGGTGACCTCGGCGATGATACGGGTGGCGAGCTGGTCGGCCGACATTTCGCACGAGAAGAAGCCGACGACGCCGCCATGGACGGTCTTGTGGGTGCCGTCGGGCGCGACCTCGTAGGTGTAGGCGCGGGCGACGTTGTAGGCGATGTTGGTGGCGAGCGAAGTCTTGCCCATGCCGGGGCGGCCGGCGAGCACGATGAGGTCGGAGCGCTGCAGGCCGCCCATGCGGGTGTCGAGATCGCGCAGCCCCGTGGAGATGCCGGACAGCTTGCCGTCGCGGTTGTAGGCGGCCGCCGCCATGTCCACCGCGATGGTCAGCGCCTGGGAGAATTTCTGGAAGCCGCCGTCGTAACGGCCCTGCTCGGCGAGCGAGAACAGCTTGCGTTCCGCATCCTCGATCTGGGCACGGGGCGCGAAGTCCACCGGCGCGTCATAGGCGACATTGACCATGTCCTCGCCGATCTGGATCAGGTCGCGCCGGAGCGACAGCTCATAGACGGTACGACCGTAGTCCTGGGCGTTGATGATGGTGGTCGCTTCGGCGGCGAGACGCGCGAGGTACTGGCCGACGGTCAGGCCGCCGATGTCGGTATCCGCCGGAACGAACGTCTTCAGCGTCACCGGGGTTGCGACCTTGCCGGCCTTGATCAGGCTGCCGGAGGTTTCATAGATCAGCTGGTGGATCGGCTCGAAGAAGTGCTTGGTCTCGAGGAAGTCCGAGACTCGGTAGAAGGCGTCGTTGTTGACCAGGATGGCGCCCAGAAGGCTCTGTTCCGCCTCGATATTATGCGGCGCCGAGCGATAGGCCGGGGCGCCGGCGTCGGGCGCCAGTTTCAGGACGTTGGAATCGGACGGGGGCATGGCTGCAATTGATCTGGTCATGTCAACAAACGCGAGGTGCTATCAAGCACCCGGCGCCTCCGCTCCGGAAGGGAGAGGATCCGTCTTATGCCCGATTCTCACAATGTCGCGGCGGCAAAGCCGACCGGCACCGGCCGCGGGGCTCGCAGGGGATATGCGAGCCTCTTGGTTCCGGGGTCGTCTCGACGGAAAGGGTGCGGCTATTCGCCGGCGAGCTGCAGCCTCGGCCCGCGATTGCCCTCAACCGCCCGCAGCCGGCTCTCTTCCCGCAAGATGTAGTCGCGGGTGATCGGCACCACGCCCTGCCGCTTGGTGAGCTGGATCTGGAACACCATGTTGTTCTGCTTGCGGAACGACATCTCGGAGGCGGCGAGGTAGAATTCCCACATCCGCACGAAGCGCGCGTCGTAGAGCTGCTCGGCCTCCTCGCGGCGGGCCATGAAGCGCTCGCGCCAGGCTTTCAGCGTCTCGGCGTAATGCAGCCGCAGGATCTCGATGTCGGTCACCAGCAGACCGGCCCGTTCGATCGCCGGCAGCACTTCGGACAGCGCCGGGATGTAGCCGCCGGGGAAGATGTATTTGGCAATCCACGGATTGGTGATACCGGGTCCTTCGGAGCGGCCGATCGAATGCAGCAGCATCACGCCATCGTGACTGAGCAGTTCGGCGCAGCGCTTGAAGAAGCGGTCGTAGTAGTCGAGGCCGACATGCTCGAACATCCCGATCGAGACGATGCGGTCGAACGGGCCGGGCACGTCACGATAGTCCTGCAGCAGGAAGCGGGCCTGCTGTGACAGCTTCTTCTCGGCGGCCCGGGCATTGGAGATCGCTAGTTGCTCCTCCGACAGGGTGACGCCGGTGACGTCGGCACCGGCCATCTCGGCGAGGTAGAGGCCGAGGCCGCCCCAGCCCGAACCGATGTCGAGCACCCGCTGCCCCTGCGACAGCACGAGCTTGGCGGCTATGTGGCGCTTCTTGGCGAGCTGGGCGTCATCGAGGGTCTGGTCCGCGGTCTCGAAATAGGCGCAGCTGTACTGCTTGTCGGCGTCCAGGAATAAAGAGTAGAGCCGGCCGTCGAGATCGTAGTGATGGGCGATGTTGCGCCTGGAACGGCTGCGCGGGTTGAACTGCTGCAGGTGCCGCAGCAGGTAGCGTGCCAGCCACTGCAGCCTGGCCCAGCGAGGCACCATGTCGGGCTGATCGAGTGCGACCGCGAGCACGTCGGTGATCGATCCCTGGTCCACCGTGAGGTCGCCGTCCATGTAGAGTTCGCCGAAGGCGAGCTCTGGATCGAGGATGATACGGCGCTCGGCCTCCCTGGTCAGAAATCGGATGGCGGCCGGGAGGCCCGTGCCGTCACCGCAGGTGAAGCGGTTGCCATCCGCCGTGGTCACGGTCAGGGAACCGCGCTGGATGAATTTGTTGAGAACGTGTTTCAGCAAACTGCTCATCGTCGCCACCCAATGATGAGCGCAGGCGGATTCCAGCTCCGCGACTGCGCGGAATTTCAATCCTTTCCAAGGTCCCCCGGGATTGACCTTTAGGTATTTAAGCATGGGTCCCCGCAATCACCAATGCGCGGGGAACAAGGCGGTTAGAACCTGGCAATAGCGCTGATGTGTTGTTGGAAGTGCTTCCATTCGCCGGATAATCGGCTAAATCTGTCTGCCGAAACGAGACATTTCCGCATCGGAGGATTGAATGTTGGGCCGAGCGCTCAGTTTGGCGGCGGCCGGTCTGGTCGGCTGCCTTGTTGCAACCGCTGGATGGGCGCAGAACCTCGATGCTGGCAAGTCGCCGGCCCAGATTTTCAACGGCAGCTGTGCGGCCTGTCACAAGAGTGCGCGCGGTTTGCTCCGGACCGTCCCGCCAGCGTCGCTCTCCGGCTTCCTGCGCCAGCACTACACCACCGGCAGCGACATGGCCCAGATGCTCGCCGGCTACCTCGTCTCGAACGGTGCCGCTGCAGCCGAGCCGCGGAGCGGCGGCAAGCGCGGCAAGCAGGACGCAGGCAATCTGCGCCCGGATGCCCCGATCGGCAATGCGGCCTCCGACGAGCGGGCCCGGGAGCAAGCGGAACGCGCCGAGCGCAAGCCGCCGCGGGCCGCCACGGCCAATCCGGCTGAGGCGCAGCCGGCGGACGCCGCCCAGGCGGCGC
>JBFLYG010000028.1:0-192769 GCA_040756765.1 Pseudomonadota bacterium | reverse complement strand
AGGTGTGATGATCACCCAGGTGCACGATTTGCCGATCTCAGTTGCCGACCTCACCCAACTTACGCATCACCAATTTCTAGCGCAACTACAGCAGGTTAGTCGATCATAGCAGACTCCTGCACAACCATCCCTCCGGCGACCCGACACCATCGCAGGCCGACATCAAGATGACCAAGGCCATTGTCGCCATCGCCGAACCGCTTGGCATCGCCGTGCACGACCACATCATCGTCGGCAAGAACGGCCATGCGAGCTTGAAGAGTTTGCGACTGATGTGAAGGCTGACGGATTGCTGCCTGCGTCAGGAGCATCAGGCTGCGCGGATCGCATGCCGTGCCCCGGGCCGGACGGAATTCCTCCCTGCAATCTTGCGAAAAGCGCGGCGCTCCACCTTGGCATACGAATTGCTGTAAGCCAGAATTACCGCCGGAGGATCGGCCAGGGAGACGGCTACGATGACAACCATCAGAGATGTCACGTCCGACGAGTTGCAGCTGTTCGGTGCGATCGTCGGCCGCCTGGAGCGGCTGACGCCGGAGACCGACCTGCGCGCCGCCGTGCTCGGCGACGTCATCCGCCTGCTGCGCGCGGATTTCGGTGCGTCCTACGTCTGGCGGACAGAGCTGGTGCGCTTCCAGCATCGCGTCGGCCACAACATGGATCCGGACAACCTGAAATCCTATGACGAGTGGTTTCAGTTCCACGACCCGATGACGGCCAAGCTGCGGCAATGCCGCCGCGCGACCTTGGTCGAGCAGGTGCTGCCGCGCCGCGAGATGTTCCGGACCGCGTTCTATAACGACTTCCTCGCCCGCGACGGCCTGCACCACGGCGTCAACATGTACGTGTTCGACGGCGACCAGGACCTCGGCGACTTCCGCATCTGGCGCAGCGCAAACCGTCCCGATTTCGAGCAGCGCGACCTCGACCTGCTGGACGCGCTGGAGCCGTTCCTGCGGCGGGCGCTACGGCGCGGCGCCCACCGCTACGAGCAGCTGACCCAGCGCGAGAGCGACGTCGCCGCACTGGTCGCACGCGGCTGCACCGACCGCGACATCGCCCGCCTGCTCAACATCGGCTTCGCCACGGTGCGGACCCACATCAATCGTGCGATGCACAAGCGCGGCTGCGCCAATCGCGCCGAGCTCGCGGCGCTGATCGCCCGCGAAGGATTGAACGCCTGAGGCATTCGGCGGGCGTGAGCAGCCCGCCTGTGTTCATGGTGCAGCGCGACATGATTTGTCGCGCCCCAAACATCCACATTTCTGTCGATACCGCCCACCCCAGCCCGCCGCTAGCATCCTCACCCCGAAACAGGTGGTCGTGAGGCTTGCTCCATGAAGGCGTACCATGAACTCGATGCCGTCGCGGCGGCGCAGGCGATCCGTGCCGGCGAGGTGACGGCCGAAGCGCTCGCCGAGGCACTGCTCACGCGTGCACACGCCCACGCCGACCTCAATGCCTTCACCGCGCTCGACGCCGACCAGGTGCGGCAGGCCGCCCGCGCCGCCGATCAGCACCGAAAGAACGGCGGCGCGCTCGGCCCGCTGCATGGCGTGCCGATCGCACTCAAGGACAACATCGACACCGCGGCGCTGCCGACCACCGCCGGCACGCCGGCGCTGCGCCAGCACCGGCCGACGCGCAACGCCCCCGTCGCCCAGGCGCTGTTCGACGCCGGCGCCATCCTGTTCGGCAAGACGGGCATGCACGAGCTCGCGTTCGGCATCACCTCCAACAACACCGCGTTCGGCGCCATCCGCAATCCCTATGATGCCACCCGCATTCCCGGCGGCTCGAGCGGCGGCTCCGGCGCCGCCGTCGGCGCCCGCCTCGTGCCCGCGAGTCTCGGCAGCGACACCGGCGGCTCGGTGCGCGTGCCCGCCGCGTTCTGCGGCACGTTCGGCTTCCGGCCATCGCTGCTGCGCTGGTCGCAGGACGGCATCGTGCCGATCTCGGCGACGCGCGACACCGCCGGGCCGCTGGCGCGCACCGCGGCGGATCTCGCCCTGATCGACAGCGTGGTGACCGGCGAGACGCCGCTGACGGCGGCCGCCTCGCTCAAGGGCCTGCGGGTGGGCGTGCCCCGCACGTACTTCTGGGAGGACATCGACAGCGAGACGCGGCGGCTTTGCGAGACCGCGCTCGCCGCCATGAAGGACGCCGGCGCCGTGCTGATCGAGGCCGACCTCCCCGATGTGCAGGCCCTCGACGAGGCCGTCGGCTTCAGTGTCGCGCTCTACGAGGTGCGCCGCGACCTCGACCGTTACCTCGCGAAGGAAGGACTGAACATCCGCTTCGCCGACATCGTCGCCGGCGCGGCGAGCCCCGACGTCAAGGGCATCCTCGGCTCGGTGCTCGATCCGGCGACCGCGGTGCCGGAAGCGGTCTATCGCGAGGCACATGACACGCAGCGACCGCGGCTGATCGAAGCCTATCGCGCCTACTTCGCGCAGGGCATCGACGTGATGGCGTTCCCGACCACGCCGCTGCCTGCGCCACCGCTCGGCGAGGACGAGACCATCACCCTCAACGGCCGCGCGGTGCCGACCTTCGTCACCGTGGTGCGCAACACCGGGCCCAGCAGCAATGTCGGCATTCCCGGCGTCAGCATCCCGGTCGGACTGACGGCGGCGGGACTGCCGGTCGGCCTCGAGCTCGACGCCGCCGCCGGCCGCGACCGCGACCTCCTCGCCTGCGCCCTCGCGCTCGACGACCTGCTGCCATCGCTGCCGGCGCCGCCACGATAACCACATCACACCCTGGGGAGACGACCATGCCGAAACCCTTCACCTTCAGCCGCCGCAGCCTGCTGCGCACCGCCGCCACCGGCCTCCTCGCCACCGGCATGCCCGCCGTGATCCGCTCCGCAGCCGCCGCGGGGCCGCTGAAGGTCGGCGTCTTCGTGTCCGACTCCGGTCCCGCCGCGCTGTTCGGGCCGGCGCAGCGCGCCGCCGCCGAACTCGGCGCCGCCACCATCAATGCCGCCGGCGGCATCCTCGGCCGGCAAGTCGAGATCGTCTACGCCGATGGCGGCGCTGCGCCCGCGGAAGCCTCCAAGAGCGCGGTGCGCCTCCTGCTCAGCGACAAGGTCGAACTGATCTTCGGCGCGCACGACAGCGCCGTGCGCCAGGGCGTCGAGAACGCCGTGAAAGGCAAGGTGCCCTACGTCTATACCCCGGTGTTCGAAGGGCAGGACTGCTCGGAGAACGTCTATTTCCTCGGCGAGACGCCGGAGCAGCAGTTGCAGAAGTCGCTGCCCAAGCTGGTCGAGCTGGCGAAGGGCAAGACGTTCTACCTGATCGGCGACGACTATGTCTGGGCCCGCACCACCAACGAGCAGGCCAAGAAGTTCATCGCCGCGCTTGGCGGCACCGTCGTCGCCGAGGACTACTATCCGTTCGGCGCGCCCAACAAGTTCGAAAGCTCGGTGACCAAGATCAAGAGCGCCAAGCCCGCGATCGTGCTGGAAACCCTGGTCGGCGGCGACAACGTCAACTTCAACCGCACCTTCGCTGACTTCAACCTGTCCGATGACATCCTGCGGATGTCGTGCCTGCTGGAAGAGAACACCCTCGCCGGCATCGGCAAGGATGCCAGCAAGAACCTCTACTCCAGCTTCGGCTATTTCGCTGACATCGACATGCCCGAGAACAAGACGTTCATCGGCGCGCTGACCAAGAAGTACGGCGAGAAAGCACCGCAGCAGTGCACCATCTCCAAGGGCCTGTACGACGCCTTCGTGTTCTCGGCGGCGGTCGCCGCCAAGGCCAAGGCGCTGGATGCCAAGGCGTTCGCCGCCGCGGCGGACGGGCTGACGTTCGACACGCCGAGCGGCCCGATGACCATGCGCCATCGCCACACCGACAAGAACATGTTCCTTGCCCGCTGCGACGGCACCAAATTCACCGTCGTGGAGACGTTCAAGGCAGTGCCGACGCAGCAGACCTGCAACTGAGGGCGGACAGAAGGTCGCCGATGGATCCTGTCGTCGTCACCCAGGCGATCAACGTCGTCTATGAAATCCTGATCCTCGCGCAGGTCGTGCTCGGCCTCGCCGTGGTGATGGGGCTGCTCAACGTGCTGAACATCGCCCATGGCGAGTTCGTCATGGTCGGCTGTTACACCGCCTATGTGGTGCAGAAAGCGGGATTGCCGTATCTTGCGGCGGTCCCTGCCGCCGCGGTCGTCTGCGGCGCCATCGGCCTCGTGGTCGAGCGCGTGCTGATCCGGCCGCTGCGCTACGATCCGTTCGAGACCCTGCTCGCCACCTGGGGCCTCGGCCTTCTGTTGCGCAAGCTGGTCGAGCTGGCGTTCGGCCGCGGCTTCCGCAGCGTCGACATCCCGATCAGCGGCTCGGTGACGATCCTCGGCGAGGCCTATCCGACCTACCGCCTGCTGCTGATGGCGATTTCGATCGCAGTGCTGGCCGTTCTGTTCATATGGTACGCCCGCGCACCGACCGGCGCGCGCATCCGCGCCATGGTCGGCAACCCGGTGCTCGCCGAAGCGGTCGGCATCCGTACGCGCCAGCTTGCGCGCAACACTTTCGTCGCCGGCACCGCCTGGGCCGGCATCGCCGGGGTGATGATCGCGCCGCTGACGCCGGTCGAACCGTTCATGGGCCTCACCCTGATCGTCAACGCGTTCTTCGCGCTGGTGGTCGGCGGCATGGGCACCATCACCGGCCTCGTCGCCGGCTCCGGCATCATCGGCGGGCTGCAGAGCAGCCTGTCGGCGGCCGTCAGCCCCACCACCGCCTATCTCGCCATGCTCCTCCTCTCCATCCTGTTCCTGTGGCAGCGTCCCCGTGGCCTCTTTCCTCGGTAACGGCCTCGTCCTCGCGCTGCTGCTCGCGATCCCGGCATTCGTCGGCGATTTCTGGGCCTATCAGCTCGGCCTCTACCTGCTGTACGCGCTGGCCGCGATCGGCGTCGGCCTCGCCTGGGGTCAGGCCGGCATCCTGCCGCTCGGCCAGGGCCTGTTCGTCGCCTTCGCCGCGTACCTCACGGCCTACGGCCTGTTCGGCGTCGGTGCCTCGCCGCTGGCGTATGGCCTGCTGCCGCTCGCGGCGCTGGCGATGGCGCTGCTCGGCTTCGTGTTCGCGGCCGCCGTGTTCCGCGGCCGCACCGAGAGCGGGCCATCGTTCTCGCTGATCACCCTGGCGCTGACCCTCGCCGCGTTCCAGGTCGCGACCACCTGGACCAGCGTCACCGGCGGCTTCAACGGCCTGCGCAACGTCCCCGGCTTGCCCGGCCTCGACGGCTTCCTCGACCTCTACTACCTGATCGCCGTGATGCTCGCGCTCGGCGTCGCCGCCGTCGACTGGCTGCTGCGCGCGCCGATCGGTGCGCTGTGGCGCGCCGTCGCCGAGAACGAACGCCGCCTCGCCTTCCTCGGCTACGACACGCCGCTGATCAAGGCCGCGGCATTCGCGGTGGCCTGCGGCCTCGCCGGCCTTGCCGGCGCGCTCTACGCCCCGCAGCAGAATCTCGTCACGCCGGACCTTGCCGGCTTCGCCTTCTCCGGCGATCTCGTGGTGTTCGCCGCGGTCGGCGGCCGCGCCACGGTGCTCGGGCCCGTCGCCGGCACCGTCGCGGTCGGCATTCTCTCCGCCGAGCTGCGCGACCGCTTTCCGTGGTGGGAGATCGTGGTGGCGCTGTTCTTCATCGTGGTGGTGCTGCGCCTGCCGGGCGGACTGATGACGCTGCTGTCGCCGCTGCGGCGCTGGCTGCCGCTGCGCGCCGGCAAAATTCCGCCCCGCACCGCGCCGGCCAAGCCGCGCAAGGCTGCGCCGCTCACCGTCGCGTTCGACGATGTCCATGTCCGCATGGGCGACGTCACCATTCTCGACGGCCTGACGCTGGTGACCGGCGCGGAAGCGATCCTCTGCGTGATCGGCCCGAACGGCGCCGGCAAGACCTCGACGCTGAATGTGCTCACCGGCGCCCTGCCGAAGCGCGCCGGCCGCCTCGTCATCGACGGCCACGACGTACCGCGACCACGTCCCGCCTCCGTGGCGAGGACCGGCGTCGGCCGCAAGTTCCAGACGCCGTCGGTGTTCCCGCGGCTGACCATCGCCGAGAACCTTGCGATCGCGCTGTGGAGCGGCCGCTGCCGCTGGTTCGACCTGCTGCGTCCCAGCCTGTTCGGCTGGACGACGCCGGTGCTCGACGAGATGCGCCGCCGCTTCCCGTTCCTGTCGAACGCGGACCAGCCGGCCTCCGACCTGTCCCATGGCGAGCGCCAGATTCTGGAACTGACCATGGCGCTGGCGACCGAGCCACGTCTGCTGCTGCTCGATGAGCCCTGCGCCGGCCTGTCCCACGAAGAGACATCGCAGGTGATCGACGCGGTGCGCTGGGCGCAACAGCACCTCGACCTCAAGATCATCATCATCGAGCACGACATGGAACTGGTGCGCCGCCTCGCCGACCGCGTGGTGGTGCTGCACCAGGGCCGCTTCCTCGCCGACGGCCTCGTCGAGGAGGTCCAGGCCAATCCTGACGTGCGTGCCGTCTATGTCGGAGGCACGCGATGAGCGACGACGCCATGCTGACGCTCGATCGCCTCTCCGGCGGCTATGGCTCCGGCCTCGTGGTGCGCGGCATCTCCGCCGCGGTTCGCACCAGGCAAGCCCTGTGTATTCTCGGTCGCAACGGCGTCGGCAAGTCGACGCTGGCGAAGCTCGCCTGTGGCTTCCTGCGGCCGACGGCGGGCACCGTGACCATGGCGGGCCGCGACATCACGGCGCTGTCGCCATCGGATCGGGCACGGCTCGGCCTGACCTATTGCCCGCAGGAACGGGTGGTGTTCGACGACCTCACGGTGGCCGAGAACCTGACCCTGATGCGGCCGACGCGCGACCTCCGCGCCTTCGAGCCGTATTTCGCCGTGTTCCCGCGCCTCGCGGAGCGGCGGCGGCAGCATGCCGGCACGCTGTCCGGCGGCGAAAAGAAGCTGCTGTCGTTCGTGCGCGGCCTCGCCGCCGACACGCCCCTCGTGGTGATCGACGAACCGACCGAGGGCGTGCAGTACGAAAACGTGATCCGCATGGCCGACCTCATCGCCGAGCGCAAGCAACGCGGCACCGCGTTCGTGGTGATCGAGCAGAACCTGACCCTGGTCGAACGTATCGCCGACCACATCGTCATCATGGACCATGGCGAGGTGGTGCGCGCCGGCGCCGCCGCCACGCTCGCCCGCGACGACATCCTGGCGCACCTCACCGTGTGAGGCAGCTTGTCGCAGCGAGATCGGGCCGCCTCGCGGCTTGACCTCAACGCCGGTTGAGGTTCTATCAAGGGGTCGGCGACCGGGCTCCTCCGCGCGCCAGGACTTCCTCTCTCTGGAGCCGACACGTGTCTTCTTCGTCCAATTCCTCCCCGGCCGTCGCGCACGCCGTGACGGCGGGGGATGCCGCAGCTTCGGCCCTCCCTCCTCCGGGCTGGGCAACGCTGCTCGGCGGGCGCAACGCCATTTCCTCGCTGGTGCTCGCCGGCGGCGTGGCGCTGCATGCCGTCAATGTGTTCCTGACCACCACCATGCTGCCGTCGATCGTGCGCGATATCGGCGGCCTCAGCTACTATGCCTGGAACACGACGCTGTTCGTGATCGCCTCGATCATCGGCGCGACCTGCTCGGCGCGCCTGCTGCAGGCACTGCGGCCGCGCGGCGCCTACACCACCGCCGCGACGCTGTTCGCGCTTGGCGCGCTGGTGTGCGGCCTCGCCCCCGCCATGCCGGTGATGCTGGCCGGGCGCACCGTGCAGGGGCTCGGCGGCGGCCTTCTGATCTCGCTGTCCTACGCCATGATCCGCCTGCTGTTTCCGCAGGCGCTGTGGCCGCGTGCGATGGCGCTGGTGTCCGGCATGTGGGGCATCGGCACCCTGGTCGGGCCGGCGCTCGGCGGCGTGTTCGCCGAGCTCGACGCCTGGCGCAGTGCGTTCCATGTGCTGATCCCGCTCGCGCTGATCTTCGCCGCCATCGCCGCGGTCGTGCTGCCGCGCGAGGTCGATGCCCGGCGCCCCTCCCCGCTGCCGGTGCTGCAGATGCTGCTGCTCGCCGCGGCGGTGCTTGCGGTGTCGGCCGGCAGCATTTCCACCCGGCCGGCCTGGAACATCGCCGGCCTTGCGGCGGCGGCCGTGCTGTCGTTCCTGATCGTCCGCAACGAGCGGCGGAGCCCGCGCCGGCTGTTGCCGCGCGATGCGTTCCGCCGCGGCGCGCCGCTCGGCCTCGTCTATGGCGTGATGTCGCTGCTGGCGATGACGGTGACCAGCGACGACGTGTTCGTGCCGCTGTTCCTCCAGGTGCTGCATGGCCAGTCGCCGCTGATCGCCGGCTACCTCTCGGCCTTGATGGCGGGCGGCTGGACGGTCGGCTCGGTCACCAGCTCGAACTTCGCCGGGCAAAAGGTCCGCCGCATCATCGTCACCGCACCGTGCGTCTCGCTGATCGGCGGCCTGATCCTGCTGTGGCTGATGCCCACCGCGAACGCGGATGTCGGACGCCTCGTCATCCTGGCCGTCGGCCTGTTCAGCCTCGGCCTCGGCGTCGGCATGGCCTGGCCGCACCTGCTGACCTGGGTGCTGACATTCGCCGGGCCGGACGAGCAGGATCGCGCCTCGGCCTCCATCACCACCGTGCAGCTCTATGCGACGGCGGTCGGCGCCGCGGCCGCGGGCCTCGTCGCCAACACCGCCGGCCTCGTCGATCCCGGCGGCCTGGTCGGCACCGCGCGCGCGGCGCTGGCGCTGTTTGCGGTGTTCACCATCGCGCCGGTGCTGTGCCTGATGCTCGCCGTGCGCCTGGCACGCCTGCTGCGCGCCAGAGCGCGGTGATCCGCGGCAGCTTTCCCCGACAGGTCAACTGACCTGTCGGGTGCCCTCCGTCAAAAGAAGGAGGGCTATCCGCCGGACGAACCGTGAACCTCGCGCCCGGCGAGTGATCTGATCATCGCGCCTCATCCTGCGACGGGAGAACGCGATGCAGCAACCAGACCAGACCAAGCTTGACGCCTTTCTCGGCCGAATGGTGGGCGATCTCGGCAGCATTGCCACGGGCGCCCTCGTGGTGCTCGGCGATCGCCTCGGCTTCTACAAGGCCATGCGCGACGCGGGCCCGATCTCCTCGGAGCAACTCGCCAAGCGTACCGACACCTATGAACGCAACGTGCGCGAGTGGCTGGCGGCGCAGGCCGCGGCCGGCTATGTCGACTACGACAGGGATTCCGACACGTTCTCACTGAACGCGGAACAGGCGACCGTGTTCGCCGACGACGACAGCCCCGCCTTCATGGCCGGCGCCTTCGAGGTGCTCTCGGCGCTGTGGATCGACGAGCCCAAAGTGGCCGACGCCTTCCGCAGCGGGCGCGGGCTGCCCTGGCACGATCACAGCGCCTGCCTGTTCCGCGGCACCGAGCGCTTCTTCCGTCCCGGCTACAACGCCAACCTGGTCTCGGCCTGGCTGCCCGCGCTCGACGGCATGATCGAGAAGCTCGAGCGCGGCGCCGAGGTCGCCGATGTCGGTTGTGGTCATGGCGCCTCGACGATCGTGATGGCGCGGGCGTTTCCGAAGTCGCATTTCACCGGCTTCGACTATCATTCGCCTTCGATCGAACGCGCGCACAAGGCAGCCACTGAAGCCGGCGTCGCCGGCAACACCCGCTTCGAGATTGCCACCGCCAAGACGTTTCCCGGCAGCTATGACCTCGTCGCGTTCTTCGATTGCCTGCACGACATGGGCGATCCGGTCGGCGCCGCGCGGCATGTCCGCGAAGCGCTGAAGCCTGACGGCACCTGGATGATCGTGGAGCCGTTCGCTCACGACCAGCTCGCCGCGAACCTCAACCCGATCGGGCGGGTATACTATGCCGCGTCCACCATGGTGTGCACGCCGGCGTCGCTGGCGCAGGAGGTCGGAATGGGGCTCGGCGCGCAAGCGGGCGAGGTGCGGCTGCGGCAGGTGGTGACGGCCGGCGGCTTCACGCGCTTCCGGCGCGCCGCGGAAACGCCGTTCAACATGGTGCTGGAAGCGCGACCGTAGATCGCCGGCCTGTTACGCCGGATCTGCTGCGCGATGAGCACGCCTACTGCTTGATGAGGATGAGCGGATCGACGCTGTCGGGCACGCGGCGCCACTGCGCGTTGTCGTCGGCCTCGAAGCGCCAGATCTCGCCCTTGGCCGAGATCAGCTGCAGCTCGCCGCGCTCCAACCGCCAGCTCACCGGGCCGAAAGCGCTCACCGCCGCATCACAGCGCGGCTTGAGATAGACCGCATAGTTGTCCGGAGCGATCTCGGTATTGGTCAGCGTCAGACTGCAGATGGCATGGTCGTTGCCGCGCACCATCGACCAGTCGCCGATCAGTTGATCGGTCGACTTGGCGAGCGCGCGGGCCGCTGCGAGGTTCTGCAGGAGATAGACGCCCTCGCCCGTGCGCTGGCCCTCGAAGATGCCGCTCTCGACCTCGGTGACATCGATCACCGGCAGGCCCTTGGCATCCTGCAGCCGCACGATGTCGAGGCCCTTGATGCTCCAGGCGGCGATCTCGCGGGTGAACGGCAGCGCCTCGGCGCAGCCCTTGTCGAGCTCGAGCTTCATCGCGCCGCCGCCGGCGGCATCGGGCTTGAGCGTCACCACGCAGGTCTTGCTGCGCTCGGCGGTGGCGAGCTCCCACTGGCCGACCATATCGTGGGCGAGCCCCTGCGGATCCTCGGCGCGCGCCGGCAGGACCGCGAGCGCGAGCAGCGCCAGCGCGCCGGCGCAAGGCCGACGCCACCGGTTCGCGCGCGCCGCGGCCTGCGCCATGCTCAGCGTCCCTTGACCGGGGTTTCCGCGATCGGGGTCAGCGGCGGCTGGCCATCGAACCAGGCTTTCAGGTTGTCGACGACCAGCTTGTCCATGGCGTTGCGGGTCACGATCGAGGCCGAGCCGACATGCGGCAGCAGCACGGTGTTCTGCAGCGCGCGCAGCTCGTCCGGCACGTTCGGCTCGTTGGCGAACACGTCGAGGCCGGCGCCGAGGATCTTGCCTGCCTTCAACGCGGCGATCAGCGCCTCTTCGTCGATCACCGAGCCGCGCGCGACGTTGACGATGACGCCGTTCGGGCCGAGCGCGTCGATGACCTCGGCGTTGACGATCTTCGCCGTCGACGCACCGCCCGGGGTGATCACGACCAGCGTGTCGACCGCCTTCGCCATCTCCACGAGATTGGGATAGTGCCTGTTGCTGACGCCCTTCGCCGGATTGCGCGAGTGATAGACCACCGGCACCAGCGACGCTTCGAGCCGGCGCGCGATCGCCTGACCGATGCGGCCCATGCCGACCATGCCGACGGTGCGGCCGCGCAGCGAGCCGACGGTCAGCGGATAGTTTTGCGTCGCCCACTGGCCGGCGCGCACGTAGCGATCGGCGCGGACGAACTCGCGCAGCGTCGCGATCAACAGGCCGAGTGCGACATCAGCGACTTCCTCGGTCAGCACGTCCGGCGTGTTGGTGACGATGATGTTGTGGTCGCGGGCATGAGCCCAGTCGACATGGTCGTAGCCGACGCCGAAGCTGGAGATGATCTCGAGCTTCGGAAACTTCTCCATCATCGCCTTGTCGGCGCTGACGAGGCCGGTCACAGCGACGCCCTTGATGCGCTCGGCGACAGCCGGGCTGATGCGGCCGAGGTCGCCGTGGCTTTCAGCGGCATGCACCGTGAACGACCCGCTCAAGCCTTCGGTGACGAGTTTCTTGGGCTGCCCATATATCAGGACGTCGGTCTTCGCGGCGGTCATCAGCTATCCTTTCCAAGCGCGCTTTCGTGCCAGCGTCGTAGCACAAGATACGATGCCAGCGAGAGCATCATATAGATCACAATACCGGCGACAGAGAGCAGCAAAAGTGCGGCGAACATGCGCGGAATGTTGAGGCGGTAACTCGATTCTGCAATGCGGTAGGCGAGCCCCGAGCCCGCCCCCGCCGAACCTGCCGCAATTTCAGCCACCACCGCGCCGATCAGCGACAGACCGCCGGCGATCCGCAGACCACCCAACATGTAGGGCAGCGCCGACGGCAGGCGCAGCAGGCCAAGGGTCTGCAACGGGGACGCGCCATAGAGCGTGAACAGGCCGGCCAGGTTGCGGTCCACCGACTTCAGGCCCAGCATGGTGTTGGACAGCACGGGAAAGAACGCCACGATCCAGGCGCAGGCGACCACCGCCACCGGCTGCGGCAGATAGATCAGCAGCAGCGGCGCGATCGCGATCACCGGCGTCACCTGCAGCACCACCGCATAGGGCAGCAGCGCATATTCAAGCCAGGTCGAGCGGCTGAACAGCAGCGCCAGCACAATGCCGCCGACGGCTGCGGCGACGAACCCCTCCAGCGTCGTGACCAGTGTGACCAGCAGCGAGCCGAACAGCAGGTTCCAGTCCCGCGCCAGCGTCGCGACCACGTTGGACGGGCTCGGCAGCACGTAGGGCGGAATCGCGTTGATCCCCACCACCGCCTCCCAGAGGCCGACCACGGCGGCCAGCACCAGCGCCGGCAACAGCATGCGAAGCACGCGGCCGGCATTCCCCCGCGACACCGGACGCGCGTCCTCCAAGGACGATTGCTCGCGCGCGGTCATGGCGCATCTCCGCTGGCGTGCGCGAGCGCAGCCGACACCTCGCGGCACTGCGCGGCATAGCTCGCCGAGGTGCGGAACTCCTCCAGGCGCGGATCCGGCGCGACGATGCGGAACTCGGCACTGATGCGGCCCGGGCGCGGCGTCATCACCACCACCCGCTGCGACAGGTAGACCGACTCGAACACCGAATGGGTGACGAACACCACGGTCTTGCGCAGGCTACGCCACAGCGCCATCAGGTCGTTGTTGAGGCGAAAGCGCGTGATCTCGTCGAGCGCCGCGAACGGCTCGTCCATCAACAGGATGTCCGGATCGGTGACCAGCGCGCGCGCCAGCGACACCCGCATCTTCATGCCGCCGGACAGTTCACGGGGATAGACGTCAGCGAAATCGGCGAGCCCGACGCGCGTCAGGGCCTCGCGAGCACGCGTCTCCGCGTCAGTGCGGGCCATGCGGGCGAGCCGCAGCGGCAGACGGACATTGTCGAGAACGCTGGCCCAGGGCATCAGCGTCGGCTCCTGGAACACGAAGCCGATCGCCTGGTCGCGCGCCGTCGCCGATCGCCGCGCCACCTGCACCTCGCCGGCGCTCGGGCGGCTGAGGCCGGCGATCAGCCGCAGCGCCGTCGACTTGCCGCACCCGGAAGGCCCCAGCAACGACACGAATTCACCGCGGCGGATATCGAGATCGAGTGCCGACAGCGCCTGCACGCCGTTGTCGTAAACCTTGCCGGCGCGGCGGAAACGCACGGCGACATCTGCCGGCAGCGCGGCCTCGCGTGCGGCCGCACCGGCCGCCGGATCGGACATCGCGCCGGTCAGTTCTTGGGGCGGCGGTCGAGGCCGACGCCCTTGTTGACGTAACGCAGCGTGTAGGACTTCTTGAAGTCGAGATCCGCGCGCACCACGCCGGCGCGCACCATCTTGTCGAAGAAGCTCGCCATGCGCGCGTCGTTCATCGCACCGATGCCGTCCTTCGCCGTATCACCGGAATCGACGATGCCATAGTCCTTCATCTTGGCGACCGAATAGGCGAGCAGTTCGTCGGTCATGTCCGGGTTGAATGTCTTGATCAGCGCATTGCCGGGGCGGTTGTCGCCATAGAGATAGTTGTACCAGCCGATGATCGAGGCATCGACGAAGCGCTGCACCAGATCAGACTTGTTCTCGGCGAGGTCGCGCCGGGTCTCGATCAGCGTCGAGTAGGTGTTGAAGCCGTAGTCGGCGAGCTCGATCACCGTCGGCTTGAAGCCGGCCTGCTTCTCGACCGCGAACGGCTCGGAGGTGACATAGCCCTCCATCGCGCTCTTCTTGTCGGCGAGGAAGGGCTGGGCGTTGAAGGTGTAGGGCTTCACGTTGTTCTCGTTGAAGCCGTACTCCGACCTCATCCACTGGAAGTAGGTCTGCATGCCCTCCTTCGACACGAACAGCGTCAACGGCTTGAGGTCCTCGAGCTTGCTGACCTTGGCGTCGGGATGCGCCAGGAACACCTGCGGGTCCTTCTGGAACATGGCCGCCACCGCCACCACCGGCACGTTGTTGGCGACGGCATCGAACGACTGCAGCGAGTTGGCGCTCATGAAGAAGTCGAGCTTGCCCGAGGCCAGCAGGATGCGGTTGTTGATGTTGGGGCCGCCCGAGACGATGGTGACGTCGAGGCCGTAGCTGGCATAGGTGCCGTCGGCCACCGCCTGGAAGAAGCCGCCATGCTCGGCCTCCGCGACCCAGTTGGTTCCGAACGACACCTTGTCGAGCTTGGCCGGCGTCTGCGCCAGCGCCGGCGAGGCCGCGACCGCGACAGCGACGGTCAGGGCACGAAACAGCGCAGCAACTCTCATCATCGGGCTCCGTCGGCGGGGCTTTCGGGAAACGGCCAGGATGTGGCCGGCGATGGCCGCAAGCTACCGCGCAATGCCGCACAAAGAAATAGCGGCACCGGTGGCGGGATGCCGCCGCCCGGTCACGATGGTGTCCCCCTGGACGCCGCCTTCGTGTAGAAAGCAGCGACGCCCCCGAGAGACCGGACCCACGCCCGTGACCAGCCCTGCCCATCACCCGCCCCACGACTGGACCGCCATCCGCTGGGGCGAGCTGCCGGCCGGCGCCACCGCCGACTGGATCGCGGTGCTGCCGCTCGCGGCGACCGAGCAGCACGGGCCACACCTGCCGGTCGAAACCGACACGCTGATCGCCGAGGCGTTCCTCGCCCGCGTCCGCGCCCTGCTGCCGGCGGAGATTCCGGCGACCTTCATCCCGGTGCAGGCGGTCGGCCTGTCGACCGAGCACATCGACTTTCCGCAGACCGTGTCGCTGTCGACCACGGCAGCGCTGCGCTCATGGATGGAGCTCGGCGCCGGCATCGCCGCGGCCGGCATCCGCAAGCTG
This sequence comes from Pseudomonadota bacterium, assembly GCA_040756765.1. Lineage (GTDB taxonomy): Bacteria > Pseudomonadota > Alphaproteobacteria > Rhizobiales > Xanthobacteraceae > Bradyrhizobium_A. The sequence goes on along the minus strand of JBFLYG010000028.1, from coordinate 177,768 downwards.
GTGATGGTGACGAGCCATGGCGGCAACAGCGCCGCGATGTCGGTGGTCGCGCAGGATCTGCGCGCGCAGCACGGCCTGCTCGCGGTCACCACCGGGTGGCACCGCTTCGGCCAGCCGGCGGGGCTGTTCAGCGAAGCGGAGGTGCGCCACGGCGTGCATGGCGGCGCCATCGAGACCTCGATCATGCTGGCGGCGTATCCCGACAAGGTGCGCCGCGACCGTATCGCCGATTTCCGGCCGGCGAGCCTCGACTTCGAGGCCCGCTATCGCTGGCTGTCGACGCACCGGCCTGCGCCGTTCGCCTGGCAGGCACAGGATCTCAACCCCTGCGGCGCCGCCGGTGACGCCACGCAGGCGAGCGCCGAGAAGGGCGAGCTGCTGATCGACCATGGCGCGCGCGCGTTCTGCGAGCTGCTGGCCGACGTCGCCCGCTTCGACATGGCGGCGCTGCACAACACCCCGCAGCCACTGCTCTGACCGTCACGCGTCTTGCGAAGCCGGAATAGGTTCGATCCAGTCCCGGCAATTTTCTTCATCCGCGTCGTCGAACCCGGACCAACCGGCGTTCGACGAACGGGCATGCACCCCAACGGGGCGCCCCAAACACCGGATGGAGACCACCATGTCGATCAAGACCAAGATTGCCGCCCTCGCCCTCACCGCACTCACCCTGACCGGCGGCATGGCCGCCACCTCGCGTCCCGCCGAAGCCCGCGGCCTGGGCCTTGGCCTTGGCATCGCAGCCGGTGTGATCGGCGCCGCCGCCGTCGGCGCAGCGATCGCCAACGGCCCCTATTACGACGGTTACGCCTATCGCCGCTGCGGCTGGGTCCGCCAGTACGACGCCTACGGCAATTACATCGGGCGCGCTCGCGTCTGCGACTGACACAATCCCGGTGGATCCGCGTCCGGCACGGGCGCTTCATCCACCCCGTGTCGTACCCGACCCGCCCGGTTGTCCCCCCGGGCGGGTCATCCTTTTGCGGGGCCCGTCACCGCCTCCCCGTTACATATCTGTCGTACATCCATGGCATGTCACGGACGGCCGGACGTCCCTGGATCCCTCCCGTCGCTCGGCGCTGTTGCGGGCATGGCTCACACCACCAGAATCGACCGCTAAACGCCTCGGCCTCGGTGGCGCGAACCGGAGCTCTGTGCCAGAGGAAGACCGGACAACACGAGACCGCCCCCGAACCGACGGCGCCGGAGACGATGAAGACGCTACTTGCCGGCCTCACCCTCTCGGTCCTCTGCCTCGAGGCTGCAGCCGCCGACCTCGAAACCAGGCCGCTGAAGGCGTCCGCCGCGGCGCGGGTGTTCGACTGGACCGGCATCTATGTCGGCGGCCATGCCGGGTATGGCGGCGGCAGCTTCGGGCCCGACACCCACGGCCAGCCGCTGCAGGGGGCTATTTTTCCCCACAGTCCCACCGGCATGACCGGCGGCTACCAGATCGGCGCCAATCTCCAGCTGCCGAGCCGCGTGGTGCTGGGCGCCGAAGCCGACATTTCGTTCGTCTCGCCGATCGACCGGACCCAGATCGAGCGCGCGCCCTTCGACACCAGCCTCGATCAACTCGGCACGGTTCGTGGCCGTGTCGGCTACGCCTTCGGCGCCTGGCTGCCTTACGTTACCGCGGGCCTTGCCTGGGCGCGGAGCACCGCCACCATCAACGATGCCAACGGCGACGGGATCGACCGCAAGGCGCACCAGCACTATGGCTGGGTCGCCGGGGCGGGCCTGGAGGTTGCCCTCCATGGCAACTGGAGCGGCAGGGTCGAGTACAGCTATGCCGACCTCGGCGCCCGGACGTACCGTTTCGACGGATACGCGATCCCCGACGCGCGGGTCGATCCGAAGCTGCAGATGGTCAAGGTCGGACTGAATTACCGGCTGTGGAACGGGCCGCTGTGGGCGCCCAGCCGCGCGACCGGCGTGCTGCCGGAGTCCGACGACTGGTCGATCCACGGCCAGACAACAGCCATCCTCCAGGGCTATCCCGCCTTCCGCTCGCCCTACCAGGGCAGCAACAGCCTGCCGGGCGGCGGCCTCGGGCGCGAAACCTGGACCGCCGACGTCTTCCTCGGCTGGCGGCTGTGGAACGGCGGCGAGCTCTATTTCAACCCCGAGGTGGCACAGGGCTTCGGCGTCGCCGGCACGCTGGGCCTCGGCGGCTTCCCCAACGGCGAAGCCCAGAAGGGCGGCGCCGAGTATCCCAAGTTCCGGCCGCAGCGCTACGTCTTCCGCCAGACCTTCGGCCTCGGCGGCGAGCAGGAAGACGTCGCCGATGGTCCGATGCAGCTCGCCGGCAAGCGCGACATCGACCGCATCACCGTCACCATCGGCCGCTTCGCGATCGGCGACTATTTCGACGGCAATGCCTACGCCAAGGACCCGCGCGCCGACTTCATGAACTGGGCCATGTGGGCCTCCGCCGCCTACGACTTTCCCGCCGACCTGCCCGGCTTCACCCGCGGCGCGGTGGTCGAACTCAACCGCAAGGACTGGGCGCTGCGCGCCGGCCTGTTCGAGGTGCCGGCGGCGCCGAACAGCGACACGCTCAACGTCAAGGGCGCCGGCTCCGTCATGGAGTTCGAGGAGCGGCACACCCTGTTCGGCCAACCCGGCAAGCTGCGGCTCGGCGTGTTCGCCAACCGCGGCAACACCGGCAGCTACAATCAGGCGCTGGCGCTCAGCGCGCTGGATCCGTCGATCGCCATCAACGACGCGATGGCGAGCCTGCGCCAGGAGCGCTGGAAGTACGGCTTCTACCTCAACGGCGAGCAGCAGATCGCGACCGACATCGGCGTGTTCGCCCGCCTCAGCTGGAACGATGGCCGCAACGAGATCCTGTCGTTCACCGACATCGACCAGAGCCTGTCAGGCGGCCTTTCCATCAAGGGCAGCTACTGGGGCCGCAACGCCGATACGTTCGGCCTCGGCGGCGCCATCAACGGACTGTCGCGACCTCACCGCGACTTCCTCGCCGCCGGCGGCAATGGCCTCTTGATCGGCGACGGCGCGCTCAACTACCGGCCCGAGCAGATCCTGGAAACCTATTACGCCTACGCGCTCAACAAGAGCGTGACCCTGACGGCGGACTATCAGCTCATCGTCAATCCCGCCTACAACGGCGACCGCGGCCCGGTATCGCTGTTCTCCGGACGCGTGCACGCCGAGTTCTAGGCGCCACATCCCGTCATCACGCTGCGGCCACCCGCGCAGGACAATCCATGCAGGTCAAACGCATCGTCGCCAATATCAGCGCGCCCGACACGGCCGAGAGCCGCGCCAAGGCCCGCGCCTTCTACGGCGACGTGCTCGGCCTCGACCTGCTGATGGACCATGGCTGGATCGCGACCTGGGGTTCGGCCCAGGCCATGACCGTGCAGGTCAGCATCGCGAGCGAAGGCGGCTCGGGCACACAGGTGCCGGACCTGTCGATCGAGGTGGACGATCTCGAGGCCGCGCTCGCGCGCGTCCATACCGCCGGCCTGCCGCTGGAATACGGCCCGGCGGACGAGCCCTGGGGCGTCCGCCGCTTTTACGTGCGCGATCCGTTCGGCCGCCTCGTCAACATCCTCGCCCACGCCGCCTGACTGGCCGCGCGCCTCAGCCCGCTGCCGCGAAGGTTTCCGCCTGGGCCAACGCCCAGGCGCGCTTGAAGCGCGCATCCTCCGTCCCGTTGATCAGCTCGCCCGGCCGCAGCGACGGATAGAGGTGGTCGAACGACATCACCTCGACACCGGAGACGCGCCGCGAGAAATGCACCGGCTTCATCTCCTCGGGATGCGAGAAGCCGCCGGCCGCCGTGAGCTCGGCGAGCGCGTGCAAGGTCGCATGGTGGTAGTTGTGGACGCGCTCGAGCTTGTCGGGCGTCACCAGGGCGCGATAGCGGGTCGGATCCTGGGTGGTGACCCCGGTCGGGCAGCGGTCGGTATGGCAGCTCAGCGACTGGATGCAGCCGATCGAGAACATGAAGGCGCGGGCGGCGTTGCACCAGTCCGCGCCGATCGCCATGGCACGGGCGATGTCGAAGGCGGTGGCGATCTTGCCCGATGCGCCGACCTTGATGCGGTCGCGGGCGTTGATGCCAATCAGCGCATTGTGGACGAAGTTGACGCCCTCGCGCATCGGCATGCCGAGATTGTCCATGAACTCGAGCGGCGCCGCGCCGGTGCCGCCCTCGTTGCCGTCGACCACGATGAAGTCGGGATAAATCCCCGTCGCCAGCATGGCCTTGCAGATCGACAGGAACTCCCAGGGATGACCGACGCAGAGCTTGAAGCCAGCGGGCTTGCCGCCGGACAATCGCCGCATCTCGGCGATGAACTGCATCATTCCGATCGGCGTCGAGAACGCCTTGTGGTAGGGCGGCGAGATGCAATCCTGCCCCATCGGCACGCCACGGATCTCGGAAATCTCCTTTGACACCTTGGCCGCGGGCAGCACGCCGCCATGGCCGGGCTTGGCGCCCTGACTCATCTTGAGCTCGACCATCTTGATCTGATCGAGCGTGGCCAGCGCTGCGAACTTGTCCGGATCGAAATTGCCATCCGCGGTACGGCAGCCAAAATAGCCGGACCCGATCTCCCAGATGATGTCGCCGCCCATCTCGCGATGATACGGGCTGAAACCACCCTCGCCGGTGTCCTGGGCAAAGCCGCCCTTCTTCGCGCCTCCGTTCAGCGCCCGCACCGCATTGGGGCTCAGCGCGCCGAAGCTCATGGCGGAGACGTTGAGGATCGAGGCCGAGTAGGGCCTGGTGCAATCAGGGCCGCCGATGGTCAGGCGGAATTTCTCCGACGCCATCGGCTTGGGGGCCACCGAATGGTGCATCCATTCGTAGCCCTCCTGGTAGACATCGTTCTGGGTGCCGAACGGCCGCTTGTCGAGGTCCATCTTGGCGCGCTGATACACCACGGCGCGGGTGTCGCGGCTGAACGGCTTGCCGTCCTTCTCGCTCTCGAAGAAATACTGCCGCATCTCCGGCCGGATCTCCTCCAGCAGGAAGCGCAGATGTGCTGACACCGGATAGTTGCGCAGCACCGCGTGCCGCTTCTGGATCAGGTCGCGAAAGCCGAGCGCCGTTAGCGCGCCGAACACCACCAGCGGCAGCAGCACGATGTCGAACGCCTTGTGGTCGACTATGCCGATGCCGAACAGCAACACGGTCACGACCGAGCAGATCGTGAGGATGATAAAGCGTGGCGTGAACGGCAGCATCAGAGTTTCCATGACCACCTCGTCTCCTAGTGTCCCGCTTCGCAAGTTCGGTCGCGCAGCCACCGCGCTGTCGGACCGGGACGGGACTTATACACCATGCGGCGGACCGTCAGGGCGATCCTGCGTGGTGCAGCGCATCAAACCTCGCTGATCAGCATCCGGCCCTGAAACGGGGAAAGCCGCGCAGGCCCTGCGCGGCTTTCCAGTTCTCACCCCTGATCGACCGATCAGAGCAGATGGTAGAGCACGAAGTACAGGCTGCCCGACAGCACCATCGCCGCCGGCAGGGTCAGCACCCAGGCCAGCGCGATGTTGCGGATCGTCGCCCACTGCAGCCCGGAGCCGTTGGCGGCCATGGTGCCTGCGATGCCCGACGACAGCACGTGGGTGGTCGAGACCGGCAGGCCGTAGCCGTCGGCCGCCGCGATGGTGGCGGCAGCCGTGATCTCGGCACAGGCGCCCTGGGCGTAGGTCAGGTGGGTCTTGCCGATCTTCTCGCCGACGGTGACCACGATCCGCTTCCAGCCGACCATGGTGCCGAGGCCGAGCGCGATCGCCACCGCGATCTTCACCCAGGTCGGGATGAACTTGGTCGCGGCGTCGAGCGTGCCCTTGTAGGTATTGAGCACGGCGACGTCGGCGGCGCTGAGCTCGCTCTCCTTGTCCTTCATCAGGAAGCGGATCGCTTCGGAGGCGAGGTACATGTCGTTGCGGGTGTTGCCCACCGCATCGGCCGGCACCTTCGCCAGCGAGCCGTACTGGGTGACCTGCTGGCTGATGTCACGCACCAGCACCGCGAGCGAGGGATAGGTGCCCTCGTTGATCTCGTGCGCGGCGACGTAGTTGGTGACGGCAGGACGCGGGTTGCCGAGCACATTGTAGCCGGCGGCCTTGCCTTCGATCACCTTGCTGGCCGCAGCTGACGTCTGCACGAACTGCTCGGTCTGGTTGGCCGGCAGCGCGCGGTTGAGCGCATAGGCGGTCGGCACCGTGCCGATCAGGATCAGCATGATCAGGCCCATGCCCTTCTGACCGTCGTTGGAGCCATGGAAGAACGACACCAGCGTGCAGGTGAGCACCAGGATGCCGCGGATCCAGATCGGCGGCGGCTGGTTGCCCTTCGGCTCGGCGAACAGCGCCGGCGTCGCGCGCAGCATCACGGTGCGCAGCACCAGCAGCAGGATCGCCGCCAGCGCGAAGCCGAACAGCGGCGACATCAACAGCGCCTTGCCGATGTTGCCGGCCTGCGACCAGTCCACCCCGGAGGTGCCGCTGCGGCCGTGCATCAGGGCGTTGGCGATGCCGACGCCGATGATCGAGCCGATCAGGGTGTGCGAGCTCGACGCCGGCAGACCGAAATACCAGGTGCCGACGTTCCATGCGATCGCCGCGATCAGCAGCGCGAACACCATCGCGAAGCCGGCACCGCTGCCGACCTGCAGGATCAGCTCGACGGGCAGCAGCGACACGATGCCGAACGCCACCGCACCCGAGGACAGCAGCACACCGAGCAGGTTGAACATGCCCGACCAGACCACTGCGATGTGGGCCGGCATCGAGCGGGTGTAGATCACGGTCGCCACCGCATTGGCGGTGTCATGGAAGCCGTTGACGAACTCGAAGCCGAGCGCGATCAGCAGCGCGACGAACAGCATGATGTAGGGCAGAAGGCTCGAGATCCGCACGCCCGTCGCGTCGACGTCCGCATAAATGCTGTAGGCCACGAACAGGAGCGCGGCGGCGACGATGCCGATGTAGATGACACCGGTCAGCGGGTGGAAGCCGCGATCGAGATCCGGTCCCTTCTGCAAGGCAGGCTCGATCGAGCCGGGTAAAGCAACGTCGCTCATGGTAAGGCCCCAGTTAATGGCAATAGGCGGAACCTTGACCCGTGCTGTTGAAATCTGGATGACAGAGACCGAAAAAAGCCGACATCGCGCTCAGTTCTGGACGTTCTGAACGGCGGCGCATGGTGTGGCGTACCGGATGTCTGAACATTGCTGCGCATGCGCGCAACGCCACGAATAGCGGCGTACTGCGCCAACGCATCAACAGCTAGTTACAGATCGGCCGTGCAGACGTCAGATCGCGTCCATCACGACCTGCTCGGTCGCATCGGCGCCGGCCTCGATCGGCATCGGGCGGGACGCGGCCGTCGCCGCCGGATCGATCACCACGGCCCAGTGCGGCGGCGCCCGATCCTTCACGCGCATCAGCCCCGTCGGCGAAAACCGCCCCTCGGTGCTGCAGGCATGCAGCGACACCACGATGAAGTCCGCGGTATCGCCGCTCTTGGCATACGGCAACAGCACGAGCTCGATGGTGACCGGGCTGCCGGCGATATCGACGACCGGGATGATCACATACACCGGCATCCGGGTCGCGACGCACGCCTTCCAGATCGGCATCGCCGCATCGGCCATCGCCGGATCGAGGCATTCGCGCATCGGCCGCCCCGCCATGGAGGCGTCATAGATCGCGCCGATCCGCTCGCCGGCATGCAGGCAGCGAAAGTCGATGCTGTCGCCGTCGCGCACCACCTCGCACAGCAGCAGGTCGAGCGCATCGCCCGCCCGTTCGTTGGGCTCGAAGCTCGCGATCGTGGGCAGCGCCCGTCCGGACCGGGCGCGAAACCAGTCGCGCACCAGGCTGACCTGCCGGATCGATCTGACAATGCTGACGTGCGATCTCTGAAATGGCATGCGACTGATCGGTGCCCAGGATTTGAAATCGGCAGGAAAGCTTGGCTTGTGCAGCAAAATCGTCGACGGCGCGCAACGCGCGGGCGACAGCTATAGATGATTCGTGCGCGTTGAGAACCGATCATGGCAACGGAGGCCATCGCGCGCAATCCGCTTTCCCGTGCCGCGGCGACCGGCCGCGGCACGCCGCGGCCGCGCCCCTCGCCGTCGTTCTCAAGCCGGCGTCGCCGCCACCTGCAGCGCGGACCACACCTTCATCGGCGTGAGCGGCGCATGCAGGTTCGCCACCCCGGCTCCGCTCAGCGCATCCATCACCGCGTTGACCACGCAGGGCGGCCCGCCGATCGCACCGGATTCGCCGCAGCCCTTGGAGCCCAGCGGATTGGTGCGGCAGGGGGCGGATTCGTCGAGCGTCACACGGATGTCCGGGACATCGTCGGCGCGCGGGATGCAGTAGTCCTGATAGGTCGCCGTCAGCAACTGGCCATCCGGATCATAGACCACGCCCTCGTACAGCGCCTGGCCGATGCCCTGGGCGACGCCGCCATGGATCTGGCCACCGACCAGCATCGGATTGACCGCAACGCCGACGTCGTCGACGGTGGTGTAACGCGCCACCCGCGTGATGCCGGTCTGCGGATCGATCTCGACCTCGCAGATATGGCTGCCGTTCGGCCAGCTCGGCCCGTCGACCTTGCCTTCGCTGTCGACGCTGAGCCGCTCGCCGGCCTCGCGCCTGGCGAGCTCGAACAGGCTGATGCGGCGGTCGGTGCCGGCGACCGTCAGCCAGCCGCCGCTGTACTCGATATCGCCGACGCCGGCCTCCAGCACATGGGCTGCGTTCTCGCGCGCCTTGGTGATCAGGTCGTTCGCCGACACCACCGCCGCGGTACCGCCGACGAACAGCGAGCGCGAGCCGACGCTGCCGAAGCCCTGCGCCAGATCGGTGTCGCCCTGCACCACCTGGATCTTGTCCATGGCAATGCCGAGCGCGGCGCTCACCATCTGCGAATAGGCGGTCTCGAGGCCCTGCCCCATCGCCTGGGTGCCGGAATGCAGCACCACGCGGCCGTCGCCGGTGGCATGCAGGCTGACCTTCTCGTTGTGCACGGTGCCGCCGGTCCATTCGATGTAGCTGGCAAGGCCGCGGCCGTAGAGCAGGCCCTTGGCCTTGGCGGCGCGCTTGCGCGCGGCGAAGCCGTCCCAGTCGGCGAGCTCGGAGGCACGGTCGAGCATGTGCGCGAACGCGCCGCTGTCATAGGTCTGGCCGGTCGCGGTGCGGTACGGCATCTGCGTGGGCTTGATGAAGTTGATCTTGCGCAGCTTGCGCGGATCCATGCCGATCTGGCGCGCCGCCGCATCCATCAGCCGCTCGACGATGTACACCGCCTCGGGGCGGCCGGCGCCGCGATAGGCGCCGACTGGCGCGGTGTTGGTCATCACCGCCTTGACGTCGATGTGCACGAGCGGCAGGTCGTAGGTGCCGGTCGCAACGAACGGGCCGAGGATCAGCGGGATCAGCACGCCGGTGCCGCTGAGATAGGCGCCGGTGCCGCCGATCGAGCGCACGCGGAACGCCTGCACCCGGCCCTTGGCGTCGAGCGCGAATTCGGCCGTCGACGTCAGGTCGCGGCCATGGGTGCCGCCGAGGAATTCGTCGGTGCGGTCGCCGCGCCAGCGCACCTTGCGCTTCAGCTTCACGGCCGCATAGGCGACGATGCCGTCCTCCGGATAGACGCCGGTCTTCTGGCCGAAGCCGCCGCCGATGTCGCCGACGAGGATGTGCACGCTGTCCTTCGGACGCTTCAGCACCGCGTCCGCCAGCGTGTCGCGCGTGGTGGTCGGCGTCTGCGTCTGCATGTGCAGCGTCAGGCGGCCGGTCTTGCCGTCGACCTCGGCGATGGTCGAGCGCGGCTCCATGGCGGCCGGCGCGAGGCGCTGGCTGACGACGTCGAGCGACACCACATGCGCCGCCGCCTTGAAGGCAGCTTCCACCGCAGCAGCATCGCCATAGCTGGTGGCAGCGACGATATTGTCCGGCGCCTGCGGCCAGACCGCCGGGGCGCCGGGCGCAACGGCGGCCTGCGGATCGGTGACCGCCGGCAGCACCTCGTAATCGACCGCAATCGCCTCGACCGCAGCCTGCGCCGCGGCGCGCGAGGTCGCCACCACGGCGGCGACCGCCTCACCAGTGAAGCGCACCACCTCGTGCGCCAGCAGGCGGCGCTCGGGGAAGGTCATGGGCGAGCCGTCCGGCCGCTTGAACACCGGCAGGGTCGGCAGTGAACCGACGCCGTCGGCGACGAGATCGGCACCGGTGAAGATCGCCTCGACGCCTGGCAGGGCGCGCGCGGCCGCGGTGCCGATCGCCGTGATGCGGGCATGGGCGTGCGGCGAACGCAGCAGCACCAGCCAGAGCGCGTCGGCATGGGCGATGTCGTCGACATAGCGGCCATGGCCGGTGACGAGACGCTGATCCTCGACCCGGCGGACCGGCTGGCCGGCCCCGAACCGCAACTCCTTGGGCAGAATATTCATCGCGTCATCCCTCTCGCACACCGGGCCGCAAAAAATGCCCCGCCGGTCGCCGCTGCGAGGCGTCAGGCCGCTGTGAGGAATGCCACCCGGCGAAATTCCCGCGAGGCGACATCCACGACGACCACGCCCGGCCGGGCAGTTCGGGTCGATGTATTGCGACAGCACGATGAACGCAACCGGCAAGTCCGGGGCGCCGCGCCGCCTCGGTTACTCTGCCGTCACCGCCGTCGTGTCGGCGCGCAGCGACCTCAGTGTCCGTCCACCAGCTTGCGGCAGGCCGGACTGAGCTTGTCGTGGTTCTGCAGCAGGCATTGATGAACGGCCATGTCGCCCTCGCCCATCACCTTGCGGCAGTGCCGCGACACGTCATGGGAGCAGGCGCGCTCCTGGGCCTTGCGCGTGTCGTCCTGGGCACGAGCTGGACTGGTCGCCACGACACCCGACACGCTCAGGCCGACAGCGAGCAGGATGGCGATGCGGGACAGGGACAGCGCGGAATGCGTCATGAAGGTCCTCAAAGTATCACTGGATGAAGGCCGTCATCCTACCTGATGGCCACGGCGGTGGGTACCCTGGGAGACCGGTCCGATGACGACACGCCGCGGCAGAGGACCGTGGGATGTCGGCAACAGGAGGAGGGTGTCGTGTCCGGGCGCCGCAAAAAGGCACGGTTTGCCGCACTGCAGCGACATGACCGCCGAACGCCCGCCCGACCGATGGATATGAAAGGGGGCCCGGCAATCTGGCCGAGCCCCGCACGCCGTCCTGCCGCGACGATCAGGCGCCCTGCGCCGCCGTCCGCCGGTCGACACACGACACCGCGACAAACGAGATCGCGGCGCACAAGATGATGTAGACCGCGATCGACACCCAGTTGCCGCTGAACTCGCTGAGCAGCCAGGTGGCGACCAGCGGCGCGGTGCCGCCGGCGACCGCCGCGCCGATCTGCGAGCCGAGCGTGATGCCGGTGTAGCGCACCCGGGTGGAAAAGATCTCCGACATCAGCGTGCCGAGGGTGGCGACGATCGGCGCCCAGATCAGGCCGACGGTGACCACGGTGGCGAGCGTGATGCTCCAGGACTGCCGCAGATCGAGCAGATAGAAGTAGGGAAACGCGAACGCGGCCATCAGCACGGTGCCGGTGAGGAAGACGGCCTTGCGCCCGATCCGGTCCGACAGGCTGCCCATGACCGGGATCATGCACACGGTAACCAGCGACGCGATGGTGATCGCATTGAGCACGGTGACCTTCTCGAACTTCAGCGTGCCGGTGGCGTAGCCGACCACGAAGGTGGTGAAGACGTAGAACGGCGCCGTCTCGACGATCTTCGCCCCGGTCGCGATCAGCACCTCGCGCCAGTGATAACGGACGGTGTCGACCAGCGGGATCCTGGCGACGTTGCCACTCTGCTTGGTCTTCTTGAAATCCGGCGTCTCGTCGATACCGTTGCGGATCCACAGCCCCAGGAACACCAGCACCGCGCTGAGCAGGAACGGCACGCGCCAGCCCCAGGCGATGAACTCGGCGTCCGGCAGGATCGACATCAGCGTCATGGCGAGGGTGGCGAGCAGCATGCCGAGCGGCACGCCCATCTGCGGAATGCTGCCGGCGAAACCGCGCCGGTTCTCGGGCGCGTACTCATAGGCCAGCAGCAGGGCGCCGCCCCATTCGCCGGAAATGCCGAGGCCCTGGATGACGCGCAGCGTCACCAGCAGGATCGGCGCCCACACGCCGATGCGGTCATAGCCCGGCAGAAGCCCGATCAGGAAGGTGGCAAACCCCATGCACGACAGCGTCAGCACCAGGGTTTTCTTGCGGCCGATACGGTCGCCGATGTGGGCGAACACGAAGCCGCCGAACGGCCGCACGAAGAACGGCAGCGAGAACGACAGATAGGACAGCAGCAGCGCGACGACGGGATCATAATTGGGGAAGAACAGGCGGTTGAAAACAAGTCCGGCAACGGTGCCGTAGAGAAAGTAGTCGAACCACTCGATGGCGCTGCCGGTCAGGCTGGCGAACAGGACTTTGGCTTTCAACCCGTCGCCGGCGGCGGACGACGGTATCGCACTCTCCACATTGGTCGTGCTGCTCATGATCATTCCTTCCCCTGATTGTCCGATCTTTGATGGCCGGACGGGCGCGTGCACCCGTCCGTCGCGCGTGATGTCGGATCGTTGCCGACGCGGCGTCAGGCCGCGCGGCGCGCATGCGCCTGGAGATCGGCGATGGTGCGGGTGATGACGGCGGAGACCTGCGCACGCTCGTCGCCGACCAGCGGCAGGCGCGGCGCGCGCGTCCACTCCGGCGCGCCATAGACGAGGTGCTCGGCAAGCTTGATGTACTGCACGAGCTTGACGTGGGTATCGAGGTGGAAGGCAGGCGTCATCAGGCGGTAGAGCCCGAGCGCCTCGGCGAACCGGCCCTGGGCGCAGAGATTGAAGATGCCGACGCATTCCTGCGGCCATGCATTGGTCATGCCGGACACCCAGCCGGTGGCGCCGAGCGCCATGCTCTCGACGATCAGGTCGTCGACACCGCAGAAGATCTGGAAGCGGTTGCCGAGCGCGACATACATGTCGGTGATGCGACGGATGTCGCCGGTCTCCTCCTTGATGCAGACGATCGACGGCGTGTCGGCGAGCTGCTTGAGGATTTCGGGCGTGACGTCGACGCCGTAGGCGATGGGATTGTTGTAGATCATGATCGGCAGCGGCGTCGCCGCGGCGATCGCCTTGTACCAGGCCGCGGTCTCGCGCGGATCGGTCTTGTAGCCGAGGCTCGGGAACACCATCAGTCCCTGCGCGCCGAACCGCTCATAGGCGCGGGCGGAGGCCGTGGCAGCTTCCAGCGAGATTTCGGCGAGGCCCGACAGCAGCGGCACGCGGCCGCCGACCACCTCGGCCGCGGCGCGGATCACGCTCTCGCGCTCCTCCGGGCGCAGCGAAGCGTTCTCGCCCAGCATCGGCAGCACGATGACCCCGGAGACGCCGCTCTCGATCAGCCGGCTGATGCTGCCTTGCGTGGCCTTGAGGTCGACGGCGCCGTCCTCCCGCATCTTGGTGGTGACGGCAGGGAAAACGCCCTTCCAGACAGTCATCGATCGGTATCCTTTCCGCGTTTGGACCAAGCTTTGTGTCCACTTTGTGATTGGATCCAATCTACAGTTATACAAAATCAGATGTCCAGCTTCATTTGCAGGCGTCGCCGTGGTACAGTGACGCTCGCAAATATCTTCGAAATTTCAGATTGTTATCCGAATCCGGAGGCAATCTGCCCGACCGATGGACAGACATGTCGCCCCGACTGCCCACCCCGAAAGCACACCGGATCAAGCGCCAGAGCATCCCGGACTCGCTGGCGGAATCGCTGCGCGAGCGCATCCTCAACGGCGAGTTCAGGGAGGGCGACCCGCTGGTGCAGGAGACAATTGCGGCCGAATACGACGTCAGCCGCATGCCGGTGCGCGAGGCACTGCGCCAGCTCGAGGCCTCGGGCCTCGTCAAGCTGACGACCCACAAGGGCGCGGTGGTGACCTCGCTCCCCAGCGAGCAGATCAGCGAGCTGTTCGACCTGCGGGCGACGCTGGAATGCGACCTGCTGGCGCGGGCGCTGCCGAACATCACCGCGGATGACCTCGCCACCTCCCGCGCCGTGCTGGCGCAGCTCGAGGACGCCTATCACCGCGAGGACGTCGGCTCCTGGGGGCGGCTGAACTGGGAGTTTCACCGCAGCCTTTATCTGCCGGCCGACCGGGTGCAGACGCTGGCGGTGGTGCAGGGCATCAACCTGCAGACCGACCGCTACATCCGCCTGCAGCTGCTGCTGACCGGCGCGGTCGCCGATGCCGAGGTCGAGCATCGCGAGCTGCTGCGGCTGTGCGAGGCGCGCGACGCCGAGCACGCCGTGCCCTACCTGAAGCGCCACATCCTGTCAGCGGGCCGCAACCTGCTGGCCGCGATCAAGGATCGCCACGCGGCGAATGCGGCATGACCGCGCCGATGCCGGCGCTGAGATCGACGCCGACAGCGAAGATGACAGAATGATCGAACAGGTGAGCAAAAGAAGAAGACGCTGGCGATCCCGGGAAGACTCGAACTTCCGACCTACGGTTTAGGAAACCGTCGCTCTATCCGGCTGAGCTACGGGACCGTCGGGCCCTGCATAGCAAAGCCGGCGCGAAGATGCTACCCGCGCGGCGCCGGCCCGCGCGCGAAAGCCGCGCCTTTGGGAAGCGCGGCATTCCCAGCCTCTTTCGCCAGTTCGTGACAGCCGATCGGACATCATGCGTGCTGCGGCGGACGCGGCACGGAAGGCACTGCGCCCCTAAGCGAGGTGGCCGGGACAAGCCCGGCCACGACAGTGAAATACGGAGCGCGCCGCCCCTTCACGAAGGCCGAACGCCTTTTCCAGTCAGGCTATCAGATGACGGAATCACATCGATCAAACTCCAAGTCATCACGCTCTAACCTGCCTGGAGGAACTGCGTCACCGCAGTCAAGAACTCCACCGGCCGCTCGACGTTCAGCAGGTGAACGCCCGCCAGCAGGGTGAGTTTGGCGCCGGGGATGGCCGCGGCGATCGCCTCGCTGTGGCTCGCCAGGGTCACCTTGTCGTCCTTGCCGCCGATCACCAGCGTCGGCGCGGTGATGAGGGAGATCGTGCGGCGGAGATCGCTATCGCGCACGGCCGCATAACATCCCGCGAGGCCCTTCGGCGGCGTCGCCAGGACCATGGCGCGGAACGTGTCGACGATCGCGTTCGGCCCTTCCAGCATCGCGGCGGGAAACCAGTTGTGCATGAACATCTCGGCGGTCGCCGTCATGTCCGTTGCCGCGAGGACGGTGCGGATCTGCTCGTCGAAATAGGACGCGGGCCCGAGATGCGGCGACGTGTTGGAGAGGATAAGACGGTCGATGCGCTCCGGCGCATGGATGCCCAGCCACTGCCCGACCCAGCCGCCGAGCGACAGGCCGCAAAAGTGTGCGCGGGCGATCTGAAGCTCGTCGAGCAGTTCGATCACGTCGCGCCCCAGCCGATCAACCGAATAGGCGCCGACCGGCACACCGGATTTCCCGTGACCGCGATAGTCATAGCGCAGCACCCGGAATGTTTCGGACAGCCTGGCGACCTGCCCGTCCCACATGTGCAGCGACGTCGCGATGGAGTTCGCGAGCACGAGCACCGGCCGGCCTTCGGCGCCTTGCAGGGTGAAGGCGATGCGGCAGCCGTCTCCGGTGGTGAAATAACGTGTGTCGGTCATCTGGTCCTCATGTGCGGGCCGGGGCGCCCTGGCGCTGGTCTGGGTCGTCGGCCGGTTGTCGGCCTGCGCGTATGCGAAGCGCGCGGGGATGAGCGCGGCGGCAGCGAGTGCGATGGCGCCGCGGCGCGTGACGTAACCGTCCATTCTTCGTCTCCTTCGGTGGCCGCGCCGGAGGTGGGCTCCGGCCCGGCGCGAAGCAATCCGTCGCGCCGCGCCACTCGGAGAGCAGAGGTAGCCCTCGCCATCGTTTTAAAAAATTACTATGTTTGAGATATCTTTGTAGGCTTTACTGACAATGAACGATCTCAAGCTCCACGACCTGCTGTGCTTCAACGCCGTCGCCATCGCGGGCAGCTTCCAGGCCGCGGCCGTCGCCCTGCACCGGTCGCACCCATCGGTGTTCGCGGCCGTCGCCCGTCTCGAGCAGCGGCTGGGCCTCACCCTGCTCGATCGCAGCGGATATCGCGTCGGCCTGACGGATGCCGGCCGCATGTTTCACGCGCGAGCGCAGCTGGCCCTGCGCGAGCTCGACCATCTGCGCACCTATGCGGACCAGCTGGCGAGCGGCGAGGAAACGGTGCTGCGCGTCGTGATGGGCGACATGTGCCCGCGCCCCCCCGTCCTGCGCCTGCTCAGCCGCTTCTTTGCCGCGCACACCCGAACGCGCCTGCACCTGATGTATGGCGCGATCAGCGGCCCGCTCGAGTTGCTGATGGATGGCGAGGCGGACCTCGTCTTCCATCGCGCCGACCCTTCCGATCCGCATCTCGCGCGGATCGATCTCGGCGAGGTCGCTTTCGTGCCGGTGGTGGCGCCCGCCTTCCTGCCGTTCGCGCCCGGGCACGACATCACGCCGGAGCAGATGCGGCCCTTCACCCAGTGCGTGATCCGCGACACCGCGCGACAGCCGTCACCGGACAGCTACTTCCTGATCGACGGCACGCATCGCTGCTCCGTGCCGGATCACCAGATGAAGAAGGAGCTGATCATCCACGGGCTGGCGTGGGGCCATCTGCCCGCCTGGCTCATCGCGGATGAACTGCGGGACGGACGGCTGCTTTCCATTGCCGGCCCGCATCTGCCCGGCCGCAGCGACACCCTGACGGCGTTGCGCCGGCGCGACCGCCCGCACGGCCCCGTCGCCGACGCCTTGTGGCGGCATCTCCAGGAACAGGTCCGGCAAGGACTGCTGAGCGCGACGCAAGCAGACTGATCGTCCCTGCCGGTCACGGACAGGTCGTCACCTGATTGCTGCAGATCCCGGTCACCCAGCCGCGGCGCGGCGGCTCGCCGGTCATGTGCGCCGTCACCTCGGCAAAGGCGCCCGCGCAGCCATGGACGTGATCGATCGTCGCCGCGTCCGGGCCGCTCGCCCCGTCGCGCGACCGCAGCCGGCCCAGCACGGCGGCATCGGCTTTCGGCGCCTGGCGCAGCTCCGGACGGTTGATCGAGAAGCGCACCTTGTCGCCGAACACCCAGCCTGGTCCAGCGAACACCAGCCGGTCGCCCTTGCCGCTGCCGTAGTCGACGACGGTCACGTCCTTGACCAGCAGCCAGCCGCCGCGGCTGCCGACGACACGGAATTCGGCGGCATAGGAATCGCCGTCCTGGTTGTCCGGCGGCGGCACCCGCGCGATGACGGCGGCGTCCAGCCGCGGCGCCGCCCGCACATTGAGGCCGGCCGGATCGCTGTCGCCCGACCAGCCGGCGATGGTGCAGGCCGTCGCACCGTTCGTCTCCACGGCCGTCTCCGACCGCGCCACATCGGCGCCACAGCAGGCGAGCGCAAGCCCTGCGATCGCCACCCCAGACATGCCCGCTCTCATGCGCACCCGCCCCGTCACGTTCCCGTTCACACCAGCAGTCGCGCGACAGCCAGAACCGGTTCACCCGGTTATGGACAGGTCAGCCGCGGGTCTGAGGGCGTTGTTAACCGTACCTGCGGCGCGCGCGGCGTTTGCCGCGGTCATTAAGTGTTGAAACAGCTTGCTGCGGTAGCAAGCCACAGCATGGCAGCTGACCCGAGAATCTACAGCCTCCCTCGCTGGCGCGTGACGCGCTGGCTGGCAGAGTGCGGATCGGACGTTCCGGAGGACATCCGGATCGCCCTGATCGGCAATCTGTACGGCTCGCTGTCAGTTTTCGCCGGAGGCACCCTCAATACGCTGGCCGTCGCGGCGGTGATCGCCCTGCACGCGCCGACGGCGCCGTTCATCGCCTGGCTCATCATCGAGATCGCGATCTGCCTGACGCGGCTCGCCGTCCTGCTGGTCGCGCGGCGCCGGGCGCTCGCCCATCGACCGACGCCGACCGATCTCAACATCGTGCTGTCGCTGGCGTGGAGCGGCGGCGTCGGCTACGGCGTCATCGCCAGCCTCGCGTCCGGTGACTGGGTGGTGGCGACGCTGGCCTGCCTCTCGGCCGGCGCCATGGTCGGCGGCATCTGCTTCCGCAACTTCAGCGCGCCGCGTCTCACCGGCATCATGATCGTGCTGAGCATGGGCGCGGCGCTGCCCGGCGCCCTGATCGCGGGCGAGCCGCTGATGTTTGTCGTCGCGCTGCAGATCCCGCTGTATCTCACCGCCATGACCGCGGCGTGCTTCCGGCTCAACAGGATGCTGATCGCAACGATGCGGGCCGAGCGTGAAAAGGACTATCACGCGCGCCACGATGCCCTCACCGGCCTTGCCAACCGTGCCGAGCTGGCGAGCACGCTCAAGCAGCGGCTGACGGCGCCGGATGGCCGCGGCCAGAGCCTCGCCGTGCTCTATCTCGATCTCGATGGCTTCAAGACCGTCAACGACACCCATGGCCACGCCGCCGGCGATCGACTGCTCGAAGCCGTCGCCAAGCGAATGCGGCAGGCCCTGCGGCAGGGGGATCTCCCCGCCCGCATGGGCGGCGACGAATTCGTTGCGCTCACCGCGGTCAGCGATGCCGACGAGGCCATCGCGCTGGCGCAGAGGCTGATCGACGCCATCGGCACCGCCTATCAGCTCGGCCTCGGCAGCCCGGCCCGTGTCGGCGTGAGCGTCGGCATCGCCATGGCCCCGGCATCCGGCGGCGATGCGGAAGACCTGCTGGCGGCAGCCGACGCCGCGCTCTACATGGCGAAGTCCGCGGGCGGTTCGCGCTGCCAGCTGGCCTCGATCGAGGCCAGCCTGAAGAATCTGCTCCAGCACGCGGAGGCCGCGCCAAAGGATGTCGCCCGCAGGTGGGCGACACCAGTCCATCAGGTTCACGACCGGCCGGCGCCGCCGAGCGCATCGCAATCGATGTGAGCGGCGGTCGATGCGGCGGCCGGCATCGGCCGCCGGCCTGCCTCGCCCATTCACGGCCCGAAAGTGACGAAGGTCATCTGTCGTCCACGCGGCCTCCTCCCTAAGGTCCGCGCCAGTTCGCGACAGGAGGACAGATGCATTCGACGGCGCCAATTGCAGCGGCTCTCGCGCTCGCCGCGTGCGTGCTCGGCGCCGGCGGAACCGGCGCGCGCGCCGACGCGCCCCTCAAGGAGCAGCCGCCGCAGGACCGCGCCGCGCCGCCGGATGCGCAGAGCCCGCAGCCCGTCAGGATCATCCTGCCGGCGCCGTGGGAGCCCGCCGCTCCCACCCGGCCGGCGACGACGCCGCCCAAGCCGCGCGCCAACTGAGACCTCTCCGGCGGATGAGCATTGTCCCGCCGAATGGCGCGATCAAGCCGGGACCGAGAGACATGACCAGACTGCAGCCACTCAGTTCGTCATCAATCGCAGACGGATATCCGTGCTGGCGATGACGCCGCGATCCAGCGTCATGACGACCACGTCGACGACGCGCAGTGACGTCGGACTGTCATAAATATATTTGAGATGCGACGGCTGCCCAAATTCGGGCGTGACGATGAAATCGCCTGACCGAAGCGCACCGGTGATCAGCTTGACGGCATCCCGGTTCGGCAGCGATGAGCGGACAAGCGCATCGATCAGAGCCGCCAAGGTCATCCCGTTGGTCAGCATCGTCCGCGCGATATCGTCGCCGAAGACCTGCCTCAGGATATGAACAATCGCTGCGATGTTCTCGGGATCGCGCATGACATCGCCGGTTATAGGTCATGTTCGGGCCGAAGCCGCGAAGACTCAGGCAAAATCTGGTGGACAATCTCGTTTCGCGTCACGCGCGAAAAGAGTTCGCTGCACCTCGATTCCCCGCGATGACCACGCCGGGAACCGAATGGACAGCAGGAAGCCGGGCCATCGCACTCCGCGCATGAGGTGCGGCGGCCCGGCTTTGCGCTTCCAGTCACATGGCTGTTGCAGCTCGCGCTACGCTCGCCGCGTAAGCGGGAGCAGGCCGTGCGATCAAGCCGCCTTGTCGTAGGAGAACTGGATCCCCGCGGTTCCACCGGTCTCGATGAACAGGTTGATGAAGGCCGGCACGGTCTCCGCGCGCTGCCAGTCGCGCTGCAGCTCGCAGAACAGCTGGGTCACCGAGATCATCTTGCCGCCGGCCTGCTCGATCCGGCGCAAGGCGGCGTCATGGGCGGCGACCGACGTGCCGCCGACCGCGTCCACCGGGACATAGACCTCATAGCCTTCCTTCAGCGCATCGAGCGCGGGGAAGGTCAGACAGGCCTCGGTCCACAGCGCCGTCATGATCAGCTTCCGCCGCCCGGTCGCCTCGACCGCGCGGCGAAATTCGACATCCTCCCAACTGTTGATGGTGGTGCGATCATAGGTCGGATAATCGCCGAGCACTTTGCGAAGCTGCGGCACCGGCGGCTTGTTGAGGCCGGTCTTGACGTTGACGGTCGAGTGGACGACCGGCAGGCCGTAGGCCACCGCGGCCTTGGCGCAGCCGACGATGTTGTTGAGCAACAACTGGCGATCCATCGAGGCGATCGAGTTCACCTGGACCGGCTGATAGTCGATGATGATGAAGGCGGCGTTCTGCGGTGTCAGCAGATGATCGGCCTTGGGATCACGGATCAGTTGGCTGGTCATTTCGAGACTCCCTTCGGGTGTCGTGGGGGAGGCCGCGATCAATCCCACGCGGAGTGTCCCTCCGGCAGGTGGGGCGACGCGGCCGCAAGTCGCCCCAAACGATGGAACCAAACGACGAGAGCGGGCCCGGCTCCCGCGAACAGGGAGCCGGGCCCGGACGTCAGGCCGCGCTGTGGACGAATTTGCCGGTATTGAAGTCGTCGACCGCCTTTCGGATTTCGGCCTCGCTGTTCATGACGAACGGGCCGTAGCCGACGATCGGCTCGTCGATCGGTTCGCCCGTCAGCACCAGAATGGTCGCATCGCCATCGGCATGGATTGCGATGTCGCCGCCTTCGCGGCTGAGCAGGACCATCTCGGCCTCGCCGGCGTCCTGCATGCCATTCACCCGGACGTGCCCGTTCAGCACCACCAGCATGGCGGTATGGCCGTCGGGCAGATCGAGCGTCAGGTCAGCGTCGCGCGTCAGGCGCAGGTCCCAGACGTTGATCGGCGTGAAGGTGCGCGCCGGCCCCCGGGCGCCAAGCAGTTCACCCGCGATGACCCGGGCCTTGCCGGCGCCTGCGGGAAGATCGACCACGGGAATGTCCGCGGCCGCGATGCCCTGGTAGCCGCCGGGCGCCATCTTGTCCCTGGCCGGCAGGTTGACCCAGAGCTGCACCATGCGGAACGGGCCGCCCGTCTTGGCGAAGGCCGGTGAATGATATTCCTCATGCAGGATGCCGCCTGCCGCCGTCATCCACTGCACGTCCCCCGGGCCGATGACGCCGCCATGGCCGGCGGAATCGCGGTGCTCGACCTCGCCGTCATAGACGATGGTGACCGTTTCGAAGCCGCGGTGGGGATGCTGGCCGACGCCGCGCCGGGCCGTCGTGGGCTCGAAATAGTGCGGCCCTGCATAGTCGAGCAGCAGGAACGGGCTGATATGCGCGCCCAGCTCATTGTACGAGAACAGCGAGCGAACCGGGAAACCGTCGCCCACCCAGTGGCCGCGATTGTTGCCATAGCGGCCGAGGATCTTCTTGCTCATGACCATCTCTCCGAAGCGCTCCGCCGGCTGGCGAAGACTGCGTGCGAAAGAGATACAGGCAGAACGATAAGCCATCGAGATTGCTAAATCCGACGCATTGTCCTATTTATAGGATGATGCAGGATCTCAACGACTTCTACTACTTCGTCCAGGTCGTCGATCACGGCGGTTTCACCGCCGCAGGCCGTGCACTGGACATGCAGAAGTCGAAGCTCAGCCGGCGGATTCTAACGCTCGAGGAGCGGCTCGGGGTCCGGCTGCTCAGCCGCTCCTCGCGACGTTTTTCGGTGACCGAGATCGGACGCGAGTTCTACGACCGCTGCACCGCCATGCTGGTCGAGGCGGAAGCCGCCGAGCACGTGATCGCCGAGATCCGCGCCGAGCCCCGCGGCATCATCCGAGTCAGCTGCCCCGTCGCGCTCATCAATTTCCAGTTCGGCGCGCTGATCGCACGCTTCATGGTGGCAAACCCCGCCGTCGAGGTGCACCTGGAAAGCACCAATCGCCATGTCGACGTCATCGCCGAAGGCTTCGATGTGGCCATCCGGGTGCGCTTCCCGCCGCTGGCGCCGACCGAACTGGTGATGCGCAAGCTCGACACCAGCACGCAATGCCTGGTGGCGAGCCCGGCGCTGGTCGCCCCGCCATTGCAGTCGCCCGCCGACCTCAACGGATGGCCGAGCCTCGACTTCGCCCGCCCGCGCCGGGACCATCAATGGCAACTGGAAACACCCGACGGGCAGACCGCCGATGTCCCCCACCGCCCGCGACTGATGACGGACGACATGGCCGCGCTGCGCCAGGCGGCGATCGCCGGCGTAGGTATCGTGCAGTTGCCGACGATGATGATCTGGCAGGACATCGACGCTGGCCGGCTGGTCCATGTGCTGCCCGACTGGCGGCCGCGCGCAGGCATCGTGCATGCCGTCTTTCCGTCGCGCCGGGGATTGCTGCCTTCGGTGCGCGCGCTGCTGGATTTCCTGGCGAAGGCGTGCGCGGCCCAGCGAGAAGAGGTGGCCTCTTCACTCGCAACAGCCGAGGAGTAACAGCCGGCAACCGACGCGCACCAGCGCGACACCCATCGGGCGTCAGTCACCTGCCGCATCGGGAGCAAGGGAGAGCCTGAGCAACAGGCTGCCGCCGGTGTGTCGCAACTCCGGATGCCAGGGAATCTCGGCATGACCGGCGTCCTCGAATCCGACGCGGCGGTAGAGCGCGATCGCACCTGTATTGTCGGCCCAGACGTGGAGCGTCAGGGATGGAAACGAATGGCGGCGTGCCTCATCGATGACGCCCTGAAGCAGCGCCTCGCCAATACCGCAGCGCCGATGACTGCGCGTCACCGCAATGTCGTTCAGGAAGTAGCTGTCGGGATCGTTCAGCGCGGTGCGCGGACGCAGGAACATCTCGCGTTCCGTCGGCGGCGCGCTCCCGGCTCCGGCCGCGATCAGGCGCGCCGGGAATGCATTCGCCGTGCCGACGATCTGCCCGCGCGACACCGCGACCAGGCAATTGCGATACGACGGCATGCCATCCGGCGCCGCGATCAACTCGCGATGGACGCGGAGCGGATCGGCCGCGGGATCGAGCTCGCGAAGCAGGAACGTGAACATCTCGCCGCCGGCGAGATAGGCGAGCTTCGCGATCGCCTTCACATCCTCAGCGGCCGCACGACGCACGACGACGCGGCGCGGCGTGACGGCCGCATCGCGATCCATCGCGGCGGAACGAACCTGCCCTGTTGTGATGAAACGAACCGACATCGCGCCTGCCTGCTCGCAACGGGATCGGCGAGCCGGTTCGCAGGCTAGAAACGCGCGGCACGCACGCCAAGCGACGCGCCGTTCGCGACATGAATAGAAACTCTATCGCATCATCAGAAATAATCGTGCCGCGGGTGCTCGAGCCGTCGTCGCACGGCCACCCCGCCCCACAGCAGCAGCACCACAACCATCGCGATACCTGCCAGCAGGCTGATCCAGGTCGCCAGTTGCTGCCGCAGCGGCTGAACGAACGGGAACGGGCGATAAGCGAGGAAGGCGGCCGCGTCGGCGGCCCGGGCCACCGTGAAGTGGTCGCCGGGCCGGCATTGGTTCTCGGCGCTGAACAGGTAGCAAGCCGGATTCTTCAGGTTGAGGACCCCGTCGATCCGCTGGTCCACCCGCCCGAGCCGCAACGGAGCGACCGGAAACTTTTCCCGGCGATAGCCGAGCAACGGCTGGTAGCAGTCGAGCTGCGAGCCGCCGGCCATCATCGCATCGTTCGCCCTCTCCGTGAGACGGCCGGTGTCGACGATCGCCTCGATCGGCGGCACCTCGCCGGTGGCGCGGGCGCGCGCATAGGCGGCCTCGATCGGCTGCACCTGATAGGACTGGCCGGCGTAGTAGTCGCGCTCGGTCAGCGCGTTCTGCGCAACGATCACGCCGAGACAGAACACCACCACGGCGGAGCGCAGCCGCGCTCCGCTGCCGGCGGGCCACGGCAGACGATCGAGCGCCAGGCAGGCCAGCACGATGACCACCGGGATATAGGCGCAGAAGAAGCGCAACAGGCTGCTGGCGCTGCCGAAGTAGGGCAGCGATTTCAGGATGCCGTTCCAGGCCGGCTGATACCAGTTGAGCAGCAGCGGACAGGCGAGCAGCGCCAGGATCGCGGCGATGATCAACACCTGTGCGCCAGTCGGCCGCGCATGGCGGGGCCAGCGCGCGATCGCGGCGACGGCGGCGACGGCGAGAAGCAGCGCGGGCACAATCGAGACGCTGTATTCCCACTCGTTGCGTTCCTGCGGCCACTGCGCGTTGGCAAGATGCGCCGTCGCATCCTCCGGCGCCGAGATGAACAGCGCCTGCCCGACCAGCGACAGCAGCGTGCCGATTCCCGGCACGCCCGGCAGCGGGTAGAGATTACGCGGGAAGTTCGCCAGCAGCGCCAGCTCCGCCACAAGCTTGCCGGCGCACAGCGTGAGCGACAGCAATCCCGCAGCGCCGAACCGCAGCCACGGCTCCCAGCGCCAGCCGAAGCACAGGGCGTGGACCAGCAGAAGAATCCCCGTCGCCAGCAGCAGCGGCGGAATGACATGGATCATCCCGACCTGGAACATGTAGGCGAAACACAGCGCCGCGGCGCTGACACTGCCGAGGCGCGACAGCAGCGCGATGCGCGCGCCGCCGCCCGGCAGCAGCAGCAGGATTGTCAGCGGCGCCAGCGCGAAGCCATGGTACGGCAGATGTCCAATCAGCACGCGGTAGACATAGAAGCCGTTGAAGACGAAGAGGCCCGCCGCCAGCACCGCTGCGGCGCGCGAGCTGCGGAATCCGCGGCGCATCAGCAGATAGGCGCCGCACAGCCCGATCAGCGCGAACAGCACGAAGGTGAGCTGCACGGCGCGCAGCGGCGACACCAGCACGACGAGCATCTGAGGCAGCGAGATGTAGGCGACACTCGGATCGGCGAAATACGGAAAGCCGCCGCACTGTGCCGGCGAGAACCACGGCAGCTGTGTCACCCCGTTGTGCAGGAACCAGTAATAGCCGACCAGCAGATTGGGGAGGTTGAAGCCGTAGTCGTGCCCCATCGTCCCCGCGGCGGTCGGCAGGAAGGGCATGAACATGGCGACGACAGCAAGGACCATCGCGCCGCACAGGATACCGGCGACGGGACGGCTCATATCCTCTCGAAGATCTGACGGCACGGACGGGCTCACAGGCAACGACGCGCGGCCGGGCGCGCCCTGTCGCCGCACGCCCATTGAGCCAGAAAAATCTTAAAAAACACGGCGGGCTGCCGCGCCACCGCTGCACAGTCTGCGCAACAGACCCCGCGACAGCGCGTCATTCACAACGCCGTTGATGGCGACAGCCGGATCAGCCCGCCGTGCCTGAACGCGTTGCCGTGGCTTGCACGACGCCGATATAGCGCGCACGCGCATCGGGCGGCACCGCGCCGCGGGCGGTCAGGTGGTGCAGGCAGTTCATCGCCAGGTCGAACGAGCCGTAGCAGTGGTGCGCGATGACGGCGAGATGCTTGAGCTGCTCGACGTCCATGGCGTCCGGCTTCATGAAATCGCGGACATAGACGACATCCGCCTCGACCAGCTGATTGAACGCCGCGCCGGGATCGCCCCCCTGCATCGGCGCGATCATCTTCTTGTTGATGGCGGCGAACATGTGCGGCACGAAGCCGAGGCTGCGCAGCTCGAGGTCGATGTCGCCGAACACCGGCTGGCCCTTGTAGAGCGGGATGAACGACACCTCGGTCTGCACCGCCACCGCCTTCGAAAGGCGCGCATGGCCATTGCGGAACACCGACAGCTCCGATCCCTGGATGTCGATCTTCAGGAGGTCGAGCTCCGCGATCTCGGCGATGTCGTCGAGCCGGCGGGTCTCGAGCGCGATCTCGCGGACCACCGTGCCGAGCTCGGTGAAGCGCGGAAAGTGCCGCAGCGGCACCTCGTCCGGCTGCAGCAGGCTGGCGAAGCCGATGCCGCGGCAGAGCTTCAGCGTATGGCGGCCGCCGTCGCCGACCGCATAGGGCAGGTAGGTCTCCAAATCGCTCTTGGCCGCGTCGAGCGGCTTGAGCACGTCCGGAAACGGATCGAAGCCGATCAGCCGGCAGAGCCGCTGCTGCAGCAGCGGCTTGTAGGGCGGATCGCCATCGATGGGGTTGGCGCCGACATCGACGACACTGGTCAGCCGCGCGGGCTTCAGCAGATCGACCAGTGCATCGCGGATTTCCTGTGCCATCGTCTCGCTCTTTGATCGCGTCCCTGCCGCAGCGCAGCAGCATCGTGCGGCCCCGCCACCCTAGCGCAGGTCCGGGCGAGCAA
Source organism: Pseudomonadota bacterium (assembly GCA_040756765.1). Taxonomy (GTDB): domain Bacteria; phylum Pseudomonadota; class Alphaproteobacteria; order Rhizobiales; family Xanthobacteraceae; genus Bradyrhizobium_A. The sequence goes on along the minus strand of JBFLYG010000028.1, from coordinate 151,205 downwards.
CTAACATGGCGCACACCCACCAACAATGTTCCTGAAAACATCACCTATCGCCAAAAGTCGCTTATCGCGAAAAGTTCACCTGGGGAGGACTTGAGAATGTCGATCCGTCGTCATATCGGGGCGGGCCTCGGCGCTGCCGCCCTGCTGGGCATCGCCGCCACCGCGTCGCAGGCCGCACCGTTCCTGGTCATCGGGCTCGATGAGAAGGTGCTGTGGGATGCCGACGGCAAGGTGCTGCTGTCGCCGGCCGGCAAGGATTCCGTGCTGGTCGTGGACCTCGCCAAGCCGGAAAGCCCGAAGATCGTCACCACGCTGCCGCTGAAGAACTCGGTGGTCGGCCCGCCGGTCAATATCGACGTCGATCCGACCGGATCGATCGCCCTGGTCGCGGACTCGGTCGATGTCGTCAAGGACGGCGACGCCCTGAAGCAGACGCTCGACAACAAGATCCATGTCATCGACCTCAAGGCCAATCCGGCGAAGCTCGTCGGCACGGTGACCGCCGGCAAGCAGCCGTCGGGCCTCAGCTTCAGCCCGTCGGGCAAGATGGCACTGGTCGCCAACCGCGGCGACAACTCGATTTCCGTGCTGACGGTGAGCGGCACCGACGTCAAGGTGACCGACACCATCGCCATGGGCGACAGCGTCTCCCAGGTGGTGTTCACGCCCGACGGCAAGCATGCGCTCGCCACCAAGTTTCCGGCGCACAAGCTTGCGGTGCTCGACATCGCCGGCGACAAGGTCACTTACGACAAGCTCGACCTGCCGACCGGGCTGTGGCCCTACAATGTCGTGGTCGACCCCAAGGGCAAGTTCGCGCTGACCGCCGACAACGGCGGCGCCGGCGCCTCCGACGGCAGCGTCGACACCGTGAGCGTCGTCGATCTCGAAGCCGCTCCGCCGCGGGTCATCGACCGCGTGGTGGTGGGCGATGGCCCCGAGGGCCTTGCCGTCAGCCCGAAGGGCGGCCTCGCCGCGGCGGTCATCCTGCGCGGCTCCAACATGAAGAATGCCTATTTCCACAACAAGACCGGCAGCGTCGCGGTGCTGCGCATCACCGGCAAGAAGGTCACCAAGACCCAGGACATCGCGGTCGGCGGGCTGCCGGAAGCCGCGGCCTTCACGCCGGATGGCAAGTACCTGCTGGTCGGCAACTATCTCGACAGCGACCTGTCGATCCTCAAGGTCGAAGGCGGCAAGGTGGTCGACACCGGCAAGCGTTTCAAGCTGCCGGGCCATCCGGCCTCGGCGCGGATGAGCAGGCAGTAGCCCGCCGCCGTCATCCTTAAGTCGTTATCCTGACGGGATCAGCGCCGCCGCTCGCAGCCGAGCGGCGGCGTTTCTCGTGCGGTTCGACCGGCGGACCCGACCGTCGGCCTTCGCTCAGTGCGTCGCGTCGGACAGCGGATGAGAGGGATGCCGGGTGTCGCCGCGCCGGTTCTGCGGGCGGACATAGATGATCATGGCTTCGGGCCACTCGGCCTTGGCCTTGAGGGCCGCCACCAGTGCGTCATCCGCTTCCACCGTGATTCGGTCGGCCTTGCCGTGCAGCTTGAATCCGATCGTGAAATGCATCGACCGCCTCCTGTCGTCGTCGGGGCGCGAGCCCCGCTGCAAACAGCCCCCTCGCGATGAAACCGCCCCTACCTCTCCGCCAGCCGGCCGCCAGTCCCCAACGACGCCTTCTTCTTGCCGGCCGCATCGAACTGTTTCAGGAACGCCAGCAGATCCTCGATCTGCTTGGGATCCTTCACCCCGCCGAACGCCATCTTGGTGCCGGGCACCTTGGCGCGCGGGTCCTTGATGTAGTCGCGGAACGTGGCCTCGTCCCAGGTGAGGCCGGAATTCTTGTTGGCCGTGGAATAGTTGAAGCCCTCGACGCTGCCGGCCTTGCGGCCGATCACGCCGTTGAGCACCGGCCCCACGGCATTCTTCGCGCTCTCGCCGATCTGATGGCAGGCCTTGCATTGAACAAAGATCTTCTCACCGGCGGCCGCATCCTGGGCGGCCGCCGGGACGGCGACGAGCCATCCTGCTCCGAGCACAACGACGAACAAACGCATGCCTTCCTCTCCACGGTTGCCACAACCATCTGGACGCCCTGCCGCCGACCGACGGCAGCCATGCACCGCCTCCGCGACTGACCGACGTCAGCCGAGCGAGGCGATGATTTCACGATACGCCGCCTCCGGGAACGCCTTCAGCGTGCGCGTCCGCACATAGCCGAGCATGCCGAGCTGCAGGCTGAAGCGCGCGGCCACCGCATCGTCGGGGGCTTCGCAGATCGCGACCATGTCGAAATCGCCCATGGTCAGGAAGAAGGCCTTGAATTCGCCGTCCATGTCCTTGAGGGCCTTCTTCGCCATGTCGAGCCGGCGCGGCGAATCCGTCACGTTCTTCATGCCCTGCTCGGTCCAGTTCGCCAGGATGACATAAGTGGTCATGGCCATTCTCCGTGTGTCACGAGGCCCCCCATGAGCGGCCGGCGCGCCGTCGAGCCCTGCCGGCCCGGCGCGGCCGCCCCTAGGGGGCCGCGCCGAAGAACGTCAGACGGCTGAACAGGGTGTAGTGCGATTCGAACACCATGATGGCGGTGAACACCAGCACGAACACCGGCGGCACCAGGATGGCGTAGACGAGCGCCAGCCGCTCCCACGCCATGTGCATGAACACCGCGACGATCAGGCCCGCCTTGAGCACCATGAACAGCAGGATCAGCGTCCAGCGCAGATAGCCATGCAGGCCGAAATAGTCGACCAGATAGGAGCCGGTGCTCAGCACGAACAGCCAGCCCCACACCACGAGATACAGCTTGATCGGGTGCTGCTGTCCCTCGGCATGGGCGGCCGGGGCCGCGGCGTGGGTCTCGGGAACGGCATGCAGCGTGACTTCAGCCATGATCGCCTCTCACCACAGATAGAAGAAAGCGAAGATGAAGACCCACACGAGGTCGACGAAGTGCCAGTACAGCCCGGTGATTTCGACGATCTCGTAATTGCCGCGGCGGCTGGTGAAGAAGCCGCGTCGCCCGCTGTCGAAATCGCCGCGCCAGACCTTGCGCGCGATGATCAGCAGGAAGATGACGCCGATGGTGACGTGGGTGCCGTGGAAGCCGGTGATCATGAAGAAGCAGGCGCCGAACTGCTCCGCGCCCCAGGGATTGCCCCACGGGCGCACCCCTTCCGTGATCAGCTTGGTCCATTCGAATGCCTGCATGCCGACGAAGGTCGCGCCGAACGCCGCCGTCACCAGCATCAGGATCGCGGTCTTGGCGCGGTCGCGGCGGTAGCCATAGTTCACCGCCATCGCCATGGTGCCGCTGCTGCTGATCAGCACGAAGGTCATGATCGCGATCAGGATCAGCGGGATCTCCTCGCCGCCGATCTTCAGCGCGAACACCTCGCTCGGGTTCGGCCAGGGCACCGTGGTGGAGGAGCGCGCCGTCATGTAGGACAAGAGGAAGCAGCCGAAGATGAAGGTGTCGCTGAGCAGGAAGATCCACATCATGGCCTTCCCCCAGGACGCGCTCTTGAACGCGCGCTGGTCGGACCGCCAGTCGGTGGCGAAGCTGCGCCAACCGGTCAGCGGCGCCCGGGGGGCTGCGGAGGGAGTGAGCGCGGTTTCGGCCATGGGGTCTCGCTTTCTCTTCAGGACACCAGTTGGCGACAGATCTCGAAGAACGCCACCATCCAGCCGCTGAGCAGCGCCAGCAGCACCAGCCAGATCAGCAGCAGGAAATGCCAGTACATCGTGCAGAGCTCGACGCTCAGCCGCAGGCGCGGCAGGTCGGCGCCGCGCCAGACCCTGGCGATGGCGCGCCCGAGCGCCACGAGCCCGCCGACGAGGTGCAGGCCGTGGACGGCGGTGACGAGATAGAAGAACGAGTTGGCGGGATTGCCGGCGACACCGAAGCCCGCAGCGATCAGTTGCTGCCAGGCCAGCAGCTGGCCGACCAGGAACACCAGCGACGCCACGCCGGCGGCGAGCAGTCCGGTGACGGTGCCCTCCTGGTCACCGCGGCGGGCGGCGCCCTGCGTCCACTGCAGCACGCCGCTGCTCAGCACCAGCACCGCGGTGTTGAACCACACCAGCCGCGGGATCGGCACCGGCCGCCAGTCGAGCAGCGCCATCCGCATCACATAGGCGCTGATGATCAGCGCGAACAGCGAGCCCGCGACCGCGAGAAACACCCCGAGGCCGACCTTGGCGGTCGGCGGCGACAGCCGGCCGCCGCCGGGGAAATCGCCGATCACGCCCTCCTCCAGCCAGGGCTTGGCCATCAGCCGCTGGTGCGCGAGCCACCATCCGGCGACCACCGCAAGCCCTGTCATGAAGAGGATGATGACGGTCACGGTTTGCTGTCCTTCTCGTCCCAGCGGATCGACGGCTGGTTCTGCGGCACATAGTCGTGATTGGAGCCGGGCACGCTGTAGTCATAGGCCCAGCGGTAGACCACCGGCAGCTCCCTGCCGAAATTGCCATGCCCCGGCGGAGTTTCCGGCGTCTGCCATTCCAGCGACGTCGCGCCCCACGGGTTGCCGCCGGCCTCCTTGCCGCGCAACAGGCTCCAGATCAGGTTGAACAGGAACACGAGCTGGGCGAAGCCGACGATCAGCGCCATCACGCTGATGAAGGCGTTGAGATCGTGCGCCGAGGCCGGCACGAACGCGGTCTCGCCGATGTCGTGATAGCGGCGCGGCATGCCGAGCAGGCCGAGATAGTGCATCGGGAAGAAGATGGCGTAGGCGCCGAGGAAGGTGACCCAGAAGTGGAACTTGCCGAGGCCTTCGTTGAACATCCGCCCGGTGATCTTCGGGTACCAGTGGTAGATCGCGCCCATCACCACCAGGATCGGCGCCACCCCCATCACCATGTGGAAATGCGCCACCACGAACATGGTATCGGACAGCGGCACGTCCACCACCACGTTGCCGAGGAACAGGCCGGTGAGGCCGCCGTTCACGAAGGTGACGATGAACGCCAGCGCAAACAGCATCGGCACGCGCAGGTGGATGTCGCCGCGCCACAGCGTCAGCACCCAGTTGTAGACCTTGATCGCGGTCGGCACCGCGATAATCAGCGTGGTGGTGGCGAAGAAGAATCCAAACGACGGATTCATGCCGCTGACATACATGTGGTGCGCCCACACCACGAAGCTGAGCGCGCCGATGCCGACGATCGCCCACACCATCATGCGATAGCCGAAGATGTTCTTGCGGGCATGGGTGCTGATGAGATCGGACACGATGCCGAACGCCGGCAGCGCGACGATATAGACCTCGGGATGGCCGAAGAACCAGAACAGGTGCTGGAACAGCAGCGGGCTGCCGCCGCCATACTTGGTCTGCTGGCCCATCTCCACCAGCACCGGCATGAAGAAGCTGGTGCCGAGCACGCGGTCGAGCAGCATCATCACGCAGGCCACGAACAGCGCCGGGAACGCCAGCAGCGCCATCACCGTGGCGGTGAAGATGCCCCACACCGTCAGCGGCAGGCGCATCAGGGTCATGCCGCGGGTGCGCCCCTGCAGCACCGTCACCACATAGTTCAGGCCGCCCATGGTGAAGCCGATGATGAACAGGATCAGCGACACCAGCATCAGGATGATGCCGGCCTCCTGGCCGGGACTGCCCGACAGGATCGCCTGCGGCGGATACAGCGTCCAGCCGGCGCCGGTCGGCCCGCCGGGCACGAAGAAGGTCGACGCCAGCACCAGCACCGCCAGCAGGTAGATCCAGTAGCTGAGCATGTTGACGTACGGGAACACCATGTCGCGGGCGCCGACCATCAGCGGGATCAGGTAGTTGCCGAAGCCGCCGAGGAACACCGCGGTCAGCAGGTAGATCACCATGATCATGCCGTGCATGGTGATGAACTGCAGGTACTGGTTGGCGTCGATGAACGAGAACGTGCCGGGGAAGCCGAGTTGCAGCCGCATCAGCCAGGACAGCACCAGCGCCACCATGCCGATGGCCAGCGCCGTGCAGGAATACTGGATCGCGATCACCTTGGCGTCCTGCGAGAAGACGTACTTCGTCCACCAGCTGTGCGGATGGTAGAGGTCAGCCTCTGCCACTTCGGCCGGCGGAATGACGGCAATTGAATCGGACGGGATATCGACCATCGCAGCGCCCTTCTGTGTCCATCCCGGGCGCAGCACCGGCTGCACCCGTCTTGTCATGACCGCGGCTTACTCCCCATCGGGCCGGTAGGCCGCTTTCTTGATCGGGCTCTGTCCCGACAGCTCGGCGAAGGTGTGCTGCTGCTCCAGCCACGCGTGATATTCGCCCTGCTCCTGCACGATCACCGTGCCGCGCATCTGCGCGTGCGCGATACCGCAGAGCTCGGCGCACAGCACCTCGAAGGTGCCGGTGCGCGTCGGGGTTAGCCAGAAATAGGTCACCGATCCCGGCACCATGTCCATCTTGGCGCGGAACTCGGGAACGTAGAAATCGTGCAGCACGTCGATCGAGCGCAGCAGCACCTTGATCGGCTTGCCGACCGGCAGATGCAGGTCGCCGCCGTCGATGATGATGTCGTCCTTGCCGTTCGGGTCGTCCGGATTGAGGCCGAGCGGATTGTCGGCGCTGATGTTGCGCGCACTGGTCGTGCCGAGCTTGCCGTCCTTGCCGGGCAGGCGATAGCTCCAGCGCCATTGCTGGCCCATGATCTCGACGTCGGTCGCCTCCGCGGGCACCGAGACGAACTGGTGCCACACCACGAGGCCCGGCGCGAGCATCGCCGCGACGCCGACCGCGGTGCCGATGGTCAGCCAGGATTCGAGCTTGTTGTTCTCCGGCTCGTAGTGCGCGCGCTGCCCTTCGCGGTGGCGGAAGCGGAACACGCAATACGCCGTGAACCCGACCACCGCGACGAACACGACCCCGGTGATCCAGAACGTGATGATGATGGTGTTGTCGATGTATTGCCAGTTCGATGCGATCGGCGTCCACCACCACGGGCTCAGGAAGTGGAACACCACCGAGGCAATCGCGACCAGAAGCAGAAGAAGTGCTACGGGCATTCCTCGTTCATCCTTGCCTGGCGCGGCTTGGATACGAACTCAGGCATGGCCTGTTGTCGGCATCGGTGGCGGCTACCGGCTCGCCATCGGTGTGTCTCTTGCCACGCCCATTCCCATCGGCCGCGACGTCAATTCATCAGAGAATTCAGAGAACACGTTACGACCGTCAGTCTCTCCGAGCACACTCACTGAGCTTCAGGCCTGGTGGCTAGGATGTTCCCCGGAAGGCGCGGTTGTCAATAGATCGCCCGTGCACGCGCACGGCGATCGGGCGAGGCCGGCGACACCCCGCATTATTTTGCAGGTGCACAATCGCGCAAGGCGACCTCGGGCAACGACCTCGCGCGTTGCGGGTGACCGCCGCCGGGAAAGCCGCTACACTGCCGGCGGGTCGTGACGATGGGGTCCGGCAGAGCTTCCAGCATTCGTTTGCCGAACGTGTTGCGCATTCCCGCGACGCGGTGCGACCGGAGAGGGGCTGCAGCCATGGTGACACGCACTTCCGGGAATGCGACGCCGCAGGCACCTGCGCCGGCGACCGACGCGCCGATCGTCATCCGCAACATCACCACCGCCGACCTGCGCGAGGCCTTGCGGCTCGGCTGGGAGGATTTCAAGGCGATTCCCAGCCACGCCGTGATGCTGTGCGTGATCTATCCGGTGCTCGGCCTCGCCCTGGCGCGGCTGGTGCTGGGCTATTCGGTGCTGCCGCTGCTGTTTCCACTGGCGGCGGGGTTCGCGCTGATCGGCCCATTCGCCGCGCTGGGGCTCTATGAGCTCAGCCGCCGCCGCGAGCTCGGCGAACAGCCGACGGCCTGGGACGCGGTGCGGGTGCTGCGCGCGCCGTCGTTCGGCGCCATGCTCGGGCTCGGCACCATGCTGCTCGCGCTGTTCGTGGTCTGGGTGGCGGCCGCGAACGCCATCTATGTCGCATCCTTCGGCCACCAGCCCGCCGCCAGCATCCCCGACTTCATCTCCCGCGTGCTCACCACCCGGGAAGGAGAGACGCTGATCGTGGTGGGATGCGGCGTCGGCTTCCTGTTCGCGCTGGCGGCGCTGTGCATCAGCGTGGTCTCGTTCCCGCTGATGCTCGACCGCCACGCCAGCGCCACCGATGCCGTGCTGACCTCGTTGCGCGCCGTGCTGGTCAATCCCGTCAACATCGCGCTCTGGGGCCTGATCGTCGCGGCACTGCTGCTGATCGGCTCGCTGCCGCTGTTCCTCGGGCTTGCAGTGGTGCTGCCGGTGCTCGGCCACGCCACCTGGCATCTGTACCGCAGGATGATTGCCTGACCCGCGGCGTCATCAAGACGATGTGAAACGCGGTCAGCATGGCGCGCATGGGTGCATTGCCGCCATGCGCGCTCCATCATGGAGTCGCGCAGGCATGCCGCGGCGGCCACCCAAATTGCGCCTCTTTTGAGAGGAACTAGTTCCACCCGTCGTGGTTGTCAGCGGATTGATCCAAGGATGAAAATCTCGATGATTCAGCGTCGTTCCTCCCGCCGCGTGGCGGCTGCCGTTGTCCTCAGCGCGATGACCCTCGCGCCTGCTGCAAGCCTGGCGCAATCCGCCCCCTTTGCAGGTCTCGCTGGCGTGTGGGCCGGCACCGGCTCGATCTCGCTCGCCAACGGCAGCAAGGAACGCATCAAGTGTCGCGCGACCTATGCGGTGGGCGACAACGGCAACGGCTTGCAGCAGACCCTGCGCTGCGCCAGCGACAGCTACAAGTTCGAGCTGAGCAGCAACGTCCACAACGCCAGCGGCCGCATCTCCGGCACCTGGGCCGAGGCGACGCGTGGGGTCAACGGCGACCTCGAAGGCAGCGCCCGCGCCGGCCTGTTCCAGGTCGTGGTCTCCTCTCCGGCGTTCACCGCCAACCTCAACCTGGCCACCCACGGCAACAGCCAGACCGTGAAGATCACCTCGCAGGGCACCGAGTTCTCGGGAGTGACCATCACGCTCGCGCGGTCGTGATCGCCGGGGCGGCCACGAGCCGCCGCCGCGCCAGCGACCACCGGCGCTTCAGTCGGAAATGATCATCGCCCAGAACCTGCGATAGGGCGACGACGGCTTGGACACCGCCGCGACGCCGATGCGGCGGGCGCCGACCATCAGCAGGTTGTCGCGATGGCCGGCGCTGGCTTGCCACTGCGCCAGGGTTTCGGCGAAGGTCAGGAAGCCCGCGGCGATGTTTTCCGCCACCAGGCGGCGATGCAGCCCGGCGACACGGCTGCGAAAATCACCGCCGGCGCCATGGCTGACGCTGTCCTTTGCCGCCATCGCCGCCGCCTGCCGGCGCGCCAGCGTAACGAGGGCGCCGTCCATCCGCACCGCCGTCAGGCCATGGGCGCGCCGATAGGCGCTGACCTCGGCGGCCATATCCGCGGCGCATGCGGCCCGGGCGACGACGACGAACATCAGGGCCCCGAACAGGCGTCTGGTCACTGCCCCTCTACCTCCCAGCATGACAAACTGCGAAATTGGCAAGGCACGCGCTCGCGCCGTGTCCCTCACCAAAGACAGCTTACCAGGGCACGCTTCCAGCGCGATCAAAGAAACCGCCCGTCGGACCGTCATCCGCGAGGGTTGCCAGCCTCACGGCGATCGCGGCGCCTTCACTCGGCGGGCGCCCCCCACGATGATTTGTGAGGTCCGTCGCGGTCAACCCCGGATCGGCTGAATTGACCTTGATACGCTGAGGCGCGAGGCGCGCCGCATAGATGACCGTCAGGGCGTTCACGGCGGCCTTGGACGAGTTGTAGGCCGGCCGCTTGACGTGTGCAAATTCGTAATGTGGATCGGCGTTGTTGGCGATCGAGCCAAGCCCGCTCGACATGTTCACGATCCGCGGGTGCTCTGAGCAAGACAGCAGCGGAACCATCGCCTCGATCATGGAAGCGATCCCGAAGACGTTGACTTCATACGTTGCCCGCATGACCGTACGCAACGACCAGATGCCGAGCTTCTCTTCAAATCGACCTCCCGCGTTGTTCACGAGCACGTCGAGGCGACCGAATTTCATCTCGATGAGGCTCGCAGCTCTCGCCATGCTGTCGTCATCAGCGACATCGACATTCATCACGTCTGCGGCGAGGCCTTCATCGCGCAGCTTGGCTGCGGCGTCCTCGCCGCGATCCAGATCGCGGCATCCAAGCAAAACGTGGTAGTTGCGTTGTGCGAGACCGTGCGCAGTGGCGAAGCCAATGCCCTTGTTCGCGCCGGTCACGAGCGCAACGGGCAGGTTCGTAGCCATGATTGATCATTTTCCTCGGAGCGAAAGGCAGTATCTGCTGCTGAGATGGCGACCGTGCGGCCGACGCGGGCGGTTTGCGTCTGGAGGCAAACCCACGGCCTCTCAATTCTCGAGCACCGCCTGCGGCGTGTTCCGGAAGCTGATGGCCATCCGGTTGTAGGCATTCATCAGGCTGATCGCGATCGTGAGGTCGACCAGCTCCTTTTCCTCGAAGACGGCGCGGGCGGCCTGGAACGCGGCATCAGGCACGCCGGTCTCCGACACGCGGGTCACCGTTTCGGCCCAGGCAAGCGCGGCGCGCTCACGTTCACTGAACAGATGGCCGGCTTCAGCCCAGGCCTGCACCAGCGCGAGCTTCTCGATCTTCACTCCCTTCTTGATGAGATCGCGGGTGTGCATGTCGAGGCAATAGGCACAGTTGTTGATCTGTGAGACACGCAGATAGGCGAGCTCAACCAGCTCGGCGGGAAGCCCGCTCTGCACGACATAGCCGTAGACGCCACCAAGAGCCTTGACGCCGTTCGGAGCGAGCTGGTTGTAATCGATGCGCTTGGTCATATCGGTTCCTTGATCTGCGAGCTTTATGTGACGGGCTTGGTCAGGCACTTGTCGCCGGCAGCGACGACGAAGGCCGCGAGCAGCTGGCTGGCGCGGTCTCGCTCGCATGGTGGCTGTTCGGATGGCTGGCGCCGGGTGGTTCGGACCACCCCTCACCCGCCGTTCCGTTCGGGTGGATAAATGCATCGGCCTGGGCCGGGGAAAAGAACCAAGAACGCGCAAAGATCGTGTACTACGAGCCCTGTGACCAAGCCATTTCACTTAGAACTCGACCGCTCGGCGAAGACGCCGCTGGCTGAGCAGATCCGAATGGGCATCAGCGGGGCGATCGCGCGCGGCGTGCTCGCACCCGGCGCGCGCCTGCCGTCCTGGCAGGACCTTGCCGCACAGCTTGGTGTCGCCCGCGGCACCGTGCGCGCGGCTTACGAAAAGCTGTCCGCAGCGCAGCTCATTGTCGCCTCACGGGCGACCGGCACCCATGTCGCGCAGCGGCCTCGCGCAGCTGCCCAGCCCGAGCTGCGCCCCGATCCGGGCTCGTTCATGGAGATGTACCAGGAGATGACCCAGGGGCCGGCCATCTTCCAGATGGGGGTCCCAGCCGAGGAGACCTTCCCGGCGACGCTGCTCGCACGAATCCGCTCCCACGCCGTTCGCGCCGAGGCGCGCGCGGCCCCCATCTACCCGGACCCTCGCGGTGAACATGAACTGCGGCGGGAGATCGCCGCCTATCTTGCTGTCGCCCGTGGCATCGAATGTTCGCCCTCGCAGATCATCATCACCGGGGGATACAGCAGCGGCCTCGGCCTGGCGCTCCGCGCGCTCGGCCTCGAGGGACAGACAGCCTGGATAGAGGACCCCGGCTTCCCGTTCACCCGTCGGGGCCTTGAGCTCGCGCGATTATCGCTCGCATCCATACCGGTCGATGCCAACGGCATCGACGTCGACCACGGGCTGCGCCATGCTCCCGATGCGAGGCTGGTTGTCGTGACCCCGGGGCAGCAGGCCCCGCTCGGGGTCGTCTTGTCGCTGGAACGTCGCTTGCGCCTGCTCGATTGGGCCGCCCAGGAAGGCGTGTGGGTGATTGAAGACGACTATCTGAGCGAACTGCAGCTGAAGGGCCGGGCTGCGCCGGCGCTCGCCTCACTTGATCGCGCTGGGCGCGTCATCCACATCGGCTCCTTCAGCAAGACGATCAGTCCTGCGTTGCGGCTTGGTTTCCTCGTCGCGCCCATGTCGCTGTTGTCCCGCATCTCGGAAGTTGCGGCCTGCCTGGCGCCGCCGCCTGGACCGTCCGTGCAGCTCGCGACAGCCGAGTTCATGCGCGAAGGCCACTACTTGCGCCATCTTCGCCGCACCAAGCGTGCCTACTCTGCCCGGCGTGACGCGTTGTTGGACTGTCTTCAGCCGCAGGTCAAAGCCCCGAAGAGCCTCACGACGGCAGGATTGGCTGTGCTGCTGCGCTTGCCGGACGGCGCGCCAGACGCATCCATCGCGCGAGAAGCCCTCGCGTTCGGAATGGCACCAGTCCCCTTGTCAACCTGGCATGCACAGCCGGCTTCGGGACAATCGGGCCTGCTCCTCGGCATCGCAACGGCCCCCAGCAAACATCTCGCGCGATCCTGCCAGCGCCTTTGCGAGATCATCGAACGCTTCACGTGAAGGCTTGTGCCCGGCCGGCTGCATCAGCAGGGTTTGCCGTCTTGTGCTCGTTCGCGCTCCCCGGCGACCGAGCCTGCAGCCGGCATCGCCCGCCGCGGCGCGATCGCCTGTGCGATTTTTATCGGGCCTTATGAAAATTTAGCGAGTTCCCGCACAGAGCCCGTCGCCCTACCAGTCCGTCAGACACAAGCTGATCCATCGCCCAGCGTCTCGCAAAGACATGGAGGCTGCATCAGCCGGGCCACCCTCAATGCTGACGGAGAGACAGATGTCGAGACCGGCCACCCCACTCCTGATCCTCGTCGCTGTTCTCCTGACGGCAAACGGCATCCTCGCAACGTCTCTGCCCCTCGACTGGACGAGGGACGGAATCTCATCGACAACAATCGCCCTGTTTGGCGCCTGCCTCTATGCGGGCGTGCTGTTCGGCGGGCTGGCTGGGCGATCGCTCATTGCCCGGATGGGATGCCGGCGGAGCTTTCTGGCTTTCATTGCCGTTTTTGCAATGACGAATGCCTCGTTTCTTCTTCCGGCGCATGCTGTGCTTTTCGCCGCGGCCCGCATTGGGGCCGGCGCAGCGATCGCGGGGCTGTATCTGCTCATCGAGAGCCGAATGAACGCGATTGCCGCGCCTACCCATCGCCAGCGGTTGCTGGCAGTGTACATGATCGTCTTCTATGGCGCTCAGGCCGCCGGCTCGGCAATTGCGGCCCTCATCCCAGCCTTCGCCCTGCCGAGCGCACTGGCGCTGATCGCCTCCTGTGGATCTTGGCTGAACAGCTTCCCATCGAAGCCTGCTGTAGCGGCAACGGCGTCGGTTGATGTGACGCACGATCTCGTTGTGCTGCTCAGGAGGTCGCCAGCGGCGCTGGTCGTCGGGCTCGCGGCCGGCATCAGCCTCGGATGCTTCTACGGGATGGGTCCGCTCTTCGCCGCGGCCGCCCTCAAGGATGGCTCTCTTGCCGGCATGTTCATGGCGCTGGCGATGATCGGCGGGGTTCTTGGCCTCGTGGTTGCGGGAAGCATCTCCGATCGCCTTGGTGCAAGGACCAGTCTTTCGACAGCCTCATTGGCGACGGCCGTGACGTCGATGGCGCTGGCCGCGAGCATGGATCGCGGCGCCAGCAGCATCATGATCCTAGCCGTGTTGTTTGGCGCATCGGCGTTCAGCCTCTATCCGCTCGGCTCTGCCGTGATGAACGCGGCTGTGCCCGCAGCACAGCGCGTCACGGCCAACGCCATGTTCATTGTCACGACGGGGCTGGGAGGCATGGCCGGGCCGCTGATCGCCAATTCCCTTCCCCGCGCTGTGGCCGCACAGGCCCCGTTTCTCGTCATTGGCGCTGCGACCCTCATTGCCAGCCTGTTCGTCCTGGCGCACCGCTGCGCGACGCCCGCCGTCGCGTGACATCGTCGTGCCGTCACGACAGCACGTCGCTGGCAGCGGCGCTGTCGCGTCTCGTGCCGGATATCGCACGCGGCAGAGCATGCGCGAAACGCTATTTCTCGGTTCTGCGCTCGAACATCTCGATGAGATGGTCGGCAACCAATCGGACCCTGGGAATCCGGGCGATATCAGGTCGCATGATCAACCAGAGTTCGCGCGATGGTGGCGACTCTCCCATGTCGAGAGCAACGAGATCCGGCCTGGTACGCGCCAACCATTCAGGCAACAGCGCAACGCCATACCCGCCGGCAGCCGCAGCCGCCTGCGCCATCTGACTGTTGCTGCGCACCGCGAACCGTCGCCCGGGAAACCTGCGCTTGACCCAGGCTGCCTCGGGTACGGATTCGCTATCGGCATCGAAGCCGATGAAGACCGGCGTCTCACCTGCCGCGACGCGGGCCGCATAGGAGGCCGAAGCGTAGAACCCATAGCCGAGCGTTGCGACACGGCGGGTGAGCAACTCGCCCTTGGCGGGTTGTCCCAAGCGCAGAGCGAGGTCTGCTTCGCGCCGAGCAAGGCTCAGATTTCGGGAATCTGCGATCAGCTCGATGTCGAGTTGCGGGTGCTCCTTCAGCAATTGCCCCAGGCGTTCCGCGATGAAGCCGTCCGCCAGGCTTCGAACAACGGTGACGCGAACGAGCCCGGCCGTTGCCGTGCCGGCCTCCAGACGCCTGAATGCCGCGGATGCCGCTTCTTCCATGACGATCGTTTCGTCAAGCACGGCGCGCCCGGCCTCGTTCAGAACAAAGCCCTCCGCCCGCCGTTCGAACAAGGGCTGCCCGAACACGCTTTCCAGGCTTGCCAGGCGGCGCGACACCGTTGCGTGGTTGACGCGCAGGGCTCGGGCCGTTGCGCTCAGCGTGCCATGACGAACAAGCGCCACAAAATACCGGACGTCTTCCCAGTCGAGCGATGCTGTGCGTTTTTTATCGGACATTGATAATTGATAGTGGCTTATCGCACAGAATGGAACCGGGTATTTCAGCAGGGCATTCGAAACCGACGGAGACCCCCATGACGACCCTTCCCAAGACCCTGCTCCAGATTGCCGGAGCCTCCCTCACTCCGAGCCCTCTCGATCGCTCGGCGCTCATTCTGATTGATCACCAGCTCGAATATGTCACCGGCGCCATTCCCCTGTCCGGGATCGAGGCCGCCATCGCCGAAGCTGCGAAGCTGCTCGATCTGGCGCGCAAGCACCACGTCCCGGTCTTCCATATCGTTCATCATGGACGGCCCGGGGCTGCAGCGTTCGACCCGCAGGGGCCTTATGCGGCAATCATGCCCGAGCTGCTGCCGATCGATGGTGAGGAGGTGGTGGTCAAGTCGCTCCCCAGCTCCTTCGCGGGCACCAGTTTGCATCGCCTGCTTCAGGAGACCGGCCGCAAGGAATTGATCATCGCGGGGTTCGCCACACACATGTGCGTCAGCACCACGACGCGGGCAGCCCTCGATCTCGGGTACCGCAGCACGGTCGTCGCCAACGCAACTGCATCACGCGATCTGCCGCTCTTCGACGGGACGGGCGTGATTCCGGCCGAAACTGTTCGCCAGACCGCCCTGGCGGAACTCGCTGACCGTTTCGCCATCATCGTGCCGGACACTGCCGCTCTGTCAGCTGTTTGAGAATACCGTCGCTGGCGACGCTCGGCACTTTATGGTCCCATCCCAGCGATCAATTGAACTCCGGCCGGCGACAGCTTGCGCCGGCTGGAGCCGGCGCCGTCCGCGTCGAACTGCCGAGCACGCCGCAGATCCAGGTGAATGAGGAGCATGCTATGCTGCCGGCGCAATCCCGCCCCGGTGCAACCCTGCGGCACCCTGATATATGATTTTGCAAGCTTCCAGCCTCAACCGTCCCGGAGACAGACGCGTCATGGACGACCCCTACGCACTGCACCGCTTCGTCGAGGCCCAGGAACCCGTTTATGGCCAGGTGCTTGCCGAGTTGCGCGCCGGGCTGAAGCGCACCCACTGGATGTGGTTCGTGTTCCCGCAAATCGCCGGCCTCGGCCACAGTCCGATGGCCCGGCGCTATGCAATTTCGTCAAAGCTGGAAGCGGCGTCCTATTTGCGCCATCCTGTGCTCGGAACGCGATTACAGGAATGCACACAACTGGTCCTCGCGGTCGAAGGCCGGTCGGCGACCGACATCTTCGGCTCGCCCGACGATGTCAAATTCCGCTCCTCGATGACGCTGTTCGCGCACGCCACGCCCGACAACGCGCCGTTTCGCCGCGCGATCGACCGCTACTTTTCCGGCCAGTTCGATCAGGCCACCTGCGACAGGCTGTGAGCCTGCCGCGGCTTGCGGAATGGCGGCGCCCAGGCCGCAATGCCGCGATGCCCTCGATCGCAACACGCACCTCACCGGCGGAGTAGCGCGGCGATGCGGCGCCTGCTCGTACACGCAACGATTGCGGCGCCGCTCATGCCCGGCCTCGTCTCGGCCGGGCCGATCGTGGATGCCGGCTGGCGACTGCGGTGGAGCTTGGATCTCGCTGCCGCGCCGCGCGTCGATCGCACATCGCCAAAGGCAGCAGTTCGTCGGCGAGGCCGGATCCGGTTCGATGTGGTCGACGGGATATCGCAGGGCGCGGTCCGGATGGACGCTGCATCACGGCTGATGTCGCTGCGCCGGCGAGCGTGGCGCGGATCGACTGTCCGGTAATCCGTATCCGCTCGGTTAGAGCTCGAAGCCGTCCTGCTCGTCGACGTGATCGTCGAACAGGTTGCTGGTCATCACCGCGACTTCGGTGCGGTTGCGCGCGTTGAGCTTTTTCATGATATGGCGGATATGCACCTTCACGGTGCTTTCGCGCATGTTGAGCTCATAGGCGATCTGCTTGTTCGCCTTACCGCGATGCAGGGCCTCCACCACCATGATCTGCCGTGCGGTGAACATGCTGTTGCCGTTCGCCGCCGTATCACGCCGCGACGCGAGCAGGCTGCTGACCGGCACGAACGTTCCTCCAGCCTCCACCAGGCGAACCGCCTCGATCGCGACGCTGAACGCCATGCTGGTGGGAATGTAGCCGCGCACGCCTTTTTCCAGCGCTTCCATGATGCGATCGCCGTCCTCGACGTCGGACACCACGATCACCGGCACGCTGACGGCAACCTTGCCGAGCACCTCGATCTCGTCGGCGAGGTTGGCCGCGTTGCGGCGACGGCCGTGCGTGAACAGCAGGATGACGGACGGCAGGGGATGGTCGCCCTGCCGCTCCAGCCAGGTCGCCAGCGATGAAAACGCGAGAACATCGTGATGGGCGTAGGCCAGCTGCAGGCACTGCGCCAGGCAGTCCCGCACCAGCACCCGCTCACCGATCACGACGATCGTGTGCGCGGCGGCGGCGCCATCCTGCTCGCGATAGCGATCCAGCGCGCCGTCGAGACGCGCGAGCAGGGTCTCGGCCTGACCCCCATTGGAGGATGGCGGCCCAAGCGGCTTCGACGATCCGGCCGGACGCGCATGATCGGCAAGCGATCCCGACATCGGCTGTGCGCGGCAAGCCACCCGGCCATGCCCGCTCGCCTGCGCCGGACGTCCATGGCCGTGCGCATCAAACGGCGCGGCGTGATGCAGATGCCCGCCCTGGGCGGAGCACGGCCGTGATGGCGTCGGGAAGGATGCCCGCAACGCGGCGCCGCGCGGATTGTCCACGCCGATCTCGCCCGGTCGCCGATCGCTGCGGGGGTGGTCGGCCGTTGCAATCCTGTCGGCCGCTGGCGCATGAAGCGCGTGTGGATGGGCGCTCTTGGTCTCAGTGATGCTCATGCAACACCCCCTCGCGACATAGACTCACGCGACAAAGACTCAACTGAACGCGGCGCCGTCTCGATGGCCCATCCTCACGCCGCGCATTCGCCCGCGTATCACCTCCTGAGGTCGACCGGCCGGATCTCCGGCACCTTCCCGACCGTCTCTTCCGCGGTCTCCGCGTCCCGCCGACGGAGATCATTTTATTAGATTACACGCAACAGACTATACCACGTGCTTACTCCAGCGAAACACGCTGGCGTGGTTTGATGCAAATCAAGCGCCGAACAACGATAGCGGGATTAACCTTAAGGCTTTGCCAGCGGAAGTTGCGCTACGTATGCGTCGAACGTATCGCTCCACAGCGCCAGCGCCGCGTCATGGCGATCGATCTGCTCAGCCATGTTAACCATTTTGTCGGCCACGCCCGTCGACAGCTGCGCGGCGTCTGCTGGCCACGCTGCGCCATCCATCGTCGCGCGGGCTGCGCCGCCATAAAGATGCAACCCCAGTGCAAGTGCATGCTGACGCCCGAGCTCGAACTGCTGGTGGCGCGCGCTGCTGAGCAGCAGCACCTCCTCGCCGATCAGTTCGGTCTGCAGGCCTGTGATCTCGCTCCAGGCCTGCGACTGGACGCTGCAGAGTGCCTCGTCCTGCAACCATTCATTCTCCCGCCGCGCGATGATGGTGATCAACATCACCATGAAGCCGACGAGGTAAGGATCGAGCCAGGCGATATCGGGAATTCCGTTGAGGCGGGCACGGCTGCCCTCGACCAGCGGCGCAATCGTGGCCACGGCGGCCCGGCGCCCCCTGCGGACGGCTGACGCCGAAAGAGCACGGCGCAGCATGTTCGCCCTCCTTTCCGCCGTCGGATTGGCTCCTCTGAGCTCTTGTTTTCCTGCGTCGCCTGCGAGAGCATGCGGCGAGCTCCCGCAATCAGCCGGATCGCGTCCTGTCATGTCCCGGCCAGCGGGACCGGAGCGCGTCCATGCCCGCAAGCCGGCTGCCCCCCAAGCCCGATTTTGCCGCGCTCGAAGCCGCTGCGCCGAAAACCGCGGACCGGCGAACCCTGGTGCTGTCGCTGATCGGCTCCCTGGTGTCCAACTGGTCCAACAACGAAAGCCTGTTCATCTACGTCCTGATGCTGCTGCTGAACACCGACCAGGCATCCGCCGCCATCGTATTCGCGACCCTGAACACGACGCGTGCGCGGCTCGATCTCATTCAGCGACTGTCGAAGATCAAAATCAAGGACCAGGTGCTGGACAGGGAGCTGAATCGCCTGATCGAACGCTTCAGCGAAGGCACGCAGATTCGCAACGAGTTCAACCATTGCATGTATGTGCTCGATGCCAACGGCGAGATCGCCCAAACACAGTCGATGCGGCTCGTCCAGACACGCCGCGATCTCCAGTTCGGCGAAACCAAGCCCGTCGACGACGCGCGGATCAGGGACATGGTGGACGCCGCCCGGGAGATGGCTCGCATCAATCGCGAGATCTGGGATTTTCTGCCACGCCTCGAGGCGCACCTGCGCTGACGGAGCCATCCTCCTGATGGTCGTGGGCGGGTTACTACGGACGGGGTAACCACACGCTCCCCATTCGGGGCCCGAAGGACGAGAGCTTCCCCTCTTGGCGCTGTCTCTTGTCCGCAAGGGCAGCTATCGGCTTCTCCCTGGATGCAGGAGGCTGAGTTTTGCGGCCCGGCCCCCGGCCGAGACCCGCAGCCGGAGTATCCGGCAATCAACCGCATCGTTGTCCGTGGAAGCCGCAGACGCAGAAGATCAGCGTGCTTGTGACGGTTGACGGTGCTCCAACCCGACGGAGCCCACCATGGGTAAGCCGAAGAACAAGTACGACCCCACCCAGAACCAGGATCAGTCGCAAGCCAACCTGCAGGGACAGCTGCAGGGCCAAGGCCAGGGCCAGCTCAATCTGCAAGGCCAAGGTCAGGGCCAAGGACAAGGCCAGGGTCAAGGTCAAGGCCAGGGTCAAGGACAGTCTGAGACGCAGACTGCGACCCAGTCGCTCCAGTCCAGCAGCGACAACTGGAACGGTAACGGCAATGCCAACGGCAATGGCAACCTGAACGGCAATGGCAACGGCAATCTCAACTTCAACGACAACAAGAACAGCAACGACAACAAGGTCGACAACAGCCTCAGCAACACCGTCGACAACAAGATCGACAACACCATCAACAATCAGGTCAATGTCGATGTGAAGGTCGATCTGTCGCTCAGCGCCGACGGCCTCAGCGTGCCGGTCAACGACCTGCACGGCATGCACGACTTCAGCGATTCGCTGATCATGCCGCAGTCCGTGACCCAGACCCTCGACGGCAACGGCAGCCAGTTCAACATCGACCAGATCAACAACCTGGTCAACAATGGCACCGTCACCGATCCGACCGTCTCGTTCTCGGGCTCTGGCTCCTACGAAGATCCGAGCGCCGGCTTCCACATGGACGCCAAGATCACCGGCGGCGAAGCCAAGGTCGACAACGCGCATACCGGCGATGTGGCGGGTGCCAGCGCATCGGGCATCACCGCCTCGGCGGCCGCGACGCTGACCCAGGATGCCTTCACCCAGACCATCACGCTCGGCGCCAACATCCAGTTCAACAGCATGACCCTGAACAACGCAGGGCACGACTTCACCGACGACCACCACACCGGCTGATGCCAGAACCGACCTGCGCGGTACGTGCCGCGCAGGTCGTCTTTGAGACGGCTCAGCCAACGCCAGGAGACACTGCCCGGCCTTCGTGCTTCCGTCTTGAAACCCTGAGCGGACACCACTCGCGTGGCTCCGAGACAGGAGGTCGCCATGATGCCCGGCGGCGTAACCGAAGCGATCTGGCACTTCTCCGGCTATCTGCACCTGATCACCGACATCGCACGCGACCGGATCGCGCTCGATGAAGGGGTCTATCGCGCGCAGACCGACGACTACACCGCGAAGCTGCCCCAGTTCGAGACGCCGTCGTCCGAGGACGACGTCAACCCGGCGCCGGTCCCGCCACCGCCGCCGCTCCTTGCGCCGGTGTCATCACCTCACCTTGGTCCGATCAAGCATGTGCCGCCAGCGGCGGACCACGAACCCGACGACCTCGCTCCGCCCCGTCT
Source organism: Pseudomonadota bacterium (assembly GCA_040756765.1). Classification (GTDB taxonomy): domain Bacteria; phylum Pseudomonadota; class Alphaproteobacteria; order Rhizobiales; family Xanthobacteraceae; genus Bradyrhizobium_A. The sequence continues at coordinate 130,368 of JBFLYG010000028.1, read as the reverse complement.
GCACGGCTACCTGCCGCAAATGCCATGGGGCGACGGCGCTTCCGGCTCCAGCTTCGTCATCACTGTCACCAGGGAGCCCGGCGGCGATCAGGGGCAGATGGAAATCCATCAGATCAACGCGATGGACAACGACAATACCCTGGTCGTGTCGCCGAGCCCGGAGCTGACCGCGCTGCTCGCGCAGGAGACCGGCCACCTGCTGGACGACATGATCGGCAACGTCGATCATGCACTGCCGCCGGCCTGGAACATGCCGCTAGGCACCTCCGCCGTGGCCACATTCGTTTCGGCGCATGACCAGGCCTGGAGCGGTGGCGGCGGCCAACCCGACGCCCACAGCGTCACGCCCGGCGACTATGTCAACGGCGTGCTGCAGGACCCTGCGCTTCCGCCGCCCGACCAGGCTCCGCTGCCGACGCCGTGGGAGCCGCCGACGCTGCCGCATACCATGGGGCAATGGGCGTTCGACGGCGGCAACACCAGCATCAATGCCGCCGACATCGTCGACCTCACGAGCTCGGCCCGGACGATGATCGTGCTCGGCAACTATTACAGCACCGATGCGATCTTCCAGACCAACTCCTACGTCAACAACGACCACATCACCATCGCCGGCGGACAGACCCCGTCCATCACGACCGGCGGCGACCAGGCCATCAACATCGCCGACTTCGTCCAGCATGACGGCGTCTACGCAACGCTGCCGAGCTATTTCGCCGGGCCGCACTGGAGCATCGATGTCGTCAATGGCGACTACTACAACGTCAGCACGCTGGTGCAGACCAATTATCTCTCCAACAACAACATCACCGTGCAGCAGAGCTGGGACACCCAGTACGAGGTCCAGGCCGGCGGCAATCAGCAGGAGAACCTGGCCCAGATCCACAACGGCGGATTCAGTTACGACCTGATCGTCGTCAACGGCAGCTTCAACAGCATGAATGTCATCTTCCAGAACAACATTCTGCTGAACAACAACATCATCAAGATGGCCGGCGACGGGACGCATCCCTCGCAGACCGTCGATACCGGCGGCAACCAGCTGACCAACTCCGCGACCATCGAGAACTATGGCGGCAACAACTTCGAGCCGTTCAGCGCATCGCTGCAGGGCCTCGTCAACGCGGTCGCCTCGGGCGCGACCGAGCTCGATCCGGCGCTCGGCAACCTCATCGCCGGCGACGGCGGCACGTTCCACGTGCTCTACGTGACGGGCAACTATTACGACATCAACGCGCTGTGGCAGACCAACGTCATCGCCAACAACAACGTCGCGCTGCAACTGCTCGAGCCGCCGTCCGCCGGACCGCTGTCGTTCTACGGCACCGGCGCGGAAACGCAGTCCGTCTCCACCGGCAACAACATCCTGGCGAACGACGCCGCAATCATCAATGTCCTGCCGACCACGGCGAGCGTCGCCGGCCAGGTGTACGGCGACACCATTCTGTTTCAGGCCAACCTGGTGTCACAGAACAACGACCATGTGACCCAGGCCAACCCGCAGACGCTGGTTCCGGAGCTGATCGCGTTCATCGGCGAAGCCGAGGCGCCGCCGGCCGCGCACACCCAACCAGTGACCACCATGCCGATCCACGAGGACCCTTTTGCCAGCATGACACATTAGAGCGCCTTCAGGCGCAGAGGGCGCCGGTTCGCGTGAAGAAAACGCGGCAAACGAAGCGAGAGCGCCGCCACCGCCGGACATCGTCGAAACGCACGGCTGAGGAGACAGGAGATGACTTCGCAGGGGAACGGAACACCTCCCGATGCCCGACGCAGGGACGGCAACGGCGACGCCGCGGGCAACGTCTTCCCGTTCGACTTTCGCGCCCCCCGCGCCTCCGTCCCCGAGGCACAGCCGTCCGACGCTCCATCGCCCGCCTGTGAGGCCTCGTCCCCGCCACGGAGCGAGACCGCCCAGCAGCCGCCGTCATTGGCCGCGCATCTGGCCGCCCTGTCCGCCCTGGTGGCCGAACGCAGCAAATCGAATGATGGCCGAACGTCGGCGCCGTCCCCGCCGGCGAAGAACGACGGCGCGCATGGCAACAGCCCGCATGGCAGCGGCGGCCCCGGCAAGGGCAATGGCGGCGATGGCCCGCCCCGACTGCACCGCCGCTCCAGCGACAACGAGTTCCGCGACGTCCTCGGCAGCGGCCTCGAAGCGGCGCGGCACAACCTGGTCACGGTGGGCGTGTTCTCCGTGGTGGTCAATCTGCTGGTGCTGTCGATCCCGATCTACCTGTTCAACATGTCCGATCGCGTGCTGACCAGCCGCAGCGTCGACACGCTGATGGTGCTGACCTCGATCGTTATCTTCGCGATCGCCGCCCACGTCCTGATGGACATGATGCGGCGCTTCATCCTGATGCGGGTGGCGGTGGAAACGGAAGCCAAGCTCGGCGGACCAGTGTTGAGCGCGGCCGCCAAAGCGGCCCAGAACGGCTCGAGCCGCGAGTTCCAGACGCTGGCCGATCTGCAGCACCTGCGCTCCTTCATCACCGGCCCGGTGCTGCTGACCCTGTTCGACACGCCGGTGGCACCCGTCTATCTCGCGGTGGTGTTCCTGATCCATCTGCAGCTCGGCCTGATCGTGCTGACCTCGGGCATCATGCTGTTCATCGTGGCGCTGATCAACCAGCGCATCACCGCGGTGCCCTTCACCCGCGCCAACGCGTTCGGCACCCGCGCCAATCTCCAGGCCGAGGCCATGGCGCGCAACGCCCAGGTCATCAACGCCATGGGCATGATCCCCGAAGGCGTGCAGATCTGGGGTCAGGAAACGGTGGAGTCGCTGAAAGCCCAGGTCGTCGGACAGGATCTCAACATCCTGATGACCGGCATCTCCAAGTTCCTGCGGCTGTGCACCCAGATTGCGATCCTCGGCTGGGGGGCGTGGCTCGCGCTCGACAACCAGCTCACCGGCGGCATGATCATCGCGGCCTCGATCGTCGCCAGCCGCGCCCTGGCGCCGCTGGAGGGCACCATCGAGGGCTGGCGCCATTTCATCCAGGCGCGCTCGGCCTACGCCCGCATCCGGGCACTGCTGCAGAACTCGCCGCTCAATCTCGAGCGGCTGCGGCTGCCGCGCCCTGAAGGACGCCTCAATGTCGAGCGCATCCTCTATGTCCCGCCGCCGACCAAGAAAGTGATCCTCAACGGCATCAGCTTCCAGCTCGAGCCGGGCGAATCGCTCGCCATCGTCGGCCCGTCGGGCACCGGCAAGACCATGCTGGCCCGCATGCTGGTGGGCTCGATTGTGCCGACCGCCGGCAGTGTGCGCCTCGACATGATGGACCTGCGCAACTGGGATCCCCGCCAGTTCGGCGAGAGCGTCGGCTACCTGCCGCAGGACGTCCAGCTGTTCCCGGCCTCGATCAAGGCCAACATCGCGCGCATGCGCGACGACGCCCGCGACGAGGACGTGTTCGACGCCGCGGAAACCGCCGACGTCCACCAGATGATCTCGGAGTTTTCGCAGGGCTACGAGACCGTGGTCGGCATGGACGGCAGCCCGCTGTCCGGCGGGCAGCGCCAGCGCATCGGCCTCGCCCGCGCCTTCTTCGGCAATCCGCGGCTGCTGGTCCTGGACGAGCCGAACGCCAACCTCGACGCCAGCGGCGAGGCCGCCCTCGCGCGGGCGCTGGTGCGCGCCAAGGAGAAGCGCATGACGGTGGTCACCGTGACCCAGCGCCCGGCCCTGCTGCGCAGCGTCGACAAGATCATGATCCTGCACAACGGCGCCGTGCAGGCGTTCGGCGAGCGCGACGAGATGATCCCGCTGCTCACTGGACGCAAGCCGCCGAATGGGCCCGCCAACGGCCCGCCGATCCTCGATTCCTGACCAGCACGACCAACCAGGTGCAACGTCATGAAACTGCCGATCACGCTTCCCTGGAGAAACACGGCGCCCAGCCGCCCTCCGGCCGGCCTGCCGCAATGGTACGCCTCGCTGCCGCGATCGACCCGCGCGCCGACCATCGGCGGCATCGTCATCATGACCGCGACCGTGATGGGCTTCGGCGTCTGGGGCAACACCGCGCCGATCGCCGGCGCCGTGGTGGCCTCCGGCGTCTTCGTCGCCACCGGCCAGAACAAGACCATCCAGCACCTCGAGGGCGGCGTCATCCGCGACATCATGGTGCATGAAGGCGACGTCGTGGAGCCCGGCCAGACCCTGATCGAGCTCGACCAGACCACCGCCCAGGCCGAACTGCGGCGGCTGTTCCTGCGCAGCATGCGGCTGACGGCGATGGATGCGCGGCTGCAGACCGAGGTGCGCGAGGACGAGACCCTCAAATTTCCGCTGGAGCTGACGGTTGCCGCGGAAGATCCCGAGGTGAAGGCGATCATCGGCACCCAGATGCTCACCTTCGCGGCGCGCCGCAACAACCTCAAGAGCGACATCGCCAGCATCGACGAGGGCATCAAGGCGCTGAACGAGCGCATCACCGGCTCGCGGATCCAGCTCGACGGCGTGCAGCGCCAGATCAAGCTCGTCGTCGAAGAGGTCGGCGAGAAGGAATATCTGCTGCGGAACGGCCTCGTCCGCAAGCCCGAGGTGCTGTTGCTGCAGCGGACCCAGGCCAACCTCGAAGGCGAAGTCGGCCGCATCATGGGCGATATCGGCGACTCCAAGGAACGCATCGCGCGGTCGCAGGAGCAGATCAACGGCGTGCGCAAGAATGCCATCAAGACCGCAGTCGAGCAGTTGCACGAGGTGCGCGGCGAGCTCGCCGACGTCAACGAGCGCATGCTGAGCGCGCGCGGCGTGCTCAGCCGCACCACCATCACCGCGCCGGTCCAGGGCGTCGTGGTCAAGCTGCGTTACCACACCCAGGGCGGCGTGGTCGAGCCGGGCAAGCCGATCATGGAGCTGCTGCCGCTGCAGGAAGAGCTGGTGATCGAGGCGCGGGTGCGGCCGCAGGACATCGACAGCGTCAAGCATGGCCAGCACGCGATGGTGCGCTTGACGGCGCTGAGCCAGCGCGTGACGCCGATGATCTCGGGCGACGTGGTGTACCTGTCGGCAGATACCCTCGCCGACGAACGCAAGTCGCAGCAGGTCGGGCCGACCGACATCTATCTGGTGCGGGTGCGGCTCAACAAGGCTGAAGCCGCGGCGATCCCCGGCTTCAGCCCGACGCCGGGCATGCCGGCCGAGGTCTATATCAAGACCACCGAGCGCACGTTCTTCCAGTACGTCACCAAGCCGATCCACGACAGCATCGCGCGCGCGTTCCGCGAGCGCTGACCGAACGAGGAGCCGTCCGTTGCGCATCGATGTCATCGACAATATGGCGACCTTCGTTCGCCTGAAGGACAACTGGAACGCGGTCTATGACGCCGACCCCGATGCGCAGCTGTTTCTGTCCTGGGAATGGCTGGCGGGCTGGCTGCCGAGCCTGGCGACCCCCTGGGTGGTGCTGGCGGCGCGGGACGACCGGCCGGAGGATGCGCCCTACGCCGCGTTCTTTCCGCTGCGGTTCGAGGTCAAGGCCGATGCGGCCGGCCATCTGACCAACGAGCTGAAGATGGCCGGCAGCTATGCCGCCGACTATACCGGCCTGATCGCCCGCCCCGAGGCCGAGGCGCGCGCCATCGCCGCCTTCGCCCGCCACATCAAGCAGATGCACTGGGCAACCTTCAACGTCGACAACTTCAGGGGATCGGCGCTGCGCTTTCGCCAGTTGCTGGCTCATTTCTCGCAGGTCGCCTTCGTCGCCAGCCCGCTCGACCGCATCAACAAGCAGGACCAGATCGACACCACGATCTGCCCCCATGCGCTGCTGCCGCCGGACTGGAACGCCTATCTCGACACGCTCAGCGCCAACACCCGGCAGAAGATCCGGCGCCTGCTCAAGCTCGTCGACCGTGGCGACGACTACCGCATTACGCACGCCAGCGCAGCCACCATCCAGAACGACCTGCGGACGCTGCTGACGTTCTGGGACATCAAATGGCGGCCGCGCAAGGGCGCCGCCACCGATACGCTGGTGCACTCGAATTTCGTCATGCTGCTGCGCAGCTTCGACCAGGGGCTGCTGCATCTGCCCGTGCTGTGGCATGGCGACCGGCCGCTCGCGGCGCTCGCCATCCTGGTCGACCGGCGAAAGAACGCGTTCCTGTTCTACATCGCCGGGCGCGACGACAGCTTCGAGGGGCCGCCGCCCGGACTGATCCTGCACAGCCACAGCATCCGTCACGCCATCGCCAACGGCTTTGTCTGCTACGACTTCCTGCGCGGCAACGAGCCCTACAAATACTCGTTCGGCGTGCGCGAAGCGCACCTGCATTGCCACGTCATCGCGACGCGCGACCGGCGCAATCTCGGCGGCAGGCTCGAATGGCGTACGCGATCCGACGCGCTGCAGCTCGCCACCGAACGCCATCAGGCCGGCAAGCTCGCCGAAGCCGAAGCCGGTTACCGCCAGATTCTCGAGATCGCGCCGCGTGACGACAACACGCTGCATCGCCTGGGCCAGCTGCTCGCCACGAAAGGCGACCATCGCATGGCCAAGCGCATCTTCACGCAGCTGCTCAAGGTGCGGCCGGACACCTACAAGCCGTGGCTGTGCCTCGCCCAATCCTGCGAAGCGCTGGGACAGTTCTCGGAAGCCGCCGACGCCTATCGCGAGGTCGCACGGCTCCAGCCCGACATGCCCGACATCGCCGGCCTGCTCAGCCGCACCCTGCTCAAGGCCGGCCGGAACGAGGAAGCGCAGCGCATTCTCGCGGCCGCGGCGACGGCCGGGGCAGCCGCCGGTATTCGCGTGCCTCAAGCGATACGTGCTTCGCCGGCACCGCCCCTTTCGGCCTGAGTCCTGACGGGCGCCGAGCCGTCATGGTGTCGTCATGCGCGTGGTACGCGCATGAACAGGCGCCTGCGTGCTGACAGTTGCCGTGCCCAACAAAGCGGCGCGAGAGTTTGGCACAGGCGATGGATCGCCGGTTGCACGGGACCGCCGAGCTGCCCTATGACAGGTGCCGGATGGGTGCACGAGATCATGAAAAACGGTCTCTATTCGCTACACGTCAAGACGCTTGACGGACATTTCGGCAAGGGCAGCGGCGTCATCGTTTTCCGCGACGGCACGCTGCTCGGCGGCGACGCGTTCCTGTACTACACCGGCAGCTACACCAGCGACGGCGCGACGCTGAAGGGCGAGTTGCTGATCGACCAGCACACGCGGCCGCGCGATGTCGCGCCGCTGTTCGGCGGCCGCCCTGTCAGCATCGGCTTCTCCGGCAAGATCGGCGACACCGAATCGACCATCGGCGGCACCGCGCTGTTCGGCAAGCAGAGCATTCGCCTGACCGCAACGCTGCGCCGGGTCGCCGATCTCGACTGACGCGCGATCCTCGTTCAGCGGGATCTCGTCCGGATCTGCTCCGGCGTCAGCGCCGGTGATCCCTGATGTCTGGCTTCGGCGGCCTTGATCAGCGCGACCACGCGATCCGACACCGGCGTCGGCAATTCGTGCCGCTCCGCCAGCGCGGTGATCGCGCCCTGGAGATAGTCGATCTCCGTCCGGCGATCGCGCTGCAGATCTTCCCACATCGACGAACGGGCCTGCGGATCGATCCGGATCATGGCGCCGGCGATGGCGCGGAACAGCGGATCGGGCAGCCGCAGGATGGACGGCGTCCAGGAGGCCGGCAGCGGCGTGGTCGACACCGGCGCGATGCCTTCAGCTTCAAGCACATCGAGCGCTTCCGCGATCTGATCGGCCAGCAGGCGGCGCCATGATCGCTGCGACAACTGCTCGCGCAGCGGCAGGCCGGACAGCGCATTGAGCGCGTTGTTGAGGTTGACCAGCAGCTTGCCCCACTGCACGCCGAGGATGTTGCCGCTGGCGCGGAACGGCAGCTCCGCCGTCGACAGCCGCGCCGCGGTGTCCGCCGCGTCCGCGGCGATGACGATGTCGCCGGAGGTCGAGCGATGGAAACGCCCCTGCCCCATCGCCACCACGTTGAACGGCACCATGCCGGCGAGCACCGGCTGCGCCAGACGGCGCGCCAGCACCGGTGCATTGGCGACACCGTTCTGCAGGCTGACGATCACCGCATCGCGCGGCGCATGCGCGGCAATCGTGATCGCCATGCCGGCGGTGTCGGCGCTCTTGACGCAGACCAGCACGATGGCGGCGTCGTGCAGCACGGCGGCGTCGTCGGAGACGGTCATCGCGGCCGCCGGCACGTGCCGGTCGCCGCCGTCGAAGCTCGTCAGCCGCAGCCCGTGCGCCGCGATCTCGTCGACGACGCGCGGACGGGCCAGCAACCCGACCTGGCGTCCCGCCGCCGCGAGCATGCCACCGACGAAACAGCCGATGCTGCCGGCGCCGGCGACCACGATCCTGTCCGCTACGGCCATGCCGCCCCCTTCTCATACCGCCTGGAACCGGTCACTGCAGCGCAGCGCGTCATCGCGCGGCACACGACGCGACCGTCATGACCGCTCCGCAGCCAACCTGAACGCCAGCCAAACAGCCGCCGATTCGCTGCAAAATATTCCCCCGGCAACCCCGTCTTGTCACCTTCACGGGAGCTTACTACTCTTTTGGCCCAAGGGCTGAATGCAGCTGACATCACGGGCTGACGAGCGAACAGGAGACCATCATGGGCTTACTCGACATTCTGAACGGCATGCAGAATGGCCCGCGCGGCCCCAGCGCGCCCAGTGATCCCGGCAAGAGCAGCGGCGGCATGTCGCCGCTGACCATGGCGATCCTTGCCCTGCTGGCCTACAAGGCCGTGAAGAAGATCAGCGGCAGCCACCCGGCTGCAGCGCCCGCGAGCATTCCCCCGGCGCCGACGCCGGCCTCGTTGCCGGGCAGCACCGGCGGCGGCCTTGCCAGCAGCCTCGGCGGCGGCGGTGGCCTCGGCGACGTGCTGAAGGGCGGCCTCGGCGGACTGCTGGCCGGCGGCGCGGCCGGCACCATTCTAAGCGGCGGCCTCGGCGACCTGCTCAAACAGTTCCAGGACAATGGTCATGGCGACACCGCGAACTCCTGGGTGAGCTCCGGCCCCAACAAGGCGATCTCGCCTGGCGACCTCGCCAACGCGCTCGGCGCCGACCAGATCAGCGAGCTTGTCTCCCAGAGCGGCATGTCGCGGGAAGACCTGCTGCAGGGCTTGAGCCAGCATCTCCCCGAGGTGATCAATCAGCTGACGCCGGATGGACGGCTGCCGAGCGAGCACGAAGCCTCGCGCTGGCTGTAACCCCCTTCGGCCGGCACGGGCTCAGCCGCGCCGGCCCGATGTCCCGCCGCCGGCGTGCGGCGGACGACGCACATTGTCCTCACCGAGCGGAAAGGCGTTAGCATGGGCGGCATTCTCTGGATCATCATCGTCGGCTTCGTCGCCGGCATCATCGCGCGGCTGTTGTCGCCCGGCCCCAACAATCCGTCAGGCTTCATCCTCACCACGGTGCTCGGCATCGTCGGCGCGTTCCTCGCGACCGCCGTCGGCCAGTGGATCGGCCACTATGGCCCCGACCAGGGGGCGGGCTTCATCACCGCGACCATCGGCGCCATCGTCGTGCTGTTCATCTGGAACCGGCTGGTGGCGGCGGGCGTCATCCCCGACCGCAGCGCCGGACCGCGCTGACACGGCTCGCCCTGATGCGCCCGCGCGGGCGCATCAGGTGGCGAGATGCATGCCCGCGTCCATCCGCACCAGCTCGCCGGTCATGTGACCGGATTGCGGCCCGGCGAGGAAGCAAACGAGCTCCGCCACGTCCTGCGGGGTGGACGCGACATGCAGCGGCACCTTCTGCTTGACCATGTCGCGCACGCGGCTCGCGCCCTCCACGCCGCGCCCCTTCTCGAACCACGGCGTATCGATATAGCCCGGGCACACCGCGTTGACGCGGATCAGCGGCGCGAGCGCCCGCGCCAGCGCGATGGTCATGGCGTTCAAGGCGCCCTTGCTCGCGACATAGGCCAGCGACGAGCCGATGCCGGTAAGCCCCGCGATCGACGACACGTTCACCACTGTCGACGAGCGCTGGTGCTCACGCGCACCGGCCTCGAGCAAGGACCGCGCCGCACGAACCATCTGGAACGGCCCGACGGTATTGACGCCGTAGATGCGCTGGAAATCGTCGGCCGACAGCTGATCGAGCAGGGTGTGCTCGACATGCTTGGTGATGCCGGCGTTGTTGATGAGCACGTCGAGCCCGCCCCAGGACGCGGCCGCCTCCGCGATGCGCCGGCAGTCGTCATCCCGCGACACGTCGCCCTGCACCACCACGACGTCGGCGCCCGCCGCGCGGCAGGCGTCTGCGGTCTGCTCCGCCTCGCTGCGGCTCGACGCATAGTTGATGACGAGACGCGCACCGCCCTGCGCCAGCTTCGACGCCGACGCGGCGCCGAGCCCCGAAGCCGATCCCGTCACGATCGCCCGCAATCCTCCTGTCGACATCGTTCACTCCCGAAAGTCCTGCGCTTCAGCACGCGTTGCGATGATCGCAGCAAGCTAGCGCCGAGGGAACGGCAGGAACAGTCCTTATCGCCAACCCGAAAGTCCTTTCACCAACCCGCACGGCGGAATATGCGCATGATACGGAATTCGCGCATGTGCGGATCGCAGATGGCGTTGCGGACAACCGCGCTTGTCAGCCCGCGGGCTTTTCCTCATCATGCGCGCAACACAATGGAGAGCCCGTCCCGGCTTTCATGCGGGATGAGATGCATGTCTCCGCAGGAGGATCCGTGCCCGAGCCAGAGACCATCGTCGTGGACACGGCGACGCGCATCTTCGCGGATCTCGCGGATGCCCAGAGCATCATCCAGTCGCGCGGCGTGGAATGGCAGGCGCCGTTGTGGCAGGCACTGACCGACGCCGGGCTGACGCTCGCCTGGGTGCCGGACGCGTGCGGCGGATCGGGCGCCGATCTCGCCGATGGCTTCGGCATCGTGCAGGCCGCCGGGCGCGCCGCGCTGGCGGTCCCGCTCGCGGAGACCCTGCTGGCGGGCTGGCTGCTGGCACAGGCCGGCTTGTCGTCGCCCGCGGGCGCCATGACCGTGGCGCCAGCCGCGCCGAACGACCGGATCGCGCTCACCGACCACGGCACGCTGCATGGCCGCGCCCGTCACATCCCCTTCGCCGCCGATGCCGACCATATCGCCGTGCTCGCGGACAGCCCCTCGGGCGCCGTGATCGCGCTGGTCGCACGGTCGGCATGCCGCATCACGCCGGGCGACAGCCTCGCGGGAGAGCCGTCCGACACCATCACCTTTGAGCACGTCACGCCCATCGCCACCGCGCCGGCGCCGCCAGAGTGGAACACCACCCGCCTGCTGCAGATGGGCGCCATCGTGCGCAGCCTGCAGATTGCCGGCGCGCTCGAGACCGCGCTCGACATCACCGTGCGCTATGCCAACGACCGCGTCGCGTTCGAACGCCCGATCGCCAAGTTCCAGGCGGTGCAGCACAACCTGGCCAGGCTCGCCGGCGAGGTCGCGGCCGCCGTGACCGCGGCGAGCTCCGCCGCCGATGCCGTGGCGCGCGGCGCCACCGGCGACGCGCTGCTGCTGGAGGCTGCTGCCGCCAAGATCCGCTGCGGCGAGGCTGCGGAAGCCGCGAGCGCGATCGCCCATCAGGTGCATGGCGCGATTGGCTTCACCAGCGAGCACGTCCTGCACCGCTACACGCTGCGCGCGCTCGGCTGGCGCAACGACTTCGGCCATGAAAGCCATTGGGCGACCATCCTCGGCCGGCGCGTCGCCGCGCTCGGCGCCGACGAGCTGTGGCCGCTGCTGGCCGCGCGATGAAGCGCGCGCCGATCACTATGCGTTACTCCATCCCCGCGCCCTGGGAGCGCTCTCCGTCATGACCGCCGCATTGCGTTTCGACCCGATCCGCCTGCCGCCGGAATGCGAGCAACTGCGCCAGGAGGTGCGGGCGTTCCTCGCCGAGGAGATCGCCGGCGGCACGTTCGATCCGCACCGGCCGCAGGCCGAGGACCTCGATGCTCCCGGCTTCAGCCGGCGGGTCGGCGCCCGCGGCTGGATCGGCATGACCTGGCCCAAGGCCTATGGCGGCCATGAGCGCAGCTTTCTCGAGCGCTACGTGGTCACCGAGGAGATGCGCGTCGCCAACGCACCGACGCGCCGCTTCTTCGTCGCCGACCGGCAGAGCGGTCCGGTGCTGCTGAAATACGCGTCCGAGCGCCTCAAGCGCGATATCCTGCCGCGGGTCTGCCGCGGCGAGGTGTGCTTCGCCATCGGCATGAGCGAGCCGAACTCCGGCTCCGACCTGTTCGCAGCCAAGGCGAAGGCGGCGCGCACCGGCGACGGCTGGCTGCTCAACGGCACCAAGGTCTGGACCACCTCGGCCCATGTCGCCGACTACATGCTCGGCATCTTCCGCACCGCGCCGCCGACCAAGGAGAACCGCCGTCACGGCTTGACCCAGTTCCTGATCGACATGAAGGCGCCGGGCATCACCGTCAATCCGATCGGGCAGATCAGCGGCCGCCACGACTTCAACGAGGTGGTGTTCGAGAATGTGGTGCTGCCGGAGGATCATGCACTCGGCGAGGTCGACGGCGCCTGGAAGCAGGCGACCAGCGAGCTGGCCTATGAGCGCAGCGGCCCCGAGCGCTTCCTGGAGACGCACTACGTGCTGACCGAACTCGTGCGCGCGCTCGGGCCAGAGCCCGACGTGCGCGGCGCGGAAGGCGTCGGCCGCCTGGTGGCCCAGTTGCACGCCATGCGGCGGATGTCGGTCTCCGTCGCCGGCATGCTGCAGGCCGGCAAGGAGCCGGTGGTGGAGGCCTCCATCGTCAAGGACATCGGCACCGTTTGGGAGCAGCAGCTGCCGCATCGCGTCCGCACGCTGTCGGCGTTCGTCGAGCCCGACGCCTCCAACCATGAGACGCTCAGCCGCCAGCTCGACTTCGCCATCAAGATCGCGCCCAAGCTCACCATTCAGGGCGGCACCACCGAGGTGCTGCGCGGCATCATCGCGCGCGGGCTCGGCCTGCGCTGACACACCAGCCTTCGATCGGAGACACTGACATGACCACCACCGCGGGCCTCGACATCGCCCTGGAGCAGACCGGCTTCGTCACCACCATCGAGATCCGCCGGCCGCCGCTGAACTTCTTCGACATCGTGCTGATCCGGCAGATCGCCGACGCGCTCGATCGGATCGACGACGACCCGGCGACGCGCGCCGTGGTGCTGGCGGCGCAGGGCAAGGCATTCTGCGCCGGCGCCAATTTCGGCGATCCGTCACGCCAGGAGACCGCGCCCGCCAGGACAAGCGACCAGGGCAGCGATCCGGCCAGCAGCCTCGGCGAGATCAGCCATCTCTATTTCGAGGCGGTGCGGATCTTCCGGGCGAAGAAGCCGATCATCGCCGCCGTGCACGGCGCGGCGATCGGCGGCGGACTCGGCCTTGCGATGGCGGCGGACTTTCGCGTCACCTGCCCCGAGGCGCGCTTCTCCGCCAACTTCACCCGGCTCGGCTTTCATCCCGGCTTCGGCCTCACCGTCACCCTGCCGGAGGCGATCGGCCGCACCAATGCCGAGCTGATGTTCTACACCAGCCGCCGCGTCACCGGCGAGGAAGCGCTAAAGATGGGGCTCGCCACCGCGCTGGTGCCGCAGGACCAGGTGCGCGCGGAGGCCGTCAAGCTCGCGGCCGAGATCGCGGAATGCTCGCCGCTCGGCGTCGTCGCCACCCGCGCCACGGTGCGTCGCGGCCTCGCCGACCGCGTGCGCGCCGCCACCGAGCACGAGCTCGCCGAACAGACGCGGCTGCGCGCCACCGAGGACTTCCGCGAGGGCGTCAAGGCCACCGAGGAGCGCCGCGTGCCGAACTTCAGGGGGCGGTGACCCCAGGCAGGCGCCTGCCGGCAGCGAACCGCGAGCGCGTCACCCGACCTCGACCGCCGGCAGCGCCGCGACCATCAGGGCGTCGAGCACGGTGACGCCCTCACCGTCACGGTGGACGACCACCGGATTGAGCTCGATCTCCGCCACCACCTGATGCAAGGCCGCGGCGAGCTGCGACACCTGGGCGATCAGCCGCGCCAGCGCGCCGATATCGGCCAGCACCGAACCGCGGAAGCCGTGGAGCAAGGGCGCCGATCTCAGCTCGCCGAGCATGGCCGCCGCCTCGCGCTCGGTCACCGGCGCGGGCCGGTAGACCACGTCGCGAAACAGCTCCGTGGCCACCCCGCCGAGCCCGACCATCACGATCGGCCCGAAGGTCGCGTCCCGCACCGTGCCGACAATGATCTCGACCCCGGCCCTGGCCATCGGGCCGACCAGCACGCCGAGCAGGTGCGCGTCCGGGCAGTGGCGTCTGGCATTCTCCAGCAGCACGTCGTAGGCCCGCTCCGCTTCTGCGGCATCACGGATGTTGACCTGAACGCCCCCAACCTCGCTCTTGTGGGCGATGCCGCGCGACTGGATCTTCATCACCACGGGAAAACCGACGCGCTCCAGCGCGCCTGAGAGTTCGCCGCGGTTGCGCACGAGCACCTCCGCGGGCATCGCGATGCCGCAGTCCCGCAACAGCTGCTTGCTCTCATACTCCGACAGGCTGCCGGATACTCCCTCCAGCAGGCTCGCGGCGGCGATCTCGCCCGCGGCGACGACGGGCGCCAGCCGCGGCATGGACACGAACTGCGCACGACGCACCAGCGCCCGCGCCGCGCGGCCGAGCGACGCAAGGCCGGGGAAGACCACGAGCCCTGCCTCGCCGAGGCCGTTGCGCGCGAACGTCGACGGCAGTGTGTAGCTGTGGATCAGGATCGGCTTGCGTGCGGCATCGACGAGCGGCTTGATCTCGGCCACCTTGAGCGGCATCCGCGTCTCGCTCGACAGCGACAGCACCACGACGATGAGGTCGATCTCGTCACAACGCGTCAGCCGCTCGACGATCACCTGCAGCCCGCCGCTGTGCACCGCCTGCGCGGTGATGTCGACGGGATTGCGCGGCGAGCCGTAGGCCGGAATCAAGGCCTGAATCTCGGCCTGCAGCGCCGGCGACAATTCCGGGATCGTCAGCCCCTCGCCGGCGAGGGTGTCCGCCACCCAGGCGCCGGCGCCGCCGGACACCGTCACCACCGCGACGCGATCGCCCTTTGGCCAGGGATTGGCGGCGAACGCCGCGGCGATCGCCACCGCCTCGTCGAGATCGTGCGCGGCAATCAGGCCGTATTTGGCAAACACCGCGTCATAGGCCGCATTCCAGCCGGCCATGCTGGCGGTGTGCGACGCTGCGGCGCGCTCGCCGGCGCTGGTCCTGCCCACCTTGGCGACGATGACCGGCTTGCCGACCTCGGCGGCGCGCTGCGCCGCCGCCTCGAACATCGCGGCATCGCGAATGCCCTCGATGAACAGCAGGATGACGTCGGTCGCCGCATCCTGCACCAGGTAGTCCATCACCTCGCCGGCGGCGAGATCGGCCTCGTTGCCGGTGCTCACCACATGGCTGACCGCCACGCCCATCGCCTTGGCGCGGTTGTAGATCGCAAAGCCGATGCCGCCGCTCTGGGCGATGATGCCGATCCGCTGCCGCGTCGCGATCAGCCGCGGCGCCTCCGGCCGCACGTCCACCGTGGGACTGAAGGTCGCCGCCACGCGCTGCATCTCGTTGTAGAAGCCTTCGGCATTGGGGCCGGAAATCCGCATGCCGGTGCGGCGCGCCAGCGCGGCGATGTCGCGCTGGACGCCGGCGCTGTCGCCGCCACCCTCGGCAAAGCCCGAGGAGATCACCACCGCATTGCGCGCGCCGGCCGCGGCGCAGTCCTCCAGCGCCGCCAGCACCTGACTGGCCGGAATGATCACGATGGCGAGATCGACCGCCCGTCCGATCGCGGCGATGGACGGATAGCAGACGAGGCCGTCGATGTCGTCGTAGCGCGGATTGACCGGATAGATCTCGCCGGCATAGCCGTTGCGGCGCAGGAAGGCGAGCAGCAGTCCCGGGATCTTGGTACCGTCGCGCGACGCGCCGATGATCGCGATATGGGCCGGGGAGAACAGGCTGTCGAGCGGATGCGCCGGCGGTGCATCAACGGGGGCCTGGCTCATCGGTCCTGCTCCGTGTTCTTGTTGTTGGTCCCGCGCAAGGTCAGCCCCCTCACGTCTGGCCGATCATGGCGATGGCGCGCCGGCAGCGCGCCAGGCGATCTTGACGCCTGCGATCGCGACGCTGTCGGCCGCAACCGGATATCCCCGCGCCAGCGCATTGTCCGCGACGACAGCGGCGTCGGCAACCTCGAGCGCGAGGCCGCTCAGCATCTCCCCCGGTCCGGCCGCAAACCGCAGCACCGTGTCGCCGAGGGCGATCACGGGCGCGCCATCCGGACCATGGCCGACCGCGGTGTCGAGGATAGCGCCCCAATGCCGGGCGAGGTCGGCCGGCGCCGGGCTCTGCAGCTCGACCGCGACCAGGCGGCGGGTGACGTCGGTGCGGATGAAGGTGTGCCAGTCGGGGCCGGCCGGCGGATAGGGGCCGCGCCGGTTGTCGCTGCCCGCCGTGTGGTTGAACTCGATGAAGGCGGCGCGGCAATCCCGCGGATGCAGCTGCACGCCGAGATAGGGCGGCCGATCGATGACATGGGCCACCCGCACGCCAAGGCGCTCGGCATGAGCCTGGCGCGCCGCGGGATCGTCGCAGGAGAAGATCGCCATGTAGCCGCCGCGGCCCTGCGTCCTGGCCAGAAAGCGCCCTGCGGCTGTGCCTTCCTCGACCGGTGCGACGACTTCCAGCAGCACCGTGTCGATCGGCATCAGTGCATTGACGAGGCCATAGCGGCGGACGTTCGGATCGCGGTAGCAGACGGCGAGGCCGAAAATGGCTGCGAGGTCCTCGACCACGGGCGCGAGCTGGGACGCCACCAGACAGATCTGCCGCAGCCGGAGATCCGCCGCCACGGTCAATATCCCTTGAACACCGCCGGCCGCTTCTCGACGAAGGCCTTGGCCGCTTCCTTGTGATCGGCGGTCTCGGAGCAGCGCGAGTGGTGCAGCGCCTCGCCGTCGAAGCAGGCTTCGAGCGACAGTTGCTCGGCGTTGTTGATGTTCTTCTTGATGTAGCCGTAGGTCACCGTCGGCCCCTGCGCCAGCGACAAGGCCAGCTCGCGCGCGGCGGCGTCGATCTCGCCATCCGGCACCACGCGATTGACCATGCCGAGCGCCAGCGCCTCCTGCGCGGTCAGCACCGGCGACAGCAGGTAGAGCTCGCGCGCCTTGGCGCTGCCGAGCATCTGGGTGAGGAAGTAGGTGCCGCCATAATCACCGGAATAGCCGACCTTGGCGAAGGCCGTGGTGATCTTGGCCGACGCCGACGCGACCCGCAGGTCGCAGGCGAGCGCCATCGACAGGCCGGCGCCGGCAGCCGCGCCGTCGATCTGGGCCACCACCGGCTTCGCCATGATGTGCAGGAGGCGCGACACCTCCATGCCCCGGCGCAGCTGCGTCACCTTGGCCTCGAGCGACGGCGTCTCGGTCGCGCTCGCCATCGCCTTGACGTCGCCGCCGACGCAGAACGTGCCGCCGGCGCCCTTCAGCAGCACCGCCCGCACCGCCGTATCTTCCGTCGCCCGCCGCGCCGCCTCGATGAGGCCGCGGCTCATGTCGGCGTTGAGCGCGTTGCGCCGCTCAGGCCGGTTCATGGTGATGGTCAGAAGACCATGTTCGAGCTGCTGCAGAACGATGTCGCTCATCGGGCTCCCTCGGTGAATTCCGGCACGGCGCCGACCGGGCGACACCGTCGCCCGGTCGATGTCACGTCGTCACTTCTTGACCAGCGGACAGCGCGACTCCGACAGCGGCTGGAACGCCTGGTCGCCGGGCACGGTAGCGAGCAGCTTGTAGTCGTCCCAGCGCCCCTTGGACTCGGCCGGCGTCTTGACCTCGAACAGGTACATGTCGTGCACCATGCGGCCGTCCTCGCGGATCCGGCCGTTCTTGGCGAACATGTCGTTGATCGGGGTCGCCTTCATGATTTTCATCACCGCGGCGGAGTCGGTGGTGCCCGCCTCCTTGACCGCCTTGAGATAGTGCAGCACCGACGAATAGACGCCGGCCTGCGCCGACGTCGGCGGGCGCTTGACCCGCTCCGTGAAGCGCTTGGAGAACGCGCGGGTGTCGTCATTGAGGTCCCAGTAGAACGCTTCCGCCAGCAGCAGCCCCTGCGCGGTCGGCAGGCCGACGCTGTCGATGTCCGTGATGAACGCCAGCAGCGGCGACACCTTCTGCCCGCCCTTGGTGATGCCGAACTCGGCGGCCTGCTTGATCGCATTGATGGTGTCGCCGCCGGCATTGGCGAGGCCGATCACCTTGGCCTTGGAGCTCTGCGCCTGCAGCAGGAACGAGGAGAAGTCCGAGGTGTTGAGCGGATGCTTGACGTTGCCGAGCACCTTGCCGCCCGACTTCACCACCACGTTGGAGGTGTCCTTCTCGAGATCGGCGCCGAAGGCATAGTCCGCGCTCAGGAAGAACCAGGTGTCGAGCCCCTGCTTCACCGCGGCAAGGCCGGTGACGTTGGCCTGCGCGAAGGTGTCGAACACATAGTGCACGGTGTACGGCCCGCAGGCTTCGTTGCTGAGGCGGATCGAGCCGGGGCCGTTGAACATGATGATCTTGTTGCGTGCCCTGGCGATCTCGCTGGCGGCGAGCGCGGTGGCGGAGGCGGCGACATCGACGATCGCCTCGACGCCCTGGTTGTCGAGCATGTCGCGGGCGATGTTGGCGGACAGATCGGCCTTGTTGAGATGGTCCGCGGCGATGATCTCGATCTTGCGGCCGAGCACCTGACCGCCGAAATCCTCGGCCGCCATCTTCGCCGCAGTCTCGCTGCCGACGCCGGTGATGTCGGCATAGAGCCCGGACATGTCGAGAATGGCCCCGAGCTTGAGCGGCGGCTTGTCCTGCGCACCGGCGGGCGCGCTGGAGAGACTGAGTGCCGATGCGAGCGCAAGAGACGCAGCAACGGCAAACGACGATCGCAACATGGTTTCCCCCTCGTTCGACGCCGCCGTTGATGCGACGCCGCTTTTGTTGGCGCGATCATGCCGCAACGTCGGCGCAGCGGCAAGCCGAACACTTGTTTGAATCTGTAAACGCGTGTTGGAGAGCGCGCGGCGCAACAGCGCCATGCAGGCCGCGGCGATGTTGTCGCTATGAAACAATTCCGCAAAACGGAATGGTTTTTGTCGCTGCCGTGATATCGTGTGGCAGCGACACTGCCCCATCATCGGCGACATCGTCGCCGCGGCGTGGCGACGGCGCTTTTGTCCGAGCAAATCGGAGGCTGGCGCGACAGGCCGGCCATCATCGCTCGCCGCTGCATGCAGAAGGACACCGCGCATGCGTCTTGCGCCGCGCCGTTCACTCGCCGTCATGGTTGCGCTCGCGACGCTGGCCGCGCCGGCGGCGCAGGCGGCATGCACGGATGAGGCGCAGGGCGAAGGCCGCGTCGACACCGTGATCGATGCCCGCACCTTCCGCCTCCGCGACGGACGCGAGATCCGGCTCGCCGGCATCGAGAGCGCGCCGCACCAGAATGCAGCGGCGCTCGCCGCTGAGATCGGGGGACGCGACGTGCGGCTGCTGGGACCGGACGATACGCCCGACCGCTACGGCCGCCAGCCCGCCATCGTCATTGCCGAGGGCGCCGAGGCATCGGTGCAGGTCCGCCTGTTGCGCCAGGGGCTTGCGCTGTTCTCGGGGCTCGTCGCCGATCGGGCCTGCGCCGCGGAGCTCGCCGCGGCCGAAGCCGAGGCCCGAAACGCCCGCCGCGGCGCCTGGAACAGCGAGACCGCCATAAAAAACGCCGAAAGACCGGGCGATATTTCGGCCCTGGTGGGGCAGTTTGTGGTGATTGAAGGCAAGGTTTTGTCAGTCAGGCAGGCCGGAGCGACAATTTATGTCAATTTTGGCCGCCGGTGGACAGAAAGCTTTGCCGCCACTATTTCAAGGCGCATGATTGCGGCGCTCGAGGCCTCCGGCCTTTCGCCGAAATCGCTTGAAAATCGGCGCGTTCGTGTCCGGGGCTGGGTCGAGTTGCGCGGGGGGCCGCGGATCGACGTGCTGCAGCCCGGTCAGGTCGAGCTCGCCGGGAGCTAGTGGCTGCGGGTAGTCGCCGGATTGATTTGAGACTTTGGGGCGGATGGGACGGAAGTGACGGCGCTGGGAAGACGACCGGAACGTTTCCTGCTGGGAAGGCCTCGCCGCGCGCTCGCGGCGCCCGTCGTGCTGTCGGTCCTGCTGGCGCTCGGCGGCTGCGGCGACACCACGCGCTTCCAGACATCAGTGGCCCCGGTGGCCTCCGGCACGGCCAAATTTCCCAAGCCGGTGACACAGACCCCGGCCACCGAGCGCGAGCATGAACGCATCCTCGCCTCCTATGGCGGCCCCTATAACGATCCCAAGCTGGAAGCGCTGATCAGCAAGACGGTCGATCGCCTGGTCGCTGCCTCGGAGCGCCCGGACCTGTCCTACAAGGTCACGATCCTGAACTCCGGCGCCGTCAACGCCTTCGCGCTGCCGACCGGCCAGCTCTACGTCACCCGCGGCCTCGTCGCGCTCGCGAGCGACACCTCGGAATTGTCGTCGGTGCTGTCACACGAGATGGCCCATGTGCTCGCCAAGCATGCGGCGATCCGCGAGGACCAGGCGCGGCAGGCCGCGCTGGTGACGCGCGTGGTCCAGGACATGAGCGACGATCCCGGCCTCACCGCGCTGGCGCTGGCGCGCTCCAAGCTCACCATGGCGAACTTCTCGCGCGCGCAGGAGCTCGAGGCCGACGGCATCGGCGTCGGCATTTCCGCACGCGCGCACTTCGATCCCTACGGCGCCGCGCGCTTCCTCGGCGCCATGGAACGCAACGCCGCCCTGAAGGCGCAACGCTCGGGCCTCGATCCGCGCTCGCAGGACTTCCTGTCGTCGCACCCGGCGACGCCGGAGCGCATCCAGAACGCCCAGACCAACGCGCGGCAGTATGCCGGGCCGCAGTCGCCGTCGCACGACCGCGACGAGTATCTCAACGCGATCGACAACATCGTCTATGGCGAGGATCCGAGCGAGGGCTTCGTCCGCGGCCGCCGCTTCCTGCACCCCAAGCTCGGCTTCACCTTTACCGCGCCCGACAGCTTCTCGCTGGAGAACACCGCGCAGGCCGTGGTCGGCGTGCGCGAGGGCGGCAGCCAGGCGATGCGCTTCGATGTCGTGCGGGTGCCGACGGAGCAGTCGCTCGGCGACTATCTCGTCTCCGGCTGGATGGAGAACGTCGACAAGGCCTCGGTCGAGGACCTCACCATCAACGGCTCTCCGGCGGCGACCGTGGTCGCGCGCGGCGACCAGTGGCAGTTCCGCGTCTATGCGCTGCGCTTCGGCAGCGACGTCTACCGCTTCATCTTCGCCGCCCGGCAGCGCACCAACGAGAGCGACCGCAATTTCCGCGACACTGTCAACTCGTTCCGCCGCCTGACCGCCGCGGAGGTACAGGAGGCGCGGCCGCTGCGTGTCCGGGTGATCAACGTGCAGCCAGGCGACACGGTCGAGTCGATCGCGCACCGCATGGCCGGCGTCGACCGCCAGGCGGAGCGCTTCCGCATCATCAACGGCCTCGGCGCGCAGGACACCATCAAGGCGCGCGACCGCGTCAAGATCATCGTCGACTGAGCCGTCCGCCGGACCACCACCAGGCCATGATCGGGAAATAAAAAAAAGCCCGGCGCAGGCGCCGGGCTGTTGTTCGTTGACGATGGCCTGTGATCAGGCCGCCTCGTCCTCGGCGACCGAATCCTCGCCGTCGACATCGTCCGCATCGGACTCGCCGTCGGCTTCCGCCTCGGCCTTGGCCGCGTTGCGGCGCGGGCTCTTGGCGAGCGACGCCTCGATTTCCTTCACCGCCTCGGTCTCGGTGATGTGCTGGACCACCGCGATCTCGCGGGACAGGCGATCGAGCGCCGCTTCATAGAGCTGGCGTTCGCTGTAGGACTGCTCGGGCTGCGACTCGGAGCGATAGAGATCGCGGACCACTTCGGCGATGGCGACGATGTCGCCCGAATTGATCTTCGCTTCGTATTCCTGGGCGCGGCGCGACCACATCGTGCGCTTGATGCGGGCGCGGCCCTTCAGCGTCTCCAGCGCCTTCTTGACGAGGGTCGGATCGGACAGCTTGCGCATGCCGACCTGGGCGACCTTCGCGGTCGGGACGCGGAGCGTCATCTTGTCCTTGATGAAGTTGATCACGAACAGCTCGAGCTTGGCGCCCGCGATCTCCTGCTCCTCGATCGACATGATCTGGCCGACGCCGTGCGCCGGATAGACCACGAATTCGTTGGTCTTGAAGCCCTGGCGCTGGGTCAGCGGCTTCTTCGGCTCCTCCACGCGCGGCTGCGCGGCCACGGGCTTCGCGGCCGGTTTCACGGCGGCAGGCGCCACCGCCGGCTTGGGCGCGGCCGCCTTGGCGACGGGAGCCGCGGCCTTCGGGGCAACGGCGACCTTTGCAGCGGGAGCCTTGGCAGTCTTGGCAGAAGCAGAAGAGGTTTTTGGCATTTCACTTCTTGTGTTCTTGGAGGACTTGGCAGGCGCAGGTTTCACTGTCGCCTTGTGAGCAGTCGTTTTTGAGGCCGCTGCGCGAAGATCCTTCTTGGCATGGCCTTTGGCAGAGCTTTTTGACGTGCTACGGGCGGCGGCTGTCGTCTTCTTTGCGGTTTTCGACGACGCCGATTTAGATGAAGCCGATTTAGACGTACTCTGGTTACGCGTTTTGCTGGCCACAACCTGCGCGTGGAACCGCCACGCCCCTGTTCAATGATTATGGGGAACCCAGCGGGCCATAAGCAGGCAACACGGGGTCCGGCTTATTGAATGTGACCAGAATAACACATTTCCCGCAAAAATCAATGATTTATGCGGGTTCGGCAACGCAGCGAACGCAGCCGCTGAAGCCGCATTCATTAATTAGGGTTAAAAGTCGATTCGGTTTTCCGGAAAATACCCGGAAAAACGGCGCCAACATGGCGCCGCCCCTGCGACTCAGTCGCCGCTGCCGGGGTTCGAGGAAAAATATTTCTCGAACTTGCCCTCGACGCCGTCGAATTCCTTGGCGTCCGCCGGCTGATCCTTCTTCTGGGTGATGTTCGGCCAGCTCTTGGCGTAGTTCGCGTTGAGCTCGAGCCACTTCTCCAGACTAGGCTCGGTGTCCGGCTTGATCGCATCCGCCGGGCATTCCGGTTCGCAGACCCCGCAATCAATGCATTCGTCCGGATGGATCACGAGCATGTTTTCGCCCTCGTAGAAGCAGTCGACGGGGCACACCTCGACACAATCCGTGTACTTACATTTGATGCAGTTGTCGGTGACGACGTAAGTCATCCAAGGCTCCGGAACCGGTCTGTGATCTAGCGATGGCGTAGCGCAGGACGCCTGCTGCTGCAAGCCAACCGCTGCATAGCAGTAACCCGGCCGTTGCCCAAGTCCTCAGACATGAGTCCTCAGGCATGAGGAAGCGGCCGGCACATCTCTCAACGGCGATCAGGCCCCGGCGGATCCCTGCAGGTCCTCATAAAGCGCGCGAGCCGACGGCGCATCGCCCCGGCGCTCGGCAAAGCCCGTCACCTTCAATACCCGCACCGAGCGATCGAGTGCGATGGTCAGCACGTCACCGGGCTTCACGGCATGCCCAGGCGAGGTTTCGCGCACGCCGTTGAGGCGGACATGGCCGCCGGCCACCAGCGCTGCGGCATCGGCGCGGGTTCGCACCACCCGCGCGTGCCACAGCCACTTGTCGATGCGCTGACGCTCCACGCGGGCCGGTGATCCCCTTAGCTTCAGCCGTCCTTGCGGTTGGCGGTGAGCTGCTCCTTCAGGGCGGCGAGCTTGGCGAACGGCGAATTCGGATCGATCGGCCGATCGCGCTCGCGGGGTGGCGCGCCCTGTCCGTGACGCTGACCGCCATGCGGCGGACGTCCCTCGTTGCGGCCGCCGGGGGCGCTGCCCCTGAACTTGCCCTTGAAGCCGTCGGGCAACCGCCCGCGCTGCTTGTTGCGGTTGTGGCCCTGCGCCTCGCGGCCGGACGCGCCTTCGGCCCCTTCGGCCGCCTGATCCGGACGCGGCCTGCGATCGTCGCGGCGATGGTCGCGCCGCCCGCGGCCTTCGCCAGCCGCCGCGGCATCCGCACCGGCGTGCGGCTGGCCCCGGCGGGGATGACGATCATGGCGCGGCCGGCGGTCTTCCGACCGGCCGCCCGGACGCCAGACCTCGACCATCACCGGCTCGGCCGGAGCGGCCGTCTCGGCAGCAACCGCCTCGGCAGGGATCTGGGCTTCGGTGGCCTCGGCCGCAGCGGTTTCTGTCGCCGGCACGGCGGCGTCGTCGCTCTCCACCGGCGCATCGACCGCAGCCTCCGCAACCTGAGGCTCCTGCGCTGCAGCGGGCTCGGCTTCGACCACGACGTCAGCATCAGCGGCAGGCGCCGCTTCCAGCTCGACGACCGTCTCCACCGGTTCGGCAGACGTTTCGACCGGCGCATCTTCGACCGGTGCATCTTCAACCGGCACATCGACCGCCGCATCCGCAGCCGGTGCGACATCGACGGTGTCGACTGCGAGCTGATCGGACGCCGCCAGCTCGAAGGGGACCTGCTCGGAGGGGACCTGCTCGGACGTCGCCTGCTCGGACGACGCCTCGACCGCGGGCGCGGCCGCGCCAGCCTCGGCCGTCTCCACGACAGGCGCGGGCGGCAGCGGCGGACGCTTGTCCATGCGATAGCCGAGCGCGCGCAGCACCGAAGCGAAGTCCTCGCCGGCCGAACCGGTCAGCGAGGTCATCGCCTGGGTCACGGTGAAGCCGCGACCGTCGAAGGCGCCGGGCGGCTTGGGCCCCGGTGAATTCTCGCGCCAGGCGAGTGCCGGGCGAATGAGGTCGGCGAGCCGCTCCAGGATATCGACCCGCACGGCGCGCTCGCCGCACTGGCGATAGCCGAGCACGCGATAGGCATCACGGCTCAGCAGCTTGTCGACCGGGAACGAGGTGCGGCCGCTGGCGGCGAGGTGCTGGGCGCTCGACAACGCCGAGACGTCGACGTTGTCCTGCTTGTGCGCCCACAGAAGCGACGCGATGCCGCGGGCCGCCGGCTTCAGCAGCGAGGGGACGTAGATGTGATAGGCGCCGAACCGCACGCCGTATTTGCGTAGCGTGGCGCGCGACGGCTGATCGAGATCCTTGATCTCGGCGGAGACCTTCTGGCGCTCCAGCACGCCCAGCGCCTCGACCAGCTGGAAGGCGATGCCGCGCGCGATGCCGGTGACATCCTCCGCCTTGGAGAGTTCGAACAGCGGCCCGAGCAGCTTCTCGATATGGGTCTTGAGCCACAGGTCGAGCCGGGTCTGCACCGCGTCGCGCGGCGCGCCGGTCAGCCGCTCGTCGGCGACGATGCGCACCCGCGGATGCAGCACCTCGTCCGCGGCGACGAGCTTGGCCACCGCATCGCCGGTCCAGCGCAGCGTGCCGTCGGACGCCAGCACGAACTGGTCGTCCGGCGCCTTGGACAGCTTGTCCGCGCGTGCATCGATTTCCCCGGCCAGCGCCTTCTGCGCTGCAGCCTGCAGCGCCTTGGCCTCCGACCCCGCTTCCGCGGCATCCGGCGCGAACATGAACCCGTCGAGCCGGCCGATCACATGGCCCTCGACGACGACTTCGCCGGTCTTTCCAATTTCCGTATTCAGCATCGTGTTTTCTCGCAAGCGGCGCATCAATACACTGGTCCGGCGATCAACGAAACGCTCAGTTAGCCGTTCATGCAGCGCATCTGACAATTTATCTTCCACGGACCGGGAAATGGCCTGCCAATGCTCGGGATCGGCAAGCCAATCGGGGCGGTTGGCGGCGAAGGTCCAGGTCCGGATCTGGGCAATTCGCCCGGACAGCGTGTCGATATCCCCGTCGGTCCGGTCGGTCTGGGCGATCTGCGCCGCGAACCAGTCGTCCGGAATGCGGCCTTTTTGCATCAGGAAGCCGAACAGGGTCGCGACCAGCTCGGCATGCGCCGCGGGCGCGACCTTGCGATAATCCGGGACCTGGCAGGCCTCCCACAGCCGCTCGACGGCCGCCGCCCCCTGCGCCATGTCGCGGACATCGGCGTCGCGGGAGACGTGGTCGAGCACCCGCAGGTCCTCGGCGACCGGCGCGCGGGTCAGCGCCTCATGGCTCGGGGCCTGCGCCAACGACGCCTGCAGCGCGCCGAGGGAGGGGAAGTCGAGCCTGGAATTGCGCCATTGCAGCAGCTTGACGCTGTCGAAGGCATGGTTCTGCAGCGCATCGACCAGCTCGGGCTCGAACGGCGCGCAGCGACCGGTGGTGCCGAAGGTGCCGTCGCGGGTGGCCCGGCCGGCGCGGCCGGCGATCTGGGCGAACTCCGACGGGGTCAGGCGGCGGAACTGGTAGCCGTCATATTTGCGATCGGACGCGAACGCGACATGGTCGACGTCGAGATTGAGCCCCATGCCGATGGCGTCGGTGGCCACCAGATAATCGACGTCGCCCGACTGGAACAGGTCGACCTGGGCGTTGCGGGTGCGCGGCGACAGCGATCCCAGCACCACCGCGGCGCCGCCGTGCTGGCGGCGGATCAGCTCGGCGATGGCATAGACCTCGTCGGCGGAGAACGCGACGATGGCGGTCCGGCGCGGCTGCCGGGTGATCTTGCGATCGCCGGCGAACAACAGGTTCGACAGCCGTGGCCGCGTCACCATGCTGGCGCCCGGCAGCAGCCTTTCGATCATCGGGCGCATGGTCGCCGCGCCCAGCAGCAGCGTTTCGTCGCGGCCGCGGCGGTTGAGCATGCGATCGGTGAAGACATGGCCGCGCTCGAGATCCGCGGCGATCTGGATCTCGTCGACCGCCAGGAACGAGACATCGAGATCGCGCGGCATCGCCTCGACGGTCGACACCCAGTAGCGCGGCCGCGGCGGCTTGATCTTCTCCTCGCCGGTGATCAGCGCGACGTCCGCGGGCCCGATGCGCGCGACGATCTTGTTGTAGACCTCACGCGCCAGCAGACGCAGCGGCAGGCCGATGATGCCCGAGGAATGCGCCAGCATCCGCTCGATGGCGAGATGGGTCTTGCCGGTGTTGGTGGGGCCGAGCACGGCGGTGACGCCGGCGCCGGGGGCGCGGCCGCTCACCTGGGACAGAGGCGACAAGGACATGAGCTTTCAGCGATTCCCCGGCTAGATGTGTGTCACATTGCGACGCGAAAGGCGCGCAAACTTAAGCTCTGGAACGAGTCCGGAACGAACCACGTCCGAATCGCTGACTCCAGCGGCGCACGGAAAACCCGGCCCAAGATGTCGTTGTCCGCCTCGGATTTGCGGCACTACATCAAGATTCCGTCGTGCAAAATCGCGTGGCGCACGCGCGCAAACGTTAACACCGGCGTCCAGCACCATTCCGATCGGAGTCAACAGGATTCCTTGCACGATGCGGGCCCCCTTCGGCGATTTTTTCAACGGGCGCTGAGAGCCTTGTACTACTGGGTTTTCGCCGTCGTCCGCACGGTGGCGGTGGACACGAACTGGGTGGCCTCGAGGGCCGCCATCCCGACCGGCGTCGGCACCAGCACCTTGTAGGGCACGAGCACCCGCGTGCCGGCGATCGGCGCCAGCCACACCTCCATGTTGCGCTGGGCGATCAGGTATTTGATCGCCGGGCGGTCGGGCACATAGCCCGCGATCGGCCGGAACGCGATGGCGCAGACGACGACCGGCCCCTGATAGCCCTTGGCCGACACCGTCTCCTGGCGCTTGTAGTCGAGGCGCAGATCGTAGCGCATGCGCCCGTCGAAAATCGCCGCATTCGACTTGCAGGCCTCCGGACCGACCGGATCGGCCGTCCCCGCCACACGCACCAGCGAGCCTGTCATCGGATCGACGACGCCATGGCGATGGGCGTCCGTCACCGGAATGCGCTCCGGCGTCGGCTCGGGCTCCGGCTCGATCGACGCCTCCTTCACATTGCCGCCGGTGAGCTGGATGCGCACGGTTTCCGACTTCTTGTCGGTGGTGATGGTCGCCGTATAGCTCGCCGGAGCGAACTGCCCGTTGACCATGCGGCCCTGCGCGGCGCTGCTGCCGGAACCGCCGGCGACGGCTTTCAAGAGACCGGTCGAGCCGCCGCTGGCCGAGGCCGAAAACTGGTCGTCCGCGATGTCGATGACCCAGGAGCCCTTGCCGATCTGGATGCCGGCGAGGCTCGCTTCATAGCGCGCGTCCAGCCGCCCCTGGGCAGAGGCTGCGGTCGGCCCCATCACCACGGCCACGAGACAGCCGATGCTCAATCCGAGCTGCGCCCGCGACCACCGGCCGCCCACTTGGAAAACCCGATCAACCACCACCAACGGCGAGTCCTGTTCCGCACCTAGTGGAGTGGATTTGACATTCGCTACCCAGCTTGCCGCAAGCTCGCAGAGCGAATGTCAAATCCAAAGCTCCACTAGAAACTTATATTTGCTAGTGTCCCTATGGTTCTAACATTCGCAAAAGAGCCTGCCGCAAAGGAATGCGAATGTTAGAACCGGGACACTAGTGCGCCATATAAGCGAACTTTGCGGCAAACACAGCGGCTGCCGCTA
The DNA here is from genome assembly GCA_040756765.1 of Pseudomonadota bacterium. Taxonomy (GTDB): domain Bacteria; phylum Pseudomonadota; class Alphaproteobacteria; order Rhizobiales; family Xanthobacteraceae; genus Bradyrhizobium_A. The sequence goes on along the minus strand of JBFLYG010000028.1, from coordinate 101,763 downwards.
ACGCATTTTCCGATAAGGCGAAATTCGAGGCTCCGGCGACCCTGCTGCCATCGGTCGAATAGTGCGGCGGCGATTGCGTCGTTAGTATGTTGGCACGGCAGCGCCGAAAGCCCGTCCAGACGCGCTTAAATCGAGCTAAATTGCAGGTTCCATTGGTTTCTTCGCCAGGATTCTTCGCGAAGACGCGGCCGCTTTGGCTTGACGATGGCCGCCGCGCCCCCTATACGTCCGCGGTTCCTGAAATGGACGCGATTTTAAACCCCCGTGCGCCCTTGGGCAGCTTTCGGGGACGACAGAGGATTTCGCCAATGTCCCGGCGCTGCGAACTGACCGCTAAGGGCCCCCAGGTGGGTCACAAGGTAAGCCACTCCAACATCAAGACCAAGCGCCGGTTCCTGCCGAACCTGTGCAACGTCACCATGATTTCCGACGTGCTCGGCCGCTCGGTGCGGCTGCGCGTGTCGACCAACGCACTGAAGAGCGTCGATCATCGCGGCGGGCTCGATGCCTACCTGCTGAAGGCCAAGGCCACGGACCTCTCGCCGCGCGCCCTCGAGCTCAAGCGCCAGATCGAGAAGAAGACCCTGGCTGCGGCGAGCTGATCGCCCGAGCCTCAGGGCTCTCGAGCCCAAGCCTCTCGAGCCCAAACCTTTCGAGCCCAAGCCTTTAGAGCCTAAGGCTCTCCTGTTGACGACAAAGCCGGGCCCTGCCCGGCTTTTTTATTGCGGCCAGGCCCCTTCCGTCACGTTGATTACGGATCGACCAGCTTGAACTGCAGCAGCAGCGTGCGCTGGAGCAGCGAGAAATTGTCGTCGGAGATCATGGTCAGGATGGTGTCGCCGGCCGCGGTCTGATGCACGTCGAGCCCCTCCATGTTGTCGACCTCGTTGCCGAGATCGGCCTCGAAGATGACCGGCCCGTCCACGACCTGTCCCGGGGCGACCGCATTCAGCGGAATGCGGCGGATGCGGATGCCGACGCCCGACATGAACGAGAACTTGCGCTCCAGCAGCAGCAACGCCCCCGACGGCAGCAGCGCCACGTCGCTGATGTCGTAGTCCTCGCTGCGGCGAACGCTGAACTGTCCCGGCGAAGGCCCGCCGATCAGAAAGGCGATGATATTGCCGGCCTGGTCCAGCCCGCGCTCGGAGATCGCCAGCAGCGTGCCGCCGAGCGCCATGTCGCGCGGCACCGCCAGCAGCGATTCCACGCCCTTGTTGTGCGGCAGCCGGCGCAGCAGCGGCGGCGCGCTGATCGGCTCGCCACGCGCCTGCACCCCGTCGCGGCCGAAGGTCTCGAACTTCAGGATGTGATTGACGCGCTCGATCCCGACATAGGCGGTGGCCCCGTCGAACGCCAGCGACTCGGTGTCGTACCAGCCGCGGCGGGCGATCGGCACGCCGTCGGGGCCGAGAATTGGCGCCGCGACCACATCGGCGAGCCCCGCCAGTTGCCTGCCGCGATAGACGAAGCGGCCGGTGAACCATTCGCCCTTGTCGCTGAGGGCGGTGAAGCGCTCGCCCTGCGGATCGACCCGCAGCGCCGACAGCCCGCCGAACCCGCGGAACGACGATGTCAGCACCAGGCCGCTGACGAACTCCAGCGCCCCGAAGCGCACCCGCGACGGCTCGCGATGGGAGAAATAGCTGATCGGCCGGCCGTTGACCTCGATCGCGACCGCGCCCGATGTCACCAGCGTCTCGGCGGCGGCCGGCGGCAGCGCCGGCGACATCGCCAGCAGCGCGAGCGCCGCTGCCGCGATGCGCGGCAGCAACCTCCCACGGCCGGATCGCGCAGGCATCGGGCTCAGGAGTGCAGTCGACGCGGGCTGCGCGGCGCGGCCGGCGCCTCGGTTTCGCTGAACAGCTCGGCGAGCTTCTCGGTGATCGCGCCGCCGAGCTCCTCGGCATCGACGATGGTCACCGCGCGACGGTAGTAGCGCGTCACGTCGTGGCCGATGCCGATGGCGATCAGTTCGACCGGCGAGCGGGTCTCGATCTCCTCGATGATATGGCGCAGATGGCGCTCGAGGTAGTTGCCGGGATTGACCGACAGGGTGGAATCGTCGACCGGCGCGCCGTCGGAGATCATCATCAGGATCTTGCGCTGCTCGGGGCGGCCGAGCAGGCGCTTGTGCGCCCAGTCCAGCGCCTCGCCGTCGATGTTCTCCTTGAGCAGTCCCTCGCGCATCATCAGACCGAGGTTCTTGCGCGCGCGCCGCCACGGCGCGTCCGCCGACTTGTAGATGATGTGCCGGAGGTCGTTGAGGCGGCCCGGATTGGCCGGCTTGCCGGCCGCGAGCCACGCCTCGCGCGACTGGCCGCCCTTCCACGCCCGCGTGGTGAAGCCGAGAATCTCGACCTTGACGCCGCAACGCTCCAGCGTGCGCGCCAGGATGTCGGCGCAGGTCGCCGCCACCGTGATCGGACGGCCGCGCATCGAGCCGGAATTGTCGAGCAGCAGCGTGACGACCGTGTCACGGAACGTCGCCTGCTTCTCGTGCATGAACGACAGCGGGTGGAACGGGTCGGTGACCACGCGCGACAGCCGCGCCGGATCGAGGATGCCTTCCTCGAGGTCGAACTCCCAGGCGCGGTTCTGCTGCGCCATCAGCTTGCGCTGCAGGCGATTGGCAAGCCGCGCCACGATACCCTGCAGGTGCGCGAGCTGCTTGTCGAGATAGCTGCGCAGCCGCTCCAGTTCATCGTGCTCGCACAGGTCCTCGGCCGCGACCACCTCGTCGAACTTCGGCGCGAAGGCGTGATACTCGGGCCCGCGCGGCTCGTTGGCGCCGCGGTGCGGCGGCCGCGACGTCTCGCCGGGCGTGTCGTCGTCGCCCATGTCGCCGTCGTCGAACATGTCGCTCGCCGAGGCCTGGGCGCTCTCCATCGCGCTTTCGGACAGCTCCTCGCTGGTCGCCTGCGCCTGGTCGGCGCTCATCTCCTGCGCCGCGTCGGTGTCCGACGAGCCGTCGGCGCCGGACTGATCCTTCTCGCCCTCGCGCTCGTCGTCCTGCTGGTCATCGTCGTCCTGGTCGGCGTTGCGATCCTCGCCGAGCTCGAGCGCCTCGAGCAGGTCGTGAATCGCGTCGCCGAAGCGCTCCTGGTTCTCGGTCAGCTTGTCGAGCCGATCGAGCCGCGCGCCGATCTTGTCCTCGAGGATCGGCCGCCACAGGTCGACCACCTTGCGCGCCGCCGCCGGCGGCGCCTGGCCGGTCAGCCGCTCGCGCACCAGCATCGCCAGCGCATCGGCAAGCGGCGCGTCGGCGCGATCGGTGATCTCGTCGAATTTGCCGCGATGGAAGTGATCGTCGAGCATCGCCGTGAGGTTCTTGGCGACGCCGGCCATGCGGCGCGCGCCGATCGCCTCGACCCGCGCCTGCTCGACCGCGTCGAACACGGCGCGCGCCTGCGGGTTGGCCGGCAGCAGCTTGCGATGCACCTTGGGATCGTGACAGGCGATGCGCAGCGCGATGGAATCGGCATGGCCGCGGACGATCGCGGCGTCGCGCCGGCTCATCTTGCGCGCCGGCTCCGGCAGCCGCGCCTTGCCGGGCGACAGGCCCGGCCGTTCGGCGGCGAAGGTCACATCGAGCTCCGGTTGCCTCGCGATGGCGCGCAGGCAGGAGCTGACCGCCCGTTTGAAGGGCTCGGTCGGCGCCTCCTTGGAGCTGTTCCGGAACTTGATGTTGGAGGTCATCGCCTCACTCAGCTCAGTGCGACATTCACCGCAGATTCGGGCAGCTCGGCATTGAAGCAGCGCTGGTAGAACTCGGCCACCAGCGGACGCTCAAGCTCGTCGCACTTGTTGAGGAAGGTGACGCGGAAGGCGAAGCCGATGTCGCCGAAGATGTCGGAGTTTTCCGCCCAGGTGATCACCGTGCGCGGGCTCATCACCGTCGACAGGTCGCCGTTGGCGAACGCGTTGCGGGTGAGGTCGGCGAGGCGGACCATCTTGTTGACGATCTCGCGGCCTTCCGCGGTGCGGTAGTGGCGCGCCTTCGCCAGCACGATCTCCACTTCCTCGTCGTGCGGCAGGTAGTTCAGCGTGGTGACGATCGACCAGCGGTCCATCTGGCCCTGGTTGATCTGCTGGGTGCCGTGATAGAGGCCGGAGGTATCGCCGAGACCAATGGTGTTGGCGGTCGAGAACAGGCGGAAGGCCGGGTGCGGCTTGATCACCTTGTTCTGGTCGAGCAGCGTCAGACGGCCCGACACCTCGAGCACGCGCTGGATCACGAACATGACGTCGGGGCGACCGGCGTCGTATTCGTCGAACACCAGCGCGACGTTGTTCTGCAGCGCCCACGGCAGGATGCCGTCGCGGAATTCGGTGACCTGCTTGCCGTCGCGCACCACGATGGCGTCCTTGCCGACGAGGTCGATACGGCTGATGTGGCTGTCGAGGTTGACGCGCACGCACGGCCAGTTCAGCCGCGCCGCGACCTGCTCGATGTGGGTCGACTTGCCGGTGCCGTGGAAGCCGGTGACCATGACGCGGCGGTTCTTGGCGAAGCCGGCGAGAATGGCGAGCGTGGTCGCACGGTCGAAGCGGTAGTCCGGATCGACGTCCGGCACGTGCGGATCGACTTCGGAATAAGCGGGGACTTCGAGGTCGCTGTCGATCCCGAACACCTGGCGGACCGACACCTTCATGTCAGGCAGGTTGGCGGCTTCGGTCGCGGTCGTCGTGGCGGCGGTCATCAATCCTCCGTGATTTCGGGCGCTCCCGAAGCCAGGCGTATTCGAGCTTGCTACGGTTTGGGCTGCAGGACGAAACCTAGCAGACAGACGCGGCGGGCAGAAGCCCACCTATCAATCAAAGTTTCGTTGCGATATCATTTAGATAAGCTGGGTCAGCGGGTTTGGAAAGGCTGCCCTGCGAATCGGAATGACGATTTCCTTCTCGGCCATGCATCCTCGTGCGTGCCATTCCATTCGTCCAGCACGGGCGCGCCACCCAACCCGCGGGAACAAGACCTTTGACATCTCCGCTGTACGGCCTGCTCGCCCTGGTCTCCGCGCATCCGGCCTGGGCCTACGCCACCGTGTTTCTCGCGGCCCTGCTGGAAGCCATCCCGGTGGCGGGATCGTTCGTTCCCGGATCCACCGTAATTCTCGGGCTCAGCGCGGTGATCGCGACCGGCGGCCTGCAGCTGCCGCCAATGCTGGCGAGCGCGATTGCCGGCGCGGTGATCGGCGACGGCGCCGCCTTCTGGCTCGGCCATCGCGCCAAACGCCGGATTCTGGAGACCTGGCCGCTCGCCAGCTACCCCACGGTGATTGCCCGCAGCGAGGAATTTTTTGCCAGGCGGGGCCTTCTCGCGGTGTTCCTGGCTCGGTTCGTGCCGCCGGTCCGGGCCTTCGTGCCGGTCACCGCCGGCGCGCTCGGCATGGCGCCGCAGCGCTTTTTTGCCGTCAACATCATCGCCGTGGCGCTCTGGGCGCCACTGCACGTGGTGCCGGGGCTGCTCGCCGGATCGGCCCTGAAGCAATGGGGCACCACGCTGCATCACCATCTGGCGGCCCTGGTGCTGCTGGCCCTTGCGGGCGGCGTGGTGGCACTGGCGATTTGGCAATATCGGCACCGAGCCGATAGCTTGGGTCGTCGAATCACCCTCTCCTGACCATTCAGCCACCGGGGTATGTGATGATGCGCCGACTGCCATTCCTGTCACCGGCCTTTGCCTTGCTGTTCGCGACGGCGCCGATGAGCGCCCGCGCCGACGAACCGATGCGCGGCACGTTCACCGCGAGCCAGGCCTGTCCGGCCGTGCAATCGATCCGCAAGCAGACCAACCCGGGCAACATCACCCTGGAGCCGGGCCACGGCTACCCGCTCCTCGCCCGGAACAAGGCGGACGCCACCCATTACCGGGTGGTGGTCGAGACCGCCGACCCGCAACAACGCTGGGTCGCCGTCGATTGCGGCGCGGTCAGCGGCAGCGATGCCGGGCCGTCGGCGCCAGTGCCGCCGCGCCAGGCCGCGCCCCGGCCGGCCGACGGCAAGGCGTCCTATGTGTTCGCCATCAGCTGGCAGGCCGCGTTCTGCGAGGGCATGCCGGACAAGGTCGAATGCCGCACCCAGACCGACAGCCGCTACGACGCCACCCACTTCACCCTGCACGGCCTGTGGCCACAGCCGCGCGGCAACGCCTATTGCGGCGTGTCCGCGAGCGACGTCGACGCCGACAAGTCGCATCGCTGGGAGCAGTTGCCGGCGACCGACCTGCAACCCGCCACCCGCACCGCCCTCGAAAAGGCGATGCCGGGCGTCGCCTCGTATCTCGATCGCCACGAATGGACCGAGCACGGCACCTGCTTCTTCGAGAAGTCGGCCGATGCCTATTTCCGCCGCGAGATCGCGCTGATCGGCGAGATCAACGTTTCGCCCGTGCAGAAGCTGTTCGCCGACAACATCGGCCGGGAGATCCAAACCCGCGACATCCGCGCCGCATTCGACCAGGGGTTTGGCGCCGGCGCGGGCGACCGCGTGCGGGTCGCCTGCAAACGCGACGGCAACCGCCGCATCATCGTCGAGATGACCATCGGCCTGCGCGGCGACGTCACCGACGGCGCCCGCCTCGCCGACCTGATCGCGCAGGCGTCGCCGACCGACCAGGGCTGCACCTCGGGCATCGTCGATCCGGTCGGCCTGCAGTGACGACGCTGACAACGCCCTGAAAGGTGCTCCGCTGGAAACCGCGCTCTACCTGCCCGTCAAAGCCTTTCTCGAATCGCTCGGCTTCGCCGCCAAGGGCGAAATCGGCGGCTGCGACGTCCTGGCTGTGCGCGACGGCGAGCCGCCGGTGGTGGTGATCTGCGAGCTGAAGCAGCGCTTCAACCTCGAGCTCGTGCTGCAGGGCGTCGACCGCGCCGGCGCGTGCGACGAAGTATGGCTGGCGGCGCGGGTGTCGGCACGCGGCGCCGGCCGGGAAAGCGACGCGCGCTTCCGCAACCTCTGCCGCCGGCTCGGCTTCGGCCTGCTCGGCGTCGCCGACAGCGGTACGGTCGAGGTCATCGTCAGCCCGGAGGCGCCGCAGCCGCGCCGCGAGCCGAAGCGGCGCTCGCGGCTGCTCGCGGAATACCGCAAGCGCCGCGGCGACCCCGCGCTCGGCGGCAGCACCCGCGTGCCGCAGATGACGGCCTACCGCCAGCAGGCCCTGCTGTGCGCCGCGGCGCTGCAGGCCGGCCCGCAGCGCCGGCGCGACCTCGCCGCCGCCGTGCCCGAGGCGCCGAAGATCCTGCAGCATAATGTCTATGGCTGGTTCGACCGCGTCGAACGGGGGATCTACACCCTGACGGACCAGGGCCGCGCCGCGCTGGAGCGCTGGCCGCAACACGCGGCCATGGCGGATCCGCGCTGAGGACTAGAGCGCGTTTGCTTTTGATGGAATCGCAAACGCGCTCTAGCCTTTTTGTTTTGACGCGTTTTCTTCACGCGAACCGGTGCCCACTTCGCTCGAAAACGCTCTAACGCAGCGCGGGAAGGCTGCGCCCCGGCGCCGGCCCGATATAGCGGGCGCGCGGGCGGATCAGGCCGCCTGAGCGCAACTGCTCGCTGGCATGGGCGATCCAGCCCACCGTGCGCGCCATGGCGAACAGCGCGAGCTCGCTGCCGAGCGGCAGCCGCAGGGTGTGGGTCAGCACCGCCAGCGCATAGTCGATGTTGGCGAACTCGCCGGTCGCCTCCAGCACCTGGGCCGGAATGTCCTGCGTGAAGCGCTTCGATGCGCCGGCCTTGGCAAGCGCCCGCAGCAGCGCCCGCGCCCGCGGATCGCCCTGCTTGTTGTAGACACCGTGGCCGAAGCCGGCGAAGCGCTCGCCGAGCGCCACGCGCTCGCGCACCACCGGCGCGACGTCGCCCTCGACCAGCGAGCGCACGAACTGCGCCGCCAGCGCGCCGGCGCCGCCATGCTTCGGCCCTTTCAGCGCGGCGAGGCCGGCGATGGTCGCGTCATAGAGATTGAGGCCGGTCGACGCCGCGCAACGCACGGTGAAGGTCGAGGCATTGAGCTCGTGGTCGGCGAGCAGCACGAGCGCCCGGCGGATCAGGTCCGGCGCGGCGGCATGCTCCGCCGCCCAGGCGTGGGCGATCTGCCGGTGCAGCGGCTCCGGCGACGGTGCGGCGCCGAGCATGCTCGCCACGACGAGGCGCAGGATGCGGCCGCCGGCCATGGCGCGGCCGTCCGGCGCACGCGTGAACGCCTGGGGATCGGCGCTGGCGGCGAGCGCCAGCACCGCGATGGCGCGGTCGATCGGCGCCGCATCGCGGGCGGCGACCGCGATGGCACGCATCGCCTCCGACACCTGCGGCATGTTGCCGGGCGCGAACGGATCGACGCTCGCCGCGTCCCACAGCAGCGTCGCCGCATGCTCGAGGGTATCGGCCTCGGCGAGGCTGATGCAGTTGACGCCGCGATAGATCGGGCCGTCCTCGGTGATGGTCGCCACCGCCGAGTCCAGCACCGGCAGATCGGCGTCGAAACTCTTCAGGCCACGCGGCTCCGGCGACGGCGTCCGGCGCTCCTTGAGCGCACGCACGTCCTCGGCGCGGTAGCGGCGGCTGCGCGAATCCGCCGTCGGCTCGGAGCGAACCAGCCCGCGGCTGACATAGGCGTAGAGCGTCGCCGGCGAGATCGCGAGCTCCGCCGCGGCCTCCCGGGCCGAGAGGTACAGCGTATCCGTCTTTTTCATATTGATTGATATAATCAAGATTGATCAATCTGTCGAGCGAGTGGACGCTGGGGTTCCGAAGTGAAGGAGACCCCGATGAACATCCAGCTCAGCAAGACCCCGATCGGCCTCGACGGCATCCCCGCTGCCGAAACCGTGCTCAGCCATGTCGACGGCGAGCGTGGCGAACTGATCATCGCCGGCGAGCGGGTCGGCGACCTGGCCCGCAAGGCGAGCTTCGAGGGCGTGACCGCGCGGCTGTGGTCGAGCGGCACCGGCCAGCCGATCGGCGAAGCCGCGGTGCGTTCGGCGCTCGGCGCCGCCCGCGAGCGCGCCTTCGCCCGCCTGCCGGAGCTGCTGGCGGCGAGCCGCGGCCTGTCGATCGTCGACGGCTTCCGCGCCGCCATCGCCGCGCTGCGTGCCGAGAACGGCCTCAGCCACGAGGCGACCATCGTCGGCGCGCTGCCGGTGATCGCCGGCGCGCTGATCCAGCGCGCGCGGGGCGCTGAGCCGGTGGCGCCGGATGCGACGCTCGGCCACGCCGCCGATACCCTGGCGATGATCCATCGCCGCAAGCCCGACAGCCGCGAGGCGCAAGCGCTCGATGCCTATCTCGTCACGGTGTGCGACCACGGCATGAACGCCTCGACCTTCGCCACCCGTGTCGTCGCCTCGACCCAGGCCGACCTGTTCGCGTCCGTCACCGCCGGCTACTGCGCGCTGACCGGGCCGCTGCATGGCGGTGCGCCCGAGCCGGTGCTGGAAATGCTGGACGCGATCGGCGACCGCGCCCGCATCAAGTCATGGATCGACGACGCGCTGGCGCGCGGCGAGCGCCTGATGGGCTTCGGCCACCGCATCTACCGGGTGCGCGACCCGCGCGCGGACGTGCTGAAGGGCGCGATCGAGCGGCTGGCAACCAACGGCACCGACCTGCCGTTCGCCGGCGAGGTCGAGGCCTATGCCCGCGAGGCGCTGCGGCGTGAAAAGCCGAACCGTCCGCTCGACACCAATGTCGAGTTCTTCACCGCGATCCTGCTCGATGCGCTGGCGATCCCGCGCCAGGCGTTCACGCCGATCTTCGCCGTGGCGCGCGCGGCGGGCTGGACCGCCCATGCCCGCGAGCAGCAGCGCGGCGGCCGGCTGATCCGCCCGAGCTCGGCCTATATCGGGCCGCTGCCGGCGTGATCACGGGTTCGGAGCGGGACAAACAGAAACGAGGCCGCGCCTGGCCCGGCCTCGTTGCTGCAACGGCCGGCGCTGCAATGCCCGGCGCCGCTGCGACGATCAGCGCTGCAATGTCTTGAGGTAGTTGTACGCCTTGATGATCTCGATCAGGCGATCCTCGGTGGAACGGTCGCCGCCGTTCGCATCCGGGTGATGCTGCTTCACCAGCATCTTGTACTTGGTCTTGATCTCTTCGGTGGTGGCGGACACGGACAACCCCATCACCTGCAGCGCCTTGCGCTCCGCATTGAAGACCTTGCGGGTTTCCTGCTTGGCGGCGCCGCCCGGTCCCGGACGCCACGCGCCGCGGCCGTTCAGCTCGTTGAACATGCTGAAGGGATCGGCCGCGCCGTCGAAATCCTCCGGCTGCGCCTTGCCCTTGACCCCGCCATTGGCGCCCATCTTCCAGGTCGGGCGATGGCCGGTGAGCGCGTCCTTCTGGTAACGCGCCACGGCGTCGTCGCTCATGCCCGAGAAGTAATTGTAGGACGCGTTGTACTCGCGCACATGGTCGATGCAGAACGTCCAGTACTCGCGCTCGTGGCCGCGGCCCTTCGGCGCACGATGCGTGCCGGGCTTGTCGCAGCCCTGCCAACCGCACAGCGTCACCTTCTCGCGCGCGACCTGCTGCTTCTGCTGCGCGCGCGGCTTGATGCGAATGCTGTCGAAGAACTTTGAATCAGAATCCATGGTCGACTATGGCCCCGCAGCGCCAAAAGCTTCAAGTCTTGACACCAAAGTTAATGTGCCTAGCTAGAGTCCGACGTTGTCTTGCAGCGTCGGCATCGCGGCAGATTGCGACCGGAACATGTCGGCGGATCGACGCTTTGACGATTTCGACGCCCACCGCTATCACTTCGCCGGCTGTCATCAGCCCATCACGCCGCACCTGACCGGACACCGTCACGCATGACGACGAAAGATACCATCACGCAGAAGTTGACCGAAGCTTTCGCGCCGGCCCACCTCGACATCCGCGATGAATCGCACCTGCATGAGGGCCACGCCGGCCATCGGCCCGGCGGCGAGACGCATTTCCGCGTTCATATCGTGTCCGCGGCGTTCGCCGGCAAGAGCCGGATCGAGCGTCACCGCATGGTCAATGCGCTGCTGGCCGACGAACTGGCCGGCCAGGTCCACGCCCTCGCCATCAAGGCCGACGTTCCCGCCTGACACCCCCGATGGAACCGGGGCCCCAACCAAAACTCGTGGTGTTCTCGGGACTTCCCGGCACCGGCAAGAGCACGCTGGCCGCCGCGCTGGCGCGGGCGATGGCGGCGCCGCTGTTCGCCGTCGATCCGATCGAGGCGTCGATGTGGCGCAGCGGCCTGCCGAGCACCATGACCGGCGTCGCCGCCTACGGCATCGTGGCGACACTCGCCGACGAGCATCTCCGGCGCGGCCAGTCGGTCATCGTCGATGCGGTCAATCCGGTTGAGGCCGCCCGCGCGCCCTGGCGGGCGCTCGCCCGGCGGTATCAGGCGGATTTGAAGATCATTGAATGCATCTGCTCCGACACCGCGGCCCACCGCGAGCGCATCGCGGCGCGCGTCCGCGCCATCGCCGGCATGCCGGAAGTGACCTGGGACGACGTCGAGCGCCGCCGGGCCGAGTATGAGCCGTGGAGCGACGCCCGCCTCGTGATCGACACCGCGGGCCATGATCCCGCACGATCGCACGCCGCCGTGCTCGCCTGTCTCGGCCTTTAGCTCTTAGAACGACGAGCCGGCGCGCCGCCGCCGCGGCGTCACGGCCGGCACCTCGGCTTCGCCCGGCAACGGCACGATGCGCAGTGCGGTGATGCGGTTGCGCTCACGCCGCAGCACCCGGAATCGGAAGCCGTGGAAGGTGAAGCTCTGGCCGCGCTCGGGGATCGAGCGCGCCTCGTGGATGACGAGGCCGGCGATCGTGGTCGCCTCCTCGTCCGGCAGGTTCCAGTCCATGGCGCGGTTGAGGTCGCGGATCGGCACCGAGCCGTCGACCAGCACCGAGCCGTCGGGCTGGGCGCGCACGCCCGCCACCACCACGTCATGCTCGTCGGAGATGTCGCCGACGATCTCCTCGAGGATGTCCTCGAGCGTCACCAGGCCCTCGACCTCGCCGTATTCGTCGACGACGAGCGCGAAGTGGGTCTTGCGGCGCCGGAACGCCTTGAGCTGCTCGGACAGCGGCCGCATCTCCGGCACGAACCACGGCGGCGCGGCAATCGCGTTGACGTCGACCTTGGAGAGATCGCCGTCGGCCTCGCGGATCGCGCGCAGCAGATCTTTCGCATGCAGCACGCCGACGATGTTCTCCGGCTTCTCGCGCCACAGCGGGATGCGGGTGTACTCGGTCGCCAGCACCTCGCGCACGAGGTCCTCGGACGGCAGGTCGGCATTGATCAGCACCATCTCGGTGCGATGGACCATGACGTCGGACACCTGCAGCTCGCGCAGGTCGAGCAGGCCGCCGAGCATGTCGCGGTCCTGCTTCTCGACGCCGCCCTCGTGATGGATGAGGTCGACCGCGCCGCGCAGCCGCTCGGTCGGCGACAGCAACGGCTGGTTGACGCCGACCGGAATGCCGAACAGCCGCATCATGCCGCGCACCACCGCCTCGATCACGGTCAGCACCGGCCCGAGCAGCATCACCAGGAACTTCATCGGCCGCGCCACCAGCAGCGCGACGCGCTCCGGCGCGTTGATCGCCACCGTCTTGGGCAGCACCTCGGCGAAGATCACCACCAGCACCGTCATGGCGCCGGTGGCATAGAGCACGCCGACCTCGCCGAACCACGCGGTGAAGATGCCGGTGGCGAGCGCCGAAGCGCCGATATTGGCGATGTTGTTGCCGAGCAGCAGCGCGCCGATCATGTGCTCGCGGGCATTGAGCAGCGCGCCGACGATCCCCGCCTCGCGGCTGCCCTGCTTCTGCAACCGCAGCATGCTGGCGCGGGACGATCCCGTCAGTGCCGTCTCGCTCGCCGAAAAGAAGGCCGAGACGACGAGGCAGCCGATCACAACTGCGAATGAGAGCCAGTACATCTGGTTTGCGTGGTTGCCTCAGCCAAGCTTGCGCGCGAGGAATTCGCGCACCACCGCGGGCTCGATATCGGAACGGATCACGGCCTGCCCGATCGCCTCCAGCAGGATGAAGGTCAGGCGGCCGCGCTTGACCTTCTTGTCCTGGGCCATCAGCGCCATCAGGGCGTCAGCATCGGCCAGGCCTTCCTGCCGGAAGCCGGCGATATCCTGCAGATGGGTCGGCAGCCCGACCGCAGCAAGATGCCGCTGGATGCGCGCGGCATCCGCCGGCGCGAACAGGCCGAGTTCCGCCGACAGCTCCGCGGCCAGCACCATGCCGACGGAGACGCCCTCGCCATGGAACAGGCGGTCGGAGAACCCGGTCGCCGCCTCCAGCGCATGGCCGAAAGTGTGCCCGAGGTTGAGCAGCGCGCGCTCGCCGGTCTCGCGCTCGTCGCGCGCCACGATCGCCGCCTTGGCGCGGCAGCTGGTGGCGATGGCATGCTCGCGGGCGGCACCGCCGGAAAAGATCTCGGCGTGGTTCGCCTCGAGCCAGGCGAAGAAGCCGGCATCGCCGAGCAGGCCGTATTTGGCGACTTCGGCATAGCCGGCGCGGAACTGGCGCGGCGACAGCGTGTCGAGCACCGCGGTGTCGGCCACCACCAGCACCGGCTGATGGAAGGCGCCGATCAGGTTCTTGCCCTGCGGCGAGTTGATCCCGGTCTTGCCGCCGACCGAGGAATCGACCTGCGCCAGCAGCGACGTCGGCACCTGCACGAAGTCGACGCCACGGCGCACCAGCGAGGCCGCGAAGCCGGCGAGGTCGCCGACCACGCCGCCGCCGAGCGCGATGACGAGATCGTTGCGCTCGATCCGGGCGCCGATCAGCCCTTCGCAGACCTCCTGCAGCACGCCATAGCTCTTGGACGCCTCGCCCTCGCCGACCACGATGCGCGTCGTGGCGATGCCGGCCTCGACGAGCACCGCCTCGGTGGCGGCGAGCCAGTGCTGCGCGACGGTGCGGTCGGTCACGATCGCGGTCCGCGCGCCGGGCCGAAGCGCGGCGATCCGCTGCCCAAGCGATGCCAGCACGTCGCGGCCGATGATGATGTCGTAGGCCCGTTCGCCGAGCTCGACCGCGACGGTGATCGGGGCGGAGCGGTTCAGCGGCGCGGTCATCTTATCTCACTGAGTTGCGGAGCCTGCGCTCCGTCGTGGCACAAATGGTGAAAGAGCACGTCGACGCACTCGTCGGCGATCTTGTCGTGGGGCTCGTCGCGCGACACCACGGTGAGGTCGGCCAGCGCGTAGACCGGATAGCGCACGTCGATCAGGCGACGGATGGTCGCCGCCGGATCCTCGGTCTGCAGCAGCGGGCGATCGGCCCGGCGCTTGACCCGGCGCAGGATGACATCGGCGTCGGCCTGCAGCCACACCGACACCGCCCTGGCGCTGATGCGCGCACGGGTGTCCTCGCGCATGAAGGCGCCGCCGCCGGTGGCGAGCACGCCCGGCGCGCCGTCGAGCAGGCGGGCGATGACCCGCGCCTCGCCGTCGCGGAAATACGGCTCGCCGTGATCGGCGAAGATCTCGGGAATGGTCATCCCGGCATGGGCGATCTCGATCTCGTGATCGGCGTCGGTGAAGGGCAGGTGCAGGCGCGCGGCCAGGCGACGGCCGACCGTCGACTTGCCCACCCCCATCATCCCGACCAGCACGATCGAGCGCGCCCCGAGCGCCGCCACGATGGCGGCCTCCCGGCCAGACGAAACGCTCTGCTGTGACGCCGCCTCAATCATCGACCCAACCTTGCGGCCGCCGGCAGCCGCCGGCAGCGATCAGGTTCCTATACTACCCGGATCAACCCCGTTGCCAGAGGCATCGCCTTCGGCCGGACCGATAAGTCGGTTCCAGGTCGCCGCCTCCAAGCCGGAACGCCGCGACCACGCGCGAGGCGACGCCCGCCGCAACCCCGCCAAGTGTAAAAATGCACTAGTGTGGTGGTTCAGAAGTTCGCTTCACCTCCGCCGCTAATTCATCAAGCGAACTTCTGAACCATAAACCACACTAGAATCATAAGCTTGCTAGTGTCCTTATCGAATCCGAAGTTCGCAAGAAAACCTGGCCGCCCGGTGATGCGAACTTCGGATTCGGGACACTGGAATCATGATATTGCCCGTGTCGCTTTGGTTCCGGGATCCGTATAAGCGGCAGCGAGAAGAACCGGGGACGCGCGTCCATGCCCAGCCTGCTACGATTTCTGGCCATCGTCGGCGTGATCGGCGGGTTGATCTATGGCGGCATCTTCGCCCTGGCGAATTTCGTCAAGCCGACCCCACGGGAAATGACCGTCACGGTGCCGCCCGACAAGTTCCTCAAGCGCTGAAACGGGAATTCGCGCCGCGATAGGACACTGGCAACTTTCTGGTCCTAGTGTCCCCATTCTAGCATTCGTATCACTTTGCAGCCGTGCCCCGGTTGAAGGGTCGAAACTCGCACCACCCTAACTCCTCATCCTGAGGAGCCCGCGCAGCGGGCGTCTCGAAGGATGAGGCCCGTGCGTTGCAGCGCTTGTTGCAGCTTTTGGGCCTCATGGTTCGAAACGCGCGGCGGCGCCGCGCTCCTCACCATGAGGAGATAGGCAACGCCAGCCAGCCGCACCCAAAGTCCGTTCATGCGATCCGACACCTCACCCGACCTCCGTCTGACCCAGCTGTTCCTGGACATGCTCGCCGCCGAGCAGGGCGCCGGCGACAACACGCTGTCGGCCTATCGCAGCGATCTCGAGGATTTCTCGGCATTCCTCAAACGCCGCAAGTCGGACTTCGTCCGCGCCGACACCGACCTGCTGCGCGGCTATCTCGACGATCTCGACACCCGCGGCTTCAAGTCGTCGAGCGTGGCGCGGCGGCTGTCGGCGATGCGGCACCTGTTCCGCTTCCTGCTCGCCGAGCGCATCCGCACCGATGATCCCGCGGCGATCCTGTCCGGCCCCAAGCGCGGCCGCGGCCTGCCGAAGGTGCTGACCATCGCCGACGTCGACCGCCTGCTGGCGCAGGCCAAGGCGCTCAGCGAGGCGCCGGAGCAGTCCGCCGCCCAGCGCCTGCGCGCGCTGCGCCTCGCCTGCCTGCTGGAGGTGCTGTACGCCACCGGCCTGCGCGTCTCGGAGCTGGTGTCGCTGCCGGTGTCGGCGGCGCGGCGCGACGCGCGCATGATCGTGGTGCGCGGCAAGGGCGACAAGGAGCGCCTGGTGCCGCTCAACGACGCCGCCCGCCGCGCCATGGCCGACTACCTCGCTGCGGCCAGCGCGCCGGCGAATGGTGCCGCGGACACCGCGGCGGGCCGCAAGGCGGCGAAAACCACGCCGCCGTCGAAATGGCTGTTTCCGTCGTTCGGCGACAGCGGCCATCTGACGCGCCAGCACTTTGCCCGCGACCTCAAGGAACTCGCCGCCGCGGCGGGTCTTCCGCCGCGCCTCGTCAGCCCCCATGTGCTGCGGCATGCGTTCGCAAGCCACCTGCTGCACAACGGCGCCGACCTGCGCATCGTCCAGACGCTGCTCGGCCACAGCGACATCTCGACCACGCAGATCTACACCCATGTGGTCGAGGAGCGCCTCAAGAGCCTGGTGCGCGACCTGCACCCGCTCGCCGACGCGTCGGCTGGCCCCGAAGGCTAGCCAGAAGGCCGCCGAACGGCCGCGTATTGACTTGCGCGGTGCGGGAGTCCAGTTTCGCGCGCCGCTGCCGGCGCCCGCTCGCGGCGCATTCAGCGAAACGGCCATCCGGTCGCCTCGAAATAGCGCTAATCTCTTGAAGATACGCGACTTCTTGACGTGATCCGAATTCCCTTTCACCTGAAAATGCGGTAGCTCAATGGTTCTTTCATGCCGGATGTGATGCGCAGTTATCTCGATTTCGAAAAGCCCGTCGCCGAACTTGATTCCAAGATCGATGAACTCCGTTCGCTCGCCGCCGGCGGGAGCGACATCGGCGACGAGATTTCCCGCCTCGAGGACAAGTCCCGCCAGGCGCTGGACGAGCTCTATGCCGCCCTCAGCCCGTGGCAGAAAACCCAGGTCGCGCGTCATCCGCAGCGGCCGCACTGCATGGACTACATCACCGCGCTGATCACCGAGTTCACGCCGCTCGCCGGCGACCGCAAGTTCGGCGAGGACGAGGCGCTGGTCGGCGGCTTCGGCCGCTTCAAGGGCGAAAGCGTCTGCGTGATCGGCCAGGAAAAGGGCGCGACCACCGAGAGCCGACTCAAGCACAATTTCGGCATGGCACGCCCGGAAGGCTACCGCAAAGCGGTGCGGCTGATGGAGATGGCCGACCGCTTCTCTATTCCGGTGATCTCGCTGGTCGACACCGCCGGCGCCTATCCCGGCATCGGCGCCGAAGAGCGCGGCCAGGCCGAGGCGATCGCCCGCTCGACCGACGCCAGCCTCCAGCTTACCGTGCCCAATGTCGCCGTCGTCATCGGTGAGGGCGGCTCCGGCGGCGCCATCGCGATCGCCACCGCCAACCAGGTGCTGATGCTGGAGCATGCGATCTACAGCGTGATCTCGCCGGAAGCGGCGTCCTCGATCCTGTGGCGCGATTCCACCAAGGCGCAGGAAGCGGCGACCAGCATGAAGATCACGGCGCAGGACCTGCTGCGGTTCGGCGTGATCGACAGCGTGCTGAAGGAACCCGCCGGCGGCGCCCATCGCGATCCCGATGCGATGATCGCGACCACGGGCGCGGCGATTGCGCTGGCGCTCGACGACCTGCGCCATCTCGACGGCAAGACGCTGCGCGACCAGCGCCGGCAGAAGTTCCTCAACATCGGCCGCAAGCTCGGCTGACGGCACACAGCGTCCCGCGCCTGGGAACCAGCACGCAACTGATGCGGGTTCCAGCATTATGGCTTTTTCTGGACGCGGGAACCGCGGCAGCCTGTGCAAGATGCAGGCAGTCCGCCGTGTTTACGCGCGATTCACCAACCGGCCCCGCGGCTCCCCGTCACCCGTGAATCGGGTTGCGGCCAAACACCCTTAAGGATAAAAATTTAGGGATCGGCGCAGGGGCACCGATACTGGGGTCCGGGGATTCTCCCATCGTTCGCGGAGATTGGTTTTGAAATCTCGCACGCCCGTTCGCGCGCTTCTCGCATCGGCTGCAATCGTCGCCTCGCTCGCGCTTGCCGGATGCGATGGCGACAGCCTGTCGACCAACGCCAAGGCCAACAAGCCGCTTCCCGAAAAGCTGGTCACCGAGATGGACCAGAAGAACATGGACAAGGCATCGCCGATGCTGGTCCGCCTGTTCAAGCAGGAAGCCGAGCTCGAGGTGTGGAAGCAGGACCGCAGCGGCCGCTTCGCGCTGCTCAAGACCTATCCGATCTGCCGCTGGTCGGGCGACCTCGGCCCGAAGATCCGGGAAGGCGACCGTCAGGCGCCGGAAGGCTTCTACACCATCACGCCGGCGCAGATGAATCCGCAGTCGGCCTACTATCTCTCTTTCAACATGGGCTACCCCAACGCCTTCGACAAGGCGCTGGGCCGCACCGGCTCGCAGCTGATGGTGCACGGCGACTGTTCGTCGCGCGGCTGCTACGCCATGACCGACGAGCAGATCTCGGAGATCTATTCGCTCGGCCGCGAATCCTTCTTCGGCGGCCAGCGCGCCTTCCAGGTCCAGGCCTATCCGTTCCGCATGACGCCGGCGAACTTCGCCAAGCATCGCAACAACCCGAACATTCCGTTCTGGAAGATGCTGAAGGAAGGCAGCGACCACTTCGAGGTCAGCCGCCAGGAGCCGAAGGTCGACGTCTGCGACCGCCGCTATGTGTTCGACGCCCAGGCGCCGGCCGGCGCGAGCCGTGCGCCGAATTTCAATCCGACCGGCGCTTGCCCGGCCTACCAGATCCCGGAAGAGCTCGCTTCGGCGGTGCGCGACAAGCAGCGTGAGGACGAGGTCAAGGCCGCCGAGCTGGCGACCCGCGGCACCCCGGTGGCGCGGATGAACACCGGCATCGACGGTGGCATGAACGCGGTGTTCGCGGCCAAGGTGCCGAACGGCCAGACCGGCCTGTCCGACACCAACAGCAACTTCTCGGTCGCGTCGTATTCGGCTGCCCCCGGCACCATTCCGCCGACAGTCAATCCGCCGCGCGCCCTCGAGCCGCAGCCCACCGAGCCGTTCGTCGGCGCGCCGCCGCAGGAGGCCACCGCGGCCGCCGCACCGCAGGCGGCGCCGGCCGCCAGCAGCGACGGCGCGGTGTCCGGCAACTTCTTCCATTCGCTGGCGCGCAAGGTCGGCATGAGCAACGACACCACCGCGACCACGGCGCCGCCTCAGGTCGCCGCGCAGCCGCCGAAGCCGGCCGCGAAGTCGCCGGCCGTTGCCCGCCCGGCCAGCGTGGTGGCGAGCAAGCCCGCGGCGCCGGCACCCGCCAAGGACATCCGCACCGCCGATGCCAAGCCGGCACCCGCACCGGCCGCGCGGCCCGTCGCCAGCGCCCAGGCGCAGCCCAAGCCGACGACTACCGCGTCGAACGCCCCCGCGGACCAGCCGATGGCCGGCGCCCAGCCGATCGTGTCGACCAACTCGTTCGAGAACCGCTGGACCAACTTCCGCTAAGGCGGAGAGCTTCCTCTCCGGCAACCGGTCGCTCGGCCGCGTCCGGAGACCTGGAAGCAACCCTGCCGGATCGCAAGCGGCCCGTGAGCCCCGCGGGCTGGTCATCTCGAACGGGAGGCACTCCCGGCTCGCGCGCGCGAGTGGGCCATGACAGATGAAGACCATCGGCATTCTTGGCGGCATGTCCGCCGCCTCGACCCAGATTTACTACCGGGAACTGTGCAACCGGACGCGAGAGCGCCTGGGCGGCCTGCATTCGCCCGAACTGCTGATTCGATCGCTTGATTTTGCGGGGATCGAAGCCCTGCAAATGTCCGGACAGTGGGAGCAGGCCGGCGCGATCTTGAACCGCGAGGCGAAAGCGCTCGAACGCGGCGGCGCCGATTTCATCGTCCTCGCCACCAACACCATGCACAAGCTGGCAGACCAGATGATGCAGGGCGTCGCCATCCCGCTATTGCACATCGCCGATGCGACCGCCGCCCGCATCCGCGAGGCGGGGTTGCGCGCGCCCGGCCTGATGGCGACCGCGTTCACGATGGAGCAGTCTTTTTACACCGACCGCCTGGCGGCGGCGAACCTCACGCCGATCATCCCGGATCCAGCGGACCGCGCCGCCACGCACCGCATCATCTATGAAGAGCTCTGCCGCGACATCGTCACGAAGGGCAGCGAGGCGACCTATGTCGCGATTGCCCGGCGCCTTGTGGATCGGGGCGCGGACTGCCTGATTCTCGGGTGCACCGAGGTCGGAATGCTGCTCAATCAGAATAATGTGTCGGTGCCGGTTTTTGACACCACCCTGGTGCACTGCGACGCGGCGTTGAGCCTGGCGCTGAGCGAATAGAGTGTGATGATTTGAAGTTTGATCGATCCGTCACCCTGAGGTGGTCCCGCGTAGCGGGACCCTCGAAGGGCGACGGCCCGAGCAGTGGCTTAGGGGCCGTTCATCCTTCGAGGCTCGCTCCGCTCGCACCTCAGAGCCTGACTGGAAAAGGCGTTCGGCCTTCGTGAAGGGGCGGCGCGCTCCGTATTTCACTGTCGTGGCCGGGCTTGTCCCGGCCACCCCGCTTAGGGGCGCAGTGCCTTCCTTGCCGGGGTCGCCGGGACAAGCCCGGCGACGACAAACATTTGGGACGATGCTTGCATTTCCAGTCAGACGCTCAGGATGACGGATTGCGGCTCAACCTAAACCCATCACGCTATGGGGCGCCGTAGCGCTGACGGCCTTGTTTCACCAGGCGACGCCTCACCTGGCGATATCTCATGGCACGATCGCACCCCGCGGAGGCCCGGTGGTTCGTTGCGAAAAAAAGATGTCCGACCGAGGAGAACGTCACCGCCGCGCCGCAGTCGGTGCAGCGGAGAGCCGGGCGGCCGCTTACACGTAGCGGCCGTGGCAGTGCTTGTACTTCTTGCCGGAGCCGCACGGGCAATCCTCGTTGCGGCCGACCTTGCCCCAGGTGGCAGGGTTGCTCGGATCGCGCTGGTCGGCGGCCACCGGCGCCAGCGCCGCACTGGCGAACGCCATGGTGTCCTCGCCGGTGACGGGATCGGCGTGGTGCGCCTCCATCTGCGGCAGCTGCGGCTGCTGCTCTTCTGGCGGCACGATCTCGACCCGCATCAGCTGGGCGGTGACCGCCTCGCGCAGGCGGCCGATCAGCGCCTCGAACAGATTGAAGGCTTCGGCCTTGTACTCCTGCAGCGGATCGCGCTGGCCATAGCCGCGCAGGCCGATGACCTGGCGCAGGTGGTCGAGCATCACGAGATGCTCGCGCCACAGATGGTCGAGCGTCTGCAGCAGCAGCGACTTCTCGACGTAGCGCATCACCTCCGGGCCCCACTGCGCCACCTTGGCGGCCATGTGCTCGTCGGCGCGCTGCATGATGCGCGACAGCAGCTCCTCGTTGGCGATGCCCTCTTCCTTGGCCCATTCGTCGACCGGCAGGTCGAGCGCCAGCACACGCTGCAGCTCCTCCTTGAGGCCGGCGACGTCCCACTGCTCGGCATAGG
The DNA here is from genome assembly GCA_040756765.1 of Pseudomonadota bacterium. Classification (GTDB taxonomy): domain Bacteria; phylum Pseudomonadota; class Alphaproteobacteria; order Rhizobiales; family Xanthobacteraceae; genus Bradyrhizobium_A. The sequence continues at coordinate 80,217 of JBFLYG010000028.1, read as the reverse complement.
CATGCGCGGGCACGTGCTTGGCGACGAGGTCCTCGACCACGACATGGCGCATGTCGGCGACGGTCTCGGCGACGTTGTCGTCCTTCATCAGGTCGATGCGCTGGTCGAAAATGACCTTGCGCTGGTCGTTCTGGACGTTGTCGAACTTGAGCAGGTTCTTGCGGATGTCGAAGTTGCGCGCCTCGACCTTCTGCTGCGCCTTCTCCAGCGCCTTGTTGATCCAGGGATGGATGATCGCCTCGCCTTCCTTGAGGCCGAGGCGGGTCAGCATGCTGTCGAGCCGGTCGGACCCGAAGATGCGCATCAGGTCGTCGTCGAGCGACAGGAAGAACTTAGAGCGGCCGGGGTCGCCCTGACGGCCGGAGCGGCCGCGCAGCTGATTGTCGATGCGCCGCGACTCGTGGCGCTCGGAGCCCATGATGTAGAGGCCGCCCGGCTTGGTCACGGTCTTGGCGGGGCGGCTGCCCTTGGCCGGCTCGATCTCGACGACCTCCTCGGCCTTGAGCACGATGTCGCGGAAGTGCTCGATGTCGGCCTTGATCTGCGCGATGCGGGCCTGCTTCTCGGCCTCGTCGGCGATGCCGCCAGTCTCCTGGGCGATGCGCATCTCCAGCGAGCCGCCGAGCTTGATGTCGGTGCCGCGGCCGGCCATGTTGGTGGCGATGGTGATGGCGCCGGGCACGCCGGCTTCCGCCACGATGTAGGCTTCCTGCTCGTGGAAGCGCGCGTTCAGCACCGCGAACAGCTTCGCCGGCTTGCCGGCGCGGGCAGCGGCGTAGAGCTTCTCCAGCGCCTTCGGGTTGCCGAAGTCGATCTGCTTGTAGCCGTTCTGCTTGAGGAAGTCGGCGAGCACCTCGGACTTCTCGATCGAGGCGGTGCCGACCAGCACCGGCTGCATGCGCGCATTGGCGCGCTCGATCTCGCCGAGGATCGCGGCGTGCTTCTCGTTGCCGGTGCGATAGACCTCGTCGTCCTCGTCGAGGCGCTTGACGGTGACGTTGGTCGGGATCTCGCGCACTTCGAGCTTGTAGATGTCGAAGAACTCGTCGGCCTCGGTCGCCGCGGTGCCGGTCATGCCGGCGAGCTTGTCGTACATCCGGAAGTAGTTCTGGAAGGTGATCGAGGCCAGCGTCTGGTTTTCGGGCTGGACCTGGACGTGCTCCTTGGCTTCCAGCGCCTGGTGCAGGCCTTCGGAGTAGCGCCGGCCCGGCATCATGCGGCCGGTGAATTCGTCGATGATCACCACCTCGTCGTCGCGAACGATGTAGTCCTTGTCGCGGGTGAACAGCGAATGGGCGCGCAGCGCCTGGTTGATGTGATGCACGACGGAGACGTTCTCGACGTCGTACAGCGACTCGCCCTTGAGCTGGCCGGCGTCGCGCAGCAGCGTCTCGATCTTCTCCATGCCCGCTTCGGTCAGCGTCACGGTGCGCTGCTTCTCGTCGACCTCGTAGTCGGACTTGTCGAGACGCGGGATGAAGGTGTCGATGGTGTTGTAGAAATCCGAGCGGTCGTCGAGCGGACCGGAGATGATCAGCGGGGTGCGCGCCTCGTCGATCAGGATGGAGTCGACCTCGTCGACGATGGCGAAGAAGTGCCCGCGCTGGACCATGTCCTCGAGGCGGTACTTCATGTTGTCGCGGAGATAGTCGAAGCCGTACTCGTTGTTGGTGCCGTAGGTGATGTCGCAGGCATAGGACTGCTTGCGCTGGTCATCGTCGAGGCCGTGGACGATGATGCCGGTGGTGAGGCCGAGGAAGCCGTAGACCTGGCCCATCCAGTCGGCGTCGCGCTTGGCGAGGTAGTCATTGACGGTGACGACATGCACGCCCTTGCCGGCGAGCGCGTTGAGGTAGACCGCAAGCGTCGCCACCAGCGTCTTGCCTTCGCCGGTCTTCATCTCGGCGATGTCGCCCTCGTGCAGCACCATGCCGCCGATCAGCTGGACGTCGAAATGGCGCTGGCCGAGGGTGCGCTTGGCCGCCTCGCGCACGGTGGCAAACGCCGGGACCAGGAGGTCGTCGAGCGACTTGCCGTCCGCGAGCTGCTTGCGGAACTCGAGGGTGCGTGCGCGGAGCTGCTCGTCGGTCAGCTTCACCAGCTCCGGCTCCAGCGCATTGATGGCAGCCACCCGCGGCTGGTAGGCCTTGATCCGCCGTTCATTGGCTGAACCGAAAAACTTGCGGGCAATCGCGCCGATCATAGCCATTCCTGTCGTTTGCAAGCCGGCCGTCGCAGCCGCGACATCAGGCCAGTCGAGAGAGGGCCGCAAGGCCCAGCAAGTGTGCTCGTGAGGGGTGTGCCGCAGCCGAAAATCTCGTGTCCGAGCAATCCCTTGCGCATGAGTGCGGGAAAGACGGTCCGAGGTTCACAGGCGCTGGCGCGACCATATACGCACCCTGGTCTAAAGGCCACCTAAAGACCTTGGCGGGGCAGAGATATGAGGGGGTTCGAGCCTTGTCAACGGCGCAAGCATTTCAGGAATTTCATGATTTTGTCGGGTTTGTGGGCTGGCTTTCCCGACGCTTCCCCGCCCCTCGCAACAGGGCCGAAAGGGGAGGCTCGACCGCCCGATCCACCGCCGTCGGCCGCATGCTCGCCGTCTTGCAATCGACCATCGCCACGGAAAGCCGCCAAGCGATGCGAACCTTGCTTTTCGGACACGAGGAGGTTGCCAACGGCATGTGATTGGGCGAGTGTCCGCCGCCGCGCGGCGCTGCCTCGCGCGGCTTTGACAAATTAAGGATTTTTCATGATCGCTGCCCCGTCCCGAACGATGACTGCCCTGCGCATCAGCCTGCTTGCAGCGGCCGCGACAGGATGTCTCTCCGTGGCGATGCTGACCGGCCTGCCGGCGGCCCGCGCCCAGGACTCCAATCCGGTCATCGCCAAGGTGAACGGCAGCGAGATCCGCGAGAGCGACATCACCGTCGCCGAGGAGGAGCTGGCGCCCAGCCTCGCCCAGATGGATCCCGCCACCAAGCGCGAGAACATCATCAAGTTCCTGATCGACATGAAGATCGCGGCCAAGGCCGCGGAGGACAAGAAGGTCCAGGACCGCGACGACTTCAAGAAGCGCCTGACGTTCGCGCGTGACCGCCTGCTAATGGACAGCCTGCTGGCGACCGAAGGCAAGGCCGCCACCACCGACGAGGCGATGCGCAAGGTCTATGACGACGCCGCCAAGCAGATCGCCTCCGAGCAGGAGGTGCGCGCCCGCCACATCCTGGTCGAGAGCGAGGACGAGGCCAAGCAGGTGATCGAGGAGCTCAAGAAGGGCGCCGACTTCGCCGAGCTGGCGAAGAAGAAGTCCAAGGATCCCGGCGCGTCCGACGGCGGTGACCTCGGCTTCTTCACCAAGGAGCAGATGGTGCCGGAGTTTTCCGCCGCCGCCTTCGCGCTCGAGCCCGGCAAGATCTCCGACCCGGTGAAGTCGCAGTTCGGCTGGCACGTCATCAAGGTCGAGGAAAAGCGCAACCGCAAGCCGCCGGAGTTCGATCAGGTCAAGGGCCAGATCGAGACCTACGTTACCCGCAAGGCGCAGGCCGAGTACGTCACCAAGCTGCATGACAGCGCCAAGATCGAGCGCCTCGACCAGGCCGCGAACGACAAGCCCGACGCGAAGAAGCCCGATGCGAAGTCGGACGCCAAGCCGGACGCCGCGAAGCCGGACGCCAAGACCGAAACCAAGGCCGACACCAAGCCCGCCGAGCCGGCGAAGAAGAAGTAACAATCGTCGATCCGCGATCGACCGACCGGAACGGCCGGGGCGCACCACGCCCCGGCCGTTTCATTTCAGGCAGATGACACCTGAAAGATGCCGCCGCGCACGGAAAAACCACCGTAAAGCCCCGCGACAAACGGCGACATCACGGCTAAATACCGCATCCTAACGTCCAGTGGAGCGGATTTGACATTCGCGCCCATCTCGCCGCGCGTTCGCGACGCGAATGTCAAATCCAAAGCTCCACTGGCATCATATATCTGCTAGTGGTCCTTCCGATTCTAACATTCGCAATGACGCCTGCAGATATGGGATGCGAATGTTAGAATCGGACCACTAGCCCCCATCATCGCGGAAGCTGCCATGTCCTCGTCCGTCTCTCCCCTCGCCCCGACCAACGTGCCCGAGCTGCCCGAGCTCGCCGGTGTCCGTCTCGCGACCGCCGCGGCCGGCATCCGCTACAAGGGACGGACTGACGTGCTGCTGGCGCTGCTCGACGAGGGCACCACGGTGGCCGGGGTGTTCACCACCTCGAAGTGCCCGTCCGCCCCGGTGGAGTGGTGCCGCGACCGCCTCAAGGGCAAGACCGCGCGGGCGCTGGTGGTGAACTCGGGCAACGCCAACGCCTTCACCGGCAAGACCGGCCGCCAGGCCACGGCGCTGACCGCGGCGATCGCGGCGAAGGCGATCGGCTGCAAGGCCGACCAGGTGTTCCTCGCCTCCACCGGCGTGATCGGCGAGCCGCTCGACGCCACCAAGTTCAACGGCGTGATGGACACGCTGGTCGACGGCGCGGAGCCGACCGCGTGGAATGACGCCGCCAAGGCGATCATGACCACCGACACCTTCCCGAAGGTCGCGACCGCCAAGGTCAAGCTCGGCAAGGCCACCGTGACCATCAACGGCGTTGCCAAGGGCGCCGGCATGATCGCGCCGGACATGGCGACGATGCTGTCGTTCGTGTTCACCGACGCGCCGATCGCCGCCCCGGCGCTGCAGGCGCTGCTCAAGGCCGGCGTCGCCGACACCTTCAATGCCGTGACTATCGACGGCGACACCTCGACCTCCGACACCCTGCTCGCCTTCGCCACCGGCGCCGCCGCCGAGCATGGCGCACCGAAGATCAGCCGCGCCAGCGACCCGCGGCTGAAGGCCTTCACCAAGGCGCTGCACACCGTGCTCGCCGACCTCGCCGAGCAGGTGGCACGCGACGGCGAAGGCGCCCGCAAGCTGGTGGAGATCATCGTCGAGGGCGCGGTGTCGCAGCCCTCGGCGCGCCGCATCGCCATGTCAATCGCCAACTCGCCGCTGGTGAAGACGGCGATCGCCGGCGAGGACGCCAACTGGGGCCGCGTGGTGATGGCGGTCGGCAAGGCCGGCGAGCCGGCGGACCGCGACAAGCTTTCGATCTCGTTCAACGGCATCCGCGTCGCCCACAAGGGCGCGCGCGATCCCGCTTACGACGAGAAGAAGGTGTCCGAGGCGATGACCAGGCCTGAGATCCAGATCAAGGTCGCGCTCGGCCTCGGCAAGGGCCGCGACCGCGTGCTGACCTGCGACCTCACCAAGGAGTATGTCGCCATCAACGGCGACTACCGCTCGTGAAGCTCACCCTGGTCGTCGCCTGCGCGCTGGTCGATGCCGACAACCGCGTGCTGATCGCCCAGCGCCCGGAGGGCAAGACGCTCGCCGGGCTGTGGGAGTTTCCCGGCGGCAAGCTCGATCCCGGCGAGCGGCCCGAGCAGGCGCTGATCCGCGAGCTGCACGAGGAGCTCGGCATCACCGTGCGCGAGGCCTGCCTCGCGCCGCTGACCTTCGCCAGCCATGGCTATGACGACTTCCACCTCCTGATGCCGCTGTACATCTGCCGGCGCTGGGACGGCACGCCGGCTGCGCGCGAGGGCCAGGCCCTTGCCTGGGTGCGCGCCAACAAGCTGCGCGACTATCCGATGCCGCCGGCCGACCTGCCGCTGATCCCGCACCTCACCGGGCTATTGCTGTAGCGGCCGAAGCAAAACCTCTCGTCGGTCATTCCGGGGCGTCGCCAACGGGTCCGCGCAATGCGCGGCCCGATGACAGGCTCCGCGACGAACCCGGAATCTCGAAACTTCGAGATTCCGGATAGCCACTGCGCGGCTTCCGGAATGACGGAGCGACATGATCGAAAGCCTCTTGTGACGGCAGCGTCTACTCCCGCCGCTTCACCGCCTCCGCGAGGCTGTGCTTGGCCGACCCGGGCTTGAGCGGCTGCTGCTGGCTTTCGTGAGGGGTCCAGCCGGACAGCCAGACGACGTCGAAGGTCGCGCGGATGCGGCCGTCGGGATCGGCGAACCGCTCGCCATAGACCTGTGCCATGCGCAGCAGTGTCGCGCGGCGCAGCGGCGTGCGGCGGCGCTCGCGCAGCACATTGGTCGCACCCATGCGCCGCAGATCCTGCATCAGCGCAAACGCGTTGGCGTAGCGCACCACGATCCGGTCGACATCGGCCACCGGCAGCGCAAAGCCGGCGCGCTGCAGCAGCGCGCCGAGATCGCGCAGGTCGGCGAACGGCGCCACCCGCGGCGACAGGCCACCCTCGACCTCGGCCTCCGCCGCCGCGAACGCCTGGCGCAGCTCGGTCAGCGTGTCGCCGCCGAGCAGCGCCGCCAGCAACAGCCCGTCGGGCTTGAGCGCGCGCCGCAACTGCGCCAGCACGCCGGGCAGGTCGTTGGCGAACTGCAGCGCCAGGACGGACACCGCGAGATCGAGCGCCTGCGGCGCGAGCGCCAGATCCTCGCGCGGGCGCCCGAGCAGATCGACCCGTGTCACCGCGCCGAACCGCGCGCGCAACGCCTCCGTCATCATCTCGCCGGGCGAGCCGACATCGGCGACCGCGGCGAAGCTGCGCAGCACGGCGCCGAGACGCTCCATCGCGTCCTCGCCGACGCGTTCGAGCAGGAATGTGGCGGGGCCGAGCCGCACGGCACGGCGCTGCCGCGCCTGCAGCAGCGCATGGTCGAACAGCGCCGGCGCGGATGTGCTCGATCCGGCTGGGCTGCTCGCGGGAACGGGCCTGTCGGCCATGACGGCGAAATCCTTCTCGATCGATGGTCCGGGCACCGCTGTCGCGTCGTCACCGGGCCAGGGTCCCAGTTCTAAGTGTCCCGGTTCACCTGACTTTGCGGCGGGCCTTGTTGCGAAGGTAAGAACCACAGGGACGCCCGCGAAGACAAGATTCTAGTGCGGTTCCGGGTCTGACAGTCGCCCGGCAGCGTTCGACAGGTCCGCGATGCGACGTTCCAGGAAGCGACGATCCGTCGGCCGAACCGCCAAATTCAGCCCTTGCTGATAAAAAGCGATCGCCTTCGCGATGCGCCCCGACTGCTGGTGCAGCCCCGCCATCGCGGTGAACGCCAGGTGGTATGCGTCGAGCCCTCCACCAGCCATGGCCGCCTCGACCGCAGCCAGGCCTGCGTCCGCCCCATCACGCTGGCCGATCGCAACGGCGCGGTTGAGCGCCACCACCGGTGACGGCGCCACGCGCATCAGGGTGTCGTAGAGGCCGACAATTTGCTGCCAGTCGGTCGCAGCGAGGCTCGGGGCACTGGTATGGAGTTCGGCAATGGCCGCCTGCAGGATATAGGGGCCGGCACGCCGATGCGTCAGGGCGCGCGCGATCAGAGCTTGCGCCTCGGCGAGCAGCGCGCGGTCCCACCGGATGCGGTCCTGCTCTTGCAGCGGCACGAAGTCACCGGCGACGTCGGTGCGTGTCACGCGACGCGCGTCGTGCAGCAGCATCAGGGCCAGCAGGCCGAGCGCTTCGGCATCGTCGACGAGATCGTTGAGCAAACGCCCGAGGCGGATGGCTTCACGGCACAGGTCGGTGCGGATCATGTCCGGACCGTCGGTCGCCGTATGGCCTTCGTTGAAGACGAGGTAGATGACCTGCAGCACGCTATCGAGACGCACGGGCCAGTCCGCGCGGCCCGGCACGTCGTAGGGAATGGCAAGGTCGCGGATCTTGGCCTTGGCGCGAACGATACGCTGGGCGATCGTCGGCGCCGGCGTCAGGAAAGCGCGGGCGATTTCCTCGGTCGTCAAGCCGCAGACTTCGCGCAAGGTCAGCGCCGCGCGGCCGTCGGGCGACAATGCCGGGTGGCAGCAGATGAAAATCAGGCGCAGATCGTCGTCACGGATGGCATCGGGGTCGGGATCGTCGGTCCAGTCGGCCTGGACCGGCATGTCGGTCCAGGCGCCCCTCACCCTGGCGTCACGACGCCAGCGATCGACCACGCGATTGCGCCCGACTGAGACCAGCCAGGCATAGGGGTTCTCGGGTATGCCGTTCTGCGGCCATGAGGCGGCCGCCGCCAGAAAGGCTTCGTGCAGCCCCTCCTCCGCCGCCTGGAAGCCGCCCAGCAGGCGGATCAGGGTGGCGTACACACGGCGGGCGTCATTGCGGTAAGCCGCATCGAGCTCGCCGTGTGCGGTTTGCGTCATCTAGAGGCGTGGCCTGGGTTGGCTGAAGTCGATGGCCGGACGGATTTCGATCGTGCCCAGCCGGGCGTACGGGCATTCGCCGGCGACGCGGATGGCTTCGTTCAGATCGCGCGCCTCGATCACCATGAGGCCGCCGAGCATCTCCTTGGTCTCCATGAACGGGCCATCGGTGGTCGAGACCTTGCCGTCACGATTGCGAAGGGTGACCGCCGTGGCGGGGAGGTTCAGCGGGAGATCGGCGACGTGGTGGCCCTCGGCTTTCAGCCTGGCTGAATAGGCCGGGATCTCGGCCAGGACCTGGTCGGCCTCGGGTGAACCGTTGAAGGCGACTTTCGGATCGAAAAAGATCAGGCAGTGGTAGTGCATGGGCGGCTCCTTGGGTGTTGTAGCACGCAAGTAATCGTCAGCGACGGCGCGGATTCGACATCGCCTGGAGATTTTTTTTCCTTGCTGAAGCCGAAAGCCCCTCACCCGATCACGTCACTGCGCTCCACGCGCGTCTTCTCTTCTCCGTGGAGCTGGCGGCGACGCCGACGCGAATATCGGATCCGCCACGCCGGCGCAAAACCTGCCATCACGCAGTCGCGCCTTGAGAACCTGCCATGCAGACGATAGCCTTTCGCAATGGGTCGGACGATCATGGGACGTACGATGCGCGACATCACGCCCGCACAAAGCCTTGCAGCCTTGCAAGGCCTGCTCGCGGCCTGCCGGACCACGACGCAGTCCGTGCTCGGCGGCGTCGCGCGTCTCGCCCTCGACGTCGCGCTGCCGACGCTGTGCGTCGCCTGTCGCGAGCCGGTCGAGGGCGAAGGCGTGTGCGCGGCCTGCTGGGCGCAGCTGTCGTTCATCGCGCCGCCGTGCTGCCCGCGCCTCGGCATTCCCTTTGTCTACGATCCGGGCCCCGGCCTGTTGTCGATGGAGGCGATCGCCGCACCGCCGGCCTATGAGCGCGCCCGCGCCGCGGTGCGCTACGACGACACCGCCAAGGCCCTGGTTCACGGCCTCAAATATCAGGACCGCAGCGACCTCGCCCCGGTGATGGGGCGGTGGATGGCGCGTGCGGGCCATGAGCTGCTCGACGACGCCGACCTGCTGGTTCCGGTGCCGCTGCACTGGCGGCGTGCCTGGAGCCGACGCTTCAACCAGTCGGGGCTGCTGGCGCGCGCGGTGGCGGCGCAGGCCGGCCTGCCGGTGACCGGCGACACGCTTCGTCGCGTCAAGGCGACGCGGCAGCAGGTCGGCCTCAGCCGGTCCGAACGATCCGACAACGTCCAGGGCGCCTTCCAGGTGCCACCACACCGGCGCAGCGCGATCGACGGCCGGCATGTGGTGCTGGTGGACGACGTCCTGACCTCCGGCGCCACCGTGGACGCCTGCGCGCGGGCGCTGCTGCGCGCCAAGGCGCGCCAGGTAGATGTGCTGGTTTTTGCGCGGGTTGTGGACAGCTTCAAAACCCCCATATAATTGCAACAGCTACATGACGAGGCCCTGAATGACGTCCGCTCCCGTGACCGCTGCCGTGGAAATCTACACCACGCCGACCTGTGGCTACTGCCGCGCCGCCAAGTCGCTGCTGGCGCGCAAGAATGTCGCGTTCAAGGAAATCGACGTGGCCAACGACCACGCCCTGCGCCAGGCCATGGTGGCGCGCGCCAGCGGCCGCACCACGGTGCCGCAGATCTTCATCAACGACGCCCATGTCGGCGGCTGCGACGACCTCTACGCGCTCGATCACGCCGGCCGGCTCGATCCGCTGCTCGCCGGCGGGGAGGCGGTGTCGTGAGCGCCGGCGCCGCCGGACAGGACACCCCGGCGCCGTTCACGGCGGCGATGATCCAGATGCGCACCTCGCTGTCGCCGGAGCAGAGCTTCGAGCAGGCCGCCGCGCTGATCCGCAAGGCCAAGGCCAGCGGCGCCGACTACGTGCAGACGCCGGAGATGAGCAACCTGATGCAGCCGAACCGGCAAGCCCTGTTCGCCCTGCTGCAGGACGAGGAGAACGACCGCTCGCTCGCCGGCTATCGCGAGCTGGCGCGCGAGCTGAAGATCTTCGTGCACATCGGCTCGCTCGCGGTGCGGGCCACGGCCGAGCGCGCCGCCAACCGCTCGTTCCTGGTCGATCCGGCCGGCGACATCGTCGCGCGCTACGACAAGATCCACATGTTCGACGTCGATCTCGGTCACGGCGAGACCTATCGCGAGTCAGCCAACTACCAGCCGGGCGAGGTCGCCGCCGTCGCCGATTTGCCGTGGGGCCGGCTCGGCCTGTCGATCTGCTATGACCTGCGCTTCCCCGCGCTGTACCGGGCGCTGGCGGAAGCCGGCTCGTCCTTCATCAGCATTCCCTCGGCCTTCACCCGCAAGACCGGCGAAGCGCACTGGAACGTGCTGATGCGCGCGCGGGCGATCGAGACCGGCTGCTACATCTTCGCCGCCGCGCAGGGCGGCAAGCACGAGAACGGCCGCGAGACCTTCGGCCATTCGCTGATCGTCGATCCGTGGGGCACGATCCTGGCCGAGGCCGACACCGAGCCGGGCGTGATCCTGGCGAAGATCGATCCGGCCAAGGTCGAGAGCGTGCGCAAGAGCATTCCCTCGCTGCAGCACGGCCGCCGCTTCAGCGTCACTGAGCTGCATGGCGGCCCGGGCCACCTGCATCTGGTGCGGAGCAAGGCATGATCCGCTACACGCTCCACTGCGGCAAAGGCCATACCTTCGAGAGCTGGTTCCAGGATTCGGCCGCCTACGACAGCCAGCGCAAGCGCAAGCTGGTGGCGTGCCCGACCTGCGAGTCCACCGACATCGAGAAGGCCCTGATGGCGCCGCAGCTGTCGCGCAAGAGCAATGCCAAGGCGGCCGCGCCGCCTCCCAAGGTCGCGGACGCGCCGGCGGCCACGGACGCGGTGCCGCTGGTGTCGGCGCAGGAGCTGGAGCTGCGCGCCAAGCTCAAGGAATTGCGCGACCACATCGTCAGCAAGGCCGACAATGTCGGCGATGCTTTCCCGACCGAAGCGCGCAAGATGCACTATGGCGACATCGAGCACCGGCCGATCTACGGCGAAGCGACCGTCGACGAGGCCCGCTCGCTGATCGACGAAGGCATCGAGGTAGCGCCGCTGCCGGTGCTGCCGGACGACCGCAACTAGCCGCACGACGGGCGGCTCCGCCCCCTCTTCTCTTTCCCCGACGCCAAGGACGACGCGATGTTTCCGGAGGCTTGGTCGTCATGGCAGATGTGGGCGCTGCTGTCGGCGGCGTTCGCAGCGATGACCGCAATCTTCGCCAAGGTCGGCGTCGAGAACATCAATCCCGATCTTGCCACCTTCATCCGCACCTGCGTCGTGCTGGCGAGCTTCGCGCTGCTGCTGGCGACAACCGGCCAATTCCAGTCGCCCGGCGCCGTGTCCGGCAAGACCTGGACCTTCCTGGTGCTGTCGGGCCTCGCCACCGGGGCGTCGTGGCTGTGCTATTTCCGTGCGCTCAAGCTCGGCCCCGCGACCCTGGTCGCGCCGATCGACAAGCTGAGCGTGGTGCTGGTGGCGCTGTTCGCGTTCGTCTTCCTCGGCGAGCGCCCCTCGGCGACCGGCTGGGCCGGCATCGCGCTGATCTCGGCGGGCGCCGTGCTGCTGGCGATCAAGCGCTGACGCAGCGCGCGTCCGCGTTTCAGCCGGCGCTCTCGGCGACCATCATGTAGTTGACGTCCATGTCGGACGACAGGCTCCACTTGTCCGCGAACGGACTGTAGACCACGCCGGACTGCTCGGTGACCATCAGATGGTTGCGCTCGAGGTGCTGCGTGAGCTCGTCCGGGGTAACGAACTTGCCCCACTCATGGGTGCCGCGCGGCAGCCAGCGCAGCACATATTCGGCGCCGACGATGGCGAGCGCAAAGCTCTTCCAGTTGCGGTTGAGCGTCGACACCACCATCAGGCCCGACGGCTTCATCAGCGCGGCGCAGCGGTCGAGGAAGGCGCCGACGTCGGTGACATGCTCGATCACCTCCATCGCCAGCACCACGTCGAAGCGCTCGCGCGGATCGATCTCCTCGACCGTCATGCAGCGATAGTCGATCAGGAGGTTGGAGCGGGTGGCGTGGAGCTTGGCGGCGGCGATGTTGGTGGCCGAGGGATCGATGCCGATCACCTGGGCGCCGAGCCGGGAGAACGGCTCGCACAGCAGCCCGGCGCCGCAGCCGATGTCGAGCACGCGCAGGCCCGACATGCAGCTCAGGCTGCGCACGTTGCGTTCGAACTTGCGGCAGGCCGCGTCGCGGATGAAGCCGAGCCGCAGCGGATTGATCTTGTGCAGCGGCGCCATCTTGCCTTTCGGATCCCACCATTCCTCGGACAGCCGCGAGAACTTCGCGACTTCCGCGGGATCGACGGTGGAGGTGGGAGACGAGGTGCTGGCGGTCATTGCTCGATGTGACGGTTGTGAGATCGACGGTTGTGAGATCGACGGGCGCGCCGGCGAAGCAGACGCTAGCGCGCGGTGATATGATTGCGGAATTGCAGCGGCGAGGCAATCATCCCAATGGTTTTACGGCCTTCGCCCACCCCGAAGATGGTGACATCGCCGTAGCCGAGAATCCGCCCCGGGATACTTTGATTGACATCGACGCTCTCCACCTTGTCCAGGTTCATCTCGAAGGTGGAGCGCTGGATGAATCCCTCCTTGTGGACAACCCGCAGCGTGGTGACGTCGGTCTCCGTGGTCCAGCGCTGGAACCAGGCCCGCACCGACCAGTAGAGGGCGACCAGCGCCGCAAGCCCCGTCAGGACCAGCCAGATCAGGTTGCCGCCGTCGGTCTGGGCCCGCCGCTCCATGATGAAGCAGCCGAGCGCCGCCACCCAGCCGAGAACCGCCGGCAGGTAGATCACGCCATGCAGCGTGGTCGAATACAGCACCTGTTCTCCCGGCTGCAGGATCTCGTCGATATAGCGGCCCATGCCCGTTCCTCTCGCTCCGCGGCGCACGGACCGCCCCCCGGCGGGCCCCCGCCCCGGCCCGACCGCCGGCCGCCGCCGCTCCCCGATGGCTTGCCGGACATCGCGGCGTTCTGTATACGCGCGTTTTGGCTGGCGCGCCCCTTCCTTTTTGCGCGTCCGTTCAGACCGTTAGATAAACCAGCAAGCCGCGCCCAGGCAGCGCGCTGCACCAGAAGGACTGCGCCACCCACATGGCCCGGCTCGTCATGAAATTCGGCGGCACTTCGGTCGCCAACATCGAACGCATCCGCAACGTGGCGCGGCACGTCAAACGCGAGGTCGACGCCGGCCATGAGGTCGCCGTGGTGGTGTCGGCGATGTCCGGCAAGACCAACGAGCTGGTCGGCTGGGCGACCGAGGCCTCGGCGCTGCATGACGCACGCGAATATGACGCCGTGGTGGCGTCCGGCGAGCAGGTGACCTCGGGCCTTTTGGCGATCGCGCTGCAGGCGCTCGGCATCCAGGCCCGCTCGTGGCAGGGCTGGCAGATCCCGATCAAGACCAGCGACGCCCATGCCTCGGCCCGCATCCTCGGCATCGACGGCGACGAGCTGATCAAGCGCTTCAAGGAGCGCAAGGAGGTCGCGGTCATCGCCGGCTTCCAGGGCATCCATGAGGAAACCGGCCGCATCACCACGCTCGGCCGCGGCGGCTCGGACACCTCGGCGGTGGCGATCGCCGCCGCGATCCACGCCGACCGCTGCGACATCTACACCGACGTCGACGGCGTCTACACCACCGACCCCCGTGTCGTGCCCAAGGCGCGCCGGCTCGACAAGGTGGCGTTCGAGGAAATGCTGGAGCTGGCGTCCCAGGGCGCCAAGGTGCTGCAGGTGCGCTCCGTGGAGCTCGGCATGGTGCACAATGTGCGCGTGTTCGTGCGCTCGAGCTTCGACAAGCCAGAAGATATCGACCCCAATGCCAACCAGCCGCCGGGCACCCTGATCTGCGGCGAGGAGGAAATCGTGGAAACCGAAGTCGTCACCGGCATCGCCTTTTCCAAGGACGAAGCCCAAATCTCCGTGCGCCACATCGAGGACAAGCCGGGCGTCGCCGCCGCCATCTTCGTGCCGCTGGCCGACGCCAACATCAACGTCGACATGATCGTGCAGAACGTGTCCGCGGACGGCAAGACCACCGACCTGACCTTCACGGTGCCGGCCGCCGACTATGTCCGCGCCAAGGAGACGATCGCCAAGGCCAAGGACACCATCGGCTACAAGTCGGTGGACAGCGCCACCGACGTCGCCAAGGTCTCGGTGATCGGCATCGGCATGCGCAGCCACGCCGGCGTCGCCGCCCAGGCGTTCAAGGCGCTGTCGGAGCGCAACATCAACATCCGCGCGATCACCACCTCCGAGATCAAGTTCTCGCTGCTGATCGACGCCGCCTACACCGAGCTCGCGGTGCGCACGCTGCACACCCTTTACGGGCTCGACCAGGCCTGAGACGGCCGCGGCCCGGCAGGGCCGCCGCCATGCCCGCCCGCGCGGCAAGCCGCGCCCACAGCTTGGGCAGCGCCCCGGACGGGCGGCCGGCGGCAGGGCAGGCTCCCCCCTTTTTCAGCCCTCGAATCAACCGGCCCGGACGGCCCGCGACGACCTGTCGCGGGCGGCCGGAAGGCCATCCACATGCCCGCTATCTGGCAGGCGTTTTGCTTGGCAAAACAAACACAATTTCGCTATACGCCTGAGGAATAGGCAGCGACAAATTGTGTCACAGTTCGCGGGTCTCCGATTCGACCGAAGCGCGGCCGGACCGGGCGGGGCACGTAAAAAGCTGTTATATTTCTGAAGGTTAATCCTGTGCGCAGGCCCCCAGGGCGAGCGCCGGGATTTGCAAGACGCGGAGGTGTCGGCATATGCGGAGCGCGCTGGGAGGCCCCCGCGTCCTGTTGAGACGGCTCCGCGAAGTCATGGCCGAGCCGGTCAGCGCCCAGGAACGGCTGGACAAGATCGTGGTGCTGATCGCCGCCAACATGGTGGCGGAGGTGTGCTCGGTCTATGTGCTGCGCATCGACAACACCCTCGAGCTCTATGCCACCGAAGGTCTGAATCGCGACGCGGTCCACCAGACCGTGCTGAACGCCCATGAGGGCCTGGTCGGCCTCGTCGCCAGCGAGGCCACCCCGCTCAACCTCTCCAACGCCCAGAACCACCCGGCGTTCTCCTACCGGCCGGAAACCGGCGAAGAGATCTACCACTCCTTCCTCGGCGTGCCGATCCTGCGCGCCGGCAACACCCTCGGCGTGCTGGTGGTGCAGAACCGCGCCCACCGCACCTATGTCGAGGAAGAGGTCGAGGCGCTGCAGACCACCGCGATGGTGCTCGCGGAGATGATCGCCTCCGGCGAATTGTCGGCGCTGGCGCAGCCCGGCGCCGAGCCGGCCGCGCGCCACTCGCTGCACAAGGAAGGCTCGATCCTGTCCGAAGGCATCGCGCTCGGCCATGTGGTGCTGCACGAACCGCGTGTCGTCATTACCAACTACATCGCCGAGGACCTGCAGAAGGAAATCAAGCGCCTCGACACCGCGCTCGCCAACCTGCGCTCCGACCTCGACCGCCTGCTCGAGCGCGGCGACGTCGCCGAGGGCGGCGAGCACCGCGACGTGCTGGAAGCCTACCGCATGTTCGCCAACGACCATGGCTGGTCGCACAAGCTGCACGAGGCGGTCGCCACCGGCCTGACCGCGGAAGCCGCCGTCGAGCGCGTGCAGTCCGACACCCGTGCGCGCATGCTGCGCTCGACTGATCCGTACCTGCGCGAGCGGCTGCACGACCTCGAGGATCTCGGCCACCGCCTGATGCGGCAGCTGCTCGGGCAGACCCATGCGCCGTCGCGCGAACAGCTGCCCGACAACGCCATCCTCATCGCCCGCGCGATGGGCCCGGCGGCGCTGCTCGACTACGACCGCAAGCGCCTGCGCGGTCTCGTGCTCGAGGAAGGCACGTCGAACTCCCATGTCGCGATCGTCGCCCGCGCGCTCGGCATTCCGGCGGTCGGCGAGGTGCCGAACGCCGCCGGCGTCGCCGATCCCGGCGACGCGGTGATCGTCGACGGCACCTCCGGCTCGATCTACTTCCGGCCCTCCGCCGAGATCGAGGCGGCCTATGCCGAGCGGGTGCGCTTCCGGGCGCGGCGCCAGGCGCAGTACCACGCGCTGCGCGACAAGCCGACGGTGACGCGGGACGGCCAGCCGGTCGAACTGATGATCAATGCCGGCCTCGTCATCGACCTGCCGCACATCGAGGACACCAACTGCTCGGGCATCGGCCTGTTCCGCACCGAGCTGCAGTTCATGGTCGGGCAGAGCCTGCCGCGCTCGAGCGAGCAGCTGCAGCTCTACCGCAGCGTGCTCGACGCCGCCGGCAGCAAGCCGGTGACCTTCCGCACCCTCGACATCGGTGGCGACAAGGCGCTGCCGTACATGGAAACGATCACCGAGGAGAATCCCGCGCTGGGCTGGCGCGCGATCCGCCTCGGCCTCGACCGCCCGGGCCTGCTGCGCGGCCAGATCCGCGCACTGCTGCGCGCCGGCGGCGGCCGCGCGCTGAAGATCATGTTCCCGATGATCTCCGAGGTCGCCGAGTTCGACCAGGCCAAGATCATCGTCGAGCGCGAGCTGACTTATTTGCGCCAGCACGGCCACGCGCTGCCCGAGCGCATCGACATCGGCACCATGGTCGAGGTGCCGGCGCTGCTCTACCAGCTCGACGAACTGCTCAAGCGCGTCGACTTCGTCTCGGTCGGCTCCAACGACCTGTTCCAGTTCCTGTACGCGGTCGACCGCGGCAACCCGAAGGTGTCGGAGCGCTTCGATACGCTGGCGGCGCCGGTGCTGCGCGCGCTGCGCGAGATCGTCACCAAGGCGACCGCGGCCGGCAAGACGGCGTCGCTGTGCGGCGAGATGGCGTCGCAGCCGCTCGGCGCGCTGGCGCTGCTCGCGCTCGGCTACCGTTCGCTGTCGCTGTCGGCCACCGCCCATGGCCCGGTCAAGGCGCTGATCCTCGAGCTCGACGTCGGCAAGGCGGCCGCGATGATCAAACCGCTGCTCGACGCGCCGGCCGGCAGCGTCTCGATCCGCGAGCGGCTGAAGGAATTTGCCGAAAAGGAAGGACTGCCGCTGTAATCCGCGACCGCGGAGCAGTGTCCTGAAAACACCATGTTGCCCGAAGCCAAACTCGACGTCCTGCTGGCGCGCCATGCCGCGCTCGAAGCCGAACTGCTCGGCCAGGTCTCCTCGGAGACCTATGTCCGCGCCACCCGCGAGCTGAGCGAGCTCGCGCCGGTGGTCGAGGCGGTGAAGACGTATCGCGCCGCGGTGCGCGAGCTCGCCGACATCGACGCCATGATCGCGGACGCGGCGACCGATCCGGAGATGCGCGCGATGGCCGAGGGCGAGCGGCCGCAGCTCGAGACGCGCCGCGACGAGCTCGTCCAGGCGATCCGCATCGCGCTGCTGCCCAAGGACGTGATGGACGACCGTAACGTCATGCTGGAAATCCGTGCCGGCACCGGCGGCGACGAGGCGGCGCTGTTCGCCGGCGACCTGTTCCGGATGTATGAGCGCTTCGCCGCGCTGCAGGGCTGGAAGGTCGAGGTGATCTCCGCCAGCGACGGCACCATGGGCGGCTACAAGGAAATCATCGCCGAGGTGCAGGGCCGCGGCGCTTTCGCCAAGTTGAAATTCGAGTCCGGCGTGCACCGCGTGCAGCGCGTGCCCGACACCGAGACCCAGGGCCGCATCCACACCTCCGCCGCGACGGTGGCCGTGCTGCCGGAGGTCGAGGACATCGACGTCGACATCAAGAACGACGATCTGCGGATCGAGACCATGCGCGCCGGCGGCGCCGGCGGCCAGCACGTCAACAAGACGGAATCGGCGATCCGCATCACGCACATCCCGACCGGCATCGTGGTGATGATGCAGGACAGCCGCTCGCAGCACAAGAATCGCGCCAGCGCCATGAACATCCTGCGCGCCCGCATCTACGACGCCGAGCGCCAGCGCATGGAGGCGGCGCGCTCCGCCGACCGCCGCGAGAAGGTCGGCTCCGGCGACCGCTCCGAGCGCATCCGCACCTACAACTTCCCGCAGGGCCGCGTCACCGACCACCGCATCAACCTGACGCTCTACAAGCTGCCGCAGGTGATCGCCGGCGAAGCGCTCGGTGAGCTGACCGACGCGCTGACCACCGAGCACCAGGCGGCACAGCTCGCCGCCGAAGGCGCGGCCGCGTGAGCGGCGGCTACGCCGGCCTGACAGTCGCGGCGGCGCGCCGCGAGGTGATTCGCCAGCTGAAGGACGCCGCTATCGACACGCCGGAGCTCGATGCGCGTCTTCTGATCGGCGCGGTGCTGGCGCTCGACCTCACGGGACTTGCCACCGCGCAGGCACGGATCGTCGCGGAGACCGAAGCGACGCGGCTCACGGGCTTCGTCGCGCGCCGCATCGCCGGCGAGCCGGTGGCGCGCATCCTCGGCACCAAGGAGTTCTGGGGACTGCCGTTCGCGCTGTCCGCGGCAACGTTGGTGCCGCGCCCCGACACCGAGACGCTGGTGGAAGCCGCCCTCGATATCGTGCGCGCAAGAGCTGATGACGCTGACCGCGCGCCGCTGCGGATCGCCGATCTCGGCACCGGCTCGGGCGCCATCCTGCTGGCGCTGTTGTCGGAGCTGCCGCACGCCCAGGGCATCGGCACCGACATCAGCGCCGAGGCGCTGCGCACCGCCGCCGGCAACGCCGCGCGGCTCGGCCTCACCACGCGTGCGACCTTTGTTCAATGCAACTATGCGCAGGCGCTGCAGGGACCGTTCGACCTGATCGTCTCCAATCCGCCCTACATCGCGACCGGCGAGATCGCCGGTCTCGACATCGACGTGCGCGCCCACGATCCGCATCGCGCGCTCGACGGCGGCGCCGACGGGCTCGACGCCTATCGCAGCCTCATTCCGCAGGCCGCGGCGCTGCTCGGCGCAGGTGGTGCGCTGCTGGTCGAAGTCGGCCATGACCAGGGGAAGGCGGTTGCCCGCCTGATGGCCGCCGCCGGGCTCGCGCTGGCGCCGACCCGGGCCGATCTCGGGGGAATCCCCCGTGTCGTGATCGGGCGAAAATGCGGCCAGGGCCCCGATTTTTCCCAATAAAAACCTCTTGGAATATCGCCCAAGAGCGACTAGGTTCCGGGCACAGCATCGGTCCAAGGCAGCCCACCCCGCAGACGCTGCGGAGGCTAAAGCTCTCCCCGTCGAGAGCCCGACCGAGTGAAAGGTTCCAAAAGACCGGTTGCATGGAGCGAAGGCTGGAACAGCCCGCCGCCCGCAATCGCCAAGCGAACGAAAGCCTGATATTGCGGCTATACACTCATTTCGAGACGTCGGGCCTGTTGCATGCCTGACCAGCGGATCGAGCCGGCGGCCTAGGTGACGCCCGGCATGTGGGGGACGCGTCCGTGGTGACCACGACGGATGGAATGGATCTCGCGTTTCGCACCCGGAACGCGCTGAGCTTGCTGATTGCCGGGGGATGCTGTTCCGACGCCCCCGCTGCCGACATCCCACCCGGATCCTCGGCGATGATGAACGGAACTTCTGAACCACCACGCTGGAATTGAACCACGCGATGAGAAGGACGCCGCGCGCGTCCCTCGCATCCATGACGACATCGAGACTTCAGGGTTGGCGAAAAGGCACGACATGAGAAACGGTCAGAACAACAACAAGCGGATGCGGAACCGGAACAACAACCACAACAACAATAACAACCGCCGCGGCCAGAACCCGATGACCCGGGTTTACGATTCCAACGGACCTGACGTCAAAATCCGCGGCACCGCCGCTCACATCGCCGAGAAGTACCTGCAGCTCGCCCGCGATTCGCAGAGTTCCGGCGACCCTGTCGCGGCGGAGAACTACTATCAGCACGCCGAGCACTATTTCCGCCTGATCGCCGCGGCGCAGGAGCAGTTCCGGCAGAATCAGCCGCAACCGCAGCAGCAGCAGCCGCGCCTCGACCAGGACGGCGAGGACGAGGAAAGCTTCTCCAATTTCGGCGCCGAGCCGGGCTTCGGCCTGCGCGAGCCGCAGCCCTCCTATCAGAGCCGCGAACAGCAGCCGTCCTATCAGCCGCGCGAGCACAATCGGGATCGCGATCGTGATCCGGGCCTGCGCGAGCAGCCGCGCGAGCAGAGCCTGCGCGAGGTCCGCCCGCAGCCGGTGCAGCAGGACAGCGACGCCGGCGATGTCGATCGGCTGCCGTCGTTCATCACCGGCGCCCAGCCGCAGCAGGGCAACGGCACCAACGGCTATGAGGGCAACGGCCATCAGGGCGGCGACCGCTTCCCGCCGCGCCGCCGGCGCCGGCCGCATGGCCCGCGCGGCGAAGGCCGCAGCGCCGCTCAGCCGAGCTTGAGCGAGGACTTCTCGTCGGGCGAATAACAAGCCCGGCGTACTAACGTCGCACCCGCGACGTGAAGGAAGCGATCACGGCGCGACCGGACGACGAGTTCTTCGTCTACGGCGCGCCGATTTCGTCTCGGCGTGGCGCCGGGGTCGGCACCAGCACCGGGTCGAGCGCGGGAATGAGCCGCGTGCGCTGCCGCCGCGCCGGGATCGCGCGGTAGACCTGCTTGGTCGCCTCGACGATGTGCACACCCGCGAACGGCGAGGAGATCGCCGCGCTGAGCCGCTCCCAGGCCACCGCCGACCGCAGGATCCAGCCGCCCTCGATCGGCGGCACGAACAGCGCCTCGCTCCAGGCCGATGGCGTGAACCAGGTCTGGCGCAACAGCTCCGTGATCTGGCTGCGCGAGTAGGGCCGGCCGTGGCCGAACGGCGTCTTGTCGGTTCGCGTCCACACGCCGCGGCGATTCGGGATGATCGCCATCATCCGCCCCGACGGTGCCAGGATGCGCCAGACTTCGCGCAACAGTCCGGCGGGATCGTCCGACATCTCCAGCGCGTGCACCAGCAGGATGCGATCAACAGCCGCATCGGGCAGCGGTAGCGAGAATTCGTCGACCAGGGTCGCGAGGCTGGGCCGCGAGGTCGGCCACTTCAGCACGCCCTGCGCTGCCGGCATGAAGGCGATGCAGCGCTCGGAGTCTTCCCGGAACAGACCGAGGTACGGCGTCGGATAGCCGATGCCGAGCACCCGCAGCCCCTTGGCCTGGGGCCACTGGGCGCGGATGCCCCGATTGATCAGGCGGCGCGCCACCACACCGAGCGGCTGCGAATAGAAATTGCGGAGGTCGATCACATCCATGGTCATTGCTACTCACCCTAGCATGATCGCTCGCCGCCGTGCAGCGGGGCTGCCGCTGCCCGCGCGACGGGCGTGGCCAGCGGTAATCCCCGGGGCGGATTTCAACACGTCGCATGGCTGTGCTAGCGTCGGCAGATGCAAGACGATGGAGTTCTCATGGCTGCCGACATCCGCCTGTTCCCCTGCCTTTCGGACAATTTCGGCTATTTGATTCACGATCCCGTCAGCAAGGCGACGGCCTCGATCGATGCGCCGGAAGCCGGTCCGATCATCAAGGCGCTGCAGCACGAGGGCTGGACGCTGACCGACATCCTGGTCACCCATCACCACGCCGACCATGTCGGCGGCATCGCCGAGCTGAAGGCCAAGTACAATTGCCGCGTGGTCGCGCCCCACGACAAGGCGGTGGCGATCGCTGAGGTCGACGAGCGCGTCAAGGACGGCGAGACGGTTCACGTCGGCACGCTCGCCGCGCGCGTGCTGGAGACGCCCGGGCACACCCTCGACCATATTTCCTATGTGTTCGATTCCGAGCGGGCGGTGTTCTGCGCCGACACGCTGTTCTCGGTCGGCTGCGGCCGGGTGTTCGAGGGCACCTATCCGATGATGTGGAGTTCGCTGCTCAAGCTGCGCGCGCTGCCCGACGACACCCGCGTCTATTGCGGCCACGAATACACGCTGTCGAACATCAAGTTCGCGCAAGGCATCGAGACCGACAACGCCGCACTCAAGGCGCGCGCCGAGCAAGCCGCCAAGCAGCGCGCGGCCAACCTCCCGACGGTGCCGACCACCATCGGCGAGGAGAAGAAGACCAACGTGTTCCTGCGCGCCGATGTCGCCTCGGTCGCAGCCGCTGTCGGCCTCGCCGGCAAGAGCGCCGCCGAGGTGTTCGGCGAGCTGCGCGAACGCAAGAACCGCGCCTGATGTCCGCCGCCCTGCTCGACGCCGCAGCCGTGATCGCACGGCTGCATCTCGTGCCGCATCCGGAGGGCGGGCACTATCGCGAGGTGTTTCGCGACAGCCGTTGCGACGCCCACGGCCGCGCCGCCTCGACCGCGATCTACTTCCTGCTGGCGCGCGGCGAGCGCTCGCACTGGCACCGCGTCGATGCGGTAGAGGTCTGGCACTACTACGCCGGCAGCCCGCTCACGCTGCAGATCGCCGACGAGCACGGCCGCCGCACCCTGCATCTCGGCCCCGACCTGATGGCGGGCGAAGCGCCGCAGATCGTGGTGCCGGCCGGCGCGTGGCAGGCCGCGGAGAGCCTCGGCGACTGGACGCTGGTCGGCTGCACCGTGGCGCCCGGCTTCGATTTCGCCGGCTTCGAGCTGGCTCCGCCGGGCTGGACGCCGGAAGCCTAGTGTGCTGAACGCGAAGTTCCTGTGATTTCGCGGCTGGCTCTTTCAGGAACTTCGCGTTCATAAAGCACACTAGAATCATAGATTTGCTAGTGTCCTTATCGCTTCGCAAGTTCGTGCCGAGTTCGCGACAAATGCAGCGAACTTGCGAAGCGGGACACTAGCGCGCCCGGCGCAGCAGATCGCGCGCCGCGATCAGCCCGCCGCCGGCGATCAGCGCTGCGGCGATCGCCAGTGACGGTGACGGCTGGGCAAAGCCGGCGAGAATCAGAAAACCGGTCGACAGCAGCGGTGTCGCGTACGACAGCGCGCCGAGCAGGCGGATGTCGCCGCGCTTCATGCCGATGTCCCAGACATAGAACGCCGCCCCCACCGGTCCCAGCCCCAGCGCGATGACGCAGCCCCATTGCAGCGGCGTCTGCGGCCAGACCGTGGTCTCGAGCGCCAGGTGGCACAGCCAGGCCAGCACCGCGGTCGCAGCGCAGAAGCCGGCGACCGCGTCGGTCGGCACCGCCTTCAGGCGGCGCGACATCACCGAGTAGCCGGCCCAGATGAAGGCGGCGCACACCGCAGCCGCGAACCCCGGCAGAAAGTCGGCCGTCACTTCCGCGCCGCGCCCGACCACCAATAGCGCGGTACCGGCGAGACCAAGCAGCGCACCGATGATGTGATGCGCAGCAAGCCGCTCGCCCGGCAGCAGCGCCGAGAACAGCACGATCAGGAGCGGCCACAGGTAATTCAGCAGGCCCGCCTCCGCCGGCGGCGCGAACCGCAGCGCCAGGAAGTACAGCGCGTGATAGCCGAACAGCCCGCCGACGCCGACCAGCCAGACCTTGACGGGCTGGCGCAGCGCCCGTCCCGCGCCGGGGCGCCACAACCATGTCAGCGGGCCGACGCAGGCGCCGAGCGCGAACGTCATGGCCGCGAGCTGAAACGCGGGGATCCGACCGGTGGCGACGGTGAGCGCTGCCAGCAGCGACCACATCACGATCGCGGTCAGGCCGATCAGTGTCGCGGTGCCCTGGGTCAAGGTGCCTTGGGTCAAGGTGCCTTGGGTCAAGGTGCCTTGGGTCAAAGTGCCTTGGGTCACGGAGCCTTTGGTCACAGAAC
The DNA here is from genome assembly GCA_040756765.1 of Pseudomonadota bacterium. Taxonomy (GTDB): domain Bacteria; phylum Pseudomonadota; class Alphaproteobacteria; order Rhizobiales; family Xanthobacteraceae; genus Bradyrhizobium_A. The sequence goes on along the minus strand of JBFLYG010000028.1, from coordinate 56,295 downwards.
CTTGGGTCATGGCCGCGTTATGGCAGAGCGCGACGATTCGCGCTCTGCTTCTAACGTCGCATCCCGTCACGCGAACGGTATCGCAGGACGCAGCCGAAGCCGTGCGGCAGCCGCCCCGGCAACCTCAGGCGTGATACTGGCCGCCGTTGATGGTGAGGGTGGAGCCGGTGATGTAGCCGGCGTCGTCGGACGCCAGGAAGACGACCGCGCGGGCGATCTCCTCCGGCTCGCCCAGCCGGTTGACCGGAATCATCGGCAGGATGCTCTTCTCGACGACCTCCTTCGGCACCGCCTGCACCATTTCGGTGTTGATGTAGCCGGGGCAGATCACGTTGACGGTGATGCCGCCGCGCGCGTTCTCCAGCGCCAGCGCCTTGGTGAAGCCGATGTCGCCGGCCTTCGCCGCCGAATAGTTGACCTGGCCGAACTGTCCCTTCTGGCCGTTGATCGACGAGATGTTGATGATGCGGCCGAACTTGCGCGCGCGCATGCCCTCGATCACCGGCCGCGTCATGTTGAACAGCGAGCCGAGATTGGTGGTGATCACCGCGTTCCACTGCTCCAGCGTCATCTTGTGGAAGGCGCCGTCACGGGTGATGCCGGCATTGTTGACCAGCACATCGATCGGGCCGAGCTCGCCCTCGACCTTCTTGATGCCTTCGGAGCAGGCGTCGAACGACGCCACGTCCCATTTGTAGACGGGAATGTGCGTCTCCGCCTTGAACTTGTTCGCCGCCTCGTCGTTCCCGGCATAGCTCGCCGCAACCTTGTAGCCGGCCGCCTTGAGCGCCTTGCTGATCGCGGCGCCGATCCCCCGCGTACCACCCGTCACCAATGCTACACGTGCCATGCTCAGGTCCTCCTTGCCTTGCTAGCCGATTTTTATCGTTGTCAAAGTATTCCGACCATTTGTGAGAACTGCAAGACCAAAACTTGACGAATGATCCGGCAAACGAAAATGCCCGGCACGAAGCCGGGCATTTCTGACTGATGAATGTTGCAGCGCGTTGACGCGCGATGCATCAACGCTCGACGCAGAGCGCGATGCCCATGCCGCCGCCGATGCACAGCGTGGCGAGACCCTTCTTGGAGTTGCGCTTCTGCATCTCGTGCAGCAGCGTCACCAGCACGCGCGCGCCCGACGCGCCGATCGGATGACCGATGGCAATCGCGCCGCCGTTGACGTTGACCTTCGAGGTATCCCAGCCGAGGTCCTTGTTGACCGCGCAGGCCTGCGCCGCGAACGCCTCATTGGCCTCGATGAGGTCGAGGTCGTCGGTCTTCCAGCCGGCCTTCTTCAGCGCCGCGCGCGACGCCGGGATCGGTCCGGTGCCCATGATCGACGGATCGACGCCGGCCTGGCCCCACGACACGATGCGGGCGATCGGGGTGCGACCTTCCTTGGCGGCCTGCTTGGCGCTCATCAGGACGAGCGCAGCGGCGCCGTCATTGATGCCCGACGCATTGCCGGCGGTGACTGTGCCGTCCTTCTCGAACGCCGGGCGCAGCTTGCCCATGGCGTCGATGCTCGCGCCATGGCGCGGATATTCGTCGGTGTCGACCACGAGGTCGCCCTTGCGGGTCTTGATGACGAAGGGGACGATCTCGTCCTTGAAGCGGCCGGCCTTCTGCGCGGCCTCCGCCTTGTTCTGCGAGCCGACGGCGAACTCGTCCTGCTGCTGGCGGGTGATCTGGAACTGGCGCGCCACGTTCTCGGCGGTGTTGCCCATGTGGTAGCCGTTGAAGGCGTCCCACAGGCCGTCCTTGATCATGGTGTCGACGAACTCGACCCCGCCCATCTTCACACCGCCGCGCAGATACTGGGCATGGGGCGCCATGCTCATGGATTCCTGGCCGCCGGCGACCACGATCTCGGAATCGCCGTTGACGATGGCCTGATAGCCCAGCGCCACCGAGCGCAGGCCCGAGCCGCACAGCTGGTTGACGCCCCAGGCTGGGCTCTCCACCGGAATGCCGGCGGCGATCGAGGCCTGGCGCGCCGGGTTCTGGCCCTGCGCCGCGGTCAGGATCTGCCCCATGATCACCTCGGACACCCGGCCCGGCTCGACGCCTGCCCGCTCGAGCGCCGCCTTGATCGCGGCCGCGCCGAGGTCGTGGGCGGGAGTATTGGCGAAAGCGCCGTTGAAGGCACCGACAGCGGTGCGGGCAGCGCTGACGATGACGACATCGTCGGACATGAGAGTTCTCCTTGGCTTGAGTTGGCTTGAGTATCGGGGGCACAGGCCCGTGCCGGGGCTGGCAGAGCGAGGTCTCGGGCCTATCCTGTTGAGCTACGAGAGGTGTGTCAATCGGCCTGTGCCGCGAATCGCGGCCGCACCGGCCGGCCATCTCCGGGCCTCCGGAACGGCGGTCGCGGCGAGGCCGAAACCCGCCATTTCCGGCGGAACGGCAGCGCCGGAGGTCTCCGCCGGAGCCGGATGCGGCCGGCTCGCCGCCGCGCGGGCCGGGATGGCCGCTCTCGCCCGCACGTCGTCGCGCGCGCCGATGAGAATCACCGCCCGCCATGTCCGGGCCGGGGTCCCTTGCGTGCGCGCGCCGCGCGGCCGTGAAAGCGCTAGGGCATTAACTGTGCTGCACAAAACGGTAGCCGAGCGGTTCCGGACATGCTTACTTTGTTGCGTTGCATTGACCTTCCCCTCGGCAGTGTCCGGTGAACTGCCAAATCTCTTTAGCGTGTGAGACCCATGGCGAAGTCAGAAACACCCATCACGATCAAGAAATACGCCAACCGTCGGCTCTACAACACAGGCACCAGCACGTACGTCACGCTCGAGGATCTGGCCGCGATGGTGAAGGATGGCGAGGACTTCCTCGTCTACGACGCCAAGACCGGCGACGACATCACCCGCTCGGTGCTCGCACAAATCATTTTCGAGCAGGAGAACAAGGCTGGTCAGAACCTGTTGCCGACCACCTTCCTGCGACAGCTCATTCGATTCTACGGCGACAGCATGCAAATGGTGGTGCCGAAGTATCTCGAGGCCTCGATCGAATCGCTCACCCGCGAGCAGGAAAAGTTCCGCAAGCAGATGACGACCGCGTTCGGCAGTGGACCGTTCGCACCGCTCGAGGAACAGGTTCGCCGCAATATGGAGTTGTTCGAGCGCACCTTCGCGATGTTCAAGCCATTCGGCCTGGGATCGCTGCGCAAGGAACCCGAACCGGAACCCGGACCATCGGCGCCGCCGGAAAGCGTAGCGGAACCCGACGACATCAACGAGCTGCGGCGCCAGATGAAGGAAATGCAGGAGCGCCTCGAGCGGATGTCGAAGGAGCCCGACACCAAGGAGTGATGCTCGGGGCCGAAGCCGGCCCCGCGCCATGCAATCCGATCATGCGCTGCCGCGCCGCGGCAGCGCATTTCTTTTTGATCTTGTCGACGACGTGCGGGTGAAGGACTGCGTTCCGCTGGCCATGCCCGCGACGCGCCGTCAGCTCGCGATGGAATGTCCCGCGGCGAGCGGCATGGCCCACGGCCGTTCCGGAACGGCAAGCCCTGTCAGCCGGCCCTGGATATAGTCGCAGCCCCAGCTCGTCAGCAGCGCCGCGGATTCCTCGTCCTGCACCCATTCGGCGACCGTCTTGATGTCGAGGCGGTGGGCGAGATCGATCATCGTCTGCACGAAGGCGCGGTCGTCGGACGAATGCGGGATGTTCTGCACGAACGCGCCGTCGATCTTGACAAGATCCACACCGAGCTTCCGCAGATTACGGAACGAGGTGTTGCCGGCGCCGAAATCGTCGATCGCGATCCGGCTGCCGAAGTTCTTCAGCCGCGTGACAAAGCCGCGCACGTCGTCGATGTCCTGGATCGCCACCGTCTCGGTGATCTCGACGATCAGCCGTTCGGCGACGCCGGGATGGGCCCGCAGCAGGGTTTCGATGCGCGACCACCAATCAGGATCCATGGTGGTCTCAGGCGAGATGTTGAGGCTGAGCGTGATCTGTGGCGCCGCGGCGAGCTCGGCAACAACGAGCTCCAGCACGCGCTGGTCGACGAGATGGATCAGCCCGAGCTTCTCGGCGACCGGAACGATATCCGGCGCCAGCAGCAATTCACCGTCATCCTGGCGCATCCGCACCAGGCACTCGTGAAAGGCCACCGCGCGCGAGCGCAGGTCGACCACCGGCTCGTAGGCCACCACCACGCGCCGCGCGTTGAGGGCGCTGACGATCTCGTCGGTGACGCGGATGTTGACGCGGCGCTGCGCCTCGCGCTCGACATTGGGCCGCCAGGCGAGGAAGGTGCCGCGGCGCCGCGCCTTGGCGCGCTCCAGCGCCTCCTGGGCGCGCACCATCGCCTCCTCTGCAGACCGCGCATGGCGGGGCACGCTGACCGCGCCGATCGACGCCGTCAACGATACCGGTCCGGACCTGGTCGGCACCACGTCGTGACGGATCGCCGCCAGGAACCGCTCGGAGGCGATCGCCATCTGGTCGGCCGTGCAGTTCTTCAGGATCAGGCCGAACTTGTTGCCGGAGAAGCGGCCGAGCACGTCGCCGCCGCGCAGCCGCGCGCGGATCCGCCGGGCGATCTCGACGATCACCTCGTCGGCGACATCGAAGCCGAACGCCTCGTTGATGCGGGCCAGATGATCGACCCCGACCAGCATGAAGCCGGACGCGGCGCGGAAGCGGGCCGCCTCCTCGACGGCCTCGGCCAACGCCGCCGCCAGTTGCGTGCGGTTGAGCGCGCCGGTCAGCGGGTCGCACTGTGACAGCTTGAGCAGCTGCTCGTCGCGGGCATGGCGCTCGTTGTTCAGGCGCACGATGCCCTGCACGCGCGCGGGCGCGCCGTCACTCCCGGCGAACCAGCACCCGGTTTCCTCGACCCACTGCACCTCGGCGGCAATATCGGACCGCACGCCGTATTCGATCTGATAGGGAACCCCGTCCCCTGCATCGATGCGGCCCGACGCCAGCACCGCGTCCGTCCGCACAGTGCGCGCCGGCTCGATGAGCTCTGCGAACGCGCCGCCGCTGACGAACGCGTCAGGAGGCAGGCCGGAAAACAACCGCGCAGCCGTATCGCTCCAGCGCATCGCGTCGCTGGCGAGATCCCAGGCGAACGTCGCCTGCCCGAGCGCGGCGAGCACCGCCGCCGCATCGGGGGCATCGGGCGCCGGCACAGTCGCGGACGCCAGGTCCGGTCGACTGGCAGCGGTCCTCGCCGTCGGAAGAACAGCCGGTTTCAAGGTCGCCTCGTTGCGGGACACGGCAGATGATTCGCGCCGTGAGGATAACGCCTCTGACCCACGAGATTATGCCAAGTTCCTAAAGAACTTAAAAATAGCCGCCGGCCTGGCGCCGGTAGCGTCCTGCCGGAAGCGTCCGGCATGCACCTTGCGATGACAGTCTCGGAAGGGACACCCTGTCCCAAAACGAGACACGATCATGTACGACGATGACGCACCCGGCGCAGATCCCGCCCGCCATGGTTCATCCAGCACCGCGCTGGTGCCGCTGACGCCGACGTGGCGGGACGCGACGGCAATCCTGGCGCGGACCCGCCCGGATTCCGGCTTCGTCACCCAGCTGATCGCCACGGCGAGCCATGCGCCGCAGACCCAAAGCCTGTGCCGGGCGAGCCCGCAGGACGCCCAGGCGAGCTACCGCGCCACGACGCGCCGGTCGCAGCCGCAGCCCGCCGCACGCCCCACTGGAGCGGCGCGCGTCGCCTGAACAACAGATCGGGATCGAAACGTCAGTGGTTCTGCTGGTCGGCGGGCGGCGCCCCCGGCTGCAGGCCAGGGGACGGGGGCACGCCCTGCGGGCCGCGGGCCGGCTCGATGGTGGCCATCGGCGGCGGCAGCTCCGTCTCGCGCGTCGGCGGCGACGCAGCAGGAGCAGCGGCCACCGGAGGCGGTGCGGCTTGTGGCGGTGAGGCCGGCGTCGGCTCGGCCGGGGCGGGTGCCGGCTCCGCCACCGCAGCGCTCCGCGCTGCGGCGACGCGGCGGGTGTCCCGCCGCAAGCGCAACGATACGCCGGCGAGGAAGTCCACCAGCGCCAGCACGATCAGCAGGAAGAACACGGAGGTGGCAAACTGCGGCAGCAGCAGGAATTCGGCCACCGCGCCGCCGAGCACCAGCAGCGCCAGGAAATGATCGGTGAAGTATTTGCCGCCGGGACGCGCGGCCTTGATCACCTCGAACAGCAGCAGCAGCATGCCGAGGGCGACCAGGATATCGCCGAAGGTCACCTTCCAGGCGGCCTTCGACATCAGCGTCACCGTGAGCAGCGGGTCGGTGAACGACACCCCCGGCATCAGGAAGACGATGATATTGACGACGGCGAGCGGGATCAGAAGCAGCGGAAAACCGACCAGCATCGGCAAGGCCTTCTTCTCGACAGTCAACGCCCGGCGCGCCCCGCGCCGTCGGCTGGCACCGTGCTCTACGCCATCGTATCGGACAACGCCGAATGCCCGCTGCGGGACAGCGCGCAGGCGACCTCCGATGCTGCCGCGCCGCAGGGAGCGGCGCAGCAGTCGGATGCGCCGATCAGGCGTCCTTCTTCGGCTTCAGGACCTGGCGGCCCTTGTACATGCCGGTCTTCAGGTCGAGGTGGTGCGGACGGCGCAGTTCGCCGGAGTCCTTGTCCTCGACATAGGTGGGGGACTTGATCGCGTCGGCGGAACGACGCATGCCACGCCGCGAGGGCGAAGTTTTTCTACGGGGAACGGCCATATCGGTGGTCCTTGCAGGTGATCGTTCGAGCCATCGGCGCTCGCTCGCCCGCTGGAGGGCGGCCCGGCGGCGCCGCCGGCGCGAGCTCAAAATTCGGATTAAGGCCGGCCTTATAGAGGATGAGGGACGGCGAATCTAGGGGGGCGAGCCCCCTGATTTTCCGGAAAAAACGAAGGTTAACCGCCACGGTTCCGGCCGAGGCACCCCGGCGGGCCCTGGGATTGCGCCCGAACGACATATTTTCCGGCCAGCCGGCGCACCCCGGGCCCCGGATTCCGGGCGCTGCGGACCACCGGATTGGGCAGGATCGCGGCCATCAAAGCCGCCTCGCGCGCCGACAGGGCCGACGCCGGCCGCCCGAAGGCATAGACCGCCCCGGCCTCGGCCCCGAACCGGCCCTCGGGGCCCCATTCGGCGATATTGAGGTAGATCTCGAGGATCCGCCGCTTCGGCAGCACCCAGTCGATCCAGAGCGCCAACGGCAGTTCCAGCCCTTTGCGGACCACGCTCCGCCCCGGCCACAGGAACAGGTTTTTCGCCAGTTGCTGGGTGATGGTCGAGCCGCCGCGCGTCGCCTCGCCGTCCTCCGCGTCCTCGATCACCGCGTGGAGGGCGTCCCAGTCGATGCCGTGGTGGCTGCAGAACCTGGCGTCCTCGGACGCGATCACCGTCCGCGGCAGCGCCGGCGCGATGGCGTCGAGATCGACCCAGGTTCGCGCGACAGGGGCCCCGGTCAGGCGGCGCCACAGCATCAGGGTCGAAACCGGCTGGCCGGAACCGTAGGTGAGGACCACCACATAAGGCAGCGCCAGAACGATCACCATGAGGAGGAGAAGGCTGCGGACAAGGCGCAAGGGCTGTGCTACCGGCTCACGGACATTGCGATACGCGATCGTGGCAAGGCCTGTTCCAGGCCTCAAGGGCCCCTCAGCCCGGGCCAGCCCCCTGCATATCCCGGATCGGCCCCGCGCTCCAGCAAGTGGCGCGGCGGGCGCCGGAATTGACGGAGCGGAGGCCATGACCGATTGTCGCACCGGATTTTTCTGGAGTTTTTCTGAATGACCCTCGCTTCCCCGCAGGATTTTGCCACGCGGCTCGACAAAACCGCCGAAGACACCGAAACCCTGCTCGGCCAGATCCTGTCCGACGACGTGCTGGAGAACGAGATCGCGCGCCCGCAGCGCCTGATCGAGGCGATGCGCTACGGCAGCCTCAACGGCGGCAAGCGGCTGCGGCCGTTCCTGGTGGTGGAGAGCGCGGCGCTGTTCGACGTGCCTCGTAACGGCGCGTTGCTCGCCGGCGCGGCGCTGGAGGCCATCCACTGCTACTCCCTGGTCCACGACGACCTGCCGGCGATGGACAACAGCGACCTGCGCCGCGGCCGCCCCACCACCCACAAGGTCTACGACGACGCCACCGCGATCCTCGCCGGCGACGCGCTGCTGACCATCGCTTTCGACATCAGCACCCGCGACGAGATCCACCCGGATGCCAACGTGCGGCTGAAGCTGACCCGCGCCCTTGCCCGCGCCGCCGGCATCGGCGGCATGGCCGGCGGCCAGATGCTCGATCTCGCCGGCGAAGGCCGCTTCGGCGACAAGACCGAGCCCGACGTCGCGCGGCTGCAGCAGATGAAGACCGGCGCGCTGCTGCGCTTCGGCTGCCAGGCCGGCGCGATCCTCGGCAAGGCATCGGACGCTCAGTACCAGGCGCTCGACGACTACGGCCGCGCCTTCGGCGAGGCGTTCCAGATCGCCGACGACCTGCTCGACATCGAGGGCGACGCCGCAGCCCTCGGCAAGCCCGCCGGCCAGGACGCAGCCCTTGGCAAGGCCACCTTCGTCACCAAGCTCGGGCTCGACGGCGCCAAGCAGCGCCTGCGCGACCTGCTCGGCACCGCCGACCGGGCGCTGTCGCCGTTCGGCGCCAAGGCCGACGTGCTGCGCTCGGCGGCCCGCTTCGTGGCCGAACGCAAGAACTGATCGCGGCCTGGGGCCACCGATGGCGGCGAAGGACGACCACGACCGCCACCTGCAGCGACTGCTCGGCCTGCCGCGGCCGCTGCGCATCGTGGCGGCGCGGCCGCGCTTCTTCATCGCCATCGCCGTCGGCCTCGTCGCGCTCGCAGCGCTGCCGGCGGCGCTGCGAACGAGCACACGGCTGCTGATCGCCTGGGATCTTTCCAGCGCGCTGTATCTGCTGCTCGCCTTCACCACGGTGATGACCACGGGAACGGCGCGGATCCGCCGCCGCGCGGCGCTGCACGACGACGGGCGCTTCGCCGTTCTGGTGCTGACCGCGGTCGCCGCCTTCGCCACCCTCGGCGCCATCCTTGCCGAGCTCGCGCCCGCGCATCGCGGCCCCTACGCGCCGGTGCTGGCGACGGTGACCATCGTGCTGTCCTGGGCGGTGATCCACACCACCTTCGCGCTGCATTATGCCCACGAATACTACCGCGGCGACCGCATCGGCGGGCTCGCCTTTCCCGGCGACGAGAAGGAACCGGACTACTGGGACTTCGTCTACTTCTCCTTCGTGATCGGCATGACCGCCCAGGTCTCCGACGTCGGCATCACCGACCGCATCATCCGCCGCACCGCGACCGCGCACGGGGTGGCGTCATTCATCTTCAATACCGCGCTGCTAGCGCTCACGGTCAACATCGCCGCGAGCGCGCTATGACCGATCTGCCGCCGCGGCGCCGGTGACCACCGCCGCCCCTCCGGCCTCCTGACGGGACCAGCATCGTCATGACCGAAAGCTTCCTGATCGTCCTTCTGCTGCTGACCGCGATGGCGGCGACCGCCGCGGTGGCGCGGCGCTACCAGCTGACGCCGGCGCTGGCGTTCCTGGCGATCGGCGTGGCGCTGGCCTTCATTCCGGGCGTGCCGCGGATCGCGCTGGAGCCGAAGGTGGTGCTGCTGATCGTGCTGCCGCCGCTGATCTACTCCGCCGGCGTCGCGATGAGCTGGCGCGAGTTCAAGTCGAACCTGCGCCCGATCACGCTGCTCGCGGTCGGCTGCGTCATCTTCACCACCTGCGCGGTCGCCGCCGGCGCGCACTTTGTGCTCGGCCTGCCGTGGAGCCTCGGCTTCGTGCTCGGCGCCATCGTGTCGCCGCCGGACGTGGTGGCGCCGCTGGCGATCGCCCGCCGGCTGCACCTGCCCCATCGCATCCTGGTCATCCTTGAGGGCGAGGGCCTCGCCAACGACGCCACCGCGCTGATCCTCTATCGCTTCGCGGTGCTGGCGATCAGCACCGGCAGCTTCTCGCTCGGCGAAGCCGCGGGCGCCTTCGTCGCCATCGTCGCCTGCGAGGTGTTCTTCGGCATCGCGGTGGGCTGGCTCAGCCTGCGGCTGCGGCAATGGGCGCGCGACGAGCGGGTCGAGATCTCGCTGTCGCTGCTGACGCCCTATCTCGCCTACTGGGTGCCGGAACATCTCGGCGGCTCCGGCGTGATCGCCACCGTCGCCGCCGGCCTCTATGTCAGCTGGAACGGCCCGCTGCTGATCTCGGCCGCGACCCGCCTGCAGGGCATCTTCCTCTGGGACTTCGTGATCTGGCTGATCGAGGGCTTCCTGTTCCTGCTGATGGGCTTCCAGATGCGGCTGCTGATGGAGAAGTCGAAAGTCGTGCCGCTGCACGACGTGATCACCGCCATCGCCCTGACCTCGGCGATCGTCGTCGCGGCGCGCTTCATCTGGGTGTTTCCGGGCACTTACCTCACGCGGGTCATGAGCCGGCGGCTGCGCGAGCGCGATCCGCCACCGCCCTGGCGCTCGACGCTGGTGATCAGCTTCACCGGCATTCGCGGCGTGGTGTCGCTCGCCGTCGCCCTGGCGCTGCCGCTCACCCTGCCGAACGGCGACGAATTTCCCTATCGCGACCTGATCCTGTTCGCGAGCTTCGGCGTGATCTTCGTGACGCTGGTCGGCATCGGCCTGACCCTGCCCTTCGTCGTCAGGCTGCTCGGCCTGTCCCACCACGGCCTGATGGAGGCCCGCCACGAGCGCGAAGCGGAGATCGCCGCCCGCCGCGAGATCCTGCAGTCGGCCCGCCAGTCGCTGGAGAACATCACCACAGAGCGCGAACTGACGCCGAGCCTCGTCAAGTTCCTGGAGGTGCGGCACGAGACGCGCACCCGCGCCATTCCCGATCCGGCCGCCGAAGTCGGCCAGCACACCCCTGCCACCATGGGCGCGCCGATCGTGCGCGAGCTGATCACCGCCGAACGCCGGTTCCTCCACGCCCTGTTGCGCGAGGGCAAGATCACCGACGAAACCCGGCGGCGCATCGAGCGCGACCTCGACCTGGAAGAAGCCGTGGTCAACAACCGCGAGCGCAACACACCGCTGTGAGGCGAGGCTGACGGCCCCACAACGGCAAACACCGCAGGCGGGGCCTGCGGTGCTGCAATCTCATCACAACATGGAGAACGGCGTGGCCGCGGCTATTCCGCGGCGGTCTGGCCGGTCACGCCATAGCGGCGCTCGATGTAGTCCATCACCATGACCTTGAAGTCGGCCGCAATGGTCGGGCCGCGCAGGGTGGTGAACTTCTTGCCGTCGACGAACACCGGCGCCGCCGGGGTCTCGCCGGTGCCGGGCAGGGAGATGCCGATGTCGGCATGCTTGGATTCGCCGGGACCGTTGACGATGCAGCCCATCACCGCGACGTTGAGCGTCTCGACGCCGGGATAGCGGGTCTTCCAGTTCGGCATCTCGTCGCGGATGAAGTCCTGGATGTCGCGCGCCAGCTCCTGGAACACGGTGGAGGTGGTGCGGCCGCAGCCCGGGCATGCCGCGACCAGCGGCACGAAGGTGCGGAAGCCCATGGTCTGCAGGATTTCCTGCGCCACCTGCACTTCCAGCGTGCGGTCGCCGCCCGGCTCCGGCGTCAGCGACACGCGGATGGTGTCGCCGATGCCCGACTGCAGCAGCACGCTGAGCGCCGCCGCCGAGGCGACGATGCCCTTCGAGCCCATGCCGGCCTCGGTGAGGCCGAGATGGATGGCGTAGTCCGAGCGCGACGCGAGGTCGCGATAGACCGCGATCAGGTCCTGCACCGCCGACACCTTGGCCGACAGGATGATGCGGTTCTTGGCGAGGCCGATCTCCTCGGCGCGCTTGGCCGACAGCAGCGCCGACTGCACCATCGCCTCGCGGGTCACGGCGCGGGCGTCGCGCGGGCTCGCCGAGTTGGCGTTCTCTTCCATCAGACGGGTCAGCAGCTCCTGGTCGAGCGAGCCCCAGTTGGCGCCGATGCGCACCGCCTTGCCGTGCTTGATCGCCATCTCGACGATGGCGCTGAACTGGGTGTCGCGCTTGTCCTTGAAGCCGACATTGCCGGGATTGATGCGGTACTTGTCGAGCGCCTCGGCGCAGGCCGGATGGTCGGCGAGCAGCTTGTGGCCGATGTAATGGAAGTCGCCGACCAGCGGCACCTTGATGCCACGCTTGTCCAGCGCCTCGCGGATATGGGGAACCGCTGCGGCCGCCTCGTCGCGGTCGACGGTGATGCGGACCAGCTCGGAGCCGGCCCGGGCCAGCGCCGCGACCTGGGCCACCGTGCCGGCCACGTCAGCCGTATCGGTGTTGGTCATCGACTGCACGACGATCGGCGCGCCGCCGCCGACGGTCACCCCGCCGACCTTGACTGCGGTGGTCTTGTGCCGCGGCGCGGGGCCGGCGACGTCGATTTCTGACGGGTTTTCGAGCTTGCTCATGGGCCTCAAATATCAGGTTTTTGTGACAGACAGCAACGGATCGACGGCCGGCGGTGAGGGCCGGTTGACGAGAATGAGTCCGACCAGAACGAGAACGGCGGCGCCGGCGAAGGTGAGCGTCATGGGGTCGTGCATGACGAAATAGCCGGCCGCCACCCCGAACAGCGGGGTGATGAAGGTGAAAGCCGACAATTTGCTGGCGGAATAGGTCCGCACCAGCATGAACCACAGCAGGAAGGTCAGGCCGACCACCCAAAACGTCTGATAACACAAGGAGATAAGAGCAACGGGCCCGGGCAGGGCCACAAGCCTCTCGCCGGAAATGAGCGACGACAGCCCGAGAATCGGGATCGACACGGCGAGCTGGTAGGCCAGGGTCTTCTCCGCCGGCACCCGCAGCAGCGGCGTCAGTTTCACCACAATGGTGGTGGCCGCCCAGAGAATGCCGCCGATCACGATCAGGCCGTCCCCCATCAGCACCTGCCGGTCGACGCCGACCTGGGGCACGCCGATGGCGAGCGCGACGCCGGCGAACGACAGCGCAAGGCCGCCCCACTGCGCCGGCCCGAGCCGCTCGCCAAGCAGGCGGAACGAGCCGAACGCCACCACGAACGGCGCGACATAGAGAAACACCACGGCGCGGGTCGCGCTGGTCCACACCAGACCGCGGTAGATCACCACGAATTCGAGGCCGAACAGCAGCCCGGCAAACAGGCCGGCTTTCAGCGTGCCGTCACGGGTGAAGATCTTGACGCCGCGCAGGCGCGCCACCAGCAGCACCATCGCAAGCCCTCCGGTCGAGCGCAGGGTCGCCATCATCAGCGGCGGGATGTCAGGCAGCGCGAGCTTCACCGCGATCTGGTTGAAGCCCCAGCTCAGGCAGAGAACCAGCATCACGGCGACGGCGCCGAGGGTCAGCGGTCGCCCCGCGGCGGAAGAGATTTGCGAAGACATGGAAACCTGTGTGGAAACCTGTGTGCCGGGCGATCGACGCCGTTGTTATGGTGTTGTCTGGCAATGCACGCATGTGCCGGTGATTTCGACGACGGACAGCTTGGGCGCAAAGCCCGTGCCGCGCGCCGCCTCGTTGATGGCGCCGGCGATCGGCGCGGCGGGAATCTCGCCCACGGAGCCGCAATGCTCGCAGATCAGGAAGGCGACCATCGCGAGTTCGTCATGATTGTGCGCGCAGGCGAGGAAGGCGTTGCGGCTCTCGATGCGATGGACGAGGCCGTTCTCCATCAGGAAGTCGAGCGCGCGATAGACCGTGATCGGCGCGGGACGCGCGATGATCTTGGCGAGCTCGTCGATGATCTCATAGGCGCCGAGCGGACGATGGCTCGACAGCAGCGCCTGCAGCACCTGGCGGCGGATCGGCGTGAACTTCTGTCCGCGCCCCTCACACACCTTCTCCGCGTGGCGCAGCGCGTCCGCCGCACAACGGCCATGATCGTGATCGGGCGTCGGAAAGATCGACGCGGGTTGCGTCGGCTTGGTCGGCGTCATCATCGAACCATTTAACCGTTCTCGTTCGATTCCGCTCGGTTTTTCGGCATTTGGTTCCCGTCAGCGGCGTCCTGCATCATTTTTTCGCAATGCAATATTTTTCATTGCGACGCAACAAAAAGCCCCCAAATCTGGGTTGAACTGAACGCGGTCGCCTGCGGGGCCGACGCATCGCGAAACGTACCTTTTCATCGACAGCGAGCCAGCCCTTTGGTCACCAACCTCAAAGCGTATCTCGACGGCCTTGCGAACTGGACCCGGCGCGCCAGCGCCCGCGAGCCCCGTCCGACGACCGCCAAGAAGATCAATCTCGCGCTGCAGGGCGGCGGGGCCCATGGAGCCTTTACATGGGGAGTGCTCGATCATTTGCTAGCCGACGGTCGGCTCGAGATCACCGGCATTTCCGGCGCCTCGGCAGGTGCGGTCAACGCGGTGATGCTGGCGGACGGCCTGGCGCGCGGCGGCAACGAGGAGGCGCGCAAGCAGCTCGCGGAGTTCTGGCGCGCCGCCAGCGTCGGCGGCAGCCTGCCGCCGGTGCAACGCGCCGTCACCGACCGCATGCTCGCGCTGATGCCGTTCGCCGCCACACCGATGCAGAGCTGGTTCGAGGCGATGGCGCACTACTTCTCGCCCTATGACCTCAATCCGCTCAACATCAATCCGCTGGGCGACCTGATCGCGCGGTCGGTCGACTTCGAGGCCGTGCGCAACGGCGACATCGAGCTGTTCATCTCGGCGACCAATGTCCACACCGGGCGTCTGCGCATCTTCTCGCGCGACAAGATCACGGCGGACGTCGTGATGGCCTCCGCGGCGCTGCCGTTCATGTTCCGCGCGGTCGAGATCGACGGCATTCCCTATTGGGACGGCGGCTACATGGGCAACCCCGCGATCTTCCCGTTCCTGCAGGCGACCGAGGCCGAGGACGTGCTGGTGGTGCAGATCAACCCGGTCAGCCGGCCGTCGACGCCGCGCACCTCCTCGGAAATCCTCAACCGGCTGAACGAAATCACCTTCAACTCGGCGCTGATCTCGGAGCTGCGCAGCATGGACTTCGTCAACCAGTTGATCGACGACGGCCACCTGCCGCGCGGCACCGGCAAGGACCAGTACCGCCGGCTCAACATCCACCGCATCGACCTCGGCGGGCTCGGCAGCCGGCTCGCCGGCTCCAGCAAGCTGAAGACCGACTTCGACTTCCTGGAACTGCTGCACCGCGCCGGACAGCGGGCCGCCCGCCGGTTCCTGGATCAGCATTACGACGCCATCGGCAACACCAGCACCCTCGACCTCGCCGCCGAGGCCGGCGTCGAGTGGGCCTGAGTCTGGAGCTTCGGTTCTGATGGAATCAGAACCGAAGCTCCAGATTCTTGTTTTGACGCGTTTTCTTCACGCGAACCGGTGTCCACCCCCGGACCAAGTCCGGGGGCATGCTTCGCTCGAAAACGCTCTAACACCCTGATCTAAAATTCATTTTTCGTTAGCCATGCGGTGAGGTCAGGGGCCGTCGGCGCAAACGCCGCTCGCCGAATTCATGAGCAAGCTTATTATATCGCAAGCTTAGGAGCTGGTTCCGGCCGATGCCGAAGAGCAATCCCGATTTCCTGTTCGCGCTGTTCGAAACCCAGCGGATGCTGCGGCTCTATGCCGACAAGCTGGCGACGCGGTTCGGCATCACCCGCGCGCAGTGGGCGGTGCTGGCGAAGCTCGAGCGCACCGAGGGCCTGAAGCAGTCGGAGCTCGCCGATCTCATGGAGATGCAGCCGATCACCCTGACGCGGCTGATCGACCGTCTCTGCGACAACGACCTGATCGAGCGGCGCGCGGATGCGAGCGACCGCCGCGTCAACCGTCTCTACCTGCGCCCGGCGGCACGGCCACTGCTCGAAAAGCTCGCCGAGCTGCGCGCCGACATCACCGAGACCGCGCTCGGCCGCATGACCACGGCGGAGGCCGAGGGCCTCGTCACCCAGCTCGAACTCATCAAGGACAACGTGCGCGACGCTTTACAAAACGTCGGCGACGCCAAGGCAAAGGTCCAACGTTATGGCTGACCCCGTTCTGAAATTCCCCCCCGACGAGAAGCGTCCGGACAAGCCGGAAGCGGCGCACAAGGACTGGCGCCAGCGGCTGCGCGACAACCGCCGCGTGCTGCTGCTGGTGGTGGGGCCGCTGGTCGCGGTGGTCGGCGGCGTGCTGTTCTATCTCTCGGGCGGGCGCTACGCGACCACCGACGACGCCTATGTCGGCGCGCAGAAGGTGCTGATCACCCCGGACATCTCCGGCAAGATCGACAAGGTGGTGGTGCGCGAAGGCCAGCGCGTCAAATCCGGCGACGAGCTGTTCGAAATCGACCCGGTGCCGTTCCGTCTCGCCCTGCAGCAGGCCCAGGCCACGCTCGAGACCGCGAAGACCAACTACAACAACCTCAGATCGAACGTGCAGTCGTACACGCAGATGCTCGACCTCGCCAAGCAGGGCGTCGAGCTGAAGCAGCGTGACGTCGAGCGCAAGGCCGCCCTCGTCAAGAACAGCTTCGGCTCGCAGCTCGACCTCGACACCGCGACCACCAACCTCGTGATGGCGCGGGCGCAGCTCGAACTGCTGCAGCAGCAGCTCTCCACCGCCACGAACCAGCTGCTCAACAACCCCGACCTGCCGCTCGACCAGTTCCCGCCCTACCGCCAGGCCCAGGCCGCGCTCGGCGAGGCGCAGCGCAACCTCGACCACACCGTGCTGCGGGCGCCGATCGACGGCGTCGCCACCCAGGTCGACAGCATCCAGCTCGGCCGCTTCATTCCCGCCGGCACCCCGGTGTTTAGCATCATCGACGGCGACCGCCCGTGGGTCGACGCCAACCTCAAGGAATCCGACTTCACCTATGTCGGCGTCGGCCAGCCGGTGACCGTGAGCATCGATGCCTTCCCGGACCACACCTTCAAAGGCACCGTCGGCTCGCTGAGCCCGGGCACCGGCGCGCAGTTCGCGATTCTGCCGCCGCAGAACGCCACCGGCAACTTCGTCAAGGTGGTGCAGCGCGTGCCGGTGCGGATCTACTTCGACTACGACGACAGGATGGTGCGCAAGCTCAAGGCCGGCATGAGCACCTATGTCTGGATCGACACCGGGCATCGCCGCTCGCTCGCCGGCCTGCTCGGCTTCTCCTCCGCCACGGCGCTGGAGAACGACCGGTGACCGCCGCCGCCACCTCCTCGGCGGCGGTCCCGGGCTTTCGCCGCAACATGGTGACGATCTGCGCCATGACGGCGACCATCATGCAGGCGCTCGACACCACGATCGCCAACGTCGCGCTGCCCTACATGCAGGGCACGCTGTCGGCGTCGCAGGATCAGATCAACTGGGTGCTGACCTCCTACATCGTCGCTGCCGCGATCATGACCGCGCCGGTCGGCTGGATCGCCAACCGCTTCGGGCGCAAGCGCATCTTCATCGTGTGCGCCGCCGGTTTCACCGTCGCCTCGGTGCTGTGCGGCCTCGCCCAGGACATCACCCAGATGGTGCTGTTCCGCCTGCTGCAGGGCATGTTCGGCGCGGCGCTGGTGCCGCTGTCGCAGGCGGTGATGCTCGATTCCTACGCGCTGCATGAGCGCGCCAAGGCGATGTCGATCTGGGGCATGGGCGTGATGATGGGGCCGATCATGGGCCCCTCGCTCGGCGCCTGGCTGACCGAGACCTATTCCTGGCACTGGGTGTTCTTCGTCAACCTGCCGTTCGGCGTGCTCACCGTGCTCGGCCTCATGGCCTTCATGGACGAGACCAAACCCAACACCGCGCTCAAGTTCGACTGGCTCGGCTTCGCCGCGCTCGCGGTCGGCATCGGCGCCATGCAGATCGCGCTCGACCGCGGCGAGCAGCTCGCCTGGTTCGAATCGCCGGAGATCATCGCCGAGACCATCATCTCGATCGTCGGCTTCTACTATTTCTTCGCCCACTCGCTGACGACGCCGAAGCCGTTCGTGCAGTTCGCGATCTTCCGCGACCGCAACTTCATCAGCGGCTGCGTGTTCATGACGGTGATGGGCCTCGTGCTGTTCTCGACCATGGCGCTGTCGTCGCCCTATCTGCAGAATGTCATCGGCTATCCGATCATCACCGCAGGCCTGCTGCTCGCCACCCGCGGCTGCGGCACCTTCGTGGCGATGATGCTGGTCGGCCGGCTGATGAGGTATATCGAGGCGCGCACGCTGATCATCACCGGCCTGTCGCTGATGACCTTCTCGCTGTTCATGATGACCGGCTTCACCGACCAGACCCAGGCGCCGACCATCATCGGCTGGAGCATCGCGCAGGGCTTCGGCCTTGGCCTGGTGTTCGTGCCGCTCAGCACGGTGTCGTTCCTGACGCTGCCGCCGCAGTTGCGCACCGACGGCACGGCGATGCTGACGCTGCTGCGCAATGTCGCAAGCTCGGTCGGTATCTCGGTGGTGATCGCCGAATTGACGGAGGGCGGCCGGCGCTACTACGCCATCCTCAACGAGCACGTCACGCCGTTCAACAATGCCATGCAGATGCCGGACGTGGCGCGCATGATCAACATGAACACCGATGCCGGCCGCGCGCTGATGGATGCGATGCTGCAGGTCCAGGCCCAGATCATCGCCTTCGCGCGCGACTACCAGCTCGTCATGATCGTGACGCTGTGCTCGATCCCGCTGGCGCTGATGATCGGATCGACCAAGGCCGCGCTGCGCCAGCAGGCCAGCGCGGCCTCCGACCACGCCGCGGTGATGGATTAGGTATTACGGGATTGGATGTCGCAGGGAGCGAGACCGGCGGCCTCTTCAAAACAACTCTCGCAAAAGAATAAGGGCGTCGCGATCGCGACGCCCTATTTTTTCGACCCGGTCACTGTGGTCGCGACGGCCCTGCAGCGAGAACGCGGCTCTTGAACAGGATGACTTGAAGTCATCCGTCACCCTGAGGTGGTCCCGCGCAGCGGGACCCTCGAAGGGCGACGGCCCGAGCCGTGATGTCGGGGCCGTTCATCCTTCGAGGCTCGCTGCGCTCGCACCTCAGAGTCTGACTCAAAAAGCGACCCTGGACCTAAATGTTTGTCGTCGCCGGGCTTGTCCCGGCGACCCCGGCAAGGAAGGCACTGCGCCCCTAAGCGGGGTGGCCGGGACGAGCCCGGCCACGACAGAAAAATACGAGCCACACCGTTCGTTCACCAACGCCCAACTCCTTTTCCAGTCAGGCTCTCAGGATGACGGACTATAAGCCCAACCTAAACGCATCACGCTTCAACTCACACGTCGAAGAACACCGTCTCCTGGTCGCCCTGCAGGTGCACGTCGAAGCGGTAGACGCCGGGCTTGGCCGGATCGGGCGTGGCGATCAGCGTGTCGCGGCGATCCGCCGGCACCAGCGCCAGGATCGGGTCGCTCGCGTTAGCCGCCTCGCCGGCGAAATAGATCCGGCTCTGCACCTGCCGCGTCATGCCGCGGGCGTAGACCGCGAGCAGGATGTGCGGCGCCTGGGTGGTGCCGTTCGGCCCGGGCACCGGGCCCGGCTTGACGGTATGGAACGAGAACTCGCCTTCCTTGGTGGTGCCGCAGCGGCCGAAGCCGCGGAACGAGCTGTTGGGCAGCGCCCGCGAATCCTTTGGATCGCTGTAGCGGCCCTGGGCGTCGGCCTGCCAGATCTCCAGCATGGCATCCGGAATGGTCTTGCCGTCGCCGTCGAACACCCGGCCCTCGATGCGGATGCGCTCGCCGGCGGCGTCCGCGGTCACGAGGTCGTTGGTGAAGGCGTCGTTCCAGGTGTACTCGCCGCCCGGCGTCAGGCCGTACTTGAAGAACGGGCCGACGGTCTGCGAAGGGGTGAGGCCGGTCATCAGTGCGTCTCCTGCGGCGTGGCGTTGCGACCGCGCAGCACAATGTCGAAGCGGTAGCACAGCGCCCAGTCAGGCTTGGTGTTGTCGAGATCGAAGCTCGACACCATGCGCAGGCGCGCCTTCTCGTCGGTCACCGAGTTGAAGATCGGGTCGAACGGGAACAGCGGATCGTTCGGGAAGTACATCTGGGTGACGACGCGCGACAGGAACGAGGTGCCGAACACCGAGAAGTGGATGTGGGCCGGCCGCCAGGCATTGTAGTGGTTGCCCCAGGGATAGGCGCCGGGCTTGATGGTAACGAAGCGGTAGTAGCCATTGGCGTCCGTCACCGCGCGGCCCGCGCCGGTGAAGTTCGGATCGAGCGGCGCCGGATGCTGGTCGCGCACATGGATGTAGCGACCGCAGGAATTGGCCTGCCACAGCTCGACCAGGGCATTGGGCACGCCGCGATTGTCCTCGTCGAGCACATGGCCATGCACGATGATGCGCTCGCCGATCGGCTCGCCGGTGTGCTGGACGGTGAGGTCGCTGTCGTGCTCGCGCACCCTCTCGTGGCCGTAGACCGGGCCGGTCAGCTCCGAGAGCGTGTGCGGCATGATGATCAGCGGCTTCTGCGGTGCGCGCTTGACCGTGCTCTTGTAGTCCGGATAGAGCCGCGGCCCGAACGCTTCGGTGCTGCTGCGCGGATAGACGAGCGTCATCTGGGTATCCTCCGGGCGCGGCCAAAAGGGCCGCGCCGCATCATGCAACCGGCGCGACGCCGGTCTTAGTTCAGCTTCTCGAGCGCGATCGACACGCCCTGGCCGACGCCGACGCACATGGTGGCGAGCGCGAGCTTGCCGCCGCGCTTCTCCAGGCCATGCACGGCCGTCAGCGCGAGGCGCGCGCCGCTCATGCCGAGCGGATGTCCCAGCGCAATCGCGCCGCCATGCGGGTTGACGAAATCGGCATCTTCCTTGACGCCGAGCTGACGCAGCACGGCGATGCCCTGGGAGGCGAACGCCTCGTTGAGCTCGATCAGGTCGAAGTCGCTGATCTTGAGCTTGAGGCGCTCCATCAGCTTGCGGGTCGACGGCACCGGGCCGATGCCCATGATGCGCGGCGGCACGCCGGCCGAGGCGAGGCCGAGCAGCCGCGCGCGCGGGGTGAGGCCGTGCTTCTTGACCGCGGCTTCCGACGCCAGGATCAGCGCGGCGGCGCCGTCATTGACGCCCGAGGCGTTGCCGGCGGTCACCGTGCCGGGGTTGCGGAACGGGGTCTTGAGCTTGGCGAGGCCTTCCAGCGTCGTCTCGGGGCGCGGATGCTCGTCCTTATCGACGGTGATCGGACCGGCCTTGCCGCCGGGTACCGACACCGCAACGATCTCCTCGGCGAAATAACCCGCGGCGATCGCCGCACCGGCGCGCTGCTGCGAGCGAATGGCGAACGCGTCCTGATCGGCGCGCGACACCTGGAACTCCTCGGCAACGTTCTCACCGGTCTCCGGCATCGAGTCGACGCCGTACTGCTGCTTCATCAGCGGGTTGATGAAGCGCCAGCCGATGGTGGTGTCGAAGGTCTCGGCCGAGCGCTGGAACGCCTCGGTGGCCTTGCCCATCACGAACGGCGCGCGGGTCATCGATTCGACGCCGCCGGCAATCGCGAGCTCGATCTCGCCGGCACGGATGGCGCGGCCCGCGGCGCCGACCGCGTCGAGGCCCGAGGCGCACAGCCGGTTCAGCGTGACACCGGGCACCGTATCCGGCAGCCCGGCAAGCAGCAGCGCCATGCGCGCCACGTTGCGGTTGTCTTCGCCGGCCTGGTTGGCGCAGCCGAAATACACCTCGTCGACCTGCGCCCAGTCGAGGCTGGGGTGCTTGGCCATCAGCGCCTTGATCGGGGTGGCGGCGAGATCATCCGCCCGCACCTTCGCCAGCGAGCCGCCGAAGCGACCGATCGGCGTCCGCACGGCATCGCACACAAAAACGTCACGCATGTTGAGGCTCCCTCACAAATCCCCGAATTCGTTCCCTTGCCGCATTCGCGCGACAGAGCTGATTGGGCGAGTTTTAGGAAGTGGCGCGAAGGAAATCAAATGCTTGCTGCGCGCAGGGCCATGCCGCGCCGCGGTCAAATCAGTTTCACCGCCTGAACCAAGAAACGGGGAAAACCCCAGGCAATTCCGGCAAATGGCAGGATCGGCCGGACAAACTTTGCTAGTTTGCGCCGCCATGACGATCCAGCCTGCCAATCCCGCGCAATTCCCCGCCGACCAGGCTCCCGAACCGATCGGGAAGCTGACGCCGATGATGGAACAGTACCTCGAGATCAAGGCCGCCCATGCCGGCCTGATGCTGTTCTACCGCATGGGCGATTTCTACGAATTGTTCTTCGAGGACGCGGAGGCGGCCTCCAAGGCGCTCGGCATCGTCCTGACCAAGCGCGGCAAGCATCTCGGGCAGGACATCCCGATGTGCGGCGTGCCGGTGGAGCGGGCCGACGACTACCTGCATCGCCTGATTGAGAAGGGCCACCGCGTCGCTGTTTGCGAGCAGATGGAGGACCCGGCGGCGGCGCGCAAGCGTGGCAACAAGAGCGTGGTGCGCCGCGACGTGGTGCGCGTCGTCACCCCCGGCACCCTGACCGAAGACAACCTGCTCGACGCCCGGACCAACAACTACCTCCTCGCCATCGCCCGCGCCCGCTCGTCGGCGCCGGGCGGCGACCGCATCGGCCTGTCGTGGATCGACATCTCCACCGCCGAGTTCATGGTCACCGAATGCGCCGTCGCCGAGCTCGCCGCGACGCTGGCGCGCATCAATCCCAACGAGGTCATCGTCACCGATGCGCTGTACAGCGATGCCGAGATCGGGCCGCTGCTGCGCACGCTGCCGGCGGTGACGCCGCTGACCCGCGACGTGTTCGACAGCGCCACCGCCGAGCGGCGGCTGTGCGACTACTTCGCCGTCGCCACCATGGACGGCTTCGGCACGATGTCGCGCGTCGAGGCGACGGCCGCGGCGGCGACACTGACCTATATCGACCGCACCCAGGTCGGCAAACGGCCGCCGCTGTCGCCCCCGGGCCGCGAGGTCGCCGGCACCACGCTGGCGATCGATTCCGCCACCCGCGCCAACCTCGAATTGATCCGCACCCTCGGCGGCGAGCGCCGCGGCTCGCTGCTCGACGCCATCGACATGACCGTCACCGCCGCCGGATCACGGCTGCTGGCGCAGCGCCTGTCGGCGCCGCTGACCGACGTGCCGACCATCACGCGGCGGCTCGACGCCGTCGACGCCTTCGTCGCCGACAGCGGTGCGCGCGCCGACATCCGCGCCGCGCTCAAGACCGCGCCCGACATCTCGCGGGCGCTGGCCCGCCTGTCGGTCGGCCGCGGCGGCCCGCGCGACCTCGCCGCCCTGCGCGACGGCATCACCGCCGCCGACCAGGCGCTGACCCTGCTCGGCCGCATGGCCGAGCCGGGCAGCGAGATCGGCGCGACCATCGACGCGCTGCGCCGCCCCCCGCGCGCCCTCGGCGACGAACTCGCCCGCGCCCTTGACGAGCAGCTGCCGCTGCTCAAGCGCGACGGCGGCTTCGTGCGCTTAGGCTATGATGCGAGCCTCGACGAGACGCGCGCGCTGCGCGACGAGTCCCGCCAGGTGGTCGCCGCGATGCAGGCGCGCTACGCCGACGAGACCGGCATCAAGGCGCTCAAGATCCGCCACAACAACGTGCTCGGCTATATCGTCGAGGTCACCGCGCAGCATGGCGACCGCCTGATGACGGCGCCGCTCAACGCCCGCTTCATCCATCGCCAGACCCTGGCAGGCCAGGTGCGCTTCACCACCACCGAGCTCAGCGAGGTCGAGGCCAAGATCGCCAATGCCGGCGAGCGCGCGCTCGGCCTCGAGCTCGAGATCTTCGACCGCCTCAACGCCGAGGTCACCGCCGCCAGCGACGACCTGCGCGCCGCGGCCCATGCCTTCGCCATGCTCGACGTCGCCACCGCGCTGGCGCAGCTCGCGGTCGACCACGACTACGCACGGCCGGAGGTCGACACCTCGCTCGCCTTCGCCATCGAGGGCGGCCGCCATCCCGTGGTCGAGCAGGCGCTGCGGCGCGACGGCCAGCCCTTCATCGCCAACGCCAGCGACCTGTCGCCGGCGCCGGGCCAGAAGAGTGGCCAGATCTGGCTGATCACCGGTCCCAACATGGCCGGTAAGTCGACCTTCCTGCGCCAGAACGCGCTGATCGCGCTGCTGGCGCAGATCGGCAGCTTCGTGCCGGCGAAGCGCGCCCGCATCGGCGTGGTCGACCGGCTGTTCTCGCGCGTCGGCGCCGCCGACGACCTCGCCCGCGGCCGTTCGACCTTCATGGTCGAGATGGTCGAGACCGCGGCGATCCTCAACCAGGCCGGCGAGCGGGCGCTGGTGATCCTCGACGAGATCGGCCGCGGCACCGCGACCTTCGATGGTTTGTCGATCGCCTGGGCGACCATCGAGCACCTGCACGAGACCAACCGCTGCCGGTCGCTGTTCGCGACCCACTATCACGAGCTGACCGCGCTGTCGGCGCGGCTGCCGCGGCTGTTCAACGCCACCGTGCGGGTGAAGGAATGGCGCGGCGACGTCGTGTTCCTGCACGAGGTGCTGCCCGGCGCCGCCGACCGCTCCTACGGCATCCAGGTGGCGAAGCTCGCCGGCCTGCCGCCGCCGGTGATCGCGCGCGCCAAGTCGGTGCTGGCGAAGCTCGAGGCGCAGGACCGCAGCTCCACGGCGCGGGCGCTGGCCGACGACCTGCCGCTGTTCGCTATTCCCGCGCGCGCGGAGGCCGAACCGCCGCCGCCCGGCCCGGCGGACCGGCTGATGGACGCGGTCAAGGCGCTCAATCCCGACGACATGTCGCCGCGCGAGGCGCTGGAGGCGCTCTACGCGCTGAAGAAGCAGACCGCAGACGGCGGCTGACGGCTGTCCAGTTGATTCTCCGCGCCGGCCACACCCACTTGGTCATTGCCGGGCTTGACCCGGCAATCCAGCTTGTCCGCGGCATATCGACAGCTCATTAAAGCTGGATCCATAGCAACTCGGCACAGCCGAGTTGCGTTCTTTTGATGGCCCAAGCCGGAAACATCCGGCTTGGGCTGTCTCGGCGCTAACGCGCCGGCCCGGTGATGACGCTGAGAATGTAGAGCCGAATTGCGTCCTGCCGTGGCCTTGTGCCGGGCATCTACGTCTTTACAGCTTGGCTACGCAGCCAGACGTGGATGGCCGGGAGACCTTGAGCCTAGCGATCCGTCGAAGACGGATCGCGCTGCCCGGCCATGACGAGTTCAGCGGCAGCGCTACAGTTGCCTAGCGCAGCGCCTTGGCGATCGCCGCGAACGCCGCCCGATCGACAGCATGGGTGACCAGGGTGTTGCCGGCGGGGTGCGACGACAGCTTGACGATGACGAGCTCCGCCGCCGGGTTGATGTGGAGGTGCTGGCCGTTCAATCCCTTGGCCTCGAACGTGCCGTCGGCATCATGCGGGATCCACCACTGGTCGTGGTAGGAATAGCCGAACCGGAGTTGCTGCCCGCTGGCCTTGAACTTGTCGCGATCGCCGCCCTTGCGGATGTCGTCGATCACCGCCTTCGCCACCACCTGGCGCTCGCCGACCCGGCCATCGTGCCGCAGCAT
This sequence comes from Pseudomonadota bacterium, assembly GCA_040756765.1. Lineage (GTDB taxonomy): Bacteria > Pseudomonadota > Alphaproteobacteria > Rhizobiales > Xanthobacteraceae > Bradyrhizobium_A. The sequence goes on along the minus strand of JBFLYG010000028.1, from coordinate 30,843 downwards.
CTCGCCGACCCGCGCGAGGTCGCGCAGCGTGGCGCTGAGGCCGATACTGGTGACGTCAGCGCCGCGCGGATCGAGCCAGACGAACGCATCCTGCTCGGCGCCGATGTTGCGCCAGATCTTCTCCGACACCAGCTCGGCGAAGCTCTTGCCGGTCACCCGCTGCAGCACCCAGCCGACCACCTCGGTGTCGACACTCTTGTACTGGAAGCCCGCGCCGTGCTCGCCTTCCTTCTTCACGCTCTTGAGAAAATCCAGCACCGAGCGCGGCCCGCCATAGGCCGCCGGCGGCGGGATCAGCCCGGTCGCCATCACGTACTGGAACAGCTCGGACTTCGGATCGGTGTAGTCCTCGTGGTACTGCACGCCGGTCGTCATATCGAGCACCTGCTGCAGCGTCGCGTCGCCAAAGCCGCTGTCGGCAAGTTCGGGCAGGTATTGCGCGATCCGAGCGTTGGGATCGAGCTTGCCCTCGTGGATCAGCATCGCGGCCAGCAGCCCGGTGAACGACTTGGTCATCGACCACAGCACGTGCGGCTGCTCGGCGGTCATCCCGACATAGAGCTTCTCGTAGACGATCTTGCCCTTGTGCAAGACCAGGAGGCCGTCGGTGTAGGTCGTCTTCTGCCAGTCGGCGAAACTGATCGTCGCGCCCTTGTCGTCGGCAAAGGCAAGATCGTCGAGCTTGCGCGGCGCGGCCGCGAACTCGGACGGCGCCTGCGCGCCGCGCCAGACGTTCACGGTCGGCCCGAGCTCGCGCAGGTGATGGAACGCCCAGCGCGGGTTGGGATATCTGAGCGTGTTGGCGAGGGTCACGGCCTTGTCAGCCGGCGGCGGAAAGCCCTGCATCAGCCCGAGCGCCACCGGATCCGTCGTCTCCGGCGGCGGCAGCGCCGTCTGCGCCGATGCCGCCGCGCTCATGCCCGTCGCCACAATCACCGCCACGCACCACTTGTTCATTGTCCAGCCTCCATTTTTGCATCGATGAGAGTTGCGATCGCGCGTTCGGTGGCGTCATAGGCACCCTCGCCGGCGTGCTTCATGACGATGTGGCCGCGGCGGTCGATCAGGTAGGTCGCCGGCCAGTATTCATTGTCGAACGCCTTCCAGGTCGCATACTGGTTGTCCTGGGCGACCGGATAGGCGATGCCATGACGGCTGATCGCCGCCTCGACATTGCGGGTCGACTTCTCGTAGCCGAACTCCGGAGTGTGGACGCCGATGATGACCAGACCGCGCGACGCAAAGGTGCGGTGCCAGCCGGTGACATAGGGCAGCGTGCGCACGCAGTTGATGCAGGAGTAGGTCCAGAAGTCGACCAGCACCACCTGGCCGCGCAGGCCGGCGAGCGTCAGCGGCGCGGAGTTGAGCCAGTGCTCGATGCCGGTGATGTCCGGCGCCACCCCATAGTCGTGGAAGGCGACAGTCTCCGGCTCGGCGCGCAGAACGCGCGCGCCGCCGGCCACAACGGCGGCGCCGGCCATCAGGCCGAACAGGCCGCGTCTCGAAAGCGCAAACGTCATGATCACAGTCCTCCGGAGATGCTGGGATAGAAATTGGCGAGCCAGGCGGTGACCGTGGTGTCGACCTGGTAGAAGGTCGCGACCGCGACCAGCACGATGACCACGCCGAAGCCGCGCTGCAGGGTTTGGGTGTGACGCACGAGATGGCGCACCCGCGTCGACACGACCTGGCCGCCATAGCCGATCAGCAGCATCGGCACCGCGGCGCCGGCCGAGTAGGCGGCGAGCAGCAGGGCGGCGCGGTCGAGCCGCTGCGACGAGGCGATCAGCGTCAGGATCGAGCCGAGCACCGGCCCCGCGCACGGCGCCCACACCGCCCCCAGGCTGGCGCCGAGCAGCACCGCACCGGCGCCGCCGCCGTTCTGCACACCCGCCATGCCGATGGCGCCGGCGAGCGGCCCGAGCCGCGCCGCCAGCCACTCGAACGGATGCGGCCAGATCATCAGCGCGCCGAACAACAGCAGCGCGATCGCCGATGCGTCCCGCAGGGCGTCCTGCGACAGCCCGAGCACGCTCGGAAACAGCCCGAACAGGAACGCGACCGCGGCGAAGGTCACGGCGAAGCCGAGCGTGATCAACAGCGGCCGCACCGGATCGCGCCGCCCGACCGAGGCGCCGAGGATGATCGGCAGCATCGGCAGCACGCAGGGCGCGGCGATGGTGAGGAGGCCGGCGGCAAAGGCGAGCGCAATGTCGAACATGGCTCTAGTTCCGCTCGGCCGCGACGCGCGCCCACACCAGCGTCTTGCCGAACAGCGGCAGCCCGACATAGGGCCGCACCACCAGTTGGTCGGGTCCGTCGAGCGACAGCCGGCAGGAATAGGTCTTGGCGTTTTCGCGGTTGTAGAGCTCGCCCTGCCACTCGCTGTCGCCTGACGGCACGAGGTCCTTCAGGATGGTCATGCCGAGCGGCGAGCGCGCATCGGCCGCGGCCATCTCGCCATTGCCGCTCATCGAGCGGTTGGCCAGCACCTTGACCACCGTGCCGCAGAACGCCGCGCCGCAGCGCGCGATCTCGACTTCGAGGTTGCCATTGTCGGTGCGCCAGCGCCCGGCCGGCCCGTCGGGGCGGGCGACCGGATCGGCGAGCGCCGGCGCGGCGGACAGCCAGACCGCAGCCAGAGCGGCGGCGATGACAGGAAGCGTTCGCATGGGTGAGGTCCTCCGCAAGCAGCCGGCCAGCGCCGGCAGGACCGTCATCAACCATCCCGACGTATCCCGGATGTGTCCGCCACCCCGCAATTGTGTCGCGTCGTCTGTCGATGCCGCGAGCGGATACAGTGTGATACAAAGTCCCGCCCCCGCCCCTGCGCGAAGCCGCTACAGTCGGACGCCGATGGACCGCAAAGACCATATCCTGATCGTCGACGACGACCGCGAGCTGCGCGACCTGCTGGTGCAGTATCTCGAAGGCAGCGGCTATGCCGTCACCGCGGTGAAGGGCGGCCGCGACATGCGCCGCGTGCTCGCCGACAAGACGATCGACCTGATCGTGCTCGACCTGATGCTGCAGCAGGAGGACGGCCTGGCGCTGTGCCGCGACCTGCGCGCCACCGACGCGAATGCGCCGCCGATCCTGATGTTGACCGCGCGGGGCGACGAGGCCGACCGCATCCTCGGCCTCGAAATGGGCGCCGACGACTACCTTGCGAAACCGTTCGCCGCGCGCGAGCTGCTGGCGCGGATCAAGGCGATCCTGCGCCGCGCCCGGGCGCTGCCGCCCAACCTGCGGGTGTCGGAGGCCGCGCGCGGCCTCGCCTTCGGCGGCTGGGTGCTCGACACCACCCAGCGCCATCTCGTCGACGCCGCCGGCACCATGGTGGCGCTGAGCGGCGCGGAATACCGCCTGCTGCGCGTGTTCCTCGACCATCCGCAGCGCGTGCTCAACCGCGACCAGCTGTTGAACCTGACGCAAGGGCGCGACACCGAGCCGTTCGACCGCTCGATCGATCTCCTGGTCAGCCGGCTGCGGCAGCGCCTCAAGGACGACGCCCGCGAGCCGCGCTTCATCAAGACCGTGCGCAATGAAGGCTATGTGTTTGCCACGGCGGTCGAGACATCGAGGGATAAGACATGGACGCCGCGGTGACCGCCCGCCCCGCCGCGCGCCGCTGGCGGCTGTGGCCGCGTTCGCTGGTCGGCCGCGTCACGCTGATCCTGTTCTGCGGCCTGTCCGCCGCCCACCTTTTGTCGCTGGCACTGCTGCTGCACGACCGCGCCCAGTCCGTCAGCGCCATGATGGTCGCGTATCTGGCGCGCGACGTCGCCAGCTCCGTCGCCATCCTCGAACGCGTGCCCGCGGCCGAGCGGCCGCAGTGGCTGCCGCGCCTCGACCGCAAGAACTACCGCTATCGCCTCGACGCTGAGCCGACACCGCCGCGCCCGGCCTCGATGGCGGCGAACGAGGTCGCGACCGCCGTGGCGCGCGAGCTCGGCCCCGGCCGCACCGTCGTCGCGAGCGCCCCGCCGGGCAGCCGCGATCCCCTGCGCTTCGACCTGCGCCTTGCGCTCAACGACCGCACGCCGCTCACCCTCGAGATGCAGCCGCCGGATTCCGGATTGTCGGCGTTCGTGGCCGCCGCGCTGGCGGCGCAGTTCGCGCTGCTCGGCCTGTTCTCGTGGATTGCCGTGCGGCTCGCGACGAGGCCGCTGGCGCGCCTCGCCCGCGCCGCGGACGCGCTCGGCCCCGACCTGCAGGGCGCGCCGCTGAACGAGGACGGCCCGCGCGAGGTCGCCCACGCCGCAAAAGCCTTCAACGCCATGCAGCAGCGCATCGCCAACGACGTCACCGAGCGCGTGCGCATTCTCGCCGCGATCTCCCATGACCTGCAGAGCCCGATCACGCGCATGCGGCTGCGCACCGACCTGCTCGACGATTCCGCCCTCAGGCAGAAACTGCAGGCCGACCTCACCGCGATGCAGGCGCTGATCGAGGAAGGCCTCGAACTCGCCCGCAGCGCCGGCCGCGCCGCGGAGACGCCGGTGCGCACCGACCTGCGGGCGCTGCTGGAGAGCCTCGCTTACGACTACGCCGATTCCGGCCGTCCGGTCGGGCTGTCCTGCGCCATCGACGCCCCGATCATGACCGCACCGCAGACCCTGCGGCGCATCCTCACCAACCTCGTCGACAATGCGCTCAAGTTCGGCACCGACGCAGAGATTGTCGCCCGCCGGGAGAGCGACGGCCGCATCACCATCACAGTGCAGGATCGCGGCCCCGGCATTCCCGAGGATCAGCTCGTCGCGGTGCTGCGGCCCTTCCACCGCGTTGAGACCTCGCGCAACCGCGAGACCGGCGGCACCGGCCTCGGCCTCGCCATCGCGCAGCGGCTGGCGGCATCGCTCGGCGGCGAGCTGCGGCTTGCCAATCGGCGGGGTGGAGGGCTGGCTGCGGGCGTTACGCTGCCGGAACAGCCCTAAGCACACGCCAGGACCTGACATAGCGCCTGCAGGTGGAGATCACGGGCCGGTCCGTGGTGAGCGATGCCAGCTATTACAAAGCACTTCGGTTCTCCGACGTTAAGGCCGTCTGCGCGAACATGAAGGCGGCAGACATTGCTCGTTTCATCATAGTAGCACGTATCGCTCATCGACCCGGGTGAGGCCGTGAAGCGCGATGCTGCAGGCACGAAGTTCATTGACATCGATCATCGCACTTCCGTCGTCACGGCGATCAGCTATTCCAATCAATAGCATTGAACAGGCGATACTGTTTAGCGGCGTACTTACTGTCGACTTGGTGAGCAAAGGCGAGCAGGCCAGCCACATGACGTTGCATACCTATGTGGGACGCAAAGCCTCGCCGCCGCATGTGTGCACGGACGCCGATCTTCGGGCTTGTCAAGGCATAGAGGTGTGTCTCCAGATTATTCCGAAATGACCGCGTGAGCCGTGGCCGCTCGCGATCAACCAGCACACCAAGCATGAGCTTCCTCGCCCGGGGAGGAGCGATACTGGTCTTCGAGTGTCGAACAGTAAGCCCGAAGGTGCCCAGCGCCTGTTCAACGAGCTTGGTCAAGCGCATCGCGGCCGACCGCCGCACATCGTCAACCCGAGAAAATGCCAAATCATCCGCATACCTGGTGTAGGTCCAACCAAGTTGCTTACTCATGTCACTGAGATGGCCATCGAGGTCGCGCACCGAAAGGTTCGCGAGCATTGGACTGGTGGGCGCGCCTTGCGGCAAATGCCCTTGTGGCCAACGCCGATAAGGCAGCGGGCCGGACTCGGGGCGTGGATGAGGTTTTTCTTTGAGCGACAACCGGGTGCAGATGCGCGCGAGTTGGAAGCAAAGGAGCGCCGGATAACCTAAGCTACGAAAGACAAAATAAACCTGCCGCTCGGAAATGGATTCGAAGAACTGTCTCACGTCGATCTTCACCAGCCATCTCGCACCGGCATGTTTCATGGCCGATTTGACGAGGTCGCGATCCCTTGCAAAAGCGTAGCTCGCATCGTGAGGTGTCACGCAATTGAGAATATGTTGAGCAATCCAGCGCTGCGCCTGCATGAGGCGCGGCTCCGGCACGCAGATTGTTCGAAATTGCCGTGCGGGCGCATGGGTGTATCCCCGCTTCTGCAGTCGAAACGTCCGGTAGGGCTCGACCTTGCGGAAAATGACGTCCTGAAGAAATTCCGCGGAAACGTCGCAAAGGTGACTGAAGTGGTGGAGAGTCAGTACAACGGGGAGATCAGGATTTGCCTTCTTAATGTTGCCAGCGATCACAATCGCAGCTTCGATCGTCTTTTGCGACCGCCCGGCGGCCTTAGCGCCGGTGCGAAACTGCTGAGAATCCCACGGGTGCTGCATCTACTTTAGTCCGGCCCCGGAGGGGCTTCCATCGCTCCACGGTAAGCCCCCGAACGAACCCGCAGGGCGGGGAGCGATGGAGGCCTCGGTATTCAGGAGCTCATTCAGCAGCGTCCGGAAGCCCAGACGCCACGATGCGGGCGGAACCCGTCATCTTGGGCCAACCACTAGGGTTGGCATATGCTAGATTTGCCCCCGCGGGATTCTCAAGCTTTGAGGATAATAAGGTTCAGAGTTGGTCGCAATCGGCGACTTGCGGCGATCCCCACGACGATTGGCCTTGAGAATCCGCTGGCCCGCCTCTGTGAGCCGCCATTTCGGCGTTAACAACCCATCAGTTACCGCTTGCAAGATAATGCGCTCGACCTCTGAGCGCGGCAACGTCGTGGCAGCGGCAATGGCAACGACATCCTGGCGGCGCAGCAGTGATGGCGGCGCACTGAGGACCACCACGAGCTTGGCATCTTTGGTATTCAGGTCTGGCGCGAGCTCGACGCCGAGCGCCTCCGCGGCCAGTTTGGTCCGCTCCGGTTCATCGCGCATCCGGAAATGGGGCCTGAGATCGGCCGGCGCCGCCCCCTCGTATAGAGCGCGCCAATTGCTTCCATCTGATTGGTGGATGATCGCGGGAGTATTGTTGGGTAAACGGGAACTGAGCGCTACAAGCGCGGCGCTATCAGCATAGCCTTCTCGCGCAACTCCCCCGCGTCCGTGACGAGGCCCATAGTTTGTGATCAACTGTCGCCACTCTTTTGCGAGTGCCTGGTCTTTCCAAGATCCGATTGTTGGAACGATATGCTCAGCGATTACCGCCGGGCGAAGGCGGTGAGACTCCACGGCGCCAATACCTTCGGGCGTACCGGCAGCGGCGACCACGATGAATTCGATCCACTTTCCTGAAACCCACGACTTCACGCTGGGGACTCTCCAGAATTTGTCAAGCATTCGATTGACCCGGGTCCCACTGCCGATCAGATCCGTCACGATGACGATCGCACCGACAGGTGATGACTTAGCGCGGATACTCTTCGGCCCCGGATGATTCTTAAGGAGCTTTGGCCATCTCTCAACCAGTTGCGAGATAAGGTAAGCAACGGTCCCTTCGCTTCCGACCCGCATCTTGCCTCGCGTTGGCTTGACCGGCCCAGAATAGCTAACGGCGCGCCTACGGATACGCCCTCCGGCGTCGGCAACGTCGAGACTTTTGTAAGCCTCCCCGGAATCGAACTCGCGCTCGGCATAAAGCGCCAGAGAGCGACCGCCCCCGCGCCACCCGCTCGCGAATTTGTCGATACTGTCGCGGATGGCGTCGGACACGTCGTTGTCATTAAGTAGGAGCATTGCATCAAGAAGCCTACCAGCAGCCTTTATATCGTCGTCCGACGAGAACTGAGCCAGCCAGGCCCTGCCTGTCTCACTTTGCGATAGCGGACTTTTGCTGCCGCCACTCATACCCCGACCGCTGGCCATTAGATTCGATTACCGCCTCTCGACAATCACTAGTCATCACTTCGCGGCTTCTCACCACCGCATTGAGCGGCTGCTCTTTATGCTCCGAGCGATTGCAAAATTTCCGTTCGACCGTCAGAAGCTAACATCACCACTTAACACCGCCAACCGCTCGTCCAGCCGCGCCCGCACCGCCGGCCACTCATCCGCCAGGATCGAATACACCGCCGTGTCGCGGATGCGGCCGGTCCAGGTGATCATGTCCCGGCGCAGGACGCCTTCGAACGCAGCGCCGAGCTTGCTCACCGCCGCGCGCGAGCGGGCGTTGAGGGCATCGATGCGGAAGACGACGCGACGGGCGCCCGCGGCGAAGGCATTCGCGATCATCAGCCGCTTGGCCGCCGGATTGACCGGGCCGCCGCGCCAGTCGGGGCGGTAGTAGGTGCCGCCGATCTCGACCACGCGATGGAGACGATCGATGTTGAGATAGCACGTAAAGCCGCCGCAGCGCCCGCCTGCGACGACGGCATGGGCGATGTAGCGCCCGGCCGCGACCTCGCCGGCGAGACGATCCCAGCTGCGGTCAAAATGCGCGCCTGCCCAGGAGATTGGATAAAGGCTGGTCCAGACGTCCGCATCCGCATCGCACGCCGCGCGCACATCGTCGCGGTGGGCCGGCGTCAGGGGCTCGAGGCGCACGAAGGCGTCCTCAGTGGTCACAGCGTGCAGGTTCACGGGCCCTAAGCTCCTCGCAGGAAACGGCTCACGCGTCTGTAGCACACATCGTGTGTGCGGGCAGACATCCTGCCTGCGACACAGTCGTCGTGTCATGATGATGATCGCTTGCGCGACGGATCGAGAACGATCGCGCCCGTGGCGCGCACTCACCAGGGTCAAAACTCACGCCTGAGAGTCTAACTGGAAAGCCACCACCAACCTCAGTGCTTGTCGTCGCCGGGCTCGTCCCGGCGACCCCGGCAAGGGGGGCACTGCGTCCCTAAGCGGGGTGGCCGGAACGAGCCCGGCCACGACAGAGAAAGACGGAAAACACCGTGTTTCACGATAGTTTGACGCCTTTCCAGTCAAACACGGAGGAATCCGCCAACGGCGGTCCGCACGAAGCGCGGCCCGATGGCAGGCGCCGCGGGCGTCGCGAAGGATGAGGCCCCAGCGTTGCAGCTCATTGGCCTCATGGTTCGAGACGCGCGGCGTTGCCGCGCTCCTCACCATGAGGAGGTCGAATTGGTGAGCTTGGCGTCTAGCCCGGCAACCGCTTCTTGTAGGCGTCCGGATCCATGTCGCGGATATCGACGCTGATGCTGTGGGTCGACGGCAGAAGCGCGCTCAAGGTTTTTCGCAGTTCGACGCTGAGCTGCGCCTTCTGCTCCGCGGTGCGTCCGGCCAGCATGTAGAGGCTGACATGGAAGAACGAGCGCTGTTCGCCGGCGACCAGATAGTCGGTGAACGGCAGCGCGCGGAGCTTGAGGTCTTCCGCCTTGACCACGCCGGTCGCCGCCGCGGCATGATGCAGCGCCAGCAGGATGTCGCGCACCGGCGGCATCTCCTGGGGTACGGAGTAGTGGCAGACGATATGGGGCATGGCGTGCACTCCGTTCGATGCGGAATTGGTCGACGATGGCTCTTTCGTTGCCGCCCGCAGCGAAGTCAAGCCGGCGAACGCCGCACCTTCCGCCGGCGGCTGAGCCACCACAGGCTGAGGTTCCAGCCGATGCAGGTCGCGAGCGCAAGGCTGAGGGCGGCGGCCGATCCCAGCGGCAGCGCGGCGACGTGCAACACGGCGACGGCGACGCCGAAGCCGAACAGCCCCCAGCCGCCATTGGCGATCACGGCGGCCGTCGCCGGGCCGCCGAGGCGCGGATGCAGGATCAGCATCATGCTGGAGAACACGATCGGGTAGAGCGCAATCACGCCGCTGACCTGCGGGCCGACCCACCCCGACGTGCCGACCACGACCGCCACCAGGGTCGCGACCAGCGCCGCGCGCAGCGGGATGTCGTACCACCGCCGCGTCACCAGCGGCATCCGCACATGGCGGTAGCGAGCGAGCAGCGGCAGGCAGATGCCGAACGCCACGGCATTCGCCGCGAGCCCGCCGGCGAGCGACCATGTCGTCGCCCGGATCAAGGCCGCCAACACCAGCCATACGGCGACGGCGGCCGCGAAGCTAACGACCATGCTGCGGCGCTGCGCCAGCACGGCATAGGTCAGGCCGAGGAAGATCGTCGCGGCATTGACCGGCAGGCTCGCCAGCGCGCTGGCGGAGATGAATGCCGCATCATGATCCAGCGCGAGGAAGACATAGGACGGGCCCGCCGAAATCGGCAGCGTCGCGACCAGTGCGCCGATCACCGGGCCGGCGCGTTCGGTGATGACCGACGCGCTGACGACGAAAGCCGCGGTGACGGCCATGCGCAGCAACAGCGTCAGGACAAAGACAAGTTCGGGAGACATGGGCGAGGAGTCATGGGCGAGGAGTCATGGGCGGGAGGGACTTTCATGCTCTTCGCAGAGGAAGAGCCGGACGGCTCGAACGCTGCGGATCCCGGCCGTTCGTGAGACAGGGCGAAGCTGGCGCCAGAGCGTGATGACTTGGAGTTGATTGTGATTTGGAGCTTGATCGGTGGTGGTCCCGCGCAGCGGGACCCTCGAAGGGCGACGGCCCGAGCGGTGGCGTGTGGGCCGTTCATCCTTCGAGGCTCGCGTTGCTCGCACCTCAGTGTCTGACTGGAAAACACGTCATGGTGAAATCGCAGCGCTCTCCGTCTTTCACCGTCGTGGCCGGGCAGCGCGATCCGTCTTCGACGGATCGCCAGGACTAAGGTCTCCCGGCCACCCCGCTTAGGGACGCAGTGCCTTCCTAATCGGGGTCGCCGGGACAAGCCCGGCGACGACAAAACTAAGGTCGGTGACCGTATTTTCGGTCAGACACTCAGGATGACGGATTAGGGCTCAACCTAAACCCATCACGCTAGGCGCGCGCGAGCGTCACCGTGACCGGCGGGCCGTGCTTGATGGTCTGATAGACCACGCAGTAGCGCTCGGTGAGCTTGAGCAACTGGTCGAGCTTGTCCTGCGGCGCATCGGTGTCGACGTCGAACTTGAGCCGGATCGCGGCGAAGCCGACGGGGGCTTCCTTGTCGACGCCGAGCGTGCCGCGGAAGTCGAGATCGCCCTCGGCGCTGACGTGGCCGGATTTCAGCGGCACGTCGATCGCGGTCGCCACCGACTTCAGCGTCACGCCGGCGCACGCCACCAGCGCCTCCAGCAGCATGTCGCCGGAGCACAATTCGAGGCCGGAGCCGCCGGTCGCCGGATGCAGGCCGGCCACCGCCGCGATCGCGCGCCCGGTCTCCACCTTGCAGGCGATGCCGTCGCTCTCCAGCGATCCCTGGGCGCGCAGCGTGATGAAGGCGGCCTTGGGGTCGGCGCGATAGCGGTCCTTGATCGGCGCCTGCAGGGCGCGCAGTTCGGTCGAATCCATGAGGGGGGCTCCAGCTCGGTTCAGAGGATCGGCGTGTCCGGCGCGACTATATGCCCTCGCCCACCGTCAACCAACCGTCGACTGGCCGGCGGCCGCGATCGAGCGAGCGATCGAGCGCGGTCATCACCCGCTTCTTCACCGCCTCGAAGGCATCCGACGCGCGGTCGCGCGGCCGCGACAGCTCGATCTGGATCTCCTCGAACAGCCGCCCGGGCCGCGGCCGCATCACCATGATGCGGTCGGCCAGCACCACCGCCTCGTCGACGTCGTGCGTCACCAGCAGCAAGGTGGGTCGGACATCGCCCCACAACGCCAGCAGGTGATCCTGCAGGTCGGCGCGGGTGAAGGCGTCGAGCGCGGAGAACGGCTCGTCGAGCAGCAGCACCTCGGGGCGCGGCGCCAGCGCCCGCGCGATGGCGACACGCTGCGCCTGGCCGCCCGACAGCTCGCGCGGCCAGGCCCTGGCCTTGTCGGCGAGCCCGACGCGGTCGAGCGCGCGCGCCACCTTGTCGCGACGCAGCGCCGCCGGGTCGTCCGCAAGACCGAAGCCGACATTGTCGGCGACGCTCAGCCACGGCAACAGCCGCGGCTCCTGGAAGATGATGCCGATCTTCTCGTGCGGCGCCGTCACCACCGCGCCGTCGAGCGCGATGCGGCCGGTGGAGGCCGGATCGAGCCCGCAGATCGCGCGCAGCAGCGTCGACTTGCCGCAGCCCGAGCCGCCGATGATGGCGACGATCTCGCCGCGCCCGATCTCGGCGGAAAACCCTTCGAGCGCCTGCACGCCGTTGGGATAGACCTTGCCGACACGGTCGAGCTTCAGCATCGCTACCTCCCGCCCGCGTGCGCGCCGAACGAATCCTGCCAGCGCAGCAGCGGCGCGGTCATCAGTTCGACGATCCAGTCGGTGAACTTGCCGAGCACCGCGAACACGATGATCGCCGCCATGATCTGCGCCGGCTTGCCGAGCTGCTGGCCGTCGGTGAGCAGGAAGCCGAGGCCCTCGGACGCCCCCATGAACTCAGCGGCGACCACGAACATCCAGCCGAGCCCGAGGCCGGACCGCAGCGACACCACATAGGCCGGCAGCACGGCGGGCAGGAGGATGCGGCGGATCATGGCAAAGCCCGACAGGCGGTAGATGCGCCCGACCTCGACGATCTTGCGGTCGACCGCCAGGATGGCGCCGGTGACGCCGAGATAGATCGGGAAGAACACGCCGACGGCGATCAGCGCGATCTTCGAGGGCTCGAAGATGCCGAGCCACAGGATGAACAGCGGCACCCAGGCGATCGAGGGAATGGCGCGCAGCGCCTGCAGCGTCGGATCGAGCAGCCGCCGCGCCAGCGACCAGTAGCCGGCGATGGCGCCGAGCAGCGTGCCGGCGACGACGCCGAGGGCAAAGCCGGCGGCCACCCGCCACAGCGTCGCGGCGACATGGCGCAGCAATTCGCCGCTGCGCGCGAGATCGAGAAGCATCAGCAGCACCCGGCTCGGCGGCGGCACAAGGCGGCCATTGGACCAGCCGGCCGCCACCGCAAGCTCCCAGGCGAGCGCGGCGCCGAGCGGCACGACGAGCCCGAGCACGGGACCCGCGATCCGCCGCCAGCGCGACGGCGGCGGGGGCATCACGGCGTCAGCGGCGTCCATCTGCGCCGGAAGGCTCGGGGTGTCGATGGTCATGACCATAGCCAAATCGCGTCCCGGCGCGGAAAGCAAGCGATCAAACGCAAACGCGGCCCGCGAGGTGCGGGCCGCGTGGTGCTCAGGCCAGGCTCAGTTGGTCGGCAGCGGCACCTGGTCGTCGATCAGCGCATCGACGGTCGCCTTGACGTCGACCTTGGCGTCGATGACGCCGGCCTGCTGCAGCGCCAGCCCTGCCGCCAGGATCGAGTCGCGCTGCGGCGCGCCGATGCGGCTGTGGGTCAGCTCGGTGCGCTCCTTGAGCTGCTTGTCGACCACGACGTCCGACAGCTTGGTGACGCCGATGAACGAGCGTTTCAGGTCATCATAGTGCGCGAGTGAATACTTGCGCGCCTCTTCATACGTGGCGAGCACGCGGCGGACGAGGTCCGGGTGATCCCTGAGGAACTGCTCGCGGACATTGAGGATGCCCCAGGTGTTGGCCTCCGGCTTGCGAAAGAACAGTTTCGCGCCGTCCTCGACCTCGGCCTGCGCCATCATCGGGTCGAGCCCGGCCCAGGCGTCGACATCGCCGCGGATCAGCGCGGTCTTGCCGTCGGCGTGCTGCAGCAGCACCGGCGTGATGTCCTTTTCGGTGAGGCCGGCGCCCTGCAGCGCCCGCACCAGGAAGATGTGCGGATCAGTGCCGCGGGTCACCGCGACGCGCTTGCCCTTGAGGTCCTCGACCTTGCTGATCTTGGAGTCCTTGGTGGTGACCAGTGCCGTCCATTCGGGACGCGAGTAGACATAGATCGACTTGATCGGATTGCCGTTGATGCGGGCGACCAGCGCCGCCGAGCCGGCGGTCGAGCCGAAGTCGATCGAGCCGGCATTGAGGAATTCCAGCGCCTTGTTGGAGCCGGCCGACTGCACCCAGACGATCTTGATGCCGTCCTTGGCGAACTCCTTCTCCAAGAGCCCCTGCTCCTTGAGCACGATGGAGACCGGGTTGTAGGTCGCCCAGTCGAGCGCGATCTGCTTCGGCGCGTCAGCGGCGCAGGCCACCGTCGGGATCGCGGCGAACAGGGCGAAGGCCGCAAGGGCGGCGACGGCGCGCCGGGACAGGAAGGTCATCGTCAGCTCCGCGGGGGACGGGTCGAAAGATCATGTCGCGCAAACCGGCGAGGCCCCCCGCCCGCCCGGTTGCGAAATCAAAATTCAACATTAAATTTCAGGCACTTAAAGCAACGCGTCAACGAGAAAATCCGCACCTCCCGGCGCCGCCTCGCAGCAGAAAGCTTCTCTTCGTGCCCTGGAAACGAGAACAGCTTTATCCCTGCTTCAGAATCGCTGGTGACACTGTGCGGCTTGTCCGTTATCCCGGTGACCCATGGACAGCGACAGCGCCTTGATCGAAGCACACAAACAATCTGAGCTCCTGTTCGACACCGCGCGGATCGAAGCGCAGATCGCCGCTTTGGCGCAGACCCATGCCGGCCGCGACGATGCCTTCCGCGCCGCGCTCGCCCAGCTGCTCAAGGCCGAAACCGCCACGGCGCGCGAGCTGATCCAGGCCCAGCTGCTCAGAGATCGCCACGGCCGCCGCTGCGCCGAACAGCTGTGCGTGATCCAGGACGAGGTCATCCGCCTGCTGTTCAATGCGGCGACACGCTACCTCTACAAGATCCCGACGCCGTCGGAGGCCGAGCGCATGTCGGTGGTCGCCACCGGCGGCTATGGCCGCGGCCTGCTGGCGCCGCAGTCCGACATCGACCTGTTGTTCCTGCTGCCCTACAAGCAGACCGCCTGGGGCGAGCAGGTCGCCGAGGCCATTCTCTACTGCCTGTGGGACATGGGGCTGAAGGTCGGCCACGCCACGCGCTCGATCGACGAGACCATCCGCCAGTCGCGCGCCGACATGACCATCCGCACCGCGATCCTGGAGACCCGCTTCATCACCGGCGACCACGCGCTCTATGACGAGCTGGTCACCCGCTTCGACAAGAACGTGGTGCAGGGCACCGCCGCCGAATTCGTCGCCGCCAAGCTCGCCGAGCGCGAGGAGCGCCACCGCCGCGGCGGCCAGTCGCGCTACCTCGTCGAGCCCAACGTCAAGGACGGCAAGGGCGGCCTGCGCGACCTGCACACGCTGTTCTGGATGGCGAAGTACGTCTACCGCGTGCGCGACACCGACGAACTGGTCGAGCGCGGCGTGTTCGACGTCCAGGAATACCGCACGTTCCGGCGCTGCGAGGACTTCCTGTGGTCGGTCCGCTGCAACATCCATTTCTACACCGGACGGCCGGAGGAACGGCTGTCGTTCGACATGCAGCGCGAGATCGCGCAGCGGCTCGGCTACACCTCGCATCCGGGGATGCAGGACGTCGAGCGCTTCATGAAGCACTACTTCCTGGTCGCCAAGGAAGTCGGCAATCTCACCGCGATCCTCTGTGCCAAGCTCGAGGACCAGCAGACCAAGCCCGCCCCGGTGTTGAGCCGGGTGATGGCGCGGTTGCGGCCGAACGCGCGGCGCCACCGGCTGCGGGAGAACCCGGACTTCCTGGTCGACAACAACCGCATCAACCTCGTTGCCCCGGACGTGTTCAAGCGCGACCCGGTCAACCTGATCCGGATCTTCCGCCTCGCCCAGAAGAACAACCTCGCCTTCCATCCCGACGCCATGCGCGCGGCGACGCGCTCGCTCGGCCTCATCAACGAGAAGATGCGCGAGAACCCGGAGGCAAACCGGCTGTTCGTCGAGATTCTCACCTCAAACGACGCCGAGATCGTGCTGCGGCGGATGAACGAGACCGGCGTGCTCGGGCACTTCATCCGCGCGTTCGGCAAGATCGTGTCGATGATGCAGTTCAACATGTATCATCACTACACGGTCGACGAGCACCTCATCCGCTGCATCGGCATCCTCCAGGACATCGAGCGCGGCGGCAATGACGAGTTCGCGCTGTCGAGCGACCTGATGCGCAAGATCCGCCCCGAGCACCGCGCCGCGCTCTATGTCACCGTGTTCCTGCACGACATCGCCAAGGGCCGCCCGGAAGACCACTCGATCGCCGGCGCCAAGGTGGCGCGCCGGCTGTGCCCGCGGCTCGGCTTCAATGCCGCCGACACCGAGCTGATCGCCTGGCTGATCGAGGAGCACCTGACCATGTCGACGGTGGCGCAGTCGCGCGACCTGTCCGACCGCAAGACCATCGAGAACTTCGCCGCCGTGGTGCAGTCGCTCGAGCATCTCAAGCTCTTGACCATCCTCACCACCGCCGACATCCGCGGCGTCGGTCCCGGCGTGTGGAACGGCTGGAAGGCGCAGCTGCTGCGCACGCTGTATTACGAGACCGAGCCGGTGCTGACCGGCGGCTTCTCCGAGGTCAACCGCGCCCAGCGCATCGCCGCGGCGCAGGCCGAATTCCGCGCCCACTTCACCGAATGGCCGGAGACCGAGGTCAACGCCTATATCGCCCGCCACTACCCGGCGTACTGGCTCAAGGTCGACCTGCAGCGCAAGATGCGCCATGCCCGCTTCGTGCGGGCGAGCGAGCACAGCGGCCACAAACTCGCGGTCAATGTCGGCTTCGACGAGGCGCGCGGCGTCACAGAGCTGACGATTCTCGCGCCCGACCATCCCTGGCTCTTGTCGGTGATCGCGGGGGCCTGCGCCTCCGCCGGCGCCAACATCGTCGATGCCCAGATCTACACCACGACCGATGGCCTTGCGCTCGACACCATCGCGATATCGCGCGAGTACGACCGCGACGAGGACGAGGCACGCCGCGCCACCCGCATCGGCGAAATGATCGAGCAGGTGCTGGAAGGCAAGCTGCGGCTACCGGAAGTGATGGCGCGCCGCACCGGCCGCGCCAAGGTGCGGCCGTTCATCGTCGAGCCCGAGGTCATCATCAACAACCAGTGGTCGGACCGCTACACCGTGATCGAGGTGTCCGGCCTCGACCGGCCGGGCCTGCTCTATCAACTCACCACCGCGATCTCGAAGCTCAACCTCAACATCGCCTCGGCCCATGTCGCGACCTTCGGCGAGCGCGCCCGCGACGTGTTCTATGTCACCGACCTGCTCGGCGCCCAGATCACCGCGCCGACCCGCCAGGCCGCGATCAAGCGCGCGGTGGTCCACCTGCTCGCCAACGGCGACGGCGCGTCCCAGCCCGCGGCGTAGGGCGCCGCGCTGTCCAGTTTGGTGACGAAAGATGCCACACCCACCGCGTCATTGCCGGGCTTGACCCGGCAATCCAGCTTTCTCACCACGTAACGTGTGTCTTTGAAGCTGGATCACCGGGTCACGACGCTTCGCGTCGGCCCGGTGATGACGCTGAGAGCGTGGAACCACATCGGGTTATGGCCTCACGGCTGCCGCAGCGACGCGACGCTGCCGGCGATGTTCGCCGCGAGCGTGTGCATCAGCGGCACGTAGCGCTGCACGAGGTCGGCGCGATCGAGCGCCGACACGAAGTACGTCATCCCGACCGTGGCCAGCACCTTGCGGCCGCTGAGGATCGGCACCGCGATGGTGCCGGACGAGCGTGGCTCGACCATGGGATCGCGTTCGGCAAAGCCCTGCTTGCGGATCGCGGCGAGCAGCGCCAGCGCGCGCTTGCGATCGGCGGCGAGGCGGTCCTCCGGCTCCCGCGACCGCGCCAGCATGTCCAGCAGCATCGACCGTTCGCCGATCGGGCAGAACGCGAGATAGGCGCGCCCGAGCGCGCGGCACAGCAGGCTGAGCTGCATGTTGATGGTGCCGTGAAACGGCGAGATCGGGCTGTACGGGATGGTGCTGAAGCGCACCATCACCGACGTCCGGTCGAGCACCGCGATCGCCAGCGGCCACTGATACTGCTCGGTGAAGGCGAGCGCCCATGGCCGTGCCGCCTCGACCACCAGCGGGTCGCCGTGAAAGCCGTTGCTGAGCGACTTCACCCGCGAGGCGACCGAATAGCCGCCCTGGCGCGGATCGTTGACGGCATAGCCCATCGCGCACAGCGATTTCATCAGCCGCACCACGGTGGACTTCGGCAGGCGGGTGGCGCGGTGCAGGATGTCGATCGACGCCACGCGATGGCGGTTGAGCTCCTCGAGCAGCAGCAGCGTGCGGGCAGCGGCTTCGACGGTATCGGATTTGAGCGGCAACGGGATTCCACCTGGTGGAACGGCGGCGATTAGATATGGCCGAAATGTCCTGCCGCTGCAATGGTCTTGCCAGCGCATAACAACACTGGCGGCCGCCGCGCGCCGCCCGACAAACGCTCTTCGGGAGGCCCATCGTGTCCGGCGACAATGTCAGGCCGCTTTTTTCCACGTTCCGCCGCCGGCTGTCCGACGGACAGCGCGTGGTCGGCAGCTTCATCAAGACCCCGACCACCCATGCGACCGAGATCTTCGGCGCGCTCGGCTATGACTTCGTCGTGATCGACGAGGAACATGCGCCGTTCGATCGCATGGCCACCGACATGGTGCTGCTGGCCGCCCGCGCCAGCAACCTGGCCGGGATTGTCAGGGTGTCGTCGGACGATCCGGCGAAAATCCTGTCCTGCCTCGACTGCGGCGCGGCCGGCGTGCTGGTGCCGCACGTTGCCAGCGTCGACAAGGCGCGCGCGGTCGCCGCAGCGGCGCGCTATCGCGGCGGCCGGCGCGGCTATTCCGGCTCGCCGCGCGCCGGCGGCTATGGCGCGACGCCGATGTGGCGCCTGGTCGACGACCAGGACGCGTCGGTCTGCGCTATCGCCATGATCGAGGATCCGGAGGCGCTGGAGCAGATCGACGCCATCGCCACGGTGGATGGCATCCATGGCCTGTTCATCGGCCGCGGCGACCTCACCGTCGCGCTCGGCGCGCCGTCGTCATCGGACGACCGGGTGCAGCAGGCCGTCGTCCACATCATCGCCGCCGCCAAACGCGCCCACAAGCCGGTGTGCGTCATGGTCGCCAGCGCCGCGGAAGCCGCCGACTTCGCCGCCCTCGGCGCCAGCGCCTTCATCATCTCGTCGGACCAGGGCCAGATGCGGCGCGCCGCCGCCCAGACCCTCACCGACTTCAACAAGCTCGTTCACGCCTAACCCGCCCAGGATGCTCTCATGTACCACAGCACCGATCCCCGCGCCGCGCTGACCGCCACGCCGGTCGGCCGCGCCCCGAGCCCGACCCGGTTCGCCGGCGCCGAGTACGCCAAATTCTATGACATGCCGCCGACCGAAACGACCGATGGCGCGCGCACCTGGTTAGCCCGCGGCCAGAACTTCATCATCGCCTATAGCGAAGCCGACGCCGGCGCGGTGCTGACGCGCGCCGATCAGCCCGACGAGTATGTCGTGCTGCTGCCCGATCCCGGAGCCGGCGCCGAGATCACCTGGGGCGGCAAGACCGTCACCGTGAGCGGCCATTCCATCAGCTTCGTGCCGGCGGGCGCCAGCACGGTGACGCTGCGCGGGCCCGCCAAGGTCGTCCGCATGATGACCACGAAGTCGGACGATCTCGCTGGGCTCAGCGCGAACACGGCGTCCTACGCGAGCCCGCATCCCAACCTGCCGCCCTTCGAAGCGTGGCCCGATCCGGTCGGCGGCTTGAGGGTGCGCACCTACAGCCTCGAGGTGGCGCCAACCCCGGGGCGGTTCGGGCGGATCTTCCGCGGCTCGACCTTCATGGTGAACTTCCTCGATCCGAAGAACGGCCCGCGCGACATCACCAAGATGTCGCCGCATCATCACGACGATTTCGAGCAATGCTCGCTGGCGCTCGCCGGCACCTTCATCCACCACCTGCGCTGGCCCTGGACCACGGACATGGGCCAGTGGCGGCCGGACGATCACGAGCGCTGCGGCTCGCCGTCGGTCACCGTGATCCCGCCGCCGGCGATCCACACCTCGCAGGCGATCGACCCCGGCCTCAATCTCCTGGTCGACATCTTCTGCCCGCCACGCGTCGACTTCTCCGAAAAGCCCGGCTGGGTGCTGAACGCCGACGACTATCCGATGCCGGCCGCCGCCGCGGCCCACACCTGAAAGGCAAGCCCCATGGCCGAGACATCCATGACGTATCCGGACACCGTGCCGCTGCCGCCGCTGTCCCGCCCCGCTGACGTCGCCGAGCTGCTGGTCGGCGCCGTCGACCTGCATTGTCACAGCGGCCCCGCGGCAATGCCGCGCATCCTCGACCACCACGAGGAGCTGCTCGACGCCGCCGCGGCCGGCTTCCGCGCGGTGCTCTACAAGGATCACTTCTATCCCGGCATGGCGCACGCCATCCTGCTGGAAAAACTGTTCCCTGAGACCCATGTGCGGCTGTTCTCCGGCGTCGCCCTCAACAATGCGTCGGGCGGCATCAATCCCCATGCGGTGGATCACGCCATCAAGCTCGGCGGCAAGATCGTCTGGATGCCGACCCTGTCGGCAGCCAACCACATCGAGGTGCAGAAGAGCGGACAGGCCAAGACCTTCCCCAAGACCTCGCAGAAGATGCTCGATCCATCGCCGCTGTCGGCGCTGGATATCAACGGCCGGCTGACGGACGACACCAAAAAAGTGCTCGACCTGATCGCGGAAGCCGACATCATCCTGGCCGGCGGCCACCTGCATGTGCGCGAGCTGCACCTGCTGTTCGACGAGGCGGCGCGGCGCGGCGTCAGGAAGATGCTGGTCAACCATCCCACCTATATCGTCGGCTGCACCGACACCGACATCCGCCAACTGGTCGGGCGCGGGGTGGTGATGGAGCATTCGATCTGCATGTTCATCGACGGCAAATCGAAGAAGTACAGCGCCGACGATCTGGCGCACCTGATCGAGATCGCCGGTGTCGACAACACCATCCTGTCGTCCGACCTCGGCCTCACCGGCTCGCAGCGTCCGGTCGACGGCTTCCGCAGCATCACGCAGATGCTGCTCGACCTGCAGATGCCGCGCGCCGCCATCAAGAAGCTGATCGGCGACAATGCCGCCGCCTTCCTCGGCCTGCCGGAGAGCCGGCCGGCCGCCAGAACCGCAGCCTGATCTAACAGCCGCCTGAAGGCCGCATCCGAACGGCAGGGCATAACGGGAGGACGACCACATGAGCTTCGTCGAGCGCGACGGCGGCGACGCCCTGGTGCGCCGGGTGATGTGGCGCATCATGCCGCTTCTGGTCGGCATGATGCTGCTGGCGGTGATCGACCGCTCGAATGTCGGCTACGCCAAGCTGCAGATGGTCCACAGCCTCGGTCTGCCGGAGACGACCTATGGCCTGGCGTCGTCGCTGTTCTTCATCGGCTATTCGCTGTTCGAGGTGCCGAGCGCCCTGGCTGCGCACAAGTTCGGCGCACGGCTGTGGTTCGCCCGCATCCTGATCACCTGGGGCGTCCTGACGGTCGTGCTCGGCTTCACCTTCAGCGGATCGCTGTTCGCCGCGGTCCGCTTCCTGGTCGGCGTCGCGGAAGCCGGTGCCTATCCCGGCATCATCTTCTACCTGACCCTGTGGTTTCCCAAGCGCTACCGCGTGCAGGCAGTGGCGCTTCTGACCATCGGCAGCCCGCTCGGCAACATGTTCGGATCGCTGTTCGGCGGCACGCTGCTCGACCTCGACGGCATGCTGGGGCTCGCGGGCTGGCAGTGGGTCTTCATCGTCACCGGCGCGCCGGCGCTGCTCCTGTTCGTCCTGATCCTGAAATACCTGCCGGACGGCCCGCAGACGGCGACCTTTCTCGCCGCCGACGAAAAGGCCTGGCTGGCCCAGGAGCTCGGCCGTGACGACATCGCCGCGCCGATGCAGAGCCATCCGCTGCGGGTGCTGATCGACCCGCGGGTGTGGTGGTTCGCCTTCGTCTACACCATGATCACGCTCGCGCTCTACGGCATCATCTACTGGCTGCCGACCGTGGTGAAAGGCTTTGGCGCCACCGGCACCCAGAACGGCCTGCTGAACGCGCTGCCCTGGGCCGTCGCCGCCGTCGTGCTGATCTGGCTGCCGCGCCACCTGCGCGAGCACCGCACGGTGCTCATGGGCATGGCGCTGATCGCGCTGTGCGGCATGGCGGCGTTCTTCACCTCGACGCTGCTGGAGCAGAACTGGATGCGCTATGTCGCGCTGGCGGTCGGCACGCCCTGCATCTCGCTGCTGTTCCCCTGCTTCTGGTACCTGCCGTCGCAGATCTTCAAGGGCGCGCATGCCGCCGCGGCGATCGCCGCGATCAGCACGATCGGCAGCCTCGGCGGCTTCGCCGCCCAGAACCTGATGCCGTGGGTGGCGTACTGGTCGGGCAGCGCGCTGGCGGCCATGGCGGTGCCGGCCGCGAGCCTCGCCGTGCTGGCGCTGAGCGCGGTGATCATGCTCGCCACGTGGCGCGTCGCGAAGTCGACCGGGTTCAGCCTCACGGCAGCGGACGCGAAGCGCTCGCAGGCGCTGTCGTGAGCGGCACGCTTCAGATCCTACGCCGCAGGACGTCATGACCGAGACCATCACTCTTAGCGTCGCCCACACCGTCCGCGTCCTCGCGGACCTGTTCACCCGCGCCGGCCTGTCGCCATCCGCAGCGCTGGAGATGGGCGAGGCGCTCACAGACGCCGACCGCTCGGGCCTGCCGTCTCACGGCCTGTCCCAGGCCGAAATGTATCTGCGCCGCCTGCAGCTCGGCAGCGTCTCGACCGCGGAGGAGCCGCTTCTGGTCGACAGCCGGGCGGCGACCGCCGTGCTCGACGCGCGCGGCATGTTCGGCCATCTCGCCGGGCGGCGGGCGATGCAGATGGCGATCGACCGGGCCAAGACGTTCGGAATCAGCGTCGTCGCCGTGCGCGACAGCTTTCACTTCGGCGCCGCGGGCCGCTACGCGCAGCAGGCCAGCGACCATGACTGCATCGGCCTCGCCATGTGCAACACCAAGCCGATGATGCCCGCGCCGGGCGGGCTGGCGAAACTGGTCGGCAACAACCCGCTCGCTATCGGCCTGCCGGCGGCGGACAAGCCGGATTTCCTGCTCGACATGGCGCTCAGCGAAGCCGCGCTCGGCAAGATCCGGACCTTCGAGAAGGCCGGCCGCGCCCTTCCCGAGGGCTGGGCCGTCGACAAGGACGGCCAGTCGACCACGGATGCGACGGCGGCGATCGCGGGCATGCTGCTGCCGGCGGGCGGCGCCAAGGGCTTTGGACTGGCCCTCGCCATCGATCTGATGTGCAGCCTGCTGGCCGAGGGCCCTGGCGGCGACCATGTTCCGCCGCTCTACGGCGATCTCGCCAAGCCGTTCGTGTGCTCGCTGCTGTTCATCGCCATCGACATCGCCCACTTCCGCAACACGGACGATTTCCGGACCGAGGCTGCCGACGCACTGACCCGCATCCGCACATCACAATCGCGCGCCGAGCCGCTGCGCACGCCGGGGGAACGCAGCTGGGCGCGCCGTCGCGGCAGCGACATGATCAGCGTTCCCGCCTCTCTTGCCGAGGCGCTCGACCGGATGGCCGGCGCACTCGGATCGGTGGAACGGCTGCGGAGCTGATCAGCCGCCACCAACGGCGGTGCGGTTCCGCAAAATGGAACTGGCCGCTCCTTGCTGTCGCCGCATTCCCGAGGCTCGGTCCCCGCCGACAGATTTGCCGGGGACCAACATGAAAAAAGCCATCCTTGCCGCAGCGCTCATGCTGCCTTTCGCAGCGTCAGGCGCCTTCGCCCAGGAACGCGCCGGCGATGCGGCGCTCGGCGCGCTGTCCGGCGCAGTGGTGCTGGGGCCGATCGGCGCGGTGGCCGGCGCCGTGGTCGGCTATACCGCCGGCCCGTCGATCTCGCGCTCATGGGGCATGCGGCGCTCCGATGGCCGCGCGCCCAAGCGCACCGCCTCCACCGGCCGCGCCGCTCCGCGGCAGGCGGCCCAGGCGAAGGCCACGGCAGGCCCGAGCCGGCTCGCCCAGAACCCGCCGGTGCAATCCCCGGCGCCGCCAGCTGCCGCCCCCGCTGCGGCCCCCGCCTCCGCTCCGGCCGCCTCGTCGCCGCCGCCGGTCCAGGGTTTCGAATAACGCTTCGCATGGGGCATGCGATCGCGGGGCGGCACATGTCCCGCGGTGCGCGCGGGCCTCGTGTGACCGTCCCACCGCAAGACCTGCTGCAACAGGCCTGATGGCCCGGCGCGCGGAACCGGGTATGGTGACGCTGCCTTGTGGGGGAGCATCATCATGTCCGTCGTCGCCAACGTCCTCGTCGCGCTCGTCGCCGCGCTGCATGTCTATTTCCTGGTGCTGGAGATGTTTCTCTGGACCAAGCCACAGGGCCTGAAGACTTTCGGCAACACGCCGGAGGCCGCGCAGCAGACGGCAGTGCTGGCCGCCAACCAGGGCCTCTACAACGGCTTCCTCGCCGCCGGCCTGATCTGGGGCCTCGTGCACCCGGTCGCGGCGACCGGCTTCCAGGTCAAGGTGTTCTTCCTGCTGTGCGTGATCGTCGCCGGCCTCTACGGCGGCTATTCGGCGAAGCCGAAGATCATTGTCGTGCAGGCGCTGCCGGCGCTCATCGCACTGCTGGCGGTGTGGCTGGCCTGACATTCGGCGGCCGGCTCCCGCACGCTCGGATTTTCGGCCGACCCCAGATCTTCATGCCCCGCGATCTGCCGGATTGACCGGCGGCACGCGCACGCCTTACGTTTTCGCGACCTGCGCGGCCTTTTTTGGCGCAGGCCAATTCATTTTTTAGCGGAGTATTTCATGCAATATGCTCTCAACAGCTACGGCACGATGCGTTTGTTCAACCAGCAGCGGGAATATCACCGCTTCTATACCATCCCGGCGAGCGAGGATGGCGGCTCGGAAGCCGTCGACATCATCTGGAAAAGCAACAAGCTGGCCTGCGCACCGGTGTGCATCGCCATGGCGCTGCGCGAGATCGTGGAGGCCAGCAAGCTCGGCTTCGGCAACCTCAAATCGACGTCGCTGCTGGTGCCCTCGGTCTCGAACCAGCCCGTCACGCCGGTCACACAGGCAACATGCTTTCAATACGATCTGTGGGACGTCAACACGCTCAACTTCGTGGCGCAGACCACGGGCGCAATCGACGCCAACGGCAATCCGGCGATTTCGGCGCCTGCGCAAAACGGCAACCTGACGATCAGCAGCGGCGCCGGCGTCAATCTGATCAACAGCGAGTTCAACGCATCCGCGGCGCCCGTCGGGCGGATCAGCTACCAGCTCAACAGCCTGCTCAGCCCGCAGCCCACGCAATACAAGAATTACGATCTGGGTGCGGGCCTGAAAGTCTACGCGAGCAACTATCCGCAGATCGAATCGAGCCAGATCGTGCAGTATCTCAATATGGGACTGCAGGTCATTCTGTTTCACAACCAGATCTGGATCCAGGGCGACTACAGCAGCAACACGCCCTACAAGGATCGCAATGGCAATCCGTTCCTGCGATCCTCCGATGAGGCTCACGCGGTCGTCATCAACGGCTACCTCAGCCACCCGACGCTGGGAACCGTGTTCCGGATCTACGATCCCTGGGGCTTTCCCCGTCTCAACCCCAATCAGATCAGCCCGGCCCCCGGAAACCCGGTCTGGACGGCGGGGATGCCTCAGCCCGTGAACGGCAACTACGAATACGTCACGCTGCGCGACGAGACGTCCTCGCTCACGACCTTCTGGTATGCAGCCGACAATTTCTGCACGCTCTACGAGGCGGCTGCGGGCACACAGACGGGCTTCGGCTTTCCGACGATCATCCGCTGCGCATGTGCGGACACACCGCCAGCCAATATCTTCAACGCGACAAAAACGCCGAACGTTGGCGATGTGTATCGCATCGTCGTTGGTTTCGCGGTCATGGGACTGCGCAACGATCCGGCGACGCTGCTGACATCGATGGTCGACGATTCGACATTCTGCGGCTTCGGAACCGGCGTCACCAACATCCCCCCTCCGGGTCACGCCGCGGAACTTGTGCTTCACCAGCACCTCACCCTCGGCAACCAGCCGGGCAAGACCGGCGACAGCGCAGGCAAGACACCGCCCAACAAACCCTCCTTGCCACCCTTGCCGGGGAAATACTGAGCAGAGGCCGGCAAAGCCCTAATGCGCCGTTAACCTTTGCGTAACGCCACCTTAAACCGCCGCCGATAGCGTGCGAGCGGACAGGCGTGCGCGGGTAGAGTTGCGGATGGGATCTTCACGGCGAAACGGCGAGGGACGCCGCGAGCCCCGGTTCGGGCCGAGCTCGTCGCTGGTCGACCTGCGCCTCGGCGAGGACGACCGCGTCCGCATCGCCGAACCCAAGCCCAAGCCCGCACCCAAGCGCCGCAAGGCGGCCCCCGCCGAAGTGGACGACGAGCCGGACGAGCCGCCGCCGCGCCGCCCCGCCAAAAGCAAGGCGCGCGGCAGGGAGCGGCGCACCCGCAGCACGTTCGGCATCGGCCGCCTGATCTACTGGGGCGCGGTGCTCGGGCTGTGGGCGGTGATCGGCGTCGTCGGCCTCGTGATCTATATCGGCGCGCACCTGCCGCCGATCCAGTCGCTGGAAATTCCCAAGCGCCCGCCGACCATCCAGATCGTCGGCAACGACGGCAGCCTGCTCGCCACCCGCGGCGAGATGGCCGGCGCCAATGTCGCATTGAAGGACCTGCCGCCTTATCTGCCGAAGGCGTTCATCGCCATCGAGGACCGCCGGTTCTATTCGCATTTCGGCATCGATCCGGTCGGCATTGCGCGCGCCGCGGTGGCCAACCTCCTGCATCGCGGCGTGTCGCAGGGCGGCTCGACGCTGACGCAGCAGCTCGCCAAGAACCTGTTCCTGACCCAGGAACGCACCATGCAGCGCAAGCTGCAGGAAGCGGAGCTGGCGATCTGGCTGGAGCGCAAGCACTCGAAGAACGAGATCCTCGAGCTCTACCTCAACCGCGTCTATTTCGGCTCCGGCGCCTATGGCGTCGAGGCGGCGGCGCAGCGCTACTTCGGCAAGTCCGCACGCAACGTCACCGTCGCCGAGGCGGCAATGCTCGCCGGCCTCGTCAAGTCGCCGTCACGCCTCGCGCCCAACCGCAACCCGGAAGGCGCCGAGCGCCGGGCCCAGACCGTGCTCGCCGCCATGGCGGATGCCGGTTTCATCACCCAGGCGCAGGCCTCCGCCAATCTCGGCCACCCGTCCTATGCGGTGAAGCCGGCCGGCGCCGGCACCGTCAACTATGTCGCGGACTGGGTGGCCGACGTGCTTGATGACCTCGTCGGGCAGATCGAGGACAACATCACCGTCGAGACCACCATCGATCCCAAGCTGCAGAACGTCGCGGAAGCCGCGATCATCGACGAGCTCGCCGCCAAGAGCGTCAAGTTCAACGTGTCGCAGGGCGCGCTGGTGGCGATGACGCCGAACGGCGACGTCCGCGCCATGGTCGGTGGCCGCAATTATTCCGACAGCCAGTACAACCGCGCCGTCACCGCCAAGCGCCAGCCGGGCTCGGCGTTCAAGCCGTTCGTCTACCTCACCGCCATCGAGCAGGGCCTGACGCCGGAGACCATCCGCCAGGACGCCCCGCTCGACATCAAGGGCTGGAAGCCGGAGAACTATACCCACGAGTATTTCGGCGCGGTCACGCTGACCCAGGCGCTGGCGATGTCGCTCAACACCGTGGCGGTGCGCCTCGGCCTCGAGGTCGGACCGAAGAACGTGGTGCGCACCGCGCACCGGCTCGGCATCTCCTCCAAGCTCGACGCCAATCCCTCGATCGCACTCGGCACCTCGGAGGTCTCTGTGCTGGAGCTGGTCGGCGCCTATGCGCCGTTCGCCAATGGCGGCCACAGCGTCTCGCCGCATGTCATCAGCCGGATCCGGACCACCGAGGGCAACAAGGTGCTGTACGCCCGCCCGGTCGATCCGCCCAACCAGGTGATCGAGCCACGCTATGTCGCGATGATGGACGCCATGATGCAGGAGACCCTGCTGACCGGCACCGCGCGCAAGGCCGAGCTGCCCGGCTGGCAGGCCGCCGGCAAGACCGGCACCAGCCAGGATTTCCGCGACGCCTGGTTCATCGGCTTCACCGCCAACCTCGTCACCGGCGTCTGGCTCGGCAACGACGACAACTCGCCGACCAAGAAGGCGACCGGCGGCGGCCTGCCGGTGGAGGTGTGGACGCGCTTCATGCGCACGGCGCACCAGAACGTGCCGGTGGCGGCGCTGCCGAACTCCGAGCGCAGCCTGTTCTCCGGCCTCGGCGGGCTGTTCGGCGGCGGATCGCAGGCGCCGGCGACGCCGCAACAGGCTCAGCCGCCGCAGCCGATGCAACCGCAAGCGCAGCCACGCGCGGCGCCGCCGGCCTATCCGGGATATCCGCCGCCCCAGGCGAACGCGGCCGCCGCGCGTCCGCCGGTGACGCAAGCCTCGGGCCGGCCGGAGGCCGCAGCCGGTCTCGACGGTGGCTGGCTGATCGACCGCCTGTTCGGCGGCCAGCGCTGAGACAGGCGGGGTGCGCCGTCAGCTGCTCGCCGTCGCACGGGTGCGCTTGATCAGATGCGCCTCGATCGCCTTGGCGATGCGGCTGGCATTGTAGGGCTTGCGCAGCACCTCGAAGCCTTCGCGGCGCGCGGCATTGGCGCTGGCACTGTAGCCGGTGACGAGGATGATCGGCAGCCCGGGAAACAGCGTGCGCATGCTGCGCGCGACGTCGAGCCCATCCATCTCGCCGGGCATCACGATATCCGACAGCACGATGTCGATGCCACGCACGTTGCTGAGCGCCGCCAGCGCGTCGACGCCGTTGGTGACAGTGACGACGCTGTGGCCGAGGCGCTCGAGATACTCGCGCGAGACCTGCGCGACCTCCTCGCTGTCCTCGACCAGCAGCACCTTGGCCTTGCGCGCCTGCGGCGGGGCGGCGGCCGCCTTGTCGTCGCCTGGGGGCAGCGTCGTCGCGACCGCGGCGCCCTGGCTGACGCGCGGGATCACCAACGTGATGGTAGTGCCGAGCGAAGGCGCGGTGTCGATGGCGATGGCGCCGCCGGACTGCTTGGCAAAGCCGTAGACCTGGCTGAGGCCAAGGCCGGTGCCCTGGCCCGGCGGCTTGGTGGTGAAGAACGGCTCGAACACCCGCGCCAGCACCTCCGGCGGCATGCCCTCGCCGCTGTCGATGACACGGAAGGCGACGAAATCGCCGGTCAGGCCATCGAACTTGGCATCGCCCGACAGCACGGTCGGCGCCGCCGACAGCGTCAGCCGGCCGCCGCTCGGCATGGCGTCGCGGGCGTTGACCGCGAGGTTGAGCAGCGCGAGCTCGAGCTCGCCGGCATCGACCCGCGCAAAGCATGGCTGCGGCGGCGGCAGCACGCTCAAGTCGATGTCGCCCTTGATCGATCCGCGCAGCACATCTTCCATCTGCCCGAGGAAGCGCACCACGTCGACCGTCGCCGGCGTGATCGCCTGGCGGCGGGCGAAGGTCAGCAGGTGGCGGATCAGGTTCTCGCCGCGCTTTGCAGCCGCCGTGATCATGTCCAGCGTCTTGATCTGCTTGGGTTCGGTGAGGTCGCGGCGCAGCCGGTCGGCGCCGCCGATCACCACCATCAGCAGGTTGTTGAAGTCGTGGGCGATGCCACCGGTGAGCTGGCCGATCACCTCGAGACGCTGCGCCTGGCGCAGCGCGCCTTCCACCCGCTCGCGGGCATACATCTCGGCGTACAGCGCCCGCGTCCGCCGCAGCGCCAGCCAGCTGATCGCGATCAGCAGCAATGTCGCCGGCACGCCGAAGATCATGTGCGTTCCGAGAAACGTCAGCCAGTCGGCGCGCACCGCGGCTTCCGACACGCTGGTCAGCACGTAGAGCGGATAGTTCGCGAGCCGCCGGTATGCCACCCGCCGCGGCTCGCCGTCGAAGGTCGACACGCCGCTGTAGGTGCCCTTGTCCGGCTCGCGGGCGATCTGGCTGGTGAACGGCGCGGTCGAGGGCAGCTTGCTCGCCGGGTCCTGCGGCACCGGATAGCGCACCAGCACCACGCCGTCGGCGCGCAGCAGCATCATCGCCGTGCCGTGGGAGGCGATGTCGATGATGCGGCTGTAGAACTCGTCGAAATAGGACGGCGGCACCGCAGCGACGATGACGCCCTCGAACTTGCCGTTCTCGGTTCGCCGCCGACGGGCGACGTTGAACAGCGGCCGTTCGCTGCCCGGCAGCGTCAGCACCTGGCCGATATAGGTACCGGTATCGGTCGCGGCGAGCGCCTTGAAATAATCGCGCTGCGACCAGTCGAGCTGCACGGCGGGCAGGCCGGAAGTCGAGACCCGCAGCCGCCCGTCGGCGCCGACGATCGAGATCGCCTCGATCTGCGGCAGCGTCGCCGCGATCTTGCCGAGGCGGGCATGCAGCTGCGCCTCGCGCCGGATCATGTCCTCGTCGGACAGGCCGTCGACCATCTCGTCGACCTCGGCGAGCGAGCGCTCGATGGTCTCGAACACCTTGAGGGCGTGTTCCTGCAGGATGTTGAGGTTGGTCTCGAGGCGCTCGTCGGCCTGGCGCGACGCACTGCGCCATTCCAGCAGCGCGACGTACAAAAACAGCAGCAGCGGGACCACGAAGCACGCGGCTACGGTCAGCTTCAGGAAGCGAAGGGGTGCCCTGTCCCGGTTTGGCATTCAATCCGTGCGCGCAACGATCCCCCGACGACCGGGGCTCACGATGGGGACCAGCGTAAGGGAATTGGACAGCGCCGCAAGCGCTCCCTCTGGTGGAGGGCCCGCAGCCGCGCGGCGGTGGTATCGTCGCGCCGCCTCGTCCGCGGGCCGCAATTGCCAAACCGGGCGTCCTGTGACAGGGATTTGCCCGATGTGACGGGCAGCCATGGCCGCAGCCGCATGGTCTTCTAGTGTGGTGGATCTGACATTCGCTTCAGCATTTGCCGCTGGTCCTCCAAGCGAATGTCAGATCCAAAACCACACTAGAATCTTATATTTGCTAGTGTCCCTATGGTTCTAACATTCGTAAAAGAGCC
>JBFLYG010000027.1:0-448158 GCA_040756765.1 Pseudomonadota bacterium | reverse complement strand
CCCGCGCCCCAGATCGCCAGGCCGCCGGCGCCACGCCCCGCGCCGCCACCGCGGCCGGCGCCCAAGAGGTGCCCGCCGAACCAGCCGAGGTGCTGACGTCGCCGCCGGCCGGGTTCCGTCACGGAGCCCGGCCGGCGCCGTTCCCCCGGGGGCTGAAAACCCCGGATTTGGGCGAGAAATCCTTGCTTTGCGGCGGAGGCGCCGTTATACAGCGCGCCATCTCACACGGAAACATGGCTTCAAAAGCCGTCCGGTGGCATCCGGGCCGCAAGGCTCGTTATGCTCACACGTTTCCGGAGGAACCAACCGGAGAAGACAAAATGGCGATTCCTGATTTCTCGATGCGTCAGCTGCTCGAGGCTGGCGTTCACTTTGGCCACCAGGCCCACCGCTGGAATCCGAAGATGCAGGATTACATCTTCGGCACCCGCAACAACATCCACATTATCGACCTCGCGCAGACCGTGCCGATGCTGCACCGTGCGCTGCAGGCAGTGAGCGACACCGTCGCCCGCGGCGGCCGCATCCTGTTCGTCGGCACCAAGCGTTCGGCGCAGGACGGCGTTGCCGACGCCGCGAAGCGTTCGGCGCAGTACTTCGTCAACTCGCGCTGGCTCGGCGGCACGCTGACCAACTGGAAGACCATTTCCGGTTCGATCAAGCGCCTGCGCCACCTCGAGGAGATTCTCGCTTCGTCCGAGAGCCAGGCCTACACCAAGAAGGAGCGCCTCGATCTGCAGCGCGAGCGCGACAAGCTCGATCGCTCGCTCGGCGGCATCAAGGACATGGGCGGTCTGCCCGACCTGATCTTCGTGATCGACACCAACAAGGAAGACATCGCGATCCAGGAGGCCCAGCGCCTCAACATCCCGGTGGCGGCGATCGTCGACACCAACTGCGATCCGAAGGGCATCTCCTATGTCGTGCCGGGCAATGACGACGCCGGTCGCGCCATCAGCCTGTACTGCGATCTGATCGCGCGCGCCGCGATCGACGGCATCTCCCGTGCGCAGGGCGAGGCGGGCGTCGACATCGGTGCGCTGGCCAACCCGGCGCAGGAAGACCTGTCGGGTGCCGAAGGCGGTGGCTTCCAGGGTCTGCCGGGGCCGCGCGGCGTTGCCGACGACCTCAAGAAGCTCACCGGCGTGTCCGGTGCGATCGAGAAGAAGCTCAACGATCTCGGCATCTTCCACTACTGGCAGCTCGCCGAGCTCGACCAGGCCACCGCTCACCACATCGGCGAGCAGGTTGGTCTGCCGGGCCGCGCCGACAGCTGGGTGGCCAAGGCCAAGGAGCTCACCGCGGAAGCGGAGTAACAATCTCAAGCCGAAATCTCCGGGGTGGTCCTGTGGCCATCCCGGATCGGCTTTGAGGCTGATTTCGCGGCCAGGACATACTGGCCGGCTAGTGTTCCGCTTCGCAGGTTCGCTGCATTTCCGATTCGGGACATGACCTCGTTGATGGTCGCCGTCGGGCGGGCGGCGTTCGCAGGCAAAGGATATTCAAGATGGCGACGATTACGGCTGCAATGGTCAAGGAGCTGCGCGACAACACCGGCGCGGGCATGATGGACTGCAAGCAGGCGCTCAACGAGACCTCCGGCGACATGGAGGCCGCGGTTGACTGGCTGCGCAAGAAGGGTCTGTCGAAGGCTGCCAAGAAGGCTGGCCGCGTCGCGGCGGAGGGCCTGATCGGCGCTGTCGTCGCCGGCACCAAGGGCGTGCTGGTCGAGGTCAACTCGGAGACGGATTTCGTTGCCCGCAACGATCAGTTCCAGGGTCTCGTCAAGATGATCGGCCAGGTCGCGCTCAAGGTCGGCGACGATGTCGAGGCGATCAAGGCCGCCAAGGTCGGTGACGTGACCGTCGAGACCGCGATCGCGGATGCGATTGCGACCATCGGCGAGAACATGACGTTGCGCCGCGCGGCGACGCTGTCGGTCGGCCAGGGCGTGGTGGCCAGCTACCTGCACAGCGCCGTCATCGACGGTCTCGGCAAGCTCGGCGTGATCGTGGCGCTGGAGTCCACCGGCAGTGCCGACGAGCTGGCCGCGCTCGGCCGCCAGATCGCGATGCACATCGCCGCCGCGAACCCGGCCGCGCTCGACGCTGCCGGCCTCGATCCGGAGGTGGTGCGCCGTGAAAAGGACGTGCTGGCCGACAAGTACCGTCAGCAGGGCAAGCCGGAAGCGATGATCGAGAAGATCGTCGAGTCGGGCCTGAAGACCTACTACAAGGAAGTCTGCCTGCTGGAGCAGGCCTTCATCCACGACACCGGCAAGTCGGTGGCCCAGGCTGTGAAGGATGCCGAGGGCAAGGTCGGTGGACCGGTGAAAATCGCCGGCTTCGTGCGCTATGCTCTGGGCGAGGGAATCGAGAAGCAGGAATCCGATTTCGCCGCCGAGGTTGCCGCAGCCGCCGGACAGAGCTGATCCCACGGCAATGGCGGCCCGCGAGGGCCGCCATTGTTCTACAGGTTAATGCAACGGCCTTGAATCGGACGCGTCGCTTTATCTATTTGTTCGGGTAGGATCTTTTTCCGGTCGTGGCCGGAAGGGCCCCCGAAGGGGAGCGCACCATGGGTGAGCCGGTTTATCGTCGTGTCGTGGTCAAGCTCTCCGGTGAGTATCTGGCCGGACCGCAGCCCTTCGGGATCGACCAGCCCACCATCGACCGCGTCGCCGGCGACCTGATCGCCGCCCGTGCCCTCGGGGTCGAGATCGCCGTCGTGATCGGCGGCGGCAATATCTTCCGTGGCGTGGAAGTCTCCAGCCGCGGGGTGTCCCGTCCCACCGGCGACACCATGGGCATGCTCGCGACCATGATGAACTGCCTGGCCCTCGAGGCTGCGCTCGAACGCAAGGGGCAGCCCGCCCGGACGCTGTCGGCGGCCGTGATGCCGCAGGTCAGCGAGCTCTTCACCCGTACCGCCGCGCATGGCGCCCTGTCCGAGGGGCGCATCGTGCTGCTCGGCGGCGGCACCGGCAATCCGTTCTTCACCACCGACACCACGGCAGTGCTGCGCGCCGGCGAGATCGGTGCGCAGGCTGTGCTCAAGGCGACCAACGTCGATGGCGTCTACAGCGCCGATCCCAAGACCGATCCGTCGGCCAAGCGCTTCGAGCGGCTGACGCATTCGCAGGCATTGGAAGGCGGGTATAAGGTCATGGATGCGACGGCGTTCGCCCTTGCTCGCGAGACTGGGGTGCCTATCATCGTGTTCTCGATCGCCGAGCCCGGCTCCATCGGGGCGATTCTGAGCGGCGGCGGCCGGGGGACCATCGTCGCAGGCTAGGCGACACGGGCACGGCCACGCGGTGGCGCGGCCGGCCAGACGAACTTTCGAGCAATAAGGACAAAGACCATGGCAACCGGGACTTTCGATCTCAACGAGTTGAAGCGCCGCATGCAGGGCGCGATCCAATCGCTGAAGCACGAACTCGGCGGCTTGCGCACCGGCCGCGCCTCGGCGTCGATGCTGGAGCCCGTGCAGGTCGAGGCCTATGGCAGCCACATGCCGCTCAACCAGGTCGCGACGGTGAGCGTGCCGGAGCCGCGCCTGTTGTCGGTGCAGGTGTGGGACAAGTCGATGGTGCATGCGGTGGAGAAGGCGATCGTCAACTCCAACCTCGGTCTGTCGCCGGCGACCGAGGGCCAGGTGCTGCGTCTGCGCATTCCCGAGCTCAACCAGGAGCGCCGCAAGGAGCTCGTGAAGGTCGCCCACAAATACGCCGAGGCCGCCCGCGTCGCGGTGCGCCACGTGCGCCGTGACGGTCTCGACGTCGTCAAGAAGCTCGAGAAGAATCACGAGATTTCCGAGGACGATCAGGAGCGTTTCGGCAACGACATCCAGAAGGCGACGGATGCGATCATCACCGAGATCGATCAGCTCCTTGCCGCCAAGGAAAAGGAAATCCTCACGGTCTGAGGTTGCACGCGATGTCCAACGCCGTTTCGTCCCATCCCGATGACCCGGCCCGGCAATGTGCGCCGCGGCACGTGGCGATCATCATGGACGGCAACGGCCGCTGGGCCGCGGCGCGCGGTCTGCCGCGCGGCGAGGGCCATCGCCGCGGCGTCGAGGCGCTGCGCCGCGTCGTACGCGCGGCGAACGAGCTCGGTATCTCCTATCTGACGATCTTCTCGTTCAGTTCCGAGAACTGGTCGCGGCCGGCCACCGAGATCGGCGACCTGTTCGGCCTGCTGCGCCGCTTCATCCGTAACGATCTCGCGACGCTGCACCGCGACGGCGTGCGGGTGCGCGTGATCGGCGAGCGCGAGGGGCTGGAGCAGGATATTCGCTCGCTGCTCGCCGAAGCCGAAGAGCTGACCAAGGCGAACACCGCGCTGACGCTGGTCGTGGCGTTCAACTATGGTTCGCGGCACGAGATCGCGCGCGCCGCGCAGCGTCTCGCGCGCGAGGTGGCGGAAGGCCGCCGCAGCATCGACAGCATCACCGAAGAGGCGATCACCCAGAACCTCGATGCCCCGGATCTGCCCGATCCCGACCTCATCATTCGCACCAGCGGCGAGCAGCGCCTGTCCAACTTCCTGATGTGGCAGGCGGCCTACAGCGAACTGGTGTTCGTGCCGATCCACTGGCCAGACTTCGACCGCGCCGCGCTCGAGGGTGCGATCGCCGAGTACGCCCGGCGCGAGCGCCGCTTCGGCGGCCTTGCCGCCAAGACCGGATCGTGACCGGCGTGCCGCAGGACAATGCCGCGCCGGTGGCCGGGGGCGAGCAGGGCGCACGCAACCTCGTGTTGCGCGTCGCCGCCGCCGTGGTGCTGGCGCCGCTCACCATCGCGATCGCGTATTTTGGCGGCTGGCTGTGGGCCGCTCTCGTGTTGATCGCCGCCGCCGGCCTTTATGTGGAATGGCTGATGATCGTCGGCGCCGTGGGCAATGTCGCGGTGCTCGTTGCAGGTGTGGCCGCGTTGATCGTCGCAGGCCTCTGCGCCATGGGCTGGGTTGCGGCCGCTGTTGCGGCGCTTGTGGTCGGAATCGTGGTGGTTGCGATGGCTGGCGGAGCGCGGCGGCTGTGGATTGCCGGCGGCCTTGCCTATGCCGGGCTCGCGCTGCTGGCGTCCGACCTCGTCCGGTTCGATGCCTCCGCCGGATTCCTGGCGCTGATGTTTGTGCTGCTGATCGTGTGGGTCACCGACATCGGCGGCTATTTTGCCGGGCGCGGCATCGGCGGGCCGAAGCTGTGGCCGCGGGTCAGCCCGAAGAAGACCTGGGCCGGCGCCATCGGCGGCCTTGTCGGCAGCCTCGCGGTGGCGCTGGGGTTCGCGGCGCTGGGCTTTGGCCGGATGGGGCCGCTGCTCGGGCTGGCCGTGGTGCTGTCGGTGGTGTCGCAACTGGGTGATCTGTTTGAATCGGCGGTGAAACGCACGTTCGGGGTGAAGGATTCCAGCCACATCATCCCGGGCCATGGCGGACTGCTGGACCGGCTCGACGGCTTCGTCGCGGCGATCGTTTTCGCCGCGCTGGTCGGGGCCTTGCGCGGCGGTATCGATGGCGTCGGCCGCGGTCTTATGGTTTGGTGAGGACGATGAGCGCGGTACCTTTGAAAACTCTCGATCAGGCACGGCCCCAGCAGGAGCGGGTGGTCACCGTCCTCGGGGCGACCGGATCGATCGGCGACAGCACCATGGACCTGCTGCGTCGCGGCCGCGACCGCTTCCGCGTCGAGGCTGTCACGGCCCACAGCAATGTCGAGGCGCTGGCCAAGCTCGCCCGCGAGTTCGAGGTGGGATTTGCCGCGATCGCGGACGAGACCAAATTCGATGCGCTGAAGTCGGCGCTGGCGGGAACCGGCATCGCCTGCGGTGCCGGCGATGCCGCCGTGGTCGAGGCTGCGGCACGGCCGTCCGACTGGGTGATGGCGGCGGTCAGCGGCGCGGCCGGGCTGAAGCCGGCGCTCGCGGCGGTCGATCGCGGCGCCACCGTCGCGCTCGCCAACAAGGAATGCCTGGTTTGTGCCGGCGAAATCTTCATGCAGCGCGCGGTGTCGGCCGGCGCGCAGGTGCTGCCGGCGGACTCCGAGCACAATGCCCTGTTCCAGGCGCTGAGCTCCGGCAATCGCGAGGAGCTCACCCGCGTCATCATCACCGCCTCGGGCGGGCCGTTCCGTACCTGGTCGGCGGAGGCGATCGAGCAGGCGACGCTGGAGCAGGCGCTCAAGCATCCGAACTGGTCGATGGGCCAGAAGATCACCATCGATTCCGCCTCGATGATGAACAAGGGCCTCGAGGTGATCGAGGCGGCGCACCTGTTCGCGCTGACGCCCGACGAGATCGACGTGCTGGTCCATCCGCAGTCGATCATCCACGGCATGGTCGAGTTCGCCGACCGTTCGGTGGTGGCGCAGCTCGGCGCGCCGGACATGCGCACGCCGATCGCCCATTGCCTCGGCTGGCCGGATCGCATTCCGGGGCCGGCGGCGCGGCTCGACCTTGCGGCGATCGGCCAGCTCACCTTCGAGGTGCCGGATCTCAAGCGCTTCCCGGGCCTGCGCCTTGCCTATGACGCCCTGCGGGCCGGGGGCGGGGCGCCCACGGTCTACAACGCCGCCAATGAAGTGGCGGTCGCGGCCTTCGTCGACCGCAAGATCCGGTTCGGCATGATCGCCCGCCTGGTCGAGGCGACGCTGGACAAGGCGCTGGCGGACGGCGCGGCGAAGGCGCCGCGCACCGCCGACGACGCGCTCGCCGTTGACCATGGCGCGCGATATATCGCTGCCACCCTCTTGCCTCAAATTGCCGCAAAGGCATCTTAAACATTCGGGGCCGGGGCCTCGCGCTCCGGGACGAGGATCGGATGATCGACGCTTTTCTTCATAATATCAGTCTCTTGGGCCACACCTTCGTGGGCTACGTCATCCCGTTTCTGTTCGTTCTGACGATCGTCGTCTTCTTCCACGAACTCGGTCACTTCCTGGTCGCCCGCTGGGCCGGCGTGAAGGTGTTGGCGTTCTCGCTGGGATTCGGCCCCGAAATCGTCGGCTTCAACGATCGTCACGGCACCCGCTGGAAGATTTCCGCGGTTCCGCTCGGCGGCTACGTCAAGTTCTTCGGCGACGATTCCGAGGCCAGCACGCCGTCCGCATCCGCGCTCGCCGGCATGAGCGCGGAAGAGCGCGCCCAGAGCTTCCATGACAAGAAGGTCGGCCCCCGCGCCGCCATCGTGGCTGCGGGGCCGATCGCCAACTTCGTGCTGGCGATCGTGATCTTCGCCGGCCTGTTCACCTTCTTCGGCAAGCCGTCGATGACTGCCCAGGTCGACACCGTGCAGCCGGGCAGCGCCGCCGCTGCGGCCGGCTTCCAGCCCGGCGACATCGTGATTGCGATCGACGGCAAGGAGATCGAGAGCTTTTCCGACATGCAGCGGATCGTGGCGATCAACGCCGGCGAAAAGCTGACTTTCACCGTCCGGCGGGGTGGGGAGCCGGTGACGCTGCTGGCGACGCCGGAACTTCGCGAGATCAAGGACAGCTTCGGCAACCCCCATCGCCAGGGCGTGCTCGGCATCACCCGTGCAGCTGCCCCGACCGATGTGACAACCAAGCCGGTCGACCCGCTGACGGCGGTCTGGCTCGGGGTCAAGGAGACCTGGTTCTTCATCGAGCGGACGCTGGTCTATATCGGCGGCATCTTCACCGGGCGGGAAGCCGCCGACCAGATCGGCGGGCCGATCCGAATCGCCCAGATCTCGGGGCAGGTGGCGACCCTCGGGCTGTCGGCGCTGATTCACCTTGCCGCGGTGCTGTCGATCTCGATCGGCCTGCTGAACCTGTTCCCGGTGCCGCTGCTCGACGGCGGTCACCTTTTGTTCTATTTCATCGAAGCTGTTCGCGGAAAGCCGCTGTCCGACCGGGCCCAGGAAATGGGTTTCCGTTTTGGCCTTGCGATTGTGCTGATGCTGATGATTTTCACGTTCTACAACGACGTGATTCACTGGCCAGGCTCATGACAGGTCCGTGTGAATCTTTTGCCGGCGTGGCCGTTAGGCAACGTGTTGGTGAGAAATTGGAAATGCGGCATCAAACGCCGTTTGCCTGCCGGTGAAAATTGGCTACAAGCGTCGTCGAATTGGGGAATCTCCCGACCGGCTGGGGAGCAGGGTCGGGACTTGGAATGATAAGGTCGCTTGGCGCATGAAAGTTGGTCTGCGAGTGCTGAGGCGGGGTTTCCTTGCCGCCCTGGTCATGTTCGCTCTGCCGGTCACCGGGTCGGTGACGGGAGTGCTCGTTTCGTCGCCGGCATTGGCCCAGTCCGTTTCCTCGATCGTGGTCGAGGGCAACCGGCGCGTGGAGGCGGATACCATCCGCTCCTACTTCAAGCCGGGCCCGGGCGGCCGGCTGGACAGCGGGCGGATCGATGACGCGCTCAAGGCGCTCTACGAGACCGGCCTGTTCCAGGACGTGAAGATCAACCAGGCTGGTGGCCGCATCGTCGTCACCGTGGTGGAAAACCAGGTGATCGGCCGCGTCGCCTTCGAGGGCAACAAGAAGGTCAAGGACGACCAGCTGTCGGCGGAAATCCAGTCGAAGCCGCGCGGCACTTTCTCGCGCCCGATGGTGCAGTCCGACGCCCAGCGCATCGCCGAGATCTATCGCCGGTCGGGCCGCTATGACGTCCGCGTCGTGCCGCAGATCATCGAGCAGCCCAACAACCGCGTCGACCTCGTGTTCGAGGTCACCGAGGGCAACAAGACCGGCGTCAAGAGCATCAACTTCGTCGGTAACAGCGCGTACTCGTCCTATCGCCTCCGCGACATCATCAAGACGCGCGAATCGAATTTGCTCAGCTTCCTGGGCAACAACGACATCTATGATCCGGATCGCGTCGAGGCCGACCGCGACCTGATTCGCCGCTTCTACCTCAAGAACGGCTACGCCGACGTCCAGGTGGTCGCCGCGCTCACCGAATATGATCCGGAGGGCAAGGGCTTCGTCGTCACCTTCAAGATCGAGGAAGGTCAGCAGTACCGCGTTGGTTCGGTCAATTTCCGCACCAGCATTGCGTCGCTGGATGCCAACTCCCTGGGCAGCCTGTCCCGCGTCAGCGTCGGCTCGGTCTATAACGCCGAGGCGATCGAGAAGTCCGTCGAGGAAATGTCGATCGAGGCGTCGCGTCGCGGCTATGCCTTCGCGGTGGTGCGTCCGAGCGGCGAGCGCAATTTCGAGGCGCGTACCGTCGCGATCGTCTTTACGGTCGACGAGGGGCCGCGCAACTACATCGAGCGCATCAACGTTCGCGGCAACACCCGTACCCGCGACTATGTGATCCGCCGCGAGTTCGACATCTCCGAGGGTGACGCCTACAACCGCGCGCTGATCGATCGCGCCGAGCGCCGCCTCAAGAACCTCGACTACTTCAAGACCGTGAAGATCACCACCGAGCCGGGCTCCTCGAGCGACCGCGTGATCGTCAACGTCGATCTGGAAGAGAAGTCGACCGGCGAATTCTCGGTCTCGGGCGGCTATTCGACCTCGGACGGCTTCCTGGGCGAGGTCAGTGTCTCCGAGCGCAACCTGCTGGGCCGCGGCCTCTATGCCAAGGCGTCGGTGCAGTACGGCCAGTACGCCCGCGGCTACTCGCTGTCGTTCGTCGAGCCGTACCTGCTCGACTACCGCGTCGCGTTCGGCGTCGACGTCTACCAGCGCCAGCAGCTCG
The DNA here is from genome assembly GCA_040756765.1 of Pseudomonadota bacterium. Classification (GTDB taxonomy): domain Bacteria; phylum Pseudomonadota; class Alphaproteobacteria; order Rhizobiales; family Xanthobacteraceae; genus Bradyrhizobium_A. The sequence goes on along the minus strand of JBFLYG010000027.1, from coordinate 438,479 downwards.
CCAACAGCTACGTCTCCTACAACACCAAGACCGCGGGCTTCAGCACCCGGCTCGGCTTCCAGCTCCGCGAGGACCTGACGCTGCAGCTGCGCTACTCGCTGTTCCAGCAGGAGATCTCGCTGCCCTCGCAGCTGGCCAACTGTAACAACAATCCGGCCAACACGCTCCTGCCGGTGTTCCGGACGCCGACGGCGGCGGATGTCGCGGCCGGAAACCTCGGCTGTTATGCTGACGGCGAAGCGTCGCTGCCGGTCAAGATCGAGCTGGCGCAGGGCCGCACGCTGACCTCGGCGCTGGGCTACACGCTGACTTTCAACACCCTCGACAACAACAAGAACCCGAACTCGGGCCTTCTGGTTGACTTCCGGCAGGATTTCGCCGGCGTGGGTGGCGACGTCAGCTACCTGAAGACCACGGGCGACGTGAAGTACTACCAGCCGCTGGTGGCTGACATCGTCGGCCTGATCCACCTCCAGGGTGGCCTCATGAACCAGCTCGGGGACAAGAGCATCCGCATGCTCGACCAGTTCCAGATGGGTCCGCAGCTGGTGCGCGGCTTCGCTCCGCAGGGTATCGGTCCGCGTGACATCACGCCGGGCACCACCAACGACGCCATCGGCGGCACCATGTACTGGGGTGCTTCGGCCGAACTGCAGGTGCCGTTCTGGTTCCTGCCCAAGGAAGTCGGTCTGAAGGGCGCCGTGTATGCCGACGCCGGCTCGCTCTGGAACTATAAGGGGCCGACGTCGTGGGCGCAGACGCTCGAGACGATGACCTTCTCTGACGCCAACACGGTGCGGTCGTCGGTGGGTGTCGGTCTGATCTGGGCTTCGCCGTTCGGTCCGCTGCGGTTCGACTATGCGATCCCGATGACCAAGGGTCCGAACGATCGCGTTCAGCAGTTCCGCTTCGGTGGTGGAACCTCGTTCTGAGTGTGACCCCGAGCCGGGCTGCGGCAGGTGGAATGACGGATCTGACATTCTTCGCGCAGCCGGCGGGGGCGACCCTCGCCGAGATTGCGACGCTGACCGGCGCCCAGCTTCTGGACGCCGGTCGCGGCGCTCAGCGCATCAGCGGCCTCAGTCCTCTCGAAGGAGCGGGGCCCGGCCATCTCACATTCTGTGACGGCAAGAAGTACGCCGGCCAGCTCGCTGCCACCCATGCGGGGGCGTGCCTGGTCTCCGAGCGGATGGAGCCGGCTGTGCCGCCGCACGTGGCGGTGCTGCGGGTGGCCGATCCCTATCGTGCCTTTGTCCGCGTCGCCCGGCAGTTCTATGCCGAGAGCCTGCGGCCGCAGTCGTCCTTCGGCAACGACGGGATCGCCTCGTCCGCGGTGATCCACCCGACTGCCCACCTCGAAGAGGGCGTCGTCGTCGATCCCTTGGCGGTGATCGGCCCGGACGTCGAGATCGGTGCGGGAACCGTGATCGGCTCCAATGCGGTGATCGGGGCCAATGTGAAGATCGGCCGCGACTGCAGCATCGGGATGGGATCCTCGATCATCTGCGCCCTGATCGGCAACGGCGTGATCATCCACCCGGGCTGCCGGATCGGCCAGGACGGCTATGGCTTCGTGCCGGGGCCGGACGGCCATATGAAGATTCCCCAGACCGGCCGTGTTCTGATCCAGAACGGGGTCGAGATCGGGGCGGGAACCACGATTGACCGCGGCGCGATGCGCGACACCGTGATCGGCGAGGGGACCAAGATCGACAATCTTGTCCAGATCGGCCACAACGTGGTCATCGGACGCCACTGCATTGTGGTCAGCCAGAGCGGCATCGCCGGCAGCTCGATCCTCGGTGACGGCGTGGTGCTGGCGGCACGGATCGGGGTCAGCGACCACGCGGTGATCGGCGACGGCGCCCAGATTGCGGCGCGCAGCAGTGTGGTGGGCGAGGTGCCGCCGGGCGTCAAATGGGGCGGCTCGCCGGCCAAGCCGATCAAGCAGTTTTTCCGCGAGCTGTTCGAGGTCGAGCGCCTTGGACGGGAAGGATCACCGAATGCTAAGGCGTCCCGGGCAAGGACGTCGGGTGCCGACGACAAGGAAGGGCAGGGTTAATGGACGCACCGATCACGATTGAGGCTGTGGACATTGCCCAGATTCTCAAGACGCTGCCGCATCGCTTTCCGTTCCTGCTGATCGATCGCGTGCGCGACATCCGCAGCGACTTCAGCGGCGTCGGCATCAAGAACGTCACCATCAACGAGCCGCAGTTCACCGGGCACTTCCCCGGACGCCCGATCTTTCCAGGCGTGCTGATGATCGAGGGCATGGCGCAGACCGCCGGCGTCATCGGCATGCTGTCGACCGGCGAGACCGAGCGGCCGACTGCGGTCTATTTCCTGACCATCGACAAGTGCAAATTCCGCAAGCCCGCGCTGCCCGGTGATACCATCGAATATCACATGCGCCTGATCACCCGCAAAAAGGCGATGTGGTGGTTTCACGGCGACGCCAAGGTCAACGGCACGATCGTCGCGCAGGCCGATATCGGCGCGATGCTGGCGGACTGAGGCCGCGCCGTCACCGGTCGTAACAATTGATGATTCCGCGCGTGGCCGGATTCGTCGTAGGTCGTGACATCGCCGCGCGACCGCGGCGTCGACGTCACCGCGATTGCTGGATAGCTGATTGATGACCAAGATCGATTCCACCGCCCGCATCGCGGAAGGCGCCGTCATCGGCGAGGGCGTGACCATCGGGCCCTACTGCGTGATCGGCGCCAATGTGACGATCGCGCCGGAGTGCGAGCTGCTGTCGCATGTCACGGTGTCCGGCCACACCACGCTCGGCGCGGGCTGTGTCGTGCATCCCTTTGCCGCCCTCGGCGGCGCGCCCCAGGACATCGGCTATCGCGGCGAGCCGACCCGGCTCGAGATCGGCGAGCGCTGCACCATCCGCGAATCCGTCACCATGAACGTCGGCACCGTGAAGGGCGGCGGCCTCACCAAGGTGGGCGCGCGCGGCTTCTTCATGGCCTACAGCCATGTCGGGCACGACTGCCTGGTCGGCAACGACGTCATCTTCGCCAACTCGGCGACTTTGGGCGGCCACTGCGAGGTCGGCGACTACGTCTATATCGGCGGCCTGTCCGCCGCCCATCAATTCGTCCGCATCGGCCCGCAGGCGATGATCGGCGGGGTGTCGGGGCTGCGCGGCGACGTCATTCCCTACGGCATGGTCAGCGGCCAGTTCGCGCATCTCGAGGGCCTGAACGTGATCGGCATGCGCCGCCGCAAATTCACCCATGCCCGCCTGCAACTGGTGCGCTCGTTCTACCACGACCTGTTCCACGCGCCGGGCGTGTTCGCGGAGCGGCTGGCGCGGGCGCAGTCGCGTGCCGGTGAGGACCCCGCCATCGCCGAGATCCTCACCTTCATCGGCGACGGCAAGAAGCGTCCGCTCTGCATGCCGTCCGAGATCTACGGCACGGCGGACAACAGGACGGCGTCCGAGACCCAATGAGTACGACGCCGCCATCCGCGTCGGTCGGGGTGATCGCGGGAGCGGGCAGCCTGCCGTTTGCGGTGGCGGACTCGCTGCGCGGGCAGGGGCGCTCGCCGGTGCTCTATGCCATCCGCGGCTTCTGCGACGCCGCGCGCGTGACGGCCTACCGCCACCACTGGGTGGCGCTCGGCCAGGTCGGCCGGCTGACGCGGCTGCTGCGTGTGGAAGGCTGTCGCGATGTCGTCTTCATCGGTGCGCTGGTGCGCCCGGGGCTGTCGGAAATCCGGCTCGACTGGGGCACGCTGAAGGTCATCCCGAGCATCGCTGCGGCGCTACGCGGCGGCGACGACCACCTGCTGTCGGGTATCGCGCGCATCTTCGAGCAGCACGGCTTTCGCCTGGTCGGTGTCCAGGACATCGCGCCGGACCTGCTGATGCCGGCCGGCGACCTCGCCCGCGCGAGCCCGGACGCAGCGGCGCGGGCCGACATCGACAAGGGGCTGGCGGCGCTCCATGCCATGAGCCCGTTCGACATCGGCCAGGCGCTGGTGGTGATCGACGGCCACGTCGTCGCGGTCGAGGACATCGAGGGCACCGACGGTCTGCTGGCGCGCGTGGCGCGCCTGCGCGCGCAGGGGCGCATCCGCGCCAAGGCCGGCAAGGGTGTGCTGGTCAAGGCGTTCAAGGCCACCCAGGATCCGCGCTTCGACCTGCCGACGGTGGGGCCGCGCACCATCGAGGGCGCGGTCGCCGCCGGCCTGAGCGGGGTCGCGATCACCGCCGGCCGCGCCATCGTCGCCGAGCCGCAGGTCATGGTCGCGACCGCCGACAAGGCCGGCCTGTTCATCACGGGCATCACCGCATGACCGCACCCCGCCGGATCTTCCTGATCGCCGCCGAGGAATCGGGCGACCGTATCGGCAGCGCCTTGATGGCGGCGCTGCGCGCGCGCTGTGGCGACCGCATCGAGATGATCGGCATCGGCGGCCGCGACATGGCCGCTCAGGGGCTCACCTCGCTGTTTCCGATCGAGGCGCTGTCGATCATGGGGCTGCTGTCGATTCCGCGCCGTCTGCCGCTGATCCTGCGCCGCATCCGCGAGGCCGCCGATGCCGTGCTGGCGCAGCCGCCGGATGCCCTGGTGATCATCGACAGCCCGGACTTCACCCACCGCGTGGCGCGGCGGGTGCGGGCGGCCAACCCGTCGATCCCGATCGTCGACTACGTGTCGCCGACCGTATGGGCCTGGCGGCCGGGGCGGGCGCGCGTCATGCGTCGCTATGTCGACCATGTGCTGGCGCTGCTGCCGTTCGAGCCGCAGGCACATCGCGAACTCGGCGGCCCGCCCTGCACCTATGTCGGCCATCCGCTGATCCAGCAGCTCGACAGCCTGCGGCCGAGCCCGGCGGAGCAGGAGCGGCGCGCGGGCTCGCCGCCGGTGCTGCTGGTGCTGCCCGGCAGCCGCCGGGTCGAGATCCGCCATCACATGCAGGTGTTCGGCGAAACGCTCGCGCGCCTGCGCGCCGAAGGCGTCGCCTTCGAGGCCGTGCTGCCGACGACCGAGCACCTGCGCGACAGCGTCGTCGCGGCGCTCGCCGACTGGCCGGTGCGGCCGCGCCTCGTGATCGACGACGCCGAGAAGCGGGCCGCGTTCCGCATCGCCCGCGCGGCGCTTGCCAAGTCCGGCACCGTGACGCTCGAGCTCGCGCTCGCCGGCGTGCCCATGGTCACCGCCTACAAGGGCAGCGCATTCGAGGCCTTCGTGGCGCGGCGCATGGTGCGCGTGCCGACAGTGATCCTTGCCAACCTCGTGATCGGGGACAGCGTGGTGCCCGAATTCCTGCAGGAGGACTGCGTGCCCGAGCGCCTGCTGCCGGCGCTGCGCGACGTGCTCGGCGACACCGACATGCGCCGCCGCCAGGTCGAGGCGTTCGGCAGGCTCGACGCCATCATGGCGACCGGCGCGCAGTCGCCGAGCGAGCGCGCCGCCGACATCGTGCTGGCGAGCATGCGCGCCGCGGTCGCCTGACCGCCGGCATCTTCATTCCAACGACCGCCGATCGCCGCCGCGCAAAAGAAAACGGCCGGCGCTGAGCGCCGGCCGTTTGTCGCCGATCGACGGGATCGGGCGATTACTTGCGCTTGTCGAGCGCCACGTAGTCGCGCGAGGTGTTGCCGAGATAGAGCTGGCGCGGGCGCGAGATCTTGTAGTTCGGCTCCTGGATCATCTCGTTCCACTGGCTGATCCAGCCCACGGTGCGGGCCACCGCGAACAGCACGGTGAACATCGAGGTCGGGAAGCCGATCGCCTTGAGCGTGATGCCCGAGTAGAAGTCGACGTTCGGATAGAGCTTGCGCGAGATGAAGTACTCGTCGCTGAGCGCGATCTTCTCCAGCTCCATCGCCACCTTGAGCAGCGGATCGTCCTGGTGGCCGGTCTCCTTGAGCACCTCGTGGCAGGTCTGCTGCATCAGCTTGGCGCGCGGATCGTAGTTCTTGTAGACGCGGTGGCCGAAGCCCATCAGGCGGATCTTGCTGTTCTTGTCCTTCACCTCTTTGATGAAGTCCGGGATACGGTCGACGGTGCCGATCTCGGCCAGCATCTGCAGCGCGGCCTCGTTGGCGCCGCCATGGGCCGGGCCCCACAGGCAGGCGATGCCAGCGGCGATGCAGGCGAACGGGTTGGCGCCCGACGAGCCGGCGCTGCGCACCGTCGAGGTCGAGGCGTTCTGCTCATGGTCGGCATGCAGGATGAAGATGCGGTCCAGCGCCTTCGACAGCACCGGGTTGACCTCGTACTCCTCGCACGGCACCGCGAAGCACATCCGCAGGAAGTTGGAGGTGTAGTCGAGCGAGTTCTTCGGATACACGAACGGCTGGCCGACGGCGTACTTGTAGGCCATCGCAGCGAGCGTCGGCACCTTGGCGATCATCCGCATGGAGGCGATCATGCGCTGCTGCGGATCGTTGATGTCGGTGGAGTCGTGGTAGAACGCCGCCAGGGCGCCGACCGAGGCTACCATCACCGCCATCGGGTGCGCGTCGCGGCGGAAGCCCTGGAAGAAGCGGGCCATCTGCTCGTGAACCATGGTGTGGTTCGTGACGCGGTGGTCGAAATCCTTCTTCTGCGCCGGGGTCGGCAGCTCGCCGTGCAGCAGCAGATAGCAGGTCTCCAGGAAGTCGCCCTGGGCAAGCTGCTCGATCGGGTAGCCGCGGTACAGCAGCACACCGGCATCGCCATCGATGTAGGTGATCTTGGATTCGCAGCTCGCGGTCGAGGTGAAGCCCGGATCGTAGGTGAACATGCCGGTCTGGGCATACAGCTTGCTGATGTCGATCACATCGGGGCCGACCGACCCGCCATAGACCGGGAATTCGAAGCTCTTGTCATCGACCGTGAGCGTCGCCTGCTTTGTATTTTTTGCATCCATCGTGATTGTCCCCGGATGTGATCGTTAGAAACGCGACGAGCTCGGGGGCTTCAGAACGGAGCACGGCGAGCTAGCCAGATTGCCGGGATGAATGGGTAGCTTATTGCAGTGTGCACTGCAAGATGCGGACAAATCCGCTGCTTTACACCTTAAGTTGAGCCTGATCTGCCAGCCGCTCCAGGCATTCCGCCTGCCCAAGCACCGCCAGGACGTCGAAAATGCCCGGCGAGGTGGTCCGGCCGGTCAGGGCGGCCCGCAGCGGCTGGGCGATGGCGCCGAGCTTGAGCCCACGCTGCTCGGCAAAGGCCCGCACGGCCGCCTCGGTGGCCTCCGCGGTCCAGGGCGCGACCGCCGCGAACGCCTCGCGCAGCTCGCCGAGCAGCGTCCGCGCCTCCGGCGTCAGCAAGGCGGCGGCCTTGGGCTCGAGCGGCAGCGGCCGATCGGCGAACAGGAAGGCGGCACTGTCGGCCAGTTCCACCAGGGTCTTGGCGCGCTCCTTCAGCCCGGGCATCGCCTGCAGCAACTGGGCGCGGGTGGCCTGGTTGAGCTTGGCCTTGGTCGCATCGCCGCCGGGGATGTAGTCGAGCACGTCCTCGAACGCGGTCAGCAGCGTTTGATCGTCGCTGTTGCGGATGTAGTAACCATTCAGGTTTTCGAGCTTGGCGAAGTCGAACCGCGACGCCGAGCGGCCGATCGCCGACAGGTCGAACAGCTCGATCATCTCCTGGGTGGAGAAGTTCTCCTGGTCACCATGGCTCCAGCCCAGCCGCACGAGGTAGTTGCGCAGCGCCGCCGGCAGATAGCCCATCGCCCGGTAGGCGTCGACGCCCAGCGCACCATGGCGCTTGGACAGTTTCGAGCCATCCGGGCCGTGGATCAGCGGGATGTGCGACATGCTCGGGGTGTCCCACCCCAGCGCATCGTAGATCTGCTTCTGGCGCGCGGCATTGATGAGATGGTCGTCGCCACGGATGACATGGGTGACGCCCATGTCGTGGTCGTCGACCACCACCGCCAGCATGTAGGTGGGGTTGCCGTCGCTCCGCAGCAGCACGAGGTCGTCGAGGTTCTCGTTCTGCCAGACGACGCGGCCCTGGACCTGGTCCTCGATCACGGTCTCGCCGGTCAGCGGCGCCTTGAGGCGGATGGTCGGCTTCATGCCGGCGGGAGCCTCGGACGGATCGCGGTCGCGCCAGCGGCCGTCATAGAGCTTGGCGCGGCCCTCGGCGCGCGCCTTCTCGCGCATCTCGGCGAGCTCCTCAGCGGTCGCGTAGCAGCGATAAGCGTTGCCGCTGGCGAGCAGCTGCTCGGCGACCTCGCGGTGCCGCGCGGCGCGGGCGTACTGGTAGACGGTTTCTCCGTCCCACGTGATGCCGAGCCATTTCAGGCCGTCGAGGATGGCGTCGATCGCCGCCTCGGTGGAGCGCTCGCGATCGGTGTCCTCGATTCGCAGCAGCATCTTGCCGCCGCGGCCGCGCGCGTAGAGCCAGTTGAACAGGGCGGTGCGGGCGCCGCCGATGTGCAGGAAACCGGTCGGCGAGGGGGCGAAGCGGGTGACGATGGGTGCTGTCATTTCGGCGCTGGATCAGTCTCGGAAAACGGGAGAGTTGGCGGCATGTACCACAACGATTCCCTGCTGTCCCAGGGCGTTTGGTCGTTGTCCCGGCCGGCCCGCGGGGCATGTCCAAGGTTTGCGGGGCGCGGATGCGGCGGCACGGTGGCGCGGTGTTCCCAAGCCGGCAGGGAGCCGCCGGGCACTTGGCGCGGGGCCGCCGATTTGGCACATAGGTCGGAGCTTGAAAGGGATACGATGACGGACGAAACGGGATCTGAAGCCGGCCGCGACTTCATCCGCGACATTGTCGCTGACGACCTTGCTTCCGGGAAGACCAACGGTGTGGTGACGCGCTTCCCGCCGGAGCCCAACGGCTACCTCCACCTCGGGCATGCCAAGTCGATCTGCCTCAACTTCGGCATTGCCGAGGAGTTCGGCGGCCGCTGCCACCTGCGGTTCGACGATACCAACCCGGCCAAGGAGGAGCAGGAATACATCGACGCCATCGAGCGCGACGTGCGCTGGCTCGGCTTCGACTGGGGAACGAACCTGTACTTTGCTTCCGATTATTTCGAGCAGCTCTACGCCTGGGCGCAGGACCTGATCCGGGCCGGCAAGGCCTATGTCGACGACCAGTCCCAGGAGGAGATCCGCCTGAGCCGCGGCACGCTGACCGAGCCCGGTCGCAACAGCCCGTACCGCGACCGCTCGGTGGAGGAGAACCTCGACCTGTTCGCGCGCATGCGCGCCGGCGAGTTCCCGAACGGCGCGCGGGTGCTGCGGGCGAAGATCGACATGGCCTCGGGCAACATCAACCTGCGCGATCCCGTGCTCTATCGCATTCTGCATGCCCACCATCCGCGCACCGGCGACGCCTGGAACATCTATCCGAGCTACGACTTCGCCCACGGCCAGTCGGACGCCATCGAGCACATCACCCACTCGATCTGCACGCTGGAGTTCGAGGACCATCGGCCGCTCTACGACTGGTGCCTGGAGAACCTGCCGGTGCCGTCGCGGCCGCGGCAGTACGAGTTCGCGCGCCTCAACGTCACCCACACCCTGCTGTCGAAGCGGGTGCTGACCGAGCTCGTGCGCGGCGGCCATGTCTCGGGCTGGGACGATCCGCGCATGCCGACGCTGGCGGGCCTGCGGCGGCGCGGCGTGCCGCCGGCGGCGCTGCGCGAGTTCGTCAAGCGCATCGGCGTCGCCAAGGCCAACAGCACGGTCGACATCGGCATGTTCGACTTCGCCGTGCGCGAGACGCTGAACAGGACCGCGCTGCGCCGCATGGCGGTGCTGCGGCCGCTCAAGGTGGTGATCGAGAATTATCCGGAAGGGCAGACCGAGGAGGTCGAGGCGGTCAACCATCCTGACGACGCCGCGCAGGGTGCGCGCCGCATCACCTTCGGCCGCGAGCTCTACATCGAGCGCGACGATTTCATGGAAGACCCGCCGAAGAAGTTCTTCCGTCTCGCGCCCGGCCGCGAGGTGCGGCTGCGCTACGGCTACTTCATCACCTGCCGCGAGGTGATCAAGGATGCGAGCGGCGAGGTCGTCGAGCTGCGCTGCACCTACGATCCGGCGACGCGCGGCGGCAACGCCCCCGATGGCCGCAAGGTCAAGGCCACGATCCACTGGGTCAGCGCCGCCGAGGCGGTGCCCGCCGAAGTGCGGCTCTACAACCTGCTGTTCAGCGACCCGTCGCCGGAGGCAGGGCATTTCGCCACCCAGCTCAATCCGGACTCCCTGGAGGTGCTGCAGGGCTGCATGGTCGAGCGGGCGCTGGCGAGCGACAATTCGGATGCCGCGGTGCAGTTCGAGCGTCAGGGCTATTTCGTGCGCGACCGGGATTCGGCACCGGGCAAGCTGGTGTTCAACCGCACTGTCGGCCTCAAGGATACCTGGGCCAAGGTGGCGGGCGGCGCTGCAGCCTAAGCGCCCGGGCCGGCCGGTGCGGGAGCTTCCCGCGCCCGGTCGCGCGAACAAGGCTGGCGCACCCGCAACGGTTGTGTAGCATGCGCCCCCGGACCAGCGTATCGGGGGCCGGCGGGCATGGCGCCGCAACGGGGCAGGGGACGCAGCCGCGCGCGAACATGGCCGGTGCCGGCGGGGCCGGCCGTGCCCGCGGCGGCGGCTGGTGGCCTGCCCGGCGTCCTGGACTGGGCCGCGTGGCGCAGCCGGCTGCGCGATCTCGCCGCGGCCGAGGCCGGGCCCGGACGGCTGCTGCCCTGGCTGCCCGTCGCGTTCGGCGCGGGGATCGCCGTCTATTTCTCGGCCGATCACGAACCGGTGCTCTGGATCACCGTCACGACAGCCGCGGCGCTGGCCTTGGCTGCCGTCATGCTCCGTCGTCATGCCGCGTTCCCGCTCATGGTCATGCTGGCGGCGCTCGCGGCGGGCTTTGCCACCGCGACGTGGAAGTCGGCGCGCGTCGCCCATCCGATCCTGATGCGGCCGACCGCGGCCGTCAGCCTCAAGGGCTTTGTCGAAACCTATGAGGTGCGCGAGCGCACCGACCGCTTCGTGCTGCGCGTGACGGAGATGGAGGCGCCGCGCCATGAGGCGGTGCTGACACGGGTGCGGCTGTCGGTGCGCAAGGGGGCGGGGCCGGCCGTGGGCAGCTTCGTCGAGCTCAGGGCGCGGCTGTCGCCGCCGATCGCGCCGCTGCGGCCGGGCTCGTACGATTTCGCCCGCGATCTGTATTTTCAGGGCATCGGCGCGTCCGGCTTCGTGATGGGGGCGATCACGGTCGCACAGGCGCCCCCGGAGGGCGGCGGGCTGTGGCTGCGCTATGCGGCCGCGCTGCAGGGCATGCGGGATGCGATCGACGCGCGCATCCGCACGACGCTGAGCGGCGATTCCCGGGCCATCGCCACCGCGCTGCTGACCGGACGGCGCGATGCGATCACGACGCCCGTCAATGATGCGATGTTCATCTCCGGGCTCGGCCACGTGCTGTCGATCTCGGGTTATCACATGGCGGTGGTCGCCGGCGCGGTGTTCACGGTCGTGAGGGCGCTGCTGGCGCTGATCCCGCCGCTGGCGGCGAGCTATCCGATCAAGAAATGGGCGGCGGGCGCGGCGCTCGCAGGGGCCGCGTTCTACCTCGTGCTGTCGGGCTCGGAAGTGGCGACGCAAAGATCCTTTCTCATGACCGCGGTCGTGCTGCTGGCGATCCTGGTCGATCGCCGCGCCATCACTTTCCGCACGCTGGCGATCGCGGCGATGGTGGTGCTGGTGATCGCGCCCGAGGCGCTGGTGCATCCGAGCTTCCAGATGTCGTTCGCCGCAACGCTCGGGCTCGTCGCGCTCGTCGCCCATGGCATGCCCAGGCTGTTCGCGACGCCGGACAACTCCCGTGTCGCGCGCATCGCGCTGTGGGGCGGACGTGAGGCCGTGGTGCTGCTGCTCGCGTCGCTCGTCGCGGGCTTCGCCACCACGCCTTACGCCGCCTTCCATTTCCATCGCATCACGCCCTATGGCGTGCTCGCCAATCTCGCCGCGATGCCGGTGGTGTCGGGCCTCGTGATGCCGGCGGGGCTGTTCGGGCTCGTCACCATGCCGTTCGGGCTCGACGGCATCTTCTGGTCGCTGATGGATGTCGGGATCGCCTGGATGATCCTTGTGACGCAGTGGGTGGCGGCGCTGCCCGGCGCCGTCGGCCGCATGCCGTCGTTCGGTGCCGGGCCGCTGCTGCTGGCGACCGCCGGCATGCTGGTGCTGGCGCTGTGCCGCACGCACCTGCGTTGGAGCGGCGTTGCGATCATGGTGGCGGCAACCGCCTGGGCATTGGCGACGCCGCAGCCCGATGTGCTGATCTCATCCGACGGGCAGAACGTCGCCGTGCGGGGCAGGGACGGCCGGCTGCACCTGATGCGGCTCGGCAAGGACACGTTCCTGCTCAAGGAGTGGCTCGCCGCGGACGCCGATGCCCGTGTTCCGACGGATCCGTCGCTGAGCGAAGGAGTGTCCTGCGATGCGGCGGGATGTATCGCGAGCCTGTCCGACGGTGCCCTGGTGGCGCTGTCGATCCGGCCCGACGGCTGGGCCGACGATTGCGCGAAGGCGAGCCTGATCGTGTCGCGGGGCCGCCCGCCGCCGTCCTGCGCCGCGCAGGTGGTCGACCAGGCGCGGGTCCGGCGGTTCGGGGCGATGGCGCTGCGGCGGGTTGACGGCGCCTTTGCCGTCGACGCCCAGAAGCCCAGGGGGCGGGACCGGCCGTGGTCGCCGGCCGTCCCTGGTGATGATGACGGAAGCCCGATTGCACCCGGACGGGCGGTCGATGCGACGCCGGCCGAGGCCGACCGGCAGGTCGACGACTGAAGGCTCAGTAGCGGCGGTAGAGGCTGACCAGCTTGCCCTGGATGCGCACCCGGTTCGGCGGCAGGATCCGCACCTCATAGGCGGCGTTAGCCGGCTCCAGCGCGATCGAGGCGCCGCGACGGCGGAAGCGCTTCAGGGTGGCTTCCTCTTCGTCGATCAGGGCGACCACGATGTCGCCGGTGTCGGCGCTCTCGGTGCGCTGGATCAGCGCCATGTCGCCGTCGAGGATGCCGGCCTCGACCATCGAGTCGCCGCGCACCTCCAGGGCATAGTGCTCGCCGGAGCCCAGCATTTCGGGCGGCACGTTGATGGTGTGGCTGCGGGTCTGCAACGCCTCGATCGGGGTGCCGGCGGCGATGCGGCCCATCACCGGGATCGCGACCGGGCGGCCGCCCTCGTCCTCAGCAGTGGTCCGCACCACGCGGCCGAGATTGCCCTCGATGACGCTGGGGGTGAAGCCGCGGCGCGCCCCGGCGCCGCCGGAGGCGGCCTGCTCGGGCATCTTGATGACCTCGATGGCGCGCGCCCGGTTCGGCAGGCGGCGGATGAAGCCGCGCTCCTCGAGAGCCGTGATCAGGCGGTGGATGCCCGATTTGGAGCGCAGGTCGAGCGCATCCTTCATTTCGTCGAACGAGGGCGGCACGCCGGCTTCCTTCAGCCGCTCATTGATGAAGCGGAGAAGTTCGTACTGCTTGCGCGTGAGCATCTTAACCAATCCCCCAAATACGGTGCTGCGAACGCTGTCGGTCAGGACGTCTCGGGCGGGCAGGACTCGCTCGAAACAAATCATGAACGGACCCTATATGTTCGATATGTGTTCCGCAACCTCTTAATTTGACGTCAACAAAACACCGTTGGGCTACAGGGGAAGCTTAAGGATGACGCACGAAGAGCCCGCGGGGGCCGCTTCCGCGAAGGGCGGGCGCACGATCAGGGCGCCGGCGGCGGCGAGGTGGCCGAGCAGCGAGCTGTCCTGCTGGCGCACGGCGGTGGCCACCGGCGGGCCGTCCGGACGCAACTCCAGGCGCGCGCGCAGGTAATCCTGGCGCTGGTCGTTGGCCGGCAGGTCGGAACCGAGCACCGCCGGTTCCAGCGGGGCGTATAGCTCGCTGCAGCCCGTCAGCGCGCGCAGCAGCGGCGCCATGAACAGGAAGCCGCAGACATAGGACGACACCGGGTTCCCGGGCAGGCCGAGCAGGCGCATGCCGCCGAGCCGGCCGTGCATCATCGGCTTGCCGGGGCGCAGCGCGATCTTCCAGAACGCGATGTCGACACCCTCGGCGTCGAGCGCCCGCTTGACCACGTCGTGGTCGCCGACGGAGGCGCCGCCGGTGGTGATCAGCACGTCGGCGCCGCTGTCATGGGCGCGCCGGATCGCCGCGCGCGTCGCCTCGACGGTGTCGCCGACGACGCCGAGGTCGATGACGTCACCGCCTTCGGCGCGGACGAGCGCCCGCAGCGCGTAGCCGTTGGAGTAGACGATCTGGCCGGGGCCCGGACGGCCGCCCGGCATGATCAGCTCGTCGCCGGTCGCCACCAACGCCACCTTCGGGCGTCGCCGCACTGGCAGCGCGGTGTGGTTCATGGAAGCGGCCAGCGACAGGGCGCGGTCGGTAAGGCGGGTGCCGGCGCGCAGCAGCACGTCGCCCTCGCGGAAATCGACGCCGGCGGGGCGGATGTGCCGGCCGGCCACGGCCGCTTCCTCGACGGTCACGATGTCGCCGTCGCGCGTAGTGTCTTCCTGGATCACGACGGCGTCGGCGCCGTCGGGCACGACGCCGCCGGTGAAGATGCGCAGCGCTTCGCCCGGGTGCAGCGTGCCGGTGAACGGGCGTCCCGCGGCGATCTCGCCGATCACCTTGAGCCGTGCCGGTACGGTCGCGGCATCCGCCGCGCGCACCGCATAGCCGTCCATCGCTGACATCGCGCTCGGCGGCTGGGTGCGCAGCGCGACGACGTCGCGCGCCAGCACGCGGTGATAGGCCGCGTCGAGAGCGACGGTTTCCTCGGGCAGCGGCTCCACGCCGGACACCACCGCCGCGAGCGCGTCCGCAACCGGCATCAGCGCCATCGTTCAACTCCTCATGGATGAGGCGGGAGTCCGTTGCGGTCCGGCGCGGATCAGGTCCGGCTGGACGTGTAGTGGCCGGACTTGCCGCCTTTCTTCTCGATCAGACGGATGGCGTCGATCCGCGCGCTCCGCTCGACCGCCTTGATCATGTCATAGATCGTCAGGCAGGCAACCGAAACCGCCGTGAGCGCTTCCATCTCGACGCCGGTCGGCCCCGTCACCTTCACGGTTGCGGTGACACGGCAGCCCGGCAGCGCGGCGTCCGGTTCGATGTCCACCGTGACCTTGGACAGCGCCAGCGGATGACACAGCGGGATCAGCTCGGAGGTGCGCTTGGCCGCCATGATGCCGGCGATCCGGGCGGTGCCGAGCACATCGCCCTTCTTCGCCTGGCCGGACATCACGAGATCGAGGGTGTCCTTCGACATCACGACGCAGCCTTCGGCGACCGCGAGGCGCTCGGTCGCCGCCTTGTCGGAGACGTCGACCATGCGCGCCTCGCCCTTGGCGTCGATGTGCGTAAGGGCGGCTTTGGGCGGCGTGGTCATCGTGCGTGTACCGTCTCAGTGCGCGGCGGTGGCCGCATCACGCGCGAGCAGGGTGCGTGTCGCGGTGGCGACGTCGTCCTGGCGCATCAGGCTCTCGCCGACCAGGAAGGTCGACATGCCGACGCGGGCGAGGCGCGCCAGGTCCGCCGGGGTGAAGATTCCGCTCTCGCCGACGGCGACGCGGTCCTGCGGAATCAGCGGCGCCAGCGCTTCGCTGGTGGCGAGCGTGGTCTCGAAGGTGCGCAGGTTGCGGTTGTTGACGCCGACCAGCGGCGAACGCAGCTTCAGCGCACGGTCGAGCTCGGCGCGGTCGTGCACCTCGAGCAGGACGTCCATGCCGAGCGCCAGTGCCGTATCCTCGATGTCGCGGGCGGCGGCGTCGTCGAGCGCCGCCATGATGATCAGGATGCAGTCGGCGCCATGGGCGCGGGCCTCGACCACCTGGTAGGTGTCGAACATGAAGTCCTTGCGCAGCACCGGCAGCTTTGTCGCCGCGCGCGCCGCCACCATGAAATCGAGATGGCCCTGGAATGACGGCGTGTCGGTCAGCACCGACAGGCAGGCGGCGCCACCGGCCTCATAGGCGCGCGCGAGCGCCGGCGGGTCGAAGTCGGCACGGATCAGGCCCTTCGATGGCGACGCCTTCTTGACCTCGGCGATCAGCGCATAGTCGCCGCGCGCGAGCTTGGCGCGGATCGCATCGACGAAGCCGCGCGTGGCGGGGGCCGCCTTGGCGGCGGCCTCGACCTCGGCGAGCGGCCGGGCGCGCTTGGCAGCGGCGATTTCCTCGCGCTTGTAGGTCTCGATCTTGGTCAGGATGTCGGACATCGGCAGGTCACGCGTTGGAAACGGCGATGAGGTGCTCGAGCTTGCGCAGCGCCGCGCCGCTGTCGAGCGACTGCTTGCCGAGTGCGACGCCCTCGGCCAGCGTGTTGGCGCGGCCGGCGACCACCAGCGTTGCGGCCGCGTTGAGCAGCGCGACGTCGCGGTAGGCGCCGGGCTTGCCCTCGAGCACCGCCTGCAGCGCCGCGGCGTTGTCGTCGGCCTGGCCGCCCTTGAGCGCACCGGGCTCGACGCGCGTCAGCCCGACCTCTTCGGGGGTGATCTCGAAGGAGCGGATCTCGCCATTGTGAAGCGAGGCGACGAAGGTCGGGCCGGTGAGGGTGATCTCGTCGAGGCCATCGGAGCCGTGCACCACCCAGGCGGACTCGGAGCCGAGGTTCTTGAGCACCTGCGCCAGCGGCTGCACCCACTGGCGCGAGAACACGCCGACCAGCTGACGCTTGACGCCGGCGGGGTTGGACAGCGGCCCCAGCAGGTTGAAGATCGTCCGCGTCGCGAGCTCGGTGCGGGTCGGGTTGACGTTCTTGGTCGCGGGATGATGGGTCGGCGCGAACATGAAGCCAATGCCGGCCTCGGCGATGCAGCGGCCGACATCGTCGGGCGAAAGGTCGATGCGCACGCCGAGCGCGGCGAGGCAGTCGGCGGCGCCGGATTTCGACGACAGCGCGCGGTTGCCGTGCTTGGCGACCGGCGTGCCGGTGCCGGCGACGATGAACGAGGCGCAGGTCGAGACGTTGACCGAGCCGGAGCCGTCGCCGCCGGTGCCGACCACGTCCACCGCGTCCGGCGGCGCCTTCACCCGCAGCATCTTGGCGCGCATCGCGGAGACCGCGCCGGTGATCTCGTCGACGGTTTCGCCGCGCACCCGCAGCGCCATCAGGAGGCCGCCCATCTGGGAGGGGGTGGCCTCGCCGGACATCATCCGGTCGAAGGCGACGGCGGCTTCCTGCTGTGACAGCGTGGCGCCGGTCGCCACCTTGCCGATGATCGCTTTGAAATCGTCCATGGGATCAGTTGCTGCTGGCTGCGCCGGTCGCGACTGCGAACGCGGTCTGATTGATGGTGACGCCGAGGTCGGTCTGGAGCCTTGCGATGTACTGGCCGATCTGCTCGTCGGCGAGCGCCTGTCGCAGGCCGTCCTTCATCTTCTTGGTGTCGTCGGCGGCGAGGTCGAGCGTCGGCACGTTGATCGCGGCGACGTGATACACCACGATTTCGGTCGACGAGTTTCCCGCAGCCTGGCCGTAGCCGTCCTTGGCGGTGCGGAAGGCGGCCTCGGTCAGCGCGGCGGACACGCCTTCGCTGCGGATGTCGCGCTTCAGCGGCGCGGACGTTTCCACCTTGACGCCGGCGGCCGTCGCCTCGGCGGCGAGGCTTGCGCCGCCCTCGAGCTTGGCGACCAGGTCCTTGGCCTTGTCGCGCAGGCGGCTTGCGATCTGCTCGTCCTTCCAGCGCGCCTCGACCTGCGCCTTGACCTCGTCCAGCTTGCGGTCGCGCGACGGGATGACGTCCAGCACTTCGTACCAGAGGTAGCCGCCATTATACTGCTGCGGATCGGTCTCGACATTGACGTTGCTGTTGAAGGCCGCACTCACCAGGTCGAAGCCCTGCGGCAGTCCCTGCACCTGCTGGCCGTCCGGCGCCCGGCCGGAGCGATCGACGGCCTCGAAGGTGACCGCCTTCAGGCCGACCTTCTGTGCCGCATCGAGCACGCCGGCGCCGCCGCCGCGCTCGTCTTCCATCTTGTTGTACATGTTGCTGATCGAGGCCTTGGCCTGATCGAGCGCGAGATCGCGCTTGAGCTTGGGGGCGACCAGCTCATAGCTCGGAGTGGTGCCCGGTTCGATCTTGCCGACCTTGACCAGCGCGATGCCGAAGCGGCCCTGCACCGGCTGGCCGACCTCGCCCGCCTTCAGCGCAAAGGCGGCGTCCGCAATCGCGGTGTCGATGATCGCCGACTTCGCCACCAGGCCGAGATCGACGTCGGCGGCGCTCAGCTTGCGCTCTTTGGCGAGATCGTCGAACGACAGGCCGCCGGCGATGCGCTCGCGCGCCGCCTTGGCCTCGTCCGCGTTCGGGAACACGATCTGCGACACCTGCCGCTTCTCCGGCGTCGAGAGGCTGTCGAGCCGCTCCGCATAGGTCTTCTTGGCGTCCTCGTCGGAGACCGTGGTCCACTTGGCGAGCTCGTCCGGGGTCGCGATCACGACACCGATCTTGCGGTACTCGGGCGCCCGGAAGGCGGCCTTGTGCTCGTCGAAATAGCTCGCCAGCGCCTCGGGCGAGGGCGCCTCGACGGTGCCGGCCTGGGCGGCGGTGAGGCGCAGGACATCGACCGTACGCGTCTCGTTCTGGTAGCGGTTCAGCACGTCGAGCTGGGTCTTGGCGGGCTCGAGATCGGCATTGAGGGTGCCGGCGATCTGACGGCGGATCGTGACCTTGCGCTGCTCGGCGATGTAGCGCGGCTCCGAGTAGCCGAGCTGGCGCAGGAACATGGCGAAGCGGGCCGGATCGAAGCTGCCGGTGGCGCCCTTGAAATTCGGATCGTTCTGGATGCTGCGCACGGCATCGGCGTCGGACTGGCCGAGGCCCATGTGGCGGGCATTCTCGTCGAGGGCGGCTTCGGCGATGGTCTGCTGCAGCAACTGGCGGTCGAGGCCGAAGGCGCGGGCCTGTTCGGGGGGCAGCGGCCGGCCGAACTGGCGGCTGATCTGCTGCAGCCGGTCGTTATAGAGCTGGCGGAACTGCTCGGTCGAAATCTCGATGCGGCCGATCTGGGCGAGCTTCGACTGGCCGAAGCCACGGAAGATGTCGGCAATGCCCCAGATGCCAAAGCTGATGATCAGCACGCCCATGACCGTGGCCATGATGGTCTTGCCGAGCCAATTGGATGAGGCTTTTCGCATTCCTCGAAGCATCGCAACCGTCTTGTCTGGAGAACAGGGAACCGGGCGCGCCTTATACGCGCCACCGCGTTGTTTTGCATCATAAAGACGGCCTTTACCCCCCGCAACCTTGGCCGTGGACGATGACCGCGCCACTCTGGCGCGGCGAGAACGTGTCTGCTAGCTGACAGCCGGAACAGATTGGGAGCCGCCATGACCGCCACGCTGCGTCCGCTGATTGCGGGAAACTGGAAGATGAACGGGCTGAAGGCGTCGGCCGTGGAGCTGGCGGCGATCGCGCAGGGGGCTGACGACCTCGGCCGCAAGGTCGACCTCATGATCTGCCCGCCGGCGACGCTGCTGTCCCGTGCGGCCGGGGTGGTGGCGAACTCCAAGGCGGCTCTCGGCGGCCAGGACTGCCACGCGGAGGCCTCCGGCGCCCATACCGGCGACGTTTCGGCCGAGATGCTGGCGGACGCGGGGGCCACGGCGGTGATCGTCGGTCATTCCGAGCGGCGCACCGACCATGGCGAGAGCGACGCGGTGGTGCAGGCGAAGGCCCGCGCGGCCTGGCGGGCCGGCCTTGTCGCCATCATCTGCGTCGGCGAGACGCGAGCCCAGCGCGACGCCGGTCAGGCGCTCGATGTGGTCGGCGCCCAGCTCGCCGGTTCGGTCCCCGATGGCGCCACCGCGCGGAACCTGGTGATCGCCTATGAGCCGGTCTGGGCGATCGGCACCGGACTGACCCCGACCACCAAGGATGTCGAGGAAGTTCATGGCTTTATCCGTAAAAGGCTCAACGAGCGCCTGAGCAAGGAGGGGGCGGGGGTCCGCATCCTCTATGGCGGCTCGGTCAAGCCGTCGAACGCCGCCGAGCTGATGGCGGTCGAGAACGTCAATGGCGCCCTGGTCGGCGGCGCCAGCCTGAAGGCCGCCGACTTCCTTGCGATTGCAACGGCCTGCCCCTAGATGAGGGGTGCCGGCGGAAAATCGGTGGCCTCCCATGCGTTGTGTGCGTGAGGGGTGGCCATCGCGGCTTCCATCGTGTAGACACCGCGCAACCTCAAACTCCCGCAAACGCTTCTGATCGCCGACGTTACGGCGGAGAATCGTGTGTGACGGAAGGATCCGATGCAGACCGTCATTATCGTCATCCATCTCATGATCGTCGCCACCCTGATCGGGGCCGTGCTGCTGCAGCGCTCGGAAGGTGGCGGGCTGGGGATCGGCGGTGGCGGCGGCTTCATGACCAGCCGCGGCACGGCGAACCTCCTGACCCGGACCACGGCGATCCTGGCGGCTGGCTTCTTCGTGACTAGCCTGTTCCTGTCGTGGCTTGCGAGCTATGAGCGCAAGCCGACCTCGATCATCAACCCCAACCCGGCGCCGATTTCGGCGCCCGGATCGGCGACGCCGGTGGCGCCGTCGACTGGTGGCGGCATCCTCGATCAGCTGCAGAAGCAGGAGCAGCCGCAGGCACCTTCGGTTCCGCAACCGCCGCGCTCGCAATAATGCATTGCAGCCTTCGGTTGTCTGGTCTTCGGGCGGTCTGAGAGGATCGCTCGAACCTCATGAAATGACTTCATTTTTGAAGTCACCCACAACGTAGCCCCCAGGTCGCGAGAAAACGCGATTCGTTTTGCGAATCGCGCGCGGAGCGTTAAAGGTAAGGTCCCATGGCGCGGTACATCTTCATCACCGGCGGCGTGGTTTCCTCGCTCGGAAAAGGCTTGGCATCGGCGGCGCTCGGTGCGCTGCTGCAGGCGCGGGGCTACAAGGTCCGCCTTCGCAAGCTCGACCCCTATCTCAACCTCGATCCGGGAACGATGTCGCCGTATCAGCACGGCGAGGTGTTCGTGACGGACGATGGCGCCGAGACCGATCTTGACCTCGGCCACTATGAGCGCTTCACGGGGCGGCCGGCGAGCAAGCAGGACAACATCACCACCGGGCGCATCTACCAGGACATCCTGACCAAGGAGCGCCGCGGTGACTATCTCGGCGCCACCATCCAGGTGGTGCCGCACGTCACCAACGCCATCAAGGATTTCATCCGCAGCGGCAACGACGGCTATGACTTCGTGCTGTGCGAGATCGGCGGCACGGTCGGCGACATCGAGGGCCTGCCGTTCTTCGAGGCGATCCGCCAGATCAAGAACGACCTGCCGCGCGACCAGGCGATCTACATCCACCTGACGCTGCTGCCCTATATCCCGAGCGCCGGCGAGCTCAAGACCAAGCCGACCCAGCACTCGGTCAAGGAGCTGCGCTCCATCGGCATCCAGCCGGACATCCTGCTGTGCCGCACCGACCGGCCGATCCCCAAGGAGGAGCGGCGCAAGCTCGGGCTGTTCTGCAACGTGCGCGAAAGCGCCGTGATCGAGGCCCGCGACGTCGACAACATCTATGCGGTACCCGAGGCCTATCACGCCGCCGGCCTCGACGACGAGGTGCTGGCCGCGTTCCACATGACGCCGAAGAATGCGCCGGTGCTGCAGGGCTGGCACGAGATCAACGAGCGCGTCCGCAATCCGGAAGGCCAGGTGACGATCGCCATTGTCGGCAAGTACACCGGCATGAAGGACGCCTACAAATCGCTGATCGAGGCGCTCGCCCATGGCGGCATCGCCAACAAGGTGAAGGTCAATCTCGACTGGATCGAGAGCGAGGTATTCGAGAACGAGGATCCGGCGCCGTTCCTCGAGCACGTCAACGGCATCCTGGTGCCCGGCGGCTTCGGCCAGCGCGGCGCCGAGGGCAAGATCCGCGCGGCGCAATTCGCGCGCGAGCGCCGCGTGCCGTATTTCGGCATCTGCTTCGGCATGCAGATGGCGGTGATCGAGGCCGCCCGCAATCTCGGCGGTATCGAGGCTGCCAACTCGACCGAATTCGGTCCGACCTCCGAGCCGGTGGTCGGCTTGATGACCGAGTGGCTGCGCGGCAACGAGCTGGAGAAGCGCCACACCGCCGGCGATCTCGGCGGCACCATGCGGCTCGGCGCCTATCCGGCGTCGCTGGCGCGCGGCAGCCGCGTGTCGGCGATCTATGACGGTGCGCTGGAGATTTCCGAGCGCCACCGTCACCGCTACGAGGTCAACACCGCCTACAAGAACCGCCTGGAGCAGCACGGCCTGCGGTTCTCGGGGCTGTCGCCCGACGGCCTGTTGCCCGAGATCGTCGAATACGAGGACCATCCCTGGTTCATCGGCGTTCAATTCCACCCCGAATTGAAGTCGCGGCCGTTCGAGCCGCACCCGCTGTTCGCCTCGTTCATCCAGGCCGCGGTGGTGCAGAGCCGCCTCGTCTGACGGCGAGGCCCGCGGCCGGCTTTGACGGTTCCGCGGATTGCTGCGACAACACCGCGCCCGCGCCGGACGGTCCGGCGCTGCATCCATGGTCCTCGAGCCATCAGAACAAGGGGAAAACCCGATGATCTATGAAATGCGTGTCTATCACTGCCTGCCCGGACGCCTGCCGGCGCTGCTCAAGCGGTTCGAGACCATCACGCTGAAACTCTTCGAGAAGCACGGCATCCGCCAGGCCGGCTTCTTCACCACGCTGATCGGCGAATCCAACCAGACGCTGACCTACCTGCTCGCCTGGGAATCGCTCGCCGACCGCGAGACGCGCTGGAACGCGTTCGTGGTCGATCCGGAATGGACCAGCGCCCGGGCGGAGAGCGAGAAGGACGGCCAGATCGTCGACCGCATCGCCAACCAGTTCCTGGCGCCGGCCGCATTCTCGTCGGTGAAGTGAGCGCAGGGCGCGCAACGTCAGCCTGAAAGGATCGCCCGTGAACGCCAACGTCTCCGCAGCACCGGAAGTTGCCATCGGGCAGGTCCGTTTCGGCAACGCGCTGCCGCTGTCGATCATCGCCGGCCCGTGCCAGCTGGAAAGCCGGGCGCATGCCCTCGAGGTCGCCTCGGCGCTCAAGGAGATCGCAGCGCGTCTCGGCGTCGGCCTCGTCTTCAAGACCTCGTTCGACAAGGCCAACCGCACCAGCGTGTCCGGCGCCCGCGGCGTCGGGCTCGACCAGGCGCTGCCGGTCTTCGCCGAGATCAGCTCCACGCTCGGCCTGCCGGTGCTGACCGATGTGCACGAGGTGGAGCAGTGCGCCCGCGCGGCGCAGGCGGTGGACGTGCTGCAGATCCCGGCCTTCCTGTGCCGCCAGACCGATCTGCTGCTGGCGGCGGCGGCGACCGGCAAGGTGGTCAATGTCAAGAAGGGCCAGTTCCTGGCGCCGTGGGACATGGCCAATGTCGTGACCAAGCTGACCAGCGGCGGCAACCGCAACGTCATGGTCACCGAGCGCGGCGTATCGTTCGGCTACAACACCCTCGTCTCCGACATGCGGGCGCTGCCGATCCTCGCCCGCACCACCGGCGCGCCGGTGATCTTCGATGCCACCCACTCGGTGCAGCAGCCGGGCGGGAAGGGTGCGTCCTCGGGCGGCGAGCGCGAGTTCGTGCCGGTGCTGGCGCGCGCCGCGGTCGCGGTCGGCGTCGCCGGCGTGTTCATCGAGACCCATCCCGACCCCGACCACGCGCCCTCCGATGGCCCCAACATGGTGCCGCTGCGCGAGTTCGAGGGGCTGGTCAGGACGCTGATGGCGTTCGACCAGCTCGCCAAGTCGGACGCGAAAGCGGGATCGAGGTAGGCAGAACGGGAGCGGCGCGCGGCTCAGCCGCGGCCGCGGTAGGGCGCGACGCCCTGCTCGGGCAGCCACAGCCCCTTGGGCAACCGGCCGGTCTGCCAGAACACGTCGATCGGGATGCCGCCGCGCGGATACCAGTAGCCGCCGATCCGCAGGAACTTGGGCTTGATCTCGGCCACCAGCCGCTTGCCGATCGCCACCGTGCAGTCCTCGTGGAACGCGCCGTGGTTGCGGAAGCTGAGCAGGTACAGCTTCAGCGACTTGGATTCGACCAGCCAGCGGCCGGGTGCGAAATCGATCACCAGATGGGCGAAGTCCGGCTGGCCGGTGACCGGGCAGATCGAGGTGAATTCCGGCGTCGTGAAGCGCACCAGATAGTCGGTGTCGGCCTGTGGATTGGGGATGCGGTCGAGCCGCGCCTCGTCCGGGGAGTCAGGCAGCTTGACCTCGCGGCCGAGCTGGAGCGGCGGCTTCGCCGCAGTACGTTTCTGTCGTGGCATCATAAGGTCTCCGTAAACTCCTGATACCCAATCCGAACGCTGCGGTCACGGGGTGACCGTGGCCGGCGGCCTTTTCCGCCTGCGGCGCTTCCTGTAGAAGCACCTCGCGTTTTCCGACTTGCAGCTCCAAAGGGATCTCCATGACCGCCATTATTGACATCATCGGCCGCGAAATTCTCGACAGCCGCGGCAACCCGACCGTCGAAGTCGACGTGGTGCTGGAGGACGGCTCGCTCGGGCGGGCTGCGGTGCCGTCGGGCGCCTCGACCGGCGCCCATGAGGCGGTGGAACTGCGTGACGGCGACAAGGGCCGCTATCTCGGCAAGGGCGTGCAGAACGCGATCGCCGCGGTCAACGGCGAGATCCTCGAGGCGATCGGCGGCATGGACGCCGAGGATCAGGTCCTGATCGACGAGACCCTGATCGCCCTCGACGGCACCCCGAACAAGAGCCGGCTCGGCGCCAACGCCATCCTCGGCGTGTCGCTCGCGGTCGCCAAGGCGGCGGCGGAGGCCTGCGCCCTGCCGCTGTACCGCTATGTCGGCGGCACCTCGGCGCGCACCCTGCCGGTGCCGATGATGAACATCATCAATGGCGGTGTCCACGCCGACAACCCCATCGACTTCCAGGAATTCATGATCATGCCGGTCGGCGCCAAGAGCTTCGCCGAGGGCCTGCGCTGTGGCGCGGAGATCTTCCACACCCTCAAGGGCGAGCTGAAGAAGGCCGGCCACAACACCAATGTCGGCGACGAGGGCGGCTTTGCGCCGAACCTGCCGTCGGCGGACGCCGCGCTCGAATTCGTGATGAGCGCGATCAACAAGGCCGGCTACAAGGCGGGTGAGGACGTCATGCTGGCGCTCGACTGCGCCTCGACCGAGTTCTTCAAGGACGGCCAGTACGTCTATGGCGGCGAAGGCAAGACCCGCACCCGCTCCGAGCAGGCCAAGTACCTCGCCGACCTCGTCGCGCGCTATCCGATCGTGTCGATCGAGGACGGCATGTCCGAGGACGATATGGACGGCTGGAAGGAGCTGACCGACCTGATCGGCAGCAAGTGCCAGCTCGTCGGCGACGACCTGTTCGTCACCAACGTCACGCGCCTCGCCGACGGCATCAAGCACGGCCGCGCCAACTCGATCCTGGTCAAGGTCAACCAGATCGGCACCCTGACCGAGACGCTGGCGGCGATCGAGATGGCCTACAAGGCCGCCTATACCGCGGTGATGTCGCACCGCTCCGGCGAGACCGAGGATTCGACCATCGCCGACCTCGCGGTCGCCACCGGCTGCGGCCAGATCAAGACCGGCTCGCTGGCGCGCTCCGACCGCACCGCCAAGTACAACCAGCTGCTGCGCATCGAGCAGGAGCTGGGAACCCAGGCGCGCTATGGCGGCCTCGCCGCCATCAAGGGCGCGGCGGCCCGCTTCGGCAAGAACTGAAGCCCGATCCGCCGGCCGGTCGAGCCCGGCGGCCGAATGATCCAGCTGACGGTGGTCGCGCAGTCCGCGCGGCCACCGTTTTGCTTTTCGAGGGTGCCTCTTCAGGGAACGTTAACTGCGCCGCGGCATCGTACCGCCATGGTTTCCCGCACCCGCCTCAAAGCGATCATGACCGGGCTCGCCCTCTATGCGATGGCGGCGGCGATGATCGCGTATTTCGGCATCAACGCCTACACCGGGCGCAACGGCCTCACCGCCCGGGTCGAGCTCGACCAGGAAATCATCGCGCTCACCAACGAGCTTGCGCGCCTCAAGAAGGAGCGGGCGGACGCCGAGCAGCGCGTCTCGCTGTTGCGCTCCGATCGCCTCGATCCGGATATGCTCGACGAGCGCGCGCGCTATCAGCTCGACTTCGCCAACCCGCGCGATCTCGTGCGCATGGTCGCTCACTGACGCGACCGCGTCACGCCTTCCACAGACTCAAGTGCCGCGCATGACAGCTCTGACCTGCGACAGGGATTTTTCGCGTTCGTCGGATTCTGTTTCATATGCGCGCGAATGATCCTGACTGCTGGGCTGCTGCGGCGCCTCACCGCAGGGGCGTGTGTTAAATTTCAAAAAGCGATCGGATTGCTTGCACAAATTTCGTACTTTTCGTTGCCGTCGTCGCTGCACTGCGAGATGAGTTGTTCGCGTGGCGGCATACACGGCTTTCACGCCGATTGGAGTTAAGGTACAGAGGACTGACCCACTGTCTTCTTCTCTCATCCGGATTGATCATGGCCGCTGCCAAGAAAAGCGTCGCTCAGGAGGCGGGGAATGGCGCCCGTCCCATCGCAAATCTCAAATTCACCAAGGAGCAGGAACTCAGCGCGCTGCGCGAGATGTTGCTGATCCGGCGTTTCGAGGAGAAGGCGGGACAACTCTACGGCATGGGCGCGATCGGCGGCTTCTGCCATCTCTATATCGGCCAGGAAGCGGTCGTCGTCGGCGTGCAGATGGCGCTGAAGGAAGGCGACCAGATCATCACCGGATATCGTGATCACGGCCACATGCTCGCCTGTGGCATGGACGCCAACGGCGTCATGGCGGAGTTGACCGGCCGGCGCGGCGGCTACTCCAAGGGCAAGGGTGGCTCCATGCACATGTTCAGCAAGGAGAAGAACTTCTACGGCGGTCATGGCATCGTCGGCGCCCAGGTGTCGCTCGGCACCGGTCTCGCCTTCGCCAATCGCTATCGCGGCAACGACAACGTCTCGGTCGCCTATTTCGGCGACGGCGCGGCCAACCAGGGCCAGGTCTACGAGAGCTTCAACATGGCGGAGCTCTGGAAGCTGCCGGTGATCTACGTCATCGAGAACAACCGCTACGCCATGGGCACGTCGGTGTCGCGCTCGTCGGCGCAGCAGGATTTCTCCAAGCGCGGCGTGTCGTTCAACATCCCCGGCGAACAGGTCGACGGCATGGACGTGCGCGCGGTCAAGGCCGCGGCTGACGCCGCCGTGCAGTGGTGCCGCGAGGGCAAGGGGCCCTACATCCTCGAGATGCAGACCTATCGCTATCGCGGCCACTCGATGTCGGATCCGGCGAAGTACCGCACCCGCGAGGAAGTCGAGAAGGTCCGCCACGACCAGGATCCGATCGAGCAGGTGCGCAGTCGCCTGCTCGAGCTCAAGGTCAGCGAGCAGGAGCTGAAAGCGATCGATGCCGAGGTGCGCGAGATCGTCAACGCCTCCGCTGACTTCGCGCAGTCCGATCCGGAGCCGGATGCGTCCGAGCTCTACACCGACGTCTATCGCTGATCAGCCCGCACGAGAGCCCCATGCCGATCCAAGTTCTGATGCCTGCACTCTCGCCGACGATGGAGAAGGGCAACCTCTCCAAATGGCTGAAAAAGGAAGGCGAGACCATCAAGTCCGGCGACGTCATCGCCGAGATCGAGACCGACAAGGCGACCATGGAGGTCGAGGCGACCGACGAGGGCACTCTCGGCAAGATCCTGGTGCCCGAGGGCACCGCCGATGTCGCGGTGAACACCCCGATCGCCACCATCCTCAGCGACGGCGAGAGTGCCGCCGACCTCGCCAAGGCGCCAGCGCCGCAGGCCAAGGTCGAGGCGCCGGCTCCCGCCGCGGAGAAGCCGGCGGCCGCGCCTGCCGTGCATGCGCCGGCGGCTCCGGCCGCAGCCGTCGCGTCCGACCCTGACATTCCGCCGGGCACCGAGATGGTGACCATGACGGTGCGCGAAGCGCTGCGCGACGCCATGGCCGAAGAGATGCGCCGTGATGCCGACGTCTTCGTCATGGGCGAGGAAGTCGCCGAATATCAGGGCGCCTACAAGATCACCCAGGGCCTGCTGCAGGAATTCGGCGACCGCCGCGTGATCGATACGCCGATCACCGAGCACGGTTTTGCCGGCATCGGCGTCGGTGCGGCGTTCGCCGGCCTCAAGCCGATCGTCGAGTTCATGACCTTCAACTTCGCCATGCAGGCGATGGACCAGATCATCAACTCCGCCGCCAAGACGCTGTACATGTCCGGCGGCCAGATGGGCTCGTCGATCGTGTTCCGCGGCCCCAACGGTGCCGCTGCCCGCGTCGCCGCCCAGCACAGCCAGGACTACTCGGCCTGGTTCTCGAACATTCCCGGCCTCAAGGTGATCGCGCCGTATTCGGCGGCCGACGCCAAGGGCCTGCTGAAGGCCGCGATCCGCGATCCCAATCCGGTGATCTTCCTCGAGAACGAGATTCTCTACGGCCACAGCGGCGAAGTGCCCAAGCTCGACGACTTCGTGCTGCCGATCGGCAAGGCGCGGATCGCGCGGGCCGGCCAGCACGTCACCATCATCTCGTGGTCGAACGGCATGACCTATGCGCTCAGGGCTGCCGACGAACTCGCCAAGGCGGGCATCGAGGCCGAGGTGATCGACCTGCGCACGCTGCGCCCGCTCGACACCGCGACGCTGGTGGAGTCGGTCAAGAAGACCGGTCGCGCCGTGACGGTCGAGGAAGGCTGGCAGCAGAGCGGCGTCGGCGCCGAGATCGCCGCGCGGCTGATGGAGCATGCGTTCGACTATCTCGATGCCCCGGTGGCGCGCGTGTCCGGCAAGGACGTGCCGATGCCGTATGCAGCCAATCTCGAGAAGCTGGCGCTGCCGTCGGTCGACGATGTCGTCCAGGCTGCCAAGGCCGTTTGTTACCGCTGACAGAGCAGGGCCTCATCCCATGCCGATCAATATTCTGATGCCCGCTCTTTCGCCGACCATGGAAAAGGGCAACCTCGCCAAGTGGCTCAAGAAAGAGGGCGACAAGGTGAAGTCCGGCGACGTCATCGCCGAGATCGAGACCGACAAGGCGACCATGGAGGTCGAGGCGGTCGACGAAGGCACCCTCGCCAAGATCCTGGTGCCCGAGGGCACCGCCGACGTGCCGGTCAACAATGTCATCGCGGTGCTCGCCGGCGAGGGCGAGGACCTCAAGGCGGCAGCATCCGGCGCTGCCGCACCGGCGCCGAAGGCCGCCGAGGCTCCCAAGCCGGCGGCTGCGGCCGCCGCGCCCGCACCAGCGGCGCCGGTGGCCGCACCGCAGGCCGCCGCGCCAGCGCCGCAGGCTGCGGCTGCACCAGCCGCCGGCCAGCGGGTGTTCTCGTCGCCGCTGGCGCGCCGCCTCGCCAAGGAATTCGGTCTCGACCTGTCGCGGGTGATCGGCAGCGGTCCGCACGGCCGCGTCGTCGCGCGCGACGTCGATGCCGCGAAGTCCGGCCAGGGCCTCAAGCCTGCCGTCGCGCCGAGCGCCGGCGTATCGGCGCCGCCTGCCGGCCCCACCGACCAGCAGGTCCGCGCGCTGTTCGCCGAAGGCAGCTACGAGGTCATCCCGCATGACAACATGCGCAAGGTGATCGCCCAGCGCCTGACCGCGGCGAAGCGCGACATCCCGCACTACTACCTCACCACGGACTGCGACATCGGCAAGCTCGTCGCCGCGCGCGAGGAGATCAATGCCGCCGCGCCCAAGGACAAGGACGGCAAGCCGGCTTACAAGCTGTCGGTCAACGACTTCGTCATCAAGGCGCTGGCGGTGGCGCTGCAGCGTGTGCCCGACGCCAACGTCACCTTCACCGACGGCGCCATGCTGCGCCACAAGGTGTCCGACGTCAGCGTCGCAGTGTCGATCCCGAGCGGCCTGATCACGCCGGTGATCCGCAACGCCCACATCAAGCCGGTATCGGTGATCTCCGCCGAGATGAAGGACATGGCGGCCCGCGCCCGTGCGCGCAAGCTGAAGCCGGAAGAGTACCAGGGCGGCACGACGTCGGTGTCCAACCTCGGCATGTACGGCATCAAGGACTTCACCGCGGTAATCAACCCGCCGCAGTCGACCATCCTTGCGGTCGGCGCCGGTGAGGAGCGGGCGGTGGTGCGCAACGGCAAGATCGAGGTTGCGACCATCATGAGCGTCACGCTGTCGTGCGATCACCGCGCGATGGACGGCGCGCTGGGTGCGCAGCTCGTCGCCGCCTTCAAGGCGCTGATCGAAAATCCGATCATGATGGTGGTGTGAGCGCGATCTTCGGGCTCACCACGCCTTCAGACCTTCCTGATCAAGATCCAGCCAGACAGAGATCCAGAGAATGGCCGATACATCTTTCGACGTCGTCATCATCGGCTCGGGGCCGGGCGGTTATGTGGCGGCCATTCGCGCCGCGCAGCTCGGCTTCAAGACCGCGATCGTCGAGAAGCAGTATCTCGGCGGCATCTGCCTGAACTGGGGCTGCATCCCGACCAAGGCCCTGCTGCGCTCGGCCGAGATCTACCACTACATGACGCACGCCAAGAACTACGGCCTGTCGGCGGATAACGTCACCTATGATCCCACGGCCGTGGTGCAGCGCTCGCGCGGGGTGTCGAAGCAGCTCAACGAAGGCGTCGGCTTCCTGATGAAGAAGAACAAGATCACCGTGATCTGGGGCGAGGCGGTTCTCGACGCGCCCGGCAAGTTCACGGTGAAGGCGTCGTCGGTCGCGGCGCCGAAGGGCGCGCTCGGCGCCGGCAGCTACGAGGCCAAGCACATCATCGTCGCCACCGGTGCGCGGCCGCGCGTGCTGCCGGGCCTCGAGCCGGACAAGAAGCTGGTGTGGACCTACTTCGAGGCCATGGTGCCCGAGAAGATGCCGAAGTCGCTGCTGGTGGTCGGCTCCGGCGCGATCGGCGTCGAGTTCGCCTCGTTCTTCCGCACCATGGGCGCCGATGTGACCATCGTCGAGGTGCTGCCGCAGATCCTCCCCGTTGAGGACGCCGAAATCGCGGCCTTCGCGCGCAAGGCATTCGAGAAGCAGGGCATCAAGATCCGCGTCGGCACCAAGGTCACCAAGCTCGACAAGAAGAGCGATAGCGTCATCGCCACCCTTGATGACGGCAAGGGCAAGACCGAGACCATCGAGGTCGAGCGCGTCATCTCCGCGGTCGGCGTGGTCGGCAACATCGAAGGCCTCGGGCTCGAAAAGCTCGGGGTGAAGACCGACCGCGGCTGCATCGTCATCGACGGCCACGGCAAGACCAACGTGCCGGGCATCTATGCCATCGGCGACGTCGCCGGCCCGCCGATGCTGGCGCACAAGGCCGAGCATGAAGGCGTGATCTGCGTCGAGGCGATCAAGGGCCTGCATCCGCACGCCATGGACAAGAACATGATCCCCGGCTGCACCTACTGCCATCCGCAGATCGCCTCTGTCGGTCTCACCGAAGCGAAGGCCAAGGAGAGCGGCCGCGAGATCCGCGTCGGCCGTTTCCCGTTCATCGGCAACGGCAAGGCGATCGCACTCGGCGAGGACCAGGGTCTCGTCAAGGTGATCTTCGACAAGAAGACCGGCCAGCTGCTCGGCGCCCACATGGTCGGCGCCGAGGTCACCGAGCTGATCCAGGGCTATGTCGTGGCGATGAACCTCGAGACCACCGAGGAAGAGCTGATGCATACCGTCTTCCCGCATCCGACCCTGTCGGAGATGATGAAGGAAGCGGTGCTGGATGCCTACGGCCGCGTGCTGAATATGTAGCCGCCCGCGCGGACTGACTGCAAAATCATCAAGTCGTTCACGTTCGCGTCAAAGGGGATGCGAACGCCGTTGTGTCGCATGCCCTGCAGCGGCTGGCGCTCCTATCTGTTGATTTCGCACGGCGGCGGCTCGCCGCCGGCGCATCGATCCGCGCTGGGCGCGGACGACAGGCTGGAGATGTCCCATGATCTACAAGTCCCTCACGGCATTTTCCGTCGCTGCGCTGCTGCTTGCGGCAGTGCAGCCCGTCATGGCAGCGGAGCGTGGTGATGCGCGCAGGACGCGCGCGCATGTCGTTCAGGATCGCGCGCTCGATGTCCGCACGCGCGATGCGTATGACGCATGGCGGCCGGCGGTGCCGGCGGCGGCGTTCGACGAAGCCGCGCGCTATCGTGGCACCGTGCCGCAGATCGCCGGCCACTGAGCCACGCGTGCTCCAGAAGGCGGGCGTCTTTGCCTCAGCGGCGCAGCACGAACAGGTTGCCGACCAGGACGAAGGCTGCGCCGATGAGGATGCGGGCGTCGAGCTGCAAGCCCTCGAACAGGGCTGACAGGGTGAGCGCGATCACCGGCACCACGGCGAGCGCGTAAGCCGCCTGTCCCGGGCCGGTGCGCCGCACCAGCTCGAAATACAGCATGAAGGCGACGCAGGACGCCGCAACGGTGAGATAGACGAGGCTCGCAAGATAACGTGGCGAGCCGTCGAGGAGCAGTGGCGCGCCGGTGGCGATGGCGAAGGCCGCGCTCGTCGCTGCGCCGATGACGGCAGCCCAGCCGAGCACGGCCACCGGCGCGAGGCCGGCCTTCTGGTTGCGCGCGCCGATCACGGTGCCGCCGGCGGTGGCGAGCGCCGCGCCCAGCGCCCACAGATAGCCGGCGGCGTTTCCCGAGCCGGCGCCGCCGAGCTGGGGCGCGGCGATGATGGCAACGCCCGCGACGCCGCACAGCGCGCCGCCGAGGAAGCCCGGCGTCAGCGGCGAGCCGAGGACGGCGCGCCCCAACAATGCGGCGAAGATCGACGACAGCGACAGGATGACCGCGGCGAGGCCGCTCGGAATGTGGCGGACGGCTTGGTAGAACGCGACGAAGGCGAGCGAGAAGAACAGCACGCCCTGCAGCGCGACGAACACGCGGTCGCGGCGGGGGATGCCGAGCGGGAAACTGCGCGTGCGGCCATAGCCGAGCAGCAACAGGCCGGCGAGCGCCATGCGGAACGCGACCGACCAGGGCGCCGGCGTGACGCCCGCCTGCATCGCGGTCGCGAGCGCGCCGCCGCCCCACAACAGGGCCGTGAGCGCAAACAGCAGATTGGTCACGGCCGTGGCGCCTGCTGTGCGAGCGCCCGCCAGCCGTTCTGCTCGATGCGGCTGCTGGCGTGCTCGAGTTTGCCGAGCATGCCGTCGAGGCTGCGTCGCTCCGCATCCGTCAACGTCGCCAAGAGGTCCGTCTCGATCGCGAGGCCAAGTGCGGCGATCTCCGCAAATGTCCGCCGGCCGCGTGGCGTGATGCGCAGGCGCGCGACACGGCGGTCGCGCCCGGCGCTGCCGCGGGTTGCGAGGCCCAGCGCGACGAGCTGGCCGATGCCGCGGCTAACCGCGAACGGATCGAGCGCGCAGGCGCGGCCGATGTCGGCGGCGCTCGCCCCGTCATGCTCGGCGATGGCGGCGAGGATGCGCCAGCCCGCCTGGCTCAGGCCGAAGCGCTCGCCATAGAACGCCGCCAGCGGCCGGGCGATCTGCGCCGCGACGATGAACAGGCGATAGGGCAGCCAGGCGCCGAGGCGCAGTTCGGTTTGGGGGCGCGGCTTGGGGCGGGCCGACGAACGTGCCATGGGTCCATACCTGCATGATGCTTGCACTTTGCAAGTATAATGCGATCCGCTCTCGCGGGCGAGAGCGGATCCGGCCGCGACGGGCGAGGCATGGCGCGGCGGTGCGGAAGGACCGATCCTGGTTACGGCCCGGGTTGCCGTCATCCGGCTGGTCCGGACCGTGACGCGGCTGGGCGGCGACCGAGGTCGTGGGTGGGCCGCGGGCCAGTCGTCGCAGCGGTTGCGGTGTGGTCGGGGTCAGGCAGGCGGCAGGGGCCGGAGCGTCGCTGAACCTTTTGGCGGGCCGCTGGACTACCCCAAGGATGCCGCGGAGGGGTTGCGTTGATGGTTGCTCGGCGGCAACGGATGTTGCGCGCCTGCCACACTCACGGGACATTTAACCCTGGCCGCACGTGACGCTTGTATCCGCCGCGATTTAGCCACACCCCTCCATGAAGCGTAAGTTGCAGGCCAAACGCTGCGACAACAACAAGCGCCGTGGAAGTTTCTCCTCTGTAGGAGATGGTCCAGCAGCGGGAGGCCGGGGAAACAAGCGTGATGGACGCGAAGACCGACATCAAGGGGCGGCTGCCCAGCCGCCATGTCACCGAGGGGCCCGAGCGCGCCCCCCATCGGTCTTACCTCTACGCCATGGGCCTGACCACGGCCCAGATCCACCAGCCCTTCGTCGGCGTGGCGTCGTGCTGGAACGAAGCCGCGCCCTGCAACATTGCGCTGATGCGCCAGGCGCAGGCGGTCAAGAAGGGCGTCGCCTCCGCCGGCGGCACGCCGCGCGAGTTCTGCACCATCACCGTCACCGACGGCATCGCCATGGGCCACGACGGCATGCGCTCGTCGCTGCCGTCGCGCGAATGCATCGCCGATTCCGTCGAGCTGACCATCCGCGGCCATGCCTACGACGCCCTGGTCGGTCTCGCCGGCTGCGACAAGTCGCTGCCGGGCATGATGATGGCCATGGTCCGCCTCAACGTGCCGTCGATCTTCATCTATGGCGGCTCGATCCTGCCGGGCAACTTCCGCGGCCAGCAGGTCACCGTCCAGGACATGTTCGAGGCGGTCGGCAAGCACTCAGTTGGTGCCATGTCGGACGCCGACCTCGACGAGATCGAGCGCGTCGCCTGTCCGTCCGCCGGCGCCTGCGGCGCCCAGTTCACCGCCAACACCATGGCGACTGTCTCGGAGGCCATCGGTCTCGCGCTGCCGTACTCGGCCGGCGCGCCCGCGCCCTATGAGATCCGGGATGCCTTCTGCATGACGGCCGGCGAGAAGATCATGGATCTGATCGCCGCCAACATTCGCCCGCGCGACATCGTCACCCGCAAGTCGCTGGAGAACGCGGCCGCCGTGGTCGCGGCGTCCGGCGGCTCCACCAATGCGGCGCTGCACCTGCCGGCGATCGCTCACGAAGCCGGCATCAAGTTCGATCTGTTCGACGTTGCCGAAATCTTCAAAAAGACACCGTATGTCGCGGATTTGAAGCCGGGTGGCCGTTATGTCGCCAAAGATCTGTTTGAAGCTGGTGGCATACCGCTTCTGATGAAAACGCTGTTGGATCACGGCCATCTTCACGGCGACTGCCTCACCGTCACGGGACGGACGATCGCCGAGAATTTGCAGTCCGTGAAATGGAATTCCCATCAGGACGTGGTGCGGCCGGCGGATGCGCCGATCACCGTGACCGGTGGCGTCGTCGGGCTGAAGGGAAATCTCGCTCCGGAGGGAGCGATCGTGAAGGTTGCGGGTATGGCCAACCTGAAGTTCACCGGACCGGCGCGCTGCTTCGATCGCGAAGAGGATGCGTTCGCCGCGGTGAAGAACCGCACCTACCGTGAAGGCGACGTGATCGTGATCCGCTACGAGGGGCCGCGCGGCGGCCCCGGCATGCGGGAGATGCTCCAGACCACCGCAGCGCTGACCGGGCAGGGCATGGGCGGCAAGATCGCCCTCATCACCGATGGTCGTTTCTCGGGCGCGACGCGCGGCTTCTGCATCGGCCATGTCGGGCCGGAGGCCGCGATCGGCGGCCCGATCGCTCTGATCGAGGACGGTGACATCATCGAGATCGATGCCGAGGCGGGCAGCCTGAACGTCCGGTTGTCCGATGCTGAGCTTCTCGCGCGCAAGGCGAACTGGGCGCCGCGGGCGACCAATCATACCTCGGGCGTGCTCTGGAAATATGCCCAGCAGGTGGGCCCCGCCGTGAACGGCGCCGTGACGCATCCCGGCGGCGCCGCAGAGAAACAGCAATATGCGGACATCTGACCATATCGCCGTCGTCGCGCTGATCTCAGCCGCGCTGTGCGCGGCTTCCGCGCTGCTTGCGGCGCCGGCGCTCGCGTTCGAGGGCACGGCCGTCAGCGGGCCCGACGCCGCCGTTCCGGTGGTCGCGGCGCAGCCGAACGGTGTCACGGCGCTGAAGAAGGCAGTCGCGCCGGTGACCCAGCCGACCGCACTGTCGTCGCTGCAGTACGCCGCCGAGGGCGGCCACCCGGTGGCCCAGTGGAAGCTCGGCCAGATGTATGCGACCGGCGACGGCGTCGCCCAGGACGACCTGCGCGCCTTCGACTATTTCAGCAAGATCGCCAATGCCCATGCCGAGGACAGCCCGTCCGCGCCACAGGCGGCGATCATCGCCAATGCCTTCGTGGCGCTCGGCCGCTATTACCTCGACGGCATCCCCAACACCCGCGTGAAGGCCGATCCGGAGCGGGCACGGGAGATGTTTTCCTACGCGGCGTCCTATTTCGGCAACGCCGACGCCCAGTACAATCTGGCGCGGCTCTACCTCGACGGCGTCGGCATTCCCAAGGATCCCAAATACGGCGTGCGCTGGCTCGGCCTCGCGGCCCAGAAGGGTCAGCACCAGGCCCAGGCGCTGCTCGGACAGATGCTGTTCAACGGCGTCAACCTGCAGCGGCAGGCGGCGCGCGGGCTGATGTGGCTGACGCTCGCCCGCGACAGCGCCACCACGGACGAGACCTGGATCAAGGAAAGCTACAACGCCGCGCTTGCCAAGGCCTCGGAGAACGACCGCGCCATGGCGCTGCAGATGCTCGAGCGCTGGGTGCAGGGCCGTCGCGACTGAGCCGCCGCGTTCCGATCAGCCGGAGTGAACCATGTTTGCCATCGTCGTCCTGGTGACCATCCTGTCGATGCACCTGTCGGCGGAGATCGCGCGGCGGCGCGGCCGCTCGGTCAGGGGCTGGCTGTGGATCGCCGCCATCGTCGGCCCGCTTGCGCCACCGGCGCTGTGGCTCCTGCCGGCGCGCTCGGGCGCCGCGCTCACTCCCGCCTAGACCTCGCCTGGATCGCCTCGCCGCCGGCCGCCTGATCGCCGCCTGCGCGCTCAATGGAGCGCGCCGGGGGCTGCGACCCGTTGCCGCGCTCAGGCCGCCTCGACGTCGAGATCGATCCACACCGGCACGTGGTCCGACGGCTTCTCCCATGCCCTGACATGACGATCGATGCCGACCGCGGTGAGGCGGTCGCTCGCCTGCGGCGACAGCAGCAGGTGGTCGATGCGGATGCCGTTGTTCTTCTGCCAGGCGCCGGCCTGGTAGTCCCAGAAGGTGTACTGGCCCGGCTCGTCGGTGACCGCGCGCAGCGCGTCGGTCAGGCCGAGGTCGAGGAGGGCCTGGAAGCGCTCGCGGGTGGTCGGCAGAAACAGCGCGTCGGACGCCCAGGCGGCCGGGTTGTGGACGTCGCGCGGCTGCGGAATGACGTTAAAGTCACCTGCGAGGACGAACTGCTCTTCTGCTTGAAGATGCTTCTTCGAATACTCAAGAAGCCGCGACATCCATTTGAGTTTATAGGGATATTTTTCCGTATCCGGCGGGTTGCCGTTGGGCAGGTAGAGGCAGGCGACACGCAGGCTGCCGCCCTTCACCGAGACGATCCCTTCGAGGAAGCGGGCATGGACGTCGTCGGGATCGCCGGCGAGGCCCGGGCGGGTTTCGTCGAACGCCAGGCGCGACAGCAGCGCCACGCCGTTGAAGGTCTTCTGGCCATGGGTGACGACGTTGTAGCCGAGCGCCTCGATCGGCTCGCGCGGGAACGCGTCGTCGAGGCACTTGATCTCCTGCAGGCAGACGATGTCCGGCGACGTCTCCTTGAGCCAGGTCAGCAGGTGATCCAGTCGCTGGCGGATCGAATTGACGTTCCAGGTGGCTATCCGCATGGGTCTCCGCGCCGCTTCGCGCTCGATGGATGATCAGGTCCCGTGGCGTACCACGACTGAAACGGATGTGATAAGCCGGGCGCCGCAGTTCACGGGGGTGAGGCCGTGATTTCTGCGGATAACGACCGATAGCAACAGATAACAACAATGTGGGGCGTCGGACGTGCCGCAGGCAGCGGCCGGCCGAAACGGGCAACAAGAAAAGCCAGAAAATGAAGACACGTCATCTGCTGATTGCGGTGGGCCTGATCGGGGCGGTCGGGTTCGGCGCGGTGCTCACCCGCGGGGCCTGGTCGGGCGCCGGCGAGCGGGTCCAGGGGCCGGCGAAAGCCAGGAGCGTTTCCGTCGAGACGGCCACGGCCGAGCGGCGTTCGGTGCCGGTCGATGTCGATGCCATCGGCACGGTGGCGCCGATCGCCAGCGTCGCGCTCAAGTCGCGGCTCGAGACCACCATCGTCGGCGTCCATTTCGAGGACGGCGCGCTGGTCAGGGAAGGCGACCTGCTGTTCTCGCTCGATGCCCGCCAGCTCGATGCCCAGATCGCCCAGGCCGAGGGCACGCTCGCCCGCGACCAGGCCCAGCTCGCCGGCGCCGAGCGCGATCTGCGCCGCTACAGCGATCTCGTGGCCAAGGGCGCAACAACCCAGGTCAACCTCGACAATGCCAAGACCCAGGTCGACGTCCTGCAGGCCACCATCCAGGCCGACCAGTCGGCGCTCGACAACCTCCGTGTCCAGAAGACCTTCACCCAGATCCGGGCGCCGATCACCGGCCGCATCAGCGCCGCCGCCGTCAAGGTCGGAAACTTCGTCCGTCCGGCGGACGTGGCGCCGCTCGCCACCATCAACCAGATCGCGCCGGTTTACGTCACCTTCGCGATCCCGCAGCGGGTGCTCGGCGAGCTGCGCGACGCCATGACCACCGGCGCCTCGCAGGTGGTGGCGACCATACCCGGCACCCAGCGCGCCGAGACCGGCAAGGTCGCCATGGTCGAGAACGCCGTCGATGCCGCCACCGGCATGATCACGGTTCGCGGCGTCATGGACAATGCCAGCGAGACCCTGTGGCCGGGCACGCTGGTGTCGACCCGGCTGATCGTGCGCAGCGAGCGTGCGGTGGTGGTGCCGTCGGTGGCGATCCAGCGCAGCCAGACCGGCAGCTTCGTGTTCGTGATCAGGGACAATGTCGCGCGCGTGCAGCCCGTCACTGTGCTGCGCACCTCGCAGGGCCTGTCGGTGGTGGAAACCGGCCTTGCCGGCGGCGAGCAGGTGGTCGTGGACGGCCAGCTCCTGCTGCTCGACGGCACCAGGGTCGAGGTGCGGCCGCGCCGGGCGGGGGCTTGAGGCCATGAACCTGTCGGAGCTGTCCATCCGTCGCCCGGTCATGACGACGCTGCTGACGGCGTCGATCATCGCCTTCGGCGTGTTCGCCTTCCGCCTGCTGCCGGTGTCGGCGCTGCCGAAGGTGGATTTCCCGACCATCGCGGTGACCGCGACGCTGCCCGGCGCCAGCGCCGACACCATGGCGGCCTCGGTGGCCGGCCCGATCGAGCGCCAGCTCTCGACCATCGCCGGCATCTCGTCGATGTCGTCGTCGTCCTCGCAGGGCACGACCTCGATCACCATCCAGTTCGACCTCAACCGCAACATCGACGCGGCCTCGCTCGACGTGCAGACCGCCCTGACCATCGCGCAGCGCCGCCTGCCGGTCGAGATGATCACGCCGCCGAGCTTCCGGAAGGTCAATCCGGCCGACTTCCCGGTGCTGTTCATCGCGCTGGGGTCGGACACGCTGCCGCTGTCGACGGTGAATGAATACGGCGACATCACCATGGCGCAGGCGCTGTCGCAGATCCCGGGCGTCGCCCAGGTGCTGATCTACGGCAACCAGAAGTTCGCCATCCGCGTCCAGGCCGACCCCGAGGCCGCCGCTGCCCGCGGCTTGTCGCTCGAGGACATCCGCGCCGCGGTGCAGCGCGCCAATTCGTCGACGCCGGTCGGCACGCTCAACG
This sequence comes from Pseudomonadota bacterium, assembly GCA_040756765.1. Taxonomy (GTDB): domain Bacteria; phylum Pseudomonadota; class Alphaproteobacteria; order Rhizobiales; family Xanthobacteraceae; genus Bradyrhizobium_A. The sequence continues at coordinate 398,703 of JBFLYG010000027.1, read as the reverse complement.
GTCCGCAGCAGGACATCGCGCTGCAGGCCTCCGGCCAGCTCGACAAGGCGCGCGACTACAGCCAGGTCGTGGTGGCCTGGCGCAACGGCTCGCCGGTCAAGCTCGAGGAGGTGGCGCGGGTCTACGACAGCGTCGAGAATGACAAGATCGCGACCTGGCTCGACGGCAAGCGCGCCATCGTGCTGGCGATCCAGAAGCAGCCCGACGCCAATACCGTGGCCGTGGTGGATGCGGTGCGGGCGCGGCTGCCGGCGCTGCGGGCGCAGATCCCGCCATCGGTCGAAGTCAATGTGATGATGGACCGCTCGGTGTCGATCCGCCAGGCGGTGAGCGACGTCGAGGAGACGCTGCTGATCGCCATCGGCCTCGTGATCCTGGTGATCTTCCTGTTCCTGCGCTCGGCGTCGGCGACCTTCATCCCGGCGCTGGCGGTGCCGATCTCGCTGGTCGGCACCTTCGCTGCGATGTACCTGCTCGACTTCTCGATCAACAACATGACGCTGCTGGCGCTGACGCTGTCGGTGGGCTTCGTGGTCGACGACGCCATCGTCATGCTCGAGAACATCGTGCGCCACATCGAGGAGGGCATGCGGCCCTATGAGGCGGCGCTGAAGGGCGCGCGCGAGATCGGCTTCACCATCCTGTCGATCACCTTTTCGCTGATCGCCGTGTTCATTCCGGTGCTGCTGATGGGCGGCATCGTCGGCCGCGTTTTCCGCGAGTTCGCGATCACCATCTCGATGGCGATCGTGGTCTCGGGCTTCGTCTCGCTGACCCTGACCCCGATGCTGTGCGCCCGGCTGCTCAAGGGACACGACGCGGCGCAGCGGCCCAATATCGTGCTGCGCGCCTTCGAGGCGATGTTCGCGCAGTGGCTGCGGGCCTATGAATGGGCGCTCGACCGCGTGCTCGCGCACAAGTTCGCCATGCTGCTGGTGACCTTCGCCACGCTCGCCGGCACGGTCTGGCTCTATGTCGTGGTGCCCAAGGGCTTCTTTCCGCAGGAGGACACCGGCTTCCTCACCGGCATCACGGAGGCTGCGACCGACACCTCGTTCGAGGCGATGGCGGCGCGCCAGCAGGTGCTGGCCGGTCTGATCAGGCAGGACCCGGCGGTCGAATACGTCAACAGCACGGTGGGATCGGGCGGCCCCAACAGCACCGCCAATTACGGGCGCCTGTTCGTGGCGCTGAAGCCGCTCGGGCAGCGTGCGCCGGCCCCGGTGGTGATGGCCCGCCTGCGTCAGACCGCGGCGCAGGTGCCGGGACTGCGCGCCTTCTTCCAGAGCATCCAGAACCTCAACATCGGTGGCCGGGTCTCCAAGGGGCAGTACCAGTATGTGATGCAGAGCAGCGACACCGCGGCGCTGTATCGCCTCGCGCCGGAAATGCGCGACAGGATCGCCGCAATCCCCGGCCTGCTCGACGTCAATGACGATCTCTACATCAAGAACCCGCAGATGACGGTGGAGATCGACCGCGAGAAGGCGGCGGTCTATGGCGTCACCGCGGACCAGGTGCGCAACCAGTTGTTCAACGCCTATGGCGCACGGCAGATCGGCACCATCTACATGCCGACGAACGACTACCAGATCATCCTCGAGGTCCAGCCCCGGTTTCGGATCGATCCGTCAGACCTGTCGAAGCTGTACATGAAGACCACGGACAACCGCACCATTCCGCTCGACGCGGTGGCGCGGCTGGTGCCGACCGTCGGGCCGCTGCAGATCAACCACCAGGGCCAGCAGCCGGCGGCGACGATCTCGTTCAACCTGCCGCCGGGCGTGTCGCTGGGCTATGCCGTCGACAAGATCACCGAGCTCGAGCAGGCGTCGAACCTGCCGCTGACCATCGCGACCGGCTTTTCCGGCACGGCGCAGGTGTTCCAGGAATCGCTGCGCGGGCAGGGCGTCCTGATCCTCGCCGCGGTGTTTGCGGCGTTCGTCATCCTCGGCATCCTCTACGAGAGCTTCATTCACCCGATCACCATCATCTCGGGCCTGCCGTCGGCGGGCATCGGCGCGCTGCTGACGCTGATGGCCTTCAACATGGATCTGTCGGTGATCGCCATGATCGGCATCGTCATGCTGGTCGGCATCGTCAAGAAGAACGCCATCATGATGGTGGACTTCGCGCTCGAGCGCCGCCGCGCCGGCCGCAGCGCCGAGCATGCCATCCGCGAGGCGGCGCTGCTCCGGTTCCGGCCGATCATGATGACGACGTTCGCGGCGATCTTCGGCACGCTGCCGATCGCGCTCGGCGCCGGCGCCGGTGCCGAGCTGCGTCAGCCGCTCGGCATCGCGGTCGTCGGCGGCTTGTGCGTGTCGCAGATCCTCACGCTGTTCATCACGCCCGTGGTCTACATCTATCTCGATCGCATCGATCATCGTCTCAAGCGGCGGCTCGATCCGGAACTGGAGGAGAGGGCCGGCGCGGAACAGCCGCGCATCGTCGCGGCCGAATGAGCGTCGCCTCGCCCATGCGCTTGCTGTATAGTCGCGCGTCCGTAACAGGAGACGGAGCCGAGCATGGCGACGATCGAGCGCGAGTTCTACCGTGAAGCGCGGGGACCGGCCCCTCAGGACGTCGATACCTGGCGGCTGATCTTCGACCAATCGTCCGCGCGCCTGCTGGTGTGTCACGAATGGCAGACCGAGCGGCATGCCGGCGTCGATGAATTCGCGATTGACGATTTTCTGGCGGAGAAGGGCGCGGCGCCCGAGGCGTTGAAGGTGCTGCTGTTCGGCGCGGCGACGGCCGACGCGTAAGAGGGCGGTCGTCCGCAGTCGACGCGAACGCCGGTTCAATCAAGCCGTCAGTGCAAACGGATCAGATCGAGAAGCTGGTTCCGCAGCCGCAGGACGCGGTGGCGTTGGGGTTGTTGACGCGGAACGAGGCGCCGATCAGGTCGTCGACGAAATCGACCTCCGAACCCGACAGGAAGTTCACCGACGTGGGGTCGACCAGCACGACCGCGCTGTCGCGGGCGATCACCAGGTCATCGTCCGCCTTGTCGCGCGCGAGGTCGAACTTGTACTGGAAGCCCGAGCAGCCGCCGCCCTCGACGCTGATCCGCAGCATGGCGCCGCCGCCCTCGGATTTCAGGATTTCTCCGATCCGCTTGGCGGCCCGCTCGGAAATGGTCACGCTGCCGGTCATCCGGTGCTCCGTCATCTTCGCGCGGGGATTGGAGTGGCAAGGTTTGAATCTCCCGCAACTCATAGTTAAGTGCGGAACGACCCGGAATCAAATGCTGGAGAAGGGGAAAAACCGTGTCCGTCGGAATGGCTGCCCCCCGCTCGGATTATGCCTGCGACCCGGATGACAGCCGGGGACGGCTGTTTGCCGAGCCACCGAGCCGGACCCGCAGCCCGTTCCGGCGGGATTGCGACCGTGTCATCCACTCCAACGCCTTCCGCCGCCTCAAGCACAAGACCCAGGTCTTCGTCTTTCATGAAGGCGACCATTTCCGCACCCGCCTGACCCATTCGCTGGAGGTCGCCCAGATCGCCCGGGCGATCGCCCGCCAGCTCGGCGTCGACGAAGATCTGACGGAGACGCTGGCGCTCGCCCATGATCTCGGCCATCCGCCGTTCGGCCACGCCGGCGAGCGCGCGCTGGACGCCTGCCTCGAAGCCTATGGCGGCTTCGATCACAACGCCCAGGCGCTGCGGGTGGTGACCCAGCTGGAGCACCGCTATCCGCTGTTCGACGGCCTCAACCTGACCTGGGAGGCCCTCGAAGGCATCGTCAAGCACAACGGGCCGCTGTCGGACCGCGATGGCCGGCCGATCGGGCGCTACCACGCGCAGGGCATCCCGCTCGACATCGCCAACTACGTGGCCGGCCACGATCTGGAGCTGTGGAGCTTTGCCTCGCTCGAGGCCCAGATCGCGGCGGTCGCTGATGATATCGCCTACAACGCGCACGACATCGACGATGGCCTGCGCGCCGGCCTGTTCATTGTCGACGACCTCAAGGCCATTCCGGCGACCGCCGAGATGATCGAGCGGATCGGGCGGCGCTATCCCGGCCTCGACGAGGGACGGCGCGGGGCGGAACTGGTGCGCGACCTCATCTCCTTCCAGATCGAGTCGGTGGTGGCGGAAGCCCGCCGCCGGCTGGCCGAGGCGCGTCCGGTGTCGGCGCAGGAGGTGCGGAACCAGCCGGCCGCGCTGGTGGCGTTCGGGGCGGCGGCTGCCGCCGCGGACACGGCGATCAAGGGCTTTCTCTATGAGCACATGTACCGCCATGCCCGGGTGATGCGGATCATGGGGGACGCCGAGGACATCGTCTGCGAGCTGTTCGCCCGCTACCAGAAGACGCCGCGGGACCTGCCGCCGGAATGGCTGGCCTTCGCCGGGGTCGCCGGGGAGGCCGACCGGACCCGCAGAATCGCCGATTTCATTGCCGGAATGACCGACCGTTTCGCCATGGTCGAGCACGCCCGTCTCTTTGACTCGACCCCGGATTTGCGTTAGGCGGCCCGTTATCGGCCGAAGATGGCCGAAGGGATGACGGACGACCATGACCATTGCCACCGCTCACATTTTCGCCGACGTGCTGGCGCGGGTGCACGACATCTGCCGCGCGCTGATCGCCGAGGGGACGCTGCCGGACACGGCCGACCTGTCGCGCGTGGTGGTCGAGCCGCCGCGTGATGCGACCCACGGCGACATGGCGACCAATGTGGCCATGGTGCTGGCCAAGGACGCCAAGGCGAAGCCGCGCGACCTCGCCGAGAAGGTCGCCGAGCGGCTGCGCGCGGACCCGCTCGTCGAGGTCGTCGAGATCGCCGGCCCCGGCTTCATCAACCTGACGCTGAAGCCGTCCGCCTGGGTCGATGCGCTGCGCGCGGTGCTTGCCGCCGGCCGAGACTATGGCCGCAGCCGGATCGGCGCGAAGGAGAAGATCAACGTCGAGTACGTCTCGGCCAACCCCACCGGCCCGATGCATGTCGGCCACTGCCGCGGCGCTGTGTTCGGCGACGCGCTGGCAAGCCTGCTCGACTTCGCCGGCTATGACGTCACCCGCGAATACTACATCAACGATGCGGGCGCCCAGGTCGACGTGCTCGGGCGCTCGGCGTTCCTGCGCTACCGCGAGGCCCTCGGCGAGACCGTCGGCGAGATTCCGGAAGGCCTCTATCCCGGCGACTATCTCAAGCCGGTCGGTGTGGCGCTGGCGCAGGAGCATGGCGACCGCCTGACCAAACAGCCGGAGGCCGAATGGCTGCCGGTGGTGCGCGACAAGGCCATCGCCATGATGATGGACGAGATCCGCCTCGATCTCGCCGCGCTCAACGTGCGCCACGACGTCTTCTTCTCCGAGCGCTCGCTGCAGGGCGCCAACGGCGGCGAGGTCGCGGCCGTGATCGAGGGGCTGCGCGCCAAGGGCGACGTCTACGAAGGCCGGCTGCCGCCGCCGAAGGGGGCGCCGGTCGAGGACTACGAGGACCGCGAGCAGACCTTGTTCCGCGCCACCGCGTTCGGCGACGACGTCGACCGGCCGCTGAAGAAGTCGGACGGCAGCTTCACCTATTTCGCCTCCGACATCGCCTACCACAAGAACAAGTTCGACCGCGGCTTCGCCAACATGGTCGACGTCTGGGGCGCCGATCACGGCGGCTACATCAAGCGGGTGCAGGCGGCGATCGCCGCGGTCACCGGCGGCAAGGGCTCGCTCGACGTCAAGATCGTGCAGCTCGTGCGCCTGCTGCGTGGCGGCGAGCCGGTGAAGATGTCGAAGCGCTCCGGCGACTTCATCACCCTGCGCGAGGTGGTCGACGAGGTCGGCTGCGACGCCGTCCGCTTCATGATGCTGTTCCGCAAGAATGACGCGCTGCTGGACTTCGATCTCGCGGAAGTGATCAAGCAGACCAACGACAACGCGGTGTACTATGTGCAGTACGGCCACGCTCGCTGTCACTCGATCTTCCGCAGGGCGCGCGAGCAGGTTCTGCCGGATTTCCCGGAAGATGAGGCGGCTCGCGTCGCGTTGCTGCAGGGAGCGGATGTCAGCCAGCTGACAGACCCGGCTCACCTCAGCCTGATGCGGCGTCTTGCGCTGTATCCGCGGATCGTGGAGGCGGCGGCGCTGGCCCACGAGCCCCACCGAATCGCGTTTTACCTGTATGATCTGGCCGGCGAGTTTAATGCGTTCTGGACCAAGGGGGCCAATTTGCCTCATTTACGCTTCATTATAACTAATGATGCACAAATGACGCTTGCGCGACTGGCTCTGGTTCAGGGCGTCGTCTCGGTGCTGGCATCAGGTCTCGCCGTGCTCGGCGTTCACGCACCGGACGAGATGCGATAGGCGAGGGGGATACGCCGGTCACACGGGGACTGTGATGGCGGTCAGCGGCAGCCGCCTTCGGCTCAAGAAGACGATTCTTGGATGGCGATCGGCGGTTTGCCCGAAGGGTACGCAACATCACGATGGCGGATCGATACCAGGGTAACAGGTCTTATCGCTCGGACGACGGTTATGACCGTGCGCGCAACCAGGCGCCGTCCCAGCCGTCCGACAGCGATCCGCTGGCCGAGCTGGCGCGGCTGATCGGCCAGACCGACCCGTTCTCGACATTCTCGCGCGACACGCGGGCTGCGGCGCAGCCGCCGGCCGCCGCGCATGACGACCTTCCCGAGGACGACGTCCGGGGTGACGCCCACGGTGCGCCTCAGGCCGATTTCGACGTGCGGCCCGGCCGGCCGTCGTGGATGCAGCGCGTGGCCCAGCGCGAGGCGCCGCATCCGGAGAGCTATGACGATCCGGCGCCCCAGGTGCCGCCCCCGGTCGATCCGTACGCGCAGCGGCATGCCGCCGATCCGTATCAGGCGCATGACCTGCAGGACGATCATTACCATCAGCCCGGCATTCAGCAGGGTTATGCCGCAGCCGACCACGATCATGATCCGGCCTATGCTCAGCAGGCCGATCCGTCGCGCTATGACGATGTGCTGTACGGCCCGTCCGACGATCCGCACGCGCAGCACTACGCGCAGGGGGAGGGCTACCCCGACGACGCCTACGAGCAGGGCTACGACGAAGCTGCCGAGCCGGCCAGGAAGCGTGGCGGCATGGTGACGGTGATCGTGGTGCTCGCGCTCGGCATCGTCGGCACCGCGGCGGCCTACGCCTATCGCACCTATTCCGGCACGCCGCGCAGCGGTGAGGTGCCGATCATCAAGGCCGACACCGGCCCGAACAAGATCGTGCCGCCGACCCAGCAGCAGGCCGACAGTGCCAGCAAGCCGATCCAGGACCGCGTGGGCGCCGCGCCCGGCACCGAGCGCATCGTGTCGCGCGAGGAGCAGCCCGTCGACGTCAACACGGCCAAGGCGACCGGCCCGCGCGTGGTGTTTCCGGCGCTGACCCAGAATCCGAATCCCAACCCCGCGGGCGCGTCGACGCCGGCGATGCCGCCGCCGCGCCCTGCCGCGGGCGCCGCCAGCGGCAATCTCAGCGGCGACGAGCCGCGCAAGGTCCGCACGCTCGCGATCCGGCCGGACCAGCCGGACGCCGCGGCGACGAGGCCGGCGGCTCCGCCCGCCCGTGCCGCCGCTCCGGCGCCGGCCGCGGCCGCCGCCAACGCGCCGATGTCGCTGGCGCCCCAGGCGCAGGTCCAGGCCCCGACCCGGACGGCATCCAATACCCCTGCGGCGGCGACCGGCAGCACCGGGGTGTCCGGCGGTTATGTGGTACAGATCTCCTCGCAGCGCAGTGAAGCCGACGCCCAGGCGTCCTACCGGGCGCTGCAAAACAAGTTCCCGGGCGTGCTGGGATCACGCGCGCCGCTCATCAAGCGGGCGGATCTCGGCGACAAGGGGGTCTACTATCGCGCCATGGTGGGCCCGTTCGGGAGCTCCGAGGAAGCGGCACAGGTCTGCGGCAGCCTGAAAAGTGCCGGTGGACAGTGCGTCGTCCAAAGGAATTAATCGCCGTTTCCTTGACCCTGATGGCCGGCGCGGGCTAATCGCCCGAGTATGAGCTCGCGCGCCTTCATCACTGGGGTTTCCGGCCTCGTCCTGACTGCGGACGAGCGCGCGTTTTTGCGCGCCGAACGGCCATGGGGCTTCATTCTCTTCAAGAGAAATATTGATACCCCGTCGCAAGTCGCTGACTTGGTGAGCGAATTGCGGCGGAGCGTGGACGACGAGGAGGCCCCCGTCCTGATCGATCAGGAAGGTGGCCGGGTCCAGCGCCTGGGACCGCCGCATTGGCCAGTCTATCCGCCCGGCGCCGCCTTCGCGGCGCTCTACGGCGCCGATCCGGCGGCCGGGACGCGGCTTGCGTTCCTCGCCAGCCGTCTGATCGCGGCCGATCTCGCCGACCTCGGCATTACCGTGGACTGCCTGCCGCTGGCCGATGTGCCGGTCGCCGGCGCCGATGCAGTGATCGGGAACCGGGCCTATGGCACGACGCCGGACCAGGTGGCGGCGATCGCCCGTGCGGTCACGGATGGCCTGGCGCAGGGCGGTGTGCTGCCGGTGCTCAAGCACATCCCCGGGCATGGCCGCGCCACCGCCGATTCCCATCACCGCCTGCCGGTGGTGGATACCCCGGCTGAGGAGCTCGACCGGACCGATTTCGCCGCGTTCCGGCCGCTGGCGGACCTGCCGATGGCCATGACCGCACATGTTGTGTTTAGCGCCCTGGATGCCGCCCAACCGGCGACGACTTCTGCGACAATGATCGAACGGGTGATTCGCGAATCGATCGGGTTCCAGGGTTTGTTAATGAGTGATGACGTGTCGATGAACGCGCTCCAGGGAACTATCGCGCAGCGCACCCGCGCGGCGCTGGCCGCCGGATGCGACATCGCCCTGCATTGCAACGGCAACCTGGACGAGATGCGCGAGGTGGCCGCTGAGGCGCCGCTGCTGGCCGGCGAGGCCCTCAAGCGCGCGGATGCGGCGCGGGCGGCGCGCAAGGACGCACAGCCGCTCGACCGTGTCGCGGCGCGTGCGGAGCTGAACGATCTTCTCGCCCGGGCAGAAGGATTGAGCGCATGACCGCCGAAATCCTGTCCTTCGAGACCGGCCTTCCGGCCGCCGAGAACGCCTCCGACGAGCCGGCGCTGGTCGTCGACGTCGAGGGCTATGAGGGCCCGCTCGACCTGCTGCTCGCGCTGGCGCGGCAGCAGAAGGTGGACCTCTCCAAGATGTCCATCCTGGCGCTTGCCGACCAGTATCTCTCGTTCATCGAGGCGGCCCGCAAGATCCGCCTCGAACTCGCTGCCGACTATCTGGTGATGGCGGCATGGCTCGCGTTCCTGAAGTCGCGCCTGCTGCTGCCCGAACCGGCCAGCACGGAGGGCGGCGGCCCGTCCGCCGAGGAGATGGCGGCCGCGCTCGCCGGGCGGCTGCGCCGCCTCGAAGCCATCCGCGAGGCATCCAACCAGTTGATGGGCCGGCCGCAGCTGATGCGCGACATCTTCCCGCGCGGGCAGCCGGAAGAGATCGCCGAGATCAAGAAGCCGAAGTTCACCGCGACGCTGTACGACCTGCTGTCCGCCTATGCCGTGCAGCGCCAGCAGCGGGTGCTGGCGTCGGTGCATCTCGCCAAGCGCACGGTGTGGTCGCTGGCCGAGGCGCGCGCCACCATCGAGCGCCTGGTCGGCATGGCCGAGGACTGGAGCTGCCTCGACGAATATCTGATCGGCTACGTCGCCGATCCGACCCAGCGCGCCACGGTGTTCGCGTCGAGCTTCGCCGCGGCGCTGGAGCTGGTGCGCGAGGGCGAGGTCGAGATCAATCAGAAGCAAGCTTTCGCCCCCATCTATTTTCGCAAGCGCAGGGCCCAGGTCGCCGCCGACGCCGTGTCGGCGCCGGACCTGTCGGCAGAGTAAGTGGAAGAAGGAGACCGAGCCATGGCGAGCCTGGCGGAACGACGCATCGTCGAGATCGACGAGCCTTCCGAGCCCGTTTCTTCCAAGCAGACCAAGCACGCGTCCCCGCGACCGGTTTCGGTCGAGGCGGTGCCCGATGTGTCTGCCGACGAGCCTGAGGTCGTGGAAGCGCAGGTGAGCCACGAGGCTGCCGAGGTCGAGGCGTCCGCGGCCGAGCATGCGGACCATGCCGAGGCGAGCGAGGCTGAGGTGGCCGAGGCTGCCGCCGATCTCGAGGTGGCCGAAGCCGAACTCGCCGGCGCCGAGGTGATCGAAGCCGCCGAGGTCGCGGATGACGAGACCGCCGAGGCGGAGAGCGACGAGGTCGAGGCGGAGGAGATCGAGGCGGAGGAGATCGAGGCCATCGAGGCGGAGGCGCTGGACGTCGCCGAGGACGACGAAGACGAAGACGAAGACGACGACGAGGACGAAGCGGCCGACGACGAGGTCGTCGACGAGGCTGACGCAGAGGACGAAGACGCGGACGACGAGGAGGTCGAGGGCGCCGACGTCGAGGAGGCGGCCGAGGTCGACGACGCGGTCGTGGCGGAAGCGCCGGCGGACGCTGGCGATGCCGAGCCGGTCGAAGCGGTCGCCACCGCGGCCGACGAGACGCCGGCGGAGCCTCAGGAGACCGGCAAGGTCGAGGCGGACGCCGCGCCGGCCGAGGCTGCGGCTACTGCGGCCAGCCGTCCGGAAGAGCTGCGGCTCCTCGAGGCGCTGCTGTTCGCGGCGTCCGAGCCGCTCGACCAGTCGGCGCTCGCCAAGCGCATGCCCCAGGGCGTGAACGTCAAGGCCGCGCTGGAGCAGCTGCAGGCGGACTATGCGATGCGCGGCGTCAACCTGGTGCGGGTCGGCAACAAGTGGAGCTTCCGCACGGCGAGCGACCTGTCCTGGCTGATGACCCGCGAGACCCACGAGACCCGCAAGCTGTCGCGCGCGGCGGTCGAGGTGCTGGCGATCATCGCCTATCACCAGCCCGTGACCCGGGCTGAGATCGAAGACATCCGCGGTGTCGTCACCTCCAAGGGGACGATCGACGTGCTGCTGGAGACCGGCTGGATCCGCCCGCGGGGCCGTCGCAAGACGCCGGGCCGGCCGCTGACCTTCGGCACCACGGAAGCGTTCCTGTCACAATTCAGCCTTGAGGCGCTCGGCGACCTGCCGGGTCTGGAGGAGCTCAAGGGAACGGGCCTGCTCGATACCCGCCTGCCGTCCGGCTTCAGCGTGCCGTCGCCGTCGGACGATCCGGCGCTGCGTGAGGACGAGGATCCGCTGGAGCCTGGCGATCTCGATCTGGCGCTGGCGCCTGCCGTCGAGCCAGAACCGGAACCGGCACCGGAGCAGGTTGCCGAGAAGCCGGAGAGCGGCGGCGAGGAGGGGTGAGGGCGGTCCTTTCGGACCGTTCGGCGCCGTCGGCTGCCATGGATTAACGCTCGCGCGCAATGCGTCGCTTGACCCAGCGCGCGGTCACGTTAAGTCCTTGTTTTTGACACCTCCCGCGCCTAGTTTCCGGGTGAGGCAGGGCCGGCATGGCCGGCTGGTGCGCGTTCGGCAAAACGATGCGGTTTTGCGGCGAGAACGGGCGCTCGAGACAATTCTTTCTTCGGTCGGAGTGGTTTGCGGGCCGGTCCGACCCAGCGGAGGTTTGCAGGATGGGTTCGTTGAGCGTTTGGCACTGGATCATGGTGATCGCGGTGGTCCTGCTGCTGTTCGGTCGCGGCAAGATTTCGGACCTGATGGGCGACGTCGCGCAGGGCATCAAGGCCTTCAAGAAGGGCATGAAGGACGACGACGTGGCCGACACCAAGTCGGAGCCGGTCAAGTCGATCGAGAACGCGTCCCCGCAGGCGGCGCCCCGTTCGGATGTTGGCAGCAAGGCGGTCTGAGCGCCGCTGCGGCTGGTTGAAGGCGCGGCCGCGGCTCGCGTAAGCGGGTTTTTTCATGTTCGACATCGGCTGGGGCGAGATGGTCGTGATCGGCGTGGTTGCGCTGGTCGTGATCGGCCCCAAGGAGCTCCCGGGGGTGCTGCGCGCGGTCGGCCAGATGGTCGGCAAAGCGCGCCGCATGGCATCTGAATTCCAGGGCCAGTTCAATGAGGCGCTGCGCGAAGCCGAGATGGCGGACCTCAAGAAATCCTTCGACGAGGTCTCCGAGGCGGCCAGGGGCTTCTCGACCGGCAATGTCCTGTCCGCGGTGACGCGGGATGTCGAGGATGCGCTGAAGGTTGACCCGCCGGCGCCTCCCGAGCCGCCGACGCCGCTCATCGAAGCCGAGACGCACACGCCCGAGATCGCTCCGCCGGTGGTGCCGCACGACGGACCCGAGAGCGGGAAGGCGCCATGAGCCAGGAAGACATCGACGCCACCAAGGCGCCGCTGATGGAGCACCTGATCGAGCTGCGCTCGCGCCTGATCAAGGCGCTGCTCGGCTTCGGCGTGGCGTTTGTCGTCTGCTTCTTCTTCGCCAAGCAGATCTACAACGTGCTGGTGTGGCCGTTCGTGTGGGTCGCCGGCCCTGAGAACTCCAAGTTCATCTACACCGCGCTGCTCGAATACTTCGTCACCCAGCTCAAGCTGGCGATGTTCGGCGCCGGTTTCATTTCATTTCCGATCGTTGCGACGCAGATCTACAAGTTCGTGGCGCCCGGCCTCTATCGCAACGAGCGCCGGGCCTTCCTGCCGTACCTGATCGCGACGCCGTTCTTCTTCGCACTCGGCGCGCTGCTGGTTTATTTCGTGGTGCTGCCGATGCTGGTGCGGTTCTCGCTCGGCATGCAGCAGGCCGGCGGCGCCGAGACTGCCCAGATCGCGCTGCTGCCCAAGGTCGGCGAATACCTGTCATTGATGATGTCGCTGATCTTCGCGTTCGGCGTCGCGTTCCAGTTGCCGGTGGTCCTGACGTTGCTCGGGCGGATCGGCATCATCACCGCCAAGCAGTTGCGCGAGAAGCGCCGCTACTTCATCGTCGCGGCGTTTGTCATCGCCGCGGTGCTGACCCCGCCCGACGTGATCAGTCAGATGTCGCTCGCGATCCCGCTGCTGGCGCTCTACGAGGGCTCGATCATTGCGGTCGCCATCGTGGAGAAGAAAGCCGCGGCCGCCGCGGCCCAGAACTCGACGACGCCCCCGGCGGATACCTCCGGCGCCAACCCGGCGTCCTGACGCCGCCCCCCATGCGGTCCGCTAAATTGCTAGAGTTGCGGCGATTCTCGCCGCGGCCGCGGCGGCGGGCCGCCCTGCGGCGTTTGCGGTTTCAATCCCCGCGGGTTCGGGGTACGGATGCCAGCGCGGATGACGAACCCGGATCACGAACCCCTTGGGATAGCTTGCCATGCACGACATCAAATCGATCCGGGATAACGCTGCGGCGTTCGATGCGGCGCTGAAGCGGCGCGGGCTCGCCCCCGTTGCGGCCTCGCTGCTCGCGATCGACGACCGCCGCCGCGCCGCGATCACCGAGGCCGAGCGCACCCAGGCCCGCCGCAATGCCGCCTCCAAGGAGATCGGCGACGCCAAGAAGGCCAAGGACGAGGCGCGCGCGGCGACGCTGATGGCCGAGGTCGGCGAGCTGAAGGCGCGTCTGCCGGAGCTGGAGGCGGCCGCCAAGCTGGCCGAGGCCGAGCTGTTCGAGGCGCTCGCCGCAATTCCCAATCTGCCGCTCGACGAGGTGCCCGAAGGCGCTGACGAGCATGGCAATGTCGAGCATCATCAGTTCGGCGCCAAGCGCACCTATGCGTTCGCGCCTAAGCCGCATTTCGAGCTCGGCGAGGCGCTCGGCTTCATGGACTTCGAGGCCGCGGCGAAGCTGTCGGGCGCGCGCTTCGTGGTGTTGAAAAAGGGCCTTGCGCGGCTCGAGCGTGCGATCGGCCAGTTCATGCTGGACCTGCACACCACCACCCACGGCTACACCGAGATCAATCCGCCGCTGCTGGTCAAGGACGACGCCATGTTCGGCACCGGCCAGTTGCCGAAATTCCGCGACGACCAGTTCGGCGCGGCGCCGCCGCTCAGCAAGGCCGAGGTCTATGAGCAGATCCGGGCCAAGGCCGTCGACATGGCGGTGCGCGAGCTCAACAAGCCGGCGGCCGAGCTGCAGCTCGATGATCTCTTCGTGTTCGAGATGCGGGTGATCGACGATCTGCCGCCCGAGGTGAACTACTGGCTGATCCCGACCGCCGAGGTGCCGCTGACCAACCTGGTGCGGGAATCGATCCTCGACGACAAGGAGCTGCCGCTGCGCCTCACCGCGCTGACGCCGTGCTTCCGCGCCGAGGCGGGCGCCGCCGGACGCGACACCCGCGGCATGATCAGGCAGCACCAGTTCACCAAGGTGGAGCTGGTGTCGATCACGACGCCGGAGGCCAGCCGTGACGAGCATGAGCGGATGCTGTCCTGCGCCGAGGAGGTGCTGCGCCGGCTCGACCTGCACTACCGCGTGGTGACGCTGTGCACCGGCGACATGGGCTTCACCTCGCAGAAGACCTACGACATCGAGGTGTGGATGCCGGGGCAGGGCGAGGGCGGCATGTACCGCGAGATCTCGTCGTGCTCGGTGTGCGGCGACTTCCAGGCGCGGCGCATGGACGCGCGCTATCGCGGCCCCGACGGCAAGCCGCGCTTCGTGCATACGCTGAACGGTTCGGGCACGGCGGTGGGTCGCGCGCTGATCGCGGTGATGGAAACCTATCAGCAGGACAATGGCGCGATCGCCGTGCCAGAGGTGCTGCAGCCCTACATGGGCGGACTGAAGATCATCGAGAAGGGCATGTAAGGCGATGCGGATCCTCTGCACCAACGACGACGGCATTCACGCCCACGGCCTCAAGATCGTCGAGGAGATCGCGCGCGACCTCTCCGACGACGTCTGGGTGGTGGCGCCCGAGCTCGACCAGTCCGGCGTGTCGCACTCGCTGTCGCTGAACGATCCGCTGCGCCTGCGCGAAGTCGGCCCGCGCCACTTCGCGGTGCGCGGCACGCCGACCGACTGCGTGATCATGGGCGCGCGCCACATTCTCGGCGACAAGAAGCCCGACCTCGTGCTGTCCGGCGTCAACAAGGGACGCAACGTTGCCGAGGACGTGATCTATTCCGGCACCATTGCCGGCGCCATGGAAGGGGTGATCCTCGGCATTCCCTCGTTCGCGCTGTCGCAGGAGTTCGGCGTCGACAGCCGCCGCAACCCGCACTGGGACACCGGCCGCAAGCTCGGTCCCGACATCATCCGCAAGGTGCTCGCTGCCGGCATTCCTGCCGACACCGTGATCAATATCAACTTTCCCAATTGCGCAGCCGAGGACGTCCAGGGCGTCACCGTGGCGCGGCAGGGCAAGCGCAATCAGGGCTTCCTCAGGATCGACGAGCGCCGCGACGGCCGCGGCAATCCCTACTACTGGATCGGCTTCGAACGTCTCGCCAACATCGATCCGCCCGGTGAGGGCACCGATCTCGCGGCGCTGGTGAACCGCCAGGTGTCGGTGACGCCGCTGCACCTCGACATGACCTCGGCGGCGTTTTCCGGCCGGCTGACCGACGTCCTGAAATAGCCGCAGGCCGCAGTCGCAGGCCCGAAAGGGATCTGCGACGCCTGCGCGCCTGGTTCGCACGCAACCATTTGCGGTTGTACGGGCCGACGCCGCCGGGCAGTTTCGTGCTGAGGGGCTTTGCTGGTCCCAAGGAGTTTGGGCTTAAGGCGTTTGGGCTTAAGGCGTTTGGGCTCAAGGAGCTTCGGCGCTAATGCGCCTTGCGCTGCCGCTAATGCGCCTTGCGCTGCAGGGCGTCCTCGATGGCTTCCTGCAGCGTCTCGATCTTGAAGGGCTTCTGCAGCGCGGGATAGTCGCGGTATTTTTCCGGCAGGCCCTCGGCGCCGTAGCCGGTGGCGAACACCAGCGGCAGATTGCGCAGCGCGACCACTTCGGCAACCGGCGAGATGTTCTTGCCGTTGACGTTGACGTCGAGGATCGCGAGGTCGAATTTGGTCGATTGCGCGAGCTTGATGGCCTGGTCGAGGTCCCCGGCTTCGGCGGCAATGATATACCCGAGATCCGACAGCATGTCGGACACGAGCATGCGGATCATGGTCTCGTCTTCGACGAGAAAGACCGAGCCGCGCGATGCCGCCGGTGCCGTCATCGATGGGATGTTCCCGCTGCCACTGAACGTGGCCTGACTATGTCGGCGCGTCGGCATATTGGCAATAAGCATTATTGCGACAGACGCTGGCGGCGTCCGGTCGCGCCGCGGTCCGGGATGGGCGATCACCTGTTCGTGCTTGCCAGACGAAGGCGGTTCGGTTTTCGTGGCGCACCGGGGGACGATCAATGATGAGCTCTGTGCGACACGCTCCGCACGAAAAGATGGCATTCCAGCTGACGTTGCGGCGGCGCGGCATCAGCGACCAGGCGGTGTTGCGCGCCATGGAGGAAATTCCGCGAGAGGCATTCGTCGAGCAGGGCGACGAAGGCCAGGCCTATCGTGACGCGGCGCTGCCGATCGCCTGCGGGCAGACCATCAGCCAGCCTTTCGTTGTGGCCTACATGACCGAGCAGCTTCAGCTCAAGCCCTATCACCGCGTGCTGGAGATCGGGACCGGGTCGGGCTATCAGGCCGCGGTCCTGTCGCGCCTGGCGCGCGACGTCGTGACGCTGGAGCGCTTCCGCTTCCTGGCGGAGCGGGCGACATCCCGGCTCGCGGCGCTCGGCTGCGGCAATGTGGAGGTCCTGATCGGCGACGGCTTCGACGTCCCCGACAGTGCCGGGCGGTTCGATCGCATCATTGTGACCGCGGCGATGGCCAGCATTCCCGAGGGGCTGATGCGCCACCTCGAGCCGGAGGGGCTCCTCATTGCCCCGATCGGGCCACCGGCCGGCAGTCAGGTCCTGGTCCGGTTGCGCGGCACCGGCGATGGCTTCGAGCGGACCGACCTGATCGGAGTGCGTTTCGTTCCGGCGTTGCCGGGCATCGCCAGGGAAATGTAGCAATTTGATGATCGGCGCCCACACCGCGGTCGGCCGCGGTGTGGTGCGGCTGGTCGTGGTGCCTGCGTCATCGATGTTGCCGCAACATGATCGGTGCGGCGCAACATGGCGCCGCAGCTGCGCCGAAAACGCGCTGGAATCACGCATTTGGCGGCTTCCGAGGCGGCCGATGCTTGTCAATAAGCCGCTGCGCCACCACGCAAACTTGCCGCCGATGTCGAGCGCTTAAGCGGTTGTTTACTGGGATTGTGTTTACTCAATTTCATGTGAGTTGCGTACCGAGTGAGTAACCATGTCCCGCGTTGTTGAGTTGCTTCGCTCGCGCCGTGTGCCCCAGATCGCGGCACTGGCGCTGGTTTCAGTTGGATTTGCCGGATGTAGCGCGGACACATCAACGCGCTTTTCCCAGAATGGCTTCGGCTGGCGCGGGCAGGAGGCGACCGGCTCCGTTCAGCCGCAATACGCCCAGCCTCAGTATGCGCAGCCGCAGTACGCGCCGTCGGGACCGGTTGAGAGCCGCCCGCTGCCGCAGTACAACCGGCCGCAGTATTCCGCAGCCCCGATGCCGCCGATCGCGGCGCCGCAGTCCTACCCGACCGGCGGTGTGTCGTCGGGCGGCGGCGGCCATGGCATGGCGTCCTACACGCCGCCGGCGGCCTATACGCCTCCGCCGGCCAAGCCGATCGAGACCACCGCGACCGTGGCGCCGCGTTCGGTTGCCGCAACCCCGGCCGCAGGAACGGCGATCATCGTCGGCACCAGCGACACCGTCGACGTGCTGGCGCGGCGCTACAATGTCTCGCCGGCGGCGATCCTGCAGGCCAACCGTCTGTCGGGACCGCGCGCGCTGCAGCCGGGGCAGCGCCTGATCATTCCGCATCCGACAGTCGCAGCGGCGGCGCCGGCCGCACCGCCGGCACTCGCTCCGGCGCCCGCCACGCGGGCGGCAACGCTGCCCGCCACGGTGCATGTGGTCAATCGCGGCGACACGCTGATGAGCATCGCGCGGCGCAACCATGTTTCACTGTCGCAGCTTGCCAAGGCCAATAACCTGCCGGCCAACTCCCAGCTCAAGCTCGGTATGAAGATCAACGTTCCAGCACGGACCGCCGAGGCGGTGCCGGCCGCTGGTCAGCCGGCCATGCCGGTGGTCGCCGAAGCCAAGCCCGTTACCGCGGCGCCTGCGCCGGCGGCGGTGCCTGCCCGGGTCGCTTCGGTCGAGCCGACCCAGAAGGCGCTGCTTGCCAATCCGACCGCGCCGGTCGCCGAGGCCGAGCCCGTCAAGGCGGCGGATGCCACCAGCGGGTTGCCGTCATTCCGCTGGCCGGTCCGTGGCCGCGTGATCACCGCCTATGGCGCCAAGAACAACGGCAAGCAGAACGACGGCATCAATGTCGCCGTTCCCGAAGGCACCCCGATCAAGGCGGCCGAAGACGGTGTGGTGGCCTATTCGGGCAGCGAGCTGAAGGGCTACGGCAACCTGGTCCTGGTCCGGCACTCGAACGGCTACGTGACGGCCTATGCCCACGCCAGCGAGCTCATGGTGAAGCGCGGCGAGACGATCAAGCGCGGCCAGACGATCGCCAAGTCGGGGCAGACGGGCGAGGTGGGATCGCCGCAGCTCCACTTCGAGATCCGCAAGGGATCGTCCCCGGTCGATCCGCTCCAGTTCCTGAACGGCGCCTGACAGCCCCCCTCGTGACCGTTCATTAAGCGAAAGAGCCCCGGTCCTTGCGGACCGGGGCTCTTGCCTTTTGAGCTGCTGGTGTTGCGCTGAGAGGGCGGTCGGCCCTCAGGGGGCCTTCGCCGTCAGCTTGACGCCCTTGCGGCCGGCGGCGTCCTGCACGAACTGCCAGGCCACGCGGCCGGAGCGCGAGCCGCGGGTGGTCGCCCATTCCAGCGCGTCGTGCTCGAGCTCGGCATCGTCGATACCGATCTTGTAGTGCGCGCAGTAGGCGCGGACCATCGCCAGGTATTCGTCCTGGCTGCATTTGTGGAAGCCGAGCCACAACCCGAAACGGTCCGACAGCGAGACCTTTTCCTCGACCGCCTCGCCGGGATTGATCGAAGTCGAGCGCTCGTTCTCGATCATGTCGCGCGCCAGCAGGTGGCGGCGGTTCGAGGTGGCATAGAGAATGACGTTGTCGGGCCGGCCCTCGATGCCGCCTTCCAGCACCGCCTTCAGCGACTTGTAGGAGGCGTCGTTGCCGTCGAACGACAGGTCGTCGCAGAACACGATGAAGTGCAGGTTGGAAGCCCGCAGCGTGGTCATCAGCACCGGCAGGCTTTCGATGTCCTCGCGGTGGATCTCGATCAGCTTCAGCCGGCCGTCGACGTCTGGGTGGGCGTTGACGCTGGCGTGTGCCGCCTTGACCAGCGACGACTTGCCCATGCCGCGCGCGCCCCACAGCAGCGCGTTGTTGGCCGGCAGCCCGGTGGCGAAGCGCTCGGTGTTCTCGATCAGGATGTCGCGCATCCGGTCGATGCCCTTGAGCAGGCCGAGGTCGACCCGGCTGACCCGCGGAACCGGGGCGAGGTGGCCGTCGGGATGCCAGACGAAGGCGTCGGCCTTGGTCAGGGAATCGCCGGCGACGGACTTCGGGACCGCAGCCGCAAGGCTCGCGGCGATGGCTTCCAGCGCGGTCACGATCCGCTCATCGAACCCGTTGCCGGCAACGGCCGGCGGACGTTTTGTCGCGCTGCGGGGCTTGGGGGAGGGATTCGCCTTGGATGCCTTGCGAGGGCCTGTTTTCTTGGGTTTTTTTGCCATCTTTCGCCTTTCTGCGGGCGCACCCTAATCGACCGCTGCGGGCCGCCGCAAGGCGTGCCGGGGAAAGGCGGAGCAGCGTTGCAATTGGGCCGTTGGCCGCTATAGTCCCGCGCGAATTTGCCCGGATCGGGCCTTTTCCGGGCCCTTCCGCGGGGTCTGCTGCCAGACCCGCTGACACGCCCTCCCGACCCATTGAGGATCGCTCGAATGCTGATTACCCCTGCCTTTGCCCAGGCTGCTGCCGGTGGCGACACCACCAGCATGCTGACGTCGCTGCTGCCGTTCGCCCTAATCTTCGTGATCATGTACTTCCTGGTGCTGCGGCCGCAGCAGAAGAAGGTCAAGGACCACAACGAGCTGGTGAAGAGCCTGCGCCGTGGCGACACGGTGGTGACCAGCGGCGGCCTCGTCGGCAAGGTCACCAAGGTGGTTGACGACGACCAGGTCGAGGTCGAGATCGCCGACGGCGTGCGCGTGCGCCAGATGCGCCAGATGATCTCCGGCGTGCGCACCAAGGGCGAGCCGGCCAAGGACGACAGCGCGGCTGCGAACTGAGCGGGCGTCCGCCCGATCGCCCTTCCGCAAGCCCCATCTGACAGGTCGAATCGATGTTGTACTTCACGCGGTGGAAAGCGCTGGCAATCGTGCTCACGGCGCTGGTCGTGTGCCTTTGCGCCGTGCCGAACTTCTTCTCCGAGGCCACCGTCAAGACATGGCCGAAATGGGCGCAGCGTCACCTCGTGCTCGGCCTCGACCTGCAGGGCGGCTCGCACATCCTGCTCGAGGTCGACGGCAACGCCGTCCGCAAGGACAAGCTGAACCAGGTCGCCGACGACGCCCGCCGTGCGATGCGCGAGGCGCGCATCCGCTTCATCGGCGGCATCAATGTCCGCGGTGAGAACGTCGAAGTGCGGGTGGCCGAGGGCGACACCCAGGCCGCGCTGCCCAAGCTGCGCGAGCTGGCGCAGCCGCTCGGCGGCCTGCTCGGTTCGACCGGCCAGCGCTCGGTCGAGGTGTCCGACGCAGGTGGCGGCTTGATTCGGCTCAGCGTGCCGCAGGCGGCGATCACCGAGCGGATGCGCCAGGCGGTCGAGCAATCGATCCAGATCATCGAGAAACGCGTCAACGAGCTCGGCACCGTCGAGCCGCTGATCCAGCGCCAGGGCATCGACCGCATTCTGGTGCAGGTTCCGGGTCTGCAGGACCCGAGCCACCTCAAGGAGATCCTCGGCAAGACCGCGAAGCTGGATTTCCGGATGGTCGACACCTCGGTGTCGCCGGACCAGGCCACGCAGGGCCGGGTGCCGCCGGACTCCGAGGTCCTGCCGGGCTCGCAGGCGCCGAAGATCCCCTACGTGATCAAGAAGCAGGTGCTGGTGTCGGGCGCCGATCTCACCGACGCGCAGCCCGGCTTCGACCAGCGCTCCGGCGAGCCGATCGTCTCCTTCCGTTTCAACACCTCCGGTGCGCGCAAGTTCGCGCAGGCGACGTCCGAGAACGTCGGCCAGCCGTTCGCCATCGTGCTCGACAACGAGGTGATCTCCGCCCCGGTGATCCGCGAGCCGATCACCGGCGGCTCGGGACAGATCTCCGGCGGCTTCTCGGTGCAGCAGGCCAACGACCTTGCGATCCTGCTGCGCGCCGGCGCGCTGCCGGCGCCGCTGACCATCGTCGAGGAACGCACCGTCGGCCCCGGCCTCGGCCAGGATTCGATCGCCGCCGGCGAGCTCGCGTCCTATGTCGGCTCGATCCTCGTCATCGTGTTCATGACGCTGACCTACCGCCTGTTCGGCCTGTTCGCCAACGTCGCGGTGGCGATCAACGTCGCCATGATCTTCGGCGTGCTGTCGCTGCTCAATGCCACGCTGACGCTGCCCGGCATCGCCGGCATCGTGCTCACGGTCGGCATCGCGGTGGACTCCAACGTGCTGATCTACGAGCGCATCCGCGAGGAGCTGCACGGCGGACGCAACGCCATCTCGGCGATCGACGCCGGTTTCAGCCGCGCGCTCGCCACCATCCTGGACTCCAACATCACCACCTTCATCGCCGCTGCCGTGCTGTTCAACATCGGCACGGGCCCGGTGCGCGGCTTCGCCGTGACGCTGGGCATCGGCATCGTCACCACGGTGTTCACCGCCTTCACCGTGACCCGCCTGATCGTGGCGTGGTGGGTGAGGTGGAAGCGGCCGCAAACTGTGCCGATTTGAGATAGAGAGTTACGGCCGTGACCCATTGGATCATCATTTCGCTGGCGGTGTTCATCGTGGTGCTGACGGTGCTCAGCGTCTACGGCGTCATCCCGTCGATGCGCATCGTGCCGGATGACACGAAGTTCGACTTCATCCGCTTCCGGCGCATCAGCTTCCCGATCTCGGCGGCGCTGTCGATCGTCGCCATCGTGCTGTATTTCACCCACGGGCTGAATTTCGGCATCGATTTCCGCGGCGGCACGCTGCTCGAGATCCAGAACAAGTCGGGCCCGGCGGATATCGCTGCGCTGCGCACCCAGCTCGGCACGCTCGGCCTCGGTGACGTGCAGCTGCAGCAGTTCGGCGGTCCGGCCGACGTGCTGATCCGCATCGCCGAGCAGCCCGGCGGCGACCAGGCACAGCAGGCCGCGGTGCAGAAGGTGCGCGCCACCCTCGGCGACGGGGTCGACTACCGCCGCGTCGAGGTGGTCGGTCCGCGCGTCTCGGGCGAGCTGCTCGCCAAGGGCATCATCGGCCTGATGCTGGCGATCGTCGGCATCCTGATCTACCTCTGGTTCCGGTTCGAATGGCAGTTCGCGCTCGGCGCCATGATCGCCAACGTCCACGACATCGTGCTGACGCTCGGCTTCATGTCGGTGACCCAGATCGATTTCGATCTCACCAGTATCGCCGCGCTGCTGACCATTCTCGGCTACTCGCTGAACGACACCGTGGTCATCTACGACCGCATCCGCGAGATGCTGCGGCGCTACAAGAAGATGCCGATGCCGGAGCTGCTCAACGCCTCGATCAATTCGACGCTGTCGCGCTCCATCATCACCCACGTCACCGTGACGCTGGCGCTGCTGGCGCTGCTGCTGTTCGGCGGCAAGGCGATCCACAGCTTCACCGCCACCATGATGTTCGGCGTGGTGCTGGTCGGCACCTACACCTCGATCTTCATCGCCGCGCCGATCCTGATCTATCTCGGGGTCGGGGCGAACCGTCATGGCGACGACGGGGAGGAGGAAGCGTCCGACAAGCCGGCCAAGCCCGCCAAGTCGGACAAGCCCTCGAAGCGCTGATGTCGAGCGGTCCGGACGCCCCGCATCTGCCGCGGTCGGCGCCGATCGACGCCTACGGCAATGGCGGCTTTCGCTTCGCCGACATGTCGCACCGCGGCTCGCTGCTGTGCCTGCCGGATTCGATCTGGGCCTGGCCGGTGACGAGCCCGGCGCAGATCGACCGCTATGCGCTACAGCGGGTCTTCGATCAGGCGAACCAGATCGACACGCTGCTGATCGGCACCGGCACCGAGGTCTGGCTGCCGCCGACGGCCTTGCGCGAGGCGCTGCGGGCGCAGCATGTCGGCGTCGACGCCATGCTCACGGGCCCGGCGATCCGGACCTACAACATCATGATCGGCGAGCGGCGGCGGGTCGCCGCGGCGCTGATCGCCGTGCCATGAGCGCCGGCCTTCCGCACGACGACGCGGCGTTCTGCGCCGGCGAGGTCCGGGCCCACGATTTCGGATCCTATGCCGGCACGCTGTTTGCCGGGCCGGTGCAGCGCCGCGCACTCTTGGCGCTGCATGCCTTCAGCGGCGAGGTGGCGCGGGTGCGCGACCACATCACCCAGCCCTTGCCCGGCGAGATCCGCCTGCAGTGGTGGAGCGACGCCCTGGCGGGCGCCGGCCATGGCGGGGTCGAGGGACATCCGGTTGCCGCCGAGCTGCTCGTGGCGGTGACGGCGTGCGGTCTTGAGGTCGCGGAGCTCGAGCGGGTGATCGAGGCGCACCGTTTCGATCTCTATGACGATGCGATGCCGACCCTGGAGGCCTTGGAGAGCTATCTGCACGACACCACGTCGACGCTGTTCGCGCTGGCGGCGCGAACCGGCGGCGGCGAGGCGCCGGAGGCGCTGGCGCATCATGCCGGCCTTGCCGCGGGGATCGTGCGCGTGCTCGGCCTGTTGCCGGTGCATGCGGCGCGGCGGCAGCTCTACCTGCCGCAGCAACTGCTCGACCTCAATGGCGTCGATCGCGCCGATGTCTTCGCCGGCAAGGCGACGCCGCAGCTGCGCACCGTGCTCGCCTATCTGCGGCGCGAGGCTCATGGGCATCTCGAGCTCGCGCTGCAGGCCCTCGCGGCGGCGCCGCAGCCGGTGCGCACCGCGTTCCTGCCCCTGGCGCTGGTGTCGCGTACGCTACGGCAAATGGACCAGGACGACGCCGATCCGTTTCATCCTCAAGCACCGTCGCGCCTGGCGGTGCTGTGGACGCTGTGGCGGGCGTCGCGACGGAACCCGTGGCGCGGGTGAGGGCGGCGCGAAAGACCGCACATATATTCTCACGGCTGCAATTCGTGGTAGACTGCGCAGGTTCGATCAAGCGATCGAGCGCCGCGCCTTTTGTTTTCATGTCGTGATTTTTTTTGACGCTGCGCGGAACCCATTGTTGTGCTGATGGCTTTGTCGGCTTCTGGCCGGGAGGCGATTGCTCATGGACGATTGCGCGATCTGCACGCCGAAATCTCTCCCCCACCATTTGCTCGAGCGCGCGGCGAAGACCGCGATCGAGATCAATCCGCTGAACGCAGCGCCGGTGCACCGCCTGTCGGCGCTGGTCGCCAACGGACCGCCGCTGATCGCCTATATCTCGGTGCTGACCAGCAAATATTGGCACACCAAGGGGGTGCGGCTGACCGTCGGCTTTCTCGACAATCCGCCG
Organism: Pseudomonadota bacterium; assembly: GCA_040756765.1. GTDB lineage: Bacteria > Pseudomonadota > Alphaproteobacteria > Rhizobiales > Xanthobacteraceae > Bradyrhizobium_A. Next base: position 374,145 of record JBFLYG010000027.1, on the reverse strand, counting down.
GCGGACCTGCGGGCGCGGATTCTCCTGCACATGAACGCGTGGTCGACGCGGCTCAACGTCGCCTTCGTCGAGAGCCGCACCGAGCCGACGGTCCGGATCGCGCGCGCCGAGAAGCACGGCTACGCGTCCTATGTCGGGACCGATATCCTGCATATCCCGGCCGGTGAGCCGACCATGAATCTCGAGGCGTTCACCATGAACACGCCGGAATCAGAGTTCGTGCGGGTGGTGCGGCACGAGACGGGCCATACGCTGGGATGTCCGCACGAGCACATGCGACGGGAGCTCGTCGAGCGGATCGATCGGCAGAAGGCGATCGCGTTCTTCCAGGCGACGCAGGGCTGGTCGGAGGCGGCCGTGGTGCAGCAGGTGCTGACCCCGATCGAGGACGGCTCGCTGTGGGGGACCGGGCACTCCGATCCGAACTCGATCATGTGCTACCAGATCCCGGGGGCGATCACCAAGGACGGCAAGCCGATCCCCGGCGGCACCGACATCGACGAGCAGGACTTCGCCTTCATGGAGAAGATCTATCCGAAGGCGCTGGTAGCGGTGCGGGATGCCGCAGAGGGCGCGCCGCAGGCCCGCGCCGCGGCGCCGGTGGAAATCGATCATCAGGCCGAGATCGCGCGGCTCGAGCGCGAGAACGGCATTCTCAAGCAGACCATCGGCATCTTCGCCCGCGATCGGGCTTGAGCGCGGCCGCGCGCGGGAGCAGCCGGCCGCCTCAGAAGCTGAAGCGGTCGCGCAGGTTCTTGCGGTGGTCGAGGATGCTCTTCATGAAGGAGTGATCATCGGCGCTGCTCAGCAGCGGTTCGATCAGGTCGATCTGGTTCATGGCGACGAGCTGCAGGATTTCGGTGCGCACGCCGCCTGCTGCGTCGCGTGGCAGCGCCGGCACCACCTGGATATGCTCGGGCGCTTTGGGCAGGTCACGCGATCCGCTCAGCGACGAGCTCAGCTCGGTCTCGATCGCCGCAGCGTTCGCTTCGACGAAGGCGTAGAGGCCGACGCCGGTGCGGCGGTCGGCGAACGCGACGATCGCCGCATCGCGCACCTCGGGATGGGCCTTGATCCGCTCCACCAGGACCGGGGCGTCGTTGACCAGCCGCCGGCCGCCGCCCTCGCGGTCGGTGAAGTTGAAGAGGCCGCGGGTGATGGCGCGGTAGACCTTCTTGCCGGTCATCAGCCAGATCCGCGCCGGCAGCGATTTGCGCGCCAGGATCTTGGTTTCCTTCGGTGTCAGCGCTTCCGGCAGGTAGCGGCGCTTGTGCTTGAGCAGGTGGCGCAGGTCCTCATAGGCGGCGACGCGGAACAGGCGGCTGCGGCGGCGGAAGCAATGCGCGAGCTGGAAGTCGATGAGGTAGGCCCGGCCATCGGCGCCGCGCAGCCAGTTCTGCTCTTTGGCGAGATCGTTGTGGCAGATGCCGGCGCGATGCATCCGCCGCAGCGCCGCCTTGGCGGAGGCAAAATAGGCGTGGTCGCCGAAGGGACGCGCCAGGTGCAGCGCCACGCCATTGATGAAGCCGCGCACCAGCACCTTGTCGCCGGCCCACAGCAGCGGCGGCCCGATGTCGAGGTCGCGGGTGCGCAGCAGCGCCGCGCGCTCGCGCCGGAACAGGTGGCGCGCCAGCGGAAAGGACCACCACGGCACCTGGTCGAGCCGGCGCAGCACGGCGCCGACCTCGCCCTCGGGCGTGCGGAAACGGCCGCGCTCGACGGTCGAAAACACGTCGCGCTTCAGCAGAACGCCGTCGATCCAGTGCGCGGACAGGGCGCTGCTGTCCTGTTTCGGTAAGGCCATCCGTGATCCAATGACGTCAAGAACAATACGATCGGGCGGCGCGGGGCGGCCGCTCAGGCCGCGGCCGGCGTCCGCCGGGTTTCGGCAATCCAGTGGTCGAGATCGCTGAGCGCGCGGGTGCAAAGGGCCTGCTTCTTGGCGATGCTCTTCTCGTTGCCGCGCAGCCGGGTGCCGTCGCTCTTGCGGGTCGGCGGCGAAGCGAGCGGCGGGAACAGGCCGAAATTGATGTTCATCGGCTGGAACGAACGCGGGCCGGCATCGATGGTCTCGATGTGGCCGCCGGTGATGTGGCCGAGCAGCGCCCCGAGCGCCGTGGTCGCCGGCGGCGGCGCGAAGTCCAGGCTCCGCACCTCGGCGGCGGCGAACAGGCCGGCCAGCAGGCCGATGCTGGCGGATTCCACATAGCCTTCGCAACCGGTGATCTGGCCGGCGAAGCGCAGGCGCGGCTGCGCCTTCAGCCGCAGCTGGCCGTCGAGCAGCTTCGGCGAGTTGAGGAAGGTGTTGCGGTGCAGGCCGCCGAGCCGGGCGAACTCCGCCTGCGTCAGGCCGGGAATGGTGCGGAAGATGCGCGTCTGCTCGCCGTGCTTCAGCTTGGTCTGGAAGCCGACCATGTTGTAGAGCGTGCCGAGCTTGTTGTCCTGGCGCAGCTGGATGATGGCGTAGGGTTTCACCGTCGGATTGTTGGGATCGGTCAGGCCCACCGGCTTCATCGGCCCGTGGCGCAGCGTTTCGCGGCCGCGCTCGGCCATCACCTCGATCGGCAGGCAGCCGTCGAAGTAGGGCGTGTTGGTTTCCCACTCCTTGAAGTCGGCCTTGTCGCCGGCGACCAGCTGGTCGACGAAGGCGTCGTACTGCTCGCGGGTGAGGGGGCAGTTGATGTAGTCGGCGCCGGTGCCGCCGGGGCCGACCTTGTCGTAGCGCGACTGGAACCAGGCGACGTTCATGTCGATGGAGTCGCGGTGCACGATGGGGGCGATGGCGTCGAAGAAGGCGAGCGAGTCCTCGCCGGTCAACGCCCGGATCGCGTCCGCCAGCGGCGCCGAGGTCAGCGGGCCGGTCGCGATGATGACGCGTGCCCAAGCGTCCGGCGGCAGGCCGGCGACCTCACCACGGTCGATCTCGATGCGGGGATGGTTTTCGAGGGCCTGACTGACCGCGGCGGAAAAGCCGTTGCGATCGACCGCGAGCGCGCCGCCGGCGGGGACCTGGTTGGCGTCGGCCGCGCGCATGATCAGCGAGCCGAGCCGGCGCATTTCGGCGTGCAGCAGGCCGACCGCATTGTTCTGCGCGTCGTCGGACCGGAACGAGTTGGAGCAGACCAGCTCGGCAAAGCCGGCGGTGTGATGGGCGTCGGTCATGCGCACGGGGCGCATTTCGTGCAGCACCACCCGCAGGCCGGCCTCGGCGATCTGCCAGGCGGCTTCAGAGCCGGCAAGACCGGCGCCGATGATATGAACGGGTTCCAGGCTGTCGTGTGCGTTCGTCATGGGCTCACACCTAGAACCTGACCGACAGCAAGGCAACCTCGGCGGTGGATGACCGCCAAGTGTCTCACAGGTGTCCCGCAAATGTCCTGGCGGGCGTTGTGGAGCGCACGCGAGACGAACATCGGAACCCCAAAAACGAAAACGCCCGCTGGTCGAGCGGGCGTTGTCCGGTCTTCGACGTATCGAAGAGGTCAGCCGTTGTAGGAACCAGCGGCAACCCGCGGAATGTCCGAACGATCGAGGCCGATGTCGGCCAGTTCGCGATCGCTCAAGCGGGACAGCTCACTCAGGTTGCGCTGATAATCCCGAAACGCCTGGATCATGCGGATCAGTGACATCAACATCGTTCTAGTCTCCTTCGAATATCCGGATTCAGCCCTTGGAGGGAAGCCGCTCCGTTGCAAGCAATATAGGGGACGAATCTGCGGTGCAACATAGCGTATGTTGCGATGCAGCTAATCGATTAACGCATACCTTGGGCAAGGACTGATTAACTATTCGCCACAGAGTGGACCGAGGTTCACAGGCAGTGAAGTGCAGTTCCAGTTCAAAATTTACATAAGCAATATCATTCATCTAGTCACGATTTTGTCATGGTTTCGGGCGCGAGGCGCCTTGGCTGAGGCGGGCTGGATTTGGTTGCCAAGACCAAAATTATGGCAGCACTCAACTATGATTATTTCGCATGGAACGACGTAAGAGTGATTTTAAGTTCGTTTCTTTGTGGCCGGCGAAAGCTTTGTTCTTGAAGGCGTATCGGCGCCTGCGGCTGCGGTGCCGCGCCAAGCGGCGCCCCGTGGACGGCGCGGCCGCTGCGTGGCATAGCCTCGTGCATGCTGTGGCCCGCCGTGTTGCGACGTCTGCCGATCCTTGCCCTGATCTACGCGCTCGCGCTGCAGGGGATTGCGGCAGGCTGGACCGGCGCAGGGGCGCACGGCATCGCGGGCTTGCAGGCCGCGATCGGCGGGCTCGAAATATTGTGCAGGCCCTCCGCCAGCCTCGGCGCGAGCGACGATGGGGCCGCACCCGCGGGGCCGGCTCACGATCATGACTGCGCACAAGCCTGCCCATCGGCCGCCGCCGGCGGCCCGCCGGTGCAGGCCATGCCGGCGACGCTTCGCCGCGCAGCGGTCGCGGCGGCGCTGCTGCCGGGTGACAGCCGCTTTGTGCATCTGACCGCCGTTGCGGCGGCATTTGCCGCCCGGGCGCCTCCGCACCTGATCTGATCCGTCGTCGTCACGTCATTCAGATCACATCGCAGAGGACCATTCCCATGACCGACACTTCATTGGGCGGCTTCAAGCCGCTGTTTGGCGCCAGCGCAGCCGCGCTGGCGCTCGCGCTGTCGCAGACCGCCGCGTTCGCGCATGTCACGCTCGCCGCTGCGGAGGCGCGTCCCAGCACCTACTACAAGGCCGTGTTGCAGGTACCGCACGGCTGCGCCGGCGCGGCGACGCAGGCGGTGCGCGTCCAGATCCCCGAAGGGGTGATCAGCGTAAAGCCGATGCCGAAGCCCGGCTGGACGCTGTCCACCACCCGCGGCGACTACGCCAGGACCTACCAGAGCCATGGTGAGACGGTGAAAGAGGGCGTCAAGGAAATCGTCTGGTCCGGCGGCAATCTCGCCGACGACAACTACGACGAGTTCGTGTTCGCCAGCTTCCTCAGCGGCGACCTCAAGCCCGGGCAGGCGATCTATTTCCCGACCGTCCAGCAATGCGCCAAGGGCGAGGCGCGCTGGGTCGACGTGCCCGCCGAGCAGCAGTCAGCCCATGATCTGAAGACGCCGGCGCCGCAGCTGCGGATCGTCGCCGATGCCACCACCGTCGCGCAGGCGCAGATGGACCACGGCGGCCGTGGCGGGATGGCGATGCCCGCTGCCGGCAGCGACAGCTACAAGATCGGGGACCTGACCGTGTCGGCGCCCTGGACCCGCGCCACGCCGGGCGGCGCCAAGATCGGCGGCGGCTATCTCAAGGTCACCAACAACGGCGCGGCCGCCGACCGGCTGGTCGGCGTCAGCGCGGTGTTCGCGGATCATGTCGAGATTCACGAGATGTCGGTGACCGACGGCGTGATGAAGATGCGGCCGCTGCCGAACGGCATCGAGATCAAGCCAGGCGAAACCGTGGAGCTGAAGCCGGGCGGCTTCCACATCATGTTCATGGACATCAAGCAGCCGTTCAAGCAGGGCGACAGCCTGAAGACCACGCTGCAGTTCGAGAAGGCCGGCAAGCTCGACGTCACCTTCGCGGTCAACGCCGTGGGGGCGAGCGGCGCCCCGCAGCACCAGCACTGAGAGCCGCATCCGCCGCGCGGTTCTGCATCTGCCGGCCGCGCGGCGATAGGCTTTCCGGGTCCCGCTTCGCAAGTCCGCGCGGCGTGAGGGGAGCCGCGGCTTAAGCGAGGTGCTTCTCCAGGAGGGCCGCTATCCATGACGACAGCTGCTCGCCGGGAAGGCGCCGCAGCCCCGAGCTGCGCAGCAGGGCGTCGCCCGTGAGGGCCTGGAGGAAGATCACCGCGTTCAGGACAGCGATGACCTTTTGGCTTTCTTCAAGTGTTGGCGGCGACGCGCCACGCGCTTTTGCGCTCCGCATGCGGGCGCGGTGCAGCCATTCGGCAAGTGGCTGCAGCATTCCGGCGCCGCGCGGCGACCATCCCGACAGAACAAGGGACACCGCCAATCGCGCGATGCCCCGCTTCTCGTAGAGGTCCGACAACAGCTTGGCCGCTGCAGCCAGATCGAACGACGATAGCTCGCTCTTTTCGATCGCCTCTCCCAGCTCTGCAACGATCCGCTGTCCGGCAAACCGCAACAAGGCCTCGAGAAGCTTCTGGCGGTTGCCGAAGTGATAGTGGATCGCGGCGTCGGACAGGCCGAGGTCCCGCGCAATCTTCTGGACCTTCACGCCGTTCAGCCCTTCGGCAATCAGGTAGTGCTCCGCCCGTTCCAGGATCGTTCGCTTCGATACCTCGACGGAGCGCCGGACCCGCTTGGTGGCTTTGCTGCTCAATCTGTCCCCCGTCATTTCGCTTCGGTCATGATTAGCGTCCTGGACGGATCGGGCAACACCGGCGTTGGCGGCATGAAGATTCCGGTTGCCGTTATACTTAGAGTAGTCTAAGTAGCGTGCAGCTTCGGATTGGAGTTGCCATGCCGCCGCCTTCCGCCGATTTGCTGCGCCGGCTCGCGCATGCGCGTGCGATTGCGTTTTCCCCGGACCGGCTGCCCCGTTCCGGCTGGTTGCGAGCGTCAGACGGGGTCCGGTTGCATTATCTGGACTGGCCCGGCGAGGGCGATGTGCTGCTGCTGTTGCACGGTGGCGCACTCTCGGCGCACACTTTCGATCTGCTGGCGTTGGCGTTGGCGTTGGGTGGCGACATCAGGTGCATCGCGCTCGACCTGCGCGGGCACGGCCTGAGCGACTGGTCCGATCAATACCCGGTCGATCGCAGTGCGGCTGACGTTGTCGAACTGATCGACGCTCTCGGGTTCGCCGCGGTCCATGTCGCCGGCATGTCGCTCGGAGGCTGCGTTGCCGGTCATGCCGCGCCGTTGCTTGCCAGCAGGCTCAAGAGCCTCACCTTCATCGATGTCGCCGACGGAGTGGATTTTTCGGCGACCGCGCGGATGCGCGCTTTCTTAGATCAGGTTCGGCCCGTACCTCACGTCGAGGATCTCGTCAGGCAAGCCCTGATGGTCAGTCCGCAAACTGACCCCGACCTCATGTCGTACCGATATCAGCATCTCCTGAAGGCCGGTCCTGACGGCTTCACGTGGAGGATGGACCGGCGCCGCCGCACGGATTTCGCTGCGATTCTCGGAAAGCTCGCCGAATTGCCCAACCTTGCACGGCAGATTTCCTGCCCTGTCCTGGTGGTCAAGGGCGGCCGGAGCCGCGTGCTGAGCCAGCGGCGGCTCGAGCGCTTTGCCGGGCGTTTTCCAGATGGCGCCTGGTGCGTGATTCCGCACGCGGGCCACAACGTGCAGGAGGATGAGCCGGTCGGCCTTGCCGCTGCGTTGCGCAGCGTGATCGGGCAGGCTCGCATCCATACCGTTGCGCCGCGATCGTATCCTGTGTCCGCCGCCGGTGTGGCGGCAAAATGAGGAGCGAAGAATGAGCTTGATCGAACGGTTCGTCGCACAGCGCGGTGTTTTCGAGCAGATCTACGTCAACGGTGATTGGCAGGCGCTTGCTCCCTTTTTTGAGAGCGACGTCGTTTATGAAGTCATGAACATGCCGTTTCACTGCGTCATCCGCGGGCGCGACGCCTTTTTCGCCGGCATGCAACGCTCAATCGAGGGCTTCGACAAGCACTGCATCCGCACCATGGGCATCGATTCCCGTATCCGCGAGGAAGGCAACAATGTCATCGTCAATGGTGGAATGAGGTTCGAGCGCGAAGGCGCGCCGCCCTTCTCGTGCCGCGTATGGGAGATCGCGACCTATCGTGGCGACCGAATCGAGCGGATGGTCGATCTGTATGAGGCCGGATCAGCCGACGACTTCGCGCGCTGGATGGATGCATGGGGCGAAGGCCTTGATCCGCGCTATGTGTGAGAAGACCCCGAGAAGGCCCAAAGTGGAAACTAGGGCGCCTCGAGCTGGCTGGCGAAAGAGGCGACGGTCTTGGAATAGACCTCGCTCTTGTTCCACTGCTGCAGCACGCTGAAATTGGCGGTGCCCGGATCCCAGGGCTGGCCGCGCTTCCATCCGTAGCTCGCGAGGTAATTGGCCGTGGAGGCCAGCACGTCGGGTGTGCTGTGCAGCAGGTCGCGGTGGCCGTTGTCGTCGAAATCCACTGCGAACTTGATGTAGGACGACGGCATGAACTGGGTCTGGCCGATCTCGCCGGCCCAGGCGCCGCGCATCTCGGCGGGAGACAGGTCGCCGCGGTCGACGATGCGCAGCGCATCCATCAGCTCGGCCCTGAACATGTCGGAGCGGCGGCAATCATAGGCCAGCGAAGCGATCGCGCGGATGGTCTGGAATTTCCCGATGTTGACGCCGAAGTCGGTCTCCAGCCCCCAGATCGCGATGAGCACCGAGCCGGGCACGCCATAGCGCTGCTCGATGCGCGACAGCACCGAGCCGTACTGTTTCATCAGGTTGCGTCCGCGGGTCAGGCGCGGCGGCACCATGCGGCCGGAAAATTCCTCAAAACTTTGCTGGAAGACCTTCTGGCTGCGATCGCGCGAGATCACGCTCTGATCGAGCGTGATGCCGGTCAGACCGGCATCCACGGCGCGCTGGGAGATGCCTTGCGCGACGGCGTCGCGCTTGAAGTCCGCGAGCCAGGCATCGAAGCTGCCGGTGCCGCAGGCGGTGGCGGCGTGGGCGGCCGGCAGCGGGGCGAGCAGGAAGGAGACGAGCAGGGCGGCCGACAAGGGCGAACGAACGGTCATTGCGATCCTTCATGGCAGCAGACCTGCGAGCCTGGAGCGACTCGCCGGTCAAAGCGATTTGCACAGCAAATCATCATGCCCCGGATTTTGTGAATTTTGATGGCAAGCGCGGCCAAAACAAGGCGCCCACCGTGACAGGTCATGACGTCAGCGCGCGAGCAAACGCGTCGCCGTCCCTGCAGCCGAGCTCGAAGGCGCGGCGGATGCCGTCGGGATCGGTAATGTCGAACTGCTTCACGGTGATTGTTTCCGAGGGCTGCACATAGAGGCGGCCCTTGACCGACGGCAACGCCTTGTAGCGTCGCGTCAGCAGCACCAGGGTACGGCCACCGGCCGCCTCGATCTCCGCCAGCGGCTCGACCGGGACATTGTCCACGAGGCCGCCGTCGAAGGCAGGGCGGTCGCCGACCCGGGTGACCGGCATGAACGGCGGCACGCCGCCGCTTGCGATCAGGGCGTCGCGCATATGCTGGGGGTCGCGCAGGCTGCGGGTGGCGACGAACTCGCTGCGAAAACCGAGCGCGCGGCCGAATCGCGGATGCACCGGATGAAACAGGTGCTTCTCGATCTGGTAGGCGCCGATCCCGACCGCGGCGCCGAGCGCCGGCGAGAGCCCGCGCGGCAGGCGCGAGACCGCGATACGGAAGTCGGTCAGCGCATTGATGCGGGCGAGCGCGGCGCCGTCGACGGTCTGCGCCAGCAGCGCCTCGTACATCGGCCCGACCGGGCAGAGCGGCTCGCCCCGTCGCCAGGCTGCGAGGTCGAAGTTTTTCAGGTGTGGTCCGCAGGCGCCGATCACGCCGCGGCGAACCTCGGGGCCGATGCCCAGCAGGCTGTAGGTGGCGGCGAACGCGCCGGCGCTGGCGCCGACCACCAGCTTCGGCGCAAGGCCGAGCCGGTCGGCAGCGGTCTCGAAAAAGCCGCCCTGCCAGTAACACCGGTTGCCGCCGCCGGCGAATGCGATTCCGTCAAACATAAAAGCCGCGCTGGTTATGGGTCCAACGCGGCTTCCATGCCAAACCGGATGGCGGCGATCAACCCGCTATGACGGATCCTTCTCGCGGCTCCACGGCAGCAGATTGGCCGGGAAGTCGGCGGCGTAGCGGCGCCCCTGGCGCGGCGGCGGCGGCGGCGCACGGTAGGGGTTGGGGTCCGGCTCGAGCACCTTGCGGTACAGGTGCCAGGTGGCGTGGCCGAGCACCGGGACCGCCACCGCAAGGCCCAGGAAGGCCGGGATCGAGCCGATCACCAGCAGCACCGCCACGATCAGGCCCCAGACCGCGATCGGCACCGGATTGGTCATGGTCACCCGCAGCGACGTCAGGATGGCGTCGGTGGCGCTGGCGTGCCGGTCGAGCATCAGCGGGAAGGACACCACACTGATGCACAGCGCGGCCAGCGCGAACAGGAAGCCGACGCCGCAGCCGACGACGATCAGTGTCCAGCCCTGGGGGGTGGTCAGGATGCGGCTGATGAAGTCCGGGATGCCGGCGGCGGGCGCGTAGCCGAAGGTCGCCACATAGATCGCCTGGGCGGAGGCCACCCACACCACGAACAGCGTCAGCAGGATGGTGCCGAGGCCCAGCATCGCGCCGAACGAGGGCGAGCGCAGCACGGCCAGCGCCTGTGACGCCGAAACGTCTTCGCCGCTCTCGCGGCGGCGGCTCAGTTCATAGAGGCCGACCGCGGCGAACGGACCAAGCAGGGCGAAGCCTGCGGCGAGCGGAAACAGCAGCGGCAGCACCGAGTAGCCGAGCACGAGGCGCGCGATCACGAGGCCGAGCACGGGATAGATCAGGCACAGCATGACGGCGTGGCTCGGCACCGCTTTGAAGTCATCCCAGCCGTGCTGCAGCGCGTCGCCGAGATCGGTGATGCTGATCTTGCGGACGACCGGCGCCGTTGTCGCGCCCGCTGTCCCCTGTGTCGGCGCATGGCCTGGATACGGAATGCCCATGATCGTTTCTCCCTTGGTGCGCGAACGTCGAGCGCACATGCCCGCCCGTGGCGCTGCCGGCGTTAAGCCGGAGCGGTCACGATCAAGCCGATGCCGGCGGATCAGCTTCGCGGACCAAAGGCAACAACAACCAAGTGCAACGGAAAATGCTCTGCCGGGCAGGACTTGTCGCAACCTGTCACGTCACACTAACGCCGATGGAACCAAAAGGTTCTCACGGTTCGGTGATTTTGTTTGTGCAGACGCAGCATTGTCCAGGGAGCGTTGGGCAGCGTGTCGCGCTTTGGACAACATGGTCACGTCGCATCACCGTCACAGCCCCGTAATGAAAGAGCCTGCGATATGCGCGATTTTCTGTCATTTCTGTATGATCTTGCCTGGGCCTGCAAGGAACTTGCAGGGTGCGCAGTTTCGCACATTGGCAAGTCTTTTTGGCGCGTCTAGAGTTGCGGCCGTCTGGCGCGATGCTCGTGGCCTTGAGTGAAGTGTCGTGTCTGATCGAACGATCCGGTTCAAAGTGATTTGGGAGCGACATCATGAGCATCTTTGGAAAAATTCTGGGCGCCATTTTCGGCACCAAGGCCGAAGCCGCGCCAGCTGCCCCCGGCGCAGCGCCGACGGCGTCGGCCCCGGCCGCGACCCCGGCAGCAGGCGGCGGTACCGCGGCGCCCACGCAGACCGTGGATGTCGCCGCCATCCTCGACAAGGCCGTCGCCGCGCAGAAGGAGAAGCTGGAGTGGCGCACGTCGATCGTCGACCTGATGAAAGCGCTCAATCTCGATTCCAGCCTCGCCGCGCGCAAGGAGCTGGCCAAGGAGCTGCATTACGACGGCGACGCCAACGACTCGGCCAAGATGAACATCTGGCTGCACAAGCAGGTCATCACCAAGCTCGCCGAGAACGGCGGCAAGGTGCCGGATGACCTGAAGACCTGAACCGGTCGCGCCACGACACAGCACACCGCAAGGGCCCGTTCGACGGGCCCTTGTTTTTTGGGCCCCGGTTTTTCCATTCGGCTCGGCTCGCCTCGGCGCCGGCGTGCCGGGCTGGTGGTCGAACGGCTTTGATGCTCAACTGCCGCGTCAGCGAGAGCAGCGAGCGGCGCATGGTCCAGGAGAGCAGGGCGGGACGTTGGGCGGCAGCCCTGCTGCTCGGCCTTATGGTGCTGATCTCGGGGCGGCCCGGCTATGCGGAGCCGCTGAAGGTGTTGACCGCCGGCGCATTCAAGCAGGTGCTGCTCGGCGGCCTGCCTCAACTCGAAACGATCGCCGGCACCCCGGTGCAGCTCGAAGCCGACACGGTCGGCGGCTTGATCAGGCGCGTCGCCGCGGGCGAGCGTTTCGATGTGCTGATCGCTTCGCCGCAGGCGCTCGAGGCGCTCAAGCCGGGCGGGGCCATCACCGGCAATGTCACGGATCTGGCGCGGGTCGGCGTGGGCGTCGGCGTCAAGGACGGCGCCGCGCGGCCACCGCTCGCGACCGTCGATCAGTTTCGCGACGCGCTGCTGCAGGCGAGGGCGGTGGCCTATGTCGATCCTGCGGCGGGCGGGACCAGCGGCATCTATCTCTCGATCCTGATCGACCGGCTCGGCATCGGGCCGCAGGTCCGCGCCAAGGCGGTGCTGGTCAAGGGCGGCAACGCCGCGGAACGGATCGTCAGCGGGGAAGCTGACCTCGCGCTACAGCAGATCAGCGAGATCCTGCCGGTCAAGGGCGTGGTGTTGGCCGGGCCGCTGCCGGCTGAGATCCAGAGCTACACCACCTATTCCGCGGCGACTGCTGCAATGACCGCCCAGCCGGCGGCGGCCGCCGCCGTGGTGTCCTGGCTGCGCAGCGCCGCCGCAGCGGAGCTCATGCGTGGCAAGGGCATGGAGCCGGCGCCCTGAGCTGCAGAGCGGATCGCATCACCTCGACAATCCATTGGGATGTACGCGCTCAACGGATTGCTGTGCCTGCCGTGCTTTCGACGTTGCCACAGGCGTCCTACTGGGCGCGTGTCCAATGGATGTCGCCGAGGTCCTCGCGGAACGAGAAGCGCTTGAGATGCTCGACCACGACGCCTTCCATCCGCGCCAGAGTCTCGGCGTCGGTGGCCTCGATGCGCATGGTCAAGGTGTCCGCGGTCGCTTCCAGAAGCGCGGTGCGATCGTCGGCGAACGGGATGCGGCCCCTGTCCGGGGTGAACTCGACCGCGAATTTGTGGCTCCAGTGCTTGCACAGCTGCTGCAGGTAGCGGCTGGCGGACGCGGTGGCGACCCGCGCTTCGGTGGTGAGCATCCCTGATGTCCTTGCTTGGGCGGCGCCGATGCGATGCGAAATGGTTGTCGCGTAGGTGGGAAGCGTCGTGCCGTGCCGCAAGCAGCCGCGGCACGGTTTGGAGCCATTCCAGGCTGTTGGGACGGGCGAGGGAGGTCAGCCCTCCAGCGCGCGCCACTCCGGGTGCCGATGCAGATAGTCGACCACGAAGCTGCAGCCGGCGACCACCTTCTGGTTGCGGGCGGCGATCAGGCGCAGCGCGCCCTGCACGAGCTCGGAGGCGAGCCCCCGGCCGCGCAGCGCCCGCGGGGTCTCGGTGTGGGTGATGATCACGTTGCCGCCGGCGATGCGGTAGTTGGCGAAGGCGACGGCGTCGCCCACGTCCAGCTCGAAGCGCTGCAGGGCGGGGTTGTCGCGGACCGCGGCAGCGGTCGGCTCGGAAACGTTCTCTGTCATCGGGGATCTTGGGGGATGTTGGTGAGGCAACGGCTCAGGCCAGCAGGTCGGCTTCGGCCGGGTGCTTCTCGATATAGGCCCGCACGAACGGGCACTGCGGCACCACCTTGAGCCCGTCCCGCCGCACCTGGTCGAGGGCGCCCTTCACCAGGCGCGAGCCGACGCCCTTGCCGCCGAGCTCCTTGGGCACCTCGGTATGGACGAAGGTGATCACGCCGGGCTGGAGCGTGTAGTAGGTCGCGGCCGTATGGCCCTCCACCGTCAGCTCGAAGCGGTGCTTTTCCGTATTGTTGATGACGTCGGCGCTCATGCGGTCTCCCTGGCTCAGCGGGTCATCAAACCATGGCGGCCGGTGTCTTGCAAAGCCGGGCCGGCCGCCTATGTGCTCTCTCAGACATACGTTTGCGGTACGAAGCCGGCCCAGCGGTTGCGGCTGCCGTTCGTAAGTCGAGGCGCTGGGACAACACGTTCCGACGTATGCCCGCTTCCGGAAGGAGGAGGCAGACATGTTGAACACGCGTCTCTTCGGTTCCCATCGCGCCTGGGAAGATTGGCTCGGCATGCTGGCCGGCCTTCTGATCGCGCTGTCCCCGTGGTTCGCAAGCCAGACAAACCTGCGCCTGGCGGTGGCCAATGCCTTCATCGTCGGTGTCCTGGTGTTCTTCCTGGCGCAGCTCGAATACGTCGTGCTGCAGCGCTGGGAGGAAGTGGCGGAAGCCGTGCTCGGCATCTGGCTGGCCATGTCGCCCTACCTGTTCGGCTACGCCGGCGAAGGGATGTTGCGTTACTGGCATTCGAGCCTTGGCGGCATCGTGATCTTGCTGGCGGCGCTCAAGCTCTGGCAGGACTGGGAGCTCAGCGACGACGAACTGGCGCGGCACGGACAATAGCCATGCGTCCGGCCGATTTAGTCGGTGCGGTCCCGGCGCGACCGCGCCACCGACAGGTCGTCCGGATGTGATGTCGCCGCGCCTGGCAGCACCGGGTGCAGCGCTTCGAACAGCGCCTTCTGCCGCATCTTCAGGTCGCAGAAGGTCTGCAGCTTGCCGGTCGGATCCGTCACCACCGCCGGATTGCCGGTGAGAAAGTCCGACAGCGTTGCCTCCACCTCCTTCATCCGTCCTCCGATATGCCGGAAGCCCGCCCGGGTGGGGGCGGCTTCGGCTGCCTTGCGGCCGGTTTCCGCGGCGTGGCAGCCGTTGCAGGTCAGCATCGCAAAATTGTGCCGCAGCACGTTGTTGGCGATGCCCATCGCCGGCCAGCGGAAGTCCGGGCCGGGCACGTCCGCATTGCCGCCGAGGAAGCGCGGCGGCAGGTCAATGCCGCGGTTGTCGTTGATGAAGGCGGACAAGGCGTCGGAGGTGTCGATCAGGCTGAGATGCGGCGTGTTGCTGACCGCGGCATCGACCAGCCGTCCCGTCCCGCCGTCGCGGTGGAATTCGCGCAGCTGCCAGGGCTGGGCCAGCCCGTCATTGGTCCGCAGCCGCACGGTGGCGCGGGCTGACGGGCCGTCGAATGCATCGGTGATCGCCTGCAGCGCGGCGTTGTAGGCCGCCCCGAACGGCAGCCGGCCCAGCCCGTGCCAGCGCTCGGCCCAGGCCTTGACCGCCTCGCGATCGCCGGCGGGCAGCGGGTATTCGACGATCAGCGTGAACGGCAGCGGCGGGGCGCGGTCGAGGTCGGGACCGGCATCGAGGTCGAGCGCTGAAAACACCAGGCGGGCCTCGCCGGCGTTGGTGATGGCGTTGTCAGGGGTCACGATGCCGAGGTCCGGCCGGTAGACGATCGCCAGCAGGCGGAATGGGGCATGGGCGAGATTCGGCGTCCAGGCCTCCGCCGCGGTCGCCCCGTCCAGCGCCATCCAGGGCCTCACAAGCTTGTCCCGGACCGCGGGGCGGGCGGGCAGCGGGAAGCCGTTGACGGCGTCGGACCGATCCCAGGTCTGCAGCCAGGCCTTGACCAGGTCACCGGCCTTGCCGTCGTCCGCGAGCGCCGTCATCACGCGGGCGAACGACCAGGCGCCGTCGGGGCCGCCGGCACGCGCGTCGTTGACCACCGAGAGGTCCGTGATCATCAGCTCCTTGCCGATCGCGATGTCCGGTGGCGTCCTGAAGCCGCAATCCTCGGCATGGGCACGCGGCATCGCCGCCGCGATCAGCACCGCGGCGGCTGCGATCAGCGCCCGGACCGTCGCGGCATGCTCATGCGGGGCGCGCGTCATGTCCGATCAAACAGCCTGCGCTGACGAAAATTCCCGCGGCCGGATGCGGCGGGCGAGGCGTGTTACTCCGCCGCCTCGCCCGTGACGTCCTCATCACTCGCCTTGGCGGCCGGCTTGCGCCGCCGCGGCTTGTTGGCCTTGGCCAGCACCGGCGCCAGGAATTTGCCGGTGTAGCTGCGCGGCGCCTTGGCGATGTCCTCGGGCGGTCCCCAGGCGACGATCTCGCCGCCGCCGTCGCCGCCCTCGGGGCCGAGGTCGATCACCCAGTCCGCGGTCTTGATGACCTCGAGATTGTGCTCGATCACCACCACCGTGTTGCCCTGGCTGACCAGTTCGTGCAGCACCTCCAGCAGCTTGGCGACGTCGTGGAAGTGCAGGCCGGTGGTCGGCTCGTCGAGGATGTAGAGCGTGCGGCCGGTGGCGCGCTTCGACAGCTCCTTGGCGAGCTTGACGCGCTGCGCCTCGCCGCCGGACAGCGTCGTCGCCTGCTGGCCGACATGGATGTAGTCGAGGCCGACGCGGTGCAAGGTCTTGAAGGTCTCGCGCACCCGCGGCACCGCCTTGAAGAACTCGGCGGCTTCCTCGACCGTCATGTCCAGCACGTCGGCGATCGACTTGCCCTTGAACAGCACCTCCAGCGTCTCGCGGTTGTAGCGCTTGCCCTTGCAGGCGTCGCAGGTGACGTAGACGTCGGGCAGGAAGTGCATCTCGATCTTGATCACGCCGTCGCCCTGGCAGGCCTCGCAGCGGCCGCCCTTGACGTTGAACGAGAAGCGTCCCGGCTCGTAGCCGCGCGCCTTGGCTTCCGGCAGGCCGGCGAACCACTCGCGGATCGGCGTGAACGCGCCGGTGTAGGTCGCCGGGTTCGAGCGCGGCGTGCGGCCGATCGGCGACTGGTCGATTTCGATGATCTTGTCGATGTGCTCGAGGCCCTCGATGCGGTCGTGCGGTGCCGGTCCTTCGCTGGCATTGTTCAGCTTGCGCGCGATCGCCTTGTACAGCGTGTCGATCAGCAGCGTCGACTTGCCGCCGCCGGACACGCCGGTGACGCAGGTGAACAAGCCGAGCGGAATCTCCGCCGAGACGTTCTTGAGGTTGTTGCCGGAGGCGTTGATCACCTTGATGGTACGGCGGTGGTTCGGCGGCCGCCGCTCGGGGACCTCGACCGCCATCTCGCCGGTGAGGTACTTGCCGGTCAGCGACTTGGGGTTGCTCATCACCTCGGCGGGCGTGCCCTTGGCGACGATCTGGCCGCCATGGATGCCGGCGCCGGGACCGACGTCGACGACGTAGTCGGCGAGGCGGATGGCGTCCTCGTCATGCTCGACCACGATCACGGTGTTGCCGAGGTCGCGCAGCCGCTTGAGCGTATCGAGCAGGCGGGCGTTGTCGCGCTGGTGCAGGCCGATCGACGGCTCGTCGAGCACATAGAGCACGCCGGTGAGGCCGGAGCCGATCTGCGAGGCGAGGCGGATGCGCTGGCTTTCGCCGCCGGACAGCGTGCCCGAGGAGCGCGACAGCGTCAGGTAGTTGAGACCGACGTCGATCAGGAACGACAGCCGCTCGCGGATTTCCTTGAGCACGCGGACCGCGATCTCGTTTTGCTGGGCGTTGAGCAGCGAGGGCACGTTCTCGAACCATTCGCCGGCCTTCTTCACCGACAGCTCGGAGATCTCGCCGATGTGCTGGCCGCCGATCTTGACGCACAGCGCCTCCGGCTTCAGCCGGTGGCCATGACAGCCCTTGCAGGGGATGTCGCTGAAATACTTGCCGAGCTCCTCGCGCGCCCACTCGCTCTCGGTCTCGCGGAAGCGGCGCTCGATGTTGGTGACCACGCCCTCGAACGGCTTCTTGGTCTCGTAGGAGCGCACGCCGTCTTCATAGGCGAACTTGATCTCGTCGTCGCCGGAGCCATAGAGGATGGCGTTCTGCGTCTTCTTCGGCAGGTCCTTCCACTTGGTGTCGAGGGTGAACTTGTAGAATTTGCCGAGCGCCTGCAGCGTCTGCACGTAGTAGGGTGAGGACGACTTCGCCCATGGCGCGATCGCGCCCTTGCGCAGCGTCGCGTCCTTGTCGGGGATGACGAGGTCGGCGTCGATATGCTGCTCGACGCCGAGGCCGCCGCATTCCGGGCAGGCGCCGTAGGGATTGTTGAACGAGAACAGCCGCGGTTCGACCTCCGGAATGGTGAAGCCGGATACCGGGCAGGCGAACTTCTCCGAGAACAGCAGCCGCTCCGGGCCGCTCTTGTCGTGGATCTTGGCGGTCTTCTTGTCGGACTTCTTCTCCGGCTCCGCCGGCGCGTCGGCGAACTCGACCACGGCGAGGCCCTCGGCGAGCTTCAGCGCGGTCTCGAACGATTCCGCGAGGCGCTGGGCGATGTCGGGGCGCACCACGATGCGGTCGACGACGACGTCGATATCGTGGGGAAACTTCTTGTCGAGCGCGGGCGCCTCGGCGAGTTCATGGAACGCGCCGTCGATCTTGACCCGCTGGAACCCCTTCTTGAGGTACTCGGCGAGCTCCTTGCGGTACTCGCCCTTGCGGCCGCGCACCACCGGCGCCAGCAGGTAGAGGCGGGTGCCTTCCGGCAGCGCCAGCACCCGGTCCACCATCTGCGACACGGTCTGGCTTTCGATCGGCAGGCCGGTCGCCGGCGAATAGGGCACGCCGACGCGCGCCCACAGCAGGCGCATGTAGTCATAGATCTCGGTCACCGTGCCGACGGTCGAGCGCGGGTTCTTCGACGTCGTCTTCTGCTCGATGGAGATGGCCGGCGACAGGCCGTCGATCTGGTCGACGTCCGGCTTCTGCATCATCTCCAGGAACTGGCGCGCGTAGGCCGACAGCGACTCGACGTAGCGGCGCTGGCCTTCGGCGTAGATGGTGTCGAACGCCAGTGACGACTTGCCGGAGCCGGACAGGCCGGTCAGCACCACCAGCTTGTCGCGCGGGATCTCCAGATTGACGTTCTTGAGATTGTGCTCGCGCGCGCCGCGCACACTGATCACACGGCTGTTGGGGGCGGTCTGTTTGCGGCTCGCCTTGAGAACTTCATCCATGAGGGTATTCCCAGCGCGTCGGCCGCGCGGTTGTCGGTTGTCGTGGTTGGCAGCGCTCGCGATCCGGCGACATGTATCGGTCTCCGGCGGTCGCGCGACGCAGCGTCGCTCGTCATCTGTCCGTCGGCCGAGCACGATTGCCGGGAGGCTTGAGGCTTCCCGTTATCGTACACCGGGGGCTGATCGCCGGAAGGCCGGGGACTCAGGACGAACGATTTGTCCACGGAACATATCAGGAACGATGCGGGGCTTCCAGTGCCGGTACGGGGCAAAAGGCCCGGACCGGCCAGAAACCGCCCAGGACCGGTGCGGCCCGGTCGATGTGGGCGTGGATCCGCCGCGGGGCAAGGGGCGGATGAGCACATGATGCCCAAAAGCGAAAAGCCCGGCTTGCGCCGGGCTTTTGCTGGTCCTGAAAGATCAGGTGCCGAAGTACGTCTTAGTACTTGGCGACGACCGGGCCACCCCAGTTGAAGCGGTAGTTGATACCGGCCTTCACGGTGTGGACGTCGCGGTCGTAGCTGACGGCGGTGGCGAGGCCGGTGCCCGGAGCAACCAGGTTCACGTTGGTCTTGCCGAAGTTGTAGTACTGGTACTCGACCTTGGCCGACCAGTTCTGGGCGAACAGGTACTCGAGGCCGGCGCCGACGGTGTAGCCGACGGAGTCACGGCTCGAGGTGAACGGCAGGGCTGCGCCGGTCGCGGAGTTGGTCACGAAGACGTTGTTGCCTTCGCGGAAGCCGACACCGCCCTTGACGTACAGCAGCGCCGGACCCCAGGTGTAGCCGAGGCGGCCGGTGACCGAGCCGAGGTTGCTGTTGCGATCCGAGATGGTGAAGCCAGCGGGAACGAACGCCACCGACTGGGTGTTGCGCGCGGTCCAGGAGTACTGGCCTTCGATACCGACGACCCAGTTCGGAGCGAACTGGTAGTCAGCGCCGGCCTGCAGACCGCCAAGGAAGCGGCCATCGTTGCTGCCGAACGCCGAGTTGCCACCGAACGCGCCACCGACGTGACCGCCGATGTAGAAACCGGTCCAGTTGTAGATCGGGGCGGGCACATAGGCCGGCGCCTTGGTGTAGGTACGGGCCGGCAGGTCAGCCGCGAAAGCCGACGTGCCCAGCGCGATCAGCGCCACGCTGCCCAGCAGGATCTTCTTCATCACTCTCTCCACTTCAATCCCCACCACCCGAAGGCGGATCGATGTTTTTGTCGTCGCGAACACCCCGACGTTGAAGCGGACTATACAGAGGTGCGGTGCAAAAAGCCGTCTCCCAAATGCAACACTCGCCGGTGAAGTGTCCTCCCTCAAGTTCATGATTTATTTAGCATATTTCGCCCCGGCGCGTCCTTCTGGGGACCTCATTTCGGGCGGGATTTCGCCACATTTGCCGCCGTCGGCGAATGCATTCGTTTGCGTCGGCGCGGCGCGCGCCACAATTGTTTGCCAAAGGAACATTATGAGAACATAATGTGTCGATCGGATCGGTAGTGGATAACCCGCGGGAGGCCGCCTGACGGTCGTGCGAGCGGGTATAGGGTCACTTCGGAAAGAGCCCTGCCGGTGATGGTTCGGGGACAGAGCGTTGGAGAGCGGCGATGGCAGGAAGTGTGAACAAGGTCATTCTGGTTGGAAACCTCGGGGCTGATCCCGAGATCCGGCGGACCCAGGACGGGCGGCCGATCGCGAACCTGCGCATCGCCACCTCGGAGACCTGGCGTGACAAGGGCACCGGCGAGCGCAAGGAAAAGACCGAGTGGCACCGTGTCGTGATCTTCAATGAAGGGCTGTGCAAGGTCGCTGAGCAGTACCTCAAGAAGGGCGCCAAGGTTTACATCGAGGGTGCGCTGCAGACCCGCAAATGGACCGACCAGAGCGGCGTCGAGAAGTACTCCACCGAAGTGGTGCTGCAGGGCTTCAACTCGACGCTGACCATGCTTGACGGCCGTGGCGGCGGCGGTTTCGGTGACGATGCCGGCGGCGACTTCGGCTCCAGCGGCGTGTCGAGCCCGGCGCCGCGCCGCGCAGTGGCCGGCGGTGGCGGCGGCGGTCGCAGCAGCAACGACATGGACGACGAGATACCGTTCTGAGGTTCGGGAGTCGTTGTGAAATTGGGGGGGATTTTCAATAGCCTTCTGGTGGCTAACCGAAAATCTCCCCGCGTATCGAGCAGGTCATTCGCGCGCATCCGATCCGCAGACGGTTGATGTTGTCAGGTGCGACGGCGTTGCCGCGACGATCAGCAAAACCGGAGCTCCGCGGCTCTGCGAGTCTTGTCTCGGCGCCGTGGGCTAACCCGCTGCTGGCAAATTTGTGAACAGGCGGAGCCTTTTCAGCGGCCTGCCCCTGTGAGATCGTTCCCGCATGCATGTTCGCCGATTATTCAGCGCTCTTTTTGCCGTCCTGGTGACGGCTGGGCTGATGATTGCGCCGCTGGTGACGCCAGCGGCGGCGTTGGACCTGTCGGCTATCGTGAAAGTGGACCAGGCGGATATGTCGGCCATGGCGGCCGATATGCCATGCTGCCCGGACAAGCAGAAAAGCGATGGCTGTCGGGATTGCCCGCTGATTGCGATGTGCATGCTCAAGGTGCTGCAGGCCGGTTCGTCCATCGTGGCCAGCCTGGCTCAACCTGTCCTCCGCGAAAAGCTTCGTCCGCTTGACGATCTCGTCGCGGACGGTCTTGTTCGCCCGCCTCCCGATCAGCCGCCTCGATTCCTCGCCTGAACCGGCTCACTGCCGGATTGCTGCCGCGTGAACCGACGTTCGCGCGGATCGAACGCACGCGCCGCGTGCCACCATCAGGATTCGAGGATTTTGCAACATGCTATCGACGAAGTTCAGGCGCGCGCTGCGAGCCGCGTTCATCGCTGCCGCTGCGAGCTCGGCTGTTGTCGCCGCCACCGCGGCGCATGCCGACATCAGGAACTATGAGTTCCAACTTGTCGACACCACCGTCCAGCCCGGGCCGGATCGGGTCATCACGGTCAAGTTGATCGATAAAACCACAGGCAAGCCGGTGCCGGACGCGGTGATCTTTGCCAGTCGTCTCGACATGGCGCCGGACGGCATGCAGGAGATGGCCACCAGGATTGTTGCCGTTCCGGCTGCGGAGCCGGGCACCTACAAGTTCAAGGCGACATTCGGCATGGCCGGCCGCTGGCAGCTGTCGCTCGCCGCCAAGGTGCAGGGCGAGACCGGCGCGGTTGAAAGCAAACTCGTCATCGCGGCCCAGAAATGAGCCGCGCCATTTTGGCAAGTGCCACCGCCGCTGCGATCGCCGCAGCGGCGGTCGGCGGCTTCATTGCAGGGCGTGCCGGTCAGCGCTCGCCCGCGCCAACTGCCGCGACGGTGGAGATCGTGACGCCGGCGGTCGCCGAAGCCAGCACAAAAACGATCTACTACCAGGACCCTGACGGTCGTCCCTTCTATTCGGCCACGCCGAAGATGGCGCCCGACGGCCGCGCCTGGCGGGCGATACCGGCGGCAGCCGACATCAGCTTCGATGATGCGGATGCGGAGCCAACTGCGGCGACCGGGGCGGCTGCCGGCAACACCACCTCGCGCAAGATCAAGTATTACCGCAACCCGATGGGGCTGCCCGACACCTCGCCGGAGCCGAAGAAGGACGCGATGGGGATGGACTACATCCCCGTCTACGACGGCGACGACAGCGACGATGGCTCGGTCAAGCTGTCGCCCGGCAAGATCCAGCGCACCGGTGTGAAGTCCGAGCCGGCGGCGAGGCGGGCCATCCACACCACGGTGCGTGCACCGGGCACGATCCAGCTCGACGAGCGCCGCATCTCGGTCATCAGCATGCGTTCGGAAAGCTTCGTGCAAAAGGTCGCCAATGTCACAACCGGAGCGCGCGTGACCAGGGGTGAGCCGCTGATGGAAATCTATAGCTCAGCGGTCGCGTCCGCCTCGGCCGAATTCATCGCGACAATCAATTCGAAGGTCGCCGATGGCGTGCAACAGTACGGCCGGGGCTCGCGGCAACGGCTCATGAACCTCGACGTGCCCGAAGCCGTGATCGTCGCCATGGAGAAGAGCCGCACGGTGCCGATCACCGTGCCATGGTCAGCGCCGCGCGACGGCATTGTGCTGGAGCGGAATGCCATCGAAGGCATGCGCGCGCAACCTGGAGACGTGCTGTTCCGCATTGCGGACACGTCGATCGTTTGGGCGACGATCGATGTGGCCGAACGTGATCTCGGAGGGATTGCGGTGGGGCAGGCGGTCTCCGTGCGCGCGCGCGGCTTTCCCGGCCGCACCTTCAGTGGCGCCATTGCGCTGATCTATCCACAGGTGAACCGCGAGACACGCACCGCGCGGATCCGGGTCGAGCTTGCGAACCCCGACGCCGTGCTGTTGCCCGACATGTATGTCGATGCGGACATCGACACCGGAGCGCCGTCGGCTGTGCTCGCCATCCCCGAAGGCGCCGTGCTCGATACTGGCACACAGCAAGTGGTGCTGGTCGACAAGGGCGAGGGCCGCTTTGAGCCGCGCCCGGTGAAGCTCGGCGTTCACGGAGGAGGGTACGTCGAGGTGCGTGAGGGCGTAGCGGAGGGAGAGCCCGTCGTCACTGCGGCGAATTTCCTGATCGATGCCGAGAGCAATCTCAGGGCTGCTCTCAAGGGATTTGCTGAAGCAGGGGCTGCAACGCCCGCAGCCGAGCTGTCAGGAGGCCGCCCATGATCGGTCGCCTGATTGCATGGTCCGCACGAAACCTGCTGCTGGTGCTGTTCGGCACCGGCTTCGCCGCGGCGGCTGGCTTCTATGCCCTGCTTCACCTGCCTCTCGATGCGCTTCCCGATCTCTCGGACACTCAAGTCATCGTCTACACCGAATACGCGGGGCAGGCACCGCAAGTCATCGAGGACCAGGTCACATATCCGCTCTCGACGGCCATGCTCACAGTGCCCCGATCGAAGGTGGTGCGCGGCTTCTCCTTCTTCGGCGTTTCGTTTGTCTACGTCATTTTCGAGGACGGCACCGACCCCTACTGGGCGCGCTCGCGGGTTCTCGAATTCCTGAACGGCGCCGCGTCGCGGCTGCCGGCCGGCGTGACGCCAACCATCGGACCGGACGCGACCGGGGTCGGTTGGGTTTATCAGTATGCGGTGATGTCGAAGGAGCTCAATCTGTCCGACACCCGTGCCATCCAGGATTGGAATCTGCGCTTCGCGCTCGCCAAGGCCGAGGGGGTTGCGGAGGTTGCCAGCGTCGGCGGTTTCGTGCGTCAGTACAATGTTATTCTCGATCCGCAGCGAATGCGCGATCTCGGCATCACAATGGCCAGGATGCGGGACGCGATACGTTCGAGCAACGCCGATGTCGGAGGCCGCACCGTCGAGCTGTCCGAGTTCGAATATGTCATCCGCGGCAGGGGCTATCTCAAGAGCATCGACGACCTCGGCAACATCGTGCTGAAAACCAGCAACGGCACGCCGGTGCTGTTGCGTGACGTTGCGCGCGTGGAGCTCGGTCCCGACGAACGGCGCGGTATCACCGAGCTGAACGGCGAGGGCGAGGTCACGAGCGGTATCGTGCTGCAGCGTTTCGGCGTCAATGCGCTCGATGTGATCGACAATGTCAAGAAACGTCTGGCGGAAATCGCGACCAGTCTGCCGAAATCTGTCGAGATTGTGCCGGTATACGACCGGTCGAACCTGATCCATGCGGCGATCGAGACGCTGAAGCACACGCTGGTCGAGGAAAGCCTGATTGTCGCGCTGGTCTGCGTCGTCTTCCTGCTTCATGTCCGCAGCGCGCTGGTCGCGATCGTGATGCTGCCGGTCGGCGTCTTGATGGCGTTCGGCGCCATGAAACTCTTGGGCCTTGGCTCAAACATCATGAGCCTCGGCGGTATCGCTATTGCCGTCGGCGCAATGGTCGATGCGGCGATCGTGATGATCGAGAACGCCCACAAGCATCTGGAGCGCGCGCCGTCAGGGCGGTCGCGGGTCGAGATTTTGATTGCTGCGGCCTCCGAAGTCGGTCCGGCTCTGTTCTTCAGCCTCCTCATGATCACCGTCTCGTTCATGCCGATCTTCACCCTGGAGTCCCAGGAGGGGCGGCTGTTCAGCCCGCTCGCCTTCACCAAGACGTTCGCGATGGGCGCGGCCGCATTGCTCTCGGTGACGCTCGTTCCGGCGCTCATGGTTATCTTCGTGCGCGGCCGGATCGTTCCGGAGACCAAGAACCCGATCAATCGGTTCCTGATCTGGATTTACCGGCCCGTGATCCGCGGTGTGCTGCGGGCCAAGGCCGCGGTGGTGCTGCTCGCGCTTGCCATCCTTGCGGCGACGGCATGGCCGGCGAGCCGGCTCGGCACCGAATTCATGCCGAACCTCGACGAAGGCACGCTGCTCTACATGCCGACGACCTTGCCCGGCATTTCCGTCACCAAGTCCGGCGAGCTGCTGCAGATGCAGGACCGTATCATCCGCTCGTTCCCGGAGGTCGCCTCGGTCTACGGCAAGGCCGGCCGCGCGGCGACCGCGACTGATCCGGCGCCATCGGAGATGTTCGAGACCGTCATCAATCTGAAGCCGAAGGAGCAGTGGCGGCCGGGCGTCACCATCGACAGCCTCACTGCCGAGATGGATAAGGCGCTGCAGTTCCCGGGGGTCTCCAACGCCTGGACCATGCCGATCAAGGCGCGCATCGACATGCTCTCGACCGGGATCCGCACACCCGTCGGGGTCAAGGTGATCGGTACCGATCTCGGCGACATCGACAAGGTCGCAAAGCAGGTTGAGCAGGTTCTCAAGACCATACCCGGGACGTCGTCAGCTTACGCCGAGCGTGGACTGGGGGGGTATTACCTCGACGTGGCGCCGGATCGTGCAGCGCTCGCGCGCTACGGCCTGATGGTGGGGGACGTTCAGGATGTGGTTGCGACCGCGCTGGGCGGACAGGCCGTCACCACCACGGTGGAAGGGCGTCAGCGCTTCACGGTCAACATGCGCTATCCGCGCGATCTGCGCAGCGATCCGCAAGCGATCGCCGGTGACGTGCTGGTGCCGCTGCCGAATGGCGGCACGGTGCCGCTCGGCGAAGTGGCGACGATCAGGCCGGCGCGGGGGCCGACGACCATCCGCACCGAAAACGGTCAGCTCGCCACGTACGTCTACGTCGACATCCGCGACCGCGACCTGGGTGGCTACGTCACCGAGGCGCAACAGGCCGTCAAGGCGAGCATCGCGTTCCCGCCGGGCACCTATGTGGTCTGGAGCGGCCAGTACGAGTATCTGGAGCGCGCCGCGGCTCGGCTGAAGATCGTGGTTCCGGTGACGCTCACCATCATCTTCCTGCTGCTTTACCTGAATTTCCGCTCGCTGGCCGAGACGCTGATCGTGATGCTGTCTCTGCCGTTCTCGCTGGTCGGCGGCCTGTGGCTGATGTGGTGGCTCGGATTCAATCTCTCCGTCGCCGTCGTGGTCGGCTTTATCGCGCTCGCCGGCGTGGCGGCTGAAACCGGCGTGGTGATGCTGATCTATCTCAATCAGGCGTTGGCAGAGATCCGCGCGATGCGCGCGGCCGAGGGGCGACCGCTTATCCATGACGATCTGATGGATGCGATCATGGAAGGTGCGGTCGAGCGGGTGCGGCCGAAAATGATGACGGTTGTCGCCATCATGGCCGGCCTTTTGCCGATCATGTGGAGCAGCGGCACCGGCTCGGAGATCATGCAGCGCATCGCGGTGCCGATGATCGGGGGAATGATATCCTCCACGCTGCTGACCTTGATTGTCATCCCTGTGATTTTCGCTGTGGTTCAGGGGGCGCGCCTGCGCAGACCGGTCCTCCAGCCCAGCCAATGTGCTGCAGAATGAATATTGACGGCACGATCGCGTTCACACCATGCCGGCGACATGCAGCGCAATGCCGGCCGCGGCGCAGGCGTCAGTCGTGCGCGAACGACAGCCGTGTCCAGGTCACGCCCGCCAGACGGTTCGCGGGCTGCGCCGAAGCGATGGTCTGTATCAGCACGGGGCGCAGGTCCGCGGCCGAGGCAAGGCTCGTGGTTTCCTCGGCGGAGACCGCAAACATGCGCCGGCCATCAGGAACAGGGCCGTGCCGTAGCGACAGGATAAGCACGCCGCCGGCCGCGAGCAGCGCCGCGACACGCGGCATCGCGCGGCGCCGCTCGTCGGCGTCGAGATGCATCCAGACCGCCGAGAGCAGCACCAGGCGAAAGCAGCCTGCGTCGCCGGCGAGGGTTGCAAGTTCCGGCAGGCTGTCGTTGCGCCATTCGATGGCGTCCGAGCGATGTCGCGCCATGCCGGCGCGCCGGAACGCATCGAGCGGTTCGACCGCGACAACGCGATGACCCAGCGCCGCAAGCCAGGCGGCGTCGCGCCCTGATCCCGCGCCGATATCGAGCACGCGGCTGGGCGTCTGCGGAACGAGATGCAGGACGCTCCGGTAGTGCTCGGTGCTCGATATCTGTTCCCATTGGGTGACAAGCGCGGCTGCCACGGCGGCATAGCCTTCCGTGCCTGGCGCGCCGTTGGTCGTCGGGTTGTCGGTGGTGGGCATGTCGCGGGCAACCTGCGGTGTCCCCGAGGTTTTACGGGAGGGCGGCCGCCTACGGTAGCGCCTGGGACATCTTGTCCCCACGCTGACCCCTGGCTGGTGCGAAGCCTTGCTGCATGTTAATGATATTAACATCGACGCGAAGAGGGCAGGGAATGTCGCTGGCGCCGCTGCTGGAAGCTTCACCGCAGACCCAGATCCATGCGTTCGCCGCCATGGCTGCCTTTGCGCTCGGCCTCGTGCAGTTCGCCGCGCCCAAGGGCACGCTGCCGCACCGGACGCTGGGATGGATCTGGGTTCTGCTGATGTTCGCCGTGAGCGCGTCGTCGTTCTACCTGCACGGCCTGCGGGTGTGGGGGCCGTGGAGCCCGATTCACATCCTGTCGGTGGTCACGCCGCTGGCGCTGGTCTACGCGGTGTGGGCCGCCCGCCATCGGCGCGTGCGCGGGCACCGCATCGCGATGATCTCGATCTTTTGCGGCGCGCTGGTGATCGCCGGGCTGTTCACCCTGGTTCCCGGGCGGCTGATGCATGCGGTGGTGTTCGGCGCGCGGTGAGGGTTTTGGATGCGCCGTGGCGGAGCGTTTCGGAGCATGGTTCGCGGCCCTGGAAGAAGCGCCGCAACCGCCGTCTTGGCCAAATTGTAAATAGCTGAAATAATTGTGCTTTCCTTGCGCGGGAAAGTCCCCGGAGGGGTTGGTCGGGCGCGCTGAATCGCCTATATAAAAAGCCAACGCTTTGACTGGGGATTCTTTCGTTTTGGCCGACCAAGACAATCCGGAAAACGGCTCGTCCGAGCCTGTCGATATTCGTCCGGTCTCGATCACCGATGAGATGAAGCGCTCCTATCTCGATTACGCCATGAGCGTGATCGTGGCGCGCGCGCTCCCGGACGTCCGCGACGGCCTGAAGCCGGTGCATCGGCGCATTCTCTACGCGATGCATGAGAACGGCTTCGAGTGGAACAAGCCGTACCGCAAGTCGGCGCGCACCGTCGGCGACGTCATCGGTAAATACCATCCGCACGGCGACCAGTCGGTGTACGACGCGCTGGTGCGCATGGCGCAGGACTTCTCGATGCGCCTGCCGCTGATCGACGGCCAGGGCAACTTCGGCTCGGTCGACGGCGATACCGCGGCAGCGATGCGTTACACCGAGGCGCGCCTCGCCAAGGCCGCGCACATGCTGCTGGAGGACATCGACAAGGATACCGTCGATTTCCAGCCCAACTATGACAGCTCGGAGCGCGAGCCGTCGGTGCTGCCGGCGCGCTTTCCCAATCTGCTGGTCAATGGCGCCGGCGGCATCGCCGTCGGCATGGCGACCAACATCCCGCCGCACAATCTCGGCGAGGTGGTCGACGCCTGCATCGCGCTGATCGACAATCCGGCGCTGAGCATCGACGATCTCATCAACATCGTGCCCGGGCCGGATTTCCCGACCGGCGGCATCATTCTCGGCCGCCAGGGCATCCGCTCCGCCTACCATCTCGGCCGCGGCTCCATCGTGATGCGCGGCAAGGTGACGATCGACACCATCCGTAAGGACCGCGAGGCGATCATCGTCTCCGAGATTCCCTACCAGGTGAACAAGGCGAGCATGGTCGAGCGCATCGCCGAACTGGTGCGCGAGAAGAAGATCGAGGGCATCGCCGACCTGCGCGACGAATCCGATCGCGACGGCTATCGCGTGGTGGTCGAGCTGCGCCGCGACGCTGTGCCGGACGTGGTGCTGAACCAGCTTTACAAGTACACGCCGCTGCAGACGAGCTTCGGCGCCAACATGGTGGCGCTCGACGGCGGCCGTCCGCAACTGATGAACCTCAAGGACATGCTGACGCTGTTCGTCGCATTCCGCGAGCAGGTCGTCACGCGGCGCACCAAGTATCTGCTCGGAAAGGCGCGCGAGCGCGCCCATATCCTGGTCGGTCTTGCGATCGCCGTCGCCAACATCGACGAGGTCATCCGCGTCATCCGCAACTCGCCGGATCCGACCACCGCCCGCGAGACCCTGATGGCGCGCGACTGGCCGGCCAAGGACGTCGCGACCATGATCATGCTGATCGACGACCCGCGCCACCGCGTCGCCGAGGATGGCACCGCGCGGCTGTCGTTCGAGCAGGCCAAGGCGATTCTCGATCTGCGGCTGCAGCGCCTGACCGCGCTCGGCCGTGACGAGATTTCCGACGAGCTCGACAAGCTCGCGGTCGAGATCGCCGATTACCTCGAAATCCTGCGCTCGCGCGCCCGCGTGCAGGGCATCGTCAAGGACGAGCTCAACGCCGTGAAGGCCGAGTTCGCCACCCCGCGCCGCACCGTGATCGTCGATCAGGAAGGCGAGGTCGAGGACGAGGACCTGATCCAGCGCGAGGACATGGTGGTGACGGTGTCGCACCATGGCTACGTCAAGCGCGTGCCGCTCTCGACCTACCGCGCGCAGAAGCGCGGCGGCAAGGGCCGCTCGGGCATGCAGACGCGCGAGGAGGATTTCGTCAGCCGCCTGTTCGTCGCCTCGACCCACACGCCGGTGCTGTTCTTCTCGTCGCGCGGCCAGGTCTACAAGGAAAAGGTCTGGCGCCTGCCGATGGCGGCGCCAAACGCGCGCGGCAAGGCGCTGATCAACATCCTGCCGCTGGAGCAGGGCGAGCGCATCACCACCATCATGCCGCTGCCGGAGGACGAATCGTCCTGGGCCAATCTCGACGTCATGTTCGCCACCACCGGCGGCAACGTCCGGCGCAACAAGCTGTCGGACTTCGTCGACGTGCGCCGCTCCGGCATCATCGCCATGAAGCTCGACGAGGGCGAGGCGATCGTCGACGTGCAGATCTGCACCGAGCACGACGACGTGCTGCTGACCGCCGCCGGCGGCCAGTGCATCCGCTTCCCGGTCACCGACGTGCGCGTGTTCACCGGCCGGACCTCGATGGGCGTGCGCGGTATTGCGCTCGCCGACAACGACACGGTGATCTCGCTGTCGATCCTGCGCCATGTCGAGGCAAGCTCGGACGAGCGTGCGGCCTATCTCAAGATGCGCCGCGCCGTGGCCGGCGAAGCCGTTGCCGAGGAGCCTGTGGAGGCCGATGGCGAGGAGAGCTCTGGCAGCTTCCAGCTTAGCCAGGAGCGCTATGTCGAGATGTCGGCCCAGGAGCAGGTCGTGCTGACGGTGTCGGTCAACGGCTACGGCAAACGCACCTCGTCCTACGAGTACCGCACCACCGGGCGTGGCGGCAAAGGCATCGTCGCCATGCTGGTCAACAGCCGCAACGGCAAGCTGGTGGCGTCGTTCCCGGTCGAGCACAGCGACCAGATCATGCTGGTCAGCGATGCCGGCCAGCTGATCCGCTGCCCGGTCGAGGGCATCCGCGTCGCCGGCCGCTCCACCCAGGGCGTGATCGTGTTCGATACCGCCGAGGACGAGCATGTGGTCTCGGTCGAGCACCTGTCCGAGGAGGCCGACAACGGCAATGGCAACGGCGGCTGAGCCGGCGTCGCGCTGAAGACAGTCAGAATGCCGAAAGGCCGCCCGCGGGCATGCGGGCGGCCTTTCTCTTGGAGGTATTTCTCTTGGAGGTATTTCTCTTGGAGGTATTTCTCTCGCAGGTATTTTTTGAGGTGTCCTGAACGCTGCGGGGCAGGGAAAAAGGGTGCGTCCGGCGGTCAGAGCCGATCGGTGGTGACAAGGCGGGCTTCGACCTTGAGCGTTGCCTTCGAGCCCGCCTTGCGCAGGCAGGAGGTCTCGAAGTTCGGCCAGGCCTGCTGCGAGCAGTCGCGGCCGATGGGGCGGATGTCGAGCCGGTCGCCCTTGGCGAGCGCGACGGGAACGCTGGCCTCGACCTGCGGGGCGAAGCCCGGCAGGAGGGTGAGGGCGGCCGTGATGAAAGCGGCGGCGGCAATCGCTGAGAGCGTCTTGATCATGGCTGTCCCCTGTCATCTTGCCGGGGCCCATCCGCTCCGGCGTGTCGTTGGCTGGCGTTGTAGCGGCGCTGCGTTTCAGGCGATCTGCACGCGGCGTGGAAAACGGTTTCGTCGCAGGCCCGAAGTGTTTCGTCGGCCGGAGGGCACGAAACAAATCCGGGAACTTGCCTTGGATCCGGGCGTGTCCGCCTGCCCATCAGACGCAGCGGGAGCGGGGTGGGTTCGGTCGGGCGGTCAAAATAACCGCGGATCCGGCGGGAACCGGCCGCTTGCGGCTCCACTCGCGCCGGGGTAGAGGGGGATATGCCGCGCATCGCCCTTTATCCGGGGTCCTTCGATCCCGTCTCCAACGGCCACGTCGACGTGGTCCGCCAAACCGTTCGCCTCGTCGACCGCCTGGTGGTCGCCATCGGCGTTCATCCCGGCAAGAAGCCGCTGTTCTCCACGGAGGAACGGCTGGAGATGATCCAGGAGGTGTTCGCGCCGATCGCCGCCGAGGCCGGCTGCACGGTCGATTGCATCACCTTCGACGACCTCACCGTGACGGCGGCCAAGCGGGTCGGGGCCACCGTCCTGATCCGCGGCCTGCGGGACGGCATCGACATGGCCTACGAGATGCAGATCGCGGGCATGAACCAGACCATGGCGCCGGACATCCAGACCGTGTTCCTGCCGGCTTCGCCGCTGGTCCGCCCGATCACGGCGACCCTGGTGCGCCAGATCGCCGGCATGGGCGGCGACGTCTCGAGTTTCGTGCCCGCCATCGTGGCGTCACGCCTGAAGGCCAAATTCGGCCACTAGTGTCCTGACGGCGTCGGCGCCGGTTCCAGCCGGCGGCTTCGCCTTCCGGGCGCCATAATGTCCGCATCCGGTCCAAATCGACCCGTCACCGAGGTTTTTCTGGAGTTCTCATGATCCGAATTCTTGCCGTCCTCACTGCGCTCGTCTTCGCGGTGCCGGCCTTCGCCCAATCGCTTCCCGCGGGCCTCGACAAGGCCAACGCCATCGTGATCGACACCAACAAGGGCCGCATCGTGGTCAAGCTGCGGCCGGACCTCGCGCCGCAGCACGCCGAGCGCATCAAGCAGCTGGCGCGCGACGGCTACTACAACAACGTGCCGTTCCACCGCGTGATCGAAGGCTTCATGGCCCAGACCGGCGACGGCAAGAACTTCAACGGCACCGGCGGTTCGAAGTATCCGGATCTGCAGGCCGAATTCTCCAACGTGCCGTTCAAGCGCGGTATCGTCGGCATGGCGCGCGCCGCGTCGCCGAACTCGGCAAACTCGCAGTTCTTCATCATGTACGCCGACGGCTCGTTCCTCAACGGCAAGTACACCGTGGTCGGCGAGGTCGTCTCCGGCATGGAGGTGGTCGACAAGATCAAGCGCGGCGAGCCGGTGGTCGACCCGGACAAGATGGTCAAGGTCCAGGTCGCCTCGGACATCAAGTAGGGGCGAGGTCATGACGCGGCGAACCGGACCTGCTGTTCTGTTCGCCGCGCTGCTCGGTGTCGCGGCGTTTGCGGCCTCCGGCCGCGCCGGGGCCGAGGAGGCCGGCAACGCGGCGAAGATCGACAACTTGAAGGAACTGTTCGCGCGTATCGGCAGTTGCTGGCGATCGCCGGAACTGCCGCCCGGCGATCCCGGCATGCAGATCACCGTCATGGTGACCTTCAAGCGCAATGGGGAGATCTTCGGACAGCCGAAGATCACCTATGAATCGGAATACGCATCGGACGACGAGCGGCTTTCGTACCGCACCGCCGTCATGGAGACGCTGCAGCGCTGTTCGCCGATGCCGTTCTCCGATGGACTTGGGAATGCCGTAGCGGGTCGTCCGATACGGTTGAGGTTTGACGCAAGACGAACCAAATCAACTGAGAAGAGAACATGGCAGACAACGAGAACACTCTGATTCTGGAAACCACGCAGGGCCCGGTCACCATCGAGATGCGGCCTGACCTCGCGCCCAACCACGTGGCGCGGATCAAGGAACTGGTGCGCGAAGGCTTCTATGATGGCATCGTGTTCCACCGCGTCATCGAGGGCTTCATGGCCCAGACCGGCTGCCCGCACGGCACCGGCACCGGCGGCTCCGGCAAGAAGCTCAAGGCCGAGTTCAACAAGGAGCCGCATGTGCGCGGCACCGCGTCGATGGCCCGCGCCGCCAGCCCGGACTCCGGCGACAGCCAGTTCTTCATCTGCTTCGACGACGCCCGCTTCCTCGACGGCCAGTACACCGTCTGGGGCAAGGTGACCTCGGGCATGGAGAACGTCGACAAGATCAAGCGCGGCGAGCCGGTGCAGAACCCGGACAAGATCGTGCGTGCCCACATGGCCGCCGACGCCACCTGATCCTGACAGCGAGGCGCGGGATAATTCCCGCGCCTTGCGCCGGCCGTCGTGACGGTCGCCGGTACCTTTCGAACGGCCCATGCGCACCGACCTCTTCGATTTCGACCTGCCGCCGGAGCGGATCGCACTGCGGCCCGCGAGCCCGCGCGATGCCGCGCGCATGCTGGTGGTCGATGCTGATGGGCGCTGGGAAGATCGCATCGTCCGTGATCTGCCGGACTTCCTGAAGGCGGGCGACCAGCTCGTCGTCAACGACACCAAGGTCATTCCCGCCCAGCTCAGCGGCCGCCGCATCGGCCGCGACACCGAGCCGCGCATCGAGGCCACGCTGATCAAGCGCCTTGACGGCGCGCGCTGGCAGGCGCTGGTCAAGCCCGCCAAGAAGCTGCAGGTCGGTGACGTCGTCCGGTTCGGCAACGAGGGGCGGGTGTGCCTGCTCGGCAATCTCGACGCCACCGTCGAGCACAAGGGCGACGCCGGCGAGATCACGCTCGCCTTCGCCTTCCATGGCGCGATCCTCGACCAGGCCATCGCCGATGTCGGCGCGCCGCCACTGCCGCCCTACATCGCCTCCAAGCGCACGCCGGACGTACAGGATGCAGCCGACTACCAGACCATGTTCGCAGCCCATGAGGGCGCGGTCGCAGCTCCCACCGCCGGCCTGCATTTCACGCCGGCGCTCGAGGCGGCGCTGCAGGCGCGCGGCGTCGGGCTGCAGCGCCTGACGCTGCATGTCGGTGCCGGCACGTTCCTGCCGGTCAAGGTGGACGACACCGCCGAGCACCGCATGCATGCCGAGTGGGGCACGGTCTCCGATGCGACCGCCGCCGCGCTCAACGCCGCCCGCGCCGCCGGCGGGCGGATCGTCGCTGTCGGCACCACCTCGCTGCGGCTTTTGGAGAGCGCCGCCCGCGAGGACGGCACGATCGCGCCGTTCGAGGGGGACACTGCGATCTTCATCACGCCCGGCTATCGCTTCCGCGCCGTCGACGTGCTGATGACCAATTTTCACCTGCCGCGATCGACACTGTTCATGCTGATTTCCGCGTTCGCCGGCCTCGACACCGTGAAGCGCGCCTACGCCCACGCCGTCGCCGAGGGCTACCGCTTCTATTCCTATGGCGACGCGTCGCTCCTGTTCCGGGCCGCAGGCGGGGCCGCGTGATGACTGTTCCCAATCATTTCACCCTGTTGGGCCGGGATGGCGCGGCGCGCACCGGCACGCTGACGACGCCTCATGGCGTGGTGCGCACGCCGGCGTTCATGCCGGTCGGCACCCAGGGCGCGATGAAGGGCGTGCACTGGCGCGACGTGCGCGAGGCCGGCGCCGACATCGTCCTCGGCAACACCTACCACCTGATGCTGCGACCGAGCGCCGAACGCATCGCCGCGCTCGGCGGCCTGCAGCGCTTCACCGGGTGGGGCGGGCCGATGCTGACGGATTCCGGCGGCTTCCAGGTGATGTCGCTGGCGCAATTGCGCAAGGTCGACGAGCGCGGCGTGATCTTCCGCTCGCACATCGACGGTGCCAAGGTCGACCTGACGCCCGAGCGGGCGATCGAGGTGCAGCGTCTGTTCGGCTCTGACATCGCCATGCAGCTCGACGAATGCGTGCGGCTGCCGGCGGAGCGTAGCGATATCGACCGCGCCATGCAGCTGTCGCTGCGCTGGGCCGAGCGCTGCAAGCGCGCGTTCGAAGGGGCGGTGGCCGGCCACATGCTGTTCGGGATCGTGCAGGGCGGCGATGCCGCGGACCTGCGCCGTGACAGCGCCCGGGCGCTCGTCGACATCGGCTTCCACGGTTATGCCGTCGGCGGCCTCGCCGTCGGCGAGCCGCAGCAGGTGATGCTGGACATGATCGAGGCCTGTGAGCCGCTGCTGCCGCAGGACCGGCCGCGCTATCTCATGGGGGTCGGCACGCCGGATGACATTCTGCAGGCCGTGGGGCGCGGCATCGACATGTTCGACTGCGTGATGCCGACCCGCAACGGCCGCCATGGCGTGGCGTTCACGCGCCTCGGCCCGGTCAACCTGCGCAATGCCCGCCACGCTGACGATCCGCGTCCGCTGGACGAGGAAAGCCCGTGGGCGCCGGCGCGGAGCTATTCGCGCGCCTATCTGCATCACCTGGTGAAGGCTGGCGAAACGCTCGGCGCGATGCTGCTCTCGGAGATCAACATCGCCTATTACCAGGCCCTGACCGCCGGCATGCGCGACGCCATTGCACAGGGCTCTTTCGCCGCGTTCGCCGAGCAGACGCGCGCCGACTGGGCCCGCGGCGATATTGCCGCGCGCTGATTCGCGTGCCACCGGCCTTGCCCGCCGGACCGCAACGGTGAACGTTCAGTTACAGGTGAACCGCGTCAACGCGTGCTTGGTCACAAACCCGTAGCCACAGGTCTCGCACGTCCAAAGATAGCTGACGACATCTTCCGAC
Source organism: Pseudomonadota bacterium (assembly GCA_040756765.1). Lineage (GTDB taxonomy): Bacteria > Pseudomonadota > Alphaproteobacteria > Rhizobiales > Xanthobacteraceae > Bradyrhizobium_A. The sequence continues at coordinate 338,234 of JBFLYG010000027.1, read as the reverse complement.
AGGAATGCCGAGGCTTCCGCCGCGATCATGGAATCCGAACACACGGCACAAGTGGGCAGATCACGTTCGCGCGGGGCCGGACGGTGCGAGCTTGACGACATGATTTCAGCAAACGCTGGCATCGTGGGTCTCCTCTGATCTGGAGCCGCGCACATCCTACACTGAAACCTTTGACGCTGTCGCAACACAAATGCGTTCGTTTCAAGAAATCCGTTTTGCGCTGCAATAGCTTGAACACTTTGTCGCGCGCCAAGCTGCCTCTGGCATCAGATGCGCGTGAAGCTTGCGTGAGGCTGGGCAGATTCGACTTTGTCGCGAAACATGCTCAAAATGAATGGAACGGCCTGCCGTTCCATTCAGCTCGGAGACTACCCCATGGAAATGTCCGCGAACTCGCACACCTCGCAGCGCCCGGGTCGGGGCCGCATCTATGAGAGCATCGCGGATGCCTTCGGCGACACCCCGGTGGTGCGGCTGAACAAGCTGCCGCAGCAGCACGGGGTGAAGGCGACAATTCTCGCTAAACTGGAATATTTCAACCCGGCCGCCAGCGTGAAGGATCGCATCGGCTCGGCCATGGTGTCGGCGATGGAGAAGGCCGGCATTATCAAGCCCGACACCGTGCTGATCGAGCCGACCTCCGGCAATACCGGGATCGCGCTCGCCTATGTGGCGGCCGCCAAGGGATATCGCCTGAAGCTGGTGATGCCGGAATCGATGTCGATCGAGCGGCGCAAGATGCTGGCGTTCCTGGGCGCCGAGCTGGTGCTCACCCCCGCGGCGCAGGGCATGAAGGGCGCCATCGCCAAGGCTGAGGAGCTGCTGCAGACCACGCCGAACTCGGTGATGCCGCAGCAGTTCAAGAACCTCGCCAACCCCGAGGTGCATCGCCGCACCACCGCAGAGGAGATCTGGAGCGACACCGGCGGCAATCTCGACATTTTCGTGGCCGGCGTCGGCACCGGCGGCACCATCACCGGGGTCGGGCAGGTGCTCAAGCCCCGCAAGCCGTCGCTGCGCGTGGTGGCGGTCGAGCCCGAGGAGAGCCCGGTGCTGTCCGGTGGCCAGCATACGCCGCACAAGATCCAGGGCATCGGCGCCGGCTTCGTGCCTGATATCCTCGACCGCTCGGTGATCGACGAGATCGTCAAGGTCAACAGCGCCACCGCGATCGACACGTCACGCGCGCTGGCGCGCAACGAGGGCATTCCCGGCGGCATCTCGTCGGGGGCGGCGATCGCCGCGGCTCTCGAGCTCGGCGCGCGGCCGGAGAACGCCGGCAAGACCATCCTGGCGATCGTGCCGTCGTTCTCGGAGCGCTATCTCTCCACCGCGCTGTTCGAAGGCATCTGATCGCCATGGTGGATGTCGAGGCGCAGCGCCGGATCCTCGCGGCGGTGGACGCCCGCTTCGAGGAGCAGATCGCCACCACCATCGCGTTCTCGTCCATTCCCAGCACGCGCGGCGCCGAGGCGCCGTGCCAGGACATGTTCGGCGACCTGTTGCGGGCGCGGGGCTATGAGGTCGACGACTGGGTGATCCGGGCCGAAGACCTCGAGGGCCTGCGCGACTACGGTCCGGTCGAGACCGACTTCTCGCGGGCGCGCACCGTGGTCGGCACCTACAGGCCGGCCACGACCAGGGGGAAATCGCTGATCCTGCAGGGCCACTGCGACGTGGTGCCGACCGGGCCGCTGGAGATGTGGACGACGCCGCCGTTCGCGCCGCAGGTGCGTGACGGCTGGCTCTACGGCCGCGGGGCGGCCGACATGAAGTCCGGCACGCTCGCGGCGCTTTACGCCCTCGACGCCATCCGCCACGCCGGACTGGCGCCGACGGCACGGATCCACCTGCAGTCGGTGATCGAGGAGGAGAGCACGGGCCTCGGCGCGCTCTCGACCATGCAGCGTGGCTACCGCGCCGACGCCTGCCTGATCCCGGAGCCGACCGGCGGCGCGCTGGTGCGCGCCCAGGTCGGCGTGATCTGGTTCCGCATCAAGGTGCGGGGACGTCCGGCCCATGTGTTCGAGGCCGGCGTCGGCGCCAACGCCATCAAGGCCGCCATGGACCTGGTCCGGGCGCTGGAGGGGCTCGAGGCGGACTGGAACGCACGGGCGGTGAACGATCCGCATTTCGCCGGCGTGACGCATCCGCTGAATTTCAATCCGGGGATCATCAAGGGTGGTGACTGGGCCTCGAGCGTGCCGTCATGGTGCGACGTCGACTGCCGGATCGCGATCCTGCCGGGCTGGCAACTCGCCGACTGCCAGAAGGAGATCGAAGCCTGTGTCGCGGCGGCGGCGCGCGCGCATCCCTTCCTCGCCGATAATCCGCCCGAGGTCGTGTGGTCGGGCTTCCTGTCGGAAGGCTTTGCGCTCGCGCCCGGCACGGAGGCGGAGCAGGCGCTGCGCCGCGCCTATGGCACGGTCTATGGCGGCGCGTTGCCGGAGCTCAGCTTCACCGCTATCACCGACACCCGCTACTACGCCCATCATGGCATTCCCTGCCTGTGCTTCGGCGCGACGGCGCAGCGCATGCACGGCTTCGACGAGTGCGTCGAGCTGGAGTCGCTGAAGAAGACCACGCGGGCGATCGCGCTGTTCGTCGCCGACTGGTGTGGCGTCGAGGCCGTCTGAGCGCGCCTGTGCCTCAGCGCGCGGTCAGGCGGAAGGCCGGCGAATGGTCGGGCTGGGTGGTGACCACGCCCACCGGCATCACCGGCTTGTCGTCCTGCAGCTCGACGCGGAAGGTGCCGATGATCTTGCCGAGCGCGAGCGTCGCCTCGACGAGGGCGAAATGGGCGCCGATGCACACCCGCGGCCCGACCCCGAACGGCAGGTAGGCGAAGCGGTCCGGCGGCGGTCCGGCCATGAAGCGTTGCGGCATGAAGGCGTTGGGGTTGTCCCACAGCTTCTCGTGCCGGTGCAAAAGCCAGGGCGCGACGAAAATCGCGTCGCCCTTCTTCACGGCGCGACCGTCGATCGTGTCGGGACCGGCGGCGCAGCGGGCGATCAGGTAGGCCGGCGGATAGAGCCGCATGGTCTCGTCGAGCACCGCGCGGGTGAACTTGAGCTTGTCCGCGTCGGGTTCGCCGGCGGCGCTCTCGGCCCGGACCTCCCGCGCCACCTGGTCCTGCGTGGCATGGTCCTGCGCCAGCAGGAACAGTGACCAGAACAGCGCCGTCGCCGTGGTCTCGTGGCCGGCGAGGATCATGGTGGCGACCTGGTCGATAAGGTTGTCGTCGGTGAACGCCTGGCCGGTCTCGGGATCGCGCGCTGCGACCATCAGGTCGAACAGGTCGCGCGGCGCCTCATTGGGCTTGGTGGCGGCGCGCCGCTGCGCGATCAGCATGCGCACGAAGCGGGTCCAGCGGCGGCGGAAGAATTTGCGCTCGATGTCCTGGAGGCTCGGCCAGCCCAGCGGCAGCAGCAGGTCCCAGAGATGCGGGCGGGCGAGACGGGACGCATATTCGATGACGAAGTTGCGCAGCGTCGGCCCGTGCTCCGCCATGCCGAACGAAAACATGGTGCGGCCGGCGATCTCCAGCGTCATCCGCTGCATCGCCTCGCGCAGGTCGACCGCCTGGCCTTGCTGGGTCTTCAGTTCGGCAATGGTCTCGTTGGTGACCGCGAGCATGTGCGGCACCAGCGTGGCGACTGCGCGCGGCGTGAAGGCCGGCGCCAGCGTGCGACGCTGGTGCTTCCAGGTCTTGCCCTCGGCGAGCAGCAAACCTTCGCCGAGCATCGGCTGCAGCACGCGGATGCCCGGCGGGGTGCGTTCATAATTTTCGTAATTGTCGATCAGGACATGGCGGATGCTGGCCGGATCGTTGAGAATGAAGCTGCTGCGGCCGAAGAAGCGGCCCTGCAGCACGTCCTCCCGGTAGGCACGCTCGCCCCAGGTGGCGATGCCGCTCTTGCGCATCGCCAGCAGGCGACGGAACGTCGACATGGTCTGCGGCGCATGGGGCGGATGCGGCGGCACCAGCGGCGCGCGCGCCACCGGCAATTCATAGACCTCGGCAAGGCTCATGGCGCGGCTCCGCGATCACCCTGCACCCGGACGGTGCATGGTGATCATATCGGAGCGGAGCGTCGCATTTCAAAGAGGTTTTCCGCTGCGCCATCCAGCCACAGGATGGCGCGAACGGGACTACCGCGTGCCCAGCCGCTGCCGGCCGTCCAGCAGCTCGTTGTAGAAGCGGAACAGCTGCCGCCACATCGTCTGGCTGCTGCGGATCATCTCCCGCGTCAGCAGCAGCGACAGCGGCACGGCCGGGCGGGCCGCCGGCTTGGCGGCGAGCGCCGGGCTGCGGGCGAGGTCGAGCGTGCCCGTGGCTTCGCCACGGCGGAAGCTGAGATGGGCGCCGAACTTGCTCGCCAGCGCCTTCATCGGTTCGTTCTGGCCGCCGGTGGTGATGCGCAGCCGCGCATAGCCCTTGCGCTGGGCCTCCTGCAGCAACTGCTCGAACAGCGCGCTGCCGACGCCCTGGCGGCGGATGCGGCTTTCGACGCTGAAGGCGATCTCCGGCTCGCCGTCGAGCGAGCGCTCCGGCGCATGCAGCTCCGCGGCGCCGCGGACGACGCCGGCCTGCAGATAGGCGATCACGATCGTGCCGTTCTCGAACGAACGGGCGGCGTAGCCTTTCAGGAACTCTTCGCTGATGCCGCCATTGAAGCGGTCGTGGCGGCTGGCCGGATCGAGGCGCAACAGATGGTCGCGCAACAGATGCTGTTCATCGGCCTTCAGGACCCGGATCACCCCGGTCCCCGACGTGGACCGGATGGTCGCAACATCGCTCATGACAAATCTCCTCATGGTTGCCCGTGAGGACGTCTCGTATCCCTATGCGACCTATATGCTGCGACGCAGCATGAATTTCAAGAGATGAATTGTGATTTTAAATGGGAAATTATGTGATGAATATCATGGCCTTGTTCCACTTCCGGCCGAAATCGCAAGGCTGCCGCCAGCTTGGATGCAGGTCGATCCCCCCTCGATCTGGATAAACCCCGGGCCAAACTGCGAACATGGATTCGCTGCACGCCGCCGGACGGTCTCGGTCGCCGGCGGCGGTTTGGTCGACCACGCCGGCGAACTGGGCAGCACCGGACCCAGTCGGGAACGGCCCGATGACGGGTCGTCCGCGGACGCGGTGAGCGGCAGCAGGACAAGCAGTGTGGCGAACGTAGCGCGGATCATCGGGGTGCCCATGGGAGATTGCCAGACCGCAGCACGGTTCAGCGGACCCTGTCAATTTCGCTGCGGATATCCGCCGTAAAGCCTTCGTCATTGTCGGCTAGGGATGGTTTCGGGTGGGGCCTGGTGCGCTATGCTCGCCGCGAATCCATTCAACCGTTTGCCAGCCAGGAAGCCGCCGAATGTCGAAACAAGCCATGCGTGAAGAGGCCGAGCGGCTGATGCGCGAAGCGCTCGAGCGCAAGTCCGTCGTCGTCAAGCAGGGCGACACGCGGATCGAAACCAAGTGCGGCAAGTGCGGTGCGCCCAACCGGGTGTCGGCGCCCAAGGGCGTCAGCCGCGTCGCCTTCGCCTGCAAGGAGTGTGGGCACAAGCAGGAGACACTGTAGCCGCAAGGCGCAGGGGATGGCGGCTTGGCGCAGCCATCGGTCGCTTGACAGGATTGTTCCCTTTTTGTTCTAATCGGCCCATCCCACGATGAGGCCGCCCATGAACCAGCAACTCGCCGGCAAGACCCAGGACATCATCCGACTGTGGAACGCGATGCGCGCGCAGGAGCGCGAGGGCGCGACAACGCAGCTGTTCGCCCTGCGCAACGAGCTGCGCCGCGCGCTCGCCGAACGCGACCGTCTGGTGCAGGCGCTGCGCCACCGCGCCAAGGCAAGTTGAGCCGAGTTGAGCGGCGCGCGTCTAGACTAGGAAGCCGGCGGGCGCTCGCCCTGGAATTGGATCGCGCACTTTTTCATGATTGAGGCCTGCTCGACCGCGACCATCTGGCCTTTCAGATTGGCGAGTTCGGCGGCAGTCTGTCCGTCGCCTCCGACAAGAAATGCCGCCGGCCAGAACACCACGACCGCGGCGGTCGTTGCGATCGCGTCATTGGTGCGCTTCTGGTCCTGTGCGCCCGACACGACAGCGGCCCGGCTCGACAGGGCCTGCGCTTCCATGGCGAGCTGCTGGCAGGTGTAGTTCTGGTATGTGACGGGTGAAACGTAGCTCGCCTGGATTTCTTTCGAACTCGACGCGCAGCCAGCCGTGGTCATGGCCGCAAGAGCCACAAGCCCAAGTCTATTCATGAAGATGATACTCCCCAAACCCCGGCCGTAATCTTCCTGCAACCGGAGCGGGAGTGCAAGGCGGACTGTGAATAAAGTCCTGTGGAGGCGTTGGTCAACTCAGCCAGGGCGTGCTCGCCTGGACCACGCTGACGTCCTGCTTCAAGACCTCTCGGGCCAACAGCTCGACCTTGATGCCGACCGGTCCGGGCACGAGGATCTGCACGGCAGGGATCGACAGGTCGCCGGCCTCGTTGGCGACCGGGCCCTCGAAACAGGGGAAGCCGGGCTTGAGACGGAAGGTCGAGACGAAGCGGATGGCGTTGCCCCAGTCGGCGATGTTGTATTTCAGCTCAGCCTCGAACACCGACGCGGGCTTGGTGAGGCAGAAATAGCCGTCCCTGCTCGACGCCGGCAGCTCCTTGCTGCTCCATCCGCCCCAGCAGCGATACAGCAGCAGTCCGTCGGAGCCGCTCACCCTTGTCACGGGATCGGCGGCGAACCCTTTCTCTCTCCATGCGAGGAGATTGCTCGACTGCGCTGGCATCACGTCTCCCCCGTCGTCAGGGATTCGCGCGCCGGCGCATCTTGAGGGCACGGACGCGATCACCTCGGATCAAAGCAGAAGCGGGGGCTGGTGACCAGTCGGCCGCGCCACCGTGGGAACCAACCCGCTGGCCCGGCATTTGGTCCACAGGCGCGGCTCGCGAACCGCGTCGCTATTGACCCGGGGGGACCTGCCCCCTACACAGCGCGTCGAGTGAGCGCGTAGCTCAGCCGGTAGAGCACGTGACTTTTAATCATGGGGTCGAGGGTTCGAGTCCCTCCGCGCTCACCATGACAATCAATGACATGAGACGAAGAGCGCCGCAGCAGCCCGCCGTTTCCGGAGGGCAGCTCACGGCGTTTCGCTGCGGATCTCCGAGCCGGGCGGCGGGCTGATGGCGCCGGGGAGCGGCAGCGCCACCGGGCGCAGGCCGATCAGCTCGGCGGTGCGGATGCCGGTCTCGCGCCAGAAGGTGAAGGCGTTGATCCGCGAGTTCTCCAGCACCGCGATCGCCACCGCCGACAAGAACGGCAGGCTCTGCAGGATCAGGACGCCGGCGAAGATGTAGATCTCGGTGATCTGCTTCTGGCTGTTGGTCATCACCAGCACCGCGGCGCCGATCCACAGCAGCACGCAGATCACGGCTTCCCAGAACGCCTGGAATTCCACCGACATCCGCGACAGCCCGCCCTTGGAGGTGCGGGCGAAGGGCAGGTGCTCGGTGATCAGGCCGTTGGCCACGGCGCGGGCCACCGTCCACTGCACCGACATGGCCGCGACCATGGCGCCCAGCATCTGGCCAACCTTCACCTTCACCCGCAGCCGGTACAGGGTGAGGAAGTGCAGCGCCGACACCACGAAGGAGGCGATGATCGGCAGGGTCAGGATCTTGTCGGGAATGGCGATGTCGGCGAACGCGACGATCGGCACCCAGATCAGGTTCAGGATCGCCACCACCACGCCGAGGCTCTCGGCGCCGAGCCAGTTGAGCCAGCCCAGCGAGAACTCCCGCTTCTGGTCTCGCGTCAGGCGGGTGACGCCCGGCAGGAAGCGGCGCCAGTGCTTCTTGACGATCTGGAAGCCGCCATAGGCCCAGCGGTGGCGCTGCTTGCGGAACGCCTCATAGGTGTCCGGCAGGAGGCCGAAGCCGTAGCGCTTGTTGGTGTAGTGGGTGATCCAGCCGTTCTCGATGATGGCGAGGCCGAGATCGGTGTCCTCGCAGATGGTGTCGCCGGCCCAGCCGCCCGACATGTCCATGGCGGCGCGGCGGATCAGGCACATGGTGCCGTGCACGATGATGGCGTCGTGCTCGTTGCGCTGGACCATGCCGATGTCGAAGAAGCCGGCGTACTCGCCGTTCATGATGTAGTGCATCAGCGACTGGCCGCCGTCGCGATGGTCCTGCGGCGCCTGCACGAGGCCGACCCGCGGGTCGGCGAAGGCGGGGACGAGGTCTTTCAGCCAGTCCGGCGTCACCACGTAGTCGGCATCGATCACGCCGATGATCTCGGCGTCCGGGGCGGTGCGGGCCATGGCGATGCGCAGCGCGCCGGCCTTGAAGCCCTGGACCTTCTCGGCGTTGATGAAGACGAAGCGCTCGCCCAGCATCCGGCAGTGGTCCTGGATCGGCTGCCAGAACGCCGGGTCGGGCGTGTTGTTGATGATGACCACGCACTCGAAGTTCGGATAGTCGAGCCGCGCCACCGCATCGAGGGTCTGCTTGAGCATTTCCGGCGGCTCGAAATAGGCCGGAATGTGGATCGAGACCTTGGGGTAGACCCCGTCGGTCGGGGCGGGAAGGCCGTTCTTGATCAGTCGGCGCGGGCTGCGGCCGAACGCGATGGTGGCGATCTCCTCGATCCGCGCCATGGCGATGATGACCAGCGGCACCAGCAGGACAAGGCCGAGGCCGAGCGCAAACGCCGAGCCGAACACGAAGTAGTGCCCGTTCCAGTAGGCGAACACGGTCGCCGCCCAGGCGCCGACCGCGCAGGCGGTCGCCGACAGCATGCCGGCCTGCAGGGCGGTCGGGCGGTCGAGCCGCAGGATCGGCAGCGACAGCAGGACGCCGACCAGGATGGCGATGGTGGCGAGCTTCCAGTAGTCGGGGTCGACCACCGGTCCGGTCCACGCGAACTTCGGTTCACGTGCCGCATTCAGAATACCCCAATAAGGGCCGACGCCACCTTCGAAAAATTTCCAGGGCTGATCGATCGCCTCGACGATGTTGTACTCCATGCCGATGGCTTCGGCGCGGCTGACGAAGTTGCGCAGCGTCACCGCCTGCTCGAACGGCCCGGGGGTGCCGGCCTTGAGGTTGTAGCCGGCGCTCGGCCAGCCGAACTCGGCGATCACGATGCGCTTGCCCGGGAAGGCGTCGCGCAGCTTCTGGTAGATGATCATCGCCTGGTCGACGGCCTGCTTGTCCGAGAAGCCCTCCCAGTAGGGGAGGATGTGCGCGGCGATGAAGTCGACCGAGGAGGCGAGCTCCGGATGCTCGAGCCAGATGTTCCAGATTTCGCCCGTTGTCACAGGGACGTTGGTCGATTTCTTCACCCGCTGGATCAGCTGGATCAGGTCCTCGACCTTCTGCTCGCCGCGGTAGATGGTCTCGTTGCCGACGACGATGCCGTTGACGTTGCTGTTGTGCTTGGCGAGGTCGAGGGCGGCGGCGATCTCGCGCTCGTTGCGCTCGGTATGCTTGTCGATCCAGGCGCCGACCGTGACCTTGAGGCCGACCTCGCCGGCGATCGGCGGCACGAGCTCGACGCCGCCGGTGGACGAGTAGAGGCGGATCGCCTTGGTCAGCGGCGCCAGCGTCTTCAGGTCGGCGCGAATCTTTTCAGAGGTCGGGATGTTGTCGACGTCGGGATGGCCGGTGCCGTCGAACGGAGCGTAGGAGACGCTCGGCAGCGTTCCTCTGAAATCGGGTGCGTCCTGCTTGTCGCGAAGAAGACCCCAGAGGGCCGCGTGGGCGGCCGTGACACAAACCAAGACGGCGACTACTGCGCGCATTTCGCGACGAAACCATACCGGGACTGTGGTGCCAGGATGCGAATCCGTCCCCGGGATTCGCGCAACGACTCGCTAGCGTTCAATCGGACCCAAGCGTTCAATCTGACGGCGGGAGACATGGATCAATCGAGGGCAGCTTATCTATGCCATGCGGTTTAACAACTCGTATGACGGCATGGCGATTTCAGGGCGCGACGCATGGCGCAACCCCGAAACCTCTCCGATCGTTCCAGCCGGGCGAAACTATTTCGCCGGAGTGGCGGGGGCAGGTGCTGCAGTGGTCGCGGCGGGCGGGGCGGCAGGCGTAGCCGGCGCGGCGGCCGCTGGTGTCGGGGCCGGTGCGGCCGCGGCTGCGGATTGCGGCTGGGCAGTCGGGTTGACCCAGCAGGCGTGCACCCGGCTGGTCAGGCTTTCCGGCACCTTCGAATCGATGGTGCCGCCGAACCGGGTCAGGCAGCGGAACGCAGCCTGGACATGGCCGCCGGGGCAGCCGAAGCGGTCGTAGAGATCGAGATGTCGGAACGCGGTGTCGAGGTCGTCGCGCCACATCAGGCTGACGACGCGGCGGCCAAGCCAGACGCATTCCGGATTGCCGGCCGGGCCGTTGATGGCCTGGGCCGCCTCGGCGAACTCGTCGGTCTTGCGCTGGCTGTCCTTCGCGGCCGCTTCCGGAGCCGTGCCGTTGGTGGCCGGCTTGGCCGACTGGTCCTGGGCCCGCAGATCGCCGCTCTGGGCGATGGCGCTGCCGATGCCGATCAGCAGCGCCGCCGACGGCACCGCGATCGCACGAAAGATCACGCGACGAAACTCAGACAGCAGACGACCCATGAAGTCCCCGACAATTTGACTGCAGCACGGCCCGCGCCGGCTCGCCGTCCGATGGTCCATCCGTTGCGGTCCCATGGACGGGTGGCCTGTGTGATGCCGCTGAAATTGGCCCCGAATGCGGCGGATCGCTGTTCCGCCGTCCCGGGAATCCCATGGCGGACATTTTTGATTTTGTCCAGCAAACTCGAACGCTTGTTGCAAGGCAGATGAACATTCGTTCAGGCCGGCGGCGAAAGAGGGCTGTGGCGTCGCGCGGCAGGCGCATTTGCCGCAGGCGCGAACCGTGTTTCCGCCGGCATCGGCTGGCGCAACTGGGGACGGGTGCGTTCGGGGCATGTTCGGGACTTGGCAGGCGCGCCTCGACGGGCTAATCGACCGGAGACGTCAGCTGGAGGGGAACCAATTTCATTTCGCACGCCGCTGGCGCTTCTCCTGATCTCCCTCGGTTGTGTCGTTGCGCTCTGGTGGTGGCTGGCCACGCCGGTGACCTTGCCGCGCGCGCCGATCGATCCCGCCGCCAAGCTGGAGTGCGTGTCCTACGCGCCATTCCGCGGCGCCCAGAACCCGCTCAATCCGGCGCTGCACATCGATGCCGCGCAGATCGCCGAGGATCTGGCGCAGCTCGCCAAGATCACCAATTGCGTGCGGACCTATTCGGTCGACAACGGTGTCGACCAGGTCCCCGAGCTTGCCGGCAAGGTCGGCCTCAAGGTGATCCAGGGCATCTGGCTCGGCTCCAACCGTGTCAAGAATCGCCAGCAGATCGAAACCGCGGTCGGTCTCGTGAAGGCGCATCCGGACGTGATCTCCTCGGTCGTGGTCGGCAACGAGGTGTTGCTGCGCGGCGAGATGACGGCGTCCGATCTCGCTGCCCTGATCCGCTCGGTGAAGGCGCAGGTGCCGCAGACCCCCGTGACCTATGCCGACGTCTGGGAGTACTGGCTGCGCAACCGCGAGGTCTATGACGCGGTCGACTTCGTCACCATTCACATCCTGCCGTACTGGGAGGATTTCCCGATCCGGGCCCGCTATGCCGCGGCCCATGTCGACCAGATCCGCAAGCGGATGGCGGCGGCGTTTCCCGAGAAGGAGATCCTGATCGGCGAGACCGGCTGGCCGAGCAGCGGGCGGATGCGCGAGGGCGCGCTGCCGTCGCGCACCAACCAGGCCCGCGTGGTGTCGGAGATCCTGGATCTCGCCAAGCGCGAGGGCTTTCGGGTCAACCTGATCGAAGCCTATGACCAGCCCTGGAAGCGGCGGCTCGAGGGGACGGTCGGCGGCTATTGGGGCCTGATCGACGAGGACCAGCGGGCGTTGAAATATCCGCCGGGCCAGCCGATCAGCAATTTCCCGCTCTGGCAGCTCCACATGGCGGGGGGGCTCGCGCTCTGCGTGATGGTGTTCGGCGCCGCGTTCTTCAAGTCGCGGCGGCGGCCGTGGCAGCCGCGCCTGTCGTCCTGGATCGCGGTGGCGATCTCGGCGACCACCGCCGGCTCGCTGCTCGGGATCGCCGTCGACAAGATGGTCTATGAGAGCCTCGGCTGGGGCGGCTGGCTGCAATGGGGGCTGTTGCTCGCCGCCGGCATCCTCGCGCCGATGCTGTCGGCGACTGCGCTGATGTCGGGGCGGTCGCTGCCGACCTTCCTCGACATCGTCGGCCCGCGCGATGGCCGGACGGATTCGAAGCTGTGCGCGGCGCTCGGGGGGATCCTGGTCGTCACCACGCTGATCGCGGCGCAGACCGCGCTCGGCTTCGTGTTCGACCCGCGTTACCGCGACTTCCCGTTTGCCTCGCTCACCATGGTGGTGGTGCCGTTCGCGGCGCTGATGCTGCTGAACCGGCCGCTGCTCGGCACCCGGCCGATCGCGGAAGCCGTGCTCGCCGGCCTGTTCGCGTTCTCGACCCTCTACATCGTCTTCAACGAGGGGCCGGCCAACTGGCAGTCGCTGTGGACTTGCGGGGCCTACCTCTTGCTCGCGCTCACGCTGTGGCGGGCGCGGGCCGTGCAAATCCGAGGATGAGCAGGCCGATCGCAACTCCCGACAGGCCGATGTTGTAGAGCACGATCCCGAACCCCGCGGCGACGAGACCGGCTGTCAGCGTCACGATCGACGGCCGGATCAGGTGTAGCGCGGCGATCACCAGCGCGGCAGTGCCGAACACCGAGTTGCGGAACAGCGTCGTCATCAACAGGCGCGTCTTGCACAGCATGGTCTGCAGCCCGCCGTCGCAGGCGAGCGCCAGCGGTGAGTATTCGATCGCCAGGTAGCGGATGTAGAGCGCGTAGCCGACGGTCAGGAAGCCGACGATCAGTAGCCACTGCACCTGCAGCGCGGAGAGGCGGAACGGATCTTTTTTCATGGCGCGACTATGGTGCGGAATGCGGTGCGGAGCAACCCGCGCCCGGGTATGGCGGATTGCGGATCAGTGACTGCGGAACAGCCCGCTCACCGATGACGAGATGGACGGCGTCGCGGGGGCGGGCGGTGGCGGGCTGGTGTCGGCCACCGGGGGCGCCGGAACGTCGTCCCGCCTGACCGGATGAGCGGTCGCGGCCGTCGTGGCCCGCCGCCGCGGGCGGGCCACCGGGGCCGCGGGAGGCGTGTCGGGCGATCTCATGGCGAGCCGCTGCCCATCGAACACGGTGGTCTCGCAGGGACGGTTGCCGTCGGCGAGCGCGGCGCAGATCCGCGCTGCCGCGGCGGCGTCGCCGAGCGGCCCGGCGACCAGGCGGAGCTGCATCCCGAGCCCGTTGTGGCGTTCCCTGATGGCGATAATCGGCCGCAACGCCGCGACCGGCGATCCCTTTGCCGTGGCGAGCCCCTGCCACAGCGCCCGCAGGCCGTCGATGGAATTGGCGCCGCCGAGGTCGACACCGAACTCGGTGCGCTGGACGGCCACTTCCGGGCGTGGGGCCGACGTTTCGGCGGGGCGAGCCTCGGGCAGGGCGGCGATTGCCACCGGGCGCGGCTTGTCGGGTTGGATGGCCGCCTCTACCGCCTTCGGCGCGGTTTTCTCGGCAGCCGCCGGCTCCGCCGCGGCCGTGGACGCTGCGCTCTTTGCTGGCGCGGCGGGAGCGGGTTCGGCGATCAGCTTCGGCGCGGCCGGGTCCGGCGGCGCGTAGATCGTGGAGGCCGGCAGCAGCTCCTTGGCCGCGGTTGCGGCCGGATGCGCGGGCTGGGACGGAGCGGAATGGGGTGGGGCAGCGGCCGCCGTCTCCGCCGGAGGCGGCGCGCCGGATTGGGCCGGCTCTTCCGCGGCCACGACGGCCGGGGCCGCGATCATCGGCGGCGCACTGATCGCTTGCGTCGCTGACGACAGCACGAGCGAGGCCGGTGGTGCCTGGCGGGCGACCGACCCGGTCACCGAATCCAGTCCCTGCTCCAGCACCGTCACGCGGGCATACAGCCGGTCGCGGTCGCCGTTGAGGGTGGCGATCGCCGACGCCAGCCGCCGCGCTTCCGCCTGGCTTTCGCGGGCGATCGACTGGAGCTGTTGCGACTGCCGGGCGACGTCGGCCGCAGCGAGTTGGTCACGCTGCAGCCAGGTGGAGGTGTGGACGGCAAAGAACGCCGCGACCAGCGCGCCGATGGCGCCGGCGGCCCACGACCCCAGCCGCCAGAGCATCTGCCAGCCACCCTCGCGCTCCTCGGCGAGGATGTTGGTCAGCAGGCCCTGGCTGTCATCGGCCGTGATGTCGGCAAGCGGATCCCGGTCTTTAGCCATGCGAGAGGTTTGCCATTCCGAATACCGGCCGCCGCGCCGGCCCCGAGCCCGTCCGGATTCGTGCCGTCGCGGCGAATCACACCAAAAGATTAACAGGAACCCGCGTAACATGCCCCGTCGGGCGTGGCCGCAACGCCGGCTTTCAAGGGTCTTTTGTCGCTCCACCGGGTCGGCTAAGACCGCCGGCAGGCCAGCAGGGACCACACCACACGGTTGCAGGACATCGGATGACGGACAGGACCAATTTGACCATCGTGCTCGCGGCCGGCGAGGGCACGCGGATGCGCTCGTCGCTGCCCAAGGTGCTGCATCCGGTCGCCGGCCAGTCGCTGCTCGCCCATGTGCTGGCCGCAGCGCCGAGCGGCGCGGGATCGTCCGTCGCCGCGGTCGTCGGTCCCGACCACAAGGCGGTTGCCGACGAGGCTGCTCGGGTGCGGCCGGATGCACAGATCTTCGTTCAGCACGAGCGTCGCGGCACCGCCCATGCGGTGCTCGCGGCCCGCGCCGCAATCGAGCACAGCGCCGACGATCTGCTGGTGGCGTTCGGCGATACGCCGCTGATTTCAGCACAGACGTTTGCCCGGCTGCGCAAGCCGTTGGCCGAAGGTGCAGCCCTTGTGGTGCTCGGCTTCCGCGCCGCCGACCCCACCGGGTATGGCCGGCTGGTGCAGGACGACAAGGGCCTGCTGGCGATCCGCGAACAGGCCGATGCCAGCGACGAGGAGCGGCGGATCACCCTGTGCAACGCCGGGGTGATGGCGCTGGACGGCAGACGGGCGCTCGAGATCCTCGATCGGATCGGCCATGCCAACAGCAAGAACGAATACTATCTGACCGACGCGGTGGCGATCGCCCGCGACCTCGGGCTGCGGGCGACCGTGATCGAAACCGACGAGGACGAAGTGCGCGGCATCAACACCAAGGCCCAGCTGGCCGAAGCCGAGCAGGTGATGCAGCAGCGCCTGCGCAAGGCGGCGCTCGACGCCGGCGTCACCATGATCGCGCCGGACACAGTCTATCTCGCTGCCGACACCGTGTTCGGCAAGGATGTCACCGTCGAGCCGTTCGTGATGTTCGGCCCTGGCGTCAGTGTCGGCGACGGCGCGGTGATCCACGCCTTCTCGCATCTCGCCGGCGCTGCCGTCGGCGCCAAGGCATCCGTCGGGCCCTATGCGCGGCTGCGGCCGGGGACCGCGCTTGGCGAGGGCGCGCGGATCGGCAACTTCGTCGAGACCAAGGCCGCGACCATCGACGCCGGCGCCAAGGCCAACCATCTTGCGTATATCGGCGATGCCCATGTCGGGGCGGGCGCCAACATCGGCGCCGGCACCATCACCTGCAACTATGACGGCTTCGACAAGCACCGCACCGAGATCGGCGCCGGCGCCTTCGTCGGCTCCAACTCCTCGCTCGTGGCCCCTGTGAAAATCGGCGACGGTGCCTATATCGGCTCGGGCTCGGTGATCACGCGCGAGGTGCCGCAGGACGCGCTGGCCGTGGAGCGCAGCCAGCAGACCGTGCGGGACGGCTGGGCGAAACGCTTCCGTGATGCGCGGCTGGCGCGGCGCAAGCCGAAGACCTGAACGCCCGACGTCTGCGCCGGCGTTTAGGTTAACGGTTTAACCTGTCGCAATCCGCAACAATTATTGAGTCCGTGTGCTGCGCAAACCTCGCTAGAGGTTTAGCGCTAATTAAGCTGATTTGGAGAGACTGCCCGCATGTGCGGCATTGTCGGAATTCTCGGACGCGGTCCGGTTGCGGACCATCTGGTCGACTCCCTCAAGCGGTTGGAATACCGCGGCTACGACTCCGCCGGCGTCGCCACGCTGGAGGGCGGGGAGATCGTCCGCCAGCGAGCCGAGGGCAAGCTCAAGAATCTCGAGGCGCGCCTTGGCACGTCACCGCTCGCGGGCCACATCGGCATCGGCCATACCCGCTGGGCGACCCACGGCAAGCCGACCGAGAACAACGCCCATCCGCACGCCACCGACAACGTCGCCGTCGTGCATAACGGCATCATCGAGAACTTCCGCGAGTTGCGCGCCGAGCTCGAGAAACAGGGCGCCAAATTCTCGACGGAGACCGATACCGAGGTCGCCGTCCATCTCGTCAATTCATATCTCGCCAAGGGACTGTCGCCCGAAGACGCCGTGAAGGCCGCGCTGCCGCAGCTGCGCGGCGCGTTCGCGCTCGGTTTTGTGTTCAGGGGACATGACAACCTGATGATCGGCGCGCGCAAGGGCGCGCCGCTCGCCATCGGCTATGGCGACGGCGAGATGTATCTGGGATCCGACGCCATCGCGCTGGCGCCGCTGACCGACACCATCAGCTACCTCGACGACGGCGACTGGGTGGTGCTGACGCGCGACTCCGCGGTCATCCGCAACGAGCACAACGGCATCGTCCGCCGCGAGGTGCTCAAGTCCGGCGCGTCGAGCTTCCTGGTCGACAAGGCCAACTACCGCCACTTCATGGCCAAGGAGATCCACGAGCAGCCGGAAGTCGTCGGACACACCCTGGCGCGCTATGTCGACATGGCGGCCGAGCGCATTGCGCTGCCGCAGGAATTGCCGTTCGACCTGCGCAACGTCGAGCGCATCTCGATCACCGCCTGCGGCACGGCGAGCTATGCCGGCTATGTCGCGCGCTACTGGTTCGAACGCCTGGCGCGGCTGCCGGTCGACATCGACATCGCATCCGAGTTCCGCTACCGCGAGGCGCCGCTGCGCAAGGGCGACCTTGCGATCTTCATCTCCCAGTCGGGCGAGACCGCCGACACCCTGGCGGCGCTGCGCTACGCCAAGGAGCAGGGGCTGCACACGCTCTCGGTCGTCAACGTGCTGACGTCGACCATCGCCCGCGAGAGCGAGGTGGTGCTGCCGACCCTCGCCGGACCTGAAATCGGCGTCGCCTCGACCAAGGCCTTCACCTGCCAGCTCACCGTGCTGGCGGCGCTGGCGATCGCGGCGGGCAAGGCGCGTGGTGTCCTGTCGGACGAGGACGAAGCCCGCCTGTCACGGGCAATGATCGAGGTGCCGCGCCTGATGGCGCAGGCGCTGACCCTCGAGCCGCAGATCGAAAAGCTTGCCCGCGACATCGCCAAGAGCAAGGACGTGCTCTATCTCGGCCGTGGCACCAGCTATCCGCTGGCGCTCGAGGGCGCGCTGAAGCTGAAGGAAATCTCCTACATCCATGCCGAAGGCTATGCCGCCGGCGAGCTCAAGCACGGTCCGATTGCGCTGATCGACGAGCACATGCCGGTGGTGGTGATCGCGCCCCACGACCGGGTGTTCGAGAAGACGGTCTCCAACATGCAGGAGGTCGCCGCCCGCGGCGGCCGGATCATCCTGATGACCGACGCCAAGGGAGCCGCGGAGGCGACCGTGGAGTCCATGGTCACCATCACGCTGCCCGACATGCCGGCCAC
This sequence comes from Pseudomonadota bacterium, assembly GCA_040756765.1. Taxonomy (GTDB): domain Bacteria; phylum Pseudomonadota; class Alphaproteobacteria; order Rhizobiales; family Xanthobacteraceae; genus Bradyrhizobium_A. Next base: position 320,436 of record JBFLYG010000027.1, on the reverse strand, counting down.
GGTAACGCCGCTGGTCTATGCCATCCCGGTGCAATTGTTGGCGTATCATACGGCCGTCATCATGGGCACCGACGTCGACCAGCCACGCAATCTCGCAAAATCCGTGACCGTGGAATGACATCGTCCGGGGGGCAAAGCGCTTCGTCGTGTCCCGCATCCGAAATTGGTGAACCACTAGCAAATTGATGATGTTGGTGCCGCCTTTCGATCTGAAGTTCCTGAGAAGAGCTCGCGGCGAGCGGTGCAGGAACTTCAGATCGGCGGCACGAGTTTCCCGGCTGTTGCGGTGCGAAAACCTGCTATGGTGGGGAGCGCCGCACGCCACGTCGGCGATACGATTGCCGCTTTGGGATGACCTGGACGAACGATGACTTCGAATGAAAAGCCGCCGTCCGCGCCGGGCGGCGAGATAACGCATGCCGACGCTCCGCGCGGGCTGGCCGCGCGCATCAGGAACTACTTCCTGACCGGACTGATCGTCACCGGTCCGGTTGCGATCACGATCTATCTGACCTGGTGGTTCGTGACCTGGGTGGACGGCATCGTGCGTCCGTTCATCCCGCAGGACTATCGTCCCGAGACCTACCTGCCGTGGGGCATTCCCGGCTCCGGCCTCGTGGTGGCGTTCCTCGCGCTCACCGTGCTCGGCTTCTTCGCCCACAACCTGATCGGCCGCACGCTGGTCGATCTCGGCGAGGGGCTGCTCGGCCGCATGCCCGTGGTGCGCGCGATCTATCGCGGCCTCAAGCAGGTGTTCGAGACGCTGTTCTCCGGCAACGGATCGAGCTTTCGCAAGGTCGGGCTGGTGGAGTTTCCATCGCCCGGGATGTGGTCGATCGTGCTGATTTCGCAGACCCCGAGCGGCGACGTGGCCGCCAAGCTGCCTGGGCAGCAGGAGTACATGTCGGTGTTCATGCCGTGTGCGCCGAACCCGACCACCGGTTTCTTCTTTTACGTGCCAAAAGCCAGCGTGATCGAGATCGACATGAGCGCCGAGGAGGCTGCGACGTTGATCATGTCGGCGGGCGTGGTGCAGCCTGGTGGCGACCCGAACAAGAAAGTGGCTGCACTTGCCGATATGGCGAACGCCGCGCGCCTGGCGAACGCGGCGCGTGGGGAGGGCCTCGCCGCCAAGCCACAGAGCAAGGCGGTGGAGCCGACCAGCTAGCCATTTGAGAAACGGATTTCATCGCGTATTGTTTGCCGGCGCTGCTACATTGTTGAAGAAAATGATATTTTAGCGAGGGAGATACCTGTTGCTGCGCGACGCCGATGGGCCGGCCCGGGTCAAGCCGGCCAGCCCTTCCTCTGCTGCATCCGAGACCCGTCCGCAGGCCGCGTTCGTCGACTCCGGGATTGCCGCCATTGCGCTGGTCGCCAGCCGTTATCAGATCGCCGCGGATCCGTTTCAATTGACCCATGATGCCGGGCTCGGAGCCCGGCGCGGCGACGCCGATGACATCCTGCGTGTCGCGACCCGGATCGGCCTCAAGGCGCGTCTGCTGACCGGCCAGACCCGGGCGCGGCTGATGTCCGTGCCGGTGCCGGCGATCATTCGCCTGACCGACAAGGGCTTCTGCGTCGTGGCGGCGCAACTCCCGGACGGCAGGCTGCGCCTGGTCGATCCGGTGACGCGCGTGGTCGCCAATGTCGAGCCGGAGGTGCTCGAACCGCAGTGGAGCGGCGAGATCATCCTCGTGACGCGGCGCCTGCTGGGGCCCGGGATCAACCCTGAGATGGCAGGCTTCCGCTGGTTCCTGCCTTCGATCTGGCGCTACCGCAGGCCACTGGCCAATGTTCTCCTGGCGTCTCTGCTGATCCAGCTGTTCGCTCTGGTGACGCCGCTGTTCTTCCAGATCGTCATCGACAAGGTGCTGGTTCACAAGGGCATGGCCACCCTGGTCGTGATCGTGATCGGCCTCGCGGGGATCGGCATCTTCGACGCGGTGCTTCAGTTCCTGCGGGCCTACGCCCTGAGCCACACCACGAGCCGTATCGACGTCGAGCTCGGCAGCCGCTTGTTCGACCATCTGCTGCGCCTGCCGCTGGCCTATTTCGAGACCCGTCCGGCCGGGCAGACCGTGGCGCGCATGCGCGAGATCGAGACCATTCGCCAGTTCTTGACCGGTCAGGGACTGTCGTCGGTGATCGACATGCTGTTCGCCGTGGTGTTCGTGGCGGTGCTGTTCGTCTATTCGCCGCCGCTGACCCTGATCGTGCTGCTGTCGATGCCGTTCTATCTGGTGATCGCGATGGTCGTTCGCCCGATCCTCCGCGAGAAGAACAAGGAGCGCTTCAACGCAGGGGCGGCCAGCCAGCAGTTCCTGGTCGAGTCGATCTTCGGGATATCGACGTTGAAGGCGGCGGCGATCGAGCCGCTGCTTCGCCGGCAGTGGGAAGAACGGCTGGCGACCTACGTCCGGACCTCGTTCCAGGCCGTCAACCTCAGCAATATCGGTCAGAGCGCGTTCCAGTACGTGAACAAGGCGACCATGGCGCTGATCCTGTTCTTCGGCGCGCAGGCCGTCATCAATGGCGAACTGACGATCGGCGCATTGATCGCCTTCAACATGATCATGAGCCAGGTCACCATGCCGATCCTGCGACTGTCCCAGCTGTGGCAGGATTTCCAGCAGGTCCAGATTTCGGTGGAACGGCTCGGGGACATCCTGAACAGCCCGCCCGAATATCAGCGCATGGGCCTGAGCAATTTTCCGCCGGCCCGCGGAGCGATCAGCTTCAGCGACGTGTTGTTCCGCTACCAGGCGGGAGGCCCGACGGTTCTGGACGGTGTGGACCTCGAGATTCCCGCCGGTCAGATTCTCGGGATCGTCGGCGCGTCGGGGTCCGGCAAGTCGACGCTGGCCAAATTGATCCTGCGGCTCTATCGCCAGGAGCGCGGCACGGTCATGATCGATGGCATGGACATCGGTCAGGTCGATCCGGCGTGGCTGCGTCGTCAGGTCGGAATCGTGCTGCAGGAAAGCACGCTGTTCAACCGGACGGTTCACGAAAACATCGCCCTTGCGGCGCCGGAGATGAACCGCGCCCAGGTGATCGCCGTGGCGCGGCTTGCAGGGGCCGACGAGTTCATCACGCGTCTGCCGCTCGGCTATGATACCCCGATCGAGGAGCGCGGGGCCAACCTGTCCGGGGGGCAGCGCCAGCGTATTGCCATTGCGCGTGCGCTCGCGACCCAGCCGCGGATCCTGATCTTCGATGAAGCGACCAGTGCGCTGGATTATGAGAGCGAGCGCATCATCCAGGACAACATGCGTCAGATCGTCCGTGGACGCACGGCGATCATCATCGCTCATCGTCTCGCGGCGGTGCGCCATTGCGATCGCATCATTGCCGTCGATCGCGGGCGGATCGTCGAGAATGGCACTCATGAGGAGTTGCTGGCGCGCCCCGATGGCGTCTACGCCAAGCTGTGGCGGCTGCAGGTTCAGGAGGGCATCGCGTGAGCAACGCCGAAGCCGGACCGCCGCGGCCGAAATATGGCGAAAGCTTTGTCCTTCGTCCCCATGTCGTGCGCGGCGCCACGGCCGCACCGTCTGCACAGGACGCCGGACTGACCGATGCACCGCATCCCGGCGGACCGCTGCCGGATCCTCAGACGGCCAGCAATGCGAACCACCGGGCGCGCGCGCGACAGGCGGCGGACAGGGAATTCCTGCCTGCCGCCATCGAGATTCTCGAGACGCCGCCGTCACCGGTATCGACCGCGCTGATCTGGTTCATGTTCGTGGCGACCCTCGCCGTGCTGTCGTGGTCCTATTTCGGACAGATCGACATCCATGCGATCGCCAACGGGCGGATTCAGCCGAGCGGGCGATCCAAGATCGTGCAGCCGCTGGAGACGGGGAAGGTGGCGGTGGTTCATGTCCATAACGGCGACCAGGTGAACCAGGGAGATGTCCTGCTGGAGCTGGAGGGGACGGAGACATCCGCCGAGATGACTGCCCTGCGGCGCGACGTCGACAGCCTGGCAGCGGAAGTGGCACGCCGCCATGCCGCGGTCGAGGGGGCGGGTCAGCCCATGATGGCGGCACCGGCGATCGCGTTTGCGTCCAGCATCGACGAGGGGGTGAGGCTGCGCGAGGAGCAGGTCCTGCAGGCGGATCTTGCCGACCTTGCCGCGAGCCGCTCACGCCTCGAAGCGCAGCGCGCAGAAAAGATCGCCACGCGTGACCGGTTGATGGCCAGTATCGCCGCCCGCGAGCGGCTGATCGCGCTCAGCCGGGAGCGCGTCGAGATGCGAGAGACGCTGACGGAGCGCGGCGCAGGCTCTCGTGCGCTGACCATCGAGGCACAGCAGCAGCTCGAAACCCAGCTTGCGGCCGACGTCGCTGACCGCAGCCAGATGGTGGAGACGGAAGCCGCGATGCGGTCGTTGACGCGGCAGATCGACGAAGCCGTGTCGCGCTTCGTGGCGGATCAGACGAGCAAGCGTGCGGACGCGCAGCGCAAGCTGGATCACCTTGCCCAGGACCTGATCAAGGCGCGCGCGAAGAACGCGCAGACCCGGTTGAGGGCGCCGATCACCGGAATCGTCCAGCAGCTTGCCGTGACGACGATCGGCCAGGTGGTCGGCTCCGGGCAGGCATTGCTGACGATCGTGCCACAGGATGCGTCGATCGAGGTCGAGGCTCAGGTGCTCAATCAGGACATCGGCTTCGTCGACATCGGCCAGCACGCCGTGGTCAAGGTCGAAGCGTTTCCTTTCACCCGTTACGGGACGCTTGACGGGCTGGTGACGAATGTGTCGCGCGACGGCGTCGATCAGCGCGATCCCAGTACGTTGGGGGATGCCTCGGCGGTGACGAAGCCGGGTGGCAGCTCTGCCACGACCCAGGGGCAGAACCTGGTGTTTCCTGCAACGATCAAGCTCGATCAACGCGCGATCATGGTCGACGGCAGGTCGGTGCCGCTGGTCCCCGGCATGGCCGTCATCGTGGAAATCAAGACCGGCCAGCGCCGCGTGATCGACTATCTGCTGTCGCCGATCCGTACGGCCGTTTCGCAGGCCGGACATGAGAGATGAGCGGCGGAGCGACTGCCATCGCTCCGCCGCCCGAACCCCGCTGGTGCTGACGGCTACTTGCGCAGCACCAGGTTGAAGTTGGGCGAAGAGGCGCCAAGCCCGATGCCTTGGTTGATCTGGCCGCCCTGCATGACCCACTCCGTCATGCCGCCCGAGCTGCTGTCACGCCAGACGATGTCCTGCACGCCATTGCTCGTAAAGTCGCCAACGCCGACGAACTGCCAGGTCGACGGAATGTTGCCGAGCGTGATCGATTGCGCAATCAAGCCGTTCGACATCATCCATTCGCCGACGGTATTGCTCGCGTTGTCGCGCCACAGGATATCGTCGGTGCCATTGCCGGTGAAATCACCAAAGCCGAGGATCTGGAAGCTGGACGACGTGCCGCCGAGGCTTGGCGCCGCGTAGATCTGGCCGTTGGAGATCAGCCATTCGCCAACCACGCCGTTGCTCTGTCTCCACAGGATATCGTCGGTGTTGGTGCCCGTGAAATGCCCGGCGCCGAGGATCTGCAGGCTGGTCGAGGCCTGTCCGAGCGATGGGGCCGCGTAGATCTGACCGTTGGAAATCAGCCATTCGCCGACGGTTCCGGAGTTGGTGTCCTGCCAGAAGACATCGCTGGTGCCGTCACCGTTGAAATCGCCGATCGCCGCGATCTTGTAGCCCGCAGGCATCGTCCCCAGAAATGGAGCGGCGTAGATCTGGCCGTTGGAAAACAGCCATTCGCCCATGTTTCCGTTGCTCTGTTGCCAGAAGATGTCGCTGGTCCCGTCACCATTGAAATCGCCGATGCCGGCGATCTGGTAGCCCGCGGCGTTGCCAAGGGCAGGAGCGGCCGAGATCTGGCCGTTGTTCATCAGCCATTCGCCGATGGCCCCCGAGCTCGTGTCCTGCCAGAAGACGTCGCTGGTATAATTGCCGGTAAAATCGCTGCTGGCGGCGGCTCGCGTCCAACCGAGGACGTTGTCCTCACGGACGTCGACCGGGGTGACGAACGAGCCCGTGCCCCGATAGCCGTCCCCGTAGGAATCTCCCTGGATGGACGGAAGCCAGTCGACCGCGTCGCCGCCATTGACTGGATTGTTGTATTGCTGGAGCAGCGTGTGACCGTCGATGGAGAAATAGCCGGGTCCAGCCGTGAGCGCGCGTACCGGGCCGCTGATGCTGGTATTATAGCGGAACAGATCGAGCTCGGCATGCCAGCCGTTCCAGTTCTGCTCGCTTCCGACACCGGTCATGCCGAGAGCCTGAATCCGCCCCAGCGAGCCCTCGGACAGCTCATGCTCGAAAACGCCGATGGCGTCGAAAGTGCCGGGCGTGCGACGCGCATAGGGATTGAAGCTGAAACCGCTGAAGCCGATATTGCTGTTGAGGTTGACGGTGTCATCCGTGCCCGTCGTGGACGTCAATCCGAGCAGCCTGGCCTGCGCCTGTGGAACGAACCATTGGGAGCTTCCGGTCGGATCGCTGGCCGGCAGCGTCGCATAGGCGCCAATTTGATCAGGGGATTTGCCGATTGCTTTCAGGGCATTGGCGAGCTGCGTGTAGGACACCAGCACGCCCTGGAAATTGTTGTCGGCAAGCGCGCCGGCGGACAGAGGCGACCAGTTGAAGGTCACGTTGACGGTCACATTGTCCGTAAATTCATGCTGGTAATATTGGCAGGCAACAACACAAGCCGCCTCGAACGCCGCTTGTTGCGACGAGCTCAGGCCCGTCAGGTTTCCAAAAGTGATGTTGAAAAGCATTGAACCAACTCGCCGGTTTGGAGAAAAAAATGACCAACAAGGATACGGGCGGTAGGGTTGCGTCGACCTTTAGCCGAAAGACGTATGCAAGCCTAGTTTAGAGTAAAATATCGTTCAAGCTTCGGTGCTGGCATAGGAAGTTATCCCGCTCCGAGCAGCGAGATCGCTTCGTCGCGCTCGAACAGGTAGAGCAGGCAGCGCAGCGCGTCGCCTTCGGCACCCGTCAGTTTTGGATTGTCCTTCATGATCCGCAGCGCCTCGTTGCGGGCCTGCGCAATCAGCTGGGCATGGACCTCGGGGCGGGCGATGCGGTAGCCGGGCAGTCCGCTCTGGCGGGTTCCCAGCACATCGCCTTCGCCGCGCAGTTTGAGGTCCTCCTCGGCGATGCGGAACCCGTCGGTGGTGTCGCGAATCACCCGCAGCCTGGCTTGCGACATCTCGCTGAGCGGTTCGCGATACAGCAGCAGGCAGGTCGAGGCTTCCGAGCCGCGGCCGATCCGGCCGCGCAACTGGTGAAGCTGCGCAAGGCCGAAGCGTTCGGCGTTCTCGATCACCATGATGGTCGCCGCGGGCACGTCGACGCCGACCTCGACCACGGTGGTCGCCACCAGCAGGCCGATGGCGCCGGAGGCGAAGCGACCCATCACCTCGTCCTTCTCGGCGCCTTTCATCTTGCCGTGGACGAGACCGACCTGGTCGCCGAAGCGTTCTCTGAGACTTTCGAAACGCTGTTCGGCATCGATCAGGAAGTCGATCTTTTCGGACTCCTCGACCAGCGGGCAGATCCAGTACACGCGCTTGCCGGCCTTGAGCGCGCGGCCGACCGCGTCCATCACCTCGTTCAGCCGCGTCGACGGCATCGCGCGGGTGTCGATCGGCTGGCGGCCCGCCGGCTTCTCGCGCAGCTCGGAAATGTCCATGTCGCCGAAATAGGTCAGCACCAGCGTGCGCGGGATCGGGGTGGCGCTCAGCACGAGGACGTCGACGGCACGCCCCTTGTCGGTGAGCGCGAGCCGCTCACGCACGCCGAAGCGGTGCTGTTCGTCGACGATCGCCAGCGCCAGCGCCTTGAAGGTCACGTCGTCCTGGATCAGCGCGTGGGTGCCGACCAGAAGATCGATCTCTCCGGCGGCGAGCTGCGCCAGCAGCGTGCGGCGCTCCTTGCCCTTCTCGCGGCCGGTCAGGATGGCGACACGGACACCGGCGGCTTCCGCTAGCGGTGCGATGGTCTTGTGATGCTGGCGTGCGAGAATTTCGGTCGGCGCCATCAGCGCCGACTGACCGCCGGCCTCCGCAACCGCGGCGGCGGCGAGCAGGGCGACCACTGTCTTGCCGGAGCCGACGTCGCCTTGCAGCAGCCGCAGCATCCGCACCGGCTGGGTCAGGTCATGGGCGATCGCCGTGACCGCCTGCTGCTGCGAGTTCGTCAGCGCATAGGGCAGGGCATCGATGATGCGGCGGCGCAGATGGCCGTCGCCGGCATGGCGGGCGCCGGCCGGGCGGCGCAGCTGGGCGCGCACCAGCGCCAGCGCGAGCTGGCCGGCGAGCAGCTCGTCATAGGCAAGGCGGGACCAGAACGGGCCGTCCGGCAGGATGTCGGTCAGCTCTTGGGGGGCATGGAGATGATGGAGCGCGACCGCCAAGGGCGGAAAGGCGCAGCGGCGCAGCACGTCCGGCGCGATCCATTCGGGCAGCTCCGGCAGGCGGGTCAGCGCCTGCGCGATCGCGCGCCGCAGCGCGCCGAGCGCCAGCCCCTCGGTCAGCGGATAGACCGGTTCGATCAGCGCCAGCTTCGCAAGGCCGGCTTCGTCGACGACGCGATCGGGATGGACGATCTGCAGCGTGCCGTCGAACATCTGCGCCGTGCCCGAGACGAAGCGCCGCGCGCCGACCGGCAGCAGCCGCTCGACATAGTCGCCCTTGGGACGGAAGAACGTCAGCACCACGTCACCGGTGTCGTCGCTGGCGTAGACCAGGTAGGGGGCGCGTGAGCGTCCGGGAGGCGCGGGGCGGTGGCGGTCGACGGTGACGTCGAGGGTCACCACGGTTCCGGGTGCGACATCCCTGATCTTCGGCCGCGCCCGGCGGTCGATGACGCTCGCGGGCAGATGCAGCAGCAGGTCGACCAGGCGTGGCGTCTCGCTGCGATCGAGCAGGTAGCGGAACAGCTTATCCTGCTTCGGCCCGACGCCGGACAGGTTCGTGACCGGCACGAACAGGGGATTGAGACGTTCGGGACGCATGTGGCCGACTCAAGGTGGAGCAGGATGCTCGCTTTTGCATAACCTGAATGCAATGCAAGGGCTCGCGCGTGCAACTGGGTGGCTGACATTGGCGCCGGGCGGGGCTATATCAGGCCGCCCGGCACGTCCGGGCTTTTGGCGTTGGACCGGGTTGGAGATATGACGGGAACGACACGCTCGAGCGAAGGGCTCGATGACCGCCGCAAGCGGCTGCTCTTTCGCTGCTGGCATCGCGGCACGCGCGAGATGGACTTGATCATGGGCCGGTTCGCCGACGCTCATATCACGGAGCTCACCGACGCCGAGCTCGACGAGCTCGAGCGGCTCGGCGAACTGCCGGATCCGGATCTCTATGCGGCGCTGAGCGGCGCGGCCGAGCTGCCTGCCGATCTGACGCAAGGCATTTTCCAGCGCCTCAAGGCGTTCCGCGCCACGGATCCCGACGCATGAGCAAACCGTCTGCCGCACGCTCGCCGGCCGAGTTGCTCGCGCCGGGCCGGCCGCTGACGCTCGCCAATGTCGCCGAGGGCGCGGAAGGCCTGATCGCCTCCGATCTCGCGCGCGCGGTTGCGGCGCGGCCGAACCCGCCGGCCGTCAGTCTCGCCGTGGTCTGCCGCGACGGGCCGCGCATGGCGCAGCTCGCCCGCGCGCTCGAATTCTTCGCGCCCGATATCGCGGTGCTGCAATTTCCGGCGTGGGACTGCCAGCCCTACGACCGGGTGTCGCCCCATGGCGGCATCGTCGCCCAGCGCGTCACCACCCTGGCGCGGCTGTCGCGCCTCAAGCGCGGTGACAAGCCGCTGATCGTGCTGACCACCGTCAACGCCATCCTGCAGCGCGTGCCGCCGCGCGAGGTCATCGCCGCCCAGGCGCTGTCGGTGGCGCCGGGCCATGCGGTCGGCATGGACTCGATCGTCGCCTGGCTGGAGCACAACGGCTACAACCGCTCGTCGACCGTGCGCGAGTCCGGCGAATACGCCGTGCGCGGCGGCATCCTCGACCTGTTCCCGGCTGGCCTCGACCAGCCGGTGCGCTTCGACTTCTTCGGCGACACGCTGGAATCGATCCGCACCTTCGATCCGGAATCGCAGCGCACGCTGCTCGACATGCGTGCGCTCGATCTCGTGCCGGTCGCCGAATTCCAGCTGGTCACCGAGACCATCCGCCGCTTCCGCATGGGCTATGTCGCCGCCTTCGGTGCGCCGCAGCGCGACGACATGCTCTACGAGGCGGTGAGCGAGGGACGCCGGCATCCGGGCATGGAGCACTGGCTGCCGCTGTTCCAGGAGCGCATGGACACGTTGTTCGACTATCTCGGCGGCGCTCCGGTGACGATCGAGCCGCAGAGCGAGGATGCGGCGCGCGAGCGCATCAGCCAGATCAAGGATTACTACGAGGCGCGGCGCGAGGCGCTGGAGCACCCGGGCGGCGGCGCACTGTACAAGCCGCTGCCGCCCGACCAGCTTTACCTCACCGACGACGAATGGAGCGGACTGCTCGCGAAAGCCGCGCTGGCGCGGCTGACGCCGTTCGCGGTGCCGGAAGCCGCCGGTGTCATCGATGCGGGGTTGCGGCAGGGCCGCAACTTCGCGCCCGAGCGCGCCGATACCGCCGTCAACGTGTTCGAGGCCGTGGTCGCCCATATCCAGGGCCTGCAGGCCGCCCGCAAGAAGGTCATGGTCGCACTGTGGACCGAGGGCTCGCGCGAGCGCATGGCCAACATGCTGCGCGACCACAAGCTTCTCAACCTCACCAGCATCAATGTCTGGCGCACGGTGCAGGCGACGCCGCGCAACGAGACGACGCTGGCGGTGGTCGGCCTCGAAGCCGGCTTCGAGACCGACACCGTCGCGGTGATCACCGAGCAGGACATCCTGGGCGACCGCCTGGTGCGGCCGCGGCGGGCCGGCAAGAAGCTCGAGAACTTCATCTCCGAGGTCACCAGCCTGTCGACCGGCGATCTCGTGGTGCATGTCGAGCACGGCATCGGCCGTTTTGTCGGCCTGCAGACGCTCGACGTCGCCGGTGCGCCGCATGACTGCCTCGAGCTGCGCTATGCCAACGACACCAAGCTGTTTCTCCCGGTCGAGAACATCGAGCTGCTGTCGCGCTACGGCTCGGAGCAGACCGACGTCGAGCTCGATCGGCTCGGCGGCAGCGGCTGGCAGGCGCGCAAGGCCAAGCTCAAGAGCAAGATCCGCGAGATCGCCGGCGACCTGATCAAGGTCGCGGCCGAACGCTTCCTGCACGAGGCGCCGAAGTTTCCGGTGCAGCAGGGCACCTATGACGAGTTCTGCGCCCGCTTTCCCTATGAGGAAACCGAGGACCAGCTCGGCGCCATCAACGCGACCCTGCATGACCTCGACACCGGCCGTCCGATGGACCGCCTGGTGTGCGGTGACGTCGGCTTCGGCAAGACCGAGGTGGCGCTGCGCGCCGCGTTCGCGGTCGCGCTCGACGGCCGCCAGGTCGCCGTCGTGGTGCCGACCACGCTGCTGGCGCGCCAGCATGCCAAGAACTTCACCGAGCGCTTCCGCGGCTTCCCGGTCAACGTCGCCCAGGTGTCGCGTCTCGTCGCCGGCAAGGAGCTGACCAACGTCAAGAAGGGCCTCGCCGAGGGCACTGTGGATATCGTCGTCGGCACCCATGCGCTGCTCGGCAAGGCCATCAAGTTCAAGGACCTCGGCCTTCTGATCGTCGACGAGGAGCAGCATTTCGGCGTCAGCCACAAGGAGAAGCTCAAGCAGCTGCGCTCCGAGGTGCATGTGCTGACGCTGAGCGCGACGCCGATCCCGCGCACCCTGCAACTGGCGCTGACCGGCGTGCGCGACCTGTCGATCATCGCTTCGCCGCCGGTCGATCGCCTTGCCGTGCGCACTTTCGTGGCGCCGTTCGATCCACTGATGATCCGCGAGGCGCTGCTGCGCGAGCGCTATCGCGGCGGCCAGGCCTTCTACGTCTGCCCGCGCATCGACGACCTCGCCGAGGCCAAGGATTTCCTCGACAAGCACGTGCCGGAGATGAAGGTCGCGGTCGCCCACGGCCAGATGCCGCCGAGCGTGATCGAGGACATCATGTCGGCGTTCTACGATGGCAAGTACGACATCCTGCTGTCGACCACGATCGTGGAGTCCGGGCTCGACATTCCCTCGGCCAACACGCTGATCGTGCATCGCGCCGACATGTTCGGCCTCGCCCAGCTCTACCAGCTGCGCGGCCGGGTCGGGCGCTCCAAGCTGCGCGCCTATGCGCTGTTCACGCTGCCGGCGCAGCACAAGATCACGCCGCAGGCCGAGCGCCGCCTCAAGGTGCTGCAGTCGCTCGAGAACCTCGGCGCCGGCTTCCAGCTGGCGTCGCACGACCTCGATATCCGCGGCTCCGGCAATCTGCTCGGCGAAGAGCAGTCCGGACACATCAAGGAAGTCGGGTTCGAGCTCTACCAGTCGATGCTGGAGGAGGCGATCACCAGCCTCAAGGCCGGCATCACCGAGCCGGTCGCCGACCGCTGGTCGCCGCAGATCACGCTGGGCATGCCGGTGCTGATCCCCGACGACTATGTGAAGGACCTGTCGGTACGGTTGTCGCTGTATCGCCGGCTGGCGGACCTCGACACCGACGATCAGATCGCCGATTTCGGCGCCGAGCTGCGCGATCGCTTCGGTCCGCTGCCGGACGAGGTGCGCTACCTGTTCAAGGTCGTCACCATCAAGGCCGACTGCCGCCGCGCCAATGTCGAGAAGGTCGATGCGGGTCCGAAGGGGGCCGTCATCACCTTCCGCGACAACGCGTTCGCCCATCCCGACCGCCTGGTCGCCTTCATCCGCACCCATGGCGCCGCCGCCAAGGTGCGGCCGGACATGAAGGTGGTGTTCTTCCAGGAATGGCGGACGCCGGAGGAGCGCCTCGAGGGCACCACCACCATCCTGCGGGATCTCGCCATGCTGGCGGAGGGCAAGAAGGCCGCCTGACGGCTTGCCGCCTCGCGAGGGTCAGGACGCTGCGCGGCGGTTCTCGCCGTACAAGCGTTCGATCAGGCTCGCCGGGGTGTCCTTCGGCAGCAGGGTCACCAGCGTGACGTCCGGGGCGATGCGAGGCTCGCGGGTCAGCCCCTGCATGGTGTGCTTGAGCACGCTGGCGAGCCGCCGCGCGATCATGTGCGCGGTGCGCAGGTCGGTTTCCGCGAACGCCACCACCACCGCGCCGTCGTCCTGCAAGGTGGCGAAATCCATCCGCCGCATCAGCCGGCCGAGGATGCGGGCGGCGTCAAAGCGCACGCGCTCCGGAGCGCCGTCGAAGCTGATGCGCGCCGCCGACAGTCCGCCGCCGCGCGCCAGCGTCTCCTCGACGGCCTTGGCGAAATCCGCCTCGAACGCGGTGGGCGTCAGGAGGCCGGTGCGGGCGTCGAGCAGGCCGCCGATGTCGAGCGACTTCAGCACCCGTGTCAGCCGGGCGTCGAAGGCATGCTGGCGGATCAGCGGTGCGGCATGGCTCGCGACGTCCTCAGGATTGCCGGACACGACCTCCAGATTAGGCAGCGCCGGCAGCGCGGTGAATGCAGCGGCCGCGCCCGACAGCACCGCCGGGAGGTCGCGGAAGCGCGGGTCTTCGTACAGGACCGTCAGGAATGCGTCGATCACGCGGTGGCTGAAGCCTTCGCCGATGACCACGCCGTCGAGATCGCGGCTGTTGAGGTGCTTGGCGGCGGCCTCGATGCTGAGCGCGCCGACCACGCCCATGCGCTCGCCGAGGGCGACGGAAAGAGCCGGATAGGAGGCGCCACGGCCGATCAGCAGGACGGTCGCGTCGTCGAGCGGATCGCCGGTCGGCATGTGCCCCTGCAGGGCTGCATCGTCGCCGATCCGGCGCAGGACGGTGGCGTGGAGCGTTCGAATGCGGAGGGCCGCGCTCAGCCGAGCGCCGAGCCTGTCCAGCCGCCTGTCTGCGCCGGTCGACAACGGCAGGACATTAGGAAGGCCCGCGAGTGTCGCGGGATTGATCGTGATCAGCGGAACGTAGGGCGAGAGGGCTGCGACCTGTGCGGCGATGGCGGCAATGCGGTTGTCATCGCCATCCATCACCAGCACGGCCGCGGGCTGCAACCGCTCGATGGCCTCTTCCGCGTCGTACCAGGCCGTGTCGATCAGGGGGAAGATCCCGAGATCGGCAAGGGCCTGCGACGCCGGTATGTCGGCGTCGGTAATGCAGAGAACGGAAGCTTGCTGGGACATCGTCGGCAGGCGGCTGTCGTGCGAACGCGCCGGTACGAGGTGACGCTCCACAAGATTGGCCGCTTGCCCTTAATACGGCGTCAATGGCGGCGACGAAATTTGAACCAATCCGGTCAGGCCTGGACCGCGCGGTCGCGGAAGGCTTCGACCATCAGCGGGTTGAGACCGAGCGCGCTCAACGCTTCACGCGCCCGCGCGTTGTCGCTGGCGCGGCCGGCGAGGCGATGGCCGCTCAGGCGGTCGGGAAGCGCTGTCAGCATCGCGCCTTGCGCTAGTCTCTTCGCCCATTCCTGCAGGTCGTTGGCGAGGAAACGATAGCCGCCGACCGACATCAGTCCGGCAGGTGGCGCCGTGATGCACAGGGTGCCGCTGGCGCGATCCCGCCGGGCCGCGTAGCCGGTGTCGACATGGTCGACGGCGACGGGCGGCGTCGGTGACAGTGGCGAGCGTGGGCTGTCCATCAGCGGCCGGTAGGCGGATACGGGCACCATGGGGCCGCGCAGGGCGAGCGTGCCGTGCGGCGTCAGGATGATTTCGCCGGCCATCGGCGTCGTCGGCTCATGCCGTGGTGCGCCGTGTGGGCCCGGCTGGATCGGCGCCGGGGCGCCATTCTCGCCGCGGCGGGCGCCGAACAGGCCAATCTCGCCGAACAGGTAGATGTCGGTGAGCGTCGCGGACGCAACCGTCCATTCCGGACTGGAGGCAGCCTGCTCCGGTGCGCGCCACAGTCCGACGACGTGGCGCAGCGCCGGCAGGCGATCCAGCATGCCGGCCTCCAGAAGGCGCCCGATCAGCGGCCCCGGTGCGACCAGCGCGCTGCATGTCTCGTCGGCGAGCTGCTGTTCGAGCACGTCGTTGTCGAACGGGTGGTGCAGGGCCAGCGTGCCGCCGCTCAACAGCCAGGTCACCAGCGATGCCGTCAGCCCGGCGAAGGACGACGGCTGCATGGTCGAGAGCATGGTCGCACCTTGAGCGAGGCCGCTCTCGAGGAACAGGGCGAGGCCGCCGGCGATCAGGTTGAGCTGGGTACGCGGGATCGCCCGCGAGCCCTCGGGGGTGACATCGAAGGAGATGGCGGCAACGCGCCGAGCGTCCTGGGTCGGGAAGTGCGGTTGCGCGTCCGGCTGGCCATCGAGCGGCGTCATGCCTTCCGGCAGGCTGGTGCCGAAACCGAACACATGGCGGATCGAGAACGCTTCCACCGCGGCGTTCATCGCGAGGTCGGCGTGGTTGACGCCGTCGATCGTGCCCATGGTGACGATGGCACGGGCGCCGGTACGATTGAGTGCGGCGGAGAGCTCGGCCTGCCGCCACAGCTGCGGCATCAGCGCGACGACGAGGCCTGCGCGCAGCGCGGCCAGGACCGTGAGCATGAATTCGACGGTGTTCGGCAGTTGCAGCGCGATCACCGAACCGGCGGGCAGGCCCGAGTTGACGAACTGCGCGGCAAGAGACGACACCGCGAGATCGGCCTCGGCATAGGTCAGGGCGGAGGGGGCGATGCCGGCGATCCGCCGCTTGTCCGGCGGATCGATCAGCGCGGGCAGGCCGGGCTGGCGGGCGACCAGGCGGCGAAAGATATCGTCCAGCGAGGGCGAGGGCGCATGTGTCGCGGGCTGGCTGGTTTTGGGGGCGATCCGGTCAGACACCTGAATGGGTTCCAGAATTCGGTCCGGTTGCAGTTGCTGCAGGCTACGGTCCCGTCGCGGTTGGCCGCTGCCACCACGTCTCGGGCAGATACCCGCTCAGCGCGTTCGTCTGCGGCTGTTGTATCCGATTCCATCGGGCGATCCATTGCCTGTCGGCGTTGTAGAGCGGGATCGCATAGAAGCCGGACATCAGCACCCGGTCGAGGGCGCGGACGGCGGAGACGAAGTCGGGGCGGGTGCGCGCCTCCAGCAGCGCGCCGATCATGGCGTCGACCGCCGGCTCCTTTGCGCCCATGTAGTTGCGCGTGCCCGGATTGTCCGCCGCCGCGCTGCCCCAGTAAAAGCTCTGTTCGTTGCCCGGCGACAGCGACTGATCCCAGCGATTCTGGATCATGTCGAAGTCGTAGGCGAGCTTGCGCTGGTCGTACTGGACCGCATCGACCACGCGCACCGTGATCGCAATGCCCGCCCGCTTGACGTCACGGGCCAGCGCCAGCGCGATCCGTTCCTGCTCCCGCGTAGTGACCAGGAACTCGAAGCCGAACGGCGCCTTGCTCGCCTTGTCGCGCAGCGTCGTGCCGTCAAGTTCGTAGCCGGCGTCGTCGAGCAGCTTCAAGGCGGTGCGCAAGGTGCCGCGATCCCGGCCGGAGCCGTCGCTCACCGGCAGCCGCCACCGGCCATCCACGATCTCGGGGAGCAAGGCCGCGCGATACGGCGCGAGCAAGGCGCGCTCGCGGTCGTCCGCCGGCCGGCCATAGGCGGACAGCTCGGAGCCGGCGAAGAAGCCGCCGGCACGGGCATAGAGGCCGAAGAAGTAGTTGCGGTTGATCCACTCGAAGTCGAACAGCAGCGTCAGCGCCTGGCGTACCCTGCGATCCCCGAACATCGCCCGGCGGGTGTTGAACACCAGGAACTCGGAGGGTTGCGGCAGGCCGGTGCGGATCTCGGTGCGAACGACCTCGCCGCGCCGGACGGCGGGGAAATCGTAGCCTTCGTGCCAGCGCAGGGGGTCGGTTTCGACCCGGAAATCATACAGCCCGCGCTTGAATGCCTCGAATGCGCCGTTGGCCTCGCGATAATAGTCGAGCCGAACCTCGTCGAAATTCCATAGCCCGCGATTGACCGGCAGGTCGCGCCCCCAATAGTCCGGATCGCGCTTGAGGGTGACGCGCACGCCCGGATTGACGTCAGCGACGCGGTAGGGGCCGGAGCCGAGCGGCGGGGCGAGCGTCGTGTCCTCGAAGCGCGTGGCATCGACCGCGTGTTTGGGCAGCACCGGCATCAGTCCGAGAATGAGCGGCAGCTCGCGGTCGCTGGCGTCGTCGAACTCGAACCGCACGGTGCGCGGGTCGAGCGCCTGCGCGCGCGCCACCTTGGCGTAGTAGAGCCGGTGGTTGGGGCGGCCGTGGTCGCGCAGCAGCGTCCAGGAGAACAGCACATCCTCGGCGAGCACCGGCCGGCCGTCGGCGAAGCGCGCCTTCGGGTTGAGATGGAAGACGACGAAGCTGCGCGCATCGTCGGTCTCGATGCGCTCGGCGAGCAGGCCATAGAGCGTGAATGGCTCGTCCTGTCCGCGCGTCAGCAGGCTCTCGATCACGTAGCCGCGAATCTGCGGCACCGCGAGGCCTTTGACGATCAGCGGATTGAGGCTGTCGAAGGTTCCCAGAATGCCAAAGGTCAGCCGGCCGCCCTTGGGCGCGCCGGGAGTGGCATAGGGCATGTGATCGACATCCGGCGGCAGCGCCGGGGCGCCATGCATGGCGAGGCCCGAGGCGGTGGGGGCGGATGCCGGGGCGGGCGCGGCGGGGTCCGGCAGGCCGAGGCACGCCAGCAGGATAGCCGCTTGGCAGCCCCGGAGCAGGATCCTCCCGGTCCGCCGCAGCGCCGGTCCGAAACCCTTGGTCGATTCGGTCATCCGCACGTCATTCTCTACCACGCAAGCGCCGGATAAGACCTCGTGATCTCGTCAAAAGTTACCGTCGCCATTGATCTTTTCGTCGGCGGATGTATGAAGGCGGGCGATTGAAGGCGGGCCGCCAGACCGGCCACGCTACTGCCTTATTTGCCGCAGAGACAGCCACCGATCGTGGGGGGTGACGCTGGCATCTGCGGTTTCGCTACCACGGTTCAGAAAGGGTCTTCCGCAATGAATTTTCGTCTCTTGGCCGTGCCGGTGATGCCGCGCGGGCGGGTTTTGGCGGCACTTGCCGTCGCGACATTGACCATTTCGACCGCGTCCGCCCAGCAGCCGGCGCCGGCGCCGGCGCCTGCGGCGCCCAAGGCCGCGCCGAAGGCTGCTGCGCCCAAGGCCGCCCCGAAGGCTGCGCCGGCCGCGCCCGCCGCGCAGGCGCCTGCCGCCGCGCCCCAGCAGGCGCAGCAGCAGCCGGCCGAGCAGCAGGTGCAGCTGATCTACGCGCCCTGGACCAAGTTCTGCCTCAAGGGCCAGGACGCCAACGCCAAGCAGATCTGCTTCACCGGCAAGGACGGCCGCATCGAGTCCGGCCAGCCGGTGGTCGCCGCCGTGATCATCGAGCCGGAAGGTGAGCCGAAGAAGATCCTGCGCGTGACGCTGCCGCTCGGCATGCAGCTCGTGCACGGCACGCGGGTGATCGTCGACAACAACACCCCGGCGCAGAGCCCGTACGTCATCTGCTTCGCCAACGGCTGCATGTCCGACTACGAAGCAACTCCCGAAATGATCGCCAACCTGAAGAAGGGCCAGAACCTCATCGTTCAGGCGATCAACTCGAACGGCGCGCCGCTGACGCTGCCGCTGCCGCTGCAGGAAACCGGCGGCAGCAGCTTTGCGAAGGCCTATGACGGCCCGCCGACCGACCCGAAGGTGTTCGAGGAGAACCAGAAGAAGCTGCAGGAAGAGCTGCAGAAGCGGGCCAACGAGGCGCGCCAGAAGCTCGAGCAGGCTGCGCCTGCCGCCAACGGCGCTGCGCCGGCCGCGCCGAAGTGATCCTCGGCTGATCGACATGCAAAAGGGCGCGCAGCGATGCGCGCCCTTTTTGTTTCAGCTTTTTGTTTCAGCCGCGATTTGTCCGGCGGTGCACGTGTCGAGGCGGGGCGACGCCCGGCGCCGCGCTCAGTTCAGCGACGGATTGCGCGGACGATAGCCGCCCGACTTGTCCTTCACGAAGATTTCAGCGACCTGCGAATGCCGGATCGGCTCGCCGGACTCGTCGGCGACGAGGTTCTGCTCGGAGACGTAGGCGACGTATTCGGTTTCGGAATTCTCGGCGAGCAGGTGGTAGAACGGCTGGTCCTTGTGGGGGCGGACACCCTCCGGGATGGACAACCACCATTCTTCTGTATTGTTGAATTCCGGATCGATATCGAAGATCACCCCCCGGAACGAAAAGATCCGGTGGCGGACGATCTGGCCGATCTGGAACTTGGCGGTACGCGCTTTGATCATGTTCCGTCGATAGACCAGGATTGTGGCCGATGCTAGTGCCCTGCACCCGAAGTTCGTGATACATCGCGGCAGGCTCCCGCACCAACTTCGGACGCCAAGAGTGAAATCAAGCCAATGATTTTATTTCATTTTTTAGGTCGTGCGGTCCTCGGGCGCGCCTGCGGCTGGCGGTGCAGGAAGGCGGGACCGGCGGCACCCGAGGCAGAACCGATCGGCTGAGACCTCCAACCTGCACCTGAAATCATCCCCCATGCCCCACAAGAAGCGCCCAAGCGCCACCTATCCCCATGATTGATATTCTGAATTTGGCTTTGCCCTATTTCGGGCTGATCTTCGTCGGCTTCGCCTGCGGCAAGTTCCGGGCGCTGCCCGAGGCGGGGCTCGCCTGGATGAACTTCTTCCTGCTCTATGTCTCGCTGCCGGCCCTGTTCTTCCGGATCCTGGCGAAAACCCCGTTCGAGGAGCTCAACAATCTGCCGTTCGTGGTGGCGACCACTGCGGCGACTGCGCTCGCTTTCACGCTGTCGGTGCTGATCGGCCGGCTGCTGGGCCGGCTGTCACTGCGCGAGGCGACGCTCGCGGGGCTCGCCGGGGGCTATGGCAATATCGGCTATATGGGGCCGGGCCTTGCACTGGCGACGCTCGGCGCGAAGGCGGCAGCGCCCGTCGCGCTGATCTTCTGCTTCGACAACATCCTGCTGTTCTCGCTCGCGCCGCTATTGATCGCGATCTCCGGCGGCCGGCAGCAGCGGCTGTGGCCGACCGTCGTCTCGGTGATCAAGCAGATCGTCCTCCATCCGCTGATCGTCGCGGCCTATTGCGGCACCATCGCCGCGGCGCTGCACTGGCATCCGCCGGTCGCGATCGACAACATGCTGCAATTCCTGCAGGGCGCCGCGGCGCCGGTGGCGCTGTTCGCGCTGGGGGTGACGGTCGCGCTGCGACCGTTCAGCCGTGTGCCCTGGGAGGTGCCCGGGATCATCCTGATCAAGCTGGTTGCGCATCCGCTGATCGTGTTCGGCCTGCTGTTCGCGCTCGGGCCGTTCGTGCCGGAGTGGTCGGCGACGGCGATCCTGATGGCGTCGCTGCCGCCGGCACTCAACGTGTTCGTGATCGCGCGGCAATACGAGGCCTGGATCGAGCCGGCCTCGGCCGCCGTGCTGCTCGGCACCTTCGTCTCGGTGGTGACGCTGACCAGCGTGATGTGGGCGCTCAAGACCGGGCAGATCCCGCTGCCCTGACGGGCGCACGCGGGCGCGGGCTCAGCGCGGGTCCGAACGCCAGGATGGCGCGAGCCCCTCGCGCATCGCCAGCCGGCGCAGCGGCCCGACATGGCCGAGCAGGTGCATGCCGGCGGCACGCAGCATGTGCAGCGGCAACAGGTCGCTCAGCAGCGAGCGGTTGGCGAGATCGATCATGACGGTGCGGCTGTTGACGTCAGCCCAGCGCGCGCGTTCGAAGCGGGACAGCACGGCCGGCGCGCCGGGATCTTCATGCCCGGCGCGCGCGTCCGCGACGATGGTCGCGATGTCGGCGGCGTCGCGCAGGCCCATGTTGAGCCCCTGCGCCCCGATCGGCGGCAACAC
Organism: Pseudomonadota bacterium; assembly: GCA_040756765.1. Taxonomy (GTDB): domain Bacteria; phylum Pseudomonadota; class Alphaproteobacteria; order Rhizobiales; family Xanthobacteraceae; genus Bradyrhizobium_A. The sequence goes on along the minus strand of JBFLYG010000027.1, from coordinate 299,511 downwards.
ATGGGCGGCTTCACCGACCAGCACCACGCGCTGCATCGCAAAGCGCCTGGGGCGCTCGAAGGCCAGCGGGAACGTGTTGCGGCCGCCCTCGATGCGCATGCGGCCGAGGATCGAATGAGCGCGCTGCTCCGCGGCGAGCGCCAGATCGTCGTCGCTGAGCTGCTTCAGCCGCTCGGCTTCCGCAGGCGAGGTCACCCAGACCACACTGGAGCGGGCGCCCGGAAGGGGCACGAACACGCAGGGGCCGTTGACGGTGTGGAACTCGGTCGAGGCGTCGTGGTGCGGGCGGGTATGCGTGACGTTGAAGGTGAGCGCGGTCTGCGCCAGCGCGCGCCGGTTGACGTCGATGCCGGCCGCATCGCGGCTGATCGAGTGGCGGCCCTCGGCGCCGACCACGAGGCGCGCGGTCAGGGTCTCGCCCCGGCGGGTATGGATGTGGACCGCATCATCCCGGGGCGTGACGGCGTCGGCCTCGTCGTCGAACCTGGTGATGTTCGCAAACTCGGCAGCGCGCGCCTCCAGCGCGGCGACCAGGATGCGGTTCTCGATGTTGTAGCCGAATGCCTCGCGGCCGATCTCGTCGCTGGAGAACCGCACCTCGGGGGCGCGGATGAGGCGGCCGGTATCGTCGACCAGCCGCATCACCCGTAGCGGGGCGGCACTGTCCTTGCAGCGCGGCCAGACTTCGAGCGTTTCCAGAAGGTCGACCGACTGGCCGAGCAGCGCAGTGGTCCGGTTGTCGGCATAGGGGATACGCCGCGCCAGCAGGGCGGTTGCGGCACCGGAGCGGGCCAGCGCGATGGCGGCCACGAGGCCGGCAGGGCCGCCGCCGATCACGGCGACATCGAACGGGTGGTGCGGGCTTGGCGCTTCGTCCATGGCTCCTGGATATAAGGACCGCCGAAGGGTCCCGCAATCGGCTTTCGCTCGTGTCCCGCTTCCAACATTCGTATCACTTTGCAGCAAGCTCCTTGACGAATGTTAGAACCATAAGGGACACCAGCAACCATAAGTTTCCAGTCTGGTTTTGGATCTGACCTTCGCTGGAAGGACGTGCGGCATATGCTGAAGCGCATGTCAGATCCACCACACGAGCGGCGGTCGTGTGACGATTGCGCGACGCATCGCCGCAAGGCGGCCTGTGCAAATCAGCGCAATTCCTGATAATCCATGGCGACCCATGACCCAGCCGGACCCATACCAGGCGCCGATCGGTACCCCCGCGACTCGCCGGCGCGCGTTCGGGGTGCATGTTCTCACCGCCTTGGGGGCGGGGCTGGCGTTGCTGGCGCTGCTCGAGGCGGTGCGCGAGCACTGGGCGGCGATGTTCGGCTGGCTGGGCGCAGCGCTGGTGGTCGACGCCGTCGACGGCCCGCTGGCGCGCCGGCTCGATGTGGTGAGCCAGCTCCCCGAATGGTCGGGAGAGACGCTGGACCTCGTGGTCGACTTCGTCACCTATGTGTTCGTGCCGGCCTACGCCATCATGGCGAGCGGGCTGCTGCTGCCGACGGCCGCGCCGCTGCTCGGGGCCGCGATCGCGGTCACCGGCGCGCTGTACTTCGCCGACCGCCGGATGAAGACCGACGACAATCATTTCCGCGGCTTTCCCACCTTGTGGAACGTCGCGGCGTTCTATCTCTTCCTGCTCAGGCCGGGGCCGATCAGCGCCAGCCTGCTGGTGGTCGCATTGCTGGTTCTGACGTTCGTGCCGTTCAACGTGATGCATCCGGTGCGCGTCACGCGGCTGCGGTCGCTCAACCTCGTGATGATCACCCTGTGGGGCGTGCTCGCGCTGCTGACGATCCTGTGGGATTTCCAGGTGCCGGGCCTCGTGCGTGTCGGCCTGTGCGTGATCGCGTTCTATGTTCTGTGCAGCGACATTGTCATCCGGATCGTGGTGAACAGGTGAATGCATGATGCAACTTCTGGCCAGCCCTGAAGCCTGGGCGGCGCTGGTGACGCTGACGACGCTCGAGATCATTCTCGGCATCGACAACGTGATCTTCATCTCGGTGCTGGTGTCGCGCATTCCCGAGCACCAGGCCAAGCGCGCACGGCAGCTCGGCCTTGCGCTTGCGCTGGTATTCCGCATCGCGCTGCTGTCGATCCTGGTCTGGCTGATCGGCTTGACCACGCCGGTGGTCACCGCGTTCGGCCAGGCGTTCTCCTGGCGCGACATCATCCTGATCGGCGGCGGCGCCTTCCTGATGGCCAAGGCGACCCACGAGATCCATGGCGAGGTCGAGGCGCGCGAAGGCGAGGGCGGCGCGACGCCGGCCAACGCGTTCTTCTGGGTGATCGTTCAGATCATCATCATCGACATGGTGTTCTCGCTGGATTCGATCATCACCGCGATCGGCATGGCGCAGGATCTCACCATCATGATCACCGCGGTGATCATCGCCTGCGTGGTGATGTACGTCTCGTCGGGACCGATTGCCGGCTTCGTGGCGCGCCATCCGACCACCAAGATGCTGGCGCTGGCCTTCCTGCTGCTGATCGGCATGGCGCTGGTGGCGGACGGCTTCCAGTTTCACATTCCGCGCGGCTATATCTACTTCTCGATCGCCTTTGCGCTCGCGGTCGAGGCCTTCAACATCCTGGCGCGCCGCAATCGGGAGCGGGCGGGGGCAGACAAGGATACCCGCTGACCGGGTTGCTCCAGCCTGTTCCCCCGCCTAATGTCGCGCGGAGAAATGGGAGTGGAAGATGACCAAGGCCGTGCGTGTCCATCAGGTCGGCGGACCGGAAGTGCTGACCTACGAGGACGTCGATGTGCCGCCGCCCGGCAACGGCGAGGTGCGGATCAGGCAGCACGCCATCGGGTTGAATTTCATCGACACCTACTACCGGACGGGCTTGTACAAGGCGCCGGCGCTGCCGTTCATCGCCGGCAACGAGGCGTCGGGCGAGGTCGTGGCGGTCGGGCCGGGGGTGACCAACTTCCACCCGGGCGACCGCGTCGCCTACTACACCAATCTCGGCAGCTACGCGACGGAGCGGAACATCGTCGCGGACAAGCTGGTCAAGCTGCCGGATGCCATTACCCATGAGCAGGCCGCCGTGCTGATGCTGAAGGGCATGACGGTCTATTACCTGCTGCACAAGACGTTTCGCGTCGAGCCTGGACACCGCGTGCTGATCCATGCCGCGGCCGGCGGCATCGGCTTGTTGGCCTGCCAATGGGCCAGGGCGCTGGGGGCCAATGTGATCGGTACGGTCGGCTCCAGCGAGAAGGCCGAGCTCGCGCTCGCCAACGGTTGTGACCATGTCATCCTCTACAACGAGGAGGATTTTGTCGCGCGGGTGAAGCAGATCAGCCGCGGCGAACTCTGCGACGTGGTCTATGACGGCGTCGGCAAGGCGACGTTCCCCGGCTCGCTGTCGTGCCTCAAGCCGCGCGGCATGTTCGTCAGCTTCGGCAATGCGTCGGGGCCGGTGCCGCCGTTCGCGCTGCAGGAGCTCAACAACCACGGCTCGCTGTTCGCGACGCGGCCTAAGCTCAACGACTATGTCGGCACGCGCCGCGAACTGCTGGAAGCGGCCGACACCATGTTCGCCGCGGTATTGAACGGCAAGCTTCACGTGCCGATCCATCATGCCTATGCGCTCAAGGACGCGCAGAAGGCCCATCGCGATCTCGAGAGCCGTGCGACCGTCGGCGCCTCGGTGCTGCGCCCGTAACGCAAGCCGCGACGGCGGCCGTGAGGCCGCCGCCGCGTGGCGTCCTTAGTTGACGCAGCGCGCCGCGCCGCTCCGGCGCAGGATCGAATCCAGTGACGCGATCATCTGCGCGATCTCCTCGCGGGTGACATTGAGGGCTGGCATGAACCGCAGCGCGTCGGGCTGCGGCGCGTTGAGCAGCAAGCCTTCGTCGAGCGCCTGCGCGACGATCGCGGCGCCGATCGGCCGCTTGAGGTCGAGCGCGAGCAGCAGCCCCTGGCCGCGGACCTCGCCGAGCCCGTGCCGCGCCGAGATGCGCTGCAGTTCGCTCGCGAGGTGCTGACCGTTGTCGCGCACAGCCTTGAGGAAGGCCGGCTGGAGGACCTGCTCGATCACGGCGCTGCCGGCCGCGCACATCAGCGGATTGCCGTTGAACGTGCCGCCCTGGTCGCCATGGGCGAAGCAGGAGGCCTCACGGGTGGCGAGCAGGGCGGCGAGCGGCACGCCGCCGCCGATGCCCTTGCCGAGCGTCATGATGTCCGGCGCGATGCCGGCGCCCTGATGATGGAAAAGGTGCCCGGTGCGGCCGATGCCGGTCTGGACCTCGTCGAGGATCAGCAGCAGGCCACGCGCCTTCGTCAATGCACGCAAGTCCTGCAGGAAGGCGTCGGTCGCCGGCCACACGCCGGCTTCGCCCTGGATCGGCTCGAGCATGACGGCGACGGTGTTGTCGCCGATCTGCTGCTCGACCGAGGCGAGATCGTTGAGCGTCGCCTTGGGAAAGCCCGGCACCTTCGGCTCGAACAGCGGCTCGAACGCCTTCTTGCCGCACGCCGACATGGTGGCGAGGGTGCGGCCGTGGAAGCCGCCGGTGAAGGTGATGATCTCGTAGGCGCCGCCACGATGCAGCGCGCCCCATTTGCGCGCGAGCTTGATCGCGCCTTCGTTGGCCTCGGCGCCGGAGTTGGCGAAGAACACCTGGTCGAAATCGCTGTTCGCCACCAGCAACTGCGCGAGCTTGAGGCTCGGCGCGTTGTAGAACGCCGGGCTCGGCGTCAGCAGCTCCTTCGCCTGAGCGGCGAGGGCGTCGGCGACGACGGATGGCGAGTGGCCGAGGCAGTTGACGGCCCAGCCCTGCACGAAGTCGAGGTAGCGGCGGCCGCTGTCGTCCCACAGCCAGCTGCCTTCGCCGCGGACGAACACCACGGGCGGGCGGGCGGTGATGTCCATCAGCGCATCGAACGGATGGATCGCAACGGTCATGGCAGGCTCCTGTGGTTGGGGAACGTGGGCTTGGGTTGGGCTTGGGTCTGGAAAATGCAGGGTGAAACGCAAGAAGGCCGCGCTTTGCGGGCGCGGCCTTCTCGAAAACGTCGCTGGCTTTTGGCTTCAGCGTTGTCGTCGGACACGGCGCGACCCATCGTCGTCGTACGAGCGACGGCGGCGGTCAGCGCTGCGGATGGTCCGGATCGAAATCATGGGGCGCGCTCGTACAGCCGAATGGCCCCCTCTGTCAAGTCGCGGGTTCAGAAGCCCGCGACGGTGCCATGCAGGTCGTAGGCGTCGGCGCGCTCGATCTTGGCGGTGACGATGTCGCCGACCTTGAGCGGGCGACGGCTCGAGAGATAGACACTGCCGTCGATCTCCGGCGCGTCGGCCTTGGAGCGGCCCTTGGCGACGCTCGGGCCGACCTCGTCGATGATGATCTGCTGGCGGGTGCCGACCTTGCGCTTCAGCCGCCGCGCCGAGATTTTTTGCTGGCGCGCCATCAGCGCATTCCAGCGCTCGGCCTTGATCTCCTCCGGAACGGGGTTGGCGAGCGCATTGGATGTCGCGCCGGCCACCGGCTCGTACTTGAAGCAGCCGACGCGATCGATCTCGGCTTCATCCAGCCAGTCGAGCAGGTAGGCGAAGTCGGCATCGGTCTCGCCGGGGAAGCCGACGATGAAGGTCGAGCGCAACGTCAGGTCCGGGCACTGCTCGCGCCAGGCCTTGATGCGCGCCAGCGTCTTGTCCTGCGCGGCCGGCCGGCGCATCTGCTTCAGCACCTCAGGGCTTGCGTGCTGGAACGGGATGTCGAGATAGGGCAGCACCTTGCCCTCGGTCATCAGGCCGATGACCTCGTCGACATGCGGGTAGGGGTAGACATACTGCAGCCGCACCCAGGCGCCGAGCTCGCCGAGCTCGCGCGCAAGGTCGTAGAAGCGGGCGCGAACCTCGCGGTCCTTCCACTGCGCCGGCGCATATTTCAGGTCGATGCCATAGGCCGAGGTGTCCTGCGACACCACCAGCAATTCCTTGACGCCGGCCTTCACCAGCCGCTCGGCCTCGCGCAGCACGTCGTCGGCCGTGCGCGAGACGAGGTCGCCGCGCAGCTTGGGGATGATGCAGAAGGTGCAGCGGTTGTTGCAGCCTTCGGAAATCTTCAGGTAGGCGTAGTGCCGCGGCGTCAGCTTGATGCCCTGCGGCGGCACGAGATCGAGATGCGGGTTGTGCAGCGGCGGGATGGCGCGATGCACCGCGTCCAGCACGCTCTCGTACTGCTGTGGTCCGGTGATCGACAGCACGCCCGGATAGGCCTGCTCGATCTGCTCGGGCTCGGCGCCCATGCAGCCGGTGACGATGACCTTGCCGTTCTCGGCCATGGCCTCGCCGATGGCGCCGAGCGACTCCTGCTTGGCGCTGTCGAGGAAGCCGCAGGTGTTGACGATCACGAGGTCGGCGCCGTCGTGCTTGCGCGCAAGCTCATAGCCCTCGGCCCGCAGCCGCGTGATGATCCGCTCGGAATCGACCAGCGCCTTGGGACAGCCCAGGGACACAAAACTGACTTTCGGCGCGACGCCCTTGTCCATGCTGCTCCATCCGGTTAGAAGCGACAGGAGCTAGCCTTGATCCCGGCCGATTTCAAGGCCGGCGGGCTCCGATCGCGCGCCGGCGCGGGCGGAACCGGCTCGGGCCCAACGATGCGCCTGTTTTGCGAAGCAGATCACCGGGATACCCGGTCTTGACCGTGAAGTGAGCGTTGGATGCCGGCGGAAACCACCCTCAAGATCGTCATCGTGGACGAGAGCCCGATCCGGGCCGCGATCCTGCTGGAAGGCCTGCGCGAGGCCGGTTTTACCGCGGTCGAGCATATCAGCGAGATGCACAACCTGCTGGCGCGGATCTATGCGCTCGATCCGGACGTCATCCTGATCGATCTCGAGAACCCCAGCCGCGACGTGCTGGAGCAGATGTTCCAGGTCAGCCGGGCGGTGCGCCGTCCCATCGCGATGTTCGTCGACCAGAGCGATTCCGCCTCGATCGAGGCCTCGGTGGACGCCGGGGTGTCCGCCTATATCGTCGACGGCTTGAAGAAGGAGCGGATCAAGCCGGTGCTCGATCTCTGCGTGTCGCGGTTCAACGCCTTCGCCCGCCTGCAGGCTGAACTCGAGCGCACCAAATCGGCGCTCGAGGAGCGCAAGGTCATCGATCGCGCCAAGGGCCTCCTGATGAAGATCAAGGGCATGACCGAGGACGAGGCCTACGTCCTGATGCGCTCGACCGCGATGCGCGAGAAGAAGAAGATCGCCGACATTGCGCAGTCGATCATCACTGCCGCGGAGATGTTGAAATGACCGGCAAGCCGCTGCGTGTGGGGTTCATTCCGCTGGTCGATGCCGCAGCGCTGATCGTCGCGGTCGACAAGGGGTTTGCCGCGGAGCAGGGGCTCGATATCACGCTGGTCCGCGAGGTGTCCTGGTCCAACGTGCGCGACAAGCTGAACATCGGCCTGTTCGATGCCGCCCACCTGCTGGCACCGGTGTCGATCGCCTCCAGCCTCGGCATCGGCCACGTCAAGGTGCCGATCGTCGCCCCCTTCACCCTCGGCGTGAACGGCAACGCGATCACGGTGTCGCCGGCGCTCCACGCCGCGATCATGGATCATCTCGACGGCGAGCCGACCGACCCGATGGCGACCGCGAAGGCGCTGGCGCGCGTCGTCGCGGCGCGGCGGGCGCAGGGGCAGGATCCCCTGACCTTCGGCATGACCTTTCCGTTCTCGACCCACAACTATCAATTGCGGTTCTGGATGGCGGCCGGCGGCGTCGATCCCGACGAAGACGTGCGCCTGGTGGTGCTGCCGCCGCCTTACATGGTCGACAGCCTGGCGAGCGGCCATGTCGACGCCTTCTGCGTGGGGGCGCCGTGGAATTCCGTCGCGGTGGATCTCGGCATCGGCCACATCCTGCACTTCGTGTCCGACATCCTGGTGCGCGCGGCGGAAAAGGTGCTGGCGGTGCGCCAGCGCTGGGCCGACGACAATCCGGAGGCGGTGGCGGCGCTGGTGCGGGCCTGCGCGCGCGCGGCCGCCTTCATCGAGGCGCCGGACAACCGTGCCGAGGCCGCGGCGATCCTCGCCGATCCCGAGCGGATCGGCGTCGCGGCCGAGGTGATCCAGCGCACCCTCGACGGACGGCTGAAGGTCGCGCCTGATGGCCGGATCCGGGAAAGCGGCCGCTACCTGCTGGTTGGCCGGGAAGCCGCTGCGCGGCCCGATCCGGTGCAGGCGGCATGGCTGTATGCCCAGATGGTGCGCTGGGGGCAGACCGCGATGAGTGCAGAGGCGCTGCGCACCGCCGAGGCGGTGTTCAGGCCCGATCTCTACGACGCTGCGACCGGCTTCGCCGGCGCCCCGCCGTCACCGGTCGCCGATGGCATCGGCGCCTTCACCGGGCCGGCTTTCGACGCCACTGATATCGCCGGCCATCTCCGAGCGTTTGCGATCCGGCGCCATCCGCACGTCTGAGGCAGTCGTCCGACCAGTGCCTGCCTAATTATTGCGCGCTGCACAAAAACCCATCGCGGTGCAAATCCGACAGCCGGCCGTTTTCTCGGCAAGCGCTGCCCGATTCGATAAATCCAATATTTCCCAATGACTTGAAGGCTCCGTCCTGCTGGCACGGAGTTTGAATATCCGTTGTCAGGCTGAGACGAAGGCCGACGGTCCACGGAAGGACCACGCAGCAATGCCGCTGTCTGGAGGGGATCGCATCGTGCGATTTCAGCCAGGGGGCGGCATTTGTCGTTTTCGCGGCTCGACCGGCCGGGAGTGCCACATCGGAAAGGGAAGACGGACACGATGACGAAGACCATCAATCAGGGATCGGCCGGCGGCCGGATCAGTCGGCGCAGGCTGCTGAAGGCGGGCGCCGGGTCGGCGGCGCTGTTGGCCTCGTTGCGGCTGAGCTTTCCCGGCGGCGCGTTCGCGCAAGGCTCCGGCCCCGAGGTCAAGGGCGCCAAGCTCGGCTTCATCGCGCTCACCGACGCCTCGCCGCTGTTCGTCGCCAAGGAGAAGGGTCTCTTCGCCAAGTACGGCATGCCCGACGTCGAGGTGCAGAAGCAGGCGTCGTGGGGCACGACGCGCGACAATCTCGTGCTGGGCTCCGAAGGCAATGGCATCGACGGCGCGCACATCCTGTCGCCGATGCCCTACCTGATCTCGTCGGGCAAGGTGACGCAGAACAACGTGCCGACGCCGATGTACATCCTGGCGCGGCTCAATCTCAACGGCCAGTGCATCTCGGTCAGCAAGGAATACGCCGACCTCAAGGTCGGCGTCGATGCCGCGCCGTTCAAGGCCGCGCTGGAGAAGAAGAAGGTCGCCGGCAAGGCGGTCAAGGCCGCGATGACATTTCCCGGCGGCACCCATGATCTGTGGATCCGCTACTGGCTCGCCGCCGGCGGCATCGATCCCGACAAGGACATCGAGACCATCGTGGTGCCGCCGCCGCAGATGGTGGCGAACATGAAGGTCGGCACCATGGACTGCTTCTGCGTGTGCGAGCCGTGGAATCTGCAGCTCATCCACCAGGACATCGGCTACACCGCGCTGACCACCGGCGAGCTCTGGAACAAGCATCCGGAAAAATCCTTCGCGCTGCGCGCGGCCTATGTCGACAAATATCCGAAGGCGGCGAAAGCGCTGCTGATGGCGGTGATGGAGGCGCAGCAGTGGTGCGAGAAGCCGGACAACCGCGACGAGGTCGCGGCGATCTGCGCCAAGCGCCAGTGGATCAACTGCCCGGTCGAGGATGTCACCGACCGCGTCAAGGGCAAGTTCGACTACGGCACCGGCCGTGTCGTCGAAAACAGCCCGCACATGATGCGGTTCTGGGCCGACAACGCCTCCTATCCCTACCAGAGCCATGACCTCTGGTTCCTCACCGAGGACATCCGCTGGGGCAAGTATGAAGCGAGCTTCGACACCAAGGCGCTGATCGCCAAGGTCAACCGCGAGGATCTGTGGCGCGAGGCGGCCAAGGAGCTCGGCGTCGCTGCGGCCGAGATTCCGGCGTCGACGTCGCGCGGCAGGGAGACGCTGTTCGACGGCAAGGTGTTCGATCCCGCTGACCCGTCGGCCTATCTCAAGTCGCTCGCCATCAAGCGCGTCGACGTCTGATCTCGCACGGGCCGCTGCGCAAGCGGCGGCCCGGCTTTTCCTTCGCACCTGGAGACTCTGGAATGACCATGCCTGCGCTCAAGACCGAGCCCGCTGCGGAGCTTCCGGCTGCCGCCGCGCCGATCGTGATGCTGACACCGAAGCGGCCGCCGTTCACTGAACGGGCCGTCAAGCTCGTCCGCGCGGCGTCGGTACGCATCGTCCCGCCGCTGATCGTGATCGCGCTGTTCCTGGTGATCTGGGAGCTGCTGTGCCGCAAGGCCGGCGCGACGCTGCCGCCACCGTCGCGGGTGTTGCGTGACACGCAGGACCTCATCCTGCATCCGTTCTTCGACAATGGCGGCATCGACAAGGGGCTGTTCTGGCACCTCTCGGCCAGTCTGCAGCGCGTCGCGCTGGGCTATTCGCTGGCAGTGGTCGCCGGCGTCGCGCTCGGCGCGCTGGTCGGCCAGTCGGTGTGGGCGATGCGCGGCCTCGATCCGATCTTCCAGGTGCTGCGCACCATCCCGCCGCTGGCCTGGCTGCCGCTGTCGCTCGCCGCGTTCCGCGACGGGCAGCCGTCGGCGATCTTCGTGATCTTCATCACCTCGATCTGGCCGATCATCATCAACACCGCCGTCGGCATCCGCAACATCCCGCAGGACTATCGCAACGTTGCCGCGGTGGTGCAGCTCAACCCGCTCGAGTTCTTCGCCAAGATCATGATCCCGTCGGCGGCGCCCTACATTTTCACGGGCCTGCGCATCGGCATCGGCCTGTCGTGGCTGGCGATCGTCGCTGCGGAAATGCTGATCGGCGGCGTCGGCATCGGCTTCTTCATCTGGGATGCGTGGAATTCATCGCACATCAGCGAGATCATCCTCGCGCTGTTCTATGTCGGCATCATCGGCTTCGTGCTCGATCGCATCATCGCGCTGATCGGCACCGCCGTCACCCACGGCACGGCCGCCAACTGAGGGGATCGTCATGCACGCCTATCTCAAGCTCGATCACATCGACAAGGTCTTCAGCCGTGGCCAGGCCACGACGGAAGTGCTCAAGGATATCAACCTGACCATCAACCAGGGTGAATTCGTCGCGATCATCGGCCACTCCGGCTGCGGCAAGTCGACCCTGCTCAATATCGTCGCCGGGCTGACGCCGGCGACCCATGGCGGCGTGCTGCTGGAGAACCGCGAGGTCAACGCGCCGGGGCCCGACCGCGCGGTCGTGTTCCAGAACCACAGCCTGCTGCCGTGGCTGACGGTCTACGACAACGTCCGGCTCGGCGTCGACAAGGTGTTCGGACGCAGCAAGAGCCGCGCTGAGCGCGACGCCTGGACGATGCACAATCTCAACCTCGTGCAGATGGCGCACGCCCGCGACAAGCGTCCCGGCGAAATCTCCGGCGGCATGAAACAGCGTGTGGGTATCGCGCGTGCGCTCGCCATGGAGCCGAAGGTGCTGCTGCTCGACGAGCCGTTCGGCGCGCTCGACGCGCTGACGCGGGCGCATCTGCAGGACTCGGTGATGGCGCTGCACCAGAAGCTCAACAACACGGTGATGATGATCACCCATGATGTCGACGAGGCGGTGCTGCTGTCGGACCGCATCGTGATGATGACCAACGGCCCGAGCGCGCGCATCGGCGAGGTGCTGGAGGTGCCGCTGCCGCATCCGCGCAAGCGGCTCGAACTCGCCTCGAGCCCGATCTACCTGAAGTGCCGCCAGCGGGTGCTCGAGTTCCTCTACGAGCGGCATCGTTTCGTGGAGGCGGCCTGAACGGCCGGTGGGAACTACCCGCGGCGAGTTTCCTGATCAAGTATTGAGCAAAAATTCAATTGCTCACTATTTGATCATTCTGTCATCAAAAGCAGCGCAGGTCTGGAGATCGGAAAGCCGGACCTGCTCGGCTCTTTTCTTTTAAGTAATTGAATTTATTTGATTATTGTTTCTTTCTTAATCTGGCATGCCGTTTGAATAGGAGATGTCGAGCGCGAGCATCGGCGAAGATGCTGCGCGTCTGCCCACCGATGGGCGACCCAACCGCCGTACTCCGGACTGCATCGATGCGCGGGGCGGCTCAACGGTCGATCGATCCGATCGGCTCCATCGGACACGCGAGAGGCAGACCATGGATTACGTCAAACCGGTCGATGTGGTTTCGAACATGATCGAAACCAGCCGCGCCAAGCTGCAGCTTTCACCGCGCGATCTGCTGATCCGCGGCGCCATCGCCGGCGGCATTCTCGGCATCGCCACCAGCCTGGCTTTCTCCGGCGCATTGTCCACCGGCCAGCCGCTGGTCGGCGCGCTGATCTTTCCGGTCGGTCTTGTGATGATCGTGCTGCTTGGGCTCGAGCTCGTCACCGGCAGCTTCGGCTTGCTGCCGCTCGCCTGGATCGAGCGCGATGCGTCGGCCGGCCGGGTGATCGGCAACTGGTTCTGGGTGTTTCTCGGCAACCTGATCGGCAGTCTCGCCTATGGCATCCTGCTCGCGATCGCACTCACCAACATGGGGGCCAGCGAGCCGACCGGGGTCGCCGCGCGCATCGTCGCGGTCGCCGAGGCCAAGACCATCGGCTATGCCGCGTTCGGTTTCGCCGGGCTCGTGACCGTGTTCGTCAAGGCGATCCTGTGCAACTGGATGGTCTGCCTCGCGGTGGTGCTGGCGATGACCACCACCTCGACGCTCGGCAAGATCGCGGCCGCCTGGCTGCCGGTGTTCATCTTCTTCGCCCAGGGCTTCGAGCACTCCGTCGTCAACATGTTCGTCATCCCGACCGGCATGATCATGGGCGCCAAGGTATCGCTCGCGCAGTGGTGGCTGTGGAACCAGATCCCGGTGACGCTCGGCAATCTGGTCGGCGGCTTCGTCTTCACCGGCCTCGGCCTCTATCTCGCCCACAAGCCGGCAGGGCGCGCGGAGCCCGCACCGGCGCCGGTCGCGGTGCAGGTGGCTGCCGAGTGACGCAGCAGAGGTGACGGCTATGACGATGCAGTTCAACGGCGACTTTACGTCCGATCAGAAGCGTTATCTGGAAGGCTTCGCTTCCGGGCTGCAGGTTGCGCGCAGCGGACGGCTGGGTACGGGCGCACCGGCGCCTGCCGAGCCGACCGGGCCTGATGCGGCGCATATCAAGGCGCAGGATCGCGTGATCGCCGCCGGCGGCAAGCTCAACGACCAGGAGAAGTTCAAGCGCGAGGAGCATCCGTTCGACGCCTATCCGCGTCTCGTCAGGCAGGCGGAGGGCAATGAGCCGCCGAAGCCGGCGGACAATTTTCGCTGGCGCTATTTCGGCCTGTTCTATGTAGCGCCGACGCAGACCTCCTACATGTGTCGGCTGCGCATTCCCAACGGCATCCTCAAGCACTGGCAGTTCGCCGAGCTGGCAGGATTGTCGGAACGGTTCGGCGGCGGCTATGCCCACGTCACCACCCGGGCGAACCTGCAGATCCGCGAGATCGCGCCGAAGAATGCGGTGGCGCTGGTCGAGGCGATCCAGGATATCGGGCTGTGCTCGCGCGGCTCCGGCGCCGACAACATCCGCAACGTCACGGGCACGCCGACGGCCGGCATCGACCCGCAGGAATTGCTCGACACCCGGCCTTACGCGCGGCAATGGCACTTCCACATCCTCAACGATCGCGGGCTGATCGGCCTGCCGCGCAAGTTCAACGTCGCATTCGACGGAGCGGGCCGTGTCGCGGTGCTGGAAGACACCAACGACATCGCGTTCCAGGCGGTGGAGGTGCTGGACGGCCATGGCGTCGCGCCCGGGATCTACTTCCGCCTGGCGCTCGGCGGCATCACCGGGCACAAGGATTTTGCCCGCGACACCGGTGTGATCGTGAGGCCGGAGGAGGCGACCGAGGTCGCCGACCGGATCGTGCGGGTGTTCATCGACCATGGCGATCGCACCAACCGCAACAAAGCCCGTCTCAAATACGTCCTGGACGCATTCGGATTCGACAAGTTCCTCGCAGCCGTGGAGGAGAAGCTCGGCCGCAAGCTGGTGCGCCTGCCGCCGCAGGCGATGGCTCCGCGGCCGGCCTATGACCGGCTGGCCCATATCGGCGTGCAGCCACAGAAGCAGGTCGGGCTGAACTGGATCGGCGTGACGCTGACGCTCGGGCGGCTGTCGCCGGAGCAGATGCGCGGCCTTGCGGCCATCGCCCGCGATCTCGGCGACGGCGATATCCGCCTGACGGTCTGGCAGAACCTCCTGATCTCCGGCGTGTCCGATGCGCGCGTGGCCGACGCCATCACGGCGATCGAAGCGCTCGGCTTGTCGACGGCGGCGTCGCCGCTGCGAGCGGGCGCAGTGGCGTGCACCGGCAATGCCGGCTGCAAGTTCGCCGCTTCAGATACCAAGCACACGGCCAATGCCGTGGTGGAGTGGTGCGAGGCCCGTGTGCCGCTCGACGCGCCGGTCAACCTGCACGTGACCGGCTGCCACCATTCCTGTGCCCAGCATTACATCGGCGACATCGGCCTGATCGGCGCGCGCGTGCCGATCAACGACGAGGGCGACACCGTCGAAGGCTACCATGTGCATGTCGGCGGCGGATATGGCGTGGATGCTGCGATCGCGCGCGAGCTCTACCGCGATGTCAAGGCGGAGGACGCGCCGATGACCATCGAGCGGCTGTTACGCGCCTACCTCGCCAACCGTGCTGCCGATGAAACGTTCGTGGCGTTCACCTCTCGCCACGAGACCGACGCTCTCAAGCGTCTGATCGAGAAGGAGCCCGTGGAATGACTCAGTTGGCTCCCGCGCCGTCGCTCAACCTCATACCCGAGAACGCGCCGTTCTCGCCGGAGCAGCGCACCTGGCTGAACGGCTTCATTGCCGGACTGATCTCGGTCGATGGCGGCGCCATCACGCCGCTGTCTCCGGAGCAGGGCGCTGCCGTGATGAAACAGGCGGCAGGCGACGGCGATGACGGCGAAGCGCCATGGCACGACCAGACGATGCCGATCGCCGAGCGCATGAAGCTGGCCGAAGGCCGGCCGCTGCGCCGCCGGATGATGGCGGCCATGGCGCAGCAGGACTGCGGCCAGTGCGGCTATAACTGCCACGACTATTCCGAGGCGATCGCCGGGCGCAAGGAAGCCCGGCTGAACCTGTGCGTGCCCGGCGGCAAGGACACGCTACGAATGCTGAAGAGCCTCCATGAGGAGATGGACAAGGCGCAGGCCGCTCCGGCGGAGCCGGCTGCACCCGCCGTGGCCGAGCCCGCATCAGCCGTGCTGATCGCTGACGCCGGCCGCTCGCGCGACAATCCGGCGGCGGCGACCTTCCTGTCGCGGAGGCTCCTCAACAAGGCCGGCTCGGAGAAGGAGACCTGGCACATCGAGTTCGATCTCACCGCGAGCAAGCTCGACTATGTCGTCGGCGATTCATTCGGTGTGTTCGCCAGAAATGATCTCGGGCTCGTCGACCAGATCATCGCCACGCTCGGCGTGTCCCATGTTGCAAAGGTAAGGGACAAACCCTTGCGGGACGTGCTGCGCGACGACGTCTCGCTGGCCCCGGCACCCGACAGCCTGTTCGAGTTGATCTCGTTCATCTCCGGTGGAGCGATGCGGGAGAAAGCTCGCGCACTCGCCCAGGGCGGCGATCCCGACGGCGACGCGGCGCACCTCGACGTGCTGGCGACGCTGCAGAAATTTGCCGGCATCCGGCCGCATCCCGAGGCTTTTGTCGAGGCGTTGGAGCCGCTGCAGCCGCGCCTCTACTCGATCTCGTCCTCGCACAATGCAACGCCCGGCCGGCTGTCACTGACCGTCGATGCCGTGCGCTACGCCGTCGGCAAGCGCAAGCGGCTGGGGCTCGCCTCGACGTTTCTGGCCGAGCGTGTCGAGGCGGGCGAGATGCTGCCGGTCTATGTGCAGAAGGCCCATAACTTCGGCCTGCCGCAGGATCCGTCGGCGCCGATCATCATGATCGGGCCGGGCACGGGCGTCGCGCCGTTTCGTGCCTTCCTGCACGATCGGCAAGCGACCAAGGCCACGGGACGCAACTGGCTGTTCTTCGGGCATCAGCGCAGCGATTGTGATTTCTTCTATGCCGATGAGCTCAATGCGATGAAGGCATCCGGTCTGCTGACCCGCCTGTCGCTGGCCTGGTCGCGCGATGGCAAGGAAAAATTCTACGTGCAGGATCGCATGCGCGAACTCGGCCGCGAGGTGTGGTCGTGGCTGGCCGATGGTGCGCACGTCTATGTCTGCGGCGATGCCAAGCGCATGGCCAGGGATGTCGAGCGGGCGCTGGTCGACATCACCGCCCAGTTCGGGGCGCGCTCGATCGACGAGGCGGTCGCCTTCGTGTCCGAGCTGAAGAAGAAGGGGAGGTATCAGCAGGACGTGTACTGAGCCGCGCCGGCACGGCCAATGCAACAATTTGCTGAAAAGTGCGATTTTCAGCACGGGAACCGCGAAATGAAATGAGTGTGCGGCGACGCTCGTTCAGAATCTTCATCCAAGGCATCGCTGTTGCGGGCAAGATTTTCGTTTTTTCCGGCGGCGCCTTGCGCCGCCGCCCGCGAAGCGCCGAATATGGCGCATGATCGTCCGCCGGAGATCAGGTTCCATGCGCGCATTGCTGTCCGAGGCCCGTCTGCATTCCTACGCCCGTTCGGTGTCGCCGAAGGCCGGCGATCGCGTGCATGCTGCGGCGTTTTATGGCGCGCTCACCGTGATCGCGCTCGTCGTGTTCGGCACGCTGTCCTATCATCCGTTCTAGAACGGGTTCTGCCACGCCGGATTCCCGCTGTGCCGCGCGCATCAGGCCGGTGCGCGCGAAGGCCTGATACGGCTCAACTGAAGCGGCGGCTGAACGGCGCGACCGCGATGCCGGCTGCATCCAGCGCCTGGCGGATGCGCTGGGCGATCGCGACGGCGCCGGGCGTATCGCCATGGATGCAGACCGTGTCCACGTCCACCCTGATCACCTTGCCCGACGCCGCGACGATGGTGCGATCCTGCACCATGCGGACGACGCGCGCCGCGATGACATCCGAGTCATGCAGCACGGCGCCCGGCTTGCTGCGCGACATCAGCGTGGCATCGTCCTCGTAGGCGCGATCGGCGAACACCTCGCTGACCGTCCGCAGGCCGGCGGCCTCGCCGGCGCGCGCCAGCGCCGAATTCGGCAGCACCACGAAGATCAGATCGCGATCGACCGCCTTGATGGCGGCGGCGATGGCGCGGGCGGTGAGGTCGTCGACACAGCCGACGTTCGACAGCGCGCCGTGGGCCTTGACATGGGTGACCGCGTGGCCGGCCAATGCGGCCACCGCCTGCAGGGCGCCGATCTGGTAGGCCACCAGGGTCTCGATTTCCGAAGCCGTGAGGCCCGGCACCGGGCGGCGGCCGAAGCCGTGCAGGTCACGGTAGCCGGGATGGGCGCCGATGCTGACGCCGTTGGTCTTGGCGAGCCGCGCGGTCTTCAGCATGATGTCGGAGTCGCCGCCATGGAAGCCGCAGGCAACGTTGGCGGTGGTGGCGAGGCTGAGCATCGCCTCGTCATTGCCCATGGACCAGGCGCCGAAGCCTTCGCCGAGATCACAATTCAGGTCGATGGTCATGTCACGCTCACGTCTGGGTGAGAACCGGGCCGGGGGAGCCCTGGGAACGGGGGCCCCCACTGAAATTCAGGGCGGAACCGGTTGACGCCCAGCCGCCGCCCGGCGCAATGATAGCCATCCATTCGCCAGGGAGCCTATCGTTTTATGCCGCTCACGCCGCAGTCCGCCGAGATTCTCAAAACCATCTCGACCGCCACCATCACGACGGTCCTTCTGAAGAAGGGCCTGCGCAACGTCTGGCTGCGCGGCACCAAGCCGCTGCGGCCGAACCAGCCGCGGCTGGTCGGGCCGGCCTTCACGTTGCGGTTCGTGCCGGCCCGCGAGGACCTTGCCACCCCGGAATCGTGGTCGGCCCCGATCTCGACCCGCACCGCCATCGAGGCCATGCCCGAAGGCTGCATCGCGGTCGTCGACGCCATGGGGGTGACCGACGCCGGCATTTTCGGCGACATCCTGTGTGCGCGCATGGTGAAGCGCAACGTCGCCGCGCTGGTGACCGACGGTGTGATGCGCGACCTCGAGGGTGTTCTCGGCACCGGCCTGCCGGTGTGGTGCAACGGCGCCGCGGCGCCGCCCTCGGTCGCCGGCCTCACCTTCGTCAACTGGGGCGAGCCGATCGCCTGCGGCGGCGTGGCCGTGTTCCCTGATGACATCATCGTCGCCGATCAGGACGGCGCCGTGCTGATCCCGCAGGCGCTGCTCGACCATGTCCTGGCGGAGGGGCCCGAGCAGGAGCGCATGGAGGCGTGGATCGTCAACGAGGTGAACAATGGCGCGGTGCTGCCCGGCCTCTATCCGATGAACGCCGAGACCAAGGCGCGCTACGCCGCGAGCAAGAAGCTCTAGTGTCCCGGTGATGTGCCGGCGCCAGACGACATCGTAAACAGGTGAGACGATCATGGACATTCATCCCGCAGGCTCCCGTCCGTCGGTGAGGCCGCCGAAAGACTACTTCACCGGTACCGTGTGGCAGGACCCGGTCATCGCGACGCCGGCGCCGGCGCATCTGGTGGCGGCCCGCGTGTCGTTCGAGCCGGGCGCGCGCACCGCATGGCACACCCATCCGCTCGGCCAGACGCTTTACGTGATGTCGGGCATCGGCCTCGTGCAATCCAAGGGCGGTCCGATCCGCGAGATCCGGCCGGGGGATACGGTCTGGATCCCGCCGCACGAGAAGCACTGGCACGGCGCCAGTCCCACCAACGGCATGGTCCATCTGGCCATCCAGGAATCGCTCGACGGCAGCCATGTGACCTGGATGGAGCATGTCACGGATGCGGAATACCGTGGCGAGGCCGCCGGCTAGGTTCAGCCGGTCGAACTGCGTCCGAAACCGGACGTTTGCGCGCCGCGTTGCGTGGCGAGCCGCGCTGGCTTCGCTGCTGCTGACGGCCGCATCCGCCGTCGCAACTGCGGATCCGGTGCCGTTCTCCTGCATCGTGCTGGCCGATGGCGTGTCGGCGAGCGTGATGCTGACCAATTCATTGGACCGGGAGGCGTCCTGTCTCGCGACCTGCCAGTTTTCGACGGCGAAATACGACGTCCGGCCGCAGATCACCTGCACCAAGATGGTCCCGGCCGGGAAGGAGGTGCAGATGTGCATCCTGTCGGCGACCGGCGAGAAGCTGCTGACCCTGATCGATGGCCGTGGCGACTGCGTCAGGTAGGCGACAGAGCCGGGAACTAGATCGCGTCCGGCGCCGCGGTTCGCCGTAATTGTCAAAGGCCGGCTCGGCGTGTCATAGTTGAGTGTCGTCATTCTTGTTGTTCGGGGGGACAAGAGAATGCTTCGCCACCAGTTCGCCCATTTCACTCATGTCCTGGCTGCGGTCGAGCACTTCGAGCAGGCAAGGACGTCGTCCGCGCTCGTCGACTGCATCAGGACCGCGGCCGCGGTTTACGGTTACGAGATGTTCGTCATCGCCGCCGCGCCGAGCGCGGCGCGATCCGAATTCGATCAGCTCGTGCTGCTGCGCCACTGGCCCGAAGACTGGTTTCGGCAAGACGTCCACGACAGGTTGCTGTCGCACGATCTGCTCGTGGCGCAGGCGCGCGAGCGGTCCAGGGCGTTCGCCTGGCGCGACGTGTCCTGGCCGTCGGACGCGGTGCAGACCACGCGCCTGATGGAAATCGCGTCGCGCGATTACGGCATGCGGCAGGGGTTCTGCGTGCCGATCTACGGCATCTATGGCTACGAAGGGGCGGTGTCGTTTGCCGGCCGCGAGGTCGACAACTCGCCATCGGCCAATGCCGGCATGGAGCTGCTCGCGCTCTACGCGGTCAACCAGCTGATGCGGCTGCGCAGCGAGGAAAAGGCTGCGCGGGCGGTGCTGTCGGCGCGCGAGCGCGAGGTGCTGACCTGGGCCGCGATCGGCAAGACGGCCTGGGACACCGGCTGCATCCTGTCGATCTCGACGGACACGGTGAACAAGCACATGGCGTCCGCCATGCGCAAGCTGAAGGCCTACACCAAGACCCAGGCGGTTGCCGAGTCGTTGCGCCGGGGCGAGATCCATCTCTGATCCGGCCGGGGCGGCGGATCGCGGGCGGCTTTGACCGTCCTGGTTCATGAGCACGGTTCGTGAACAAAAAGGGGGCATGCGGCGAAGGGCCACGCGCAGGGCAGCCATCAACCTCGGGCAACAAGCGGAAAACGCAAGAGGGTGTGGCCGGCCAACCGGTAGCTTCGATCCCATAACAAGATGGGGAGGAAGAATGTTCAACCGTGCTGGTGTGGCCGCCGCCTGCGTCGTCGCCGGGCTGATGGGGCCAGCGTCTGCAGAACCGATCACCAAACCGCTGACCATTGCGGTTCTCAACGACAAGAGTTCGGTGTTCTCGGATGCCGGCGGGGTCGGCAGCGTCGTGGCCGCTGAGCTCGCCATCGAGGACGCCGGCGGCAAGGTGAGGGGGCAGCCCGTCGTTCTGCTCGCACCGGACCATCAGAACAAGACCGATACCGGCGTGACGCTGGCCCGCAATCTCTACGACCAGCAGGGTGTTTCCGCGATCTTCGACATCGGCAATTCCTCGATCTCGCTCGGCGTGCAGGAACTGGCGCGCGAGCGCGGCAAGGTGGTGGTTCATGTCGGGTCGGCCACCGCCGATGTGTTCGGCAAAGCCTGTTCGCCGACCGGCGCGATGTGGCTCTACGACACCTATTCGCTGGCGCAGGGCATGGCCAAGTCCATCGTCCAGCAGGGCGGCGACACCTGGTTCTTCATCACGGCGGACTACGCCTTCGGTCATGCGATGCAGGCTGAGGTCTCGAAGGTGGTGACGGCGTCAGGCGGCAAGGTGCTCGGCGCGGTGCGCCATCCGGTCGGCACGATGGATTTTTCGTCGTTCCTGCTGCAGGCCAAATCGTCGGGGGCGAAGATCATCGCGCTTGCCAATGCCTCGGGTGACACCGTGACCAACATCAAGCAGGCGCGCGAGTTCCAGATCGGCGAGGGCGATCAGAAGCTGGCGGTGCTGATCTTCTACCTGACCTCGGTGCATTCGCTCGGCGCGGAGTCGATGCAGGGTGTCCAGTACCTCACCGGGTATTACTGGGATCGCGACGACGCCAGCCGGGCGTTCGGCCAGCGGTTTGCCGCCAAGCACGGCGGCAAGATGCCGACGCAGGCGCAGGCCGGCGTCTACAGCGCCGTGCGCCACTATCTGCGCGCCGTCGAGGCCGCGAACGACAACGACGGCCTGACGGCGATGCACAAGATGAAGGAGATGCCGGTCGATGATTTCTTCGCGCCGGGCGCGCGCCTGCGCGCCGACGGCCGCCTGATGAACGACATGTACCTGGTGCAGGCCAAGGCGCCGAAAGACGTCAAGAGCGGCTGGGATCTTCTGACGGTCAAAGCCAGGATCAAGGCCGAGGATATCATGCGTCCCATCGCCGATGGCGGCTGCACGCATCTCGATCCGCCGCTGAAGAACTAGAAGCTCTGGCGTTCAGGGAAAGTTGGCCGCGGCTTCGTCGCTTCTGGGACAACCTGACCTCTCAGGGGATGTCTCGCGCAGGCTTGGACAAGGCAGTTCGGAAGGCATGTGCTGCTTGCGCGTGCCGTTGCGAGGGATTGCACTGGGATCGCCGACGGGCAGGATAAGACCAGTGTCGGCATCGCGGTATTTCCGAACGATCGGCGCGCGGGTTTTCGCTGTCTGCTCGGCTCCTGCATTCCGGCCTTTCGTTGCGGTGCGCAAGCTGCGAGAATATCGCGATGACACGCAGCAATCGCCCGATCCTTGAACGCCCCTTGGCGCTGGTCGCCCTCTGGGGCCTGCTGCTGCTTGTCGCGTGCGGCGCGCTGGCGGCCTGGCAGCACCGGGGGCTGGTCGCCGGGCTGGAACAGGAAAGCACCATCCTGCACCGTCTGGTTTCGCAACGAGCCGTCCAGCACGACGCTCATCTGACGGCGCTTTCGGCGATCGCCGTGACCTCTGGCGGCGAGCCGCGCGGCCTGTTTCTTGACGTCGCGGTCACGATCACGCGCTTCTACCCGCGCATCGACGAGGTGCAACTCGTTCCTCTGGATCCTCAGGCCGAGACGATCGGCACCGGTCCGCTCGCCCCGGAGACGGAGGGAATCGTGCGTTCTGCGGCGCGGGCATCCAATGGCGCAATCGGCTTGCTGGCCTATCCCGGGCGGCCGGACCATTACTTCATGGTGAAGCGCAGCCCCAATACGGATGCGGCGCGCTATGGACTGGCGCTCGGAATCGACGCCACCAAACTGCTCGGCGATGCTGGGCCGTTCTGGTCGCGTCCCGGCGTGGCGCTTGGCCTGTCCCTGCCGGACGGGCATCGCCTTGTCGGCACGAGTATGCCCCGGGACTCCATCCGGTTTTCCAAGGCGCTTGGCATCGCCTCGCAGCCGCTGCTTTTGGAAACCGGGATGAAGATCGGGCTCGCTGACCTCCTTCCTCCGGTGCAGACGGCCATGACACTCATTGCTGTCAGCCTCGCTTGTGCCGCTGGGCTAGCGGCGTTGCGCCAGCGCACGCGCATTCGTGCGGCCATGCAGCAGGCCCGGTTCAGCGCGCTGGAATCGCGCCTCGCCCATGCCTCGCGCGTCAATGCCCTGGGCGAGATGGCTAGCGGCCTCACGCATGAGCTGACGCAACCGCTCACTGCCATCCTGGCGCAAGTGCAGGCCGGGCGCCGGATGCTCAAGCGGGGCGACAGTGCCGCTCTCGTGCCGGTGCTCGACGACACGGTGGCGCAGGCGCACCGCGCCTCCGCCATCCTGGAGCGGTTTCGCAACTGGTCGCGGCCGCAACGCGCGCCGGCCTCGGCCTTTGACCTGCGCGAGGCATTGAGGAACGTGCAGGCCTTGCTAGGGCCCGAGGCGGCGAAGCGTGGTGTCCGGCTTGCTTTCGACATGCCGGAAGAACCCGTTGTGGTCATCGCCGATCCCGTCGAAATAGAGCAGGCCGTGTTCAACCTCGTGCGCAACGCTATCGAGGCCACGGGCGATCTGGACAGGGCAGCGCAGGTCACCGTCACGCTGAAGCAGGACGACGCGCAAACCAAATTGGAGGTCTCCGACAACGGCCCCGGCGTGCCGGAGCATGTGCGTGCGCGCCTGTTCACGCCCTTCACGACGACGCGTGCCGACGGTCTGGGACTCGGTCTCGCGCTCAGCCTGCGCTTCGTGGAGCAGGCCGGTGGCGAGATCGTTCTGGTCGACGGCGGGGAAGGCGCGACCTTCAGGATCACGCTGCCGCGCGGGGAGCAAGTCCGGGAGGCGGCGCAATGACCCGCCCCGTCTATCTGGTCGATGACGACGAGGCCGTGCGGCGTGCGCTTGGATTGCTTTTATCGACCGTCGATATCGAGGCCACCGGCTTTGCCGATCCACAGGCCTTTCTCGCCAACGTATCTCGGCTCGAGCCCGGCTGCCTCGTCCTCGATATCCGGATGCCGGTCATTTCCGGGCTGAAACTTCAGGAAAGGCTGGTAGAGTTGGGCATCGACTGGCCGACCATCGTCATTTCCGGCCATGGTGATATCGACGCTTGCCGGCGCGCCTTCCGCAACGGCGCCGTCGATTTTCTGTCCAAGCCGGTCGACGAACAGGACCTGATCGACGCGATCCAGAGAGGGCAGGAAGCGCTGGAGCGCACGTTGCGAAGGCGCGCGGAGAGGGCGGAGACGCAGGCGCTGCTCGCCGCGCTCACGCCGCGCGAACGCGAGGTGCTCGACCGCATCGCCGAAGGCTTCACCACCCGTCAGATCGCCGAGGGGCTTGGCCTGTCGCCGCGCACGGTGGAAAGTCACCGCGCCGCCATCGGCGCCAAGCTCGGCACCACCTCGCAGGCCGAGATGACTCGCATCTGGCTTGAAGGACGCTAGTGTCCCGGTTCTAACATTCGTATCACTTTGCAGCAGGTTCTTTTACGAATGTTAGAACCATAAGGGACACTAGCAAATATAAGATTTGAGTGTGGTTTTGGATCTGACATTCGCTTGGAGGACTCGCGGCAAATGCTGAAGCGAATGTCAGATCCAACACACTAGACTCCGTAGAACTACGGAGTTTGTCGCTGGGGCTACGAATGTCGAAGGCCGGCCATGCACGGTAATTTCCTTCCATTACTCGGAAGGAGACCATGATGATCCGCGATCTCGTATTCGCCGCCACGCTTCTCACCCCCGTCGCGGCTGCTGCGCAAAGCCTGCCGACGACGCCCTATCTGCCGCTCGACCTCGCGGTGAAGGCGGCCGATGCCGCCCTGAAGGCCTGCGCTGCCGAAGGCCATAATGTCAGCGTCGCCATCGTCGCGCGCGACGGCGCGACCAAGGTTCTACTCAAGGCCGACAATTCCGGTCCGCATACCGTCACGAGCGCGCAGGGGAAGGCCTTCACCTCGGCGGCGTTGGGCCGCGACACGGCAGGCCTCGCCGAATTCATCGCGTCCAAGCCGGCCAATAACGGGCTGCGCGACATGGATGCGCGCATGGTCATCCAGGCAGGCGGCCTGCCGGTCAAGCTCGGCGCTCTGGTGGCCGGGATCGGCGTTGGCGGTGCGCCCTCGGGCGACATCGACGCCAAATGCGCCGCTGCCGGGCTCAAGGCGATCGGCGCTGCCGAATAGACACCGCACGAGGAATAGGTTTGGCACGGAGTGGCCCGCCTTGCTGCGGGCCGCACCTTGATTGCCTTCGGGGTCTCGACGCGGGAATCGCGCAATCTGGCCACCGTATTCGATCCGCGACCACCGCAGCCAGGTCCCAATTGCGCTGCAGGTGCAGCAGAAGATCTGAAGCCCTGTACGAGCATACATCTGACTTTCCTGGTTGACGACATCCACGACCATGAGCGGCACCTGCCGACGGTGGGCGCCGAGATTCTAGAGGCGGAGAAGCCCGTTCCTACCGGCTGGAACATGCTGGTCAGGCATCCCGACGATACGGTCGTCGAATATGTGCAACATGGGCATCACTGATGAGCCCAGCCTCGGCTTCCGGCGGATGCGGGGCTATTTTTCGCCGCGCGCCGGTCTCGCTGGCCGGACCGCCACGAGGCGATAGGCAGCACCGGGGAACGTATCGACCGCCTCAAATGGCTTGCAATTTGCGCGCCGTTCCCCCATGAGCAACCGGCGAGGAAGGGTGGCCGAGTGGTTTAAGGCACCGGTCTTGAAAACCGGCGTGCCCGCAAGGGTACCGTGGGTTCGAATCCCACCCCTTCCGCCATTCCGGAACCAAGCTCGGCGCGCCCAGGGTATCCGATTTTACGCCAGAGCCAGAGATCGCCACTAAGGTTCGGAGCTGGGTGCTCTTGGACCCCATGATCCGGATTTCCTTGTCCTGGACCTCGACCCGCTGGGCCAGGAGCCGGAGGTGGTCGCGGCGACAGCCGCCCTCATCCGCCCGCATGACCGATTATCGCCCAGGTCTGTTGGTGAGATCGCCGATAGGCGCTGGGTGTCATGCCGGTGGTGCGTCGAAAGGCTTTGCCGAACGCGCTATCGGTCTCGTAACCTACTGTCGGGGCAATGCCTGAAAGCGGCTGAGATCCTTGGCGGAGCAAGCGCATGGCCAGATGGATACGCCACCATGTGAGATAATCGAGCGGTGTCTGGCCGACCGTCTGCCGAAAATGCTGCGCGAAGGCGGAGCGCGACATGCCGGAAACTGCTGCAAGCGAACCGACCGTCCAACGACGCGCGACCTCGGCGTGCATGGCATGGATCGCCCGGCTGAGCCACGGATCGGCAAGGCCGGCGAGAAGACCATTCTGGGAATGATTTGCCGACGCCATGTAGGAGCGCACCGCCTGCACAAACAGCAAATCAGCCAGGCTGCGGACGACCAACTCACCGCCAAGGCCATTCTCCGCCGTTTCAAGCGTCAGCAGGTCGAGCGTCGCTTGCAGAGCGCTCGTGCGCTCATCCTCCACCCTGAAGTGCATCAGGGATGGAAGCAGGCAGGTCAGCGGCTTGCTGCTCGATGGATCGAAGGTGAACCAGCCGGTGATCAGCGTCGTCAACGTGCCGCCACCGCCGAAGCGGATCACGTTTGCGCGTCGCGTGGAGCTGGCTTCCATCAATTCGGCGCAAGGGCGTGTCGGCGTTCGCGGATCGTCGCTGAGCGCGAAGGACATCGGATCAAGCAGGAGAAAACAATCGCCCGCGCGTAGCGCCAGCGGTTCGGCGGCCCCATCCGTCAGCAGCCAGCAACGTCCTTGTGTCACCAGCCCAAAGCGGGCTCGCTCCGCCCCGGCGGCGAAGCGCACCGCCCAAGGCTCAGTCGCCTCGAAGCGCGCGTAGAGCGCGCTGCGCAGATGCATGCCGGAGACGATGCTGGTCAGGAAGTCCATTTGGGATACATCTTGGACGAATGGACGAAAGATTTGCACTCTAGCCTATCGATCGTCCTGCGCGAAGGGGCCACTGATGGGGGGCAAATCAAGTGGAGCCTTGCAATGAAGTCCTATCATTTCGACAGACCAGGTGACGTCGACAGTCTTGTCCTTCGCACCCATGACGATCCGACGCCTGGACGGCGAGAGGTGCTCGTGCGCCTGCGCGCCTCATCACTCAACTATCGCGACATCATGATCCTCGAAGGTCGCTATGGCCGCGTGCCATTCACACCCGCTCGCGTGCCACTCTCCGATGGCGCCGGAGAGATTGTGGCGCTTGGGGATGATGTCAGTCGTTTTCGACTTGGAGACAAGGTCGTCGGCAATGCGCTTCCGCGCTGGATTGCAGGCAAGATTACGCTTGATGTTCTGGCCGACCAGCCTGGCGCCAACAAGGATGGCATGCTGACCGATCTCAGGGTGTTCCATGAGGACGCCCTGGTCACGATGCCCGATCATCTCGAGTTCGAGGAAGCGGCAGCGTTGCCAGGCGCCGGTGTCACTGCCTGGGCCTCACTGGAAACCGTCCACGCCGGAGAGACCGTTCTGATCCAAGGGACGGGCGGTGTGTCTCTGTTCGCGTTGCAATTCGCCAAACTCATGGGCGCCAGGGTGATCGCCACCACCTCCGACGACGAAAAGGCCGAACGGCTCAAGGCGCTCGGCGCAGATCACGTGATCAACTATCGCAAGCGGAGGGATTGGCACGTTGCCGTTCGGGAAGCCACCGCCGGGCGCGGTGCGGACCATGTCGTCGAAATCGGGGGCGCGGCTACGCTGGGGCAGTCCATCCAGGCAACGGCGCTCGGTGGCCAGATCGAACTGGTCGGCACGCTCGGGGGCGCAGCGACGTTGGATGCCACGGTGCTCTCCGGCAATATCGTCTCGATCCGATGGGCGTCTGTCGGCAGCCGTGCAAACTTCGAAGCCATGAATCGCGCCATTGCCATTCACCGGCTGAAGCCGGTCATTGATCGGGCTTTTCCCTTTGGCGACGCCGGGCACGCGTTCCATCACTTCATCGGTCGCAGCCACATCGGTAAGGTCGTCGTCCGCCACGATGGCTAATTCCGCCCAACTCTCGTCGCCCGCTCCATCAGCCGACTCGGCATGGCTGCGTGCCGGGGAGGAGCCTTGCAATGGCCGTCGAGTTCCGGGATTCGAGATTGGCGGCGTGGTGTTGCTTGCGAAAACGGTGACCCGACGGCGTCCAGTATTCACGTTTCGCTCCCGTGCCTTGATGGCCAGCTAAAAGAGAATTTTTTAAAACAGGAGCTTGAGAGTGAAAGATATCGAAGACGAAGCTTCGCGACTGACTGATCTCCTCAAAGGAAAGATCGTGAAAGTCGCGAGGCGTCGTCGGCCAGGTGAATTCGTGATCAGGTTCGAGGATGGTACTCGCCTGTACGTAGACGCAAAGGATGAGGGACTGGAGCTTTCCGTGGAGGCGCTGCCGATGAGGAATGAAATCTCGCCAGCCTATCGTAGCGTCTGAACTAAATGAAAAGAGAATAGTGGTACGGCTCGTTGCAAATGGCACTTGGCGCGATGATCCTGCCTAGTGTTGCCTGAAGTTTTACCCCGCTCCGAGTTTGCTCTGGCCGTTGGATTTGCTCGGTTGGGGGCGACGGGAACTGGCGCGGAGCCATCGCTTGATTGTCGAATTCGCGGATGGCCGTTCGTAGCGCAGCTCGCGCGCGTTCCTCCCGCGGGCTTCCAGAGGGCGACACCGAATCCGCGGCGATGTCATCCGCCGAAGTTCGCGCTTCATGACCATCACGTGAAAACCGGAATCCCCGGTCGGCGCGCACGCCGACAGGGGTGACCCTGTCGGCCTTCTGCGTCAGGCCGTGCTGGTCTCGGGGGCGGGAGCCGGCGCCGGCTTCGGTCGCGGCGGCGGCTTGTCCTGGCGCTTGGACCAGGCGCGGTAGTAGGCGACGGCCGTCATCAAGGCGATGCCGATCACGCTGATCAGCACCTGCACAAGCACCGAGCCCGAGCTCAGCGTCAGCACGAAGTGGCCGACGAAGGACAGGAAGACGCCGACGCAGAACACCTCGAGCGATTGCTGGCCGCACTTGATCATCGGTGCGAACACTTTCCATTCCAGGCCCGGCCAGTTCTTCGGGAAGAAGCGGGTGACCAGGAAGGCGATGATCACGAAGTGCAGCACGCGGTAAGGCGCGAGGTTGGTCTTGTCGTTGGGGTTGAACGCATCATACAGCCAGCGCGGGAACAGGTTGCCGAACGCCTCGAACCGGCCCGCCATGGTCATCACCAGGGCGAACACCAGGTAGGCGAGACCGGCGACCAGCAACGCGCGTGAGCGGATGATCGGGCGCGACTCCAGCGCGCCGCCGAGCGCGAACCAGGCGCCGAACATGAACAGCAGCTGCCAGCAGAACGGATTGAAATACCAGGTGCCGACCGGATAGGCCGGCAGGTTCCAGCCGAACTGGCGCGCCGCGGCATAGAGGATCAGCGATGCGAACATCACGAGATCGGGATGGCGCAGCATCAGCCACAGGACCGGCGGAAACACGCCCATCAGCACGATGTACAGCGGCAGCACGTCGAGGTTGACCGGCTTGAACTTCAGCAGCAGGCCCTGGGTCAGGGTCTCGATCGGGTTGTCGATGAGCCCGGCGACGTTGAACTCGTTGATGATGTCCGGGTCGTGGAATTTGATCGCCACATAGCCGATGGTGACGATGTAGATCACGAACAGGAAGACGTGGGCGACATAGAGCTGCCACACCCGCTTCATCAGCCGCGTCGCGCCGATGACGAAGCCGCGCTCGATCATCATCCGGGCGTAGACGAACGAGGCAGTGTAGCCGGAAATGAACACGAACAGGTCGGCGGCGTCGCTGAAGCCGTAGTTCCGCGTCGTCAGCCAGTTCACGATGTTGTAGGGGATGTGATCGAGGAAGATCGCCCAGTTGGCGATGCCGCGGAACAGGTCGAGCCGAAGATCGCGGCCGGCGGCGGGAAGTGTCGCTCTGATGTCCATGTTGACCACGTCTTGAGGGGGGGGACCGATGGAGGGATCGCACCCGATCCCGGCCTTTCAGCAAGATTGTAACCGACTTTCCCGTCGAATATATTGACCGAAAATAGCCCTGTTAAACCGCAGAATCGTACAATAAAACCCACCGGCCCGTCCCTGCAATGGCTTGGTTGCCGTCGCGAGGCCGGGACCTCCCCAACGAGATGGAGCTTCTGTCGTCCATGACGGCCCGCATCTACAAGCCCGCCAAGAACGCCATGCAGTCCGGTAAGGCCAAGAGCCGGGAATGGCAGCTCGACTTCGAGCCCGAGCAGCCGCGGACCATCGAGCCGCTGATGGGGTGGACCAGCTCCGGCGACATGAAGCAGCAGCTGACGCTGCGCTTCCATACCCGCGAGGATGCGGTGGCCTATTGCGAGCGGGAAGGGATTCCCTATCAGGTGCAGGAGCCTCAGGAGTCGGCCCGCCGCACCGTGGCCTATGCCGACAATTTCGCGTTCCGGCGCGGCGAACCCTGGACGCACTGACCGGTCCGTCCGGTGTCGCGTCCGGTCCGTGCTGGGGTCTCGTGACACCCGGATGTGGACGGCCTGAGCGCGGCACAGCGGTCGCGCCGCGACCGTCGGCCACGCTGCCGGTCGCCCTGCGATGATCGCCGGCGGGCCTGGTTGATCCACCCCGCTCGACATGGCCATGGTATCTCGCGGTAACCGCCCGGCGGATGGGACGTCGGCGTCCGCTCGGAGAGACCGGCGATGTCCGCGTCACGCGGACAGTTGCCTCCTCCTTGATCTCGGCATATTCGCAGCAGTCAATGCCTTGCTCGAACCATAGAGGTCCCACGTGTTGAGGGCGCGACCATGACCAGCAGCAATGTGCGCATCGAGAGAGACGGGGCCGTGGCCCGCGTCGTGCTCGACCGTCCGGAACGCAACAATGCGTTCGACGAGGATCTCATCGCCGCGTTGTGGAAGGCGTTCGACGGTCTCGCGGCCGCAAGCGACGTCTCCGTCGTGGTGGTGATGGGCGAGGGCAAGAGCTTCTGCGCCGGCGCCGACATCAACTGGATGAAGAAGGCGTCGACGTTCACCCGGGACGAGAACGTTCGCGACGCTCAGCCGCTGGCGCGCATGCTGGCGGCGCTCGACCGCATGCCGCAGACCACCATCGCCCGCGTGCAGGGGCCGGTCTATGGCGGGGGCATCGGCCTCGTCGCCGCCTGCGACATTGCGATCGCCACCAGCGACGCGACCTTCTGCCTGTCCGAGGTGCGGCTCGGTCTCGTTCCGGCGGTGATCAGTCCCTACGTGCTGCGCGCGATCGGCCAGCGCGCCGGCCGACGCTATTTCCAGACGGCTGAAGTGTTCGCTGCGCCCGAGGCTGCACGGATCGGCCTGATCCACGAAGTGGTTGCTGCGGACGCCATCGATGGCCGCGTCAGCGAGGTGCTGAAGCAGCTGCGCACCGGCGCACCGCAGGCACGCGCCGCGGCCAAGGCGCTGGTCGGCGCGGTCGCCGGCCGGCCGATCGACGAGGCCGTGCTGATGGAGACCGCCGAGCTGATCGCCGACATGCGCGCGAAGCCTGAAGCCCGCGAGGGACTGTCTGCGTTCCTCGAGAAGCGCAGGCCGTCCTGGAGCTAGGCGTAAACGGTTCACCGACAGATCCAGCCCAAAGAGGCATGCTCCATCATGAGTGATCAGGTCCGCATCATCGAGGTCGGCCCGCGCGACGGGCTGCAGAACGAGAAGACGCCGGTCAGCGTCGAGGATCGCGTCGCTTTCATCGAGGCGCTGGTGGCCGCAGGCTGCCCGGTCGTCGAGGTCGGCAGCTTCGTGTCACCCAAGGCGGTGCCGCAAATGGCAAGCTCCGAGCAGGTGCTGCGTGCGGTCAACCATCACCCCGACCGCGAGTTCCACGTGCTGGTGCCCAACGAGAAAGGCTATGACGCTGCGATCGCCGCGGGCGCGCGAGTGATCGCGGTGTTCGCGTCCGCATCGGAAGGTTTTTCCCGCGCCAACATCAACTGCACCATCGCGGAATCGATCGAGCGGTTCAAACCGGTGCTGGCGCGCGCCAAGGCCGACGGCATCAAGGTGCGCGGCTATGTCTCCTGCGTGCTCGGCTGCCCCTATGACGGCGAGGTGAGGCCGTCTGCCGTGACGGCGGTGGCGAAGGCGCTATGGGAGCAGGGCTGCTACGAGGTGTCGCTCGGCGACACCATCGGCGTCGGCACGCCGGCGAAGGCCCGCGCGCTGCTCCGCGCCGTCGCCGCCGAGGTGCCGATGGCGCAGCTCGCGATGCATTTCCACGACACCTACGGCCAGGCGCTCGCCAACATCTATGCCGGGCTGGAGGAGGGCGCACGGGTGATCGACAGCGCTGCCGGCGGGCTCGGCGGCTGTCCCTACGCCCCCGGCGCCACCGGCAATGTCGCGACCGAGGACGTGGTCTACATGCTGAACGGCATGGGGATCGCGACCGGGATCGACCTGGCCAAGCTGCTGGCCGCCACCAACACCGTCAGCCGGCTGATCGGCCGGCCGCCGGTCAGCCGTGTCGCTGCGGCGCTCAATGCCAAGGCCCGCGCAGCGATCCAAGCTTAAAGGCCCGCGCAGCGGTCCAAGCTTAAAGGCGCGCGCAGCGGCGCCGACGTAGAGGGCCGCTCACGCGGCCCGCAGCGCCGCCTCCAGGCTGCGGAAGATCCGCGGGTCGGTGCACTGCGCCACGTTGAAGCGCAGGAACTGGCCGGCCGCCTGCGACAGGCTGAAGGCATTGCCCGGCGCCAGCACGATGCGGTCGGCAAGGGCGCGGCGCGCCAGCTCCGATGCGTCGTGTCCGTCGGGCAGCCGGCACCACAGGAACATCCCGGCCTTCGGTTCGATCCAGGGTTTGAGGCCGAGCTTCTTGAGCCGGCTCGCGGTGTCGCCCATGGCGGTTGCGAGCCGGACGCGCAGGCCGTCGATGTGCTTGCGATAGGTGCCGTCCATCAGCACCGTGAGCAGCAGTTCGGCCGACAGGCGGCTGCTGCTGAACGAGGTCGCGATCTTCAGGTCGATCAGCTTGTCGATCCAGTCCGGCCGGCTGGCGATGTAGCCGCAGCGCACCGAGGCCGACAGCGTCTTGGAGAAGCTGCCGACCTGCACCACGCGGGCGAGGCCGTCGAAGGCCGCGAGCCGCGGCGACGGCTCGGCCTCGAAGTCGGCGAAGATGTCGTCCTCGATGATGGTGAGGTCGTGCTGCTCGGCGAGCTTGAGCACGCGGTGCGCGGTCACCGCGGACAGCGATGCGCCGGTCGGATTATGCAGCGCGGCGTTGGTGACATAGAGGCGCGGCCTCGCATCAGCGACGATGCGGGCGAACGCCTCCACGTCGGGGCCGGTCGCGGTGTAGGGCACGCCGACGATCCGGGCGCGATGGGCGCGCAGCAGGGCGTGAAAGTTGAAGTAGCCGGGATCGTCGACCAGCACCGTGTCGCCGGGTTCGAGCAGCAGGCGGCACAGCAGGTCGATGGCCTGGGTGCCGGAATCGGTGAGCAGGATCTGGTCGGGGGCCGCTTCTACGCCATGGCCGCTGAGCCGTCGCGCCAGCAACTGGCGCAGCGGCAACAGCCCCTGCGGCGAGCCGTAGTCGGTGAGCACGCCATCGTCGCCGCGGGCGAGACGGCGCAGCGCCCTGCGCAGGCTTTCCTCAGGCATCCAGGACGGCGGCAGCCAGCCACAGCCCGGCTTGAGCACATCGCTATCGGCCTCCAGCGACTGCCGCGACACCCAGAGCGGGTCGACCGCCCGGTCGCGCCGCGGCCCGATGTCGGCGAGCGACAGCGGCGGCAGGCGCGCCGCCACATAGAAGCCCGAGCCGCGCCGGGGATGGATCACGCCTTCGGCCGCGAGGCGCTCATAGGCATCGACAACGGTCGATTTGGAGACCTGCAGCGTGGTGGCGAGCGCGCGGATCGAGGGCAGCCGGGCGCCCGGCGCCAGGGTCCGCGCCGCGATGCGTTGCCGGATGGTCCGCATGGTGCGTTCGACGAGGGTGGCGCCGTCGTCCGTGACCGGGGTCTCCAGGTCCATCTGTACTGCTCCAAAGACAATGACAGTTTGATAAAATTGTACTGCATTGTCTCTGGCTCCACCAGCCGCCGCACGGCACTGTGCCGCCACGCAACGCGAGGCGAGCAGATGGACAGGACTTCGGCCGGCTGGATCAACGGCTTTGTGGGAATGCTGATCTTCAGCGGCTCGCTGCCGGCGACGCGGGCGGCGGTGGCCGGCTTCGATCCGGTGTTCCTGACGGTCGCCCGCGCCGCCATCGCCGGCCTGCTGGGGCTCGGCCTGCTGGCGCTGTTCCGCCAGCCGCGTCCGGCGCGGGCGGACCTCGTGCCGCTGCTGATCACCGCGCTCGGCGTGGTCGTCGGGTTTCCGCTGCTGACGGCGCTGGCGCTGGAGCACATCACCTCGGCGCATTCGGTGGTCTATGTCGGCCTGCTGCCGCTGTCGACGGCAGTGTTCGGCGTGCTGCGCGGCGGCGAGCGGCCACGGCCGCTGTTCTGGCTGTTCTCCGGCCTCGGCAGCGTCTGTGTTGCCGGCTTTGCGCTCAGCCGCGGCGTCGGCGCCGCATCCGTCGGCGATCTCCTGATGCTGGCGGCGATCGTGGTCTGCGGCCTCGGTTATGCCGAAGGCGCGCAGCTATCGCGCCGGCTCGGCGGCTGGCAGGTGATCTCCTGGGCGCTGGTGCTGTCGCTGCCGGCGATGGCGGCGGCGGTGCTGGCGACCTGGCCGTCGTCGCTGCGGGGTATCACGGAGCCGGCCTGGCTCGGCCTCGTCTACGTCTCGCTGTTCAGCATGCTGATCGGCTTCGTGTTCTGGTATCGCGGCCTTGCGCTCGGCGGCATCGCCGCCGTCGGACAATTGCAGCTGCTCCAGCCGTTCTTCGGCCTCGCACTGGCCGCCACACTGCTGCACGAGGCGGTCGAGCCTGCGATGATCGCGGTGACCGCCGTCGTGGTGCTCTGCGTGATCGGCGCACGCCGGTTCGCCTGAACCTAGTGTCCCGGTTCTAACATTCGTATCACTTTGCAGCAGGCTCTTTTACGAATGTTAGAACCATAAGGGACACTAGCAAATATAAGTTTCTAGTGTGGTTTTGGATCTGACATTCGCTTGGAGGACTCGCGGCGAATGCTGAAGCGAATGTCAGATCCACCACACTAGTGTCCCGGTTCGCAAGTTCGTTGCATCTGCAGCAACCTCCGTACGAACTTGAGAACCGATCAGGACACTAGAATTATGTCTTGCTAGTGTCCTTATCGAATCCGAAGTTCGCGAAAGAGCTAGCCGCGACATCATGCGAACTTCGGATTCGGGACACTAGCGTCCTGTCTCCGGCCCCATCACCAGATCAGGCAGCAGCGTCGAGATCTGCGGCACGAGGCACAGCAGCACGACCGCGCCGAACATCAGCAGCACGAACGGCAGCGTCCCCCAGATCACCTCGCGCAGCGGGATGTCCGGGGCGACGTTGCGGATGACGAAGATGTTGAGGCCGACCGGCGGATGGATCAGCCCCATCTCCATCACAATTGTCAGGACGATGCCGAACCAGATGATGTCGAAGCCGGCCGCGCGCAGCGGCGGCAGGATGATCGGCGCGGTCATCAGGATGATCGAGACCGGCGGCAGGAAGAATCCCAGCACGATCACCATGGCGAGGATCGCGGCGAGCAGTTGCCATTTCGGCAGGTGCATGTCGACGATCGCCTGCGCCGCCGACTGCGAGATGTGCAGGTAGCTCATCACGTAGGAATAGAGCAGCGACATGCCGATGATCATCATCAGCATGGTGGACTCGCGGATGGTCGACGACAGGATCGGGGCGAGGTCGGCGGGGCGCCAGACACTGTAGATCAGCGCGATCAGCGCGAGCGCCAGCAGGCCGCCGAGGCCGGCGGTCTCCGACGGCGTCGCATAGCCGCCGTAGAGCGCGATCATCACGCCGGTCAGCAGCGTCACGAACGGCAGCACCCGCGGCAGCATGCTGAACCGCTCCGACATGGTGTAGCTGTCGTCGACCAGGATCGGCGAGGAGGCACCGGTCGCCTCATAGGCGGCCTTGGCGGTGGCGTATTCCTGGCGGAAGCGGAATACCGCGTAGAGACCAAACAGCGTCACCAGCAACAGGCCGGGGCCGATGCCGGCGAGAAACAGCCGGCCGAGGGATTTTTCGGCCGCGACCGCGAACAGGATCATGGTGATCGACGGCGGCAGCAGGATGCCGAGCGTGCCGCCGGCGGCGATGATGCCGGCGGCAAAACCGCCGGAATAGCCGCGCTTGCGCATCTCGGGAATGCCGGCGGAGCCGATCGCCGAGCAGGTCGCCGGCGACGAGCCGGCCATGGCGGCGAACAGCGCGCAGGCGAACACGTTGGCGACGCCGAGCCCGCCCGGGATGCGGTGCAGCCAGGCATGCAGCGCCGAGTAGAGATCCTGGCCGGCGCGCGACTTGCCGATCGCCGCGCCCTTGAGGATGAACAGCGGGATCGACAGCAGGGTGATCGAGGCGATTTCCTCGTAGACGTTCTGCGTCACCGTATCGAGCGACGCCGCCGGCATATACAGCGCCATGAACGCCACGGCGACGGCGCCGAGCGCGAACGCGATCGGCATGCCCGAAAACATCGCCACCAGCGTCGCAGCGCCATAGGCGAGCCCGATGCCGAGCGCGCTCATGATCGCGCCCCCCGGTAGAACGCCGCCCACATCTGCAGCAGGATCTGCAGGCACAGGAGCGTCATGCCAAGCGCCATCAGGGCATAGGGGATGGCGAGGGGCGGGCTCCACATCGAGTTCGACACCTGGCCGTCGACATAGGCCTCATGGGTCAGCGTCCAGGACTTCCAGGTGAAGAACACGCAGAAGGCGAAGCTGGCGAGATCGACCAGGAACAGGCGGATGCGGTTGACGAGCGGCGACAGCAGGCCGACCAGCGCCTCGATGCCGATGTGGCCGCGCTGCGACTGCACGTAGGGCGCGGTCATGAAGGTGGCGCCGACCAGCAGGAACACCGCCGCCTCGTCCTGCCAGTAGGTCGGCGTCTTGAACAGGCTGCGGGTCAAGACGCTGTAGCTGAGGATGAGACAGGCGGCGATCAGGGCGAGCGACGCCAGCACGACGATGACGCGGTTGCACACCGCCATGGCGCGCGTGAGCGTCGCGAGCACCGGATCGGTGGGCGCGTCGCTCGCCGTCTCCGCGACAGCGTGCATCATGCCGCGACGTCGGACGCGAGCTTCAACAGGTTTGCCGCCGTTGCGGTCTTGGCGGCATAGTCCTTCCAGGCGGTGTCGCGGGCGATGTCCCGCCACTTGGCGACGGTCGCCGCATCGAGGTCGGCGATCTTGGCGCCGGCTTTCTCATAGACCTGCGCCACCGCGGTGTCGTCGGCCTGCGCGCCCGTCTTGCCGAACGCCTCCATGTCGGCGCCGACAGCGAGAATGATGTCCTGCTGGTTCTTCGGCAGCTTGTCGAAGATGGCCTTCGACATCAACAGCGGCTCAAGCATGTACCAGTACGACTGGCCGCGGCCGGTGGTGAGATATTTCGAGACCTCTTCCAGGCGGAACGAGATCAGGCTGGTCGAGGAGGTGATGCCGGCGTCGCAGGCGCCGGTCTGCATGGCGGCATAGATCTCGTTCGACGGCAGCGACAGCACCGCGGCGCCGGCGGTCTGCAGTACCATGTCCATCTCGCGCGAGCCGCCGCGCACCTTCAGGCCCTTGGCGTCTTCCGGCGCGATCAGCGGCCGCGAGCGGCTGGCGACGCCGCCCGCCTGCCACACCCAGGTGATGATCATGATGCCCTTGTCGGCGAGGAAATCGGTCAGCGCCTTGCCGATCGGCTTGGTCTTCCAGTTCAAGCCCTGGTCGTAGTTCGACACGAGGCCCGGCATCAGGCCGATGTTGGTTTCCGGCACCTCGCCGCCGGCGTAGGGCATCGGGAACAGGCTCATGTCGAGCGCGCCCTTGCGCATGGCGGAGAACTGGGCGTTGACCTTGATCAGCGAGGAGTTCGGGTACACTTCCGCCGCGATCTCGCCGCCGCTGCGCTTGCTGACTTCGGCGGCGAACATTCGTGTCAGGCGGTCGCGGAAGTCGCCCTGGTCGATGGTGCCGCCGGGAAACTGGTGCGAGATCTTCAACGTGGTGGCGGCCTGCGCAGGCGCAAAGCGCAGCAGGGCAGGCGTGGCGAGCGCCGAGGCCAGGACATGGCGGCGTGAAAGCATGAGCGTTGTCTCCCCAGTTCGATTCGTTGTTTTAAACGTCTTTTGGTTGCAGTCCCAGCCGCGCCTGGTGCGACATGTGTGTCGCATCAGGATGTCGCGACCAGATCCCGCGGTGCAAAATCCTTCAGCGTGCGCCGCACCGCGGACGAGGCGGCGATATCGCCATTCTCAGCATAGGCTTCGTGGTTCTTCTCGATGGCGCCGAGATCGTAGAGGTAGTTGACCATCAGCCCGTGCGCCTGCTTGAGGCCGCGCTCGGAGCGATCCCCTAAGAAGTTCAGCCGC
Organism: Pseudomonadota bacterium; assembly: GCA_040756765.1. Classification (GTDB taxonomy): domain Bacteria; phylum Pseudomonadota; class Alphaproteobacteria; order Rhizobiales; family Xanthobacteraceae; genus Bradyrhizobium_A. The sequence goes on along the minus strand of JBFLYG010000027.1, from coordinate 261,389 downwards.
TCGAGCCGGGCGCCGTTGCCGAGGTGGAAACGTGCGACCGGGTCGACCGGCCGCCCGGCGGCGTTCTTCGCATGCAGGAAGTAGTAGGCGGCGACCGGCAGCAGAAGCTGCTCGATGTCGGCGCACACGGCGGCGTCGTCGAACCAGCGCGGCGTATCCAGCAGCTCCAGCGTCTTGCGCTGCTCTGCATCGAACAGCGACGCATCGCCCGCCGCCCGTTCGCGGCGCAGCCAGCCGGCAAAGCCCGGCACCGGCGACAGCGTCACGAAGGTCTTCAGCGCCGGCATCTCGCGCTTGAGGTCCTCGACCACCTGCTTGATCAGGAAGTGGCCGAACGACACACCTGCGAGCCCGCGCTGGGTGTTGGAGATCGAATAGAAGATCGCAGTCGTGGCCTTGTCGGGCGCGACGGCGTCGCGGTTCTGCGCCAGCAGCGGGCCGACCGCGGCCGGGATCTCGCTGGTCAACGCCACCTCGACGAAGATCAGCGGCTCGTCGACGAGCTGCGGATGGAAGAAGCCGTAGCAGCGGCGGTCGGCCGGCTCCAGTCGGCTCTTCAAATCGTTCCAGTCGGCGAACGGATGCACCGCCTCGTAGCGGATGATCTTTTCCAGAATGTTGGCTGCCGTGGTCCAGCGGATCGGCTTCAATTCCAGGAAGCCGCGGTTGAACCAGGACGAGAACAGGTGCGCAAAATCCGCGTCCACCGCGGCGAGCTCGGGATGGGCCTTGATGTGATCCAGCAGCTCTTCACGCATGCGCACCAGGGCGAAGGTGCCGCCGGGCGCGAGGTTGAGGCGGCGGAACAGCTCCTGGCGCCGCGGCTCGGTCGCATGATGCAGGGCGCGGATGGCGGCGTCGTCCGGCACCGTCCGGCAGGCCTCGATCGCCGCATCGAGCTCGGCCTGGTCTGGGCCGAACTTGTCGGCCAGCGCCGTGAGGAATTCCAGCCGGACGTCCTGCGGAGCGCGCTCGTAACCCGCGAGCAGGGTCTGGGCCAGCATCACGCCGGAGGCCTCGCCGCGGCGCGACAGCAGCATCTCGGCGAGCTCGATCAGGTCGGTGTTGTCGGCCCGGCTTCGGGTGCGGCGCAGCAAGGCACGGCCGCGGTCCGTCAGCGTCTGCATCAAGTCATTGAGGAAGGCGTGCGCTTCGGCGGTCTTTGCCATCACCTGACCCTGCATGGCCCCGCGCGTCCCAAACCGGAAGGGGCGGAGGGCCGAAATTCAGTGCATACTATTCCGGCTTTCGTGTATACACCATTCGACCTTGGTTTGTTGGCAAGATCAAGACCATGAAACAGCCGTCGCGGTTGCGCGAAGCCATCGAGGACGAGATCGTCACCGGCCGCCTGGCGCCGGGCACGCGTCTCGAGGAGACGGCCCTCGCCGACAAGTTCGGGGTGTCGCGCACGCCGATCCGCGAGGCCCTGCTGCATCTCGCCGCCACCGGCCTCGTCGAGATCCGGCCGCGGCGCGGCGCCACCGTCAGCGCCCCGGATCCGCGCCGCCTGGTCGAGATGTTCGAGACCATGGCCGAGCTCGAGGCGGCCTGTGGCCGGCTGGCGGCGCGCCGCCACACGGCGACGGACGCAGCGGCCATCACCGCGGCCCATGCGGCCTGCGAGCAGGCGGCGCAGGCCGGCGATGCCGAGGCCTACTATTTCGAGAACGCCACCTTCCATGCCGCGATCTACCGCGCGAGCCACAATGCGTTCCTGACCGACCAATGTCTCGGGCTGCACCGGCGGCTGTCGCCGTACCGGCGCATGCAACTGCGGGCGCGCAACCGCGTCAGCCAGTCGCTGACGGAGCACGCGGCGGCGGTGCAGGCGATCCTCGCCGGCGACGGCGAGCTCGCGGCCAAAGTCCTGCGCGACCATATCGTGATCCAGGGCGAGCGGTTCTCCGACGTGGTGATCAGCATGGCGGGCGGCGAAGCCGCCTGACCGTGCAGACGTCACGTGTCAGCTTTGCCCATGCGGCAGCGCGCGGCTGTTCACGACTTCGTCATCGGCGTGCGTCGAATTTTTCAGCGCGACCGTAACATCGATCCTCCAGTTCCGTAGCAATCAGGGCGACGATCGTCGCGCCACAACGGTTTTGGAGGATTTTCGACCATGGCTTTCCGCAATCGCATCTCGCTCGTCCTGTCCGCGGCCGTCCTTTCGCTCGGCGTCGCGCTCGCGCCGGCGGCCTTCGCCCAGGACAAGATGAGCAAGGACACCATGAGCAAGGACCAGATGTCCAAGGACACGATGAGCAAGGACGGCATGAAGAAGGACGATCACATGTCCAAGGACCACATGTCCAAGGACACCATGAGCAAGGACGGCATGAAGAAGGACGAGATGAAGAAGTAAGCGCAGGGCAAGCGCAAGGATCGCTCGCACCGCAGCAGGCGGCGTCCCAGGGGACGCGCCTGCTGCGCCGCGTGCGTGGCGTCAGCCGATGAGGGCGGCGAGCACCTCGTCGGGACGCTCTGAGGTGAGCATGTGGCCGGCGCCGGGAAGCACCACGCGCCGCGCGCCCTTGATGGCGCCCGCAAGTTCAGTGCCGGCCTTGAGCGGGGTCATCATGTCGCGCTCGCCGAGGATCAACGTCGCGGGGATCGACAGGCCAGCTGCGGCGTCCAGCGCGCGGGTGTAGGCGTTGCAGGCGGCGAGATCGCTATGCAGCACGCCCGGCGCGGCGGCTTCGAGCACGCGCTCGCCACCGCCGAGCATCCACAGCCCCGGCGCACGCGAGCCGCCGAGCGAGGCGCGGAAGCCGTGTCCCCAGATCGACACCATGTCGATGGCATCGTGCTGGTTGGCTTCGGCGGCACCGAGCAGGTCGGGGGACACCTTCATGCTGGCGCCGGCGGCGATCAGGGTGATTTCCGAGACGATGTCAGGATGGCGCGAGGCCGCCTCCAGCGCGATCAGCGATCCCATGGAATGGCCGACCAGCCGTGCGCGCGACGCGCCCGCCGCGCGGATCAGCCGTGCGGTCCAGTCCGCCATGTCCGCAATGCTGCCGAGCGGCGTGCCGCCGGAGCGGCCATGGCCGGGCAGGTCCGGCGCCAGTACCGCATGGCCGTGATGGGCGAACCAACGCGCGGGCAGGGCCCAGATCGAATGATCGAAGCCGGCGCCGTGCAGGAACACCACCAGCGGCAGCGATGGATCGAACGGCTTGCCGCCGGTGGCGGCGAAGATGGTGGTGTCGTCGACGGTCAATCGCATGGTCAGGCCTTCTGGGAGGCGCGCAGCGCCTGTGCGAAGTCATCGATGATGTCGCTGGCCGCCTCGAGGCCGATCGACAGGCGCACCAGTTCCTCGCCGACGCCGGCTTCGGCGAGCTGCGCCGCATCCATCTGCTGATGGGTGGTGCTGGCGGGATGGATCACCAGGGTTTTGGCATCGCCGACATTGGCGAGGTGACTGGCGAGCCGCAACGCCTCGATGAACTTGCGCCCCGCAGCGCGGCCGCCCTTGATGCCGAAGCTGACGATCGAGCCGGCGCCGCGCGGCAGCAGCGTCTTGGCCAGCGCATGGTCGGGGTGGTTTTCCAGCGAGGGATGAATCACCCAGTCCACCGCCTTGTTCGTCGTCAGGAACGCCAGCACGGCGGCAGTGTTCTCGACATGGCGCTGCATGCGCAGCGGCAGCGTCTCCACGCCCTGCAGCAGATGGAAGGCGTTGGTCGGCGACAGGCAGGCGCCGAAATCGCGCAGCCCTTCCGCGCGGGCACGCATGATGAAGGCGGCGGGGCCGAACTCCTCGCTGAAGACGATGCCGTGATAGCCGGCATAGGGCGTCGTCAGGGTCGGAAATTTGCCGGACTTCTCCCAGTCGAACCGGCCGACATCGACAAGCGCGCCGCCGATCGCAATGCCGTGGCCGCCGATCCACTTGGTGATCGAGTGCATCACGATGTCAGCGCCGAGCGTGCCCGGCTGGCTGAGATAGGGCGTGGCGAAAGTGTTGTCGATCAGGAGTGGGATCTGCGCCGCATGCGCGATCTCGGCGACGGCGGGAATGTCCAGCACCTCGAGGCCGGGATTGCCGATGGTCTCGCCGATCACGAGGCGGGTGCGCGGCGTGATGGCGCGGCGCAGGCCGTCGAGGTCGCGCGGCTTCACGAAGGTGGTGGTGATGCCGAAGCGCGGCAGCGTGTGGGTCAAAAGGTTGATCGTGCCGCCATACAGCGACGCGGAGGCGACGATGTGATCGCCGGCGCCGAGCAGGGTGGCGATGGCGAGGTGCATCGCGGCCATGCCGCTCGCGGTACAGATCGCGCCGACGCCGCCCTCCAGCGCGGCGAGCCGCTCCTCCAGCACCGCGATGGTGGGGTTGGAGATGCGGGTGTAGATGTGGCCGGCGCGCTCCAGGTTGAACAGCGCGGCGGCATGGTCGGCGTCCTGGAACACGAACGACGTGGTCTGGTGGATCGGCACCGCCCGCGATCCGGTCACCGGATCGGGGTGCTGGCCGGCATGCAGGCTGAGAGTCTCGAAGGCAGGTGGTCGGGGAGCGGGCATCGGCATCTCGCGGAAATGGTCGCGCCCATTGTTCATGGGCCGCCGCCGAATGCAAATGCGGCCGGTGCCGTCCGCAAACGGAACGCGATCAGAAGCGGAAACCGGCCTCGAGGGAGCCGAACCAGTCGCTCTTGGGCTGGGTCTTGTATTCCGGCGAGCGCAGTGTCACCGAGGCGCCGATCTTGTAGCCGCTCTGGGTGAAGATCTCCGCGCCGGCGAGCAGGTCGGTGACGAACGGCTTCTTGGTCACGCTCGGGCTGGATGCGAAGGTGCTGCCGTCGAGGAAGATGTTGCGGGCGACGCCGCGCGCGGCTGCGCCGGCGTAGATGTCCCAGCCCCACCACGGATCGTCCGGACTGGTCGAGATGAACGCGGCCCCGGACGGCGAGGGACGGATCCGGGTCGGTCCCCAGGTGGTGCCGAGCGATTGCCCGATGCGCACCAGCGCACTGGCCTCGCCATAGGTGAAGACGTTGCCGGCGGTGAGGCCGACAGCGGGAATGATGTCCATCCCGAAGCCGTTGCCGAACTCGGTGCCGAATTTCCAGCGCCGCTCCCAGGCGAGCAGGATGCCGGGCTCGTTGGCAAGCTGATAATTGCCGATCTGTGGTATCGCCGAGCCGATCACCGTGTGAAAGCTGCTCTGCACCCAGGGGGCCAACGAAGCGGAGCCACCAACGGCGCCGACCTGGATCTCAAACGTATCAAGCTGGCGGCGGCCGCTCTCGCGCGCCAAGGTCACGCCGGTATAGAGCCAGCCGCCGAACGGCCGGTCGCCGGGCTGGCGCACCGGGCTCTCGATGCGCTGCGGCGTGTAGATGCTCTGGCCGAAGATCCAGCTCAGCTCGGACTGGCGCTGCCCGGCCGGCGCGCCAAAGGTGATCATGCCGCCCTGCAGCGCGTCATAGACCTTGCCGGCCGCCGGCACTGCCTTGAAATCGTCGAACACCACCGCGGCGAAGAAGCCCTGGGTGTAGTCGTAGTCGTGAACGGCGCTGAAGCCTTTGACCGGGTCGTAGCTCTTGGCGATGACGTCGTTCTCTTCGATAACGATCACGCGCTGCGCCATCGCCCCTGTCACGGACAGGGCGGTCAGCACGACTCCCAGCAGCAATGGCCGACAAAACGACATGAATGAGGAACCCGCTCTGCGACTATATGGCGCGATTTCATGAACATGAACAAGGGCAAAGTTCCCCCGATCACATCAAATAGTTCTTTTGAAACAAAGGGGTTTCGGGAATTTTGGGGGCTGTTGCCGCAAATCCTCACCGTGTGAGGGGTAATGCTCGGGCGAGGCTCTCCCTGGGCAATCGAACCGAGCGCGAACACCGCAGTCATCATGTCGATGATGGCAATGGCGATCCCGACAGGATTCGAACCTGTGACCCACAGCTTAGAAGGCTGTTGCTCTATCCAGCTGAGCTACGGGACCGTCGCTCTCTCATAGCAGCAAATTGCTGATGAAATCCGACACAATTTCAGTGCGCGTCCACCGAACCTGAAGCAGGGGTGCGGCGACAACTGCAGGGGTACCCCAGATCGGGGCGCCTGCGCAATCGCGCGTGACGAAGCCGTCATGCCGATGGGTCATGATCGCCGCGCGACAGGCGACTTTTGCGCCGTGCGATGGTGTAGCCATGACGCCGTCACGATTCGCGCATCTCGTCGGATTCAGGCGGCGCCCGTCCGCCACTTCAGGGAGTTCACCATGATCGGTCTGGTTCGCGCCGCCACGTTGGTCGCAACGCTGGCGTTCGGCCTGGTCTCGGCCCAGGCGGCCGACAAGGCGTTCAAACGCGACGACCTCGCGGACGCCGCGATCCGGCTCGAAGTCCAGATGAAGAAGGACGCCGGCCCGGTCGCCAAGCCGGCCGCCATGCTGAAGACCGATGCCGACGCGGCGCTGCGGCGGGGTGACCTGCGCACCGGCCTGCAGATCCTCGGCCAGGTTGCTGCGGTCGCGCCGGAGGATGCCGGTAACTGGCTGCGCATCGCCAAGACCATCCTGCAGGTGCGCCCGGTCGACAGCCGTGAGCAGACCTTCCTTTTGGAGCGGGCTTCGACCGCGGCCTACATCGCCTATCAGCGGCTCGGCAATCCGCCCGAGGAGGCCGATGCGCTCGCGGTGCTCGGCAAGTCGCTGTCCGATCGCAAGCTGTGGCGGCCGGCGCTGGACGCGCTGCGGCTGTCGCTGGAGCAGCGCGAGGTCGCCGAGGTCCGCGGCGAGTATGAGAAGCTGCGCGACGACCACGGCTTCCGGCTGCTCGACTACACGGTGGATTCGGATTCGGCCTCGCCGCGGGTGTGCTTCCAGTTCTCGGAAACCCTCGCCAAGCGGGTCGACTTCACGCCGTTCGTGACGCTCGGTGGCGCCGACAAGCCGGCGCTGACCTCCGAGGACCAGCAGCTTTGCGTCGAAGGCCTCAAGCACGGCGAGCGCTACAATCTCAACCTGCGCGCCGGCCTGCCGTCGACGGTCAAGGAGACCCTGCCGAAGTCGGCCGAGTTCAATGTCTACGTCCGCGACCGCAAGCCGTTCGCACGCTTCACCGGGCGGGCCTATGTGCTGCCGCGCACCGGCCAGCGCGGTATTCCGCTGGTCAGCGTCAACACGCCGGCGGTGACCATCCAGATCTTCCGCATCGGCGACCGCAACCTCATCAACACCGTGCTCGGCAATGACTTCCAGCGTTCGCTGTCGAGCTACGAGCTCTCCAGCCTCGGCGAGGAGCGCGGCGTCAAGGTGTGGTCGGGCGAGATGGCGACCGCGACCAAGCTGAACGAGGACGTCACCACCGCATTCCCGGTGGACCAGGCGGTCGGTGACCTGCAGCCCGGCGTTTATGTGATGACGGCCGCGGCCAAGGGGCCCGGCTCGGCCAACGACGACGATTCCGGTTCGATGGCCACCCAGTGGTTCATCGTCTCCGACCTCGGCCTGACCGCGTTCTCCGGCAATGACGGCATCCATGTGTTCGTCAATTCGCTGGCCTCCACCGAGCCGGTGGGGCGGGCCGAGGTCCGCCTGATCTCCCGCAGCAACGAGATCCTCGCCACCAAGACGACGGATGAGGCGGGCCATGTGCTGTTCGAACCTGGTCTGGCGCGCGGCGAGGGCGGCCTGTCGCCGGCGCTGCTGACGGCGTCGGGGGAGAAGGCCGACTACGCCTTCCTCAGCCTCAAATCCAACGCCTTCGACCTGACCGACCGCGGCGTCGCCGGCCGCGCGGTGCCAGCCGGGCTCGATGCCTTCGTCTATGCCGAGCGCGGCGTCTACCGCTCCGGCGAGACCGTCTATCTCACCGCGCTGTTGCGCGACGGGCAGGGCAAGGCCGCGATCGGCAGCCCGCTCACCCTGGTGGTCGAACGCCCCGATGGCGTCGAGTTCCGCCGCGCCGTGCTGCCCGACCAGGGCGCCGGCGGCCGCAGCCTGACGCTGCCGCTCAACTCCGCGGTCCCGACCGGCACCTGGCGGGTGCGCGCGTTCACCGACCCGAAGGCGCCGTCGATCGGCGAGACCACCTTCATGGTCGAAGACTATGTGCCGGATCGGATCGAATTCGATCTGTCATCCAAGGCGAAGCAGATTTCTGCTGATCTTCCAGTCGAACTTCAGGTCGATGGCCGCTTCCTGTACGGCGCGCCGGCCGCGGGGCTGTCGATCGAGGGCGACATGCTGGTTGCGCCGGCCGACAGCCGGCCGGGCTTTGCCGGCTATCAGTTCGGTGTCGCCGATACCGAAACCGCCAGCAACGAGCGCACGCCGCTGGAGGACCTGCCGGAGGCGGATGCCAACGGCAAGGCCACGCTCAAGGTCAGCCTGCCCAAGCCGCCGTCCTCGACGCGGCCGCAGGAGGCCCAGTTCTTCGTTCGCATGGTGGAAGCCGGCGGCCGTGCGGTGGAGCGCAAGCTGACCCTCCCGGTCGCGCCCCAAGGCAACATGATCGGGGTCAAGCCGCTGTTCGCCGACAAGAACGTCGCCGAGGGCGATCCCGCCAAGTTCGACGTGGTGTTCGTCGCCCCCGACGGCAAGCCGCTGGCGCGCAGCGGACTGCGTTACGAGCTGCTGCGGATCGAGTCGCGTTATCAGTGGTACCGCCAGGGCTCGTCCTGGGACTACGAGCCGGTGAAGACCACCAAGCGCATCGCCGACGGCGACCTGACGGTGGCCGCGGACACGCCGGCCCACATCCAGCTGTCGGCGCAGCCCGGCCGCTACCGCCTCGACGTCAAGACCGCCGACGCTGACGGCCCGCTGACCTCGGTGCAGTTCGATGTCGGCTGGTACTCGGACGGCAGCGCCGATACGCCGGACCTGCTGGAAACCTCGCTCGACAAGCCGGAATACCAGTCCGGCGACACCATGACGGTGTCGGTCAACGCCCGCACCGCCGGCAAGCTCACCATCAACGTGCTCGGCGACCGGCTGCTCACCACCCAGTCCGTCGACGTCAAGGAAGGCATGGCGCAGGTCAAGATTCCCGTCGGCAGCGACTGGGGCACCGGCGCCTATGTGGTGGCGACGCTGCGGCGTCCGCTCGACGCCAATGCCCAGCGCATGCCAGGCCGCGCCATCGGCCTGAAATGGCTCGGCATCGACAAGAAGGCGCGCACGCTCAGCGTCAGCCTGACGCCGCCGGCGCTGATCCGGCCGAGCTCGGCGCTGAAGCTGCCGGTGAAGATCGAGGGCCTCGCCGCCGGCGAGGACGCCAAGATCGTGGTCGCCGCTGTTGACGTCGGCATCCTCAACCTCACCAACTACAAGCCGCCGGCGCCGGATGACTACTATCTCGGCCAGCGCCGCCTGACGGCGGAGATCCGCGATCTCTATGGCCAGCTGATCGACGGCATGCAGGGCACGCGCGGCCAGATCCGCTCCGGCGGCGACGCGCCGGCGGCGGAGCTGCAGGGCAGCCCGCCCACCCAGAAGCCGCTGGCGCTGTATTCGGGCATCGTCACCGTCGGACCGAACGGCACCGCCGAGATCGCCTTCGACATCCCTGAATTCGCCGGCACGGCGCGGGTGATGGCGGTGGCGTGGACTGCCACCAAGCTCGGCCGCGCCACCACCGATGTCACCATCCGTGACCCGGTGGTGCTGACGGCGACGCTGCCGCGCTTTCTGCTCAACGGCGACCACGGCTCGATGACGCTCGACATCGACAATGTCGAAGGCGCCGCCGGCGACTACACCATCGGCATCAACACCGCGGGCCCGGTGAAGCTCACCGGCAACCCGTCGATGGTGATGCGGCTTGCCGCCAGGCAGCGCAACAGCGTGTCGGTCGCGCTCGATGCGGGCGGGGCGGGGACCGCGAAACTCGACGTCGACATCCGCGGACCGAACGGGTTGACGCTCGCGCGGCACTACACGCTCGACGTCAAGCCGGCGACCCAGATCCTGGCGCGCCGCACGGTCCGCACGCTGGCCAAGGGCGAGAGCCTGACGCTGTCGCCGGACATGTTCTCCGATCTCGTGCCGGGCACGGGCGGTGTGTCGGTGTCCGCCAGCATGTCGTCGGCGCTCGACGCCGCCACCATCCTCAAGGCACTCGACCGCTATCCGTTCGGCTGCTCCGAGCAGATCACCAGCCGGGCGATGCCGCTGCTCTATGTCAACGACCTCGCAGTGGAAGCGCATCTCGCCATGGACACGGCGGTCGACCAGCGCATCAAGGATGCGATCGACCGGCTGCTGGCGCGGCAGGGCTCGAACGGCTCGTTCGGCCTGTGGTCGGCCGGCGGCGACGACGCCTGGCTCGACGCCTATGTCTCCGACTTCCTGACTCGCGCGCGGGAGAAGGGATTTGCGGTGCCCGACACGCTGTTCAAGACGGCGCTCGACCGCATCCGCAATGCGGTGGTGAACGCACCGGAACCGGAGAAGGACGGCGGCCGCGACCTTGCCTACGGCCTCTATGTGCTCGCCAAGAACGGCACCGCGCCGGTCGGCGACCTGCGCTATCTCGCCGACACCAAGCTCAACAACCTCGCAACCCCGATCGCCAAGGCCCAGCTCGCCGCGGCGCTCGCCCTTGTCGGCGACCGGGCGCGAGCAGAGCGGGTGTACGCGGCGGCGCTGGAGAGCCTCAATCCGAAGCCGGTGCTGGTGTTCGGCCGCACCGACTACGGCTCGTCGCTGCGTGACGCCGCAGCGCTGGTGTCGCTCGCCAGCGAAGGCAACGCACCGCGGGCGACGTTGACGTCGGCGGTGCAGCGGGTCGAGGCCGCGCGCGGCCTGACCCCGTACACCTCGACCCAGGAGAACGCCTGGCTGGTGCTGGCGTCGCGGGCGCTGGCGAAGGAGGCGAACACGCTGTCGATGGACGTCGACGGCAGCCCGGTGAAGACGGCGCTCTACCGCAGCTACACCGCCGCCGACGTCGGCGCCAAGCCGGTGAAGATCACCAACACCGGCGACGCGCCGCTGCAGGCGGTGGTCGCGGTCACCGGCGCGCCGGTGACGCCGGAGCCGGCGGCCGCCAACGGCTTCAAGATCGAGCGCACCTACTACTCGCTCGATGGCCAGCCGGCGGACATCACCAAGGCGAAGCAGAACGATCGCTTCGCCGTGGTGCTGAAGGTCACCGAGCCGAAGCCCGAGTACGGCCGGATCATGGTGGTGGACTACCTGCCGGCCGGGCTCGAGATCGACAACCCGCACCTCGTCTCGTCGGGCGACACCGGAACGCTCGACTGGATCGAGGACGGCAAGGAACCGGCGAACACCGAGTTCCGTGACGACCGCTTCAGCGCCGCGGTCGACCGGTCCGGCAGCGACAAGCCGGTGTTCACCGTGGCCTATGTGGTCCGCGCCGTGTCGCCCGGCAAATACGTGCTGCCGCAGGCCTATGTCGAGGACATGTACAATCCGTCCCGCTACGGCCGGACCGGCACCGGCACGGTCGAGGTGCGGCCGGCCAAATGAGCGGCGAGGGGACGATAGCGGTCGGCGCCCGGAGGCGCCGACCCTTGCGGACCGCGGTGTTGGCCGCGCTTGCGGTCGCGGGCCTCAGCCTTGCCGGCTTGACGGCGTGGGTGGTGTCGCTCGGTCCGGTGCCGCTCGACCAGACCCGGCAGGTCTCCACCATCGTGCTCGACCGCGACGGCAAGCTGCTGCGCGCCTATGCCATGGCGGACGGCCGCTGGCGGCTGCCGGTGACCGCGGCGAGCGGCGTCGACCCGACCTACGTCAATCTGCTGCTCGCCTATGAGGACCAGCGCTTCCGTCGGCACGCCGGTGTCGATCCGCTGGCGCTCGGCCGCGCCGCATTCCAGCTCGCAACGCGCGGCCAGATCGTGTCCGGCGGCTCGACCATCACCATGCAGCTGGCGCGGCTGCTGGAGCCGCGCCGCGAACGCTCGGTGCAGGCGAAGCTGCGGCAGATCGTGCGCGCCATCGAGATCGAGCGGCAGCTCGACAAGGACCAGATTCTCGATCTCTACCTGACCCTGGCGCCGTTCGGCGGCAACCTCGAAGGCGTCCGGGCGGCCTCGCTGGCCTATTTCGGCAAGGAGCCGAAGCGGCTGTCGCTCGCGGAATCGGCGCTGCTGGTGGCGCTGCCGCAGTCGCCCGAGAAGCGCCGGCTCGACCGCTATCCCGAGGCGGCGCGGGCCGCCCGTGACCGCGTGCTCGATCGCATGGTGAGCGAGGGGCGGGTGTCGCAGGAGGATGCCGTGGCGGCGCGTGCCGAAAGCGTGCCGCGGCTGCGCAAGCCGATGCCGCTGCTCGCGCCCCATGCCACCGACCAGGCGGTCGGCGCGTTGCCGGAAACGCGCATCATCCGCACCACGCTCGACGCAACGCTGCAGAAGAACCTCGAGGCGCTGGCGCGCGACCGCGCGGCCGCGCAGGGCGCGGACGTTTCCATCGGCATCCTGGTGGTCGACAACGACAGCGGCGACGTGCTCGCCCATGTCGGCTCGCCGGATTATTTCGATGTGCGGCGGGCCGGGCAGGTGGACATGACCCGCGCGGTGCGCTCGCCGGGATCGACGCTGAAGCCGTTCATCTACGGGCTCGCCTTCGAGGACGGCTTCGTGCATCCGGACAGCCTGATCGACGACCGCCCGATCCGCTTCGGCAACTACGCGCCGGAAAACTTCGACATGAGTTTTCAGGGCACCGTGCCGGTCCGCCGCGCGCTGCAACTGTCGCTCAACGTGCCGGCGATCGCCTTGCTCGACCGCGTCGGCGCCAGCCGGCTGTCGGCGCGCCTGAAGCAGGCCGGCGCGGAACTGGTGCTGCCGAAGGACGAGGTGCCCGGTCTCGCCATGGGGCTCGGCGGCGTCGGCGTGACGCTGAGCGACCTCGTGCGGCTCTATGCCGGGCTCGCGCGGCTCGGCCACACCGTGGCGCTGCGCGAGATCACCAACGATGTCGACGCGGAGCGCGAGCCGCTGCGCCTGATGGACCAGGCCGCGGCCTGGCAGGTCGGCAACGTGCTGCTCGGCACGCCGCCGCCGGAGAACGGCGTACACGGCCGCATCGCCTTCAAGACCGGCACCAGCTACGGCTATCGCGACGCCTGGTCCGTCGGCTTCGACGGCCGCATGACCATCGGGGTCTGGGTCGGGCGCCCCGACGGCGCGCCGGTGCCGGGGCTGATCGGGCGGAGCGCGGCGGCGCCGATCCTGTTCGATGCCTTCGCCCGTACCGGCAAGCTGCCGGCCGCGCTGCCCAAGCCGCCGCGCGGCGTGCTGTTGGCGAACAACGCCAGGTTGCCGTTGCCGCTGCGTCGCTTCCGCCCCGCGGGGGACCTCATCCGCACCGGCAGCGAGCAGGCGCTGCGTATCCAGTTTCCGCTGAACGGCTCGCGGATCGATGCCGCCGCCGACGGCGCGAAGTCGTTCACGCCGCTGCCGGTCAGGGTCGCCGGCGGGGTGCTGCCGCTGACCATGTTGGTTAACGGAATCTCGGTGGGGGATATCGACAGCCGCCGCCAGACGCTGGTCGAGCCGCCCGGTCCCGGCTTCGTGCGCCTCACCGTGATGGATGCGACGGGCGCCGCGGACACAGTTGTGGTGAGAATTCAATAAGCGGGGTCCAAACTGTTGTGGGGGTGGCGGTTTCATCGTATGCGAAACCGATGGCTGAGACCCTTTACCGCCCCCGTTTTGGCGCGCCGCGCGAACCCGTCAACCGGGTCGATCCCGGCCGCGGACTTGCGCGCGTCCTCGACGTCGTGGCCACCAGCCACACACGTGCCTCGATCTTCCTGGTCCTGGTCGGCCTTTTGTTCTTCCTGCCGGGCTTCTTCAACATCCCGCCGATCGACCGTGACGAGGCGCGCTTCGCCCAGGCCACCAAGCAGATGGTGGAGACCGGCGATTTCGTCGACATCCGGTTCCAGGACGAGGTTCGCTACAAGAAGCCGGTCGGCATCTACTGGTTGCAGGCCGCGGCGGTGGAGACCGCCGCCAAGCTCGGCCTGCCGCGGGCGCAGGTGCGCATCTGGCTGTTCCGCATTCCCTCGCTGTTCGGCGCCATCGGCGCGGTGCTGCTGACCTACTGGACCGCGCTCGCCTTCGTCACCCGGCGCGGCGCGCTGCTGGCCAGCCTGATGCTGTGCGGCTGCGTGCTGCTGGGGGTCGAGGGGCGTCTTGCCAAGACCGATGCCGTGCTGCTGTGCGCCTCGGTGGCGGTGATGGGCGCGCTGGCGCGGATCTATGTGCCGTGGCAGCGCGGCGAGGACCGCGTCCGTCCGTCCTGGGCGCTGCCGGCGGTATTCTGGACTGCCATCGCGGTCGGGCTTTTGGTCAAGGGACCGCTGATCCTGATGTTCGCGGCGCTGACCATTGCCGCCCTCGTGATCCTCGACCGCACCGGCGCCTGGCTGTGGCAGCTGCGGCCGGTGTGGGGGCTGATGTGGGTCCTGGTGCTGGTGCTGCCCTGGTTCGTGCTGATCGTGCTGAAGTCGGGCGGCAGCTTCTTCGCCGACTCGCTCGGCGGCGACATGTTCAACAAGCTGGCGAGCCCGCAGGAATCCCACGGCGCGCCACCCGGCCTCTACTTCGTGCTGTTCTGGCTGACCTTCTGGCCGGGCTCGGCGCTGGCGGGCCTTGCTGCGCCGGCGGTGTGGCGGGCGCGGCGCGAGCCGGGCGCCCAGTTCCTGCTGGCCTGGCTGGTGCCGTCGTGGATCGTGTTCGAGATCGTCATCACCAAGCTGCCACACTATGTGCTGCCGCTCTATCCGGCGATCGCCATTCTGATCATCGGCGCCCTCGAGCGGCGCGTGCTGTCGCGCACGCCGTGGGTGGTGCGGGGTGCCTCCTGGTGGTTCGTGGTGCCGGTCTGCATCTCGGTCGCGATGATCGTGCTGTCGATCGCGCTGACGCTGCAGCCGGCGTTCCTGGCCTGGCCGTTCGCTGCCGGCGCGATGATCTTCGGGCTGTTCGCGTGGTGGCTCTATGACGACAACGAGGCCGAGCGTTCGCTGCTCAATGCGCTGGCCGCCTCGTGGTTTCTCGGCGTCGTGGTCTACGGCGTCGTGCTGCCGTCGCTGTCACCGCTGTTCCCGAGCGTGGAGCTGGCGCGGGCGCTGCGCAGCGTCGAGTGCGTCGGGCCGAAGGCCGCGGCCGCCGGCTTCCATGAGCCGAGCCTCGTGTTCATGACCAGCACCTCGACGCTGCTGACCGACGGCTCCGGCGCCGCCGATTTCCTCGGCCAGGGCAGTTGCCGCTTCGCCTTGATCGAATCGCGGCAGGAGCGGGCGTTTGCCCAGCGCGCCGAGGCGATCGGCCTGCGCTACAACGTGGCGACCCGCATCGAGGGCTACAACTATTCGCAGGGCCGTCAGGTCTCGATCGCTGTGTTCCGCTCTGAAGGAACGCAGTGAGATGAGCGAGGCCGCCGGCGGTGAAGCCTATCCGGTCGCGCTCGCGAGCTTTACGGCCCGCTCCGTCGGGCGGCTGGTGCGTGCGCCGTCGCGCGCCCGTGCGGCGCTCGGACGTCGGCGGCTGGCGCGCCAGACGGTGGGGCTGATTGCCGGCACGGCGGTGCTGGCCGCGATCCTGATGCTGACGCTGGACGTCCCCGTCATCAGCGCGATGCCGACACGTGGTGCGCCCGAGCTGTGGCCAGCTCGCTTCATCACCGATTTCGGCAAGTCGGAATATGTGTTGTGGACCAGCGGCGTGCTGGTGCTGCTGACGGTCGTGGTCGCGCCGGCGTTCGCGGGCACGCGGCGGGCGCAATGGGCGGCGCTCAATGTGCGCTTCTCCTTCATCTTCCTGGCCGTCGCGGTCCCGAACATGGCAGGCGAGGTGCTCAAGGGCCTGATCGGTCGCGGCCGGCCGTTCGTCGGCGGCGCCGCCAATGCCTTCAACTTCTCGCCGCTGACCTGGAGCCCGCAGTTCGCCAGCCTGCCGTCCGCCCATGCCATCACCGCGTTCTCGCTGGCCTTCGCCGTGGCGGCGGTCTGGCCGCGGACCCGTTACGTGATGGCCGCCTACGCGGTGCTGATCATCCTCAGCCGGATCGTGCTGCTCGCCCATCATCCCAGCGACGTGGTGGCGGGGGGCGTCGTGGGGGTGATCGGCGCCATGGCCGTGCGGCAATGGTTCGCCGCCCGCCGGCTGGGCTTCATGATCACCGCCGACGGCCGGATCAATCCGCTTCCCGGCCCCTCAATTGCCAGCCTGAGGGGGGTTGCGGTGGGGGCCGCAGCCTCATAAGAAGCGTCCGCGTCCGAAAGCCACTTGGCCCCGATCGGCCAAAAGCCAGCAAGATATTGGACGAAAAGAGGTTTCCAGCAGCGGCCGGGCGAGCGCGCGCGGCGGCGCGACGGCTGTGTCCGGCGGATTGAGAGAACGATGAACACCATGCCCTCCGATGCCGCCCGTCCGGTTCCCGCGGTGTCGATCGTCGTGCCGGTGCGCAACGAGCAGGACAACATCGCGCCCCTGGTCGCCGAGATCGTGGCTGCGCTCGACGGGCGCTGGGCCTACGAGATCATCTATGTCAACGACGGCTCGAGCGACGCCACCGCGGAACGGCTCGCCGAGCTGATGCGGACGCGGCCGGAGCTGCGCGAGGTCCGCCATGCCCAGTCGGCCGGACAGTCCTCGGCGGTGCGCACCGGTGTGCGCTTTGCGCGGGGCAAGATCGTCGCCACCCTCGACGGCGACGGCCAGAACAATCCCCAGTTCCTGCGCCACTTGATCACGCGCCTGGAGCAGGGGGGCGAGCGCTTTGGCCTGGTCGCCGGCCAGCGGGTCGGCCGCAAGGACACCGGCTTCAAGAAATTCCAGTCGCGCGTCGCCAACACCGTCCGCAAGGCCGTGCTGCGCGACGGCACCCGCGATACCGGCTGTGGCCTCAAGGCGTTCCGCCGCGACGTGTTTCTGTCGCTGCCGTATTTCGACGGCCTGCACCGCTTCCTGCCGGCGCTGGTGCGCCGCGAAGGCTTCGAGATCGCCTATGTCGACGTCATCGACCGGCCGCGGCACGCCGGCGTTTCCAACTATGGCTTCTTCGACCGGCTCTGGGTCGGCATCATGGACCTCGCAGGGGTGTGGTGGCTGATCCGGCGCAAGAAATCGACGCCGGTCGCAACCGAGGTGACCTCCCATGTCGGCTGATATTCTGGGCAAGCTCAGCGCCTACCTCCACGACGTCTTCGTGATGAATTTCGACGGCTGGGTGGTGCTCGGCTTCGTCGCGCAGGCGCTGTTCACCATGCGCTTCGTGGTGCAGTGGATCGCTTCGGAGCGGGCGCGCAAGAGCGTCGTGCCGTCGGCGTTCTGGTTCTTCTCGGTCGGCGGCGGTGTCCTGCTGCTGGTCTACGCGCTGTACCGCCGCGACCCGGTGTTCATCGCAGGGCAAGCGCTCGGCCTCGTGGTCTACGCGCGCAATCTCTACTTCATCATGTTGTACGGCCGGCAGACGGCGGCCGAAGATACGGCAGCCGAAGAGGCGACGCCCGCCTCCAAGGGCTAGTTCGAGGGATCAGATCGCCGCGTTGAACGCGTCGAAGCCGCGTGCGAGGTCGGCCTTCAGGTCGTCGGTCTGTTCGAGGCCGATGTGGAAGCGCAGCGTCGGCCCGTCCGGCGCCCAGGTGGTCGCGGTGCGGTAGGACGCGCAGTCGAACGGGATCACCAGGCTCTCGAAGCCACCCCACGAAAATCCCATCCCGAACAGTGTCAGGGTGTCGAGCAGGGCGTTGACGGCCGCCTGTGGCGCGGGCTTGAGCACGACGCTGAACAGGCCGCTGGCGCCGGTGAAATCGCGCTGCCAGATGGCATGGCCCGGATCGGTTTCGAGCGCGGGGTGCAGCACACGCGCCACCTCGGGCCGGGCGGCGAGCCAGCGCGCCATCTCCAGGCCCGCCTGCTGATGGTGCGCCAGGCGCACCGCCAGCGTGCGCAGGCCGCGCAGCGCCAGGAACACGTCATCCGGCCCGACGCAGACGCCGAGCAGCCGGATCGCGTCGGTGACCAGCGGCCACGCCTGGGCATTTGCGGCGATGGTGCCGAACATGATGTCGGAATGGCCGCCGATATACTTCGTCGCTGCCTGCACGCTGATGTCGACACCCTGGTCGAGCGAGCGATGAAACAGCGCCGTTGCCCAGGTGTTGTCGTCGATCACCAGCGCGCCGCGCGCATGCGCGACCGCGGCGATCGCCGGGATGTCGGGCATCTCGAACGATTGCGAGCCCGGCGCTTCCACCATCACGGCGCGGGTGTTGGGGCGAAACAGCGTCTCGATCCGCGCGCCGATCAGGGGATCGTAGTAGGTTGTCTCGATGCCGTAGCGTGTCAGCAGGCTGTCACAGAAGCTGCGGGTGGGGCGATAGATGCTGTCGGTGACCAGCAGGTGATCGCCGGCCTTGAGCACCGCCAGCAGCGCGGTGGAGATCGCGGCGAGCCCTGATGGCGCGAGCCCGACGCCCGCGCATTGCGGCCCCTCCAGCGTTACCAGCGAGTCCTGCAGCGCCCGCGTGGTCGGATTGCCGTGGCGGCCGTAGGAGAACTCGCTGCGGTGATGCAGCAGGTCGTCGGCGGTCGGATAGAGCACCGTCGAGCCACGGACGACGGGCGGATTGACGAAGCCTTTCTGCGCCACAGTGTCACGGCCGGAGGTGATCAGCGTGGTCTCAGGGGCGAGGGGGTGGTCTTTGGAAACGGCCATGGCAATCGACGACAGCAAGATCCGGGTGATGGGAGACATCAGGCCCACGCAACACCAACATTGTCGCGCGGCCGAAACGATCGTCGACGATAAGAGGGCGGGGGAAGGAGGCCGTCAACCCCTTGACCTGCCGCAGCGGCCGTTCTGTTATGCGCGGCAAAGGTTTATCCCGTCCTGCCGCGCAAATGGAGCATGTTTTGCGCCTGCGGGACGTTGAGCCGTGCGCCCGTCATTGTGAAAGGTCCTGTCATGAAACGCCTGTTCGCCGTCTCCGCTCTCGCCCTGTTGGCCGGCGCCTCGATCCAGGCCGCCGATGCGCAAACGCTGAAAACCGTGAAGGACCGTGGCGTGCTGTCCTGCGGCGTCAGCCAGGGCCTGCCGGGCTTCTCCGCCCCCGACGACAAGGGCAACTGGGCCGGCCTCGATGTCGATGTCTGCCGTGCCATTGCCGCGGCGGTGTTCGACGATCCGTCCAAGGTGAAGTTCGTGCCGCTGTCCGCCAAGGACCGATTTACCGCGCTGCAATCCGGCGAGATCGACGTGCTGTCGCGCAACTCCACCTGGACGCTGTCGCGCGACACCTCCCTCGGCCTCAACTATACCGGCGTCACCTACTATGACGGGCAGGGCTTCATGGTCCGCAAGTCGCTGAAGGTGAACTCGGCGCTGGAGCTCAACAGTGCATCGCTGTGCGTGCAGACCGGCACCACCAACGAGCAGAACGTGGCCGACTACTTCAAGGCCAACAACATGAAGTACGAGATCATCGCGTTCGGCACCGCCGACGAAACGGTGAAGGCCTATGAGGCCGGCCGCTGCGACGTGTTCACCTCCGACGTCTCGCAGCTCTATGCCGAGCGCCTCAAGCTCGCCAATCCGAGCGACCATGTCGTGCTGCCCGAGGTGATCTCCAAGGAGCCGCTCGGCCCGGTGGTCCGCCACGGCGACGACCAGTGGTTCGACATCGTCAAGTGGACGCTGTTCGCCATGCTCAACGCCGAGGAGCTCGGCGTCACCCAGAAGAACGTCGACGACATGGCCAAGTCGGACAAGCCGGAGCTGAAGCGGGTGTTCGGGACCGACGGCAATCTCGGCGAGCAGCTCGGCCTCACCAAGGACTGGTTCTCGCGGATCATCCGCGCGGTCGGCAACTACGGCGAGGCCTTCGATCGCAATGTCGGCGCCGGCTCCAAGCTGCAGATCTCGCGCGGCCTGAACAAGCTGTGGAATCAGGGCGGCATCCAGTACGCGCCGCCGATCCGCTGACCGCCTGACAGGGCCGCGCCATGGCGATCGACGCCCGCCCGCCGCCGTCGCAGCTCCTGCAGAAGCTGCGGCGTGCGCTCGGCGGCCGCGCTGGCTGGGGCGGCGTGCTGCTGCAGGCGCTGCTGGTCGCGGCGCTCGCCTGGATTGGCTACGAGATCGTGGCCAATGCCCGCGCCAACCTGCAGGCGCAGCACATCGCCTCCGGCCTCGGCTTTCTCTCCAACACCGCGGGCTTTGCCGTCAGCCAGGCGCTGATCCCGTTTTCGGAATCCAACACCTATGCCCGGGTGTTCGTGGTCGGCCTGCTGAACACCCTGGTGGTGTCGGTGATCGGGATTGTTTTCGCCACCCTGATCGGCTTCACGGTCGGGCTCGGGCGGCTGTCGCCGAACTGGCTGCTGTCGCGGCTGTCCGGCGGTTACGTGGAGCTGGTGCGCAACCTGCCGCTGCTGTTCCAGATCCTGTTCTGGTACCTCGCGGTGCTGGCGGCGCTGCCGGGCCCGCGGCAGAGCCTGTCGCTGTTCGACACGGTCTTCCTCAACAACCGCGGCTTCGTGGTGCCGCGGCCGCTGCCGCTGGACGGCTTCACTCCCGTCGTCGCGGCCATCATCCTTGCCATCATCATGGCCGTCGGCTTGCGGGCCTATGCCCGGCGCGAACTGTTTCAGCATGGCCGCAGGCTGAGGGTATGGCCTTACGCCCTGGCCGCGATCATCGGGCTGCCGCTGGTCGCGGCCCTGGTGTTCGGCGCGCCGCTGAGCTTCGAGATGCCGGTGCTGCGCGGCTTCAACTTCGCCGGCGGCTCCCGCATCATTCCGGAATTCGTCGCGCTCACCGTCGCGCTGTCGACCTATACCGCGGCCTTCATCGCAGAGATCGTCCGCGCCGGCGTGCTGTCGGTCCACAAGGGCCAGATGGAGGCGGGGGCGTCGCTCGGGCTGTCGCGCGGCGCGACGCTGCGGCTGATCGTGGTGCCGCAGGCCATGCGGGTGATCCTGCCGCCGCTGACCAACCAGTACCTCAACCTGACCAAGAACTCGTCGCTGGCGGTGGCGATCGGCTATCCCGACCTGTTCTCGGTGTTCGCCGGCACCACGCTGAGCCAGACCGGTCAGGCGATCGAGATCATCGCCATCACCATGGGCGTCTATCTTCTGATCTCGCTGATCACCAGCGCCCTCATGAGCTTCTACGGCTGGCGCCTCAACCGCAGCCTCGGTGCGACATGACCGATCAGCTCGCCACGTCCTTCGTGCGCCAGGAGCTGGTGCCAGAGCGGCCCGCGCCGGTGGTGACCACAGGCCTTGTCGGCTTCCTGCGGACGCGGCTGTTCAACTCGCCGATGAACGCGGTGCTGACCATCGCCAGCGCGCTGCTGCTGGCATTCATCCTGGTGCCGACCATCCGCTTCATGCTGGTGGATGCGGTCTGGCAGGGCAGCGATCGCAACGCATGCCTGCCCGAGAATGTCGGCCGCACGGTCGGCGCCTGCTGGCCGTTCGTCCAGGCCAAGCTCAGCCAGCTGATCTACGGCTTCTACCCGGAGGCGGAGCGCTGGCGGGTCAACCTGATCTTCCTGCTCGCGGTGGTGCTGCTGATCCCGCTGCTGATTCCGCGCCTGCCGGCCAAGACGCTGAACGCCGGGCTGTTCTTCCTGGCCTTTCCGGTCGTGGCCTACTTCCTGCTGCATGGCGGCGGTATCCGCGGTTTCGGCTTCACCTGGTTTGCGGACGCCGCACTCGCCGCCGCCAACAGCCTGGCCGATGCCGGGCGCAAGCTCGCCGATCTCGGCGCGGGACGCGGCCTGTTCGGCGTCGTGCCGTTCGGGATCGGCAAGGGGCTCATGCTGCTCGGCAGCGTGCTCGCGATCCTGATCGCTCCGCTGACCTGGCTGCGTGACATGATTCAGGCCTCGGGCCAGCCGGTGTGGGCCGACCTGCTGCTGACCGCGGTCGCCGTCTCGCTGCTGCTGTTCCTGCTCAATGGCGCGTTCCGCACCGGTTGGCGGGCGCTGATGCTCAGCGCAGCTGTCTTTGTCGGCGTTGGCCTCGTGATCGCGGCCATGGGCCTCGACCGTGGCGGGCTGACGGTGGTCGACAGCCGACTCTATGGCGGCCTGCTGGTGACGCTGGTGGTGTCGGTGACGGGCATCGTCGCTTCGATGCCGATCGGCATCGCGCTCGCGCTCGGCCGGCGCGCCAGCATTCCGCTGATCCGCATATTCTCGATCGCTTTCATCGAGTTCTGGCGCGGTGTGCCGCTGATCACCGTGCTGTTCTTCGCCACCTACATGCTGCCGCTGTTCCTGCCGGGCAATTTCACCGTCGATGGGCTGCTGCGCGTGCTGATCGGCATCGCGCTGTTCTCCGGCGCCTACAACGCCGAGGTCATCCGCGGCGGCCTGCAGGCGATCCCGCGCGGGCAGGCGGAAGCGGCGAATGCGCTCGGCCTGTCCTACTGGAAGACGACCGGGCTCGTCGTGCTGCCGCAGGCGCTGCGCCATGTCATTCCCGGCCTCGTCAACAGCTTCATCGCGTTGTTCAAGGACACCACGCTGGTGCTGATCGTGGCGATCTTCGATCTCTTGGGGTCGTTGCGCGCCGCGTTCGCCGACCCGGTGTGGGCGACGCCGACCACGCTGTTCACCGGCTTCGCCTTCACCGGCCTCATCTATTTCGTGTTCTGCTTCGGCATGTCGCGCTACTCGCTGTTCGTCGAGCGCCGCCTCAATGTCCATCGCCGTCAGTAAGAAGGGCCATCATGACCGCCGAACCGATCGTGACCGTCGCTGGCCTGAACAAGTGGTACGGCGAATTTCATGTGCTGCGCGACATCAGCCTCGACGTGGCGCGCGGTGAACGGATCGTGATCTGCGGACCGTCCGGCTCCGGCAAATCGACCTTCATTCGCTGCATCAACGCGCTGGAGGAGTTCCAGGAAGGCCGCATCGTCGTCGACAATGTCGAGCTCGGGCCGAACCTGCGCCGGGTCGACGACGTGCGCCGCGACGTCGGCATGGTGTTCCAGAGCTTCAACCTGTTTCCGCACCTGACCGTGCTCGACAACTGCACGCTGGCGCCGATCTGGGTCCGCAACATCCCCAAGAAGGACGCGGAAGCGACCGCCATGAAATACCTGGAGCGCGTTCGCATCCCCGACAAGGCGGACAAGTACCCGGGGCAGCTGTCCGGCGGCCAGCAGCAACGCGTGGCGATCGCCCGGGCGCTGACCATGAACCCCAAGGTGATGCTGTTCGACGAGCCGACCTCGGCGCTCGACCCGGAGATGGTCAAGGAGGTGCTCGACACCATGGTCGACCTCGCGAAGGAGGGCATGACCATGCTGGTGGTCACCCACGAGATGGGGTTTGCGCGGGAGGTCGCGAGCCGTGTCGTGTTCATGGATGCCGGCCAGATCATCGAGGCCAACACGCCGCACGAGTTCTTCGCCAATCCGCAGCATGCGCGGACCAAGCTGTTCCTCAGCCAGATCCTGCGCTAGCCGGCAGCAAGGGCCTCAGATCTTCTCGTAAGGCACGCTCAGCGTGCTGCGGCGCTCCAGCCACTCCGGCACCGGCAGGTTCTTGGCGCGCATGAATTCCGGATTGAACAGCTTCGACTGATAGCGCGTGCCGTAGTCGCACAGCACCGTCACGATGGTATGGCCCGGGCCGATCTCCCTGGCCATCCGAATGGCGCCGGCGACGTTGATGCCGGTCGAGCCGCCGAGGCACAGCCCTTCCTTCAGCAGCAGGTCGAAGATCAGCGGCACCGCCTCGGTGTCGGGGATCTGGTAGGCGGTATCCACCACCGCGCCCTCGAGATTGGCGGTGACCCGGCCCTGGCCGATGCCTTCGGTGATCGAGGAGCCCTCGGCCTTCAGCGTGCCGGTGGTGTAGTAGGAGAACAGCGCCGATCCCAGCGGGTCGGCGAGGGCGATACGGATGTCCTTGTTCTTGGCCTTGAGGCCGAGCGAGACGCCGGCCAGCGTGCCGCCGGAGCCGACCGAGGCGACAAAGCCGTCGACCTTGCCGGCGGTCTGCTGCCAGATCTCCTCGGCGGTCGTTTCGATGTGGGCTTGGCGGTTGGCGACATTGTCGAACTGGTTGGCCCAGATCGCGCCGTTCGGCTCGGTCTTCGCCAGTTGCGCAGCAAGACGGCCGGACAGTTTGACGTAGTTGTTGGGGTTGGCGTAGGGGACCGCGGGCACCTCGACCAGTTCGGCGCCGCACAGCCGCAGCATGTCCTTCTTTTCCTGGCTCTGGGTTTCCGGGATCACGATCACGGTGCGGAAACCGAGCGCATTGGCCACAAGAGCAAGGCCGATGCCAGTGTTGCCAGCGGTGCCCTCGACGATCACGCCGCCGGGCCGAAGCTCGCCGCGCCGGACCGCGTCCTGGATGATGTAGAGCGCGGCGCGGTCCTTGACCGACTGCC
This sequence comes from Pseudomonadota bacterium, assembly GCA_040756765.1. GTDB lineage: Bacteria > Pseudomonadota > Alphaproteobacteria > Rhizobiales > Xanthobacteraceae > Bradyrhizobium_A. The sequence continues at coordinate 237,026 of JBFLYG010000027.1, read as the reverse complement.
CCGGATTCATGAACTCGGCCTTGCCCAGGATGGTGCAGCCGGTGGCTTCCGACGCATGCTTCAGCTTGATGAGCGGCGTATTGCCGATCGCTTCGACGACACCGTTGTGAATGGGCATGATGGGACGCGGACCTAGCTTTGGGATCGATTCAACCTTCGAGCCTAAAGCATTTTGTGGCCGAGGGGAAACCCGCCCGGGGCACCCCGCGAGCCGGTCGTCACGGAGCCGTCGCACGCCGTCGTCGGCCTGTTTCAGGCGGTGTTGTCCGAGGCTATCTGAGGTGGCCTTGTCTCAGGCGGTTTTGGCAAAGATCACCTGCCGGACATCGATATTTCCCGACAGGAAGCCCGCCTCGCAATAGGCGAGGTAGTATTCCCACAGCCGGCGGAAGCGGTCGTCGAAGCCCTGCGGCGTCAGGCTGGGCCAGGCGGCGCGGAAATTATCCCGCCAGGTGGCCAGCGTGCGAGCATAATCTTGCCCGAAAATCCGCTCCCGGATGATGGGAATGCCAAAGCGCTCGCCGAGCGACTTCAGCACCCCGGGCGATGGCAGCATGCCGCCGGGGAACACGTAGCGCTGGATGAAGTCCACCTCGCGGCGATAGGCGTCGAAAAACCGGTCCTGGATCGTAATCGCCTGGATGCCGGCGAGGCCGCCCGGCAGCAGCCGGTCGCGGAGCTGGGAGAAATAGCGCGGCCAGAACTGCTCGCCGACAGCCTCGATCATCTCGATCGACGCGATCCGGTCATACCGGCTGCGTTCGTCGCGGTAGTCCTGCAGCCGGATGTCGACCTGTTCGCCAAGGCCCGCCTCGTGGATCCGCTTGCGGGCGAAATCATACTGCTCCTGGCTGATGGTGAGGCCGACCACCTTGGCGCCGAAATTCTTGGCGACATATTCGGCAAAGCCACCCCAGCCGCAGCCGATCTCCAGCAGCCGCTGCCCCGGCTTGAGGTCGATGCCCTCGGCGAGGCGCTGGTATTTGGTGTGCTGAGCTGTGGTCAGGTCGTTGGCGCCGTCCTCGAACAGGGCCGAGGAGTAGGTCATGCTGGAATCCAGCCATGACGAATAGAACGCGTTGCCGATGTCGTAGTGTGCGTGGATGTTGCGCCGCGCCTGGGCGCGGGTGTTGCGGTTGAACCAGTGGCGGACGGTCTGGACCACGCGCACCCACGGCTTGTCGCCGAGCATGGCCTGGATCAGGTCGTGGTTGAGACAGAAGATGTAAAGAAACTGCGTCAGATCCGGAGTGTCCCATTCACGCCGCAGGTAAGCCTCGGCGATGCCGATGTCGCCGCCGTTGAGCAGGCGCCATGCAAAGGTATGGTCATGGATGACCATGATGGCCGCGGGGCCCGGCTCCATGCCGCCGAACCGGACGCGGCGATCGTCCGGCAGCGTCACGTCCAGCGTGCCGCGCCGCAAGCGTGAGGCGAAGCCGAAGGCAAGCCGTGTCAGCCGGGGCAGGTCGGGCAAGGTATCGGCGACGTTGTCCGGGGTGAGAACGATCGGCTCGGGCATTCCAGCATCCAGCGCGTCAAAAAGGCTCCGGGTCCGGACGCAGCCTGGTCATGTGCTGCAAGGCAGGCTGCTCGGAGCCCACGTCAGCCCCCGTCCGCACAACCAGCCTCTCCCCTTTGATCCAAAGACGCAAGGCCTGCCAATGAATGGCGGCGATGATTTTGACGGTGACGAACGGCAAGGCAACGAAGGCCTGCAGCAGCGTCCGCGTCGCGAGCGGTCGACGTCGTCCGCTGAAGGTCGCGGCGAGCAGGGGGCCTTGGCGGTCGGTTTCGAGAATCCGCAGCTTGACCGTGTCGCATGGTGGCGCGACCCGGAAGTGGTACCGCGTCGCCATGTCGATGAAGGGCGAGACATAGAACTGCTTGTCCTGCTGCTGGCGCACGCCGGCGGCGCTTTGCTCGCCCGGCCGAACCGGCAGCACATACGCGTGCATGTCGCCAAACGTGTTGCGGACCTCGTAGATGATCAGCGCCAGTTCGCCGCCGGCGTCACGGCAGAAATAGACCGAGAGCGGGTTGAAGGCATAGCCGAGCAGACGCGGATAGCACAGCAGCTCGACCCGCCCGCCGCGGAGATCGAGGCCGTGCTCGCGGGCGCGGCGGCGGGCATAGGCGGCAAGCGGCGCGCCGTCACGGTCGCCATGGTCCGCTTCGTGGAAGCTGAAGAGCGCTGGGCGATTGACGCCGAACAGCGGCGACTGCCTGTCGGCGTCGGCGAGACGATCGAGATCGATCAGCAGGCTCAGCACCCCTTCCACTCGAAGGATCCGCCGTCGGCCGACACGGCAAAGCTCATGCAACTGTCTACCGTCTCGATGCCGAGCTGTGCGAACAGGGCCGAGAGCTCCGGATAGTTGAGGGTGTTGTAGACGATGAAGCCGACGTCGACGGCGATCTCCGTGCCGTCATAATCGATCGTGACCGTGTGGCTGTGGCCGCCGGCGCGCAGCTCGCGCTCATAGACGGTGACGGGGTAGTGCTGCGACAGCGCCCATGCCGCCGAGCTGCCGGCGATTCCCGTTCCGATCACCGCGATTCGCATGGAGCGGTCCCTGAATGTGATGTCCGGTCGAGCTACGGCGGCATGCCGGTTCCGGTTTCAGGCGCCGGAAACGGAGGGCAGGGGTATTTGTTTCTGCCAGAAAAGATTTTGAGCACTGGACAAGGGTCTGGAAGGCTGGGCGAAGGCGTGCGCGCGGGCTAGGGTGCGCCCGCAACCAGGGCGTTGATCTCGTTCAGGAAGCAGCGGGGTCACACCCCGACCCGAATCATCGGTTTCAGGTGTCCCGTCGCGCCTGAAATTCGCTCAGAAGTGGATATCTGCTCGTTCGTCACCAATGTCTGTTGCGTCTCATAAGCATGCCCCTTGCCACGCCCCGCCTTCGACCTCGCCGCGGCTCGAGCCGCCGGTCGGACACGGTGGCGCGTGGGCCTTGGCGCGGGAGCATGGCTTGAGAAGCTGGTGTCAGATCCGGCGGCTTGGTGTCGCCGCTGTGCTCGCGGTGCCGGTCGCCGGGTGCATCCTCAAAGCCGATCTGCCGGATCCTGCGCTCAATGTTCCGCCGAACTATAAATTTGCCGATCGCAGCTCCAACGCGGCCACGCCGTCGCTGGACTGGTGGCGTACGTTTCGCTCGCCGGAGCTGACCGCCCTGATCGAAGCGGCCCAGACGGTCAACCTCGACATCGCCGCCGCGACCGCGCGGATCATCCAGGCTGACGCGCAGGCGCGGCTCGCCGGCGCGGCGCTGCTGCCGACGCTGAGCGGCACGGCGCAGGACACCCGATCGAAATCGTCGGGAGCGAGCTCGAGCGGGCTCACCAACGTCGGACGCACGGTCACCACCTATTCGGCTTCGCTGAGCGCCAGCTACGAGATCGACTTCTGGGGCAAGAACCGCGATGCGACACTGGCGGCGGAAGAGACCGCCAACGCCAACAGGTTCGACCGCGACGTCGTCGCCCTGACCACCTATGCCGCGGTTGCCAACGCCTATTTCCAGGTGCTGTCGTCGCAGGATCGCATCCGCATCGCCAGGCAGAACATCGCCAGCGCCCAGCGGATCTATGGTGCGATCAAGCAGCGGCTCGACGCCGGCACCATGAGCGACCTCGACCTCGCACAGCAGGCGAGCGTGCTCGCCACCCAGCAGGCCGCGGTGCCGCCGCTGCGACAGACGCTCGAGCAGAACATCAACGCGCTGGCGACACTGGTGTCACGGCCGCCGGAGAGCCTGCGGGTGAACGGCGGCTCGCTGAACCGTCTCGCTGTGCCGCGCGTGTCGCCGGGCCTGCCGTCCGAGCTCTTGACCCAGCGGCCGGACATCCGCCGGCAGGAAGCCGACCTCGCCTCGGCGACCGCCAATGTCGGCAATGCCCGGGCGCAGTTCTTCCCCAGCATCCAGCTCACCGGCCAGGGCGGCTATCAGAGCGCGGCCCTGGCGGCGCTGTTCACGCCCAACGCGGTGTTCTACAGCATCGCCGCCAGCGCGACCCAGCCGATCTTCGACGGCGGCCGCAACCTCGCCAATTTCGACCTTCAGAAAGCGAAACAGGACGAACTGCTGCAGACTTATCGCAAGACCGTGGTCTCGGCCTTCGCCGACGTCGACAACGCCCTGGTCGCGATCAAGCAGACCAACGAGCGGCTTCGTCTCCAGAAAGCGGCCGAGGTCGCGTCCCGGCGGGCGTTCGACCTGTCGGAGGAGCGGCTGCGGGCCGGCACCATCGACATTGTGACATTGCTGAACACACAGACGGCGCTGTTTCAGGCCGAAGACACTCTCGCGCAGGCCCAGCTGGCGCGTTTTCAGGCTATGATCAGCCTCTACCAAGCGCTGGGGGGCGGCTGGTCACCGAAAATGGAAGGGCCGGTGGATGCTCTTTAAGCCAGATCTGAACGAGACCGCGAAAGCAGCCGGGGACGGCGTTGCCCGGATCGCCGCGCGCGCGGCGGCGCACCGTCTCCATCGCCATCGGGCTGCTGATCGTCGGCGGTCTCGGCTACCTCGCCTGGGGCTATCTGCAGCAAGCCCGGACGGCTGCGACGCGTAGCCGTCCTGATCTCGCCGTGCCGGTGCTGGCCGCGACACCACGCATCCAGGACGTGCCGGTGTATCTCGACGGCGTCGGCACGGTGAAGGCGCTGAACACGGTGACCGTGCGCGCCCAGGTGGACGGCAAGCTGCTGTCGGTCAATTTCAAGGAAGGGCAGGACGTCAAGGCCGGTGACGTGTTGGCCGAAATCGATCCGGCGATCTATCAGGCCCAGTACGACCAGGCCGTCGCCAAGAAGGCCCAGGACGAGGCGCTGCTCGCCAACGCCCGCACCGACCTCGTCCGCTACGAACAGCTCGCCGCCTCGAAGGCGGGGCCGACCCAGCAGGCCGATACCCAGCGCGCTCTGGTCGCCCAGTACGAGGCCCAGGCGAAGGCCGATCAGGCCGCGATCGACAACGCCAGGACAACGCTCGGCTACACCAAGGTCGTGGCGCCGCTGAGCGGCCGCGCCGGCCTGCGCCAGGTCGACCAGGGCAACATCGTGCACGCCTCCGACACCACGGGGCTGGTGGTGATCACCCAGCTGCAGCCGATTACGGTCTGGTTCAGCCTGCCGCAGCAGCAGATCGTCCGGGTCAATGCCGCGGCCGCCCGAGGGCCATTGGCCGTCGACGTGTTCGGCAACGACGGCCGCACCGTGGTCGACACCGGCACGTTGCAGGGGATCGACAACCAGGTCGACCCGACCACGGGCACGGTCAAACTCAAGGCCGAGTTTCCCAACGGCCGCTTCCAGCTCTGGCCGGGCCAGTTCGTCAATGTCCGCCTGAAGGTCGAGACGCTGTCCCAGGTTCTCGTGGTTCCGACCGCCGCGGTGCAGCGCGGGCCTGCAGGCACGTTCAGCTACGTGATCGGGGACGACAGCACCGTCTCGGCGCGGCCGGTGACCGTCGTCCAGCAGAACGAAAACGATGCGGTGGTCAGCAAGGGACTGACGGTCGATGACCGCGTGGTGACGACCGGTTTTGCCAACCTCGCCGACGGCGCCAAGGTGGAAATCGGCCGGGACGCGCCGGCGGTGGCGCCGGATCTGGCGCCCCGGCGCCGTCAGAATGGCAAGGCCGCCGGCGACCGAACGGGCCAGAAGAGCGGTCAGCAGCCGCCGCGCGCGGAGCAGGGAGCCGGGGCGCCGGCCGCAGCAACCAGCCAGGGTCCGGAGCAGGGAGGACAACCCGGGGGCAACGCGAAGGCGCCGCACTAGTGTCCTGCGCCGCAAGCGTACGGCATTCCCGGCGGCTCCGAATGTGCGGATCGGCAGGACCGCTAGCAACCTTATGATTCTCGTGTGCGCGATGACCGCGAAGTTCCTGACAGAGAGTGCCTCATCGTCTCAGGAGCCCGGCGTTCGGCACAGGAGCGACGAGCCCGAAAGCGCAACGTCATGAGCGTCTCCGAACCCTTCATTCGCCGGCCGATCGCAACGTCGCTGCTCGGCATCGCCCTGCTGATCGGCGGCGCGCTCGGCTACTGGGCGCTGCCGGTGTCGGCGTTGCCGCAAGTCGACTTCCCGACCGTCCAGGTCACGACGCAATTGCCGGGAGCCAGCCCCGACGTCACCGCATCCCTGATCACTGCGCCGCTGGAGCGGCAGCTCGGCCAGATTCCGTCGCTGGCGTCGATGACGTCGACGAGCTCGTTCGGCGTCAGCCAGATCTCGCTGCAGTTCGATCTCAACCGCGACATCGACGGCGCGACGCAGGACGTCCAGGCGGCGATCAACGCCGCCGCCGGCATCCTGCCGAAAAACCTGCCGTATCCGCCGACCTATGCGAAGGTCAATCCGGCCGACGCGCCGGTGGTGACGCTGGCGCTGACGTCGGACACCGTATCCATCCGTGCCATGAGCGATATCGCCGACACCATGATGGCGCAGCGGCTCGCCCAGATCACCGGCGTCGGCCGGGTCTCGGTGCTGGGAGGATTGAAGCCGGCGGTCCGCGTCCAGGCCGATCTCGCGCGTCTCGCCGCCTACGGCATCGGTCTGGAGGATTTGCGTACGGCGATCGCCGGCGCCAACGTGTCGGGCCCGAAGGGATCGCTCGACGGCACCCAGCAGGCCTACACCATCGCCGCCAACGACCAGATCGCGGCGGCGGACGCCTACAGGCCGATCATCATCGCCTACCGCAACAACGCGCCGGTCACGATCGGCGACGTCGCCAATATCGTGGACGGCCTGGAGAACGACCGCACCGGCGGCTGGTATCAAGGCGCGCCGGCGGTCGTCATCAACATCCAGCGTCAGCCCGGCGCCAATGTGATCGACGTGGTCCAGCAGATCCGGGCGGAGATCCCGCGCCTGCAGCGGGCGATCCCCGCCGGCGTCAAGCTGACGGTGGTCAGTGACCGCACCGTCACCATCCGCGCCTCGGTGCGGGATGTGCAGTTCACGCTGGTGCTGAGCGTGGTGCTGGTGACGCTCGTCGTGCTGCTGTTCCTGCGCTCGCTGCGTGCCACCATCATCGCCGGTGTCGCATTGCCGCTGTCGCTTGTGACCAGCTTCGGCGTCATGTGGTTCGCCGGCTTCAGCCTCGACAACCTGTCGCTGATGGCGCTGACCATCGGCACCGGCTTCGTGGTCGACGACGCCATCGTCATGATCGAGAACATCGTCCGCCACATGGAGGACGGCGAGAGCGCCATGGACGCGTCGCTGCGCGGCGCCCGCGAGATCGGCTTCACGGTGATCTCGCTGACCGTCTCGCTGATCGCGGTGTTCATTCCGCTGCTGTTCATGTCCGGCCTCGTCGGCCGCATGTTCCGCGAGTTTGCCCTGACGCTCACCATCGCCGTCGTGACGTCCGCGGTGGTGTCGCTGACGCTGACGCCGATGATGTGCTCGCGGATGTTGCGGCGGCACGGCGAGGAGTTGTCGGTGCCCGGCCTCGCCATCATCAGCGGCTGGATCGATCGCAGCGTCGAATTCTATCACCGCACGCTGCTCTGGGTGCTGCGGCACCAGCGCGCCACGCTGGTCGTGACGTTCGCGACACTGGCCGCGACGCTCGGTCTCTATGCCCTCGCGCCGAAGGGCTTCCTGCCGCTGCAGGACACGTCGTCGATCACGGCGGTCACCGAAGCCGGACCGGACGTCTCCTTCCTGGAGATGCAGAAGCGGCAGGCCGAGATCGCACAAACCATCCAGTCCGATCCCGATGTCACCGGCGTGGTGTCGGTGATCGGGGCGGGGTCGGTCAATCCGACGACCAATACCGGCAGCATCGTGGTCACGCTGAAGCAGCGTGACGAGCGCAAGGCCGATATCGTCGAGGTGATCCGGCGCCTGAAGGACAAGGTGGCGTCGGTGCCCGGCATGACGGTGTACTTCCAGCCCGTGCAGGACATCCAGATCAGCACCCGGACCAGCCGCTCCCAGTATCAGTACACGGTGACCGCAAGCGATGCGAGGGAGGTCTCGGCCTGGTCGGACCGGCTGGTCCAGGAATTGCGCCGCGACCCGATGTTCCGTGACGTGTCGCTGGAAGCCCAGGAGGGGGGCTTGCGCGCGGCGCTCGACATCGATCGCCAGCGCGCCGGCCAGCTTGGCGTCTCGCTGCAATCCGTCAATGACACGCTGAACGATGCTTTCAGCCAGCGCCAGGTCTCGACCATCTATGGCCAGGCCAACCAGTACCGCGTCGTGCTGGAGGCGCAGCCGCAGGACCAGCGCGATCCCACGGTATTGTCCCGCCTGTATGTGCCCGGCGCCGCCGGCGCCCAGGTGCCGATCTCGGCGATCGCCACATTGCAGCGGACCACGGCGCCGCTCGCGATTTCGCACCAGGCCCAGTTCCCGGCCGCGACGTTGAGCTTCAATCTCGCCCCCGGCGTTGCGCTCGGCGATGCGGTGGCGGCGGTCGCGGTGACCGAGGCCAAAATCGGCATGCCCTCCAACATCACCGGGATCTATTCGGGCGATGCGGCCGAGTTCGCGCGGTCGCTGGCCGGACAGCCCTGGCTGATCCTTGCGGCCGTCGTGACCATCTACATCGTGCTCGGCGTGCTCTACGAGAGCTACATCCACCCGATCACCATCCTGTCGACACTGCCGTCGGCGGGCGTCGGTGCGATCCTGGCGCTGATGCTGTTCGGGCAGGACCTCTCCGTGATCGGCCTGATCGGCATCATTCTCTTGATGGGCATCGTCAAGAAGAACGCGATCATGATGATCGACTTCGCGCTGGAGGCCGAGCGTCACCAGGGCATGTCGTCCTATGACGCGATCGTGCAGGCCTGCCTGCTGCGCTTCCGTCCCATCATGATGACCACGCTCGCCGCGTTGTTCGGCGCATTGCCGCTGGCGATCGAGAGCGGGACGGGGGCGGAGTTGCGCTTTCCGCTCGGCATTTCCATCATCGGCGGCCTGATCCTCAGCCAGTTGCTGACGCTCTACACCACGCCGGTGATCTATCTCGCCCTCGACCGCATCAATCGCCGGATCGAGAAGGCGGTGCCGCCGGCCCCCGAACCGCCGGCACCGCCGATCGCCGGGGCCACCGAAGGGGTGCAGTGATGTCGCTCTCCGAGCCGTTCATCCGTCGGCCGGTCGGAACGACATTGCTGGCGATCGGCCTGTTCCTGGTCGGGCTGGTGGCCTATCAGAACCTGCCTGTCGCCAGCGTTCCGAACGTCGATTTCCCGATGATCCGGGTGTCGGCGTCGCGGCCGGGGGCCGACCCGTCGGTGATGGCGGCGACCGTCGCGGCGCCGCTCGAGCGGCGGCTCGGCGAGATCGCCGGCATCGACCAGATCACGTCCACGAGTTCCTTGGGCTCGACCAGCATCCAGCTGCAGTTCGCGATCGGACGCAACATCGACAAGGCGGCGCGTGACGTACAGGCGGCGATCAATGCCTCGCTCGCCGACCTGCCGACGGATCTGCCGGCACTGCCGAACTTCCGCAAGGCCAATTCGGCGGCTGCGCCGGTGTTCATCCTGGCGCTGACCTCCAAGACACTGTCGTCCAGCGCCGTCTACGACGTCGCCGATACGGTGATCGCGCAGCGGCTGGCGCAGGTGCCGGGCGTCGGCGAGGTCACGGTCAGCGGCGCCGACCAGCCGGCGGTCCGGATCCAGCTCAATCCGGTGCTGCTCGCCAATGCCGGCATCGCCACCGACGACGTCCGCAACGCCATCATCAACGCCAATGCGCTCGGCCCGGTCGGGACCTTCAACGGCAGCCGTCAGGCGGAAACCATCAGCATCAACCCGCAGATGCGCACCGCCGCCGAGTTCAAGAACATCGTCATCAAGGCCTCGAACGGCAATTTCGTGCGGTTGTCGGATGTCGCTGTCATCATCGACGCGACGCGCAGCAGCCGTTCGATCGCCTGGTTCAACAAGCAGCCTGCGGTGCTGCTGCAGATCACCAAGCAGGGCGACGCCAACGTCATCGACACCGTCGATCGCATCAAGGCGCTGCTGCCCGAACTGAAGCAGTGGATTCCAGCCGGCGTCGAGATTTCCGTGCTGACCGACCGGACCGGCACCATCCGCGCCAGCGTGCACGATATGGAATGGACGCTCGGCGCGACCGTCGTGCTGGTCATGGCGGTGGTGTTCATCTTCCTGCGCCGCATGACCCCGACCATTGCCGCCGGCATCTCGGTGCCGCTGGCGCTGGCCGGAACCTGCGCCGGGATGTGGCTTGTCGGCTTCTCCATCGACAACCTGTCGCTGATGGCGCTGGCGATCTCGGTCGGTTTCGTGGTCGACGATGCCATCGTGATGATCGAGAACATGGACCGCAACCTCGAGCACGGCATGCGGCCCTATCAGGCGGCGCTCGCGGGCGCCAGGCAGATCGGCTTTACGGTGCTGTCGATCAGCCTGTCGCTGATCGCCGCGTTCACGCCGCTGATCTTCATGGACGGCATCGTCGGCCGCCTGCTGCGCGAATTCTCGCTGACGCTCACATTCGCCATCATCGTCTCGACGCTGGTGTCGCTGACCATCACGCCGATGATCTGCGCCCATTACATCAAGACCACCGCGACGAGCGGCGCGACCTGGTTCGACCGCCTGGTCGAGGGGACGCTGTCCCGGACGCTGCGCTTCTACGAGCGAACGCTGCATGTCGTGCTGCGGTTTCCGGTCCTCACCATCCTGGTCTTTTTCACCACCATCAGCCTGACGGTGATGCTCTATGCCAAGGTGCCGAAGGGCTATTTCCCGACCGACGACAGCGGCTTCATCTTCGGCGCCACCCGTGCATCCGCCGACATCTCGTTCCAGTCGATGCTCAAGCTGCAGCAGCAGGTCGCCGACGTGGTGATGGCCGATCCGGCGGTCGAGGGCATCGGATCGACACTGGGGGGCAGCGGGCCGGGGGGAGGTGGCTCGAACCGCGGCAACATGTTCATCAGCTTGAAGCCGATCGAGGAGCGGGACGGGCTGTCGACACAGCTGGTGATCGACCGGCTGCGGCGCGAGCTCGGCAAGATTCCCGGCATCCGGCTGTTCATGATCGCCGCCCAGGATATCCGTGCCGGCGGCCGCCAGAGTGATTCCGACTACCAGTACACGCTGATCAGCGCCGATCTCGATCTGCTGCAGAAGTGGGGCCCGATCATCGCCAAGCGGATGGAGACGGTCGAGGGCATCACCGACATCTCCTCGGACAGCGACCCCGGCGGTCTGCAGCTCAACCTGTCGATCGACCGCAACACCGCGGCGAGCCTCGGCGTCAAGGTGCAGGATATCGACAATGCGTTGAACAACGCGTTCTCGCAGCGGCAGATCTCGGTCGTCTACACCCAGCGCAACCAGTACCAGGTGGTGCTGGAGATCGATCCGAAATTCCAGCAGGATCCGAGCGATCTCGACCACATCTATGTCGCCGGCGCCAATGACGCCCAGGTGCCGCTGTCGGCGCTGGTGCATCGCGACCGCGGCCTTGCGCCGCTGTCGGTCCGGCACTCGGCTTCGTTTCCGTCGACGACCATCTCATTCAACCTGTTGCCCGACGTGCCGCTGGAGACGGCGACGGCCAATATCCAGCGGGCGGTGGCGGAGTTGCATATGCCGGAGGGCATCCGCGGCAGCTTCGACGGCAATGCCGGCGACAGCCAGAAGACCGCGGGACGGCAGCCGCTGCTGGTGCTGGGCGCGCTCATTGCCGTCTATATCGTGCTCGGCGTGCTCTATGAGAGCCTCGCCCATCCGCTGACCATCATCTCGACGCTGCCGCCGGCCGGGCTCGGCGCGCTGCTCGCGCTGCAGGTGACCAACACTCAGCTTACGGTGATCGCCTTCATCGGCATCATCCTCCTGATCGGCATCGTCAAGAAGAACGGCATCATGATCGTGGACTTTGCCCTCGAGGGAGAACGGCATCGCGGATTGTCGTCCCGCGACGCCATCTTCGAGGCGAGCCTTGCCCGGTTCCGGCCGATCATCATGACCACCATGGCGGCGCTGCTGGCGGCAGTGCCACTGGTGGTCGCCGTCGGGCCCGGCACCGAACTGCGCCGGCCGCTCGGCATCACCATCATCGGCGGCCTGATCGTGTCCCAGATCCTGACGCTCTACACCACGCCGGTGATCTATCTGCTGATCGATCGCCTGCGCCGCCGGGCCGAGCCGGAGCCTGCCGCCGCCCCCGCGGAGTGAGGCTGCGAGGGCGGTTGCCGCAGCCCGCCCCGCAGCGTATAGCCGGCCGATGTCCGACACCCCCGCGATCCCGCCGGCGCTTGCCGACGCCACGCCCGACTGTCCGCGCTGCGGCAAGCCGCTGCCGCTCTGCGTCTGCGACGAGGTCAAGCCGCTCGAGAGCCGGCTCCAACTGCTGATTCTGCAGCACCCCCAGGAACAGGACCGCCTGCTGGGCACAGCGCGGCTGACGGCGATGCACTTCGCCGATGCCGTGCTCAAGATCGGCCTGTCCTGGCCGAGTCTGTCCAAGATCCTCGGCAGGCCGGTCGATCCGTCGCGCTGGGCCGTGCTCTATCTCGGCTCCGCCAAGGTCGCAGACCTCGACGTCGGTGAGGACGAGGTCGTGGTGCTGGACCGCAAGGGCGAGCCCGAGCCGGATCAGCGCGGCATCCTCCGCGACATCGAGGGCGTCATCCTGCTCGACGGCACCTGGAGCCAGGCCAAGGCCCTGTGGTGGCGCAACGCCTGGATGCTCAAATGCCGACGGGTGATTCTCGGCCCGCCGCGGCCATCGCTCTATGGCAAGCTGCGCCGTGAGCCACGCCGCGACGGCCTGTCGACCCTGGAGGCTGCGGCCATGCTGCTCAGCCGGCTTGAGCGCCGCCCGGAAATCGAGACGGCGCTGCTGGAGAGCTTCCGCAAGCTGCTGGCGCGCTATCGCGAGGTCCAGGCCGACCAGCCGGAGCTCATCCCGCCGCCCAAGCCGAAGCGCGACTGGCGGCGGCGACGCGGCTGAGCCTTCGCCACCCGGAGTTCGCTCAGAAAATGGCGCGAAACCAAACCGGGCCCATTGCGCAAGCCGTTGTGCCCCTGTAACAAGTCGCGCTCATGGGGCCACGTGGCGGAGTGGTTACGCAGCGGTCTGCAAAACCGTTTACACCAGTTCAATTCTGGTCGTGGCCTCCATGAATTTGTTGGGACTTTGAGCTGGTTTCGGCAAATTTGGTGCTAGGCAATCCGCAAGGGCTTTGTTATACGCGGCCCCGTTGCTGAAACTGTCCGGCATTGTTCCTCGGTAGCTCAGTGGTAGAGCAACCGGCTGTTAACCGGTTGGTCGCTGGTTCGAATCCGGCCCGAGGAGCCACAATTTCCCAACGCCACACCCCCGAAAATAAAACATGTTCAGGCCCTTACGCGGGGCTTTGGATGTGCTTTGAGAGTCTGCGCCGTATTCGTTGAAAATTGTCGTCCCCGCTGCAGGCGGTACTTAAGAACCGTGTGGGACGGTTATTGCGATCCGCAAGCCGGGACTGATTCCACCCCGTGTTCCAGCAACGTCGATTCGCCCGCGTGAAGCCGTCCGGCGCCATGAGCCGGACCGCCAAGATCATTCCGGATGCCAGGAGCTCCGCCATCGACTGTACCGTGGTGGATTATTCGGCAGGCGGGGCGTGTCTGGACGTCCAGAAGCCGGCCGCGCTGCCGAAGAGATTCGAGCTGCTCTATGTCGGGACGCGCAAGAAGTGCAGGGTCGTGTGGATTGCCGGTCGTCGTGCGGGCGTCGCGTTCTAGCTGGCGATCGCGCGTCTCGACAGGAGCGCCGCTCGCTACCAGCGCCACTCGCCATCGTCCGTCCAGCGTGAGCGGAAGCCGAACAGGCGGTCCCATGTGGTGACGATCTCATCGAAACCAGTGGCGTAGTTGCATGCCGTATCGCGCCGCCAGCTGCCCAGCCGGGCGACCTCGCCGATGGAGCTTGCCATGGCGTAGGGCAGGAGTTGCAGGCTTTGCGTCGGATCCGCAACCGCGGAGCGGTTGGCGATCAGCTCGCGCTCGAGTCGTCCATGAATCACACAGGACGTGCTCGCATAGGTGCGCCGCTCCGTATCGGCGATGACACGAGCATCGTCCGGTGGAGGTTCGACGCGATACACGAACATCAACGCCAGCACCGCGATACCGGCAAACAGCACGACAAGGCCTGTCGCGATCCGCTCGTCGATCCCTTCGATGGTGGTGGCCGGCATGGCGTCGAGCCCTGAAATGGCGCACGTGAACGAAAGAGACGTCTGAAATTATTCAAATATATCAACGATAAACGTCGAGAGCGAGGGGATTCTTGAAGCCGGCGGCCGAGCCCCGCCGCTGGCCGCCGGGGCGTGTTGCGTTTTGCCGGCCATTGTCTCAAAGATGGCGCCCGATCCGGTGCCCTCGCGTCGCCCTCCGCGCTGACACGAGCCTTGCGGCGCCTCCAGCACGGAGACCTCTTCGATGACGAACTTTGCCAATGCCCGGCGCAAGATGGTGGATGGTCAGGTCCGCACAAGCGACGTGACCGACCTGCGCATCATCGAGGCGATGCTGGATGTGCCGCGCGAGGCCTTCGTGCCGGAGGCCCAGCGCGGGCTGGCTTACCTCGACCTCGATCTCGATGTCAGCGAGGGCGCCGGCGGCAAGCGCTATCTGATCAAGCCGGTGGTCATCGCCAAGATGCTGCAGGCCGCCGAGATCAAGGCGACCGACCGCGTGCTGGTGGTGGGCTGTGCGACCGGCTATGCCGCCGCCGTCGCGGCGCGCCTCGCAGCCGAGGTCGTCGCCACCGAGGCCGATCCAGCGCTGGCGGCCAGGGCGACGACGATTCTCGCCGGGCAGGGAGCAGGCAACGTCACCGTGGTCGCCGCAGCGGCGGCCGCGGGCGAGCCGTCCCGCGCGCCCTATGACGTCATCGTGCTCGACGGCGCGACCGAGATCGCCCCCGACGGTCTTTATGGGCAGCTCGCCATGGGCGGTCGGCTGGTTGGGGTGTTCGCGGCAGGACAACCGCCGCGGGTGGAGATCGTCACGCGGTCTCCCGGGGACTTTGGAAATCGTCCACTTTTCGACGCCTACGCCCCGGTTCTGCCGGGCATGGAGCGCCCGGCGGCCTTCGTTTTCTGACGAAGCTCCCTCGATTCCCCATTGAAAAACAGAAGTGTGGCCCGGATGCCCCAGCGGCAAAGTTTCGGGTGACAGTCCCGGGCAGGGGGATTTCGTCCCCTCGCGCACGCGCCTATGTTGGACGTCAAAGACTCGGGACAAAACGACTCAAGACAGAACGAGTTGGGACACTCGGGTTGCCTCATTCCAGCGCGCCTCGAATCGGGCGAGAGGGGTGGGGGCGTCGGTCATGGATGGAAAATCGCGAATGTTGCGTCTGAACGTTGTCACCGGAGCTGCAGCGGCGGCTCTCCTGCTGAATTGCGCGACCGCGGTGCCGGTGCTTGCCGACACCATGGAAGCGGCGCTGGTGCGCGCCTATCAGAACAATCCGCAACTCAACGCGCAGCGCGCCTCGGTCCGCGTCACCGATGAAAACGTGCCGCAGGCCCTGTCGGGGTATCGCCCCAAGGTGGCGGTGTCGGCGAACGGTGGCTACCAGTATACCGATGTGGCCGCCAACGTGGGACCGGGGACCCCAGGCAGCACGTTGCGCGGCACCACGGTCCCGCATGGCGTCGGCGCCACGATCACCCAGACGCTCTACAACGGCCAGCAGACAGCAAACCGCACGCGTGCGGCGGAGAGCCAGGTCTCGGCGGCGCGCGAAGGCTTGCGCGTGCTGGAGCAGACGGTGCTGCTGTCGGCGGCGAGCGTCTACATGGACTACCTCCGCGACTCGGCGATCGTCGAGGTTCAGCGCAGCAACACGCGCGTGCTGGAGCAGACGCTGAAGCAGACCCAGGACCGCTTCAACGTCGGCGAGGTCACCCGCACTGACGTCGCACAGTCAGAAGCGCAGCTCGCCGCCGGCCGCACCGCGGAGCTCGCCGCCGAATCGACGCTCACCACCACCCGCGCGAACTTCCGTCAGATCATCGGCAACGATCCCGTGAACCTCGCGGCCGCGAGCCCGGTCGACCGCTTCCTGCCGTCGACGCTGGTGCAGGCGTTCGAGATGGGTCTGATCGAAAATCCGAACGTCACTGCGGCGATGTACGGCATCGACGTCAGCTTCCTGAACGTCAAGGTCGCCGAGGGCGCGCTGTTCCCGACCCTCACCGTGCAGGGCGCGGTGCAGCAGGCCTACGAATCGACCCTGGTGCAGCCGCATGCGTTCACCGCGAGCGTCACCGGCCAGCTCACCGTTCCGGTCTATCAGGGCGGCTCTGAGTACTCGCTGATCCGTCAGTCCAAGGAAACGCTGGCGCAGCAGCGCCTCAACCTCGACCAGGTGCGCAACCAGGCGCGTGCCAACATCGCCCAGGCGTGGGGCCAGTTGCAGGCGACCAAGTCGCAGGTGGTGTCGGCTCAGGCCCAGGTCACCGCGTCGGAAACCGCGCTCAACGGCGTGCGCGAGGAAGCCCGCGTCGGCCAGCGCACCACGCTCGACGTGCTGAACGCGCAGCAGGCTCTGGTCAATGCGCGGAACTCGCTGGTGACCGCGCAACACGATCGCGTCGTCGCCTCCTATAGCGTGCTCAGTGCGATCGGCCGGCTGGCGCCGCAGGTGCTCAAGCTCAACACCACGGTCTACGATCCGAGCGTGCATTATCAGCAGGTGCGCGACAGCTGGATCGGCGTGCGGACGCCCGACGGTCGCTGATCAGGACATCAGAGCGCAAACGCGCTCTGGTTTTCGTTGTGACGCGTTTTCTTGATGCGAACCGGTTCCCACTTCGCCTGAAAACGCTCTAGTCCCACCTTCCGCTTGTGATGAAAGGGCCGCGTAAGCGGCCCTTTGCTTGCAATCACTTGTTGGCCTGACATACCTTTTTGGAGGGATACGAAGCGATTCGAGCCGGAATAGGCGTGCGGCCGTCGCGATGGATAGTTGTTCCGCCGGAGTGAACGCCAGCAAGGGCGTGGTGATGTGGGGTCGGCGATGACGCAACCGGCAAAGGCGCAAGAGCCCTCGATGGAGGAAATTCTGGCGTCGATCAGGCGTATCATCGCTGACGACGAATCCAAGCCCGCCGGCACGCAAGCCGCGCCCGAGCCGAAGGTCGAGCCGCCGCGTGCGCCCGTCCCGAAAGCGCCGCCGCTGCGCCCCGCGGTCGTCGAAGCGCCTCCGCCGCCAAAGCCCGCTGCGCCGGCGCCTGCCGCCAAGAACTCCCAGGAAGAGATCGATGCGATGCTTGCTGGTCTCGATGCCGAGACCTCGCAAGCCGAGATTCGCCCCGCCGAGCCTGCCAACGATGTGTTCGAGCTGACCGAGCAGATGGCTTTGCCGGATCCGGTGCCGACGCCGGTGCCGCCCCCTGCGTCGTTCCACAAGGTCGAGCCGCCGGACGACATCGAGTTCAGCGAGCCGCGACCGGTCATGCGCGAGTATCAAACGCCGCCGCCGGCACCGCCATCGTTCGCGGCCAGCGAGCCGACGCCGCGCCAGTTGATGTCATCCAACACCATGGCGTCGGTGGAGTCGGCCTTCAACGCGCTCGCCAACACCGTGCTCAGCAACAATGCCCGCACACTCGAGGATCTCGTCAAGGAGATGCTCCGGCCGCTGCTGAAATCCTGGCTCGACGACAACCTTCCCAGCCTGGTCGAGCGCATCGTCCGGGCCGAGATCGAGCGGGTCTCCCGCGGCCGCTGATCCGCGGCGCCCTGCCGCTTCGCCGCGATTTTGCCGCCATGGTGCGATCTGCGGCGTTGACTTCCCCCGCACGGGCGGGTTTCTAGTGCACCCGAAGACCCCGGCGCCGCATCGGGGATCATCTTAACCTTTTGTTTGGCAAGGCCTTTTGTAGGCGTGGCCGAACCGATCCGATGGCCAGGCGGACCGCCGGCCGCGATCCGCAGACCGATTGTATGGCCATGATTGAGAAAACCTACCAGCCTGCCGACATCGAAAGCCGCATTGCCGAGGCCTGGGAGAAGGCGAACGCCTTCAAGGCCGGCCGGACCGATCGCAGGGATGCCGAGCCCTATACCATCGTCATCCCGCCGCCGAACGTCACCGGCTCGCTGCATATGGGGCATGCGCTCAACAACACGCTGCAGGACGTGCTGTGCCGCTTCGAGCGGATGCGCGGCCGCGACGTGCTGTGGCAGCCCGGCACCGATCATGCCGGCATCGCCACCCAGATGGTGGTTGAGCGGCAGCTCATGGAACGCCAGGAGCCCGGACGCCGCGCCATGGGCCGTCAGAAGTTCCTCGAGCGGGTGTGGCAGTGGAAGGCCGAGTCCGGCGGCACCATCATCAACCAGCTCAAGCGCCTTGGCGCGTCCTGCGACTGGTCGCGCGAACGCTTCACCATGGACGAGGGCCTGTCGCGCGCCGTGGTCAAGGTGTTCGTCGAGCTCTATACCCAGGGGCTGATCTACAAGGACAAGCGGCTGGTCAACTGGGACCCCAAGCTGCTGACGGCGATCTCCGACCTCGAGGTGCAGCAGGTCGAGGTCAAGGGCCACCTGTGGTACCTGCGCTATCCGCTGGAAGGCCACACGTTCAATCCCGAGGATCCATCGACCTTCATCGTGGTGGCGACGACGCGTCCGGAGACCATGCTCGGCGACAGCGGCGTCGCGGTGCATCCGGACGACGAGCGCTATCGCCACCTCATCGGCAAGCGTGTCATCCTGCCGCTGGTCGGCCGGCGCATTCCGATCGTCGCCGACACGTACTCCGATCCGGAGAAGGGCAGCGGCGCCGTCAAGGTGACCCCGGCACACGACTTCAACGACTTCGAGGTCGGCAAGCGGCACAACCTGCCGCAAATCAGCGTGCTCGATCAGGAAGGCGCGCTGACGCTGACCGACAACGAGGACTACCTGCGCGCACTGCCGGAGGGCGCGGCCGAGTTCGCCGCCGAGCTGCACGGCACCGAGCGCTTCGCTGCTCGCAAGGCCATCGTCGCGCGCCTGGAAACCTTCGGCTTCCTGGAGCGGATCGAGCCCAACACGCACATGGTGCCGCATGGCGACCGCTCAGGCGTGGTGATCGAGCCGTTCCTGACCGACCAGTGGTATGTCGACGCCAAGACGCTGGCGCAGCCGGCAATCGCCGCGGTGCGGGACGGCGCCACCACTTTCGTGCCGAAGAACTGGGAGAAGACCTACTTCGACTGGATGGAGAATATCCAGCCCTGGTGCATCTCGCGCCAGTTGTGGTGGGGGCACCAGATTCCGGCGTGGTACGGTCCGGACGGCAAGGTGTTCGTCGCCGAGACCGAGGAGGAGGCCGTCGGCAAGGCGCTCGGCTACTACACCGAGCAGGAGATGATCACGCCGGAGCAGGGCCACGACATGGCGCTCGATCCGGCCAAGCGCGAAGGCTTCATCACCCGCGACGAGGACGTGCTCGACACCTGGTTCTCCTCGGCGCTGTGGCCGTTCTCGACGCTCGGCTGGCCTGACGACGATACCGACGTCAAGCGTTACTACCCGACCAACGTGCTCGTGACCGGCTTCGACATCATCTTCTTCTGGGTCGCCCGGATGATGATGATGGGCCTGCACTTCATGAAGGACGTGCCGTTCCCCACCGTCTACATCCACGCCCTCGTCCGCGACGAGAAGGGCGCCAAGATGTCGAAGTCGAAGGGCAACGTCATCGATCCGCTCAACCTGATCGACCAGTTCGGCGCCGACGCGCTGCGCTTCACGCTGGCGGCGATGGCGGCGCAAGGGCGTGACATCAAGCTCGCCACCCAGCGCGTCGAAGGTTATCGCAACTTCGCGACCAAGCTCTGGAACGCATCGCGCTTCGCCGAGATGAACGGCTGCGCGCTGCCGCCGAATTTCGATCCGGCGAACGCCAAGGAAACGCTGAACCGCTGGATCGCTCATGAGACCGCTGGCGCAGCGCGTGAGGTCACCGCGGCGATCGAGGCCTACCGCTTCAATGATGCCGCTGGCGCGATCTACCGCTTCGTCTGGAACGTGTTCTGCGACTGGTACCTCGAACTCGCCAAGCCGGTGCTGACGGGGCCGGACGGCGCGGCCAAGGACGAGACGCGGGCGATGGTCGCGTGGGCGCGCGACGAGATTCTCAAACTGCTGCACCCGTTCATGCCCTTCATCACCGAGGAGCTGTGGGCGGTGACCGGCCAGCGCGGCACCCTGCTGGCGCTGACCGCCTGGCCGCTGACCCGCAACGAGCCGGTGGTGATCGGGGCGGATCTCAGCGGCTTCCCGGATGCCGGTACGCCGGCGCTGGTGGAAACCGGCGACTCGATGGACCGCCTGCGTGACGATGCCGCCGAGGCCGAGATCGGCTGGGTGGTCGATCTCGTCACATCGATCCGCTCGGTGCGCGCGGAGATGAACATCGCGCCGGCGACGCTCACGCCGCTGGTGCTGGTCAACGCATCCGCGGAAACCCGCGCCCGGGCGGAACGCTGGGACGGCGTGATCAAGCGTCTGGCGCGTCTTGGTGAACTCTCCTTCGCCGAGCACATGCCCGACGGCGCCGTGCAGCTCCTGGTGCGCGGCGAAGTCGCGGCGCTGCCGCTCAAGGGCGTCATCGACTTCGCGGCGGAAAAGGTCCGGCTCGACAAGGAACTCGCCAAGGTCGAGGCCGACATCAAGCGCGTCGACGCCAAGCTCGGCAACGCCGACTTCATGGCGCGCGCGCCGGAGGAGGTCGTCGAGGAGCAGCGTGAGAAGCGCGATGAGGCCGAGGTCCGCAAGGCCAAGCTGCTGGAAGCGCTGGAGCGGCTGAAGAGCGCCGGCTGAAGGGGGCGGGGCGGCTTTAGCCCGCCTTGAACGGCTTGCTGAGATAGCGCGATCCCTTCAGGCCGTAACGCCAGGGCAGTTCCACCGCTTTGGTGATGCCGATCCGGATGCCGGCAATGACATCCGGCTCGGCGGTCCGCGCGTGCAGCGCGATCGGCGGCCGATCGAGCGCGAGCCCGTTGTGGCGATCGGAGATCGCCAGTGCCTCGCACAGCTTGCCGGGCCCTGAGCACAGCGCGCGGTCGTCGGCCAGGCCGCGGCGCCGGCGCATCGCCGCAAGGCCGTGGGTCGGCTCCAGGGCGCGGATCAGCACTGCACTTGCGGAACCGGCTTCTTCGCAGACGAAGTTGACGCACCAGTGGATGCCGTAGGACCGGTAGACATAGGCAAAGCCGGGCGGACCGAACATCACCGCGTTGCGTGGGGTCTGGCCATTGTAGGAATGCGCCGCCGGGTCAGTGTGGTGGTAGGCCTCGACCTCGACGATGGTTCCACCGACCCCGTCGACCAGCAGGGTGGCGCCGATCAGCTCCGGGGCGACCTGATGAACGCTGCGGTTGAAAAAGGCGCGCTTGAGGGGGCGTCCCAGCGCGGGACCGGCGGAGATTCGAGACATTTCAGGGGATTGGGCTGGATTGGGGACGGTGGACAGGCTGTGCTAGGGTGGGTTGCAGGATAGCATGCCGCGGGCCGGTTGCAGCGGGTCGTTGGAGGGCCTAGGTAGAGCCCTCGCCAAGACAGGTCTTCCATGGTTGTTCTGATCGATACGATTTCCGACAAGCAGGTTCGCCCGCGGCATCCGGAAAAGGCTCACCGGCCTGACGCAGTGTCCCCGCCGAAGCCCGACTGGATCCGGGTCCGGGCGCCGAACACCCGCGGCTATGCCGACACCCGCAAGATCGTCAAGGAAAACGGCCTGGTGACGGTGTGCGAGGAGGCCGGCTGCCCGAACATCGGCGAATGCTGGGACAAGAAGCACGCCACCTTCATGATCATGGGCGACACCTGCACGCGCGCCTGTGCGTTCTGCAACGTCAAGACCGGCATGCCGGACGGCCTTGATCCGCTGGAGCCCGACCATGTCGCCGAGGCGGTGCGCAAGCTCGGGCTTGCCCATGTCGTCATCACCTCGGTGGACCGCGACGATCTCGCCGACGGCGGCGCCGAGCATTTCGCCCGCACCATCCGCGCCATCCGCGCACAGTGCCCGACCACGACCATCGAGATCCTGACGCCGGACTTCCTTCGCAAGGAGGGCGCGTTGCAGGTGGTGGTGGCCGCCAAGCCCGACGTGTTCAACCATAACCTGGAAACCGTGCCGTCGCGCTATCTCACGGTGCGTCCGGGGGCGCGCTATTTCCATTCGATCCGCCTGCTGCAGCAGGTCAAGGAGCTCGATCCCACCATCTTCACCAAGTCCGGCATCATGGTCGGCCTCGGCGAGGAGCGGCACGAGGTGCTGCAGGTAATGGACGACCTGCGTTCGGCCGACGTCGACTTCCTCACCGTCGGCCAGTACCTGCAGCCGACCCGCAAGCATCACGCGGTGATGCGCTATGTCGCCCCGGACGAATTCGCCGGCTACGAGAAGGTCGCCTATACCAAGGGATTCCTGATGGTGTCGGCGAGCCCGCTGACCCGCTCGTCGCATCACGCCGGCGAAGACTTCGCCCGGCTGAAGGCCGCACGCGAGGCGCGGACGGCATAACAGGGGCCGCTTCGGACCACACATCATGCGACGGGCGCTGGTTCTGGGATCCTCGGGATCCGGCAAATCGACGTTTGCCAGGCAGCTGTCGCAGGCGACCGGTCTGCCGATGATTTCCATCGATGCGCTGTACTGGCAGCCCGGTTGGCAGCCGTCCGAGCCGGCGGCGTTCGAGCAGCGAATGATCGACGCAGCCGAGCGGCCGATGTGGATCATGGACGGCAACTTTCTCAACCACGGCGCCGGCGTGCTGCGGCGGGCGCAGGCGGACACCATCTTCTGGTTCGACCTGCCGCGCTGGGTCTGCATGAGCGGGATTGTGTCGCGCGTCATCCGCAGCTACGGGCAGGTGCGGCCGGAGATGGCGGCGGACTGTCCGGAACGGATCGACCTCGAATTCTTTCGTTATGTCTGGACCTATCGCAGCCGGCAGCGCCCGAAACTGCTCGCATTCTTCGAGGGGCTGCGGCCGGACCAGACGTTCGTGCGCTTCGCCAGCCGCGGCGAGGCGAACCGCTATCTCGCCGGCCGGTCGCCCGCTGCCGTGACGATCGGAGCCTGACCTTGCCGCAATTCTCCAACCGACGCCGCGTCCACCACAACGCCCAGCAGATGTTCGACCTCGTGGCCGACGTCGAGCGCTATCCGGAATTCGTGCCGCTATGCGAGGCCTTGAAGGTGCGCAGCCGCACCACCAAGCCGGACGGCAGCGAGGTCGTGGTCGCCGACATGACCGTGTCGTTCAAGCTCGTGCGCGAGCGGTTCACCAGCCGCGTGACGCTGGACCGTGCGAATCTCAAGATTCTGGTCGAATACCTGCAGGGCCCGTTCAGCCGGATGGAGAATCGCTGGACGTTCCAGCCGACCGGCGACACCACCTGTACGGTCGGCTTCTTCATCGCCTACGAGTTCAAGAGCCGGATGCTCGCGATGCTCATGGGCGCGATGTTCGACGCCGCGTTCCACCGCTTTGCCGCGGCTTTCGAGAAGCGTGCCGACGAGATCTATGGGCGACAGCGCGCGGGCGCTTGACTGCGCTCGACGGCCCGCGGGCGAGCTCCGCCAGCAGCCGCAACGCTTCGATCACCGACGACTGCCGTACGACGCTGCGCCCGACCGCGCCGAAGCGCTTTTCACGGGACACGATGCGGCCGTCACGCGCCGCGGCTGCGAAATGCACGAGGCCCACCGGCTTGCCCGGCGTTGCGCCGCCGGGACCGGCGATGCCGGTGATCGAGACGGCGAGATCGACGTCCGCCGTCTCCAGCGCGCCGACCGCCATGGCGATCGCCGTTTCCTTGCTGACCGCGCCGAAGGTCTCGAGCGTCGAGGCGGTCACGCCCAGCATCTCCCGCTTGGCCTCGTTGGAGTAGGTGACGAAACCACGGTCGATGACGTCGGAGGAGCCGGGAATCTCGGTCAGCGCGCCGGCGACCAGCCCGCCGGTGCAGGACTCGGCGGTCGCGATCGTGAGCTTGCGCATGCGGCAGAGATCGAGCAGCGAGCGGGCGAGGGCGCGGGGATCGCGGCTGGTCATGTCAGGCGCTCCGGCTCCGTGCTGTCGTGTGGGGTCAATCGATCCAGGGCAGCCGCACGGTGGCGCTCGCCGTCGCGGCGATGCCCTCCTGGCGGCCGGTGAAGCCGAGCTTCTCGCTGGTCGTGGCCTTGACCGCGACCCGCGCCAGCGGCAGGGCGGTGATCTCGGCGATGCGCGCACGCATGGCGTCGCGTAGCGGCCCGATCTTCGGCGTCTCGCAGATCATCGTGACTTCGAGATGGGCGACGCGGCCGCCGCGCGCGGCGACGCGCTCCATGGCATAGGCCAGGAACTTGTCGGATGCCGCGCCCTTCCACTGCGGATCGCTCGGCGGAAAGTGCGAGCCGATGTCGCCGTCGGCAAGCGCGCCCAGGAGGGCGTCGACAATGGCGTGCAGGCCGACGTCGCCGTCGGAATGCGCCAGGAAGCCGCGGCTGTAGGGCACCCGCACGCCGCACAGCATCAGATGATCGCCGTCGCCGAAGGCGTGCACGTCGTAGCCGGTGCCGACGCGGATGTCGCCGAGCGCGGCGCCGAGGCGAGCTTCTTCACGCGCAAAGTCTTCGGGGGTGGTGAGCTTCATGTTCGCAACATCGCCTTCAAAGGTCGCAACCGTCAATCCCGCCCATTCCGCGAGCGCGGCGTCGTCGGTGAAATCGTCTCGCCCTTCGCGCGCCGCACGACGGTGCGCCTCGAGGATGACGTCGAACTTGAAGGCCTGAGGCGTCTGCGCGATGCGCAGCCGCGCCCGGTCCGGCGTGGCGTCGACGGCGCCGGCGGCATCGACCTGCTTGATGGTGTCGGTCACGGGGATCACCGGGATCGCGGCGCCGGTCTTGCCGGCGGCCTCGATCGCCCGCGCAATCACCGCGTCGGTGACGAAGGCGCGGGCCGCATCATGGATCAGCACGATGTCCGGCGCATCCGCCGCCAGCGCTTCCAGCCCGGCGCGCACCGACGCCTGGCGCGTCGCTCCGCCGGGGACCGCCGGGCGATAGGTCAGCCCCAGCACGGCCTGGTCGAAGATCTCGGCATCATCCGCATGGCGCACCGGCTGCACCGCCATGATGCCGGGGTGACCACAGAACGGCGCCATGGCCCGCGCAACCACGGTCTGTCCGGCAATGGAGCGAAACTGCTTCGGCCCGCCGGGGCCGGCACGCAGGCCGCGCCCGGCAGCAACGATGATGGCGGCGGCTTTCGGTCGATTCGTCATGAAATATCTGTCTTTGGCGCGTGTTATCGGATGCAGGAGCTGCATGTCGGTTGGTTTCGGACCTGCCCATAGCATGACGGCGAGGAAAACAGCACGCTTCCTCCTTTCGTATACCGGCGCCTGCACGCCGGCCGGCTGCGTGCGCCCGCGGCCGGCCCCTGAACCGCAGCGCAACTCCTCTGATTCATCAGCGGATTTCGGCCTGGCCGTGCAGCCTTCCTAGGCAGCGGAGCGCGGCTGCGCGAAATCGGTGCATTTTGTTGCGCTGCACTTGCAAGCTGATGTGTTTTGGCTAAACTGTAGGCAAGTTGTGTCGATGCCCAAAAAATGCGCGATGCGACGGCCGCAATGTCGCGGCCAGTGGTGAAACGAGAAGAGCTTTGTCAGGGCCATCGCCTCAGGGTTTCGCACCGTCCGAGCCGGCACCGCTCGCCATCGGCGATATCGCGATCGCCAATCGCGTGGTGTTGGCGCCCATGTCCGGCATTACGGATGCACCGTTCCGTCGCCTCGTGGCGGAGCTTGGTGTCGGTCTTGTCGTGTCCGAGATGACCGCCAGCGAGGATCTGGCGCAGGGGCTGCCGCGCTCGCAGCTGCGCTGCGAGGCTGCCGGGATCGGTCCGCATGTGGTGCAGCTCGCCGGCTGCGAAGCGCGCTGGATGGCGGAGGGCGCGAAGATCGCCGCCGACGCCGGGGCTGACGTCATCGATATCAACATGGGCTGCCCGGCGCGGCATGTGACCGGGGGACAGTCCGGCTCGGCGCTGATGCGCGATCTCGACCACGCGCTGACCCTGATCGAAGCGACGGTGGGCGCGGTCGATGTGCCGGTGACCTTGAAGATGCGGCTCGGGTGGGACGAGCGTTCGCTCAATGCGCCCGAGCTTGCGCAACGCGCGCAGGATGCCGGTGTGCGGATGATCACCGTTCACGGCCGCACCCGCTGCCAGTTCTACAAGGGCCAGGCCGACTGGCGCGCTGTCCGCGCCGTTCGCGAGGCGATCGATCTGCCGCTCGTGGTCAATGGCGACATCACCTCATTCGAGCAGGCGGTCGCCGCGCTCGAATTGTCGGGCGCTGATGCGGTGATGATCGGGCGGGGCGCCCAGGGGCAGCCGTGGCTGCCGGGCCAGATCGGACGCCGCTTTGAAACCGGGGTTGCCGAACAGGCGCCCGCGCTTGCGATCCAGCTCGACTATATCAGCCGCCTCTATGACGACGTGCTGGCGCACTATGGCGTGCGGGTGGGGCTGCGCCATGCGCGCAAGCATCTCGGCTGGGCACTCGATGCGGCGGCCGCGAGCAGCGCCGCGCCGGTCGAAAGCCTGAAGCGCTGGCGCAGCGAAATTCTGACCGCCGAGGAGCCGACCGTGGTGCACCGCGCGCTGCACGCGGCGTTCGATGATTTCGCCTGGAGGTCCGCCGCATGAGTATGGCCGCCGAGCACCGACCGCAGTCGCGGCCCGACAGCGAGGCGATTCTCAACGCCTTGCCTAACCCGGTGATGCTGATTGCGCCGGACGGCAAGATCGTCGACGCCAACAACGCCGCCGAAGCTTTCTTCGAGACCTCGATCCAGCTGCTGCAGCGCCAGTCGCTCAAGGATCTCGTGCCGTTCGGCAGCCCCTTGCTGGCGCTGATCGACCAGGTGCGGCAGGGCAATTCACCGGTCAACGAATACAAGGTCGATTTGGGAACGCCGCGCATGGGCGGCGTCCGTCAGGTCGACCTGCATGTCGCGCCGCTCAACGAGCGGCCGGGCCATATCGTGGTGATGCTGCAGGAGCGCAGCATCGCCGACAAGATGGATCGCCAGCTCACCCATCGGAGCGCCGCGCGCTCGGTGATCGCGCTGGCCGCAATGCTCGCGCATGAGATCAAGAATCCGCTGTCCGGCATTCGCGGCGCCGCGCAGCTGCTGGAGCAGGCGGCGTCACCGGAAGACCGCACCCTGACGCGGCTGATCTGTGACGAGGCCGACCGCATCGTCACCCTCGTGGATCGCATGGAGGTGTTCGGCGACGAGCGCCCGGTGACGCGCGGCCCGGTCAACATCCATTCGGTGCTCGACCACGTCAAGCGGCTGGCGCAGTCGGGGTTTGCCCGGGACATCCGCTTCGTCGAGGACTACGACCCGTCGCTGCCGCCGGTGCTCGCCAACCAGGACCAACTGATCCAGGTGTTCCTCAACCTCGTGAAGAACGCCGCTGAAGCGGTGGCCGACATGGGCAGCGACGCCGAGATCCAGCTCACCACCGCGTTTCGCCCGGGGGTGCGGCTGTCGATCCCCGGCAAGAAGTCGCGCGTGTCGCTGCCGCTCGAATTCTGCGTCAAGGACAACGGTCCGGGCGTGCCCGACGATTTGATGCCGAACCTGTTCGATCCGTTCGTGACGACCAAGCCGACGGGAAGTGGCCTCGGTCTTGCCTTGGTCGCGAAGATCGTTGGCGACCACGGCGGCATCATCGAATGTGAATCGGTGCCACGGAAGACCACCTTCCGCGTGCTGCTGCCGATGTTCAACGAAGCCAAGCACGATTCCAGCAACGGCGGCGACGGACCGGGACCGTCGGCGTCCGCCTCACATCGCACAAGATAAGATGAGGACTTCCGAAAATGCCCGCAGGTAGCATACTGGTCGCCGACGACGATACCGCGATCCGCACGGTATTAAATCAGGCGCTGTCCCGAGCCGGATACGAGGTGCGGCTGACGGGCAATGCTGCCACATTGTGGCGCTGGGTCAGCCAGGGCGAGGGCGACCTCGTCATCACCGACGTGGTGATGCCCGATGAGAACGCGTTCGACCTGCTGCCGCGGATCAAGAAGCTGCGGCCCAATCTGCCGGTCATCGTCATGAGCGCGCAGAACACCTTCATGACCGCGATCCGCGCCTCGGAGCGCGGCGCCTATGAATACCTGCCGAAACCGTTCGACCTCAAGGAGCTGATCGCCATCGTCGGCCGCGCGCTCGCCGAGCCGAAGGAGAGGGCGGCACATCGCCCCGAAGACAACGAGTTCGATTCGATCCCGCTGGTCGGCCGCTCGCCGGCGATGCAGGAAATCTACCGGGTGCTCGCCCGGCTGATGCAGACCGACCTCACGGTGATGATCTCCGGCGAATCCGGCACCGGCAAGGAACTGGTGGCGCGCGCGCTGCACGACTACGGCAAGCGTCGCAACGGCCCGTTCGTCGCGGTCAACATGGCGGCGATCCCGCGCGACCTCATCGAGTCCGAGCTGTTCGGCCACGAGCGCGGGGCGTTCACCGGCGCCAACAGCCGTGCCACCGGCCGCTTCGAGCAGGCCGAGGGCGGTACGCTGTTCCTCGACGAGATCGGCGACATGCCGATGGAGGCCCAGACCCGCCTGCTGCGCGTGCTGCAGCAGGGCGAGTACACCACGGTCGGTGGCCGCACCCCGATCAAGACCGATGTTCGCATCGTCGCCGCCAGCAACAAGGACCTGCGCATCCTGATCCAGCAGGGCCTGTTCCGCGAGGACCTGTTCTTCCGCCTCAACGTGGTGCCGCTGCGCCTGCCGCCGCTGCGCGAGCGCATCGAGGACCTGCCGGACCTCGTCCGCCACTTCTTCGCGCTCGCCGAGAAGGACGGCCTGCCATCGAAGAAGCTCGATGCCCAGGCGCTGGAGCGGATGAAGCAGCACCGCTGGCCCGGCAACGTTCGTGAGCTCGAGAATCTCGCGCGCCGGCTGGCCGCGCTCTATCCCCAGGACGTCATCACCGCCTCGGTCATCGAGGGGGAGTTGGCGCCGCCGGCGGTCACCTCGGGCAACGGCGCGCCGCAGAGCGTCGACAACCTCGGCGGGGCGGTCGAGATGTATCTGGCCTCGCATTTCGCCGGCTTCCCCAACGGCATGCCGCCGCCGGGGCTCTATCATCGCATCCTGCGGGAGATCGAGGTGCCGCTGCTGACGGCGGCGCTGGCGGTCACCCGTGGCAACCAGATCAGGGCCGCCGACCTGCTGGGCCTGAACCGCAACACCCTGCGGAAGAAGATTCGGGACCTCGACATCCAGGTGTTCCGGACCGGAGGCTGATCCCCGGCACCTTTTGCACAGGTTTGGCTGTCACAGGATGGGCCGGAGGGCGCGTTTCGCCGGTTTTCGGGGTGTGAAACGCCGCGGAAATGTCGCAATTGAGCAACAATGTTGTATAGTTGCATCAGTTAATTGCGGTCGTTATCCGCTCCCGAGGGCGGTGGAGGTCCTTCCGCCGTCCGTTAGCTGACCTTGGCAAATCGTATCTTCGGAATGACCAGCGCAGAAACGCCGGCCCAGACGCTCGATCCGTCGTTTGCAGAACCGCGCGCCTGGCCGTTGCAGCGGTGGGTGGTGCCGTTTGCCGTCGGCGTCGCGCTGCTGTCGGCCTTCCTGACCTTCGTGGTGCTGACCGAACTGACGCCGATCCGGGCGACCGACCGGGTCGTCACCACGTTCCTGGCGATCAACACCGGCACCATCCTGATGCTGGTGGCGATCATCGTCCGCGAGATCTGGAAAGTGGTCCAGGCCCGCCGGCGCGGCCGGGCGGCGGCCCGCCTCCATGTCCAGATCGTGGCGCTGTTCTCGTTCATTGCGGTGCTGCCCGCCGTGCTGGTGTCGATCGTGGCGAATGTCACCATCGACCGCGGCCTCGACCGCCTGTTCTCGGTCCGGACCCGCGGGGTGATCGAAAACTCGCTGATCGTGGCCAAGGCCTACCTCAACGAGCACGCCCAGTTGATCGGCGGCGATGTCATGGGGATGGCCAACGATCTCGCCCGCGCGCGGCCGCTGTTCGACCAGGATCGCGTCTCCTTCCGCAATCTGCTCACCTCGGATGCGGCGACCCGCAACCTTCCAGGGGCGATGCTGATCGACAAGGAAGGCCACATCCTCGAAAGCGCCCAGACCGGCATCCTGCAGAACTTCATGGCGCCGCGGGCGGACTTCCTCAGCAATGTCGGGGAGGAGCAGCCCGAGATCGCAGTGATCACGGAGGGCAACTATGTCGCCGCCGTGATCCGGCTGCGCGCCTTCAACGACACCTTCCTGTACGTGGCGCGGCTGCTCGATCCGCGGGTGGTCACGCTGGTGCACGAGACCCAGGAGGGCGTGGCGCTCTATTCC
Organism: Pseudomonadota bacterium; assembly: GCA_040756765.1. Taxonomy (GTDB): domain Bacteria; phylum Pseudomonadota; class Alphaproteobacteria; order Rhizobiales; family Xanthobacteraceae; genus Bradyrhizobium_A. The sequence goes on along the minus strand of JBFLYG010000027.1, from coordinate 206,600 downwards.
GCGCTGGAAACCCGCCGGCTCGGCATCCAGGTGGCGTTCGCACTGATGTTCACCGTGATCGCGCTGACGGTGCTGATGTCGGCGGTGCTGATCGGCCTGAACTTCGCCAACTGGCTGGTGGCGCCGATCCGGCGGCTGATGAGTGCCGCCAACATGGTCTCGACCGGCGACCTTCACGTCCAGGTCCCGGTGGTCAAATCCGAGGGCGATCTCGCTCACCTCGGCGAGACCTTCAACAAGATGACCCAGGAGCTGCGCACCCAGCGTGACGAGTTGGTGAGCGCCAGCGACCTGATCGACAGCCGCCGCCGCTTCATCGAGGCGGTGCTGTCGTCGGCCAGCGCCGGCATCATCGGCGTCGACGCCTCCGGCAATGTCGGGGTGCTGAACCGCTCGGCAGAGAAGCTGATCGGCCATTCGGAGACCGAGACGCTCGGCCATCCGCTGTCGGAGGTGCTGCCCGAGCTCGACGAGATGATGACCAACGCCCGCGAGGGGGCGCAGCGGCTGGTGCAGGGCCAGGTCACGGTCAGCCGCGACAACCTCGAGCGCAACCTGTCGGTGCGCATCAGCGCCGAGCAGAACAACCCGGCGCGTGACAGCTACATCATCACCCTCGACGACATCACCGAGCTGGTGACTGCCCAGCGCACCTCGGCCTGGGGCGATGTCGCCCGCCGCATCGCCCACGAGATCAAGAATCCGCTGACCCCGATCCAGCTGTCCGCCGAGCGCATCCGCCGCAAATTCGGCAAGGTGATCGTCGAGGACAAGCCGATCTTCGAGCAGTGCACCGACACCATCGTGCGCCAGGTCGATGACATTCGCCGCATGGTCGACGAGTTCTCGCGCTTCGCGCGAATGCCCAAACCGGTGATGGAGCTCGAGGATGTCGCCGACACCGTGCGGCAGGTGGTGTTCCTGATGCGGGTCGGACACCCGGACATCGACATCGCGGCGGAGATCAGGGAAGACCCGATGCAGGCGCGGTTCGATCGCCGGCTGATCTCCCAGGCGCTGCAGAACATCATCAAGAACGCCGCCGAGGCGATCGGTGCGGTGCCGCCGGAAGAGCTCGGCCGCGGCAGCATCGATGTCGTCGCCGGCCGCGATGGCGACGACATCATCATCGACGTCATCGACAACGGCATCGGCTTGCCGAAGGAAAGCCGCTCGCGGCTGCTCGAGCCTTATGTGACCACCCGCGAGAAGGGTACCGGACTTGGTCTTGCCATTGTCGGGCGCGTACTGGAAGACCACGGCGGACGCATCGAGCTCAACGATACGTCGAACATACGTCCCGGCGCGCGTGGCGCCTGGATGCGACTGCGGTTTGCGGCTTCGGGACATGCTGTTGGTACCGCGACAACGGAAACAAAAGCCGAAACGGCTCCGAAACAGGCAGGCGTGACTCATGGCTAACGAGATTCTGATCGTCGACGACGAAGCCGATATCCGCGACCTGGTCGCGGGCATTCTCGAGGACGAAGGCTTCAAGACGCGCACCGCCCGCGACAGCGATCAGGCGCTGTCGGAAATCTCCAATCGCCGGCCGGGCATGGTGTTCCTGGACATCTGGCTGCAGGGCAGCAAGCTCGACGGCCTGCAACTGCTCGAGCAGATCAAGCGCGATCACACCGAAATGCCGGTGGTGATGATCTCCGGCCATGGCAACATCGAGACTGCAGTGGCGGCGATCAAGCGCGGCGCCTACGACTTCATCGAGAAGCCGTTCAAGGCCGATCGCCTGGTGCTGGTCGCGACCCGCGCGCTGGAGAATTTGCGGCTGAAGCGCGAGGTCCGCGAACTGAAGCAGATGGCGCCGGTGTCGAGCACGCTGGTTGGGCACTCACCATGCATGAACCAGCTGCGCCAGACCGCCGAACGCGCGGCGAAGGCCAACAGCCGCATCATGATCGTCGGCCCTTCGGGCAGCGGCAAGGAACTGACGGCGCGGACGCTGCATGCCATGTCGAGCCGGGCGGAAGGGCCGTTCGTGGTGATCAACGCCGCCGCCATCACCCCCGAACGCATGGAGATCGAGCTGTTCGGCGTGGAGAATCCGGAGGAGGGCGGCCGCAAGGCTGGCGCTCTCGAGGAAGCTCATGGCGGCACGCTGTTCATCGACGAGGTCGCCGACATGCCGCGCGAGACCCAGAACAAGATTCTGCGCGTGCTGGTCGACCAGACGTTCCAGCGCGTCGGCGGCACCGCCAAGGTCAATGTCGACGTCCGCATCGTATCGTCGACCGCGCGCAATCTGGAGACGGAGATCGCGGAGGGACGCTTCCGCGAGGATCTCTATCATCGCCTGTCGGTCGTTCCGATCCGCGTTCCGCCACTGTCGGAGCGTCGCGAAGACATCCCCGAGCTGATCGCCTATTTCATGGACCAGATCTCCGCCACCACCGGCCTGCCGAAACGCAAGATCGGCGAGGACGCGATGGCCGTGCTGCAGTCCCATGTCTGGCCCGGCAATGTGCGGCAGCTTCGCAACAACGTCGAGCGGGTTATGATTCTGGCCGGCGGCGGTCCCGATGCGGTGATCTCCGCCGATATGCTGCCGCAGGACGTGGGATCGATGGTGCCGACCATGCCGACCAGCAACAACGGCGAGCACATCATGGGATTACCACTGCGCGAAGCGCGCGAGGTGTTCGAGCGCGACTATCTGATCGCGCAGATCAGCCGCTTCTCCGGCAACATCTCGCGCACGGCGGAATTCGTCGGCATGGAGCGGTCGGCACTGCACCGCAAGCTCAAGGCGCTCGGCGTCGGCTGAAAACCTCGCTTCCCCTTTGTCGATGGCGAATCCGTTTGTTGCTGAATGTCTCCGGTGGCGCGCAGGACCGCTGTGATCACAGACTTCGCGGCACACGCTGGCGTGCCCCCATTCATCCGCCCGCAACTGCCGCGACATGTTTCGAGGGGTTTTTCGCAGTTTTCTTCGACAATGTGGCTCCTTCGGCACAACTCTTGCGCGAACTGGACTTGCTTATGCAGGGCGCGTGCTCTCTAATCGCGCAGGCCGTTTCCGGAGGGGGATCTCAGGGAGCGGCTGACTGGTTGGACGCGCCATAGGGGGACAGCGACAGCCGGTCCAACAAACAAAATCGGACAAACAAAAACCAAGCAAAAGCCTGCGAGACAAGAAAATGGCGGCAGACCGCGCACAAAACCTTCAAGACACTTTTCTCAATCACGTCCGCAAGACCAAAACACCGCTGACCATCTTCCTGGTCAATGGCGTCAAGCTGCAGGGAATCGTCACCTGGTTCGACAATTTCTGTCTGCTGCTGCGGCGCGATGGCCATTCGCAGCTTGTCTACAAGCACGCGATCTCGACCATCATGCCGGGGGCGCCGATCCAGCTGTTCGAAGGCGGTGAGGACGCCCCAGCGTGAGATCGTTCTGATTGGAACCACGACGCATCGACGCCAACGCGGATCGCCCGACCACGGGCCCCAACCAACCCACCGGACGGGTCATCGTCGTCGGCCCGTATCTGAGGTCGCGGCCCGGTGACCCGGACGCCCTGACCGAACGTTACAGTCGTCACGTCGAGGCGCGCCTCGACGAGGCGGCTGGGCTTGCGCGCGCCATCGATCTGACGGTTGTCGAGGCGGTCATCGCCCCGATCGCGCAGATCCGCCCCGCCACCTATCTCGGCAAGGGCAAGGTCGAGGAGATCGTCGGCCTCGTCCGGGCCCATCACGCCGACCTCGTCGTGATGGATTGCGCACTGTCGCCGATCCAGCAGCGCAACCTCGAGAAGGAGTGGAATGCCAAGGTACTGGATCGTACCGGCCTGATTCTCGAGATCTTCGGCCGCCGCGCCAAGACCAAGGAAGGCGCGCTGCAGGTCGAGCTCGCTCATCTCAACTACCAGCGCAGCCGCCTGGTGCGGTCGTGGACCCACCTCGAGCGCCAGCGCGGTGGTTTCGGCTTCCTGGGCGGCCCGGGTGAAACCCAGATCGAGGCCGACCGCCGCATGATCGGCGAGCGGATCACCCGCCTCGAGAACGAATTGAAGAAGGTGCAGGCGACCCGCCGGCTACACCGGGCGGGACGCCGCCGCGTGCCGTATCGCGTGGTGGCCCTGGTCGGCTACACCAATGCTGGCAAGTCGACCCTGTTCAACCGCCTGACCCGCGCCGACGTGCAGGCCGCCGACATGCTGTTCGCCACCCTCGACCCGACCCTGCGGGCGCTGCATCTGCCCCATGGCGGCAAGGCGATGCTGTCGGACACCGTCGGCTTCATCTCCGACCTGCCGACCATGCTGGTCGCTGCATTCCGTGCCACCCTCGAGGAGGTGATGGAGGCGGACGTCATCCTGCATGTGCGCGACATTTCCCATGAGGACGCCGAAGCCCAGCAGCGCGACGTCGATGCCATCCTGCAGCAGCTCGGCATCGATCCGGAGAGTGGTGATCGCATCATCGAGGTCTGGAACAAGATCGACCGCTTCAGCGAGGAGGAGCGCGCGAACCTTGCCAATGTCGCGGCGCGCAGGCCGGATACGCGGCCATGCCTGATGGTGTCCGCCGTCACGGGCGAGGGGATCGACACGCTGCTGGCGGCGATCGAGGACCGTCTCGCGGCAACGCGAACCACCCTCGAGCTGTCAATCGATGCTGCCGATGGCGCCGGCGTGAGCTGGCTGCACCGCAATGCCGAGGTGCTGGACAAGCAGCTCCATGACGGCCGCTACGACATGACCGTGCGTGTGGACGAGACGCGCCGCGACACCGTGATCCGCCGGTTCGGCGCGGCGGTGCGGACCGACTGACCGCCGCATGGGACAGGCGACGGGGAGCGGTTGGGCGGCAGCGACCTGCCGCACGGGCATGCCTGCCCGCACCGATTTCGTTTCCCGAAAGGCTTGACCACCGTTCGCCGTGGGCTATCTCATGCCCGGCCATCAAAACCAAGGAGAGCGCCGTGACCTATCCCAACGTATTGCTGCATATCGACGGAAAGTGGCGTGGCAGCTCCTCGGGCGACACCATTCCGGTGCTCGACCCTGCGACCGAAGAGACCATCGGCACCGTGGCGCACGCCTCCAGGGCCGACCTCGACGAAGCACTGGCTGCCGCCGATCGCGGCTTCAAGCAGTGGCGCGCCGTGTCCTCGTTCGATCGCGCCAAGATCATGCACAAGGCCGCCGGCCTGATGCGCGAGCGCGCCGATACCATCGCCGTACTGATGGTGCGCGAGCAGGGCAAGACGCTCGCCGAAGCCAAGGCCGAGACGCTGTCCGCCGCCGACATCATCGAGTGGTTCGCCGAGGAAGGCCGCCGCACCTATGGCCGCGTGATCCCGGCGCGGGCGCCCGGTGTCTACCAGCTTGCCGTGCGCGAGCCGGTGGGCCCTGTTGCGGCCTTCACGCCGTGGAATTTCCCGATCAACCAGGTTGTTCGCAAGCTCTCGGCCGCGCTCGCCGCCGGCTGCTCGATCATCGTCAAGGCGCCGGAAGAGACCCCGGCGTCGCCGGCTGAACTGATCCGTGCCTACGTCGACGCCGGCGTGCCGGCAGGCGTGATCAACCTCGTGTACGGCGTTCCGTCGGAAATCTCCCAGTACCTGATCCCGCATCCGGTGATCCGCAAGATCTCGTTCACCGGCTCGACCAATGTCGGCAAGCAGCTCGCCGCGCTCGCCGGCCAGCACATGAAGCGCGTCACCATGGAGCTCGGCGGCCACGCCCCGGCCATCGTGTTCGACGATGCCGACGTCGATGCCGCGGCCAAGATCCTGAGCGCGGCGAAGTACCGCAACGCCGGCCAGGTCTGCATCTCGCCGACCCGCTTCCTGGTGCAGAAGGACGTCTACAACTCCTTCATCGAGAAGTTCGTCGCCGGCGCCAAGAGCATCAAGGTCGGCAACGGCCTCGACAAGGACAGCCGGATGGGCGCGCTCGCCAATCCGCGCCGCGTCACCGCCATCGAGGAGATGGTGCAGGATGCGGCCGCCAAGGGCGCCAAGATCGCGGCCGGCGGCCATCGCATCGGCAACAAGGGCTACTTCTTCGAGCCGACCGTCGTCACCGACGTGCCGACCGAGGCGCGGGCGATGAACGAGGAGCCGTTCGGGCCGCTGGCGCTGATCTCGCCGTTCTCGACCTTCGACGAGGTGGCGAGCGAAGCCAACCGTCTGCCGTTCGGCCTGGCGTCCTACGCCTTCACCAGGTCGACCAAGACCGCGACCGCGATCGGCGCGGCAATCGAGAGCGGCATGGTGTCGATCAACAGCTTCGGCCTTGCACTGCCGGAGGTGCCGTTCGGCGGCGTCAAGGATTCCGGCTACGGCTCGGAAGGCGGCACCGAGGCGATGGAAGGCTACCTCAACACCAAGTTCATCACCCAGACCGGCGTCTGACGCGCAAGCGCGCAGCGACGTTCGGAGACGATCGAGGAGGCGGCGGAGCTATTCCGCTGCCTCCTGTCGTTTGGCCTCGTTCCACAGCGCGTCCATCTCGTCGAGAGTGGCGTCCGCCGGCGCGACGCCGCGCGCGGCAAGGGCGTGCTCGATGAAGCCGAAGCGCCGCTCGAACTTGGTGTTGGCGTTGCGCAGCGATGCCTCGGGATCGGCGCCGACATGGCGCGCCAGGTTGACCAGCACGAACATCAGGTCGCCGACTTCCGCGGCGACCTCTTCGCTCTGACCGGCATCGAGCGCGGCCTCGATCTCGTCGGTCTCCTCGCGGATCTTGGCGAGCACGGCGCGGGCGTCGTTCCAGTCGAAGCCGACGGTCGAAGCCTTGCGCTGCAGCTCGAGCGCGCGTGTCAGCGCGGGCTGGCCGGCCTTGACGCCGGCGAGCAGCGAGGAGGGCGCAGCCTGATGCGGATGGCGCGCGGCACGCTCGGCTTTCTCCTCGGCCTTGATGCGGCCCCAGGCGTCCTTGACCTCGTCCGGCGTCAGCTTGCCGGCGCGGTCGCCGAATACGTGGGGATGGCGGCGGATCATCTTGCGGGTGATGGCCTCGACCACGTCGCCGAACGCGAACGCGCCCTGTTCCTGCGCCATCCGGGCGTGGAACACGACCTGCAGCAGAAGGTCGCCGAGCTCGTCCTTGAGGTCCTCCAGGTCGGCCCGCGTGATCGCATCGGCTACCTCGTAGGCTTCCTCGATGGTGTAGGGGGCAATGGTCGCGAAGTTCTGTTCCAGATCCCACGGGCAGCCCGTCACGGGCGTGCGCAGCTGAGCCATGATCTCGATCAGTCGGTTGATATCGCGGGACGGGGACATGGGCACCTCGCGGCAGGATACCGCCCCTTATGCCGCAATCCGGCCGGCGCAACCACCACGGGCCGCGGGTTGCCCACCGCTGGCACAGGGCATGCCGGGGACGTGATGCCCGCATTCTTGGTGCCATCGGCCCGAGATGCTATTGGCACCGCCATGACCGAAACCGTTCACGATGCCGCCCTGGTGCTGTTCTCCGGCGGCCAGGATTCCGCCACCTGTCTCGCCTGGGCCCTGGCGCGGTTCGCCCGCGTCGAAACCGTCGGGTTTTCCTATGGCCAGCGCCACCTGGTGGAGCTCGACTGCCGCGACGCCCTGATCGCCGGCCTGCGGGCGCAGCGCCCGGACTGGGGCGCGCGGCTGGGCGAGGCCCACACCCTCGACATCCCGACCCTCGCAGCGGTGTCCGAGACCGCGCTGACCCGCGACATGGCGATCGAGATGGGAGCCGACGGCCTGCCGAACACCTTCGTGCCCGGCCGCAACCTGATCTTCCTGACGTTTGCGGCGGCGCTGGCCTATCGCCGCGGCATCCGCCACATCGTCGGTGGCATGTGCGAGACCGATTATTCCGGCTACCCGGACTGCCGTGACGAGACCATCAAGGCGCTCAATGCGGCGCTGGACCTCGGCATGGGGCGTCGTTTCGAACTGCACACCCCGTTGATGTGGCTGGACAAGGCGCAGACCTGGGCGCTCGCCGGCGAGCTCGGCGGCGGGGGGCTTATCGACCTGATCCGCGACCAGTCCCATACCTGCTATCTCGGTGAGCGCGGGGCGCGGCACGACTGGGGATATGGTTGCGGCCAGTGCCCGGCCTGCCAGTTGCGGGCGAAGGGCTGGGCGGGCTATGTCGACGCCCGGTCGCGGGCCGCCGAGGACACCGGCCGATGACCCTCGAACAACGGCGGCGTGCGGAAGGCGTGGCCTTCCTGATCGCCTATATCGCCTGCATTCCCACCGCCAACTGGCTGATTCAGCATGTCGGCACGGTGTGTCCGCCCGGGGAGCCCTGTCTCATCCCGGTCGCGCCTGGCATCATGGCGCCGAGCGGCGTGCTGATGGTCGGCCTTGCGCTGGTGCTGCGCGACCTGGTGCAGCGCCGCCTCGGCGTCGGCTGGGGCCTCGGCGCCATCGTCGTTGGCGCGGCGCTGTCGGCCGTGCTGGCCCCGCCGGCGCTGGTGCTGGCGTCCACGGTCGCCTTCCTGTTGTCCGAGATCGCCGATTTCGCGGTCTACACCCCGCTGCAGCGCCGCGGCCTGGTGCTCGCGGTGCTGACAAGCAGCGCGGTCGGCCTGGTGGCGGATTCGGTGCTGTTCCTGTGGCTGGCGTTCCACAGCCTCGATTTCCTGGCCGGGCAGGTCATCGGCAAGGCGCTGATGGTGCTCCTGACGATCCCGGCGATCCACTGGCTGCGCCGGCGCGATGCCCGCTTGAAGCTCGCCTGATCTGTTCAGGACAAGATCTCGGGGTTCATCAACGGGATTTTATCCGGCCAGCTGCAGGGCAGCGCATTGGCAGCGCCGCCGGCTTGTGATCAAGTGCGCGCTTCCGCGGCTTGCATACGAAATACCATGAGCAACATCAATCCGAACCCGTTCACCACCCGCCCGGAGATCGAGGGCACGTTCGGGGTCGTGACCTCGACCCACTGGATCGCAACGGCGGTCGGCATGGCCACGCTGGAGAAGGGCGGCAACGCCTTCGATGCCGGCGTCGCCACCGCCTTCACGCTGCAGGTGGTGGAGCCGCACCTCAACGGCCCCGGCGGCGATGTGCCCATCATCGTGCACGACGTCCGGCGCGGCCGCACCGAAGTCATCTGCGGCCAGGGACCGGCGCCGGCAGGCGCCACGATCGCACACTATCGGGCCGAGGGCCTCGACATGGTGCCCGGCACCGGCCTGCTCGCCGCCTGCGTTCCCGGCACGTTCGAAGCCTGGATGCTGCTGTTGCGAGACTATGGCACCCTGCGGCTGCGCGACGTGCTCGCACCCGCGATCGCCTATGCGCGCAACGGCTATCCGCTGGTGGAGCGGGTGTCTGCGACCATCGCGACCGTCGAGGAGCTGTTTCGCAAGCACTGGCCGACCTCGGCCGCGGTCTACCTGCCGCACGGCCGCGTGCCGGAGCCGGGCACGTTGTTCACCAATGTCGTACTGGCCGACACCTATGAGCGCATCCTGCGCGAGGCGGAAAGCGCCGGCGGCGACCGTGACGCGCAGATCGAGCGCGCCCGCAAGACCTGGTCGCAGGGTTTTGTGGCGGACGCGATCGACCGCTTCTGCCGTACCCAGGAGATCATGGACGTCAGCGGCGCGCCGCATCGCGGCGTGCTGCGCGGCGACGACATGGCGCGCTGGCAGGCCCATGTCGAGGCGCCGCTGACCTACGACTATGGGCGCTACACGGTCTGCAAGGCCGGCGTCTGGAGCCAGGGGCCGGTGATGCTGCAGCAACTGGCGCTGCTCAAGGGCTTTGCGCTCGACGGGCTCGACCCCACGGGGCCTGACTTCATCCACCTGCAGATCGAGTGCGCCAAGCTCGCCTACGCCGATCGCGACACATTCTATGGCGATCCCGATTTCACGGACGTGCCGATCGGCGTGCTGCTCTCGGATGCCTACAACGACGCGCGCCGCAAGCTGATCTCGCGGGAGACCGCCTCGCTCGATTATCGCCCTGGCTCGGTCGAGGGCGCAGGGGCGGTGGTCCGGGTGCGGCGCGCCGAAGAACAGCGCACGGCCGTGGGCGCCATGGGGGCGGGCGAGCCGACCGTCGGCCGGCTCGGCGAGGTACGCGGCGACACCGTGCATTTCGACATCATCGACCGCGACGGCAACATGGTTTCGGCGACGCCCTCGGGCGGTTGGCTGCAATCCTCGCCGGTCATTCCGGACATCGGCTTCTGCCTCGGTAGCCGCGCCCAGATGTTCTGGCTGGAGGAGGGGCATCCGGCGGCGCTGGCGCCGGGACGGCGGCCACGCACCACGCTCAGCCCGACCATGGCGCTGCGCGACGGCGAGCCGTATCTCGCCTGGGGCTCGCCCGGCGGCGACCAGCAGGACCAGTGGATCACCCAGTTCTTCCTGCGCCATGTCCATGCCGGCCTCAATCTGCAGGAAGCGATCGATGCGCCGGCCTGGCACTCCGAGCATTTCCCGATCTCGTTCTGGCCGCGCACGGCGCGTCCGGGCGTGCTGGTGCTTGAAAACAGGGTGCCGAAGCCCACGATCGATGAACTCAAGCGCCGCGGCCACATTGTCGAGATTGGACCGGACTGGTCGGAAGGCCGCCTGACCGCGGCGTCCCGCATCGGAGCGCGGCGGCGCGCGGCCGCCAACCCGCGCGGCATGCAGGGCTACGCCGCCGGACGGTGAGGGAGAGCGCCGATGACATGGTCGATCATTGCCAGGGACCATGCCACCGGACAGCTCGCCATCGCGGTCGCGACCAAATTCTTCGCCGTCGGCGGCCGCGTGCCATTCATCGCCGCAGGCGTCGGCGCCATCGCCACCCAGGCGCTGCTCAACCCGTTCTATGGCGTCGACGGCCTCGAGCTGTTGCGGCAGGGCATCGCGCCCAAGGACGTGATCGCACGCCTGATTGCGGCCGACGCCGGCCGTGACCATCGCCAGCTTCACCTGATGGATGCCGCGGGACACATCGCGGCCCACACCGGCGCCGCCTGTGTCAGCTGGTGCGGTCATCTCGCCGGCGACGGCTTTTCCATCGCTGGCAACATGCTCTCCGGCCCGACCGTGCTCGACGCAACAGCGACGGCGTACGTCGCCGGAGCGGCGTTGCCGCTGGCCCGCCGGCTGATCATGGCAATGCGCGCCGGTGAGGCAGCCGGGGGCGACAAGCGCGGCCGGCAATCCGCGGCGCTGCTGATCCACGGTGCGGAGCGATGGTCCGATCTCGACCTGCGGGTCGACGATCACGCCGATCCGCTCGGAGAGCTCGAGCGGCTCGAACAGGTCAGCCGCGAGCGCTGGGTGCATTTCCGCCGTTTTCTGCCTTGCCGCGCCGATCCCGTCGGCGAGACCGATCGCGCCGTCATCGAAGCCGGCATCGCGCGATCCATCGCGGAGGAGCCGTGAAACGCGCAGCCCCGCTCCAGCAAGAGCGGCGCGCTGGCGTACGCTGGAACCGATAGGAGGTCCTGCATGATCAAGCTGCGGCCGTTGTTTCTCGCCGTTACCGTGCTGCTCACGGGCAGCCTTCAGGCCGAGGCGCAGACCACGCTGCGGATCGGGCTCGCGGAAGATCCGGACATTCTCGACCCGACGCTGGCGCGCACCTATGTCGGCCGCATCGTGTTCGCCTCGTTCTGCGACAAGCTGTTCGACATCGACGCCAAGCTCAACATCGTGCCTCAGCTCGCGCTGTCGCACGCGACCTCTGCCGACGGCCGGGAGGTAACGATCAAACTGCGCTCCGGCGTCAAATTCCATGACGGCGAGCCGCTCGACGCGGCAGCGGCCAAATTCTCGCTCGACCGGCATCTCACGCTTCCGTCGTCGTTCCGCAAGCCCGAGCTTGCCGCGGTCGATCACGTCGATATCGTCGATCCGCTGACCATCAAGCTGGTGTTGAAGACGCCTTATGCACCGCTGATCGCCCAGCTCGCCGACCGGGCCGGCATGATGCTGTCGCCCAAAGCGGCACAAGACGCCGGCGACAAGTTCGGCCTGCATCCGGTCTGCGCCGGCCCCTACAAGTTCGTCGAGCGGGTGCCGCAGGATCGCATCGTGTTCGAGAAATTCAGCGATTACTGGAACAAGGACCAGGTCTTCATCGACCGCATCGTATACCTGCCGATCGTTGATGCGACCGTGCGGCTCGCCAACCTGAAATCCGGCGGGCTCGACATGATGGAGCGGGTACTGGCCACCGATGTGAAGGACATCCGCGCCGATCCCAAGCTCAAGCTCGCGACCGCGCTCGAGCTCGGCTACCGCGGCATCACCCTCAACATCGGCAACGACAAGGCCAAGGGGCCGCTCAGCCAGTCCGACAAGGTTCGCCAAGCGTTCGACCTGTCGCTCGACCGTGACGCCATCAACCAGGTGGCGTTCAATGGCGAATTCATGCCCGGCAATCAATGGGTCAGTCCCGAGCATCCCTATTACCAGAAAGCCTATCCGGTTCGCGTCCGCGACATCGCCAAGGCGCAGGCGCTGCTGAAGGAGGCAGGGATCACTGGCCGGATCAGCGTCGACTTCATGGTGCCCAAGGGCGCGGAGAACGAGGCGGTCGCACAGATGGTGCAGGCGATGGCCGCCGAAGCCGGCTTCGACATGAAGATCCGCGTCACCGAGTTCGCCACTTCGCTCAAGCAGGCGGAAGCGGGTGAGTATCAGGCCTATTACCTGCAATGGAGCGGGCGTATCGACCCCGACGGCAACAGCTACATCTTCCTCAAGAGCAACGCGCCGCAGAACTATAGCTTCTTTTCCAATGCCGCGGCGGACCAGTTGCTGGAGGAGGGGCGCGCCGCAACCGATCCGGCGCAGCGCAAGGCCATCTACGACAAGCTGACCGGCATCGTGCTGCGCGACGAACCGATCGTCTACATCTACCACGCGCGCATTCTGATCGCGCATACCGTGAAACTCGACGGCTATGTGCCGATGCCGGACGGCCTGATCCGCGTCGTCGGGCTGAAATTGAAATGAACCGGAGGCGCGCTTGGCGAAAGCCTCCGACCGGGAACGGACGATGACGGGGAGGCCGGCATGAACTTTCTCGGCCGCCGCCTGCTGCAACTGGTGCCGACGCTGTTCTTCGTTTCGGTGCTGATCTTCTCGCTGCAGCAACTGCTGCCGGGAGATCCCGCGCTGGTGATGGCCGGCGAAGAGCGCGATCCGGCGGTGATCGCCCAGATCCGTGAGCAATATCGCCTCGATCAGCCGCTGCCGGTGCAGTACGTCTACTGGGTCAAGGGCGTGCTGACCGGCGACCTCGGCGAGTCGCTGCGCATCAAGGTGCCGGTGCGCACGCTGATCGCGCAGAAGCTGCCAGTCACGCTGCAGCTCGCCGGCATGGCGATCCTGATCGCCTTCCTGATCGGCGTCCCGGCCGGGGTGATCTCCGCGGTGAAGAAGGGGACGGGATGGGACTACGCCGCCAACCTGGTGGCGCTGTGGGGCATCTCGACGCCGAACTTCTGGCTCGGCATGCTGCTGATCTTCCTGTTTTCCATCGAGCTCAACTGGCTGCCGGCTTCCGGCTATGTGCCGTTGTCCGAAAACTGGCGGGCCAGTCTCGCCTCGACCATCCTGCCGGCCTTCGTGCTCGGCAACGCCATTGCGGCGGTGCTGATGCGCCACACCCGCAGCGCCATGCTGGAGGTGCTGGACAGCGACTATATCCGCACCGCGCGCGCCAAGGGTCTCAGCGAACCCGTCGTGATCCTGCGCCATGCATTGCGCAACGCGCTGACCCCGGTGATCACCCTCGGCGCGCTGGAGCTGGGCTCGCTGTTATCAGGCGCGGTGCTGACCGAGCAGATCTTCTCAGTGCCGGGTTTTGGCAAGCTGATCGTCGACGCGGTCTTCAACCGCGACTATGCGGTGGTGCAGGGCGTCGTGCTGGTGACCGCCTCGACCTATATCGCGCTCAACCTGATCGCCGACCTCGCCTACATGCTCGCCAATCCGCGCCTGAGGGACAGCCGATGACCGAGCTCGCCAAACCGCTCGGCGGGCTGTCTCCCGGCGTTGCGGCCGACAGTCCGGGACGTGCCGTCCTGCGGCGGCTGGTGCGACGCCCCGGCGCACTGATCGGCCTGGTCGTCATCACCGTGTTCATCCTGCTGGCGGTGCTGGCGCCGCTGATCAGCCCCTATGATCCCACGGCAACCAACTGGGTGACGGTGCGCAAGCCGCCCTCCATACTGCACTGGTTCGGCACCGACGAGCTTGGCCGTGACATCCTCAGCCGCGTCATCACCGGGGCGCAGGCCTCGCTGCTCGCCGGCCTGATCTCGGTGACGATCGCACTCGGCGTCGGCGTGCCGCTCGGGCTGCTGGCAGGTTATCGCGGCGGCATGGTCGACGCGCTGATCAGCCGGATCACCGAGGCCATGCTGGCATGCCCGTTCCTGATCCTTGCGATCGCACTGGCGGCTTTCCTCGGGCCTAGCCTCGGCAACGCCATGATCGCCATCGGCGTTACCACCACGCCGATCTTCATCCGCCTGACGCGGGGGCAGGTGCTCAACGTCAAGGCCGAGGATTACATCGAGGCGGCGCGGGCACTCGGCAACTCGCCGCTGCGGATCGCCTGCGTCCACATTCTGCCGAACATCCTGCCGGCCGTGCTGGTGCAGGCGACGCTGTCGGTTGCGGCGGCGATCATTGCCGAGGCCGCGCTGTCGTTCCTCGGCCTCGGACAACAGCCGCCGGCGCCGTCCTGGGGCAGCATGCTGAACGCTGCCCAGCGTTTCCTGGCGAATGCACCGTGGATGGCGCTGTGGCCCGGGCTTGCCATTTTCCTGATTGTGCTATCGCTCAACCTGGTCGGTGATGGTCTGCGCGACGCGCTCGATCCCAACGAGCGATAGCCGCGACGCCGCGGGCCATCAAAAAGCGCCGGGATTGTTACTGTGTAACGTCGACAGTCCGGCCATCACATGCTAGCCGTGCGGCCAGCAATCGAGATGGTGCGATGATCACCCGATGGTTCCAGACAGCATGGCTTCGCCGCCCGGCACTGCGCCGGGTGATGGCGGGCCTGTGCGTGCTGGTCTATCTGGTGGCCGGTGCCTTGCACGGCGCCTGTGATCTCGACGTCACCACGCCGGCAGCCGGCGGCATGCTGGTGATGTCCATGGCGCCCGATGCCAGTGCCGACCTCGCCGACAAGGCGACGGTGGGAGACCATCATTGCCATGGCTGCTTCTCGGTCTCGGTTCCTGCGCCGTCGCAAGCCGGCCTCGCGCAACGCGATGACGCGCGGCCGGTGCGGTTTGCGCCCGAGCCGATGCGGCTTGGCGCGGTACCGCTGCTCGATACGCCTCCACCCAAGCACCTGACCTGATTTCCGTCACCTGCGGGCGCTCGCGCGCCCGGTGTTGTCGTTATCGAGGTCATTGTCATGCTCTCTCATCGTGCCGCGGCACGCCTTCTCGGCGCGTCGCTGCTTCTCGCCGGTTGCGTACTGGCTGCACCATCGCACGCCCAAACATTGACGTTGCAGAGCGCGTTGCAGCGTGCGCTTGCCGCCAATCCGCGCCTGACCGCCGCGGAGCGCGAGGTTGGCATCGCGACCGGCCAGCGCCTCCAGGCCGGCGCGCTGGTCAATCCCGAAGTCTCCTATGAGCAGGACAATTCGTTCGGCTCCGGCCCCTACCGCGGCACCCGGTCGGCAGAAACCACGCTGCAGATCAGCCAGCTGTTCGAGCTGTTCGGCAAGCGCGAGGCGCGGGTGGCCGCCGGCGCCGCGGGCGTCGAGGCTGCGGTCTGGCAGCGCCGGGCCGCGCGGCTCGAGGTTCTCTCCGAGACCGCGATCGCCTTCGTCACCGTGCTGGGCACGCAGCGCCGCATCCAGATTCTCGACGAGCAGATCGCGGCGATCGACCGCCTGGCGCCGCTGCTGCAACGGCGGGTCGAGGCCGGTGCGTCATCGCCGGCGGAAACGGGGCGGGCGCAGGTCGCCTCCGACCTCGTCAAGGCTGACCGCGAGCGCACCCGTGCGGCGCTCGCCAGCACGCGGCGAGACCTCGCGGTGCTGATGGGCGATACGTCGCTGAAGGCGTCGACCGTCACGGGGCGCTTCGAGGCCGTCGGCCGACCGCCGGCATTCCAGTCGGTGCAGACGGCAATCGATGCCAACCCGCAACTGATGCGCTGGACCGCGGTGTTCGCGCAGCGCAATGCCGAACTGCTGCTCGCCCGGCTGAAACCGTACCCCGACGTGCGGCTGAGCGCCGGCTGGCGGCATTTCAACGACACCGGGGACGATGCGGTGCGGCTCGGCGTCTCCGTGCCGATCCCGGTGTTCGACCAGAACCAGGGCAACATCCTGTCGGCCCAGGAGAGCCTTGCCAAAACCAACGCCGAGCGTGCCACCACCAAGGCGGCGCTGACCGTGCTGGCGGGACGGGCCTACGACACGGCGCAGGGCTCGCTGCGCGAGCTGTCGATCCTGCGCGACTCCGCAATTCCGAAAGCAAGGCAAGCTGCCGAGGCGATCGAGGACGGTTACGGCCAGGGACGCTTCACGCTGCTCGAGTTGCTGGATGCGCAGGCGACGCTGGCGCAGGCGCGCCTGCGTGAGCAGGAAGCCTTGCAGAATTTCCATATCGCGGTCGCCACCATCGAGGGACTGGTCGGCAATCCGTTCGTGCTGGCGCGGGAGGGCGCACGATGACAACGTGGTTCAAGGGCCTTGCGGCCGTGGTGGTGGTCGCGGCGGTCGCCGGGATCGGCGCGAAGGCTTTCATGCCCACGCAGCCTGAGCCCGTGGCAAAGGCGCCCGAGCGCAAGGACAAGGGGCGCGACAACCACGCCGAACAGGACGAGCACGGCGCCGACCGCGTCGTGATCAGCGATGTCAAGCTTGCCGCCGCCGGCGTGGTGCTGCGCGAGGCGACCAGCGCCGTGCTCAACGACACGCTGCAGCTCAACGGCGTGCTGCGCGCCAACCAGGAGGCGGTGGTCCAGGTGACGCCGCGCTTTCCCGGCATCGTCCGCGATATCCGCCGCCGGATCGGTGACAGCGTCGCCAAGGGCGACCAGCTCGCCGCCATTGAAAGCAACCAGAGCCTGACCGCTTACGACCTGAAGGCCCCGATCAGCGGCACGGTGATCGATCGCCAGATCTCGCTCGGCGAATACGCATCGGAGCAGAAGCCGGCCTTCGTGGTCGCGGATCTTTCGACCATCTGGGTCGATCTCTCGGTCTATCGCCAGGATCTCAAGCGGGTGCGAATCGGCGACGAGGTGCTGATCGATCCGGACGACGGCGGCGGCGATCTCAAGGGCACGGTGTCCTACATCGCGCCGGTCGGCAGTAGCGACACCCAGACCGCGCTCGCCCGCGTCGTGCTGCCCAATCCGGACGGCCGGCTGCGCCCGGGCCTGTTCGTGACCGCGCGCCTCGTGCTCGCCAAGCGCAGCGTACCGGTCGCGGTCCGCGTCGGCGCGATCCAGACACTGGAGAACAAGACCGTCATCTTCGTGCGCGAGGGCGACAAGATCGAGGCGCGGCCGGTCGAGGTCGGCGATCAGGACGCGATCCAAGCCGAGATCAAGGCCGGCCTCGACGTCGGCGAGCGCTACGCCGCCGAGAACAGTTTCGTGGTCAAGGCCGAGATGGGCAAGGGGGAGGCCGAGCATGACTGAGCAGCGGCTTCACGAAGCGGCGGGAGAGCAGCGATGATCGATGCCATCCTCCATTTCGCGATCCGGCAGCGCTGGCTGGTGCTGCTGGCGGCGCTCGGCATTGCGACGCTCGGCGCCTGGAATTTCACCCGCCTGCCGATCGACGCGGTGCCCGACATCACCAACGTCCAGGTCCAGATCAACACCCGGGCGCCCGGCTACTCGCCGCTGGAGACCGAGCAGCGCATCACCTTTCCGGTCGAGACCGCGATGGGCGGCCTGCCCAAGCTGCAGTACACCCGCTCGGTGTCGCGCTATGGCCTGAGTCAGGTCACCGTGGTGTTCGACGACGGCACCGACATCTACTTCGCCCGCCAGCTCGTCAACGAGCGCATCCAGCAGGTCAAGGATCAGTTGCCGCCGGGCGTCGAGACCGCGATGGGGCCGATCTCCACCGGGCTCGGTGAAATCTATCTGTACACCGTCGAGGCCAAGCCCGGCGCCCGCGCACCTGGCGGCGGCGAATATACCCCGACGGATCTGCGCACCATTCAGGACTGGATCATCAAACCGCAGCTGCGCAACGTGCCCGGGGTGATCGAGGTCAACTCGATCGGCGGCTTCGAGCGTCAGTTCCACGTGCTGCCCGATCCGGGACGGCTGATGGCCTACCGGCTCGGCTTCCGCGACGTCATGACCGCGCTCGCCGCCAACAACGCCAATGTCGGCGCCGGCTATATCGAACGCAATGGCGAGCAATATCTGGTTCGCGCACCTGGACAGGTGGCCAATCTCGACGAGATCCGCGACATCGTCATCGGCTCACGCGGCGGCATCCCGGTGCGCATCCGTGACGTTGCCGAGGTGCGGGAGGGGAGCGACCTGCGCACCGGCGCTGCCACACTCGACGGCGAGGAGACGGTGCTCGGCACCGCCATGCTGCTGATCGGCGAGAACAGCCGTACCGTCGCCCGGCGCGTCGCCGCCAAGCTCGGCGACATCGCCCGTTCGCTGCCCGAGGGCGTCGTCGCGCGAACCGTCTACGATCGCACCCACCTGGTCGAAGCCACTATCGCCACGGTGCAGAAGAACCTGATCGAGGGCGCTGTGCTCGTCATCGCCGTACTGTTCCTGATCCTCGGCAACATCCGCGCCGCGATCGTGACAGCCTGCGTCATTCCGCTGGCGATGCTGTTCACCATCACCGGCATGGTCGAGACCCGCGTCAGCGCCAATCTGATGAGCCTCGGCGCCATCGATTTCGGCATCATCATCGACGGCGCCGTGATCATCGTCGAGAACTGCCTGCGGCTGCTCGCCGAGGAGCAGGCCAAGCGCAGCCGGCTGCTGTCGCTGTCCGAGCGGCTGGAGACCATCTTCAGCGGCGCCCGCGACGTGATCAAGCCGAGCCTGTTCGGCACAGTGATCATCGCGGTGGTCTACCTGCCGGTGCTGACCCTGACCGGCGTCGAGGGCAAGATGTTCACGCCGATGGCCCTGACGGTGCTGATGGCGCTCGCCGGCGCGGCGCTGTTCTCCGTCACCTTCGTGCCCGCCGCCGTCGCGCTGGTGGTCACCGGCAAGGTGTCCGAGCACGACAACATCGTCATGCGCGCCGCCCGCCATACCTATCTGCCGCTGCTCGACGCCGCGATCCGCTACCGTCGCTCGGTGGCGCTCGGCGCCGCGCTGATCGTCGTCGCGAGCTGCGTGGCGGCGACCCGGATGGGCGGCGAGTTCATCCCGAGCCTCGACGAGGGCGACGTCGCGGTCGCCGCGATCCGCATTCCCGGCACCAGCCTGACGCAGTCGCTGGACATGCAGAAGGCGCTGGAGCGGCGGGTCAAGCAGATCCCCGAGGTGAAGGACTTCTTCGCCCGGACCGGCACGGCGGAGGTCGCCACCGACCCGATGCCGCCGTCGATGTCCGACGGCTATGTGATGCTCAAGCCGCGTAGCGAATGGCCCGATCCGTCGAAGCCGAAGGCGGACCTCGTCGAGGAGATCGAGCAGGCGGCGCGCGACATCCCCGGCAGCAACTACGAGATCTCGCAGCCGATTCAGCTGCGGGTCAACGAGCTGATCTCGGGCGTGCGCAGCGATGTCGGCATCAAGATCTATGGCGACGACCTCGATATCCTGCAGCAGGCGGCACGCGAGGTGCAGACGGCGATCCAGGGCCTGCGCGGCGCGACCGATGTCAAGTCCGAGCAGGTCGCCGGGCTGCCGATCCTGACGGTGAAGTTCGACCGCCGGGCGCTGTCGCGCTACGGGCTCAGTGTCGGCGATGTCCAGAACGTCGTCGAGATCGCGATCGGCGGCAAGAGCGTCGGCAAGCTGTTCGAAGGCGACCGTCGCTTCGACATCCAGGTTCGCCTGCCGGAAACGCTGCGCGGCAATCTCGAGGCGATCCGCGCTATCCCGATTCCGCTGCCGCCGGCCGAGGAGGCGGGGCAGGGCCCGGTCCGCGCCGCCTGGACCGGCGCGCCGGCGCCGCAGCTGCGCTACGTGCCGCTGTCCGCGATCGCCGCCATCGACATCGCGCCAGGGCCGAACCAGATCGGCCGCGAAAATGGCAAACGCCGCATCGTGGTCACCGCCAACGTCCGCGAGCGCGATCTCGGCTCGTTCGTCGCCGAGGCGCAGCAGGCGGTCGCCGAAAAGGTCAAGCTGCCGGCCGGCTACTGGCTCGGCTGGGGCGGGCAGTTCGAGCAACTCGTCTCCGCCACCAAGCGCCTGACCATCGTGGTGCCGGTGGCGCTGCTGCTGGTGTTCCTGCTGCTCTACATGAGCTTCGGATCGGTGGCCGATGCGCTGCTGGTGTTCAGCGGCGTGCCGCTGGCGCTGACCGGAGGTATCGCGGCGCTGCTGCTGCGCGGCATCCCGCTGTCGATCAGCGCCGGCGTCGGCTTCATCGCACTGTCAGGCGTTGCCGTGCTCAACGGTCTCGTGATCATCGCCTTCATCGAGCGCCTGCGCGGCGAGGGCAGGCCTCTGCATGAGGCCGTGCGCGAGGGGGCCCTGACACGGCTGCGCCCGGTGTTGATGACCGCGCTTGTCGCCTCGCTCGGATTCGTGCCGATGGCGATCGCGACCGGCGCCGGCGCCGAGGTGCAGCGGCCACTGGCGACCGTCGTGATCGGCGGCATCATCTCCTCGACCATCCTCACCCTTCTGGTTCTGCCGGCGCTCTACGTGCTGTTCCGCCGCGAGACGCCGCTGTTTCCTGTCGCGGAGCAGGGAGACAATGTCCAATGAGCGCACCGACACGCCGAACGATCGTGCACAGCCTGCTGCTGGCGCTGCTGTTGCTGCCCGTCGCGCAACGCGCCCTGGCGCGGGGCGGGCTGGCTGGCGAGAATCCCTGGAACCCGGAGCATGTCACACAGCTGCCGGCCGAAATCCGTGCGCAGGTCGAGCAACTGGCGAAGGCCTGCGGCATACCGCCTGCGGCGACGCACTATTTCGCGCTGTCGCTGGACACCCCGCAGGCGCGGTTCATCGCACTGCATTTCGAGGATTTCGCCTGCGCCGACCGCGCCGCGATCTGCGACGCGGCGGGTTGCCAGCACGACATCTACGTATCGGCCGGCGGCCCCTATCGCCGGGTGCTGCGCCTCCGTGCGCGGGATGTCACGCTGACCCGGCGCGGCGAGGGGGTAGGGCTCGACGTCAGCCCCGCCGCGGCCGGACCGGCGTCCGCGCTGGTGTGGGACGGGCACCACTTCGTCGCGCCGCGACGCTGAGGTGCCGCTCCGTCAACTGAGAAGAAGGGGTAGCTGCCGCGGGCCGCGCACCGTGCCTTCCGACCAGGTGACCCGGCCGGCCGGATCGAGGCTGAAGTCGGGAACCCGCTTCAGCCACTCCTGCAGCGCCACCGTCATTTCCATGCGTGCGAGATTGGAGCCGACGCAGCGGTGGATACCAAGGCCGAACGCGGCATGGCGGTTCTCCTTGCGGTCGATGATCACCTTGTCGGCCTCAGGGAACATCGCCGGATCGCGGTTCGCAGCCGGGAACGACAGCAGCACCATGTTGCCGGGCTTGATCGGGCAGCCGCTGATCACGGTTTCCTTCATCACCTCGCGCGCCATCGTCACCGGCGCATAGGCGCGCAGGAATTCTTCGATCGCGAACGGCATCAGTTCCGGCTCGGCGACCAGGCGGCGCCGGTCGGCCGGTGTCTTCGCCAGATGCCAGAGCGAGGAGCCGATCGCGCTCCAGGTGGTGTCGATGCCGGCGATCAGCAGCAGGCGCAGCGAGCCCAGCACATGGGCGTCCGAAAACGGCGTGCCATCCGGCATCCGTGCCCGCATCAGGTCCATGATGAGATCATCGCGCGGCCGCGCCTTGCGTTCCTCGATATGAGCCGTGAAGTAGGTGTTCATCTCCTTCACGGCCTTCATCAGCACGGCGTCGTCGTGGACGCCGAGCTCCAGGATCTCGTGGATCCAGGTGATGAACTGCTGGCTGTCGTCCTCGGGAATGCCGAGCATGTGGGCGATGGTGCGCACCGGAATGTGCTTGGCATATTGCGCGGCGGCGTCGCAGCGTCCGTCGCTGACCAGCTGATCGATCAGTTCGTTGCAGATCGCCCGCACCCGCGGCTCGATCTTCTTCACCGCGTCCGGCGTGAACGGCGGCAGCAGCACCTGTTTGGCGCTCTTGTGGAGTGGCGGGTCCGAGGTGATCGGCGGCGAGGGCATCACCGGCTCGGGACGCACATGGCGGACCACCACGCGGCGCGACGAGAAATGCTCGGTGTCGTAGGCGATTTCCTTGACCGCCTCATAGGTGGTCGGCAGGTAGACGCCGAGAAAGCGCTCGGTATGAGCGACCGGGCATTTGGACCGCAGTTCGTCCCAGATCGGGAAGGGATCGTTCGTCCAGACGGGATTGGTGTGGTCGAAGTCGTTCAGCCAGTCGGTCACAGGCGTGGAGCTCATGGACGTCATCCCTCGGCGTTTGAACAGGATATGGCTCAGGCGTGAATCGTGAACGGCCTCCGTTCGCGGATGCGCGCGCAGCAATGAATGCCGCAGCGGGCGGTCGCACGCGGTCAGTCTTCGATGATCTCGATGGCGAGTTCGGGACAGTTGGACTTGGCGAGGTAGGCCTTGTCGACCAGATCGTCGGGCACCGAACCGTCGCCGATCTCATGGGCGTTGCCGTATTCGTCGAGCTCGAACAGCTCCGGCGCCAGCGATTTGCAGCGGCTGTGCCCCTGGCACTTGTCGGGATCGACGCGCAGTCTGATCTTGGCGTGCATCCAAAATCCTCCCCTTTTGCAACCGATCGCCTGCGTGAAGCCGCGGCGATCGGGAGAGGGGTCTCGTCCGCATCATGCGCGAACCGCCCCTTCTGTTGTGCAAGAATATAGTCTCGACTATAATATAGCTGTCAATATGATTTTGATGAGGCGTGTGTGAGCGAGGGCGTCGAGATGACCGGCTGGCTGCTGGTTCAGGATCTGCCCGGCATTCGTCCGACCCGCCAGCGGCGCAGCCAGGAGACTACTGTGGCGCTGCTGGAGACCGGCGCCGCCATGCTGCGCGACTGCGCCTTCGACGCGCTGTCGATCGACGAGCTGTGCGGGCGCCTCGGCGTCACCATCGGCGCCTTCTATGGCCGGTTCGAGAGCAAGGACGCGTTCTTCGCCGCGCAGATGTCGCTGGTGACGCGGCGCTGTCTTGCGGCCATCGATGCGGCGCTGGCCGACGACGACCGGACCGAGGCCGACCTCGCAGCGATCTGCCGCGACATCGTCGCCGTGGTCACCACCGCGATCCGTGACAATGCCGGCGTGCTGCGGGCGGCCATGCAGTACAAGACCGTCCAGCCGGCGCGCTGGGTGACGGTCAGCGAGACCGGCAGCGCCATCGTCGCCCGGGCGATGCCGCTGCTGCTGGCCCGGATGGGCCGGGGCCGGCGGGCGGCCAAGGAGCGCACCATCGCGTTCGCGTTCCAGATGGTGTTCGGCACGCTGATCAATGCCATCCAGAACAAGCCCAGGACGGTCGGAATAGAGACCGAGGAAATGGTCGACCGCCTGGCGCTCGCCATGTTCCTGCAGCTCGACCACGAGGCCCGCAGCAGCGCCACCGGCGCTCGCAAGACCGGCCGCTGACCGGCCGTCAGGTGTCGCGTTCGCGGTCTTTCAGACGCGAAGGGAATGCGCGGAGCCGTGGCACAGAGCATCCCCGCACGGCCCAGCTCAATTCGCATAAGGTATATTATGGAATATATTTATAATGTAGGAATTCGAACGAGTTAGCGACGTTGCCTCATGGCGTTCCAAGCCAACAGCCCGCTCGCAACAGGCTTGGCCTGCCAGCGCCAGCGTGAGAAGTCGCGATCGAAATCAACGCGTTCCAGCTACCAGCCCAATCCCACAATAGCTTCGGCTAGCGCAATCGATCAGAGACCTTGGGGATGGGTGCGTTGAACCAGGCAGCCAGCACGGACACCAGTCGGCATTGTGTGTGCTGCAGGCCGTTGCCGCGACCCATGCGCTTCCGGCCTCAGGCATATCTGCGGTCACACTCCAGCGCCTAGGCTGGTTGTCACTCCAACATGGTGGCCCGGATGTGCTGGCATCACCGACGCCGGTCACCCTTCGCGCTTCCACACAGCGTGTTCTCCTTAAGGTCTCATCTCCAATCTCGAAGCGCTTGATGTTGCACTCAGTGCGTGCATAATGGCCGCGACGCCGTTTCCGGCGGCAACGGACACTCGGCCTCTGGCCGGAAAAGAGACCGGGAGATGAGCAACATGACCGCTGCCACGAGGCCGCCGGAGCCGGACTTTGCAACGATCACGCCGGAGGATCTGATCGCCTACCGAAACGCGGAGAACCGGTTCCGCGCCTCCGCGGCCGCGCGGAAACTTCTCGGGGAGCCGGATGCCAGCGCCGTCATTGAGTGGCAGGAAATTGCGCTCTCCGGCCGCGACGTTCCGGTTCGCGTGTATCGACCGAGGCCGACCGACACCGGTGAGGACGTCGCGAAGCCCGCTCTGCCGCTCGTGCTTCATGTGCACGGAGGCGGCTTTGTGGGCACGGCGGTGCAATGCGACTGGACCAACAGCCACCTCGCTGCGCGCCTGCCCGCTGTGGTGGTCTCGGTCGAGCACCGCCTCGTCGCGCCGGACAGCCCTCTCCCGAACGCCGCCGCGGATGCCTGGGATGTGCTGTGGCACGTGGCGCGGCACGCCGACCATTGGGGCGTCGACCCCGCACGCATCGCCGTATTCGGCGAGAGCTTCGGCGCCCTGCTCAGCGCGCTGAGTGCCGCCCGAGCCAGAGACGCTGACCTGGCCCTCAAGGCGCAGGTGCTGGTCAATCCCGTCGTGGACGTGACCGAGACGATGTTCGGCTACCCCTCGATGGCTGAATACGCCCTCAGCCCGACACGTGCACGACCGCTGCTCCGGTTTCTCCAACAGCTCTGCGTGCCACCGGGCGCCGACGCCCGCGCCTGCTCGCCGCTGTATGCCGACGACCTGAGCGGTCTGGCTCCGGCGCTCGTCGTGATCCCCACCCAGGACGCATTAGCCGATCACGGTCACCGCTACGCCGAACGGCTCCGCGAGGCCGGGACATCTGTGCGGCTTTCCGAGTATCCCGGAGCGAAGCACGCGTTCCTCACCCTGCCTGGTGTTGAACCGCAGGCCGAGACCGCCCAGGCGGAAATCCTCAGCTTCCTCCGCACGGCCCTGGCGAAGTGATCGCCGGGGCACGTTGTGGACCTGCAGATCGTGCACGCGCCCGCCATTCCTTACCCGGCATCCACCTCAAGCTGAATCTGGTTCAGATGCGCGGCGAGAAGTTCGGCAAAGGCGGCCTGGCGGTCGGCTTCGAGTGGACGAATGTCGCGGGCGAAGTGAGCCAACGCGGGATATTCAGAGGGAGTGGCTCCGAGAACCGCAACCCGGAACAACTCCAGGCCCTGTTGGCTTTCCTCTGCCGTAAGGGTGTTGATCCCGCCGTCTGAAGCGATCAGCGCGGACAGAAGAATCATAATCCGATGATAGTGGACGCTGATCCGCTCGTCCGGCAGGCCTGATCCCTGCAGGGCCTGGAGCAGTGCCTCCATGACCGCCCGGGAACCGGCGCCGCTCGAGGCGTAGCGCCCCCAGACGGTGGCCAGCTGCGGCTGCTGGGCGAACGAAGCGCGAAGGCGGAATGCGATGTCCGTGATGCGCTGCATCCAGCTGCCTTCGAGCCGGTAGCCCTCCATGGCCGCAAGGAGGACACGGTCGCCGACAGCGCGCAGGAGCTCCGTCTTGTTCCGGAAGTGCCGATACAAGCTCGAGGAGTCGGTGCCGAGCGCAGCGGCGAGCTTGCGCACGCTGAACGCATCGGCATCGCTGCCCTGCAGGAGTTCTGCTGCCGTGTCGAGAATGCCCTCGCCGGACCAGCGCCTTCGACGCGTCATGACCATGCCCTTTTTGTCTCACCAGTGTAACCATAGCCTATGCACTTGATGTTGCGCACGCTGCGCGCGCTTGCAATGAACGATCCAAGGCGTAGCCGGACGAAACGCATCGCGCCTGTTCGCTCGGCATTGAGCTTTCCGATTTGCGGCATATGTCGCTGCAAAATCGTTTGACCTTGCGGGATGGCAAAGGCGTGAGTGATTGGAATGAATTCAGGATCGTGCTGGCGATCGGGCGCGCCGGATCGCTGGTCGGAGCGGCAAAAGATCTCGGCCACGACCATTCGACGATTTTCCGTTGGTTGAATGCCATCGAAAAGCGCAGAGGCGCCCTGCTGTTCGACCGGACGTCGAGCCACTACACGCCGACCGAAGCCGGCCTCCAGATGGTGATGGCCGCCGAACGGATGGAAATTGAGGTTCTGGCCATTGACCGGTCGATTACGGGCCAGGACGCCAGGCTGTCAGGCAAGCTCAAGATCACATCGTCCGAGACGCTGGCGTACCGCATTCTCAACGAGATCCTGGCGGACTTTCGCGCCGGGCACGACGGTATCGAGCTTGAATTGCTTGTCGACAACCGGCAGCTCGACCTGCTGCGACGCGAGGCCGATATCGCCATTCGTGCGACACGTCCGCACGAGGGCGAGCTGTTCGGGCGCAAAATCGCCTCGACACCGTGGACCTTCTACGGCAACGGTCGCTACCTCTCGGATCGAGGCCGCCCCGCCGACCTCGCCTCGCTGTCAGGCCATGCCGTGATCGGCTGGGATAGCGGCGCCGTCGCGGCAGCGTCCAGGTGGTTGACGGAGAACATCGCGCCGCATGCCTTTGCTTATCGTTCGAGCAGCCTCATCAGTCAGCTCATGGCGGTGAAGGCCGGCCTGGGGCTGGCGCTCCTGCCCTGCTATCTCGGCGATCTGGAACCCGACATCGAGCGGGTTCAGGATCCCCTCCAGGAGCTGACCAGGGAGCTGTGGCTGGTCACGCACAAGGACCTGCGAAAAACCGCGCGCGTGCGCGCGTTCTTCGACCATGTCGGAGCCGGCCTCCTGGCGCGCAGCGCGTTGCTGGAGGGTGAGTGCCAGGCAAACCGCTCCTCGTCTCCATGAGCGAGCCTCGACCGTGCCCCTTAAGACCAGCTTGGAAAGCGGCAAGTCGACATTGCCGTCTCGCAAGTCGTCCGCGCGAGACGAAGCATCCTGGCATCCGCTAGAGAAGCGCATTCGCCTGCAGCGGTGCGGCGAATGCAATCAAGTCACGACAACAGCGTCGCCGGTCTCGGGCCGCATCGGCCCGATGTCCGCATGTTCGCGACGAAAAGAAACAGACATGCGCATCCTGAAAATCGTCACCTCACCAAGAGGAGAGCGATCCGTATCCACCGCCATGGTCGATACCTTTCTCGTTGAATACCAGAAGAAGATCAGCGGCACCGGGGTTGTCGACACGCTGGACGTCTGGTCGGAAGCGCTGCCGGATTTCGGCGCCGAAGCGATCGGCGCCAAATACAAGCGCGTCTCCGGAGACGCGATGACGCCATCGGAAAACGCCACATGGGAAACGATCGCGGCGCTGGCGGCTCGTTTCCAGCAGGCAAACTGCATCGCGCTTGGCGTTCCCTTGTGGAATTTCTCCTTTCCCTACAAGCTCAAGCAGCTGATCGATCTTGCCTGTCAGCGCAATCTGCTGTTCGCGTTCGACGGCAAAAAATACAGTCCGATGCTGAACATCGAGAAGGCGTTCGTTGTCTATGTCCGCGGGCAGAGTGAAGAAGCCGGCGTCCAGACAGCCCCTCAGCCCGGCTTCGAATACGCCGCAAAATACATCGAGTTCTGGCTGCGCTTCATCGGCGTGCGCACCATTTCGGCCATGACTGTCGAGCACACGTGGGATGGCCGAGCGCAAGACATGATCGATGAAGGGAAAAGGCACGCCGCAAAACTGGCCGCCCAATTCTGAATGACCTGGAGCCGGCACTGCCGGGCCCCTGGAGGGCCGGCCTCCGCGTCCTGCAGTCGCGACTGTGACCTTGCCTCGCAAGCTCACCGGGCCGACGTCGCCGCTACCACCTCTTCCGCGACTAAAAAACAGTGGGTGGGCCGCCTGCGGCTGCGATCCTGTCCGACTGTTGCCGACGCGCAATTGACCTGCGTGGGCTCAGCGTTTACACAGTTTAGAACAGTTCTAATAATTTGCAGTGGCTACGCATGGTCCGCCTGTCCCTGAACGTCTTCAGCCGCTGTGCAGCCGTAGCCATTCTGGTCTGGACGACCTCCGCGGCGCCTGCCCGGGCCACCGACGAGATCCAGGTCTACAACGCCGGCATCGCCGCGGTCGGTCAGTTCACTGTCCAGCAGCACCTGAACTATGTCGCCCTCGGCCAGAAGCAACCGCCGTTTCCCGGCGGGATCGCCTCGAATGGCAGCCTGAATGGCACCCCCGAATTCGCCTACGGCCTGACGGAATGGTGGGAGCTCGGGCTCTACCTGCCGTTCGCCGTCCAGGACCGCCAGTTCCTGTCCGACGCGTTCAAGATCAGGACGCTGTTCGTGTCGCCCCAGGCCGAGCAGCGCAACTTCTTCTACGGCGTCAATTTCGAGTTCAGCAACACCACGCCGCGGTTTTCGCAGGCGCGCTATGGCCTTGAGATCCGGCCCATCATCGGTGTGCGTAACGCCGACTACGAATTCATCGTCAATCCGATCGTCGACGTCAGCTTCGGCAGATATGGCGAGGTCGACTTCGCGCCTGCTGCGCGGCTCGCACGCAAGCTGGACAAGGAGCTGTTTGTCGGCCTCGAATATTACGCCGACCTCGGCGAATTCGGGCATTTCGGCAAGATGTCGGAGCAGCAGCACACGCTGTTCGCAGTGACCGATTTCAAGGTCGGCGAGGTGGACGTCAATTTCGGCGTCGGCTATGGCCTGACGCCGGCGTCCGACCGGTGGGTCATCAAGACGATCCTTGGCTACGCTTTCCCGGTCCCCGGAAATGCCTCCGATGCCTCGCGACCGGCCTCCTCCAGCCTGGTCAATCCGATGTCGCATGCCGGATTGCGGACCACTCTGCCGCTGCCGCAGTAGCTGTCACGGATAGGCCGGCAACAGCCCCGCCGCCGTGAAGCCGCCGTCCACTGCCAGCACCTGGCCGGTGACGAAGCTCGACTTGCTGTCGTCCAGCAGGAACGCCGCCGCGCCCGCGATCTCCTCGGGTGCTGCATAGCGGCGCTGCGGCACCACCTTGAGCCAGCCGGCGCGCACCTCGTCATTGTGCATCGCCTTGACCATCGGCGTCTCGATCGGTCCCGGCGCAATGGCGTTGACGCGGATATGGTCCGGCGCAAGCTCGCTGGCCATCACCTGGGTCAGCGTCACCACGCCGCCCTTGGAGGCGCCATAGGCCGATCGCCCGACATTGCCCCGCAGCCCCGACACCGAGGCGATGTTGACGATGGCGCCGCCGCCATGGGCCTTCATCAGGCGGCCGACCTCGCGCGCCACCGTAAAGGTGCCGACCAGGTTGACGTCGAGGATCTTGCGGAACAGCTGCACGCTGGTTTCGAAGAACGGCACGTCACGGCCGATCCCGGCGGAGTTGACCAGCCCCCGCACCGGCCCGAATCCGGCCTCGCAGCCCTCGAGCCCGGCGATCACGCTGGCCTCGTCGGCGACGTCCATCTGCACGAACCGGACCCGGTCGGCGCCATGGGGGGCGAGACGCTCCCGGGCGCCGTGCAGCGCGTCGGCCGAGAGGTCGGCGACCAGCAGCTTCCAGCCTTCGCCAGCCAGCGCATCCGCGATCGCGAGCCCGATCCCCGACCCGCCGCCGGTCACCACAGCAACGCCGCGCTCCACAGGCTTGCGATCGGTCTGGTTCTGCTCCGCCATATCTCATCCCCTCAGCTTGTCGTTCCGGCAGTCGGCCGGTTTTTCATCTTCCGCCTCGCCCCGTCAACCTGTCGCGGGCCGATGGCTGTCCTTCGGGCATGCGCGGAGGTATGCTCGGCGCTGCGGAACACTCCGACCGCCGGCCTTGCCGGGAGGCGCCATCATGTCCTGTCGACAGACGCGTGCCAGCCGTTTCGCGCGCCAGGCGGCAGCCGCGTTTCTCGCCGCGACAGCGTTCGGAGGGATACCGGTCGTCGCGGCGCGCGCGCAGTCGACAATGACCTTCGATGTCCGGACCGATCCGCGCTTTGCGCCGCCCGAAACAATCCTCGCACGCTATGTCCGCGCGAGCGGCCAGGCTGCCAAGGACAACCGGCTGTGTGTTCTGGGCGAGCAGGCGGCGGACGGCGAGCGTCGCGCCTGGGTGGTCTGGCGGCGCGCCCATCGCATCGTGCTCTGGGAGGCCGGCAACGACGATCTCTCGCAATCTCGCCGCATTCTCGATCTGCGCAAGGACGTCGTCGCCTCGGAAAAGGATCTGCAGGGCAGCTCCTATCGCGTGACCCGGGCCTGGGTCGAACAGCTTTCCGCGCGCTGTGCACGCGACGGCGCGCACCTCGATATCAGGCTTTCGCATATTCCCTGATGAGATTGACGAGCGGGATATTTGACCATGACCATCACCTTGCCAGACCGGAATACGGACGAAGGGGCGGAAACCCGGCTGCTGATGTCGGAGGCGCGCGGCCCCTCATTCTCGAGCTTCAATCTCAGCACCACCGTCCGCGCCATGGCGCTGATGGACCTCGTGCTCGTCAACCGCTTCAATAACCATCCAGAACGCTTTGGGGCGCGGGGCGCCACCACCCTCCGCGATATCATCAAGGCTCGAGGGCAGTTCGCCGGATTCGAGACCTATCCCAACTATGACGCGCAGATCGTCGGCCGGCTGCAGAGCATGCTGAAAATTGCCAACAACCCGTCGGACCGCCGCTCCAGCGACTTCACCGACTTCATCCAGGCCGCGATCGACCGCGCCAACGCGCCCAACGCCATTGTCGACCCCTCGCCCGGACTGCTCTGCGCCTGGCGCACTGCCGGGGCGTCGTCCCCGGGGTCCTCCTTCACGCTTCACGTCACGGTCGCGGGCAACGACTTCTATTTCATCTGACGGCGGCGATGCGACACGCGGTCTCACCGGGGCATCCGGGAGCGCGACAGGCGCCGGCTTGCATTGGCCGGGCGACCATGCCAATGCCGGCCGAGGAATGTTGGACCGAAGCCGGCATTGATTTCCACTCCGCGACGGAACAAGGCTGGTGACCTGCCGAAAGCGGGTCAGTATGATGCCGGCCCGTGTCCAACAAGAAACGTATCGAGGGAGAACGTCTGATGAACTTTTCGCGCCGCACCCTGCTGAAGGCGTCCGCCGCCATGACCTTCGTGGGCGGCGTGGCCGCGCCGCATGTGGCGCGCGCGCAGCAGGCGGAATTCACCTTCAAGTTCGCCAACAACCTGCCGGACGTGCACCCGCTCAACGTGCGCGCCAAGGAGATGTCGGCGGCGATCAGGACCGAGACCAACGGCCGCTTCGACCTGCAGATCTTCCCCAACAACCAGCTCGGCTCCGACACCGACATGCTGAGCCAGATTCGCTCGGGTGGCGTCGAGTTCTTCACCCTGTCGGGCCTGATTCTCGCGACGCTGGTGCCGGCTGCGTCCATCAACGGCATCGGCTTTGCGTTCCCGAATTACGAGTCGGTGTGGAAGGCCATGGACGGCGAGCTCGGCGCCTATGTCCGCGGCGAGATCGCCAAGGCCAACCTCGCCGTCATGGATAAGATCTGGGACAACGGCTTCCGCCAGACCACCTCCTCGACCAAGCCGATCAACGGTCCGGACGACTTCAAGGGCTTCAAGATCCGCGTGCCGGTATCGCCGCTGTGGACCTCGATGTTCAAGGCGTTCGACGCCGCGCCCGCCTCGATCAACTTCAGCGAGGTCTATTCGGCGCTGCAGACCAAGGTGGTCGAAGGCCAGGAGAACCCGCTGGCGCTGATCGCGACCGCCAAGCTCTACGAGGTCCAGAAGTACTGCTCGCTGACCAACCACATGTGGGACGGCTTCTGGTTCCTGGCCAACCGCCGTGCCTGGGAAAAGCTGCCGGAGGACGTGCGCACCATCGTGGCGAAGAACATCAACGCCGCGGCGCTCAAGCAGCGCACCGATACCGAGAAGCTCAACGCCACCACCCGCGACGAGCTCGCTGCCAAGGGCCTGATCATCAATCAGCCGGAGACCGGCCCGTTCCGCGACAAGCTGCGCCAGGCCGGATTCTACGCCGAGTGGAAGGGCAAGTACGGCGAACAGGCCTGGAGCCTGCTCGAGAAGTCCGTCGGCAAGCTGGCCTGACGCCGTGCAGATCGCGGATACCGGCCCGGCGCATGGAAGCGGGGAGGCGCTCCCCCTCGCCTCCGGCGGCGGCTGGCTCGACGCTGTCGACCGCGTGTTCGGGGCGCTGGTCGAGATTCCGGCGGCGCTGTTGGTCGCTGCCGAGATCGTCATTCTGTTCGTCGGCGTGGTGGCGCGCTATGGCTTCCACAGCCCGCTGATCTGGTCGGACGAACTCGCCTCGATCCTGTTTCTGTGGCTCGCCATGCTTGGCGCCGCCATCGCCTTCCGGCGGGCCGAGCACATGCGCATGACGGCGCTGGTCGCCCGGGCGACGCCGGCGCGCCGCGCCTTTCTCGACGTGGTCGGCACCTGCGCCGCGCTCGCCTTCCTGCTGCTGATCGCCTGGCCGGCCTACGACTACGCCTACGAGGAAAGCTTCATCACCACCCCGGCGCTGCAGATCGCCAACAGCTTTCGCGCAGCCGCGCTTCCGGTCGGCATCGGCCTGATGGCGGTGTTCGCGCTGCTGCGGCTCGCCCGGGTCGGGCGGCCGCGCCAAGTGCTCGCCGCCGCCGTCACGGTCGCCATCATCATGGCCGCGTTCTGGTTCGCCCAGCCCTGGCTGCGCCAGCTCGGCAACCTCAACCTGATCATCTTCTTCGTCGGCGTCGTCGGCGTCTGCGTGTTCGCCGGTATCCCCATCGCCTTCGCTTTCGGCCTGTCGATCTTCGGCTACCTGGTCCTGACCACCCGCACCCCGGTGCTGGTGCTGGTCGGCCGCATGGACGAGGGCATGAGCCACCTCATCCTGCTGTCGGTGCCGCTGTTCGTCTTCCTCGGCCTTCTGATCGAGATGACCGGCATGGCGCGTGCGATGGTCGCATTTCTGGCCAACCTGCTCGGCCACGTCCGCGGCGGACTGCACTATGTGCTGCTCGGCGCCATGTACCTGGTGTCGGGCATTTCCGGTTCCAAGGCCGCCGACATGGCCGCGGTGGCGCCGGTGCTGTTTCCCGAAATGAAGGCCCGCGGCGCCAAGCCGGGAGACCTCGTCGCCCTGCTGTCGGCCACCGGGGCGCAGACCGAGACCATTCCGCCGAGCCTTGTGCTGATCACCATCGGCTCGGTCACCGGGGTCTCGATCGCGGCGCTGTTCACCGGCGGCCTGCTGCCCGGCGTCGTGCTCGCCATCATGCTGTCGGGTCTCGTGTGGTGGCGCTACCGCCACGAGGACCTGCGTCATGTCAAACGCGCCACCGCCGGCGAGATCGGCCGCAGCTTCATTGTCGCCCTGCCCGCGATCGCCCTGCCGTTCGTGATCCGCGCCGCGGTGGTCGAGGGGGTCGCCACCGCGACCGAGGTATCCACCATCGGCATCGCCTACGCCATCCTGGCGGGCCTTCTGATCTACCGCCGGTTCGACTGGACCCGGCTGAAGCCGATGCTGATCGACACCGCCTGCCTGTCGGGCGCGATCCTCTTGATCATCGGCACGGCGACCGGCATGGCCTGGGGCCTGACCCAGTCCGGCTTCTCGCGCTCGCTCGCCGCGACCATGGCCGCCCTGCCCGGCGGCTCGGTCAGCTTCATCGCTGTTTCGATCGTCGCCTTCATTATCCTCGGCAGCGTACTCGAGGGCATCCCGGCAATCGTGCTGTTCGGCCCGCTGCTGTTCCCGATCGCGCGGACGGTCGGCGTCCATGAGGTGCACTACGCCATGATCGTGATCCTGGCGATGGGCATCGGCCTGTTCGCGCCACCTTTCGGGGTGGGCTATTATGCCGCCTGCGCCATCGGCCGGGTCGATCCGGCGGAAGGCATCAAGCCGATCTGGGGCTACATGCTGGCGCTATTCCTGGGACTGGTGGTCGTGGCCGCGATCCCGTGGATATCGATCGGATTTTTGTAAGAAAAATCCAAGCTCGTTCAAATAATTAAAAAAGATTTCCATTTTCCGTCGGCGCTGTTTGATCCAACGCATTGATCGTTGATCGCAGGCGAACAACCTGATGGAAACACAGGAAACTTTGCTGAAGCGACAAGCGAGGAGGCGGTGCGATGAGCAGTTCCCAGGGACAGTATAGCGTCGGTCTCGACAAGACGCCGGCCAACTATGTGCCGCTGTCGCCACTGAGCTTCCTGGAGCGCTCGGCGGCGGTCTACCCCCACCTCACCAGCGCGGTCTACGAGGACCGCCGTTTCACCTGGGCCGAGACCTTCGAGCGCTGCCGGCGGCTGGCGTCGTTCCTGACCCGCCGCGGCATCGTCCGTGGCGATACGGTGGCGACCATGCTGCCGAACATTCCGGCCATGAACGAGCTGCACTTCGCCGTGCCGATGGCGGACGCGGTGCTGAACACCCTCAACACCCGGCTCGACGCGGCGGCGCTGGGCTTCATGCTCGACCATGGCGGCGCCAAGGTCCTGTTCGTCGATCCGGAGTTCAGCGCCGTGATCGCCGAGGCGCTCACGCAGATGAAGGGCCCCAAGCCCCTGGTGGTCGATGTCGACGACGCGGCGTTTGCCGGCGGTCAGCGCATCGGCGAGATCGAGTACGAAGCGGCGGTCGCTTCAGGCGACCCGAACCATGTCTGGGCCCGCCCGCAGGACGAATGGGATGCCATCGCGCTGAGCTACACCTCCGGCACCACCGGCGATCCGAAGGGCGTCGTCACCCATCACCGCGGCGCCTACCTCAACGCGGTCAGCAACGTCCTCGCCGCCAATCTCGGCCAGCACCCGGTCTATCTCTGGACGCTACCGATGTTCCACTGCAATGGCTGGTGCTTCCCCTGGACCATCGCGGCCACTGCCGGCATCAACGTCTGCCTGCGCAAGGTCGATCCGACCAAGATCTTCGATCTGATCCGCCGCCATGGCGTCACCCACATGAGCGGCGCCCCCATCGTCTACAACACTCTGATCAATGCGCCCGATGCGCCCAAAGGTGGCGCCGGCCGGACGGTGTCCGGGCTGATCGCCGGCGCCGCGCCGCCGGTCGCGGTGCTGGCGGGGGCCGAGAGCATCGGCATCCGCCTCACCCATGTCTACGGCCTTACTGAGGTCTACGGCCCGGCCTCGGTCTGCGCCGAGCATGAGGGCTGGGATGCCCTGCCGGTCGAGCAGCGCGCCCAGCTCAAGCGCCGGCAGGGTGTGCCCTACCCGCTGCAGGAAGCCGTTACCGTGCTCGACCCGGAGACCATGCAGGTGGTGCCGCGCGACGGCGAGACCATCGGCGAGGTCATGTTCCGCGGCAACATCGTGATGAAGGGCTATCTGAAGAACGAGAAGGCGACGGCAGCGGCGTTCGCCGGCGGCTGGTTCCACACCGGCGACCTCGGCGTGCTCGACCAGGACGGCTACGTCATCATCAAGGACCGCTCCAAGGACATCATCATCTCCGGCGGCGAGAACATCTCGTCGGTCGAGGTCGAGGACGTGCTCTACAAGCACCCGGCGGTGCTGTTCGCAGCCGTGGTCGCCAAGCCGGACGGCAAATGGGGCGAGGTGCCCTGCGCGTTCGTCGAGCTGAAAGCCGGCGCGACGGCAACCGAAGCCGACATCATCGCCTATTGCCGCGAGCATCTGCCGGGATTCAAGACCCCCAAGGCGGTGGTGTTCGGCGAATTGCCGAAGACCTCGACCGGCAAGATCCAGAAATTCGTGCTGCGCAACCAGGTCGGGTCGGCGGCAGCGATCACGGCGTAGCCATTTTCCCGAGCGCTGCTTTCGCCGGAGAACTGTTGCGAAAATTTCAGAGTCATTCCGGGGCGTCGCGCAGCGACGAACCCGGAATCTCATGCTGATCTGCTGGTATGGCGAGATTCCGGATCGCCGCGGAGCCTGTCATCGGGCCGCGCTTTGCGCGGACCCGTTGGCGATGTCCGGAATGACACGCAGGGATCAGTCCGCCTGCTCGATCGTCAGCTGCATGCCGTCATAGCCGGCGACGACGCCGTCAGGCAGTTCACCGCTGACCACGTCGTAATCGAGGTCCGAGTGCATGTTGGTGATCACGGCACGACGCGGCTTGAACCGCGCGATCCAGTCGAGCGCATCGTCCAGGCTGAAATGACTGGGATGGGGCGCATAACGCAGGCCGTCGACGATCCAGAGGTCGAGGTTTTCCAGCGCAGCCCAGCTCTCGCGCGGGATGTCGTTGAGGTCGGGCGAATAGGCGGTATTGCCGATGCGATAGCCGAGCGCGGGGATGTTGCCGTGCTGGACGAGGAAGGCGGTCAGCGAGAGGTCGCCGCCCTTCCCCGTGATGACGCGGGTCTCGCCGGCCTCGATCGCATGGTTGGTCAGGATCGGCGGATAGTCGCTGCCCGGCGGCGCTACGAAGCAGTAGGAGAACCGCAGCAGGATGTGCTCGGCGGTCGACTGGTTCAGATACACGGGGATGCGCGCGCGCTGATGCAGCACCACCGAACGCAGATCGTCGATGCCGTGGGTCTGGTCGGCGTGCTCATGGGTGAGGAACACCGCATCGAGGTGATCGACCCGCGCACTGATGAGCTGCTCGCGCAGGTCTGGCGAGGTGTCGATCAACACCCGCGTGATGCCGCCGCTGCCACGCCGCTCGGCCAGCAGTGAGCAGCGCAGCCGGCGATTTCTGGGATTGTCCGGGTTGCAGGCGCCCCAGCCGAGCGCCGGACGCGGCACACCGGCGGACGAGCCGCAGCCGAGAATGGTGAGGGTCGTGGTCATGCGGGCCGCGGCACCTTGCTGAACAGGGTGAAGAAATTCTCCGTGGTCTGCCGGGCGATCTCGTCCGGCGTCACGCCGCGGGCGTCCGCCAGGACCTTCGCGGTTTCGACCACGAAGGACGGCTCGTTACGCTTGCCACGGTGTTTGCCGGGCGCCAGATACGGCGCGTCGGTCTCGACCATGATGCGATCGGCCGGCAACTCTGCGGCGAGATCGCGCAGCGCCTGGGAATTCTTGAAGGTGATAATGCCGGTGAAGGAGATCGACAGGCCAAGAGCGATCGCCTTCATCGCCAGCTCGCGGCCGCCGGTGTAGCAGTGCAGCACCGCACGGAACGGCCCCTTGGCCATCTCCTCGTCGAGGATGCGGCCGCAATCGTCGTCGGCCTCGCGGGTGTGGATCACGAGCGGCAACCCGGTGGCGCGTGCCGCGGCGATATGGGCACGGAAGCCGCGCTCCTGTGCTGCCGGCGAGCCGTGCTTGTAGAAGTAATCGAGGCCGGCCTCGCCCAGTGCCACCACCTTGGGGTGCGCCGTCAGCGCGATCAGTTCGTCCGCGCTGATGCCGTCTTCCTCGTCCGCCTGGTGCGGATGGGTGCCGACCGAGCAGTAGACATTGGGAAAACGCGCAGCGATGTCGAGCAGTGCCTGCAGGCGCCGCACCCGGGTCGAGATGGTCACGATGCGGCCGACGCCCGCCGCCTCCGCGCGGGCGACGATGCCGTCGAGATCGTCGGCGAAATCCGGAAAATCCAGATGGCAGTGACTGTCGACCAGCATCACGCCTTGCCCGCCTCGGTCGGTTCGACATAGCGCGGGAACACCGGCGCCGGCGGCGGCAGCGTCGCGCCCGGCGCAATCCGGCCGCCCTCGCCCAGCGTCGCGAACACCCGTGCCTCCGGCGCGAGGCCGAGGATGTCGAGCAGCTTTGCCGCGGACGCCGGAATGAATGGTTGCGCCAGGATCGCGACCTGCCGGATCACCTCGGCGGTGACATAGAGCACCGTCGCCTGCCGCGCCGGATCGGTCTTGGCGAGCGCCCACGGCGCCTCGCCCGCGAAATAGCGGTTGGCTTCCGCCACCACGGCCCAGATGGCGTTGAGCGCCTGATGGATTTGCTGGGTCGCCATCGCGGCGCGCGCCAGTTCGGCCATGCCGTCGGCCTGCGCCAGGATCGCCTTGTCGGTGTCGCTGTAGGCGCCTGGCGTCGGCAGCACGCCGCCATATTGCTTGGCCAGCATCGACAGCGAGCGTTGCGCGAGGTTGCCGAGATCGTTGGCGAGGTCGGCGTTGGTGCGCGCGACGATCGCCTCGTGGCTGTAGCTGCCGTCCTGGCCGAACGACACCTCGCGCAGCAGGAAGTAGCGCAACTGGTCGACGCCGTAACGCTCGGCGAGCTCGAACGGATCGACAACGTTGCCGGTCGACTTCGACATCTTCTCGCCGCGGTTCAGCACGAAGCCGTGGGCAAAGACGCGCTTCTGCACGGGAATGCCCGCCGACATCAGGAACGCCGGCCAGTACACCGCATGGAAGCGGATGATGTCCTTGCCGATGATGTGGACGTCCGCCGGCCAGAACCGCCAGTTGCTGTCGCTCTCGTCGGGATAGCCGACGCCGGTGATGTAGTTGGTCAGCGCGTCGACCCACACATACATCACGTGCTCGGGATCGCCCGGCACCGGCACGCCCCAGTCGAAGGTGGTGCGCGAGACCGACAGGTCCTTGAGGCCGCTCTTGACGAAGCTCATGACTTCGTTGCGACGGGAGTCCGGGCCGATGAAATCAGGCTGGCCGTCGTAGAGCGCGAGCAGCTTGTCCTGGTAGGCGGACAGGCGGAAGAAGTAGCTCTTCTCCTCGACCCACTCGACCGGCGTGCCCTGCGGGCCGCGGCGCACATTGTCCTCGCCGATGACGGTTTCATCTTCGGCGTAGTAGGCCTCGTCGCGCACCGAGTACCAGCCGGCATAGCTGTCGAGATAGATGTCGCCCGCCTTGACCATCCGTTCCCAGATCGCCTGGACGGAGCGATGGTGGTCCGGCTCCGACGTGCGGATGAAGCGGTCGTAGGAGATGTTGAGGAGTTGGTCGAGCTCCTTCAGGCGGCCCGAATTGCGCGTCGCCAGCTCGAGCGGCGTGATGCCTTCCCGCTGTGCGGTCTGGATCATCTTCAGGCCGTGCTCGTCGGTCCCGGTCAGGAAGAACACCTCCTTGCCGTCGAGCCGCTGGAAACGCGCCAGCGCATCGGTCGCGATCGCTTCATAGGCATGGCCCATGTGTGGCGCGCCGTTCGGATACACGATGGCCGTCGTGATGTAGAAGGTGGAACGGGAGTGAGCTGCATTCGCCATCGGTTGCGAAAGCCTTTCCTGGGAGTTCTTAAAAGTCGGCTGAATGTTGCGGCCGCGGGGCCGTGACCGGTCAGCGCGTCACGTCGGCGAGAAGTCCGAATACCGCGAAAACCAGCGGTTTTCGCTCCAAATTGAAGGATTCGGTCTCACGCGCCGCACGATTGATCTTTTCCCATACCTCCGCCAGCCGTGCAAGCCGCGGCAAATTGGCGTTGGCGTCAGCAACCTTGAGCCGCTCGCTCATCCAGCGGTCGATGGTATCGACGAACGTGGCGATGGCGGTGCGATCGCTGCTGCCGAGCGCATCGCCGAGGGCATGCAGGGCGCGCTGATCGACATGGGGCAGCGTCTCCAGCAGCGCCGCGGTCCGCTGATGCAACCCGAGCGCGTCGCCGGCGATCAGCATCAGTGCCCGCGCGACGCTGCCCTCGGCGGCGTCCGCCGCCGCGGCGAGCGCCGTGTCGTCGCGGTCGAGGCCGGTGCTCGCGGCGGCCGCATCCGCCACCTGCTCGGCCGACAACGGCCGTAGCGGCAGACGGCGGCAGCGCGACTGGATGGTCGGCAACACCCGCGCCGCGGCGTGGCTGAGCAGCAGGAACAGCGCACGCTCCGGCGGCTCCTCCAGCACCTTCAGCAGCGCGTTCGCCGCATTGGCATTGAGCTCGTCGACGGTGTCGACGACGCAGACCCGCCAGCCTTCCGCCGCCGCGGTCGAGCCGAAGAAGCCGATGGTCTCGCGCGTCTCGTCGACGGTGATGACCGTGCGCATCACGCCCTTGTCGTTCGCAGAGCGTTCGAGCGTCAGCAGCCCGCCATGGCTGCCGCCGGCGATCTGGCGTGCCACCGGATGCCCGGAATCGACATGCAGGTTGTCCGCAGCCTGCACCGCGGCCGCGGACGGATCGGGATTGGCGAGCACGAACCGCGCCATGCGGTAGGCCAGCGTCGCCTTGCCGATGCCCTGCGCGCCGCCGATCAGCCAGGCGTGCGGAATCCGTCCGCTGCGATAGGCCGCCAGCAGGGTACTTTCCGCCGAGGCGTGGCCGAACAGCACGGTGGTTTCCCGCGGCAGCCGCACCTCCAATTGATCGTCGGATGGCTTTGCGCTCATGGCCTGCTCATGTCCGATGCGACCGTCTGCGCGCGCGGCTTCAGCTCGGGAAAGCGCTGCTCCACCACCTTGCCGATCCGCGCGGCCACCGTGTCCGCATCCGCATCGGCGTCGATCAGCATGCAGCGTTCCGGATCACTGAGTGCGATCTGGCGATAGGCATCCCGCAGCTTCTGATGAAAGGCGACGCCCTCGCCTTCAAAGCGGTCTGGCGCGGCGTCGCCGCGCCGAACGGCGGCCCGCTGCAATCCGATCTCGACCGGCAGATCGAGCACCAGCGTGAGGTCTGGACGCAACCCGCCGATGGTGACCCGCTCCAGCGCTTCGATCAGCGTCGGGTCGACCTTGCCGAGGCTGCCCTGATAGGCGCGGGTGGAATCCGAAAAGCGATCGCACAGCACCCAGACGCCGCGGGCGAGCGAGGGCTCGATCACGAGATGGACATGGTCGTCACGCGCTGCCGCGAACAGCAGCGTCTCGGCGTCGGGCCCGAGCACCTTGCCGATCCCGGACAAAACAAGGTGTCGCATGATCTCGGCGCCCGGCGACCCGCCCGGCTCCCGCGTCACCACCGCGCGGATATTGGCGGCCGCCAGCCGGTCGGCGAGCCGCTTGATCTGGGTCGACTTGCCGGCGCCCTCCCCACCCTCGAAGGTGATGAAGCGCCCCCGCCCGGTCCCTGCCGTTCCGTTTGCCGCGGCCATGGTCACAGCTTCCTGGTGCCCGAGCGGATCAGGCCGATGACGAGCTCGCTGAGACCATCGAATGCGCGCCGCATGGTCGAGCCGACGCCGACCGCCTCGGTGGTGTAGAGCGGGGTCTCGACCGCGATATTGCCGCCGCGCCAGACCCGCACCACGCCGACCGGCTGCCCCGGCACGATCGGGGCCTGGACCGGGCCGTCATAGACGATGCGCGCGATCAGCTTGTCGCCACCGCTCTTCTGCACCATCAGGCTGACCGGCTCGCGGCTGGCGAGCCCGACGCTGCGGCTGTCGCCGCCGAACACCTTGGCGTAGCCGACGAGGTGTTGCGGCTCGAACAGCGTGCGCAGCTCGAAGGAGCGAAAGCCCCAGTCGAGCAGCTTCTTCGCTTCCGTCACCCGATCGTCGGGATCGTCGAGCCCGTTGACCACGACGATCAGGCGCACGCCGTCCTGAACGGCGGAGGTCACCGCGCCGTAGCCGCCGTCCTTGGTCGATCCGGCGATCAGGCCGTCGGAGCCAGCCATCGCATTGAGCAGCGGATTGCGGTTCTGCTGGCGGATCTTGTTCCAGATGAACTCGCGCTCGCTGTAGAGCTTGTAGTTGTCCGGATAGGTCAGGATGACATGACGGGCGAGCTTGGCGATATCGCGCACGCTCATCCGGTTGCCGGGATCGGCCATCCCGGTCGCGTTGGCGAAGCTCGACTGGGTCAGGCCGAGATCACGCGCCCGCTTGGTGAGCATGGCGCCGAACTCGCGCTCGTTACCTGCAAGCCCTTCGGCCAGCACCATGGCGGAATCGTTGCCGTTGTCGATGATCATGCCGCGCAGCAGGTCGTCGATGGCGATGCGGCTGTGGATCGCCGCGAACATCGTCGGCCCACCGGCCGGCGCGCCGCCACGGCGCCAGGCGTTCTCGCTGACCACATACTGGTCGGTGGCCTTGATGTCGCCCTGGCGCAGCGCGTTGAACACGAACTCCGCCGTCATCAGCTTGAGCATGCTGGAGGGTGCGGTCGGCTGGTCGGCGTTCTTCTCGAACAGCACGCTGCCGCTCTTGGCCTCGATCAGGATCGCGGTCGGCGCGTCGATGTCGAGGGCGCTATCCTCTT
This sequence comes from Pseudomonadota bacterium, assembly GCA_040756765.1. GTDB lineage: Bacteria > Pseudomonadota > Alphaproteobacteria > Rhizobiales > Xanthobacteraceae > Bradyrhizobium_A. The sequence goes on along the minus strand of JBFLYG010000027.1, from coordinate 164,313 downwards.
TCTTCGGCGCACCCTGCACGCTGTTGTTGGCGGCATGCGAAAGCCCTCCGGCGACGACGCCGAGCAGCAGCACGCCCGCGACCAGAGTCGAAGGCCAAGCCTTTGAAATGACTTTTAGAAAGCGACGTTGCAAGGTCGATCCGGGCAGCAATGCGATCACCGCGTTCTATCAGTTGGTCCGCCCCCGAACAACGCCGCCCTGGCCCGATCGCACATCTGAAGCGCGCGCAGCCTTGCCCAGGTCCGGCGAGCCTGATTGTACTGTCAACTGCAACCCAACAAAGAGGCGGAAAAGCGATGCCCTCGTCCCGAACCCTCGCCGTCAACGGCCTCGACATGTTCGTCCGGGAGAATGGGACCGGACCTCTGGTGTTGCTCTGCCACGGCTGGCCGGAGCTGTCCTACTCCTGGCGGCATCAGCTGACGGCGCTGGCCGACGCCGGTTTCCGCGTCGTGGCGCCCGACATGCGCGGCTTCGGCCGCACCTCGGCGCCCGCCGACATCGAAGCCTACACGATCTTCCACCTGGTCGGCGACATGGTGGCCCTGGTCGGCGCCCTCGGCGAGCGCCAGGCCGTCATCATCGGCCATGATTGGGGCGCGCCGGTCGCTTGGCATGCCGCGCTGTTCCGGCCCGACATCTTCACGGCTGTCGCCGGGCTCTCCGTTCCGCCGCCCTGGCGCGGTCGCGGCCGGCCGCTCGAGACCCTCCGGAACGAAGGCATCGAGAACTTCTACTGGCAGTACTTCCAGCCGCCGGGTGTCGCCGAGCGCGAATTCGAGCGCGACGTGAACTTCACCATGCACGCGGTGTTCTCCAAGGGCTTCTCCAGCGCAACGATGTCCCAGTTCCTGCAACCCGGCTTCGGCTTCCTGGGCGACCCGGCGATCCCGCGACCGCTGCCGCCCTGGCTGAGCGATTCCGACCTCGTCCACTTCGTCGACAACTACCGCCTCTCGGGGTTCCGGGGCGGGCTGAACTGGTATCGCAACATAGACCGCAATTGGGAGCTGACGGCGCCCTGGCAGGGCGCGCAGATCCGTCAGCCATCGCTGTTCATCGCCGGCGGCAATGACGAGGTCGTCACCGGCCTGATCGGCGGCAAGCGCATCAAGGACATGGAAAAGGTGCTGCCCGACCTGCGGGGCAAGCTGATCATCGACGGTGCTGGACACTGGATCCAGCAGGAGCGTCCCGCGGAGGTCAACGCAGCGCTAATCGCGTTTCTCAAGGAAGCGCGCTAACGCCTTCGTTCGGCTCAATAAAGCCCGCGACCTGACAGCAGCGTCGCGATCCCGTCCTGATTGCCGCTGGCCGGCGCATAGGCCGCCACCGGACGGGTGGCGGGCGCGGAGGCTGGCTCGTAGGCGACCTCACGCGGGTTGTCGAGCGTCCGCCCGGCCGAACGGCGGCTGCGCGCCGCGGACATTTCCGAGGTCGCGCTCACCGAGGCGACGTCCTGGGTGGTGTTCCCCAGTGAATACGGCCGCTCCGCTGGCAGAGGCACCTCGCCGCGCACCGGCGCTGACTGGCCGGCCGGCGGCAGTTCCGGCACGAACGGCTTGGCCGAGGCGATACGAACCGTGGACGGCGCCGGCGCCGGTTCGCCTGTGCGCAAGGTGGCTTCCAGGATGCGGTCGTCGGAGCCTTCCAGCGGCGCTCGGCCAACATACTCAACGCGCACCCGCGCGGTCCCGCTTGAGCGGAAGTCGAGCAACCGCGCGGCGTTGTGCGAGACGTCAATCAGACGATTGCCGTGATAAGGCCCACGGTCATTGACCCTAACGACCAGCGACTTGCCGTTGCCGAGATTGGTCACGCGCACATAACAGGGCATCGGCAGCGTGGGATGGGCCGCGGTCAGCGAGGTCATGTCGAAGACCTCGCCATTGGCGGTCAGGCGGCCATGGAAATCGTCCCCGTACCAGGACGCCGTGCCTTCGGCACGATAATTGGTGTTCTCCTCGGGGACATATTGGCGTCCGGCGACGGTGTAAGGCTTGCCGACCCGATAGGCTCCGCCCCCCTTGGGCACGGCCTCGCCGAACTCGACGACGCGGGGGCTCGACGACACCCCGTATTTGGGGTCCAGCCGGCTCGCCAGCTTGTTGGAGGCGGCACAGTTGGCCAAGACCACGCAGGCACCTGCGGCGGCGGCGAGCCGCGCGGCCTGACCAATCCGGTCTGCCTTCAGAATCCCCATTGTTCCCCAACTACCTGACGTCCCGGCCACAGGTCGAATCAGCCTGCAACCTTCCTGACCTGAATTCTACCCACGAACTCAAACCAGGACGTTACCCCGCCAAGCCCGCGTACCCTTAAGTCCACACCGGGCTGTGACTATAACGCAGCGAGAACAAGGCAAAAATGGGGATAGCCCCCGACTGGTAAACCGCTGGTTGCTTTCGGCCGGCCGCGGGAGCCACCTCAGGGTGGAAATGGTGGTCCGATAACCTCGATCAGGTCGATCGGACCGCCGGGGCGGTCGTCGTCGAACACCCCGACCACCAGACGGCCGCTCGCCCAGGCCATGGTGTCGAGGTTGGTGCGGCCGGCATGCAGTTTGGGGCCGTCACGGCGTCGGTCATGCCCATGCACCACATGGTGCTCACCATATCCGCCGACCTCCCGGTCGGCGTACCGCTTCCACAGCAAGGTCTGCTCAGGCTGCCGCTCCAGCGGCCGCTCCGCATCGACCCCGCCATGAACGAAAATCCGGTACCGATCCACGTGCAGGAGCCTGAGGCCTTCGAGCCAGCGAATGTGGGCTTCCGGGATCCCGCCATCGCCTCCTGGCGGATCGTAGGATGCGAGCGCCATCTCGCCGCCCTTGGCGAGCCAAGCGTCGCGTGTTTCCGGCCGGCGCAGCGCGTCGCGCATCAGGGCGTCGTGGTTGCCCTTGAGGCAGATGACGTCCCAGCCTGCTGGCGGTGCCGCCTGCAGCGCCATCAGCGTTTCGACCACCCGCCGGCTGTCCGGTCCCTTGTCCACGTAATCGCCGAGGGCGATCAGAGTGAGCGGGTCTGTGCCGGCACGCGCCGCGATGGCCTCGATCGCCGCGACCAGAAGGTCGTGCCGGCCGTGCAGGTCCGGAATGGCAAAGCTTAGGGGCATACGACCAGGCCTTGGATCCAGCCGCGTCAGCGGAGCGACAGCTGGCATTTATGCCTCTGCTCCGCTGCACGTCGATGACGACAAAGCCCCGGCCGATCTGACCGGGATTTCGTCCGGCAAAGCACCAGCCTACACGCCCCTCGCCGCGATCATTGCAGCAAGACGGTTGCGGCGCTTCACAAACGCTAGAATTCGCCCATCAGCCCGACGCGGCCCACATGAGCCGACCCAGCACCGTTGCCGTACGATCCGGTGATCGCGACGGGGATATTGAAGTTCAGCCGGTGGGCGAAGCTAAAGCCTCCACCGACATCTCCGGCGAATGTTGCCGCATTGACAGCCCAGGCGGTCTTGCCCGGCGCCGACGGCATCCAGATGTTTGCCATCGCGGCGGTGGCGGTGACGCCGTGCTGGGCCTGCAAAGCGGTGCGCTGCACCGCCTGATAGGCCGGTGATCCCGCGAAGAAGTCAGCGCTTCGCACCCAGCCGTCGGTCACGACAGTGCCGCCGCCGGACGGCAGGACGTTGAACTGCTGCAGCCGCAGATAGGAATTGGAATAGTCGATCGGGCCCTGGCCCGACGTTGCGCTAGAATAATAGGGCGGCGGGTATAGCGGCCCCGGCTGGACATAGTCAGCAGCCTTTGCACCCGCAACCACACATGTCGCAATCAAGATCGAACCGACGAACCGGAACATGACGCATCCCCGCTTTGTTGAAGGCAACCGAACACGGTTGCGCGACGTGATGATTGGGCATCTGCGGGCCATGCGCAACCATGGATTGTAGACAAGCAATATTCTCTCATCGTCGCATTGCCGTCACTTGTGATGAAACGTTCGATCGCCGAGATAGCAGTCGACGACCTCGCGCTGCTGCAGCGGTCGGCAAGAATTGTCGCCTCAGCCGATTGCTTCAACCGTCTCAATCCGTCACCCGCAACTCGTCATAGGAAACCATGACGTGCTCCCGGAAGGCCGGACGATCTGTAAGAATCTCATAGTAGCGGCTGAGCGCGGGTCGCGGCGGGTGCGGAATGGGAATGTCAAAATAGCGATAGAGCACGTGCCCGAACTGGATATCGGCGAGCGTGAAACCTTCGCCAGCAAGGAAGGGGCGGCTCGCCAGCCGCGCGGCGGCAATGTCCAGAGCGCGATCCAGATCTGCGACGGCCTGAAGCAACGCCGCCCGGTCCTGCCGGGACGGCGCCGTCCGAACCAATCGACCGAAAACCGGTCCGGTAAACGCCATCGCGACATTGATCTTCGACCATTCGGCCCATTTGTCGACACTTGCACGCGCGGATGGATCGGTTGGCCAGAACGTCGAAGTCCCGTACCTGGTTGCGAGATATCGCAGGATCGCCCCGGTTTCCCACAACGGCTCACTGTCGCCGTCGCGCAGGACGGGCACGGTGCCGTTCGGATTCATCGCCAGGAATTCGGCCGTGTCGTTGCCGCCATAGCGGTGCCCGACATCATGCCGCTGGTAAGAGAGTGCAAGCTCGCCGACACACCACATCAGGGCCTGAACATTGGACGACGTCTTTCGCCCCCAGATCGTCAACATGCCCCGGTCTCCAAGAAAGATGCTCCGCCATGAAATTGACGAGGCGCTCGTTAAAATCGATAACGATCTTACGCCCAAACTCGCGGATCTACGCTACAGCTTGCGTATGCCGAATGTCATGCTGACTGGTTGGCAAAAGTGAATCTTCGAGATGATGATGGATTGAGCAGGATGGAGCGTCCTTTCCTCAGCGGCGACTTCCCTGCCCCAGCCCCGTCTCGTGCCGGATGGACCTATTGGCGTCCGACGGCAGAGGGCATTGTCGAGTTCGGAACGCTGCGCGGCCGTGACGTCGGGCTACCGCCCCATTTCCACGACGAGAACCAGATCACGTTCGTTCTATCCGGCAGACGCCAATTCCAGATTGGCGGAAAACTCGTCGCGCTGGGCGCTGGTGAAGGCACCCTCATTCCTGCGGGCGTTCCGCACACATCCGCCTCCGAACCATTCGGCGTCGTCTGCCTGAATGCCTACGTCCCCGCGGGCCAATATGCCGTCGCCGCGATGATGGCGGACATCGAGCGCCTGTGGCGCAAAGCCGGCCACGTTGACTGGGACGACCTCACCGCGATCATCCGCCAGCACCGGCAGTCCGGGATTCCGGCAAATTCCGGAGCGCCTGTTGCTCCCAACGGCAACGAGCCCGTCAGCGAAATGGCCGCGCGGATGGGGATGAGCCGCGAGGGGTTCTCGCGTAGCTTCAGCAAGCGTTGGGGGATGCCCCCTCATGCCTTTCGGCTCGCGCGCCGGCTCAACCGCGCGCGCCAAATGCTCCGTTCCGGGGAGGCCATTGCGGCTGTCGCCGCAGAAACCGGCTTTGCCGACCAAAGCCACTTTGGCCGCTGGTTTCGACGGGCCTTCGGCGTCACGCCGGGGCAATACCGTCTCGGCTGACGTCACAAACGTTCCAGACGTCTCCGGCCACCCTCCCTAAAGCTCGACTGAGGACGTCGCGGCAACAGCCTCGCACGGGCCTCGGTCACATGGATCGAACGGGAGCGAGCGTGCCAGGAGCCCATGCCAACATCGTGTTCTACCTGCTGGTCGTCGGCGCAGGCGTAAGCGTCACGCTGCAACAGGTGCTCAACACCAACCTGCGCGCGGAGCTGGGCTCGCCGTGGTGGGCCGGGTTCGTCAGCTATCTTGTCGGAACGGTGACGATGCTGGCCGTTGTGATCGCTTCGGGCCAGCCATGGCTGTCGGCCTCGATGGTGACGCGGACGTCCTGGATCTCGTGGACCGGCGGGATCTTCGGCGCCATCTTCATCGGCACCGCGATTGTGATGGTGCCTCGCCTTGGCGCGGCGACAGTGCTTGCATTGATCGTCGTCGGTCAGATGATCGGATCATTGGCGTTCGATCATTTCGGCATCCTGGGCGTTCCCCAGCACTCCGCCAGTCCGGTCCGCCTCGCCGGCGCCGCCCTTCTGGTGCTCGGCGTGGTGCTGATCCGCCGCTGATCACGGGACCGGTCGAGAGCCCACGAACAATGACTACATTTCTGCTTCTGTTCGCCGCTGGCCTCGGTGCCGGCGCGATGAATGCCCTGGCCGGTGGTGGATCGTTCCTCAGCCTGCCCGCCCTGATCGCGGCGGGGGTGCCGTCCGTGGAGGCCAACGCATCGAGCACGGTCGCGTTGTTTCCTGGTGGCGCCGCGAGTGCATGGACCTACCGCGATGACCTCGGTCCGATCGGCCCCGCATCACTGCGGTCCCTGCTGACGGCGACACTGCTCGGAGGCGTGATCGGCGCGGGACTTCTGCTGTCGACGCCGACGAGGATGTTCGACTGCGCCCTTCCTTGGCTGCTCCTGATCGCCTGCATCACTTTGGCATTCGGTCGCCGGTTGGGGGAATGGCTGCGCAGCCGCTGGCATGTCACTCCCACCGTTATCCGGATCGTTCAATTCGGGCTCGGGATCTATGGCGGCTACTTCGGTGGAGCGGTCGGCATCATGATGATGGCGGTGTGGGGGCTGCTCGACAGCCGGCCACTCAAGATGCTGAATGCGCCGCGCACGCTGCTCGTCTGCGTCGCCAACCTGGTGGCCTTGCTGATTTTCATTGTCGCACGGGCCGTTCACTGGCCGGAAACCGTGACGATGCTGGTTGGCGCAACCATCGGCGGGTATGGCGGCGCGCAGATCGGACGCCGCGCCCCTCCCACACTCATTCACATCGGAACCGTCCTGCTGACCGGCTCTATCGCGCTGACGTTCTTCGTCAAAACCTATGCGCAGCGATAAGTCGCATCGCGGCCATGGCCAGGAGCCATAGGGCACCGTCAGCGTTTCAGGGACGTTCCCCGCCTGTCGTCTTCAGGCCGGACACACCGAAAAATGGTCGGGGCAGCAGGATTCGAACCTGCGACCCTCTGCTCCCAAAGCAGATGCGCTACCGGACTGCGCTATGCCCCGACGATGGTTTCAGGCTGCAAGGCCTTCGCTCCTGCGAACGCAACGTGAGCGACCTGTGGCCCGCTTTCGATACACGCTTCATCGCACTGCGGCAAGACAAGCCATCATGACGACGTCGCCGTCACTTCCCGGCGAACAGCGGGTGGGCAACCCTGTCGCCGGGCCGGATTCCGAGTTTTTTCGACGTTCCGGCAATGACTTCCAGCACCCCTCGGACCGGCCCGCCGGACGGGATGATCCGCTCGGATTGCACCTGGGTGTTTTCGGCGATCCGCAGGATCCGCCCATCGGACTGGATGAAGATCATGTCCAGCGGGATCAGGGTGTTCTTCATCCACATCGAGACATTCTGCTCGGGATTGAAGTCGAACAGCATGCCCTGCCCGTCCGGCAGCGATTTGCGGAACATCAGGCCATGGGCCCGCTCCTCGTCGGTGCGCATCACCTCGACGGAAAACACCTGCACGCCCGACTGGGTGATGATCTCAAGAGGCTCCCGATCGGCTGCGGCGGTGCCGGACGCGCCGAGCGCAGCGCTCCACAGCCACGCCAGCGCGGCAAGCCAGGCCAGGGCGCGGCGGCGACCGAACAAGCCGGACAGCGAACGAAACCGAAATGTCATGATGGCCAACCTCGAGGCATGTCCTGCGGGCGGTCGCATCGGACCGGGGCAGTCGGGAACGAGGTCTATGCTCTAGCGCGACCAGGACGGCAGGTGAATACCGATCGCACGTGATGACGCGCACAATCTATTGAAGAGCGGCGCCTTGTCGCGAGCACCCCTGGGCCGGGAAAGATCCCGGCCGCTTTGCGATGAACACGATCATTGTCGAGTGGATCGCGGCGCATAGGTCGTGAGCGCCACGCTCCCGCACGGTGCGCGGGCTCAGTGCGAGGACAGCCCTGGCGTGCCGGCCTCCGGCTGGATCTCCGCAGCCATCATCCCCTTGGAGCCCGGTCCATAACGGACCAGCACATACTGGCCGGGGCGCAGCTCGGTCATGCCGTAGCGACGCAGCGTCTCCATGTGCACGAAGATGTCCGGCGTCCCCTCACCACAGGTGAGGAAGCCGAAGCCGCGCAGCCGGTTGAACCACTTCACCTGCGCCCGCTCGAGCCCGCTGGTCGGCGTGACTGAAGCATGTGTGCGCGGCGGCGGCAGCTGGGCCGGATGAATGGCGGTCGATTCATCCATCGAGACGACGCGGAAGGCCTGCAATCCCTTGGAGCGCTGCAGGCATTCGACCACGATGCGAGCGCCCTCATAGGCGGTCTGGTAGCCGTCCCGCCGCAGCACGGTGACATGCAGCAGCACATCGGGCCAGCCGTTGTCCGGCACGATGAAGCCATATCCCTTCGACGCGTCGAACCATTTGATCGCGCCCGTGATCTCGACAAGGTTGGCGGCAACCCCTTCGGCGGCGCCGATGAACGGATCCGCGGCAATGCCGCGGTCCCGGCTGGCGAACTCGGATGCACCGAGCCCCCTTGGATCAAGACCTAGCGATCCGGGCCCGCCTGACGCCGGCCCTCCCGGCCTCTTGGACTCAAAACCGTCCGATCCCATCTCCCCGGACCTCACACCAGCAAACGCGGTCAGCCTCCGCGCTCCATCTACGACATCAAGCGACGCCTTGCGTCACCGAAGCCTTTGCAACATCACGCATGACGTGCTCGCAGGCTTCGTTCGAAGACATCGCTTTTGCGCCACCGTTAACTCCAGCGAAACCAGCCGTGGCGCTGCGAATCTCGTGATTCGACGATAACACTCCTCGACGGTGCGCAAAGACAAAAAACAATCGCGTCACCAGCTATGAACAGCCTTGCGCATCTGCGAATCAATGCAGCAGGTCAGTTGCCCACAAAAGGAGCCAGCGTCTCGCCGATGTCGTGTCGGATCACGAGGTCGGCGAGATCGTCCTGGTCGGTGGGGTCGTTGTTGATAATCACGAGCCGCGCTCCCGAGTTCCGTGCCATGATCGGAAATCCAGCCGCAGGCCACACCACCAGCGACGACCCGATTGCCAGGAATAGATCGCAGTTGCGTGCGAGCTCCGCGGCGCGCCGCATCTCGTCCTCCGGCATCGCCTGGCCGAACGAGATGGTTGCAGTCTTTACCGGTTGATCGCAACTGGTGCACTCCGGCGCTCGCCTCTCGCTCTCGAAGCGCTGCTTCACCCACGCAAGCTCGAAGCGTTTGCCGCAACCGATGCAGCAGGCGTAGGTGGTGTTGCCGTGCAGCTCGACGACGTGCGCGGCGGCAATGCCCGACGTCTGGTGCAGGTTGTCGATGTTTTGCGTGATCACCGTCGGAATTTTGCCGGCGCGATAGAGCGCGGCCAGCGCGCGATGGCCGCGGCCGGGTCGTGCGGCCGCAAAGGTCGGCTCCATCGCGAAGCGGCGACGCCACGCCTCGTCGCGCGCCTCCTGGCTCGCCACGAACTCGTCGAACGGGATGGGACGGTTGCGCGTCCAGAGGCCTCCGGGCGAGCGGAAATCCGGAATGCCGCTCTCGGTCGAAATCCCGGCGCCGGTGAACGGCACGATCATCGAGGCTTCGGCGATCATGTCACCGAGTTGCTCGATCCCGCTGGCAAGGCTGCTGGCAATCATCCGACGCATCCGTTCGCTGAAACGCTCCGCAACAGTGGCGCAGCCGGCGACATTTGCAAGCAAGATGGGATCAGGTCGGACGGGATCATGACTGCGCGACGTCCGGATGCCGTGGTTCGCCATGTCGTCAGGTGCCATGTCGCCAAGTGCCACGTCGTCGCCAGGCGTCGCAATGGCCCTGCGCATGCAAAAAGGGGCCGAAGCCCCTTCAGGACGCTCTCGCATGAACGCCACCGCGCACAGCCGCTGCGATCGTTCGCGTGCGGTCGGCCGCGGTCGCGACGGGATCGATCAGGCCGCCTTGAACACCGGCTCGCTGTCGTCACTCTTGAGGGCATCGTCTTTCTTGGGCTTGCCGACGGGGGCCTGCGATTTCTTCGCCGGCTTGCCGTATTGCGACAGCCGCTCGAGCTCCGCCTCGAGCTCGGCCTGGCGAGCCGCAACCTTCTCGGCGAGCTTTTCGGTGGCAAGGTCGCGCAGTGTCGCGAGCTCTTCGATGCTCAGGGTCTCCAAGTCGAATTTGATGTCGTTCTCTGCCATTCTGGCCTCCCATTGACATCATGGACGTATCGTGAACATCGGTGGCTGACAAGGAAGCCGCAGGCTTATCCACGGAAGGATCTCGCGTCGTGCAGCGCCCCGATGTGCCGGAGGTCTCGCACGCAAAACCGTGAAGGCGGCGACCTGCCCTTTGCCGCGTTTTGCTGCTATGGACGTCGCGGCGGTTGGCCGACCGCCTGAATTCGATCGTTCGCAAAAGGACAAGAAACATGCGTTTCCTGCACACGATGCTGCGTGTTCACAAACTCGATGTCGCGCTCAAGTTCTACGTCGACGCGCTGGGGCTGACAGAGGTCCGCCGCATCGACAACGAGAAGGGCCGGTTCACGCTGGTGTTCTTGGGCGCCCCCGATGACGACGCCATCATCAAGCAGTCGCCGGCGACGCGCGGCGCGCCGCTGGTCGAGCTGACCTACAACTGGGACGAGGAGAAGTATGGCGAGGATCGCTTCTTCGGCCATCTCGCCTACGAGGTCGACGACATCTATGCGACCTGCGAGCGGCTGATGAAGCTCGGCATCACCATCAACCGGCCGCCACGCGACGGCTTCATGGCGTTCGTGCGCTCGCCCGACCTGCACTCGATCGAGCTGCTGCAGAAGGGCGAGCCCAAGCCGGCGCAGGAGCCGTGGAGCTCGATGCCGAACGTCGGCCACTGGTAAGCGCGACAGCCATTCGACTGGGGGCGGCGCACCGAACCACCCCGACAACGAGCACGCAGCGCTCTCAGCTTCGCGAAATTGACGGGAGCCCCGCGCCGGGGCTCCCTTGCGGAGTGCGGTCCTGATCAGACGTCGACAAAACGTGGGGCGCGCTTTTCGATATTGGCCCGCACCGCCTCGGTCTGGTTCGCAAACCCCATCAGCTTCATTTGCTCGACCGACTCCGCCAGCAGCGCTGGTGCGGGATCGACGCTGAGCTTGTTCAACAGCCGCTTGGCTGCACGGATCGCATCCGGGCTCTTGCCCGCGATCTCCCGCGCCATCTCCAGCGCCGCCGCGCGCGGATCGTCGCAAATGCGGGTCGCGAGGCCATAGCTCAGCGCCTCCGCGGCCGAGAAGATGCGGCCGGTATAGGTCAGCTCGCGCAGGATGTCGTCGCGCACGAGGCTCGCCAGGATCGGCGTGCCCGCCATGTCGGGGATCAATCCCCACTTGATCTCCATGATCGACATCCGCGTGTCGGGCGCGAGCAAGCGCATGTCGGCGCCGAGCGCGAGCTGAAAGCCGCCGCCGAAGGCGACGCCATGCACCGCCGCGATTACCGGCACCGGCAACTGGCGCCAACCCCACACCGCCTGTTGCGGCGCGTTGGCGATGCCGTGGGTGCGCACTGCGAGGTCGCGCGTCTCACCACCGGCGATGCCGTTGCCGCCATGCTCCTTCATTGCCGCGAAACGCCCCATGTCGAGACCGGCGCAGAACGCCCGCCCCTCGCCCGACAGCACCACCGCGCGCAGCCCCTTCTCGGTCTGCAGCCGGGCCGTGGTCGCCACCAGCGCCTCGAACATCGCGGCATCCAGCGCGTTCATCTTGTCGGCCCGCATCAAGCGGACGTCGGCCACGCCGTCCGACATCGTCACCGAAATCCGCTCGCTCATCTTTGCTCTCTCCCGTGCAATGGAAATTTCGTGGAACTGGGGCGTTTGCACTGCACTGCCACGTTAAGGTAAACGCCGGTGCGCAACAACGTGATCGGCGCCGCGCTGTCCGGCGGATGCAACATGCGCTAACGCTTGAGCGTTGGCAGGACCGGACGTCTTGCGTCGAGTGGTCGTGCCGTTGTGATCGTGCGTGAGGTGATCATGCGAAAGCCGGTCGCAGTTGTGCTGGGATGTCTCGCTGGGACGGTCGCAGCAGCATGGATCCTGCCGGCGCGAACCGCCGACACCGGACGGTTCTGGGTGGTCGGCAGCTTCACCAAGGGATGCTGGATCGTGGAGCGCAACCCGATCATCGACGGCGGGACCATCCAGTTCTCCGACGGGCCCTACCGTTCAAAGGACGATGCGGAACTGGCGAAGAGCTCGATCCGGGTGTGCAAAGCCTGAATTGTGCGGGTTGCGGAATTTCGCCCGATCGCTCGAATTTTAACGATCCACTGAACGTGACGACAAACGTCCTCTGCCAGGGTGCGGTCATCGACAGATGAGGCCCTGCACATGACGGACGTTGAATTCGAATACCTGCTGGACGCGGTCAACGCCGCCGTCAGCCGTGCGCCGGCCAAGCCGTTCTTCGACGACGGCTTCGACGACGGTCTGGATTTCGATCTCCTGCCCGAACCGGCGAACGATAACGGCGCGATCTGGCCGCATGAGCCGTTTCCCGACGGCTGGACCGCGTCCTGCTGACCATCGTGGGCTCGCCCGCCGGCCATGGTTAATCAAAGCTGATCGGGACCAGTGGCCCTTCCGTATGGAAGGCTCTTGCAGTTTTTAATCGATCGATTAAACCTCGCTGAGGTCATCCTTCAGTGAGGTCCGCCATGTTCACGCCCCGCCTGCTCGCCGGTCGCAATATCCTGGTCACGGGCGGAGGCACCGGCCTCGGCAAAGCCATGGCCAGGCGTTTCCTTGAGCTCGGCGCCGACGTCCATATCTGCGGTCGCCGCAAGGGCGTGTGCGACGAGACCGCCGCGGAGTTGATGAAGGCCCATGGCGGCAAGGTGACGAGTCACGGCCTCGACATCCGCGACGCCGCCGCGGTCGACGCGATGATCGAAGGCATCTTCGCCGACAAGCCGCTCACCGACCTCATCAACAATGCCGCCGGCAACTTCATCTCGCGCACGCAGGAACTGACGCCGCGCGGCTTCGACGCCGTCGCCAACATCGTCATGCACGGCACCTTCTATGTCACCCACGCCGTGGGCCGGCGCTGGATCGCCGGCCAGCACCGCGGCAACGTGGTGTCGATCGTCACCACCTGGGTGCGCAACGGCAGCCCCTATGTGGTGCCCTCGGCGATGAGCAAGGCCGCGGTCCACACCATGACCATGTCGCTGGCGACCGAATGGGGCCGCTACGGCATCCGCCTCAACGCCATCGCGCCGGGCGAAATTCCGACCGAAGGCATGAGCAAGCGCATCAAGCCGGGCGACGAGGCCGGCGCGCGCACCATTGCCGTCAACCCGATGGGCCGGGTCGGCACCATGGAGGAGCTGCAGAACCTCGCCGTGTTCCTGATCTCGGGCGGCTGTGACTGGATCACCGGCGAGACCATCGCCATGGACGGCGCCCAGGCGCTGGCCAGCGGCGGCAGTTTCTATGAGCTGCGCAACTGGAGCGATGCCGACTGGACCGCGGCGCGCGACTCCATCAAGGCCCAGAACGACAAGGACCGCGCCGGGCGTGCCTGAGCCGCAGCCCTACTCCGGCATGGTGCGCGGGCAGACCGTGGCGTAGCGGTCGCGCCAGCCCTTGGTGGTGCGCACCCGGCCGCGCAACTCGCGGAAGCAGCGGGGAACGCCTTCGTCATACTGTGAGTCATAGGGGATGTAGGTGTACCCCCAGCCGCCGGGGCCGCCGTAGCCGAATGGACAGCCCCAGCCGTAACCGAGGCACGGCCCGAAATAGGGTCCATGCCGGTAGCGATGCCAGTGGCCCGCGGACGCTTCGGTCGCAGCCGCAACGCTCGTTCCTGCGATCGCCAGCGCGATCAGCAGCCGTCGCAACACCATTCCCATTCCTGTTCCAACCACATCGGTTCGTCGATCCCTGCTTATAGGCGGCCGACCGGCGGAATGCGATCACTTCCGGGTGTCGAGGGAGTGACGATCGGCCGCCGCGCCCGCGCCGCAGCCTTGCTGGCTGGCGGTGCCGGCCGTAAAGTTCGCGCCGCCGGGTCATCACGCTCACATCTGCAGGATCCATGGTTTCAGTTTTCGGCGCGCGTTCCGCCGCGTTACTCTCCAGTCTTTGCTCTTGTCTTGGCTCCGGGCTTGGCTCCGGTCTTGGACTGCTGGCTGCGGTCGTCCTCTCCGCGCCCACCGCGGCACTTGCCCAATCGGCAGACCTCGTGCTGTGCGACCGCCTCGCTGCCGATCCGGCCGATCCCGACAAGCCGGCGGACGTCAAGGGTGTCGCCGAGGTCGCGCCCGCCGATATTCCCACCGCCCTGAAATTCTGTCGCACGGCGGCCGGAGGATCCCGCCGCGCTCTCTATCAGCTCGGCCGTGCCTACGCCGCCAACAGGCAGACGACGGACGCGATCGCGGCCTACCGCAAGGCGGCCGATCGCGGCAGCTCGTCGGCCATGGTCGAGCTCGGCGTGCTGCTCGCGACCGGTAACGGCATCGCGAGAGATGACGACCAGGCGCGGCGGCTGTTCACCCGTGCGGCCGAGGCCGGCAATCCGCGCGGCGTCGTCAACCTCGCGGCGCTGTCGAAGTCAGGCGGTCCGCCGGCCGATCCTGTCAAAGCCCGCGCCATGCTGCAGAAGGCGGCCGACGGCAACTCCGCCGAAGCGCAGTATCAGCTGGGCACGATGATGGCCGACGGTGTCGGCGGTCCGCAGGACGACATCGCTGCCCGCGGCCTGTTCGAGAAGGCGGCCGCGCAGGGCCATGCCGGGGCGCTCGAGCGCATGGGCGCCTTCGCGCTGGCCGGCCGCGGCGGCCCGCAGGACAAGAGCGCGGCGAAAACCTATTTCGAGAAGGCCGCTGCGCTCGGCAACGACGACGCCAAGGCCACACTCAAGCGCGCGGAATGTCCCTACGTCATCAAGGACAAGCGCGGTAACTTCGTCACCAATCTCTGCTTCTAGTGGTCCAATTCCAACATTCGCATCCCATTGCGGCGAGCACTTTTGCGAATGTTGGAATTAAAGGACCACTAGCAAAAATATGATTCTCGTGGAGCTTTGGATTTGACATTCGCATCGCAAACGTGCGGCAAGGTGGGGCGCGAATGTCAAATCCGCTCCACGAGTTGGCCGCTTCGTCGCGGCAGTCATGGTAGCGGCCTGACCATTGCCAGGCGCGCGCCGTCATCGCCCGCGACAAGGAAACCGAGCCGCTCATAGAGCCTGCGCGCGCCGTTGTTGGTGAGCAATACCGAGAGCCGCACTTGTGTCAGCCCGCGCGTCTGTTCCGCGCGGATGAGCGCCGTGAGGACGTCGGTGCCGAGGCCCTGGCCGCGCGCATGCTCGGCTATGACGATATCGACGAGGTGAAGGAAGAGCCGATCACCTTCCCTGCCCACGGCCACGATGATGCGTCCGGCGGCGCGCCCGTCGAGATCGAGGATGAGATGGGCGGCGTCAGGAAACGCCTGACGGTAGCCGATCTGCTGCGCGCGGAACTGGTGGTCGAGCAGCGTGGTCCGCATCGGCTCGGGCACACCAGTGAACTGCGGCGCGCGGTCGGCCTGAAACAGGGCGAGGACGAAAGGCTCGTCCGCGGGTGACATCGGACGCAAGGTGCAGCCGGAATGCAGTGGCCCGACCGCGAGCGCGATCGGGCCGAAACGGGCATCGCTATCCATCGGGGCGATCGCCTCACGGGAATGTCGGATAGATCCCACTGGTGCAGATGCAGTAGATCATCGCCAGCGTCGGCTGGGTGTTGGGATGCGCCTGCGAGCCGCCGGACATGGTGACTGCGTTGGGAGAAAAGGCGGTATTGGACGGCGGGGGAACGAAACCGGTGAAGGCAGGGTTGATCGCCACATTCGACGTTCCGGTTGGTCCTGCTGTTTTCTCCGACGTTGCCACACCCAGTTGCAGCCCGTGAGTGTGCATCGGCATTTCTGGAATCGTCAGATTCTCAGTATTGCTGCCCACCTGCTCGCCGATCATCCGATTGGAGAGGCCCGGCCCCTGCCCCTGGCTCATCGCCACCGTGCCGATGAGATTGGGCAGTGCAAAATTGGTGGTGCCGTTGCCGCCGTAGTAGGTTCCGATCAAACTGTACAGCGGGGCGTACTGTTGGAGCGGCAGCAGGCGCCCGTCGCAGGGCAGCCAGTTGTTCGGATAGAATCCGAAGGCAAAAGCCTGGATTTCTCCGAGATACGGATCCGCCATGTTCGGTCTCCCGTTTGATTCTTTGACGTGCGGTGTGGGGCTCGCTCAGCCCTGAGTCGGAAAGACGCCGACATAGGCAATGCAGAAATTGCCTGTCAGCGTCGGCATCATGTTGTTATGGCCGATGCTGCTGCCGTTCTGTCCGATGGACGGTGCCATCACGTCATAAGACGTAACGGTTGTCTGCGGCGCATAAAGAGTGTTCGCACTTGCCGTCGCCAAGTGAACCGTCGGTCCCGGCGTTGGCGTGGAGGCGACGGCGTTGCTCGACAGCAGCGCATGGCTGTGCGACGGAATTTCCTGCACCAGCAGCGTATGCGCTTCCTGGCCAGAGATCTCGCCAAGCACGCGAGGCGAGAGACCGCCGCCTGTTCCCTGCGAGATAGGCACCCGCCCTTGCAGATCCGGCGCCTTGAATGTTTGCACGCCATCGCCACCGTAGGTCGTGCCGATCAGGGCAAAGAGCACATCGTAATTCGATATCGCCAGCAGTTGACCATTGCAGGCCAGCCAGCCGTTCGGGATGCGCGGAAATGCGAACAGACGAATTTCGCCGACATATTGATCAGACACGATCAGCTCCTCAGGTCGGTGGAAGCGCTTGCAATCCTTTGTGGCGACAGGCCTGCCTATGTTCGCAAGCTACCGAAAAAGGAGGTCTGCGCTCCGCGATATCGAAACAGAAGATGGTAGATCGGACTTGCCGTCGCGGATGATCCAACCGCGAGCCGGCTGTCAGGGGCGAGACGGGAATATTCCCTGCAACGCGATCAGGTAATTGATCACCAAGAAAGGTTGCATGTTGTTATGCGAAAGGTTGCCGCCGGTGTTGGTGATGTTGGTCGATACCGAAAGCGGGACTTCCTGAGCCCCGGCCGTCGCAAAGATTTTCGTTGCCGGCGAGCCCAGCGTATTGACGCCAAACAGCTGGTTGGTCGGAGGCTGTGAACGGCCCGAGCCCGCTGTCGTCGACCCCATCAGCGTGTGATTGTGTGTCGGCAACTGCTGGGGTGTGAGCGTCACATTTTCCGTTCCGCTCACCAATCCCCACGGGACGCTGTTGAAATTGCAGCCGAGCACCGCACGACCACGGAGATCCGGCAGCGCGAATGTCCTGACGCCGTCGCCGCCATATGTCGTGCCGATCAGGGAAAACAGCGCTTGATTGGCGGTGATGGCGAGCAGCTGTCCATTACATGGTGCCCAGCCTTTAGGAATGATCCCAAAGCCCGCTGGCATGATCTGACCAACAAAGGGGGTGGCCGGCATCGCAGCCTCATGCAGGTTAATCGGTTGAATAAAACGAATAGGGAAACAAAGAGAAATAAGAAGGATCGAAGAGAAAGAGCGAGTGAAATAGATGGCACATCTTTACGGTGCCGGGATGCTGCGGTCAAGATCGTTACACGGAGCTTCGTTGCCGGGTGTCGGCAACCCGCAGCGTGGCGCAACTGCAACATCCGCCCGAAAGATCGGCGAATGCGGTTCAGGAACACCGAAAACCGTATCGGCGTGCTTGCAATGATTGTGCAAATCCAATCAATTCAAATTCATACAGATTGATTACCGCCGCTTTTGCCCGATTGGCGAGACGCGGTGCGCAGATTTCCATTTTGCTTTTGATCCAAGCCTTTTTTGACGCGGTGGTTTTGATGCGCGCGCGCATGCCGACGCCGGTGATCCGACATCGTGAACGCCATGCTCTTTGCGCTGGCTGGGTTCGTAGCGCGCTTGCGCTGATTGCGCTTTTCGTCTGCTGGTTTGCCCTGCCGGGGATCGCGCAGGCCGCGTGTCCAGCCAGCGGCAATTCCTGTTCGGTGTCCTTTCCCAGCGGCGGCACGCCGACGGACAACGTCCTCCTCGACGTCTCCTCGAGCAACGTCTCGGTTCAAAGCGGACTTTTCTCGGTGTCCGGAAAGGACGCCTATACCTATTGGCCGCTCACCGGCACCCAGCCGGTCAGCGGCGGCAATCCGGATTCCGCATTGATCACGACCGCCCACGGCAACGTTATCAAGGTCGAGGTGACAAATTTCAATCCGTCGGTCGCATCGTACATCACAAACTATAAGCTCACCGTCCAGCAAGCGAATGTGGGCGGAGCAGATAGTTTCGTTCTCTATTACGCGAGCGGTTTCGACGCGCTGAACTCGCCACCACCCGGCCCCTATCCCGCGAACACAGCGTACACCATCAACATCGCGAATATTACGCCTCCGGCAACGCCGCCCACCATCTCAGCGGCCTTCAGCCCGACCTCGATCTCGACTGCGGGAGGCACATCGACGCTGACGCTGACAATCACCAACACCAACGCTTCGACGGCCTTATCCGGCGTTGCGGTAGCGGCGGCGTCACTTCCGGCGAACCTCACCGGATCGAGCCCGGCGACCACCTGCGGCGGCACCGCAAGCTTCGCTGGTGGCAGCCTCAGCCTGTCCGGCGGGGCACTGGCGGCAGGCACCACGACGTCGTGTACCGTGACCCTGACAGTCTCGTCGACGGTGGCGGGAAACTACTCCTATACGACGGGAGTCGTGTCGGCGAGCAGTCCGGCCGTGACGGGCACGACAGCAACGACGCCGACGCCGTTGACGGTTGTCGCGCCGGTGACCGCGACCCAGGCGATCGCGTCCAAGACGTTGACCCAAAGTGCGGCAGCGACGAGCTTCACCCCGGTCACGGGATCGGGCGGGACTGCCCCCCTGAGTTACTCGGTCTCGCCGCCTCTGCCATCCGGGCTGTCGATGTCTTCGGCAACCGGCGCGATCACGGGGACGCCGACGGTCGCGAGCGTGGCAACGACCTACACGGTCACCGTCACCGACGCGACCAGCGCGACGGCGACGAACACTTTCTCGCTGACCGTCAACAGTGCAGTCACCGCAACCCAGTCGGTCGCCTCGAAGACCCTCACCCAGAATGCGGCCGCAACACCGTTTACGCCTGTGACGGGTGGCGGCGGAACGACGCCCTATACCTATGGAATTTCGCCGTCCCTGCCGGCGGGCCTGTCGTTCAACACCACCACGGGCCAGGTCACCGGTACACCAACAGCCACGAGCGGCACGACGACCTACACCGTCACTGTCACCGACGCCAACAACGGAACGGCCACCAATACGTTCGCACTAACGGTGAACAGTGCCGTCACGGCAACGCAGGCTGTCGCATCGAAGACCCTGACGCAGAACGTCGCGGCGACCAGCTTCACACCCGTCACCGGCGGCGGCGGCACGACGCCGCTGGCCTACACGATTTCGCCACCCCTGCCGAGCGGACTGACGATCTCGTCGAGCACCGGCGCGATCACCGGCACGCCGACCGTCACCACTGGCGCGACGACCTATACGGTCACAGTCACCGACGCCAACAACGGAACGGCCAGCAACACCTTCACGCTGACGGTCAACGGCGCACTGACGGCAACCCAGGCCATCGCGTCGACGACGCTGACCGTCAATCATGCCGCCTCCCCCTTCACACCCGTGACGGGAAGCGGCGGCACGAGCCCGCTCGTCTACTCGATTTTACCCACACTTCCGACAGGACTGTCGTTCAATACCTCGACGGGGGCGATCACCGGTACGCCGACGGCAGCCAGTGTGGCAACGACCTACACGGTGACCGTCACCGATGCCAACAGCGGGACCGCCAGCAACACCTTCCAGCTCACGATCAATGGTGCCGTCACCGCAACCCAGTCGGTCGCGACGAAGACATTGACACAGAATGCCGCCGCCACGAGCTTCACGCCGGTGACCGGAAGCGGCGGGACGTCACCGTTGCACTACTCCGTTTCCCCGCCGCTACCGAACGGGTTGTCGATCGACAACAACAGCGGCGCGGTCACGGGCACGCCGACTGCGTCGAGCGTTGCCACGACCTACACCGTGACGGTGACGGATGCCAACAGCGCGACCGCGTCGAACACGTTCATCCTGACCATCAATGCCGCCGTGACGGCGACCCAGGCCGTCTCGTCTGCGTCCCTGACACAAAACCATGCCATCACGCCGTTCACGCCGGTGACCGGCGGTGGCGGTACAGGCACGCTCAGCTATTCGATTTCCCCCACGCTGCCGGCTGGCCTCACTCTGAGCTCTTCGACCGGTTCGGTCTCCGGCACTCCGACGGCGTCGAACGCCACAGCCACCTACACCGTGACGGTCACCGACACCAACG
The DNA here is from genome assembly GCA_040756765.1 of Pseudomonadota bacterium. Classification (GTDB taxonomy): domain Bacteria; phylum Pseudomonadota; class Alphaproteobacteria; order Rhizobiales; family Xanthobacteraceae; genus Bradyrhizobium_A. The sequence goes on along the minus strand of JBFLYG010000027.1, from coordinate 143,831 downwards.
GCGGCACCGCCTCGAACACGTTCCAGCTCACGGTCAACGGCCCGCTGACGGCAACGCAGGTCATCGCCTCGAAATCGCTGACCGTGAGTTTCCCGATCTCGAGCTTTGCGCCCGTCACCGGCGCGGGAGGCACCGGCACACTTACCTATTCGGTCTCGCCGACATTGCCGCCAGGAGTTGCGATGTCGCCGTCGAACGGCAGCATTTCCGGCTTGCCGACGATCACGAGTGCGGTGACCACCTACACCGTGACCGTGACCGACAGCAACAGCGCAACGGCGACGGCGACATTCCAGCTCACGGTGAATGGCCCGGTGACTGCCACCCAGACGGTCCCATCGAAGTCACTGACCGCCGGCACCGCTGCGACGAGCTTCACGCCGGTGACCGGCGGCGGCGGCACAACGCCGCTGGTCTATTCGGTTTCGCCCACGCTGCCGAACGGGCTGACGCTGTCGACTGCGACCGGCGCGGTCACGGGGACACCGAGCGCGGCGAGTCCGACGACCACCTATACCGTGACAGTCACGGACGCCAACAGCGCCACGGCGACGAATACGTTCTCGCTCACGGTCAACGGAGGCGTGACCGCAACCCAGGCCATCGCCACCAAGTCGCTGATCACGAACAGCGCCGCGACACCATTCACCCCGGTGACCGGCGGGGGTGGCACGGCCCCGCTGACCTACACGATCTCTCCCGCTTTGCCGGCCGGGCTTACGCTGACGTCGTCGACCGGCGCGATCGGTGGCACGCCGACCAGCGCCAGTCCATTGACCACCTATACGGTGACCGTCACCGACGCTAACGGCGCCACCGCGACGGCAACTTTCCAGTTGGCCGTCTATGACGCCGCTTCCGTCACGGGAATCGTGCCGAACTCCGGGCCGACCGGCGGCGGCACCTCCGTCACGATCACGGGGACAGGCTTCCTTGGGGCCTCGGCCGTCAAGTTCGGCGCCACCAATGCCACGAGCTTCACCGTCAACAGCACGACCCAGATCACGGCGGTTTCGCCGGCAGGCGCTGCCGGCGCGGTCAGCCTCACTGTGACGGCGCCTGGAGGTACGGCCTCGACGACATATACCTACGTCAATCTTCTTGGCCTGGTGTCGACGCCGTCGCCGACCACGCAGGTGGGGCAGCCCTATTCCCAGACCAACGTCGCGAGCGGCGGCACCAGCCCGTTCACATATGCTGTGACCGCAGGCGCGTTGCCACCGGGCACGTCACTCAATGCCTCCACCGGGCTGGTGTCGGGAACGCCGAGCAGTGGCGGCAACTTCAGCTACACGATCAAGGTCACTGACAGCAGCCCGACGCAGCAGACCGCGACCCAGACGGTCACGGGAGCCATGACGACGGCAGCGAGCACCACGACGGTGACGTCGTCGGTGAACCCGAGCACCGTCGGGCAGTCCGTCACATTCTCCGCAACAGTGACCGCGTCGGGCGCTGGCGTGCCGACTGGAACGGTGACGTTCAAGGACGGCAACACCGCGATCGGATCAGGCGCGCTGTCCGGCGGCACCGCGACCTTCACCACGGCCGCGCTGACGCTCGGGGCCCACAGCATCACGGCAAGCTATACCGGCAGCGGAAACTACGGCGCGAGCACCTCGCAGGCCTTGCAGCAGACCGTCAATATCCCCGCCGACAGCCTCAAGCTGCGCGCGCTGCAGGTCAACGTGACCCGCGTCATCGCGCAGAATTCCGGCCAGGCGATCTCGGGTGCGATCGACAGCGCGATCTCCGAAGGCTTCAGCGATGGTGGTGGCAGTTTCATCACGCCGAGCGGCATGGGCATGCGCTTCAATTTCGCGGCTGATCTCGACCAGACCCAGGCGACGAGCGGCGACAAGATCGTTACCGACCGCTGGAATGGCATGGTTGGCCGTGACGGCGGCAAGGCCGATGCCCAAGGCGCGCTCGGCTACAGCGGACGTAAGCACACCGACGATGCCTTCGCCGCGATCGACCGCGCTGCGCCAGCCACCAAGGCGCCACCGCTGAAGGCGCGTGAGCCACAGGACTGGATCCTGTGGGCCGACGTGCGCGGCTCCGGCATCGACCGCTGGGGCTCGACCATGAACAGCGGCCAGGCGCCGCTGTCCGGCAGCCAGGTCAACGCGCTGATGGGGTTGACCCACAGGGTGGCACCGAATTTCCTGCTCGGCGTGGTCGGCGGCTATGAGACCTTCGACTACACGTCGCAGGAGTTCAACGGCAAGCTGAAGGGCGATGGCTGGACCGTCGGCGGCTATCTCGGCTGGAAGCTGACTCCGTCGATCCGGTTCGATGCCGCGACCGCCTATTCCGGAATCAACTACAACGGCACGTCCGGCACCGCACAAGGCAATTTCAACGGCAATCGCTGGCTGGTCTCCGGCGGATTGACGGGCGCGTACAAGGCATGGGGGTTCGATATCGAGCCTTCCGTGAGGGTCTACGCGCTGTGGGAGCATGAGAACGCCTACACGGATTCCCTGGGTACGGTGCAGGACAGCCTGAATTTCGCGACCGGGCGGGCCTCCGGCGGGCTCAAGGTCGCCTACCCCTTCGCATGGACCGAAACCGTGATGCTGGCTCCCTATGCCGGCGTCTATGCCGACTACTACTTCACCAAGGATGATGCCGCGGCGATCGTCGCGGCCGGTGCGCTGCCGCTCGCCTCGACGCCGCTGCTCGATGGCTGGTCGGCGCGCGTGGAAGGCGGCCTCGCCGCCAAGTTCGCCAATGGTGCCGCCATTCTCGCCGGCGGCGAGCTCGGAGGGATCGGCGGCAACGTGCAGATCTGGACCTTGCGCGCACGGGCTCGCGTGCCGTTCTGAGGCAGGAGCCGCGCGGTTGCACGCCGCGCGGCATTCCAACCGCTGAACCCGGGGCGTCGACGATCAATTCCGTCGAGACCGGCGCATTGCACAGCCGTGCGACCGACGGTTCGTTGCCCGATGCGACCAGTGGCTAGCCAGAGATCCGGAAAAAGCGCATGCCAGCCGAGTGGCGCTCCCTAGCGGAATCGAACCGCTCTCTCCACCGTGAAAGGGTGGCGTCCTAACCGATAGACGAAGGGAGCCGAACGCCGGCTCAACTGGGCCGCGGCTGACCGCGGGCCCATGTCAATGGCGCTTGCGCGCCGGGTCGTTCACGCTGAAAACCGCAGTTAAACCAAGCTTTTAGGAAGCATCAACTCCCCGGCTCCGATTCAGGCGGCGCAGCGTGGCGCCACCTATAATGACGTTTCGCGGCTGCCGCAAGCATTCCCGTCAATATCCCCTGCTCCGCCACGCCAGGAGGCGCCGCTCGGCCGTCGCCATGGCGAGCGCGGTGACGTAGCCGATCGCGCCGAGCAGGATGACCCCGGCGAACAGGTCGGCCGAGCGGAACGCGCGCGCCGACAGCAGCACCCAGTGGCCGAGGCCGTCGAGCCCCGCCAGCATCTCGCAGACCACCGACAGGATCAGCGCGACCGTCAGGCTGAGGCGCATGCCCGAAAGAATGTCGGGACTCGCCGACGGCAGCGCAATCTTGGCGATCACGGCAGCGCGCGACATGTGCAGCGTTCGCGCCACTTCATAGAGCCGCGGCTCGACTGCAGCAAAGCCGTGCACGGTGGCCAGCAGCAGCGGCCACAGCGAGCCGAACGCGATGACTGCGAGCGCCATGCCCTGGGTCAGCCCGAACAGCGCGATCGCCACCGGAATGACGGCTGAGACCGGCAACGGCCGCAGCACTTCGAGCGTCGGCGCGACATAGACACGCATCGCCTTCGACGAGCCGATCAGCGCGCCGAGCGCGATGCCGACGAACGACGCCAGCAGCCAGCCGATCGCCATGTGCTGCAGCGTGCCCAGCAGCTTCTCCAAGAGGTCCCCGGTCGCGAAGCCGCGCACCAGCGACGCCCACGCACGGTCGGGCCCCGGCAAGAACACCGGCGATACCAGCCGCAGGTTGGCGATGACCTGCCACAGCGCGACGACGCCGGCGGCGACCGCAAAGCTCAGGGCGCGCCACGCCCACACTGTCGACCACGCCGATGGTCGCGTCATGGCATCGCCTCCAGGGCCGCGGCCGGCCCGAACAGGCGGCGTTGCGCCTGGACCAGCGCGGCATTGAGGGCAAAGCCGATCAGTCCGATCCACACCAGCAGCGCCAGCATCAGATCGGGCCGCAGCGCCTGTTGCGCGGTCATGATCGCCGCCCCGAGGCCCAGCGGGTTGGCGGTGATCTCGACGGTGACCGCGACGATCAGGGCGACGCCTGCGGCGAGGCGGAAGGCGACGAAGATGCGCGGCAGCGCCGCCGGGATCACGATCTTGGTGACCTGCGCCACGGGGCCGAGCTTCAGCGCCCGCGCGACCTCGAGCAGGCGCGGCTCGACGCCGCGCACGGCGGCGCGCGCCAGGATCAGGAGCGGCCAGATGCTGGCGAACGCGACGATCGCGATCTCCATGCGGTAGCCGAAGCCGAGCGCGATCAGGCCGATCGGCAGCAGCGCCACCGATGGAATCGGGCGGATGCTCTCGATGGTCACTTCGAGGCTGCGGTCGAGCAGCGGCCACAGGCCGAGCATCAGGCCCAGCAGCAGGCCGACCGAGGCGCCGATCGCAAGGCCTGCGAAGGTCGCAACGAGCGTGTCGCGTGTCCAGGTCCATAGCGAGCCGTCGCGGACGCTCTCGGCGAAGGCGAGCGCGACCTGGCTGGGGGCCGCCAGGGAATCGCTCTGCAGGTGAACGGCGCGCGCCGCCGCTTCCAGCGCGACGATGCAGGCCAGCGGCAGGATCAGCGGCTTGATGCGATCGGCGATCACGGCTGGCCTTCCGATGCCTTGATGAAGTCGAACAGCTCGCGGCGCAGGCGCAGGAACTCGGGCAGCTCGCGGGTGGCGAGCTGGTCGCGCGGCCGCGGCAGGTCGACCTTGACGTCGATGCCGATCCGTCCCGGATGCGGCAACAGCCCGATCACCCGGTCGCCGAGATAGATCGCCTCTTCGAGGTCATGGGTCACGAACACCACAGTCGCCCCGCTCGCCGCCACCAGCGACAGCACCTCGTCCTGCAGGCCCTGCCGCGTCATGGCGTCGAGTGCGCCGAACGGCTCGTCCATCAACAGCACCACCGGCTCCTGCGCGAGGCAGCGCGCGATCTGCAGGCGCTGCTGCATGCCGCCGGACATCTCGGAGGGATATTTGGCGCCATGGTCCGGCAGCCCGACCTTGGCGAGCAGCGTCGCAACCCGCGCCGGACGCTCCGCACGCGCCACGCCCGCCGCTTCCAGCGCCAGCGACACATTGCCCGCGGCGGTGCGCCACGGCAGCAGCGCCTTGCCGTAGTCCTGGAACACGATGGCGACGTCGCGGCGCGGACCCGCCATGGCCTCGCCGGCAACGCGCACGGCGCCGCCGGTCGGCGGATAGAGCCCCGCGGCGAGGCGCAGCGCCGTGGTCTTGCCGCAGCCGGATGCGCCGATGATGCAGACGAATTCGCCTGGCTCGACTGCGAGGCTGAGGTCGCGGATGATCGGCCGGCCGCCGAGCTCGATGGTAACGTCGTCGAAGGCGATCATCGGCGGGCGCGAGGCGGCGTGGCGGGCTGCTTGTGGCTGCGGGCGCCGACTGGCGGGGATCATCTGGGCCGTCACGATTGCACGCCTCCCGGCGGATACACGAAATTCAGGGTGGACATGAGGTGTTCGGCGAGCATGGTGCAGGCAGCCGCAGCGTCACGCGCCATCACCCGCTCGGCGAGTGCCTGGTGTACGTCGACGAAACGCCCGCCATCCTCGAAGCCGCGCATCATGACGCGGCGGTAGCGGTAGGCCTGGTCGTAGAGATCGGAATGGGCCGCAAGCAGCCGCGGCGAGTCGCAGGCTTGCAGGATCGCAGTGTGGAAGGCCTTGTGCACGGCGTCGAAATCCTCCGCGCCTTCGCTGAAATGGGCGCCACTGCGTTCGACATGGCGGCGCAGCTGATGCAGCGCCGACACGATGCCCGCCTCCCAGGCGTCGCCGCCCTTCTCCATGGCGAGCCGCAGCGCCTCCATCTCGATCACGGTACGGATGCGGGTGATGTCGGCAAGGTCATCGCGGCTGACGTCAGCGACGCGAAAGCCGCGCTGGCCGATGGCGACGATCAGCCCGCGCGACACCAGCCGCGACAGCCCTTCCCGCACCGGCGTCGCACCGATCTCGTAGCGCTGCACGAGTTCGACGATGCCGAGCCGCGCACCGGGCGCGAAATGCCCGGTCAGGATATCGCGCTGGACGAGGCTCGCCGCCCGCTCGCTGAGCGTGTCGGTCGCCTCGCTTGCGGACATGCGCGACAGCGTCATCGCCCGTCTCCTCAGGTCATTTTAGGATCAGCTTGTTGAGATCGAGCTTCGACTGCAGCATGTTCTGCTGCTGCATCACCTCGATCCACCACGCAAGCTGCTCCGGCTTCAGCGCCGGCTCGGAGTGGTTCGGCACCGTGGTCTTGACCAGCTCGAGCTGCTGCTTGGTGAACTTGGCGATCGCCGCGCTCGCCTTGTCGCGGTCGGTGTTGACGATCACCGCAGCCTCGGCGATGGCGGCGCGGAACTTGCGGATCGCCTCCGGATTCTTCTCGGCCCAGTCGCGCGCCGCCGCGTAGAAGATGATCGGCTCGGTCCGGGCGAGATCCGCGCCATAGCGCGCGCCGACATAGCCGGTCCCGGCGGCGGTCATGCGGGCGACGAACGGCTCGGCGGTCAGCACCGCGTCGACCGTGCCGGACTTGAGCACGTCGTTCATGGTCGGGAACGTGACCTCGACGAAGTTGACGCTCTTGGGATCGACGCCCTTTTCCGTCAGCCATTTGCGGAACAGCACATGAAGGAAAGCGCCGAGGCCGGGCGCGCCGACCTTCTTGCCGACGAAGTCCTTGGGTTGCTTGATCTCGACGCCGTTGCGCACGAACGCCGCAATGGCGTCGTTGGAGGTCGTGGTCATGGCGGATGCGCCGGCGACCGCCACGAGGTCGAGGCCGCCGTCCACCGACTGCAGGAACACCGTCGAGGTCGGCCCGCCGATCTGGATCGAGTTCGACAGCACCGCTGCGGGAATGTTGGAGTTGAGGCCGATCAGCAGCATCTCGGCGTCGAGGCCATGCTTCTTGAACAGGCCCTCGTCGGCCGCGACCATCGCCGAGGCGCAGTCGGATGTCGCGGTGCAGCCGATCAGGATCTTGCCCTGCGCCGCCGCGCGGTCAGCGGTGGCGGCAGCGAGCGCAAGCCCGGCCAGCAGCGCAATGCCGGCGAGACGTTTCCCCATGGTGTCCTCCTGAAGCTCGGCGATTTTGGTATCGCCTCTTGTTTATCGATATTATTTTTGATCATATATTTTTTGAAAGAACAAGAGGAGACGTCCATGAAGCTTGCGACATACCGCGCTGGCGGCACCGACCGGGTTGGTGTGGTCCACGGCGGCGACACCCAGCTATTCGACCTCGCGGCCGCGGCGGCGCGTGCTGGCAAGCCCGATCCAGCGTTCCAGTCGATGCTCGCGCTGATCGATGCCGGGCCGGCCGCCCTCGATGCCGCGCAGGCGCTTTACGCGCGCCATGGCCGGGACGCGGACCTGTCCGTGCCGGTCGCCGGCGCGGAACTGCTGGCCCCCGTTCCCGAGCCGCGGCAGATGCGCGACGGCATGTCGTTCCCGATCCATATCCTCCAGGCGCCGCTCGGCCAGCGCAAGCTCGCCGCCCGTGCCCGTGGCGACATGGCGGAATTGAAGCGTATCGAGGCCGAGCCCCTGCCCGAGCTGCCCGAGGTCTATCGCAAGCAGCCGATCTTCTACATCACCAACCGCTTCAGCGTGCGCGGTACCAACACCACGGTGAAGTGGCCGCGCTACAGCCGGATCATGGACTACGAGCTCGAGCTTGGCCTGATCACCAAGGGCAAGGGCGCCAACATCCCGGCTGCGAAGGCGCGCGACCACATCTTCGGCTTCACCATCTTCAATGACTTCTCCGCCCGCGACGCCCAGCGCATCGAGATGGAGGGCCGCCTCGGTCCCGCCAAGGGCAAGAGTTTTGACGGCGGCAACGTGATCGGTCCGTGGATTGTGACTCCCGACGAGATCGGCGATCCCTACAAGCTGCGCATGGAAGCGCGCGTCAACGGCGAGACCCGCTCCTCTGGCATCAGCGACGGCATGCTGTTCTCGTTCGAGGAGATCATCGCCCACATCAGCAAGGACGAGACGCTGATGCCCGGCGAATTCATCGGTTCGGGCACCGTCGGCAATGGCTGCGGCCTCGAGCTTGGCCTATTCCTCGAACATGGTGATACCATCGAGCTCGAGATCGAGAAGATCGGCATCCTCAAGAACAAGGTCGAGCGGCAAGACGTCTGATCGACGTCGCAGCGCGAACAGAACAATCCGGGAGAAAACGACCATGGCGCGACGACTGATCGATATTTCCGTCCCCTTGCAGAACGATGTTCCGGCGGATCCGCCGGGCAACCACCCCACCATCCAGTACATCGACCACCAGCAGGGCCTGCCGCGCATGCTGCAGTTCTTTGACGGCCTGAAAGCCGAAGATCTGCCGGACGGCCAGGGCTGGGCCGTCGAACAGGTCAGCCTGTCGACCCACAACGGCACCCACCTCGATGCACCCTGGCACTTCCATCCCACGATGAATCGCGGCGAGCGCGCCTGGACCATCGACGAGGTGCCGCTGGAGTGGTGCCTGCAGCCCGGCGTCAAGCTCGACTTCCGCCATTTCCCCGACGGCTATGTCGTCACCGCAGCCGACGTCGAAGCCGAGCTGAAGCGCATCGGTCACACGCTGCAGCCGTTGGAGATCGTGGTGGTCAACACCAGCGCCGGCGTCAAATACGGTCGGCCGGACTATGTGAACTCGGGTTGCGGCATGGGGTACGACGCCACCATGTACCTGCTGGAGCGCGGCGTGCGCCTCACGGGCATCGACGGCTGGAGCTGGGACGCGCCGTTCGTGTTTACCGCCAAGCGATATGCCGAGACCAAGGACGCCCGCCTGATCTGGGAAGGCCACAAGGCTGGCCGCCACATCGGCTACTGCCACATCGAGAAGCTGCACAACCTCGAGCAACTGCCGTCGACTGGCTTCATGGTGTCGTGCTTCCCGGTCAAGATCGAACGCGCCTCCGCCGGCTGGACGCGCGCGGTTGCGATCATCGACGGCTGAAGCCGTCGTCCTCATGCCGATGCGTTGCGATGCATCGGCATGAGGTTGTCATGGCCGCGCTGCGCGCTAAGCTCGTGCCGACGACAACCGATAAGGCCGGAGCGCCGCCATGACCCTTCCCGATGACATCGACAGTCTACAGTCGCGCGTGACGGCGGCAATCCAGGCGCACTGGAAGGCCTTTCTCATCGAGGGCATCGTCCTTGTGGTCCTCGGCCTTGTGGCGATCGTCGTCCCGCCGCTCGCAAGCCTCGCGGTCACCATATTGCTGGGCTGGATGTTCATCGTCAGCGGCATCGTCCAGCTGGCGCTGACTCTCTCCGCACGGCAACTGCCGGGCTTTGGCTGGTCGCTTGCGTCCGCGATTCTTGCCATCGTTGCGGGCGCCGCGCTGCTGCTGTGGCCGGTGCAGGGGACGCTGTCCCTGACCATCGTGATCGGCGTCTATTTCGTGATGGAGGGCGTCGCCACCATCATGTACGCGCTCGATCACCGCAAGCAGCTGTCACAGCGCTGGGGGTGGCTGGTCGCGGCCGGCATCGCCGACCTGGTTGTGGCAGCGCTGATCATCACCGGGCTGCCGGGATCAGCGACCTGGGCGCTCGGTCTTCTGGTCGGCCTCAACATGCTGTTCGGCGGCGCGTCGATGATCTCCATGGCGCTCGCCGCACGCAACGCCTGACGGGCGCTCCGGCGCGCTGCCGCGCTGGCGTATGCGGCGACTCAGCAGCCGCGGCAGATGTTCTTGATCTTGCGGTCGAGCGCCTTGTTGTCGGCGTCGGAGCCGAGCAGACCGCTCTTGTCCTTCGACTCGGCGCTGTCGACGGTCGCCTTGGTCGGCTGGCGGTGTCCGACCGGTGCCTGCGGAACGCCACCCGACTTCGCCGAAGTGCCGCCGCCCATGTTGTTCTGCGCCAGCGCTGCGGTCCCACCGCATGCGAGCGAGAGAATGAGAACCGTTGCCATCAGCCGCGACATGTTGGACCTCCCGACGTCACATTCATCCTGTCCCTCCTAATCTAGAACAGATTCCCCGAAACGCGAGTCGGAAGGAACCCGCGACGCGCTGTCGTGCGCGTCTTCTGTTCCGTGCACGGCGCAATGACGCGTTCGTGACGACAAAGGAAGCCGTGCGGTTCACGGTCACCAGGCAGAGCTCGTCAGCCGGCCCGGAGAATCATTCGGAAACATAGCCGTGCACATCACCGCAGTAGTCGGCCACACGGTAGCGTGATCGATCCTCCGGATCCTGCGACAGATAGACCGGCCCGATCGGCGCCTTGCCGTAACCGCCGGGAATGTCCAGCACGTAGTCGGGCTGGCACAATCCCGACACCCGGCCGCGCAGCGCGCGCATCAGGGCCTGCCCTTCCGCGATCGTGGTCCGCAGATGCGCCGTGCCCGGCGCAAGATCGCCGTGATGCAGATAGTACGGCTTGATGCGGTTCTCGACGAAGGCCCGCATCAGTGCCGCAAGGGTTGCCGCATCGTCGTTGACGCCCCGCAACAACACCGACTGGCTGACCAGCGGCACGCCAGCATCGGCGAGGCGCGCGCATGCGGCGCGCGCCGCAGCGGTGAACTCCCGCGGATGATTGGCATGCAGCGCCACCCAGACGGTAACGTTCGCAGCGCGCAGCGCCTCCACCAGATCGTCGGTGATCCGCTCCGGATCAGCCACCGGCACGCGGGTGTGCAGGCGTACGATCCGGACGTGATCGATGGCCGCGAGGTCATGGACGACCTCCTGCAGCCGGCGCGGCGACAGCATCAGCGGATCGCCGCCGGTCAGGATGACTTCCCAGATCTCCGGGTGGGTACGGATGTAATCGAGCGCTGCGCCATAGGCTTCCTGCGACAGCGCGGTGTCCTTGCCGGGCCCCACCATCTCGCGGCGGAAGCAGAACCGGCAGTAGACCGCGCAGACATGCACCAGCTTGAGCAGCACCCGGTCGGGATAGCGATGCACGATACCGGGCACAGGCGCATGCGCGTGGTCGCCGATCGGATCGGGATCCTCGTTCGGCCGCGTCACCAGTTCGTCACCGGAGGGGATGTACTGCCGCGCGATCGGATCCTGCGGATCGGCGGGATCGATCAACTCAGCCACCGCCGGCGTCACCGCGACCGCATAGCGCGCCGCCACGCGTTCGAGCTCTGCCCGCGCCGTGGCAGGCGCGAGGCCATGGGCGATCAGGTCGTCGGCGCTGCGCAGTGTCGCCGAGGGATGGGCTCGCAGGTTCGGCTTCACGTGCGCGCCTCCGGCGGGGTCCACACCACCTGGTCGATACGCACCGCTCCCGCAGCCAGCATCACCAGCCGGTCGAAGCCGAGCGCGACCCCGCTCGCGGGCGGCATCTGCGCCACGGCGGCGAGGAAATCCTCGTCGAGCGGATAGCGCTCGCCGTAGCGCCGCTCCTTCTCGTCCATCGCCTCAACGAAGCGGAGGCGCTGCTCGTGCGCATCGGTCAGCTCGGCAAAGCCGTTCGCCAGCTCGACGCCGCAGGCATAGATCTCGAAGCGTTCGGCGACCCGCGGATCGGACAGCTTGACCCGCGCCAGCGCCGCCTCCGGCGCCGGATAGTCGTGCAGCACCGTCAGGCGGTCCTGCCCGAGCGTCGGCTCGACATGGCTGACCAGCACCTTGCTGAAGATGTCGGACCAGGTGTCGTCCGCATCGACGCGCACCCGTCCCTCGGCGGCGCGTGCGAGCGCCGCGCGATCGGGACGGCCGCCGACGACCGTCGCCAGCAGGTCGATCCCCGCGAGCCGCTGGAAGGCGTCGCCGACGGTCAGCATCTCCGGCGCCGCGAACGGGTCGATCGCGCGGCCGCGGAACGTGAACTGGCGGGTGCCGGCCGCCCGAGCGGCCTCGCCGATCACCGCCACACAATCGGCGATGATGGCCTCGAGCGGCGCCTCGGTGCGGTACCATTCCAGCATGGTGAATTCGGGCAGGTGGAGGTCGCCGCGCTCGCGGTCGCGGAATACGCGGGCGAACTCGACGATCTGGCGCTCGCCGGCGGCCAGCAGCTTCTTGCAGGCGAACTCGGGCGACGTCCGGAAATACCGCGTCAGGTGATCCCCCGACGGCAGCGTCAGGCGGGCCGACGGGGCGTGGAGATGGGTTTCATTGCCCGGGGAGACCTGCAGGACGCCGGTCTCGACCTCCAGGAAGCCCTCGGCCTCGAACCAGCGGCGCAGCGCCCGGGTGATCGCCCCCCGGGCGAGCAGGAACGCCCTGCGGTCGGCATGGCGGGCGGGCGCCCACCAGGCCCCGGCCTGACCGGTCCCGGTCATGGACGGGGCGCCCGAATCTGGCGCAAAAAGCTGGCATCCCGGCCGCAAATCAGTATGTTGCGGCCCGAAACTGTTCCGCCCGCCGCCGGACGTCCGGTCCCGGCCCGGCTTTCGCTCCGAACGCTAGGAAACTGATCCGTGAGAGTCATCGCAAGTTCTATTCGCAAGGGCAATGTCATCGATATGGATGGCAAGCTATATGTCGTTCTGACCGCCGAGAACATCCACCCTGGCAAGGGAACCCCGGTCAGCCAGATCGAAATGCGCCGGATCAGCGACGGCGTAAAGGTCTCGGAGCGGTTCAAGACCACCGATCAGGTCGAGCGCGCTACCATCGAGGATCGCGACTTCAACTTCCTCTATGAGGATGCCGACGGCTTCCACTTCATGAACAACGAGACCTACGACCAGCTCATGGTCTCCAAGGACACCGTCGGCAATGCCGCGCCGTACCTGCAGGAGAACCTGACCGTCAAGCTCTCGATCCACGAGGGCAACGCGGTGGCGATCACCCTGCCGCAGCGCGCGACGTTCGAAGTCGTCGATACCGAGCCGGTGACCAAGGGCCAGACCGCGTCGTCGTCCTACAAGCCCGCGGTGCTGTCCAATGGCGTGCGCACCGCGGTGCCGCCCCACGTCGCCGTCGGCACCCGCATCGTGGTGATGACCGAAGACGGCTCCTACGTCGAGCGCGCCAAGGACTAAAAGGCCCGGGAGAGAGGGCCGACAAGGTGCGAAAATTGACCGGGGGCAGCGCGCAATTGAGATCAGCGGCCCCCGGGTTTCCGATCGGGGGGCTGCTCTTCGGCCTTGCTGCCGCTGCCCTCGCCGCGCTGATCCCGCGATCGGCTGCCGCCGATCCGTTCCGGACACCGGCCATCTCGGTGCTGCAGGCGGATTGGCGCGGCGCCTACGACCAGTTTCGAATCGAGTTCAATAGCCGCCCGGAAGCCACTGGAAGCCTGACATTTTCCCTGGCCAGCCGACGTGGGGCTGCCGACCCGCGCCACTGGCCGGCGCTGGTTCAGCTCAACGCCGCCACGGCGCCATTCTTTCCCGGCATTGGCCAGAGTCCGGTTCCGGTGTTGCTGCCGTTCGATGCCGCCGAATTCATCGGCGACCGGCTGAGTGGCCTGCCCGCAAGCCTTTTGCCCTCCCACTACCAGTCCGGATTCCAGACCGACATGTTCGACGCCGGCCCCGCCGGCTACGATGCGGTGTTCTCGCTTGCGCCCGTCGGGTCTGACGACCTGCCGCAACGAACCTACGCCAAGCCGGTGGAGGTCCACATCACGGGCTCCGCACTGCTCTACCGGATCGACGATCCGCTGGCCGGCAAGGGCGAGCCGGTCAAGGCGCTGGCGTCGCAATATCCCGACCTGCGACGCACGATCCGCGAGGGCTACCTGCGCTACGCCTTCACGCGATTCGGCATTCCCTACGTGGTCTCGATCCTGTGCCTCGACAGTGTGCCCCGGCGCAATCGCCTCGCCTGCCGCGAGGCTGCAGTCGTGGCCGAACGCTTCCTCAAGGTGTTGCGGATCGATGGTGGCCGGCCCCAGTCGCTGCGCAGCGCTATCGAGAGTGCGGAGGCCGAACGGCCACTGCCACGCTCGCCGGATTTCACCTATCGGCCGGTCGGCGACATCATCACCAACAGCGGTGCCCACGGCCAGCCCGGCAAGGTCGACCCGACGGTCTACGCCCAGCTTCGCTTTCCGCTGAAGGACACGCCCGCGTTCGCCAACTCGCAATCTTTCCTGAACTGGGGCGACTGCAACTTCACAGGACGGAGCACCACGCCCCACGCCAAGGGCGCTGCCTATCGCTGCAAGCGCAACGACAAGCCGCTGGTGTTCGATGAAGCCGCCAGGGAAAACTACAGCTACCCCTGGCAGGACAATTTCTGCGAGTCGCGCAGCTTCGAGGTCGGCCAGTGTGCGAGCGGTTATGGCCATCAGGGCCAGGACATCCGCCCCTCCGCCTGCCTGCTGCGCAACGACGGCGCCGACCGCTGCGAGGCCAATCACTTCGCCGTCGTCGCCGGGCGCGATGGGGTGATCGTTCGCGGCCGCGGCCAGCAGGCCGCGTTCGTCCTGGCGAATACCGGGCGCGACCACATACGGCTGCGCTACATGCACATGACCCCGGCCCGCATGGACGCCGATGGCCTGCTCAACGGGCGTAAAGTGAGCGAGGGCGAGACCATCGGCCTCGTGTCGAATTATCAGGACTATCCCGGCGGCACCACCAGCCACCTGCATTTCGACCTGCAGGTGTTCACCCGCGACGGCTGGCTGTGGGTCAATCCGTACATCACCCTGGTCTCGGCCTATGAGCGGCTGCTCGGTGCGCATGGAACCGAAGTGCAGCCGGAACCCGCCGCGCCGGCCGCGACGGCCCATGCCGCACCGGAACAGCCGCCGAAACCGGGCATGTCCTCGGAAGGCGACGGCGAATAGCTGCATGCGCTGCGATGCGGTTTGGCCGATCGGCCTGCCCCGCATTACACTGTCCGTCATGGACCCGATCGATTCTGCCCCGCTGTCCCGGCGGGCCCTGCTTCGGATCAGCGCCGGCACCGCCATCGCGCTGGCTGTGCCTGTACCCGTGCCTGCCGAAGCCGCCCCGCCCGGCTTCGAGCAATGGCGCGAGGCCTTCCGCGCCAAGGCCCTCGCGCGCGGCATCTCGGATGCGACGTACTCCCGTGTCATGGGGCGCATCGAGCCGGACATGACCGTGTTCGCCAAGATGCGCAACCAGCCGGAATTCAACGAACAGACCTGGCAGTACATCAACCGCCGCGTTTCCGACTGGCGCATCATCGCCGGCAAGGAGGCGCTGCGCCAACACGACGCGGTGTTTGCGCGCATCGAGCGCGACTTCGGCGTCGAGCGCGGCACGCTGCTGGCGCTGTGGGGCGTCGAGAGCGCCTATGGCGACCCGCTGGTGCAGCAGAACCACATGCGGCCGGTGTTTCCCTCGCTCGCGGCGCTCGCCTGGAACGAGCCGCGCCGCAAGGCCTATTGGGAGACCGAGCTGATCAACGCGCTGAAGATCGTGCAGCGCGGCTGGAGCACGCCGGAGGAAATGCGCGGCTCCTGGGCCGGCGCCATGGGCCATACCCAGTGGATGCCGGAGGTCTGGCTCAATGTCGGCTTCGACTATGACGGCGATGGCCGGGTGTCGCCGTTCGGCGCGCCGGACGATGCGCTGGGCTCGACCGCGCGCTATCTCGTCAACCGCGGCAAGTATCATCGCAACGAGCACTGGGGCTACGAGGTGCGCACGAACGGCGCGAGCGCCAGCGATAGCCGCAGCTATGCGGCCTGGACTGCGGCGGGCGTGACCCGCGCCGACGGCCAGCCGTTTCCGCAGCCGAACGCCACGGCGCAGCTGTGGACGCCGGTGCCCGGCGGGCCGTCGTTCCTGCTCGGCCCCAACTTCTATGCGGTGCGCAGCTACAATCCGTCGATGAACTATGCGCTCGCCATCGTGCATCTCGGTGACCGCATCCTCGGTGGTGGCCCGTTCATCCAGCCGTTCCCGGGCTCCGAGCGTGCGCTGACGCTCGCCGAAGTCCAGGAGATGCAGACCCGCCTCACCCGCCTCGGCTTCGATACCGGCGGCACCGACGGCCGCGTCGGCAACGACACCATGAAGGCGATCAAGGATTTCCAGATCAAGGCCGGCCTCACGCCCGCCGACGGTTATGGCGGCCTCAAGGTGCTGGCGCGGCTGCGCCAAGGGTCCTAGCTAGCCGGGGCTGCCAAAGACACGGCCAAGGATCGCAGGCGCATTACCGGATCACCGCTGGCCCCGGATCGGGCACGGCGACGTCGCTGACGCGCAGTTGCACCCGCTCGCTGCCCTGCCAGCGATCAACCGCCAGCGTGCCGGCCACATGCAGCGGCTGGCCGCGGTTCTCCAGCAGCGCCTGGCCGAGCTTCTGGCCGACCGAGCGGAAAGCGATGGCGTTCACGACGGCGCCGTCGCCGGCCTTGAAGCGCAGCCGCAGATGGGCCTCGCCGACCGGGTCGGCATAGACCAACTGGTGGGCCGGCAGCGCGATCACCGGCTCGGGATTGCCGGCGCCATAGGGCGCCGCGCGGTTCAGCATCGCGACGAAATCCGGCGTGATGGCGCGCGCGCTGACCGCGCCGTCGATCAGCAGCTCGTTGACATGGCGCGCCTTGCGCACGTCGTCGCCGAGCGCTTCCTCCATCGCCGCGCGGAATTCGGCGAGACGCTCTTTCTTCAGCGTCACGCCCGCGGCCATGGCGTGGCCACCGCCCTTCACCAGGATGCCGTCGTGCACCGCCTGGCGCACTGCCTTGCCGAGATCGACGCCGGCGATCGAGCGGCCCGAGCCGGTGCCGGTGCCGCCGGGCTCGAGCGCGATCGCGAACGCCGGCCGGCCGAACTTCTCCTTCAGTCGCGCCGCGACCAGGCCGACCACGCCCGGATGCCAGCCCTCGGATGCGGTGACGATCACGGCGCCCTTGTCTTCCAGGCCCAGCGACGCCAGCGCCTCCGCCTCGGCCTGCTCAACGGCGGCGCGCTCGATCGTCCGGCGCTCCTCGTTGAGGCGGTCGAGTTCGGCGGCGATCCGCGCCGCTTCCGACACGTCGCCCTCCAGCAACAGGCGCACGCCGAGGTCGGCCCTGCCGATACGGCCGCCGGCATTGATCCGCGGCCCGAGCATGAAGCCGAGGTGCCAGGCTTCCGGCGGCCCGCTCAGCCGCGCCACATCCATCAGCGCGGTGTGGCCGATATGGTCACGTCGGCGCATTGCGATCAGGCCTTTGGCGACGAAGGCGCGGTTCAGCCCGGTCAAGGGGACGACGTCGGCGACGGTGCCCAGCGCAACATGATGCAGTTGGCCGAGCAGATCGGGCTCCGGTCGCACGGCATTCCAGAAGCCGCGGCTGCGCAACTCGCGGTTGACCGCGACCAGCGTCACCAGCACAAGACCGACGGCGGCGAGATGGCCAAGGCCCGACAGATCATCGAGCCGGTTCGGATTGACCAGCGCATCGACCTCGGGAAGCTCGTCGCCGGCCTGGTGGTGATCGATCACCACGACGTTCATGCCGCGGCGCCTGGCTTCCGCGAACGGCTCGAAGCTGGTGGTGCCACAGTCGACCGTGATCAGCAGCGTCGCGCCACGGTCCGCCAGCGAACGGATCGCCTCGACGTTTGGTCCATAGCCTTCAAAAATGCGATCCGGGATGTGGATCAGCGGATCGAGCCCGCAATGGCGCAGGTGCCAGGCCATCAGCGCCGACGAGGTGGCGCCGTCGACGTCGTAATCGCCGAAGATCGCGACCTTCTCGCCGCGTGTCGCGGCGTCCGCGATGCGCCGTGCGGCGGCCTCCATCTGGGTCAGGCTGAACGGATCCGGCAGCAGCTTGCGGATGGTCGGATCGAGAAAATCCTCGACGGCATCGAGCTCGATGCCGCGCCCCGCCAGCACCCGCGCCAGCATTTCGGGCAGCTGGAAACGCTGCGCGATCGCCAGCGCCTTGGCCGCGCCGCGGGCATCGAGGCGGTCCCGCCACAGGCATCCCGTGGCCGATCGCGTCACGCCGAGGAAGGCGTCCGGAGCTAGCACAGGGAGCGGCGTCGATGGTGACATCGTAAGTCCGACAACAGGTTGTGATGGGAATGGCGGATCAGCAGCCGAGCCGATCCGCCAGATCGCAGAGGTCATGCACGACCAGCGTCCAGTCCCCTTCGGCCTTGAAATCACGGCTCTGCAGTGGGCCATACTCGGTCGGTCGCGGCACGAAACAGGTGGCAAGACCGCACTCCCGCGCCGCCTCCAGGTCGTTGTTGTGGGCTGCCACCAGCATCACCTCTGCCGGCCGCAGGCCAAGCAGCCGCACGGCGCCGAGATAGGATTCCGGATCGGGCTTGTAGTGCTCAAACACCTCGGCGCTCAGCACGAGATCCCACGGCAGACCGGCATGTTTGGCCATGTTGACCAGCAGCGCCACGTTACCGTTCGACAGCGGGCCGACGATAAATTTGCTCTTGAGACGGCTGAGGCCGGGCACGCTGTCCGGCCATGGGGTGAGCCGATGCCAGCCGCGGTTGACGTGATCGAAATCGGCGTTGGTCAAACCTTCGATCCGCTGCGCGGCGACGAGACGCTCCAGCGACTGCCGATGCAGCGTGTCGAGGTTGATGAAGCCCCGCTCCGGATGCTTGCGCACCTCGTCCATCGACGGCACGTAGGCGGCGCGCCAGGCATCGACCAGCGTCACCCAGTCTCCGTGAATGCCCCTCGCCTGCGCCCAGGCAGTGAGATCGGCGATCAGGCTGGCCCGCCAGTCGACCACGGTGCCGAACACGTCGAACAGCAGCGCTTTCACGCCGGATGCGGCCTTCGACGCGGCATCACGGTCCGGCATGCGCAGCTCCCCCAGCTATTCGATAGCCTTGCCATAATGGATGAAACCGGTGCGCGTGGCGACCTTGTCGTAGAGCTCCCGCGCCTGAGTGTTGGTCTCGTGCGTCAGCCAGTAGAGCCGGCTGGCATTCGCCTCCCGGGCCGCCGTCGCGACGGCCTCGATCAACGCACGCCCGACGCCGTGCCCGCGCACCGCCTGCGAGACGAACAGGTCCTCAAGGTAGCAATAGCAGTCCAGCGCCCAGGTCGCGCGATGCAGCACGTAGTGCGTCAGCCCCACCAGCTGGCCGTCGATTTCGGCGACCAGCGCATAGACCGGCTCGACCGGGTCGAGAAACCGCTTCCAGGTGACGTCGGTCACCTCTGCCGGAAGCGCTTTCTGGTAGAAGGTCAGGTAGCCCTGCCACAAGGGCTCCCATTCCGCACGATCGGCGTCGGTTACCGGTCGAACGTGGAGCGGACCGCCCATGGCTCACCTCAATCCGGTTCACCTCAATCGAGGTGGAATTTCTCGAACTGCCGATGCTCGGCACGGATCACGCGCACGGTGCCGGTCACCGAGCGCATCACCACGGTCTCGGTCTCGATCACGTCCTTGCGGAACTTGACGCCAGAGAGCAGCGAGCCGTCGGTGACACCGGTCGCGGCGAACAGGCAGTCGCCCTTCACTAGGTCCTCGATGCCGTAGATCATGCTCGGGTCCTTGATGCCCATCTTGAACGCGCGCTCGCGCTTCTCCTCGGTGTCGAGGATCAGGCGGCACTGCATCTGGCCGCCGATGCAGCGCAGCGCGGCGGCCGCCAGCACGCCCTCCGGCGCACCGCCAGTGCCCATGTAGATGTCGACCCCGGTGTTGTGCGGGTCAGCGGTATGGATCACGCCGGCAACGTCACCGTCGGTGATCAGGCGCACCGCGGCGCCGGTGCTGCGGACGCCGGAAATGATGTCGGCGTGGCGCGGACGGTCGAGCACCAGCGCGGTGATCGCCGACGCCGGCACACCCTTGGCCTTGGCGAGACGAAGAATGTTGTCGGCCGGCGACGCGTCCAGATCGACCACTCCCTTGTCATAGCCGGGGCCGATCGCGATCTTCTGCATGTAGACGTCGGGCGCATTGAGCAGCGTGCCGCCCTCGGCCATCGCCATGGTGGCGATCGCACCGGGCATGTTCTTGGCGCACAGCGTGGTGCCTTCCAGCGGATCGACCGCGATGTCGACCTTCGGACCGGCATTCATGCCGACCTTCTCGCCGATGAACAGCATCGGCGCCTCGTCGCGCTCGCCCTCGCCGATCACAACGGTGCCTTCGATCGGGATCTTGTTGAGCTCGCGGCGCATGGCGTCGACGGCCGCCTGATCGGCTGCCTTCTCGTTGCCGTGGCCGCGCAGGCGCGCCGCCGAGACCGCCGCACGCTCCGTTACGCGAACGATCTCGAGCGTCAGGATGCGCTCCAGCAGTTGCTGCGGTGGAACGGAAATGGTGGTGGACATGGTCTAGGCTCCCAAAAACGTAGCGGCGGGGTGAAAATACCCCAGTTCAGTTCTTTTCAATACGGATCACCTGCGGGCGCCCGGTGATCACCTTGTCGCGCTGCACCGCCTTCAGGGCGCGGTGCACCGCGTCCTCGTGGGTGGCGTAGGTGATCAGGATGACCGGAACCGGCCCCTTGCCGCGTGGGCTCGACGCGGCGAACGCCTCGTCCGGGTGACGCTGCACGATGGATTCGATGGAGATCTTCTGCTCGGCAAGCCGGGTCGCGATGGTCGCCGCAGTGCCGGCGAGATCGCGGGCCATCAGGCGGATATAGTAGCCGCCCTCATGGCGCTCCATCGGCGCCTTGGTAATCGGGTGCAGCCGCTCGACCGGACGGCCGAACGGCAGGGCGCGGATGCCGCGGGCCGCATCGGCGATGTCGGCGACCACGGCGGAGGCCGTCGCAGCGCCGCCAGCGCCGGGCCCGACCAGCGTGATCGGCGGAATGCCCTCACCGTCGATCGTCACCGCATTGGTGACGCCCATGACCTGGGCGATCGACGACGATTTCGGGATCATGGTCGGATGGACGCGCTGCTCGATTCCCTTCGCCGTGCGCACGGCGACGCCGAGCAGCTTGACGCGGTAGCCGAGCTCATCGGCGGCCCGCAGGTCCGCCGGCGCGATCGAGGAAATGCCTTCGACATAGACCGCGTTCTGCGCAACCTTGGTGCCGAACGCGAGGCTGGCCAGGATCGCAAGCTTCTGCGCGGTGTCGTGGCCGTCGACGTCGAACGACGGATTGGCTTCGGCATAGCCGAGCCGCTGAGCATCCTTCAGGCAGTCGGCGAATGACAGCCCCTCCTGCTCCATCCGCGTCAGGATGTAATTGCAGGTGCCGTTGAGGATGCCATAGACGCGGTTGATCTCGGTGCCGGCGAGGCCTTCCCGCAGGGTCTTCACCACGGGAATGGCGGCGCCGACGGCGGCCTCGTAGTTCAACGTACCGCCATGGGCCTCGGCGAGCGCCGCGAGCTTCACGCCATGCTTGGCGATCAGCGCCTTGTTGGCGGTGACGACCGACTTGCCGGCGCACAGCGCTGCCTGGATCGCCGACAGCGCCGGCTCCCCGTCGCCGCCCATCAGCTCCACGAAGCAATCAACGTCCGGATCGCCGGCCACCGCCAGCGGATCCTTGGCCCAGGTCACCCCGCGCAGGTCGATCCCACGCTTCTTGGCCTTTGAGCGTGCAGTCACCGAGACCACGCGCACACCGCGGCCGCAGCGCGCCGACAGCGCGCGCGCCTGTGTTTCTATGAGACGGACGACCTCGGCACCCACGGTGCCGAGGCCCGCGATACCCACTCTGAGTGGAGCGACCATACGAGACAAAACCAGCTGGAAGACTATCGCCGATTGGCGAGAGGAACGACGTTGTGCAACGTTTCGATGCCGCTTTCAAGGAAACGACGCAGATTCCGCGCCGCCTGGCGGATCCTCTGCTCGTTTTCCACCATTGCGATGCGGACATAGCCCTCGCCATGCTCGCCAAAGGCGACCCCTGGCGAGACCACAACGCCGGACTTCTCCACCATCAGGGTGGCGAACTGCATGCTGCCGAGCTCGCGGAATTTTTTCGGCAACGGCGCCCAGGCGAACATCGACGCGCTCGGCGGCGGGATGTCCCAGCCGGCGCGACCGAACGCCTCGACCAGGGTGTCGCGGCGCTTGTGGTAGATCTCGCGCATCTCGCTGATGCAGTCCTGCGGACCGTTCAGCGCCGCGGTCGCCGCCACCTGGACCGGCGTGAAGGCGCCGTAGTCGAGATAGGACTTCACGCGTGCCAGCGCCGCGATGATGCGTTCGTTGCCGACGGCGAAGCCCATGCGCCAGCCGGCCATCGAGAACGTCTTCGACATCGAGGTGAACTCGACGGTGACGTCGATCGCGCCCGGTACCTGCAGCACCGACGGCGGCGGATTGCCGTCGAAATAGAGCTCGGCATACGCGAGGTCGGAGAGGATGAAGATCTCGTGCTTCTTCGCGAAGGCGACGAGGTCCTTGTAAAAGTCGAGTGTCGCGACATAGGCCGTCGGGTTCGACGGATAGCACACAACCATCGCGATCGGCTTGGGGATCGAGTGGATGATCGCGCGCTCGAGCGCGTGAAACAGCTCAGGCGTCGGCTCGGCTGGCACGGAGCGGATGACACCGCCCGCCATCAAAAAGCCGAAGGCGTGAATCGGGTAGCTCGGGTTGGGGACGAGCACCACGTCGCCGGGCGCGGTGATCGCCTGGGCGACGTTGGCAAAACCCTCCTTCGAGCCCAGCGTGGCAACGATCTGGGTGTCCGGGTTGAGCTTCACGCCGAAGCGGCGCTCATAATAGCCGGCCTGGGCCTTGCGCAGGCCGGGAATGCCGCGGGACGCCGAGTAACGGTCGGTCCGCGGCTTGCCCAAGGTCTCTTTGAGCTTCTCGAGGACGTGCGGCGGCGTCGGCAGATCCGGGTTCCCCATGCCCATATCGATGATGTCGGCCCCCGCATTGCGTGCGGCCGCCTTGGCCCGGTTGACCTGTTCGAAAACGTAAGGCGGCAGACGGCGAATACGGTAGAACTCTTCCATGGGATTTATGGCTCCGGAACCCGCAAATGGCAGGATCGCTAATTTGCGGTTGAATCGGGCTCTTTTTAGCACGGTCGACCCGCAGCACCAGTTGTTTTCAGGGTTTTTTCGGCAAGGCAGCTTCCCGTCGGAGGGGCCTGCGGGAGGGCTGATCCAATGCGGCACACCGAGCCGCCGCCGGCCCAGCCAAGCGAGTTTTCATGGCGGCCTTGAAGGCCTGTCCCGCGGGGGACCAGGCCGCCCATCCGCGCTCTCTGGCTACTGCCGCTCGGCGGCCTTCGCAGCCCCTGTCTGGCGCTCCTTCACCGCCTTGAGGTCGTTCTCGACCTTGACCTGCTCCGCCGGATCGAGCACCGGCTCGGCGCGGGCCGCCGGCATGTCGTGGACAGCGGGATAGGCGCCCGGCTCCGCCGGCCGGGCCGGCGCTCCGGCAGGCACCCCGACCACCGGCAGGTCGGCAAGCGGCACCGAGCAGGCGCCGAGGCCCGCGCACAGCAGCGCGACTGCGCCAACCAGAACGCGCCGCAGTGGTGCCAGTCCGCTGCCTGTGATCTCGCCGGCTGCCATCTCGCCGTCTATCATCTCCACGCGTCTCGCTCGCGACGTCGTGTCGCTGCTTGAAATTTTTGCATCCTGCCTGTCATGCTGCCGAACATTCTATCACGCGAAAGCATTAATAACTTCATGAATAGACCGGTGCGGTGGGGCTCCAATATGACGAAAGGACGAATTTGTCGCGGTGCAGCACAAGGAATTCTGGAATAGGCCGCGAAACATGTCATCATTCCGCGCATAACTGCTCGCACTCGTCGCTTCCACCACTGCTCATTTCAACTGTGTCCCGCCGATGACCGACGTTCTCGAACACGCCAAGACCAACGGAAAATTCGACGCCGAAGCGTTCGCGCGCAACCTCGCCAAGGCCCTTGAAAGCAGCGGCCAGGCGCTCGCGGCCTACCTGAAGTCGCGTGAAGGCGTGCCGCCGAACGAGGCGCCGACCGAGATGAAGGAACTGGTGAAAACCTTCACCGCCGTCGCGGAATACTGGCTGTCGGACAAGACGCGGGCTTCCGAACTGCAGCTCAAGCTCGGCAAATCCTATCTCGACCTGTGGGGCTCCTCGATGCGCCGCATGGTCGGAGAGAATACCGCTCCCGCCGTCTCCCCCGCGCCGCGCGACAAGCGCTTCCAGGACGCCGAATGGAAGTCGAACAATTTCTTCGACTTCGTGATGCAGCTCTACCTGCTGACCACCCAGTGGGCGTTCGACGTCGTGCGCAACGCCGACGGTCTCGATGCGCACACCCGCAAGAAGGCGGAATTCTACGTCCAGCAGATCACCAACGCGCTGTCACCCTCGAATTTCGTGCTGACCAATCCCGAGGTGCTGCGCGAGACGCTGGCTTCGAGCGGCGACAATCTGGCGCGTGGCATGAAGATGCTGGCCGAGGACGTGGTCGCGGGGCATGGCAGCCTGCGGATCCGCCAGTCGGACTCGTCCAACCTCAGGGTCGGCGACCAGCTCGCCAACACGCCCGGCAAGGTGATCTACCAGAACGACCTGATGCAGCTGATCCAGTATCAGCCGACCACCGAGACCGTGCTGCGGACGCCGCTGCTGATCGTGCCGCCCTGGATCAACAAGTTCTACATTCTCGACCTCAATCGGGAAAAATCCTTCATCAAATGGTGCGTGGATCAGGGCCTGACCGTCTTTGTGATCTCCTGGGTCAATCCGGACAAGCACCTCGGCGAAAAGACCTTCGACGACTACATGAAGGAAGGGCCGCTCGCCGCGATGGACGCCATCGAGAAGGTGACCGGCGAGATGAAGGTGCACACCATGGGCTACTGCGTGGGCGGCACCCTGCTCGCCACCACGCTGGCCTGGCTCGCCGAGAAGCGGCGCGTGCGCGTGACCTCTGCGACCTTCCTTGCCGCCCAGGTCGATTTCACCCATGCCGGCGACCTTTTGGTGTTCGTCGACGAAGACCAGGTCTCGGCGCTGGAGCGCGACATGCAGCGCGCCGGCGTGCTCGAAGGCAGCAAGATGGCGATGGCCTTCAACATGCTGCGCTCGAACGACCTGATCTGGTCCTATGTGGTCAGCAATTACCTCAAGGGCCAGCAGCCGGCGGCGTTCGACCTCCTGCACTGGAATTCCGACGCCACGCGGATGCCGGCGGCGAACCATTCCTACTACCTGCGCAACTGCTACCTGGAAAACCGCCTGTCGGCCGGGACCATGGTGCTGGACAACACCCTGCTCGACCTGACCAAGGTCAAGGTGCCGATCTACAACCTCGCCACCAAGGAAGACCACATCGCGCCGGCAGAATCGGTGCTGTACGGCTCGCAATTCTTCGGCGGGTCGGTGCGCTACGTGCTCGCCGGCTCCGGGCATATCGCCGGCGTGGTCAATCCGCCTAACCTCGGCAAGTACCAGTACTGGACCAACGACCGCATCCACGACATGACGGTCGCCGACTGGCTGAAGGGGGCCGAGGAGCACAAGGGTTCGTGGTGGCCGGATTGGCGGCAGTGGATCGAGCAGCACGATCCGGAGCAGGTGCCGGCGCGCGAGGTCGGCAGTGCGGCGCTGCCGCCGATCGAGGACGCGCCCGGCAGCTACGTTCACGTCCGGGCATAACGCCTGCGTCACGCACCTGTGGCAGAGAGGACGCCGCCGGAGCGGCGGAGGCCGACGATTCCACTTTTCCGCAAAATGCTTTATGAGTTGACGCGACGCCCCTCGAACCGTCCACCTTCCACTGCATCAAGGCCGGGAGCATGCAATGACGCGCGAACTGTTCTGGTTGACCCTCACGGTGATCCTGACGGGTCTGCTGTGGGTCCCCTACATCCTCAATCGCTGCCAGGTTCGCGGGCTCACCGGTGCCATGGCCAACCCCACGCGCAACGACAAGCCGCAGGCCGAATGGGCCAATCGGCTGATGTTCGCCCATGACAATGCGATCGAGAACCTCGTGATCTTCGCGCCGCTGGTGCTGATCCTGAACGCGATCGATTATTCCAGCAAATGGACGGTGCTGGCCAGCGCGGTCTACTTCTGGAGCCGCGTCGCCCATGTGATCGTCTACGCGATCGGCATTCCGGTGTTCCGCACCCTCGCCTTCGTCGTCGGCTTCGTCGCGCAGGCCGTCCTGGCGCTGGCGATCTTCAACATTGTCTGAGCCGTAAAACCGGCCGTGGTGGCGACCAAGGGGCGGCGCGAGCGCCGTCCCTTTTTTGTTGGCGTCGTTGACCTGCAGATCGGCCTCGCCAGCTTGCGAGCGCCGTGAGCCGCTGAACCGCCGCGCGCGGGACGCGGTTCAGACGCTGCCCCAGAGCCACGCCGCCGCCTTGGATATGATGTCGCCGAAGATCAGCAGCGTCGCCGCCCAGACGAATGCGGAGCTGAAATTGGCGATCTGGAAGCGGACATAGGGCATCTCGAAAATGCCGGCCACCAGCGGCACCGACGCCCGCAGCGGCCCGAAGAAGCGCCCGATGAAGATGCCGGGAACGCCCCAGTTGCGCACGAATGCCTCGCCGCGCGGCAGCATGTCCGGATAGCGCGACAGTGGCCACATCTGCGCCACACGATCCTTGAAGGTGTAGCCGAACCAGTAGGACAGCCAGTCGCCGCAGGCCGCGCCCAGCGCACCGCCGATCCAGACCGGCCAGAAACTGATGCCGCTGGCGCCGATCAGCGCGCCGATCCCGACCAGCGCGCCCCACGCCGGAATCAGCAGGGACAGGAACGCCAGCGACTCGCCAAATGCCAGCACGAACACAATCGGCGCAGCCCAGGCCTGATGATCGCGGACAAAGCCAATCACCGACTGCACCATCTCTTCCATGCTAGTTGCCCCCTGACGTCACGATGATGCGTTGAACCAAACGCGAGCACGATGTCCAAATCAAATGTTTTGGCGATCCCGCTTCGGCTCCGGGGCATGATGTCTCACGCCAGGCCCCGGGGCCTTCTCCCTGACCGTCGGTCGGCGCGCCCGCTGTTGGTGGCCTGGACGGCTCTTCAACCCGCCCCCCCAAAAGGCGTCTCGTCGTTGTCGGGCGGTCGCCCATCACGCTGGCCATGGCGCTGCTCATGGTGATCGTGCTACGCACCGCGCGGCCCTGAGGGGGCGCGACGATCCCGGACCGGTCCCTGGCGGGCTCGGGTCCGCCAGGTTCCCTCGGGTTCCTCGCGGGCTCCGCAGCCGTCCGGGCGTCACATTGCTGACCCCATCCATGGCATATTGGGCGTAAGCGATTCGCCCCAGGCGGGCTTCACACGATCTGAAGACATATGAATAAGCCATTGAAATCAAACAAGAGCGGAAAATCCGACGACCTGTTCGGCGGTGCAGCCAAGGGGCGCCCGGCCGCCGCGAAGGCGGCTGCCAAGCCCACGAGCGCCGAGGGCGGCTATACCGCCGCCGACATCGAGGTGCTGGAGGGGCTCGAGCCGGTTCGCCGCCGTCCGGGCATGTATATCGGCGGCACCGACGAGAAGGCGCTGCATCACCTGTTCGCCGAGGTCATCGACAACTCGATGGACGAGGCGCTGGCGGGCCATGCCACCTTCATCGAGGTGGCGCTGACCGTCGACGGCTTCCTCACCGTCACCGACAACGGCCGTGGCATCCCCGTCGACCCGCACCCGAAGTTTCCCAAGAAGTCGGCGCTGGAGGTCATCCTCTGCACCCTGCACGCCGGCGGCAAGTTCGACTCCAAGGTCTACGAGACGTCGGGCGGCCTGCACGGCGTCGGCGTCTCGGTCGTGAACGCGCTGTCGTCGCGGCTCGAGGTCGAGGTCGCGCGAGACCAGAAGCTCTACCGCATGGTGTTCGAGCGCGGCCATCCCAAGGGCAAGCTCGAGGAGCTCGGCAAGGTCCAGAACCGGCGCGGCACCCGCGTCCGCTTCAAGCCGGATAGCGACATCTTCGGCGCCAAGGCGGCCTTCAAGCCGCAGCGCCTGTTCAAGATGGCGCGGTCGAAGGCCTACCTGTTCGGCGGCGTCGAGATTCGTTGGAACTGCGATCCGGAGCTGCTCAAGGGCATCGACGACGTCCCGCCCGAGGCCACCTTCCACTTCCCCGGCGGCCTCAAGGATTATCTCGCCGCCGCGATCCATGCCGACACGCTGGTGCACCCGGACATCTTCTCGGGCAAGTCCGGCCGCAACGGTTCCCACGGCGCCTGCGAATGGGCCGTGGCGTGGACGGCCGATGCCGACGGCTTCCTGTCGTCCTACTGTAATACCATTCCGACACCGGACGGCGGCACCCATGAATCCGGTCTGCGCAGCGCGCTGCTGCGCGGCCTGAAGGACCATGCCGAACGCGTCGGCCAGGCCAAGCGCGCGGCCTCCATCACCTCCGAGGACGTCATGGTCGGCGCCGCCATCATGCTATCGGTGTTCGTCCGCGAGCCCGAATTCCAGGGCCAGACCAAGGACCGCCTCGCCACGGCGGAGGCGCAGAAGATCGTCGAACAGTCGATCAAGGACCCGTTCGACCACTGGCTGTCCGGCAACCCGGTGCAGGCCAACAAGCTCCTCGAATTCGTGATCGAGCGTGCCGACGAGCGGCTGCGCCGGCGTCAGGAGAAGGAGATCTCTCGCAAGACGGCGGTGCGCAAGCTGCGCCTGCCCGGCAAGCTCGCGGATTGCACCAACACAGCGGCTGAAGGCTCCGAGCTGTTCATCGTCGAGGGCGACTCGGCAGGCGGCAGCGCCAAGCAGGCGCGCGACCGCAAGACCCAGGCGATCCTGCCGCTGCGCGGCAAGATCCTCAACGTCGCCTCGGCCGGCAAGGACAAGATGGCTGCCAACCAGCAGATCGCCGACCTGATGCAGGCGATCGGCTGCGGCACCGGCGCGCACTACCGCCAGGAGGACCTGCGCTACGGCCGCATCATCATCATGACCGACGCCGACGTCGACGGCGCGCATATCGCCTCACTGCTGATCACGTTCTTCTACCGTCAGATGCCGCGGCTGATCGACGAGGGCCACCTCTATCTCGCGGTGCCGCCGCTGTACCGGCTGAGCCACGGCGGCAAGACCTTCTACGCGCGCGACGACGCCCACAGGGACGCTATCCTGAAGAAGGAATTCAACGCCAACGCCAAGGTCGAGATCGGTCGCTTCAAAGGCCTCGGCGAGATGATGCCGCAGCAGCTCAAGGAAACGACGATGGATCCGGCCAACCGCACGATGCTGCGCGTGGTGCTGCTGCCCGACGACCGCGAAGGCACCGCCGATTCCGTCGAGCGCCTGATGGGGTCCAAGGCCGAGGCCCGCTTCACGTTCATTTCGGAACGGGCGGAGTTCGCCAGCGACGAGCTGCTGGACGTGTGAGTGATTTTGCGCCGTGCCGCGTGCACGGCGCAGACCGTTCATCGCGGCGATCCCGGCTGGATCGCCGGACGGACTGCTCGTCGCTCCGGTCGATGACGGAGGTTGTCGCATGCCGCAACGACGCACGCTCGCTCTCGTCGCAGGCGTTCTCGCGCTGCTCGTCGGCGCGGTGTGGCTCGGCCAGGGCACCGGCCTTTTCCCCTATCCCGCATCGAGCTTCATGATCCGCCAGACGCCATGGGCGGTCTACGGTGGCCTGCTGGCGCTTGCCGGCTTCGTGCTGATAGGCTGGTCGCGCCGCCGCTAGCGGGGGCGCCGCATTCAGATCATCCGCTCGCTGACCATGCGCGCCACGATACGTGCCGGCGGCGTCTCATCGCAAGGAAACCAGCCATGGCCGCCTCTCCCTTCGACCTGTCCGGAAAAGTCGCCGTCGTCACCGGCGGCAATGGCGGCATCGGCCTTGGCATGGCGCGCGGCCTCGCCGCGGCCGGCGCCGCGATCGCCATCGTCGGCCGCAACGCCGCCAAGTCCAACGATGCGGCTGCGGCGATCGAACGTGACGGCGGCCGCGCCATCGCACTGACCGCCGACGTCACGTCCCGCGCCGACGCCGCGCGGATGGTGAAGGATACGGTGGCCGCCTTCGGCCGTCTCGACATCCTCGTCAACAACGCTGGCATCAACATCCGCAAGCCGCCGCAGAACGTGCCAGTGGAAGACTGGCAGCAGGTGATCGACACCAACCTCACCAGCGCCCTGCTGTGCGCCCAGGCGGTCTATCCGGCGATGAAGGCCGGCGGCGGCGGCAAGATCATCAACATCGGCTCGATGCTGTCGATCTTCGGCGCGTCGTTCGCGCCGGCCTATGCCGCGAGCAAGGGCGGCATCGTGCAGTTCACCAAATCGCTGGCCTGCGCCTGGGCGCCCGACAATATCCAGGCCAACGCCGTGCTGCCCGGCTGGATCGACACTGAGCTCACCCAGGCCGCGCGGCAACAGGTCGACGGACTGCACGACCGTGTCCTCGCCCGCACTCCGGCCGGCCGCTGGGGCGTGCCCGCCGACCTCGCCGGTATCGCCGTTTTCCTCGCCTCCAGCGCCTCCGACTTCGTCACCGGAACGGCGATCCCGGTCGACGGCGGCTACTCGGTATCCGGGTAGTCCATCAGCGGCGGAAGCTCTTGATCTCCGACACGCTGCCGTCCGGAAACGTCAACTCGACCGAGACCGAGCGAGTGGCCGGCGGCAGCTTCAGGTAGGTCTGCGCGTCGCTGGGAATTGCGACGGGATCCTTCGCATTGCAGGGCGGCAGCTTGATCACCTTGTCGGGTACGCCGCTGTCGATGCCGATCCGCATCTCGCGGATGGCGCAGCGGTACGACACGAGGTGGGTGTAGTACACGAGGAGCCCGTTGTACTCGCGGAACGACAGCCAACTGGTCGCAGTCATGTCGAGGATCTTGCGCTGGTCGCGCACCAGCGCCGCCTGCGGATCGAAGCGGATCGGAAACGGTCCCTGCATCTCGCCGTTGACGTCGACATAGCGGATCTGCAGCGTTGCGGCCGGTGCATCGGGCGCGAGCTCGAACGAGGGATTGGGCGAGCGCCGCCGTGTGCGCGGATCCAGGGTGTCGAGAAAGCCGGTGTCCTTGAACTCGCCGCTCTCCCCCATGCGCCAGGCGATCGCCAGCGCCGGATCGGCCAGCGACACCACCACGGTCCAGCCGCCGTTGTGGCGCGAGAAGCTGGCGATCGGCGCGTTGGTGCTGTCGGGCGCTAGCAGCCGCGGCGCAGGATTGACCGGCGGCAGCGCCGCCAGTTGCGGCTGTTGCGGCACCACGGCGATGGTGCGCTCGGTCGCATTGGCCGCCGGCGCCGCATTCAACACCACGTCGCCGACGATCTGGTCGTAATAGGCCGGGGTCTGCGCATGACGCACCGCCGTCGTCATCTCGCGCACGTCGGCCTGGGTGCGCTTGGCGATCTGCACCAGGTTGAGCCCGGGCTGGGCGAGTTCGCGTACGAAGTTGCGGGTGAAGACCGAGTTGGGATTGGTGTCGTCGTCGGACAGGCGATCGAGGGCGGTCTGCCGGGCGCCGGCCGAGAACACGACGAACACGCCCTCCGGCGGTGTCATCGCGGCGAGCCCGCCACCGCCGGCCAGCGCACGCGTGCCCGGCCGTTCGAACGGATTGTTGCGGCAGGCGTCGAACACGAAGATCGCGGTCTTGGCGCCGCGCTTCTGCAGCCGGGAGACCACGCGCTCGGCGGCCATCGCGCCGTCGCGCACCAGCTCCTCCTGGCCCTCGCTCGCCGCGGCGACATCGGTCGGCAGCAGGTAGTTCTCGCCGCCGATCTCGAAGCCGTGGCCTGCAAAGAAGAAGAACGCGGTGTCGCCGGGCTCCACCACCTGATCGAACGCCAGCAGCGTCTCGGTGAAGCCCTTGCGGGTCTGGTTCTCGGCCGCCATCACCGTGAAGCCGAGCTGGCGCAGCACGTCGCCCATCGCGCGGGAGTCGTTCACCGCCTTCTGCAGCCGCGGAATATTGCGGTAGTCGTTGTTGCCGACCACCAGCGCGACACGCTTTTCGGCAACGGCCGGGGCCGCGAGCGAGATGAAGGCGACGGCGGCGAGCGCTGCCATCCGGAGGGCGGACCGCGGGAGCATCGGGGGTTCCTGACTGTCAGAGCCGGCCGGGACCGGCGGGCCGGAGGCCGGCTCCGGCACTCCTGCATAGTCGATCCCCAGCTGTCCATGGTTCAGGCTTAATGGCCTGAAAAACCGCAAAATGCAGGCATTTTGGCCCGAAATGGGTGAGGTTTTTGCGGTTTGTCACGTCAGAACACATTGACTTTGGCCATTTCGCCCCTATGTTCCGGCCTGACGCGGCGCGGAGTCGACACGCGATGTCCCGGTGAGCCGCCTGTCTGCGTAACTCCCTCCCCGTGCCAAAGAGCGTGCCGTTCCGGGGTTGAACGCGGCAGTTATTCCCGAGAATCCGAACGGCGGTTTCGACTCGAGGCTCAATGTCTTTTTCCGATCTTGGATTGTCCGACAAGGTAGTGGCCGCTGTCGCGGCTGCGGGCTACACCCAGCCCACCCCCATTCAGGCGCAGGCCATCCCCCACGTTCTGGCGCATAAGGACGTGCTGGGCATCGCCCAGACCGGCACCGGCAAAACGGCGGCGTTCGTGCTGCCGATGCTGACGTTGCTGGAAAAGGGCCGCGCCCGCGCCCGCATGCCCCGCACCCTCATCCTGGAGCCGACGCGGGAACTGGCCGCCCAGGTCAAGGAGAACTTCGACAAGTACGGCGCCGGCCAGAAGCTCAACGTGGCCCTCCTGATCGGCGGTGTCTCGTTCGAGGATCAGGACAACAAGTTGATGCGCGGCGTCGACGTCCTGATCGCGACCCCGGGACGCCTGCTCGACCATTCCGAGCGCGGCAAGCTGCTGCTGACCGGGGTCGAGCTTCTGGTGATCGACGAAGCCGACCGCATGCTCGACATGGGCTTCATCCCGGACATCGAGCGCATCTGCAAGCTGGTTCCCTTCACCCGGCAAACGTTGTTCTTCACGGCGACCATGCCGACCGAGATCCGCCGGATCACCGATACCTTCCTTCACAATCCCGAGCGCATCGAAGTGTCCCGGCCCGCCTCGACAGCGGTTACCGTGACCCAGTCGATCGTCACCTGCGGCGGCGCCCCGCACATCAAGCGCGAAACCCTGCGCCGCCTCATCCGCTCCGCCCAGGATCTCAAGAACGCGATCATCTTCTGCAACCGCAAGCGCGACGTCGCGCTGCTGCACCGCTCGCTGCAGCGTCACGGCTTCGGCGTCGTTGCGCTCCATGGCGACATGGACCAGTCCGCGCGCATGGCCGCGCTGGACCAGTTCCGCAAGGGCGAGATGCCGCTGCTGGTCGCTTCCGACGTCGCCGCGCGCGGCCTCGACATTCCCGAGGTCAGCCACGTCTTCAATTTCGATGTTCCCCACCACCCCGACGATTACGTCCATCGCATCGGCCGCACCGGCCGCGCCGGCCGCCTCGGCTCCGCGATCTCGATCGTCACCTCTGCCGACAGCAAGTCGCTCGCCGCGATCGAGAAGCTGATCGGGCAGACCATTCCGCGGCTTGAAGCCGACGTCGCGCCCTCCGAGGAGGCCGAAGAGGCGCCCGAGGCGACTTCGCGTTCCGGCGGCGAGCGGGATCGCAAGCCCCGTCGTGACGGCCGGCGGTCGCGGTCCGGCCGTGGCGAGAGTTCGGCGCGTGGCGAGATCGCCCCCCGCAGCGAGAACAGCGCACGCAACGAGAACAGCGGCCGCAGCGAGAACAGTGGCCGCAGCGAGAACAGTGGCCGAGGCGAACGCGGCGGTCGCGGCGAGCGCTCCAAGCCCCACGCTCCGGCCGCCCCGAATCAGCCGCCGTCGATCGGCCGCACGCCGATGGCGGCCGCGCCGCGCGAGCACTCCGAACCTGCGGATCACTCGCATCTGCCCGCCTTCCTGCTGAGACCGATACGCGCACGCGTATAATCGACCGGGCGGCTGCAACCGCTTAACCGCCCGTTCACCCTCGTGCTGTAACCTCATTGTCATTGTTTTAGCTTTTGTGGCTGTTACGGGACGTGACGATGGGCCGGGTTGCTCATCCTCGGGGACGCCATCGTGATTGGACTGCTGGACGAACATCAGCGCACTTTGGCATTCGCCGAAGTTGCCTTGGGCCAGATCAGGTCGCTGCGGCAGCCCGCAGTGCCGCGCAATTATGAAATCTGGTACGTCTATGCGACGGGCTACAACGCCCCGCTCAACAAGATCATCAACGAGACGCTGGCACGTCAGGGCAAGCTGACCGAGTCCGATCTCGAGCAGATCTACGAGACCTACCTGTCCCAGCTGCGGACCACCGACCGCATCGACAAGGTTGGCGCCCGCGTCATCAACGAAATTGACGACGTGATGACGCTGGTGTCGGACGCGCTCAGCATGACGACGGCGTTCGGCAACAGCCTCGACGGCGCGACACAGAAGCTCGGCTCTGCCCCTGACCACAACACCGTGAAGGCGGTGGTGCAGTCGCTGGTGAAGTCGACGCTGGAGATGCGCGAGCACAACAAGGCGCTGGAAGCGCGGCTGACCATCTCCAAGCAGGAGATCAACAACCTGCAGCAGAGCCTCGAGGCGATCCGCGCGGAGACGCTGACCGATCCCCTCACCGGGCTCGGCAACCGCAAGTTCTTCGACCGCGCCATCGAGGATTCGGTCAGGCACGCGCAGGCTCAGGGCGAACCGCTGTCGCTCTTGATGTTCGACATCGATCATTTCAAGTCGTTCAACGACAACTACGGGCATCTCACAGGCGATCAGGTGCTGCGCCTCGTGGCGCTGTCGCTGCGCGCCACCATCAAGGGCCAGGACATCACCGCCCGCTACGGTGGCGAGGAGTTCGCGGTGGTGCTGCCAAACACCGCGCTGCGCCAGGCGCTGACCGTCGCCGACCACATCCGCCGAGCCGTGATGTCGAAGGAGCTGAAGAAGAAGTCGACCGGCGAGATCCTCGGCCGGGTGACGATTTCGGTCGGCGTGTCGATGCTGCAGAACGGCGATGACGCCATCTCGCTGCTCGAGCGGGCCGACGCCTGCCTCTATGCCGCCAAGCGCAACGGTCGTAACCGCGTCGTTTGCGAGGCGGATCCGGAATACTCCCCGACCGACCATATCCAGGTCGCCTGAATCTACCTCGCGAAAGAAACAATATGACGTTCGGCTTCATCGCGAAGCGCCGGACGATCTGGTCTGGCCGGTGGCATGGCTCGGTGATGCGCCGGGAGTGTCGTGGTCGAGCTTCCATGCCTGGCTGAACCAGCTAGCGCCGGTCGCGACGAGATTCTCGGCGCAAAAGGTCACAGCGGGTTTTGTCGCCGGCGGCCCGCACCCCATGGCGCTCGGCGGCTGGGATGCTTCGCGACGTGCAACGCTCTGTTCCAGTGCCCATGGAGCGAGTTCCCACGGCCGAACCGAGGGTCACGTCGGTTTTCTGCGCCCGGCCTTGATGCATTTCTTGCTGCGGCTGATTGCAACTCATAGTTGCTTAACTCAAGATCGGAAATACTATTCCAGCATAGGCAAATGATTCGCGCGCGAGCGAAATCTTCGTCGCTGGTTGCTGGTTTGGGTTGCAAGGAGACAGTCGGCCTCGACAAGCGAGGAGGCGTTGATGGGGCGCAGAGCCCACCTTTGGTTGTGTCCACGGCTTTGTTTCGTGATGCTGCTCCTGCTTACGGCAGCACCTCAGGTCGCCGAGCCGGCGACGGTAACGACGACTTTCAATGTCCAAATCACGATCACGAACGCCTGTGTGATCGTGTCGGCGACGAACATCAATTTTGGGTCGGTCGGCGTGATCGGCGCGTCCGGCGTGGATGCGACCGGCACGATCACGACGCAGTGCACGTTGTCGGCGCCGTACAATATCGGCCTCAGCCCTGGAAACGGAACGGGGGCCACCGTTGCCGCGCGCCTGATGACCAGCGCTGCGACCAATACGGTGACATACTCGCTCTATCAGGATGCCGCGCATACGCTGGTCTGGGGGGAAACGATCGGGACCAACACGGTCGCCAGCACCGGCACCGGCGCTTCGCAAGCTTTCACCGTTTACGGCCACGTGCCTTCGCAAACCACGCCGGCTGCGGGGGTCTACAACGATACGATCACGGTCATCGTCACCTTCTAACAGGAGGACTGGCGTATGCGTGCTTTCCTCTGGGCAGGCGTCATCCTTTTTACTGTGGTCTCCTGGGCGCACGCGGGGTCTCTCCGTGTCGCACCTGTGCTGCTCGATGTGCCGGCACCTGGCGCAACAACGATGCTGACCCTGCGCAATGATGGGGATCGGCCGATCCACGTTCAAATCCGTGCCTTTAGCTGGACCGGGACGCAAGGTGAGCCTGTCCTTGAGCCGACAAGCAACGTGGTGGTGAGTCCGCCGGCGGCGACACTGACACCGGGAACTGAATACGTCGTCCGGATCATTCGCCTTGCGAAGCAGCCCGTCGGCGGCGAAGAAAGCTACCGCATCCTGGTTGACGAGCTTCCCGACACCGTCGGTGCGGGGAGTAATACGGTTCGATTCGTCTTGCGCTATTCGATTCCGGTTTTCTTTTCCGTTGCGAGTGCCGCGTCAGCCAATGTCACGTGGTCGTTGCAGTCCAAGGGAAACGCACTGATCCTCATGGCGTCAAATTCGGGTGGACGGCGCCTCCGGATTGCCAATCTCAAGCTGGTCGACGGCGCGGGTGCGATTGCGCTTCAGCGGCCAGGACTTGTCGGCTACGTGCTCCGCAAATCATCGGCGGCTTGGACATTCCCCGCCGGGGCGCAAATTGCCGGTCGCGGTCCGCTCAAGTTGCTGGCTGAAAGTGAATCCGGAGCTATCAATGCTGCGGTCGCTGTTCAGACGTCTCGTTGAAGCAGCCCTCAAAGCTGTCCTCGGATTCACGCTGTTCAACGCGACCGCAACCTTCGCGGGTACGCAATCGGCGCCGTTCGATCAGGCGCTGTATCTTGAGGTCTATATCAATGGCCAACCGACCGGGCTGATCGCCAATTTCATCCTGCGCCCCGGAGAGCGGCTTGCCATCACCGTGAGCGAGCTGCGTGAGCTGCGGATTGCGCCAGACCGCTTGCCAACCAATCCTGAGGGGATTGTGGATCTCGACCGGTGTCCTGGCCTGAGCTACCGCTATGAACAGGTCACGCAGATCGTGCGCATCGAAGTCAGCAATCAAGCGAGACTTCCGTATATGATCAATGCCGGCGTTCGTCCCGAGGCTGCGCCTGTGGATGCGGAGACCGCGCCTGGCGCAGTTCTCAACTATACGCTTTTTGGTGCGAGCAACGTTGATCCCAGCCACTTCTATTTGGCGTACCAGAAGCAAGCGAACTTCTCTGCGGCGTTTGAAGCGCGAGCGTTCAATCAGTACGGCATTTTCTTGCAATCGGGCATCCTGACGACCGGTAGCGGCGTGGCGCCGGATTCTATTCGTCTCGATTCGACGTGGAGCTATTCTGATCAAAGTTCCCTGATTACCTACCGCGCTGGCGATGTCATTTCCGGCGGGCTCAACTGGACCAGGTCCTTGCGATTGGGCGGGGTTCAGATGCAACGCAACTTCGCACTTCGCCCCGATCTCGTAACGCTGCCAATGCCGCGCTTCAGCGGCAGCGCAGCGCTGCCATCAACCGTCGACGTTCTCGTCAACAATGTCCGGACCTATTCAGGAACCGTTCCGGCGGGCCCCTTCCAGATCCAGAACTTGCCGGTCATGAGCGGCGCCGGCAACCAACGCATTGTTGTGCAAGATGCGCTCGGACGCGAGACGGTGGTGGATCAACCCTTCTACGCCTCGGCCAAAATGTTGGGCGCGGGCTTGCTTGATTTCTCAATGGAGACAGGTTTCGTCCGGCGCGATTACGGTGTGACATCGAATGCCTATGACAATGTCCCCGTGGCATCAGGGAGCCTTCGCTACGGGCTGAACGACCGATTTACTTTGGAGGCGCATGGCGAAGGGGGGGAGACACTTTGGAATGTCGGCGCTGGCGCCAATCTGCTGCTCTCGAGCTGGGGCGTCGCATCGCTAGCGGTTGCAGGCAGCCGAAACAACAGTGGCGTGACGGGCGCTCTCTTGTCCGCTTCCATCGAGCTGGGGCGCGGCGGCTATACATTCTACGCACGCACGCAACGCACCACACCTGACTATCTCGACCTTGCCTCCTTGCCGTCCTCGACGAAGCTGTTCGGTGGATTACCGTCCATCGCAACGAAGCCGCCGCGCGCCATTGATCAAATCGGCCTGAATGTGCCGATCCCTTTCGATATTTCGTCTCTGACGGTGAGCATGACGCGGATGCGGGATGCACTTGACAACCGCTACGAAATTCTGGGGCTATCCTATAGCCGCCCGCTGCCGGGCAATGCCTCGATGTTCATGACCGCATTCAAGGATTTTGAGGACAAGCGCAGTTTTGGTGTGTTCGGCGGGATCACCGTTTCGCTTGGTGACGGGATCACGGCCAGCAGCTCGGCTTCGAGAGCCGCCAACGGTACCAGCGGCGGCGTCGACGTGGTGAAATCCCAGTCGGTCGAGCCTGGATCGTGGGGCTGGCGCGTTCGCGATTATGAGGGGGCGAGCCTCTCGCGTGCCGGCGCTGTCAGCTACCGCTCCTCGTTCGGCCGTGCGGAGGTGGGAGCCCAGCAGGTGAATGGCGCGGTCCAAACGACAGCACAACTCGATGGAGCGGTGGCGTTCGTCGGCGGGGGCACCTTCTTCACCAATCGCATCGACGATGCTTTTGCGGTGGTTGATGCCGGGGCGCCGAATGTCGATGTGTTCTATGAAAATCGGCCCATCGCAACCACCGGTGCCAATGGCATGGTACTGGTGCCGTATCTGCGGGCCTATCAGAAGAATTGGATTTCTGTCGACCCGAAGAATCTGGCCGTGGATGCGGATGTGCCCAAGACGAAGGCCGCGGCGATGCCTTCCGATCGCGGCGCCGCTTTGGTCAAGTTTGGCATTTCGCCGGATGCGCGAAGCGCGCTCGTCGTGCTGAAAGACAGTCGCGGGAGCGTGGTTCGCGCAGGCTCGCGTGCCCATATCGAGGATCAGATCAAGGATGGAGGCGAAGATGCCGTCGTAGGCTATGGCGGCGAGGTCTATCTGCGTGATTTGAAAGACCAGAACACTCTGCTCGTGGAGCAGGTCGAGGGCCCCCCTTGCAAGGCGAGCTTCGCTTATCAGCCCAAGCCGGGAGAGCGGGTCGTCATCAGCGATGTGGTTTGCCGATGATGCGGAAGCTGCTCTGCGTCGTGGCAGTCCTGTTGCTTCCGTCGTCGGTTCTGGCGCAGTCCTGCAATTTCAACATCTCAACAGTTGCATTTGGCAACGTCGATACCTTGTCGGGTGCTCCGACCGACACAACGGCAACGCTTGCGATCAACTGCAGCGGCCTCGCGCTGACAACTGTCCGGATATGCCCGAGCATCGGTGCTGGCAGCGGCGGCGCGACGGCGAGCGCGAGGCAAATGACATCCGGCGGCTCGACCCTGAACTATCAGCTCTATCAGGATGCCGGGCGCACCGTCGTCTGGGGGTCGTACAATTGGGGCCTTCCCGGCACGCCACCGACGATTGATCTTCCCATCGCCCTCAACGGCACCGGCAGCACCAATGTGACGATCTATGGGCGGGTCTTCGGTGGACAAGGTACGGCCACGCCCGGCAGCTATGTCGCGAATTTCTCGACGTCAGATGACGACTTCATCTACGCCACGCTTGGCGTTTTGCCGTGCCCGAATGTGATTGTTATTCCGCTGCACGCGCATCCGACTTTTGCCGCCACTGCGAGCGTTCTGGCGAACTGTAATGTCGTTGCTCATGATATCAATTTTGGCAGCCAGGGGGTTTTGACAGCAAATGTCGACGCGAGCGCTCAGCTGACCGTCGATTGTACGCCAGGAACGAACTACAATGTCGGGTTGGACGGAGGCCACGCCAATGCCGCTCCTTCCGCGCGGCTGATGTCTTTGGGCGCGCAAACGATCACCTATGGATTGTATCGCGATGCCGCCCGTACGCTGGCGTGGGGCAACACGATCGGTACCAATACGGCAGCAGGTACCGGAAGCGGAGCGGCACAGGTCCTCTCCGTGTATGGTCGGGTTCCGCCTCAGACCACGCCATCGGCTGGCACCTACAGCGACACGATCGTTGTCACGGTGACATACTAAGCGGCATTGCTCGGTGACCTTACCTCACAGCCCGGCGCTCATGAGTTCTGAAACCAGCCTTTGGCTGTGGTGTCAGCGCCTGCTCTTGCGCGCGGGATTCTTGCGCGCCGCCACTCCGGCGGTGGTCGCCCGACGCTTTTTCGACTGGGTCTTGGTTCCAGAACGCTTGTTCTCGGATTTTTTGGGGGATGGCGGCTTGCGTGATGGCGCCGTCTTTGCCGGGCCGGCCTTCGCGCGCCTGCCGGGGAGCTTTGGTTGCGCGCCAGCCGACGAGCCCGCCGCAGCCCTCCCGGCGCCTGCAGCGCCCCTGCGGGCCGCCCGGGACCGCTTGGTTGCCGCGGCACGCTCGGCAGCCCCCAGGGCTGCGCGCGCCCAATCGGCGAGCTCTTCAGGGTCGTCATAGAGGCGGTCGGGGAGCTGCCAATAGGAGGCCACCGTCACCACCTTGTTGCGCGTCTCGTACTGGAACGGCTTGGCGCCCTCCTCCTCGAAGCGCGCCACCGTCTGCCCGTCGGTTCGGAAATAGATGCCGCCGCGCAGCACCAGGGCGAAGTTCACCCCGTCCACGGACACGCCATAGCCGCTGAACATGCGGCGCAGGCTCACCGGTCCGAAGGCGGAGAACAGGTCCTGCAGGAACTCGCGGTCCATGATCCGAACCGCTCCGGGGCTATGCCGGCAGCTTGGCCGGGGTCAGTTGCACCGATTCGCCGCAGCCGCAGGCGCCGGTCTGGTTCGGGTTGTTGAACACGAACTGGGCCGCCATTTTGTCCACCTTGAAGTCCATCTCGGTGCCGAGCAGGAACAGGACCGCCTTCGGATCGACCAGGATCTTCACGCCCTGGTCCTCGACGACCTCATCGGTCGGGCGGATCTCGTGGGCGTATTCCACCGTGTAGGACATGCCGGCGCAGCCGCCGTTCTTGACCCCGACCCGCAGTCCGACGATCTGGGAATCCGCCCGCGCGGTCAGTTCCCGGATCCGCGCTGCGGCGGCCTCGGTGAGGCGCATGACCTGGGGGCGCGGCCGGCGGGCCGGCTTGTTCGGGGCGGCTGAGGGATTCGGTGTCATTCCAGTCATCTGGTCATGTCCGTCGGGATTTCAATGCCCGTGCATGGATCATCGCGGGAGTCGGCCGAAGTTGCAACAACCTCACCACATGTTCAGGACGACGCGCGCCTCGTCGGACATGCGCTCCGGCGTCCAGGTCGGCTCCCACACGATCCTGACGTTGACCGCCCCCACCCCCGCGACGCTGGCGATGGCGTTCTCCACCATGGTCGGCAGCTCGGCGGCGGCCGGGCAGTTCGGCGTGGTCAGCGTCATCTCGACGTCGACGGTGCGGTCGTCCTTGATGTCGACCTTGTAGATCAAGCCGAGTTCGTAGATGTCGGCCGGGATTTCCGGGTCGTAGACGGTCTTCAGCGCCGCGACGATGTCGGCGCCGAGGCGCTCGGTCTCCTCCGGCGGCAGCGCCGAACGGGTATCGACCCGGTTCGGGGCCTCCACGGGAGCCGTCTCGACGACCTGCTGAGCATCACTCATGAGAACAAATCCTGGGCCTTGATCAACGCCTGTACGAGATGATCGACTTCTTCGCGGGTATTGTACATCGCAAACGACGCCCGGCACGTCGCCGTGACGTTGAACCGCTCCAAGAGCGGCATCACGCAATGGGTCCCGGCCCGCACCGCGACCCCGGCCCGGTCGATGATGGTGGCGATGTCGTGGGGGTGCGCCCCCTTCATCTCGAACGAGATCACGCTGCCCTTGTTGCGGGCGTTGCCGATGATCCGCAGCGAGTTG
Organism: Pseudomonadota bacterium; assembly: GCA_040756765.1. Lineage (GTDB taxonomy): Bacteria > Pseudomonadota > Alphaproteobacteria > Rhizobiales > Xanthobacteraceae > Bradyrhizobium_A. The sequence goes on along the minus strand of JBFLYG010000027.1, from coordinate 101,847 downwards.
ATCTCCCGCAGCCGTTCATGGGCGTAGAGCGTCAGGTCGTGCTCATGGGCGGCGATGCGGTCCTTGCCGATCGAATTGACGTAGTCGATCGCCGCGCCCAGCCCGATCGCCTCGACGATCGCCGGCGTGCCGGCCTCGAACTTGTGCGGCGGATCGCCATAGGTGACCCAGTCGCGGCTGACCTCCCGGATCATTTCGCCGCCGCCATTGTACGGCCGCATCGCCACGAGGTGGTCGTGCTTGGCGTAGAGCACGCCGATGCCGCTCGGGCCGTACAGCTTGTGCCCGGTGAAGACGTAGAAGTCGCAATCGAGATCCTGCACGTCGATGGTCATGTGCACGGCGGCCTGGCTGCCGTCGATCAACACCGGGATGCCGCGTGCGTGCGCCAGCTTCACTACGTCCTTCACCGGCACGATGGTGCCCAGCATGTTGGACATCTGGGTGATCGCCACCAGCTTGGTCTTCGGCGACAGCAGCTTCTCGAACTCGTCGAGCAGGAAATTGCCGTCGTCGTCGACCGGCGCCCACTTGATCACGGCACCCTGGCGCTCGCGCAGGAAGTGCCAGGGCACGATGTTGGAGTGGTGCTCCATGATCGAGATCACGATCTCGTCGCCTGCGCCGATATTGGGCGCGCCCCACGACGACGCGACGAGGTTGATGGCCTCGGTGGCGTTGCGGGTGAAGATGATCTCCTCGTTGCGGCGTGCATTGAGGAAGCGTGCCACGCGCTCGCGACCGCCCTCATAGCCCTCGGTCGCGGCATTGGCGAGGTAGTGCAGGCCGCGATGGACGTTGGCGTATTCGGTCTTGTAGGCCTGCGTCATGCGGTCGAGCACCGCATCCGGCTTCTGCGCCGAGGCCGCGTTGTCGAGATAGACGAGCGGCTTGCCGTAAACCTTCATGGCGAGCGCGGGGAAATCCGCCCTCACCCGCTCCACGTCGTAGGTGCCGTTGGCGACCGCAGGATGCATGATCAGCCTCGTGATGTCAGCCAGCGTTCCGCCGCGGCCACCGCGACGTCACGCAGGTCGTCGTCGACGATCGACTCGATGGCTTCGCCGACGAATGCGGTGATCAGCAGCGCCTGCGCCTCCTTCTCGGGCAGGCCGCGCGCGCGCAGATAGAACAGCAGGCTTTCGTCCAGCGCGCCCGCGGTCGCACCATGACCGCAGGTGACGTCGTCGGCGAAAATCTCAAGCTCGGGCTTGTTGTCGATCTCGGCATCATCCGACAGCAGCAGCGCCCGGGTCATCATCTTGCCGTCGGTCTTCTGCGCGTCGGGCCGCACGATGATGCGCCCCTGAAACACCGAGTGGCCGCTGTCGTCGAGCACCGAGCGGAACACCTCCCGGCTGGTGCAATGCGGCACGGCATGATCGACCACCAGCGTGGTGTCGCCGTGACGCCGCCCGCCGAGCAGGTTGACGCCGTTGGTCGTGAGCTCACTGCCCTCGCCATTGAAGGTGACGAAGCCCTGGTAGCGGCTGACACCGCCGCCGCTGGTCAGGTTGAAGGTGTTGAACCTGGCCTTCGCGCCTAGCGTGAAGATGCCGGACGTGATGTTGGCCGCGTCACGCGCGTCTTCCATCAGTCGCACATGCTGCAACTCCACCTCATCGCCGATATCGACGAACAGCGCATCGCTGGCCTGGTAGGCCGCAGCGCCCGCGGCGGCGACGAAGCTCTCCACCAGCGTGACGCGGGCGCCCTTGCCGATCGAAAAGCGCGAGCGGGTGAAGCTGGAGGCGGACGATGCGACCGCGACATGGATGATGTGCAGCGGCTTTTCAAGCACGGCGCCGGCGGCAACGTCGATCACGACGCCGTCGGTCGCCATCGCAGCGTTGAGCGCCGTCATGGCATCGGATGCCACGCCCGACTGCAGCGCAGCCACGTTTCCAGCGGCGAGCGCCTCGCGCAGCGAGTGCACGTGAAGGCCGGATTCGAGGCCTGCCAGATCGGACAGTTCAGCCGCGAAAACGCCGTCGACCAGCACCAGCGCGCGGGTCTCGGCCATGCCGAGCGATGCGGCCGCCGCCTTGGCGCGAGCCAGCGCCGCCTGATCGGGCGCCCCCGCCAGCGGTGCGATCTCGCGCAGCAGCGCGCGCAGATCGGTGTATTTCCATTCCTCGATACGCCGGTGCGGCAGTCCCTGCCGCGCGAAGGCGTCGAACGCCGCCTGCCGCGCCTCGGCGACGGCGCCATTCCCAGGCAGGCGATCGCGCGCCGCCACGAAGACGTCGTCGAGCGGCCGCTCTGCTGTCGATTTCACCAAAGCAACGTTCATGATGGGCCCGCTTATGCAGCCGCGTCTTCGAACTGCGCGTAACCGGACGCTTCCAGCTCGAGCGCGAGTTCCTTGCCGCCGCTCTTGACCACCCGGCCCTTCGACATGACGTGCACGACATCCGGGATGATGTAGTTCAGAAGCCGCTGATAGTGGGTGATGACGATCATCCCGCGGTCCTTGGAGCGCAGTGCATTGACGCCGTCGGCGGCAACGCGCAGCGCGTCGATATCGAGACCGGAGTCCATCTCGTCGAGGATGCATAGGCTCGGCTCGAACAGCGCCATCTGCAGCACTTCGTTGCGCTTCTTCTCGCCGCCCGAGAAGCCGACATTGACGCCACGGCGCAGCATCTCCTGCGGGATGTTGAGGCGGGTGGCGACCTCGCGCACCTTCTTGAGGAAGTCGGGCGTCGAATACTCGCTCTCGCCGCGCGCCTTGCGCTGCGCATTCAGCGCGGTGCGCAGGAAGGTCATGGTAGCGACGCCGGGAATCTCGATCGGGTACTGGAACGCGAGGAACACGCCCTTGGCGGCGCGCTCGTCCGGCTCCATCGCCAGCACGTCCTCGCCATTCAGCAGGATCTCGCCGTCGGTAACCTCGTAGCCCGGCTTGCCCGCGATCACATGGCTCAGGGTCGACTTGCCCGACCCGTTCGGTCCCATGATTGCATGAACCTCGCCCTTGTTCACGGTCAGCGACAGTCCATGCAAAATCTCCCGCTCCTCGACGCGAACGTGGAGATCCTTGATTTCAAGCAACGACATCAGTCTGCCTTTCCGAATATCTTCAAGCTTGTTTGCGCCGGCTTCGGTCCCGTCGGCCACACTGCCGACGGCCGATCATTGGTGCCGGCTGCGGCTTATCCCACGCTGCCTTCGAGCGAGATCGAGATCAGCTTCTGCGCCTCGACCGCGAACTCCATCGGCAATTGCTGCAGCACGTCCTTGACGAAGCCGTTGACCACCAGCGCCACGGCCTCCTCCTGCGACAGGCCACGCTGCACGCAGTAGAACAGCATGTCCTCGGAGATCTTGGAGGTGGTGGCCTCGTGCTCGAACAGCGCCGAGGAGTTCTTCGCCTCGATGTAGGGCACGGTGTGCGCGCCGCACGCATCGCCGATCAGCAGCGAATCGCAGGCGGTGAAGTTGCGCGCGCCGGTCGCCTTGCGGTGCGCCGACACGAGACCGCGATAGGTGTTCTGCGACTTGCCCGCGGCGATGCCCTTGGAGATGATGCGGCTCGTGGTGTTCTTGCCGAGATGCAGCATCTTGGTGCCGGAATCGACCTGCTGGTAACCGTTCGAGATCGCGATCGAATAGAACTCGCCGCGCGAGTTGTCGCCGCGCAGGATGCAGCTCGGATACTTCCAGGTGATCGCCGACCCCGTCTCGACCTGGGTCCAGGAGATCTTGGAGTTCTTGCCGCGGCAGTCGCCGCGTTTGGTGACGAAGTTGTAGATGCCGCCCTTGCCCTCGGCATTGCCGGGGTACCAGTTCTGCACCGTCGAGTACTTGATCTCGGCGTCGTCGAGCGCGACCAGCTCGACCACCGCGGCATGGAGCTGGTTCTCGTCGCGCTGCGGCGCGGTGCAGCCTTCGAGATAGCTCACATAGGAGCCCTTGTCGGCGATGATCAGCGTGCGCTCGAACTGGCCGGTGTTGCGCTCATTGATGCGGAAGTAGGTCGACAGCTCCATCGGGCAGCGCACGCCCTCGGGGATGTAGACGAACGAGCCGTCGGAGAACACCGCGGAATTGAGCGTGGCGAAGAAGTTGTCGGAGGTCGGCACCACCGAGCCCAGATACTTGCGCACGAGCTCGGGGTGTTCGCGGAGCGCTTCCGAGATCGGCATGAAGATCACGCCGGCCTTCTTCAGCTCTTCCTTGAAGGTGGTCGCCACCGACACCGAGTCGAACACGGCATCGACGGCGACGCGGCGCTCGCCCTCGGGGCGCACCACGCCCGCCAGCATCTCCTGCTCACGCAGCGGGATGCCGAGCTTTTCGTAGGTCTTTAGGATCTCGGGATCGACTTCGTCGAGCGACTTGGGCGCAACGAACTGCTTCGGCGCCGCATAGTAGTAGATGTCCTGATAGTCGATCTTCGGATAGTCGACGCGGGCCCAGGTCGGCTCCTGCATGGTCAGCCAGCGGCGGTAGGCTTCCAGCCGCCACTCCAGCATCCACGCCGGTTCGTCCTTCTTCTGCGAAATGAAGCGAACGATGTCTTCGGAGAGCCCCTTGGGCGCCTTTTCGGACTCGATCTGGGTCTCGAATCCATAGCGATATTGATCAACGTCGATCTGGCGAACCCGATCGACGGTCTCTTGTACGGCCGGCATCTTCGTCCTCCGCTCGCGGTTTCAAGGACCGCGGTGGAATGGCGGCGTCCGAACCTCAAGACCGCCCCCGCCTTGCGGCAGCGAACGGGACACTCGAAGGGACACCTAAAATCTATCGTTGGTGTGCCGACGCGGTCCCCGATGTCTCCGCCCGAGCCCAGCCGACACCCGGCTGGGGATCCCCATGGAGGAACTTCCAGAACCACCCCGCGCACGAGATGTATGTAGGGCGTTCCGTTCTGGAAATCACCCCTTTTTTAGAACCGTTCCAGGAGCGGTTCGGATCACATCACTACCTAATACGGCTGTGATTTTTCTCCAAGCCTCCAGAAGGCTGTCTACCTCGGATTCGGTCGTATCCCAGCCCATACTCAGCCGAATGGCTCCCTGGGACAGCTCCGCCGGCACCTGCATCGCGGCGAGGACATGGGACGGGGTGACCTTGCCGGACGAACAGGCCGAGCCGGACGACACCGCGACGCCGGCAAGGTCGAAAGCAATCACGGCGGTTTCCGCCTTCAGGCCCGGAGTCGAGACCAAAACGGTATTCGGCAACCGTTTTGCATCGGCTGAGAAGATCACTGTGTCCGCATGTTCCATGAGGCCGGTTTCCAGAAGCGCCCGCAGCCGCCCCTGGCGCGCCGCCTCGCTGTCCCGGCTGGTCATCGCCGCCTCGACTGCGGCGCCAAGGCCGGCGATCCCAGGCACGTTCTCGGTGCCGCCGCGCCGGTTCTGTTCCTGGCCGCCGCCACGGACCAGCGGTTCGGGCAGGATCACCCCGTCGCGCAGCACCAGGGCGCCGACCCCCTTGGGCCCGCCAACCTTGTGCGCCGAGAGGCTGACGAGGTCTGCCCCCAGATCCGCCAGCAGGCAGGGGATCCGTCCCAGCGCCTGGATGGCATCGACGTGCAGCAGCCCGCCGGCTGCGTGGACGAGGCCGGCGATCTCGGCGATCGGCTGGATCGCCCCGGTTTCGTTGTTGGCATGCAGCACCGACACCAGCGCCGGCGGTCCGTCGGCAAGGCGGCGGCGGAGATCGTCCAGATCAACCACGCCCGCGGTCGTCACGGCAATGCGCGCGATAGCCTCGGCACGGAAGCGGCCGCCGGCCAGCACCGACGCATGCTCGACCGCCGACACCAGCAGCCGCTCGGCCGGCGGCGTGCTCCCGCCGCGCAAACCCGGCGTCAGCGCCAGGACATTCGCTTCGGTGCCGCCGGAGGTGAAGACGACGCCGCGCGGCTCGGCGCCGAGCGCCCGCGCCACCGCGGCCCGCGCGCCCTCCACCAGCGCCCGTGCGGCGCGCCCCTCGGTATGGACCGACGACGGATTGCCGATCACGTCCCACGCCGCGGCCATGGCGGCGCGGGCCTCCGGCCGCAGTGGCGTGGTGGCGTTCCAGTCGAAATAAACCCTCGGTCGGCGTGGCTCAGGCAAGGTCGGCTCCGACAAATATATACGCCCTTGGGATTAAGGTCATTTGCCGGTTCCGCAAGGCCCGCGTCCGGCGGCAACCGCGCAATATGCTTGCTTTTTGCCCCTCGCCCTATGTTAGAACCCGGCCCTGTTGATCCGGCGTCGTGCGCTGAGAGCCCGGCTGCCGCCGATCTGGCTCTCGAACGCGTGGCCGTCAAGCCATCGCATCGCCCGCCACTGGGGTTTTAAGGAATCCGAATGCCTGAAGTCATTTTCACCGGTCCCGCTGGCCGGCTTGAAGGTCGCTACCACCCCGCGAAGCAGAAGAACGCGCCGATCGCGATGGTGCTGCATCCGCACCCGCAGTTTCACGGCACCATGAACCACCAGATCGTCTATCAGGTGTACTACTCGTTCGTGGCCCGCGGGTTCTCGGTGCTGCGCTTCAATTTCCGCGGCGTCGGCCGCAGCCAGGGTTCGTTCGATCACGGCACGGGAGAGCTGTCGGACGCCGCCGCGGCGCTCGACTGGGCCCAGACCATCAATCCCGAGGCGCGCGCCTGCTGGGTCGCCGGCTTCTCGTTCGGCGCCTGGATCGGCATGCAGCTTCTGATGCGCCGGCCGGAGGTCGAAGGCTTCATCTCGATCGCGCCGCCGGCGAATCTCTACGACTTCTCGTTCCTGGCGCCCTGCCCGTCGTCCGGCCTGATCGTGCACGGCGACAAGGACATCGTGGTGCCGCAGAAGGACGTCAATGCGCTGGTGGACAAGCTGAAGACGCAAAAGGGCATCGTGATCGACCACCAGGTCATCCCCGGCGCCAACCACTTCTTCGACGGCAAACTCGAGCCATTGATGGAATCGGTGACGTCGTATCTCGACATGCGGCTCGCCAACGTCCGCTGACGCCGCTCAAAAAGATTACACCGGCCAAGCGCGGCGCAGGACCTCCTGCGCCGCGTCGTTGTTTCAGGCGGCCGCCCGGCCCTCGAGCGACAGCACGAACGCTTCGTGCCGTTTCATAAAGTCCCGCAGCAGCTCGGGATAGGCCGCGCTGACGGCGTTGCGTACCGACGGCCGCTCCGCGAGGCTCGCGCGCCAGCGATTGACCTTCGGCTTACCGGCGAAAATGCCGAAATCGCCGATCCGGTCGATGACGTCGAAATAGCGGAATGCCGGCGCGAATACGGCGTCGACCAGCGAAAAGGCTTCGCCGTCGAACCACGGCTGTGCCACGAGGCGGGTTTCAAGCCGCGCGAATTTCTGCTCGAGCGCCGTGACCTTGGCTCGAAATGTCGCCTCGTCCTTGGCGGTTTCCAGTCCCCAGATGTCGCCGAGCACCGCGGAGTTGAACTCGATCCAGCCGCGGTGCTCGGCCCGCCGCAGCGGATCGGCGGGATGCAGCGGATGCGGCTGCGTCTCTTCGAGATATTCGAGGATCACGGCGGACTCGAAGATCGCGGTGTCGCCGACCTGCAGCACCGGCGTCTTGCCGAGCGGCGAAATGGCGAGGAACCAGTCCGGCTTGTTGGCGAGATCAATATCGATCCGCTCGAACGGCACCCCCTTCTCGGTGAGCGCAATCGCGACGCGCTGCACATAGGGGCAAAGCTTGTGGCTGATGAGTTTCAACGTGGCGGACTTGGTCGCGGACATGGGCGTCTCCCTGCAGGTCGATCATTCATGCAACTGCATCTATTAGGATGCAAGTGCATGAACCTGTCAATGCGCGGAGGGCGGCCTCAAGGTGACGTGATCAGGGACGGGCGATGATGCCGCCGGTGGTCGGGGCCGGCACGCCAGTGGTGGCGGGATAGCTCAGCGGCAGTCCCTGCAGGCTGCGGGCGGCAAGGAAGGCAAAGGCCTGCGCCTCGAGGGCGTCGCCCGCCCATCCCAGCGCATCCGCGGTGTCTACCCGTGCCGGCGCCAAATGCTGCCGCAGCAGGCGCATCATCATCAGGTTGCGGGCGCCGCCGCCGGCGACGATCCAGTCGGTCGGCGCCTTCGGCAGGTGGGCGACGATGCGGGCGATCGCCTCGGCAGTGAATGCGGTCAGTGTGGCGGCGCCGTCGGCGACGGCCAGATTCGGCAGTTGCAGCGAGGCGAACTGGTTGCGATCGAGCGACTTCGGCGGTCGCTGGGCGAAAAATGGATGCTGCAGCGCGCGCGCGATCCAGCCCGTATCCGGATCTCCCTGGGCGGCCAGCCGGCCGTCCTGATCGAAGGGCTGACCGGTCGCGCGGAACACGTAGTCGTCGAGCAGCGCGTTGCCGGGGCCGGTGTCGCAGGCGATCAACGCGTCATAGCCGTCGACATAGGTGATGTTGGACACGCCGCCGATGTTGAGCACGGCGATCGGACCGGCGCGCCCGAGCGCGGTCGCGAGCGCCCGGTGATACACCGGGACGAGCGGCGCCCCCTGCCCGCCGGCGGCAACATCCGCGGCGCGGAAATCATGCATCACCGGAATGTGGATGGCGCGCGCCAGCGCCAGGCCGTCGCCGATCTGCACCGTCAAGCCCTGCTCGGGGCGGTGCAGCACGGTCTGGCCGTGAAATCCGACGATATCGATCGCCTCGCGGGCGATATGGTGCTGGGCGGTGAAAGCCGCCACCGCCTCGGCATGGGCGACCGTCACCGCGTGCTCCGCGGCCGCCAGCACGCCGGGCCGCGCATCGCGGTGTGACAGCCGGGGGGCTTCCGCGAGCGCCTGGCGCAGCAGCGTGCGCTCCTGCTCGTGATAGGGCCGGTATCCGGAGGGGCCGATCGACGTCACTTGCTTACCGTCGGTCTCGATCAGCGCGACATCCACCCCGTCCAGCGAGGTGCCGCTCATCAGCCCGATTGCCGTCATCACCATGGCAATGGCCTTTCGCAGCAGGTTCCCGTCGGGAGCCGGCGCCAGCGCGCGGCAGCCTCAACAGGAACCGAACCTTGTATCCAACTTCCACTTCTTATAATGCCACAAGGCGCACCCCCGCGGCAGAGCACCCGACCAGCGTCGTTCAGAGCGGTTACCATTTCATCAAACAGACCTAAGAGACATGACGGCTTTTAAATCGGATTTTCTCAATGTGCTGCAGAGCCGCGGCTTCATCCATCAGGTCTCGGAACCCGAGGCCCTGGACGCGCTCGCGAGCAAGGGGCGCATCACCGGCTATATCGGATTCGACTGCACCGCCGACTCGCTGCATGTCGGCCACCTCCTGCAGATCATGATGCTGCGCTGGATGCAGCAGACCGGCCACCAGCCGATCGCCCTGATGGGCGGCGGCACCACCCGCGTCGGTGATCCCTCCGGCAAGGACGAGAGCCGCAAGATCCTGTCCAGCGACGACATCGCGCACAATCTCGCCGGCATCCGCACCGTGTTCACCCGCTTCCTCAACTTCGGCAGCGGGCCGACCGATGCGCTGATGATCAACAACAACGACTGGCTCGGGCCGCTCAACTACATCGACTTCCTGCGCGACGTCGGCAAGCATTTCTCGGTCAACCGCATGCTGTCGTTCGACAGCGTCAAGTTGCGGCTGGAGCGCCAGCATGAGCTGTCGTTCCTCGAATTCAACTACATGATCCTGCAGGCCTACGACTTCGTCGAGCTGTTCAAGCGTACCGGCTGCGTGCTGCAGATGGGCGGGTCGGACCAGTGGGGCAACATCGTCAACGGCATCGACCTCGGCCGCCGCATGGCGAATGCCCAGCTGTTCGCGCTGACCTCGCCGCTGCTGACCACCGCGAGCGGCGCCAAGATGGGCAAGACCGCGGCGGGCGCGGTGTGGCTCAACGCCGACCGGCTCAGCGTCTACGACTACTGGCAGTTCTGGCGTAACACCGAGGACGCCGACGTCGTGCGCTTCCTCAAGCTGTTCACGACGCTGCCGCTCGACGAGATTGCGCGCCTCGGCGCCCTGCAGGGCCAGGACATCAACGAGGCCAAGAAGGTGCTGGCGACGGAAGCGACCGCGCTGGTGCACGGCCGCGAAGCAGCGGATGCCGCTGCCGAAACCGCGCGCCGAACCTTCGAGGAAGGCGCCATTGCCGAGAGCCTGCCGACACTGAGTCTGCCGCAGGCCGAGCTCGCAGCCGGCATCGGCGTGCTGGCGCTGTTCGTGAAGGCCGGGCTCGTCGCCTCGAACGGTGAAGCGCGCCGCCAGATCAAGGGCGGCGGGCTGCGCATCAACGATACGCCGATCGCCGACGAGAAGCTCGTCGTCAACGCCAGCCAGCTGACGCCCGAAGGTGTGGTGAAACTGTCGCTCGGCCGCAAGAAGCACGTGCTGGTCCGCCCGGACTGAGACACCTTGCGTCGCTGCGCATGGCAGCGACGCGCCGGCGCCATCGGCGGTACGAGAAATCAGTTCGGCGGCGGGAAATTATCGGTCGGCGTGTTTTGCCGCCCGGTGCCGAACTCGAAGATCTTGCGCAGCACGCCGGGCGCCATGGCTGAGATCGGATTGACCCGCAGCACCGGCGCGCCGGGCGTGCCGACCACCTCATAGGTGAGGCCGATCAGCCCCTCATTGCTGCCACCGCCGAGCACGAGGCCGACGATCGGGATCTGCCCGAACATGTTGTTGAGGCCGTACATCGGCACGAAGGTGCCGCTCATTCGCACCTGGTTGGCCGGATAGTTGATGCTGCCCTCGATGGTCGCGCCGACGGTCGGACCGCGCAGGATGCCGTCGCGGATGGTGAGCTGGCCGCTCTGCCGGGTGAATTCGGCGCGCATATGCGAAAAGCCGACGCCGTTGTTGCCGGTCGCCGGACCGTTGGCGACCACGCGGTCGAGCGCCGCCTCGCCCTTGACCGAGAAGTCGCGCACGTTCAGCAGGCCTTCCTGGGCGGAGGCTGTATCGGACGTCGGCGGATCCATCGCCAGCCACATCCGCCCGCCGACCATTTTCTTGTAGATGTCGGTGAAGCGGAACAACGCTCCGGCATCATTGGTCTCGAGGTAGAGCACCTCGCGCCCCTGCGCCTTGCCACGGATGTCACCCGTCAGCGGCGTATCGCGGCCGATCTTGCCATTGAGCTGGAACGCCTTGATCGCCCCTGCGCGGCGCGACAGCTTGACATCGACGCCCCGCACCGCTTCGCCGTCATGGCCGGCAACCGCGCCCACCTTCAGATCGAGGTCGAGATCGACCGCTTTCTGCTTGCTCTTGGTGTCCGCGTCTCGACCGGAAATCGCCGACTTGAGGAAGCCGCGCGCGTCGAACACGTCGCCGCGCATCGTCACCTTGAGCACGCCGTCAGGAGCCCGCTCCGCCTTCAACGACGTCTTGTCGCCTTCGGAGGGGGCGAAGGTCGGAAATGCGGCATTGAGCACGTCGCCATTCTGATCGACCTCGAGCGCGCCCTTGATCTGGACGCCGCTGCCGTCGATCGCGATATCCTCGAGCCGCGTCGATTGCGGCTTCTGCACCACGTTGAAGACGATCCGGCCGGCCTTCCCCGCCGCTTTGACCCAGCCCGGCAGCAGGTTGTCGACCCGCGCCGCGGTCAGGTCGGCCTCGATGCCGAGCTTGTTCTCCCGCTCGGGCGCACCGATCTTGCCGGTGAGCTTGACCGGGATGGCGCCGGAGATCGCCGTTCCCAGATCGACCCCGAGCCGGGCACGGCCGGCATCGTCGAGCGTCGCCTGAAGTTTCACGTCGGCATCGCCGTCGGCCGGCTTGCGGTAGTCGAGGCTTGCGGCCTGGCCGCCGATCTTGACGTCGCCCTTGACCTGGTAGCCCTGATTGTTGGCGACGACCTTGAGCGCGTTGCCCTCGAGCTTCTGGTTCATCACCATCTTGTCGGCGGAGAAGCCGCTGAGATCGATGTTGACCGCGTAGGTGGTGTCGGCCTTGGTCAGCTCCCGCTTGATCGGCAGCCCGAGCATCACCTGCGCCGTGACGTTGCCGCGGCTGGTATTGGGATCGATCGGCGCGCCGCTGCTGAACTCGCTGAGGCGGTTCGAGCTGAGAATTTCGGCCGCGGCCGGAACCGGCCCATCGAGGCGGAAACGGACACGCGCCGGCGGCGGCTTCGGCACGAAGTCCGGAATCTCGAACACGAGGTCGGAGATGGTCAAGCGGCGGCCGGCGGGCGTATCCACCGCCGCCTGTCCGATATTGATGGTTGCCGTGCGCCCTGTCACCCGGGCCTTCAGGTCGGCGTCGTGAAGGCCCGGCAGTTCATCGACAGGATGCATCGCGACGTTGCTGCCGACGAACGTGATGGCAAGGCCATCGTCGGGGATCGGCGGCCCGCTCCGCGACAGCGTGTGGACCGGCGCATTCACGCCGATCTCCATGCGCTGCAGTGTTCCCTTGTCGACGCGCTCGACGATCCACTCACGGACCTCCGGCACGACCACGATCGGCCAGATCCGCTTCAGCGCGGATACCGGCATCGGCGTCCCCGCGAGCCCCAGCGTCAGGCGCGGCTCGGCGGTCGAATAGTCGAGGCTGCCGGAACCGGCGATGCTGATGTCGCCATTGCTGAAATCAGCCTGGGTCAGCAGCACCCGCTTGTTGTCGGTATCGAACCGCAACCGCACCGCGATGCGGTTGAAGATCAGCGGATCCGATCCATGTTCGCCGCCGAACAGGATGGTGCCGCCGCTGAAGCCGAGCTGCCAGCTCGGCACGCTGTCGTTGGGCGGCTCGAGATGCGCGAGCAGCGTGATCCGGTTCGCCCCCGAGACGATCTGGAACGGCGCCACCATTACCCGCCGCCCCGCATCCCAGTCGACGTTGATGTCAACCTGGTCGATATCCATCGGGTAGTCAGGCGTGTCGCGGTCAATGACCTGACCGGCCCCCATCGCCATCTTGCCGGTGAGAAAGGTCGGCAGACCGTCGCGACCGATCTCGCCGCGGATGTGGCCGGTCAACGGCATGTCGGCGGTGAAGTTCAACTCCTTCAGCCGCAGCGCCAACAGGATGTTCTTGACCGGGACCTTGTCGGCCTGGACGTCGATCGACCGCACGCCACTCGCCGGCGGCCCGACCAGCACCTTCAGGAACCAGGCGTTCTTGCCATCCTCGCCGAGGCTGAGGGCGACGCCGCCGCCCCGCGGACGACGCAGGCTGAGGCTGATGTTCTTGAACGTGAGCTGGCCGCCGGTGCGCTGGTCGTCGACGATCAGGTTGCCGTTCTTGAGACCGATCTCGTCGAGATTCTCGCCGTCGAGACCGCTCTTGCTGAGGCCGTCGAGCCAGTCGAGGCCAGCGAGAATGCCCTGCATTCCTCCGCTGCTTCTGGCTGTCGCGGCAGCTGGCACAGGAGCAGGCTGGGCAGCCGGCGGCTGCTGAGCCGGTGCGGCAGCGGGCACGGCCGGCGCGACCAGCGGCGGCGCGGTCGCGGTGGCCAGCGGACGGGCGTTGTCGCCTGTCGATATGATGACGCGGCCGTCGGGGGAGATGCGCACCGACAGCTCCGCTCCGACGAGATTGAGGCTTTCGGCCCGCAGGCGCCCCAGCACCAGCGCGGTGGGCGAGATGCGGACCTCGGCCTTCGGCGCGCTGGCCACCACGGCCTTGGCGCGATCCCGCACCACGATGTCGCGGATACGCACCGCGATCCGGATCCGCCCGGTGCGCTCGATCTGCGTGCCGCCGACCTCGACGGTATGGTCCTTGCCGAGATTGTCCTCGATTGCGGCGACCAGCCAGGGGGTGATGACATCGAGGCTGATCGGTCCGGTCCCCAGCCGCCACCACAGCAGGCCAAAGCCGCCCGCGGCGACGACCAGAAAGACACCGGCAACCGCCGCGGCCAGACGAAGCCAGCGCGCGCTGAACACGGCGCGGCGCAGGCCATGGAGCCAATCGCCCGTCCGATCGACCATCGAACCATTGCGGCGCGCCAGCAGCCGGCGCGCGCGGGCGCCGCTCGCCTCCTCGTCGTGAAGCGACCAGTCGGCGTCATCCCACGCGGGGACATCGTCGGCGCGGTTGGTCCGGGCCTGCTGCGGCTCAGGTCTTGCCATTGTTTCTCGGGACTGAGCCTCTCGGGACTGAGCCTCTCGGTATTGATCTTGGCGTTGACGGTCGCGGGGACTGCCGGCCTGACCACGAGCGTCGGCGTCAAACGGTCGCTCGTTTGCCGGCATCGCGGCCATTCCCCGGTTTACAGGTTCACATTCGCCCGGCCCGCTGGCCCGGAGGCGGAAGAGATTCCCTTGCCACCTTACCCTTCGGCCGCCAGATTTGCACCGCGACCGACAACAAACCCCGGCCCCACCGCCGGAGGAATCGAATGCGATCTAAAGACCTGCCGAAAGCGACGAAAGGAAGGCGTATGTCCAAGGAAACGCGCAAGAAAACATCGAAACAGGCGTCCGCTGCGCGCTCCCGGACAACCCCCAAATCCAGCACAAAGCTCAGCGCCTCAAAGGCCGGCGCAGCGGCTGCCAGGCCCGCGACCAAGACAGCGAAGGCAGCCGCCGCGCCGGCTCCGAAGGGGACCGTGCTGGTTGAGGGCCAGGCGGCCCCGGCGTTCGACCTGCCGCGCGACGGCGGCCAGCGGCTGTCGCTGCACGACTACGCCGGGCGCAACCTGGTGCTGTTCTTCTACCCCCGCGCCGACACCCCCGGCTGCACCAGGGAAGCCATGGACTTCAGCCGCCTCACCAAGGCGTTCGCCACGCTGGGCACCGACGTCGTCGGCGTATCCGGCGACTCCGTCAAAGCGCAAGATTCCTTTAAAAACAAACACAAATTAGAAACGCCTCTTGTGTCGGATGAGCAAAAGGAAATGCTGGCCGCCTATGGCGCCTGGGGCGAAAAGTCCATGTATGGCAGAAGCTTCCCTGGAATTCTTCGCACAACAGTTCTGATCGACGGAAAAGGTAAAATCCGGCGGATCTGGCGTCATGTGAAGGTCGATGGCCACGCCGAAACGGTGCTGGAGGCGGTCCGCGCGCTCTAAATCGACCGATTTCATTTTCCGAATATTAACCATGCCTGGGTCAAATCGGCCCCCGGAGTAGAGACCTGCCGCATGCGAGTCCGCGGCAGGTTCCGGGAGTGCTGATGTCGTACCGATCGAACCACCTGACCGACCATTCGTCCCACCATCCGCACGATCATGCGCGGCCCCATGTCCGCCGCCCCGCCCCACTCCAGACGGCCGCTCCGACGCCGGCTAGTCGCAACAGCAGCTACACCATCGCCCATGCCGGCAAGCAGGTGCGCATCGGGCCGGTCGTATTCTGGATCGTGGTCGGGACCGTCACGGTCATGGGTGCCTGGTCGGCAGCCACGGCCACCTATTTTGCCTTTCGCGACGACGTCCTGACCCGGCTGATCGCCCGGCAGGCATCGATGCAATATGCCTACGAGGATCGCATCGCCGAACTGCGGGCGCGGCTCGACCGGACCACCAGTCGCCAGTTGCTGGATCAGGAACAGTTCGACCAGAAGCTCGACCAGATCGTCCGCCGGCAGTCGGCGCTGGAATCGCGGGCGTCGGCGATGAACGCCCTGCCCGACCTCGCCGTCACCGGCTCGATCAAGCCACCTGCGCGCGGCGCGGTGATCGACAGCGGCACGTCGGCGATCCCGAAGCCGTCGCCGATCAATGACACGGTGATCTTCGTGGCCCCGCCCGACCGCGAGGCGCGCCTGGAAGCCCGCACGCCGGCGACCGTCACCGTTCAACCGACGCAGATCGCCAAGGCACAGGGGCTCGACACCGCGCTGGTGCGTTTGCAGACCTCGCTCGATCAGGTCGAAACCCGCCAGCTCGCGGCTCTCAGCGCCGTCGAGGACCAGTACGAGGGCCGCATTCGCCGCATGCGCGGCGTCTTCTCCGACCTCGGACTCGACCTTAACCAGATGCAGGGCGCGGCCGCCAAGGGCGGCGTCGGCGGCCCCTTCGTGCCGGTCAAACCGCCGTCGAAGGACGCCGACACCTTCGATCGGCAGCTCTACCGCATCAGCATCACCCGGGCGCAGGTCGACCGGCTAAACCGCACCCTGGCGCTGGTGCCCTACCGCAAGCCCGTGCTCGGCGAGGTCGAGTTCTCGTCGGGCTTCGGCGTCCGGACCGATCCCTTCCTGGGCCGCCCGGCGATGCACACCGGGCTCGATTTCCGCGCCTCGATGGGCGACCCGGTCCGCGCCACCGCCAATGGCCGGGTCGAGAGCGCCGGCTGGAGCGGCGGCTATGGCCGCATGATCGAGATCGACCATGGCAACGGGCTCTCCACCCGCTACGGCCACCTGTCGGACATCAAGGTCAAGGTCGGCGACACCATCAAGATCGGCCAGATCATCGGCGCCGTCGGATCCACCGGCCGCTCGACCGGCCCGCACCTGCATTATGAGACGCGCATCGACGGCGACGCGGTCGACCCGCAGAAGTTCCTGCGCGCCGGCGTCCGGCTCGGTTCGAGCTGAACCGGTCCGTCCTCCGCCCTTCGCGGCTTGTCCGCCCAGCTGAAACATGTTTTGTGCAGGCGGTCGCCCGTCGGCGGTGAGGTCGTTTGCGGAGCTCGAGTTCTGGCTGAGACGCGCATTGGTCCCCGGCATCCCCTGCTGGGAAAGATCGGCTTTCATGCGGCTCGCTGGCTGAGCACGCAGTTGATGGAGGCTGCGGGCTTTCATGCGGCCGACTCGGCCTTTGCGCGGCAGCGGCTGCAGCATGTGCGCGAACGGCTGGCCCGTGGCGAGACCGTCTATCTCGCCGGGCTCGGCCTGCCGGGGACGCACAATTCCGGCGTTGCCCTCGTGGAGGTCACGGCCGCGCATGGTCCGCGCCTGATCGTCAACAACGAGGAGGAGCGCTTCTCCGGCGTCAAGCACTCCACCGAGTATCCCCGCCTGTCGGTTGACGCCATGGTGGCGACGCTGCGTGGCCTCGGTCGCGATCTCGACGACATCGCCGCCTGGCTGACGTCATGGGACTATCCGGCCCTCGCCGGCACGCTGATCCGCTCGGTGCTGGAGGAAGCGCCCGGCAGCTTCCGCCTGCTCAGCACCACCAGCGCCGCCGGATTCGACGCCCGCCGTCTCGAGCAGATGACCCGCTCACCGAAACTGCTGGGACGGCAGCTCGGTCTCGGCGAGCGGCTGCCGCTGATCTGCATGCCGCATCACGACAACCACGCCTGGTTCTCGTTCGCGGCGTCGCCGTTCGACGACAGCCGCGAGGCGGTGGCGATCGCGGTGCTCGACGGCACCGGCGACCGCGGTTCGATCTCGCTGTACCAGGCCCGCAACGGCGCGCTGGAGCGGCTGTCCTGCAATGACAGTGTGTTCGACTCCCTCGGCGCATTTTACAGCGTGATCGCCTCGACCCAGGGCGGCTGGACCTGGCTGTCGTGCGAGGGGCGCTATATGGGCGCGGCGGCCTGGGGGGACATGAACCGCGCCACCAACCGCTATTACGGCCGCCTCAAGGACGTGCTGCATCTCGGAAACGACGGCGCAATCAAGCTCAACCGCGCGCTCGGACGCTGGTACCGCGATCCGTTCGACAATCCCTATGCGCAGGCGCTGATCGACGTGCTGGGGCCGCCGCTGAAGCCGAACGACTTGTGGAATCCCGACGCGGTGCTGCGGGTCGAGGACATCCATCACCGCCCCGACACCCAGGACCGCCTCGACAAGGCCGCGGCGACCCAGATGGTGTTCGAGGACGCCATGGTGCATGTGGTCGATCATCTGCTGCGCGCAACCGGCGCTCATCAGCTGGTCGTGACCGGCGGCGTCGCGCTCAACGCGGTCGGCAACATGCGGCTGCTGGAGCATTTCGACGAAGCCTGGTTTGTCGCGCACCAGAATCGCAGGGCCAGGCTGCATCTGTGGGTCCCACCGACCCCGGGCGATCCCGGTGTCACGATCGGCGCGGCCTGGCGCTTCGCGCAGCTTGCTGGCGCGCCGCGCGGCGCCCCGATCAGCCACGCCTTCTATTGCGGTCCCTCGCCCTCGTCCGACGATATCGCCGATGCGTTGGCCGCCCCCGACATCGCATCACGCCGCATCGGCACGGTGGCAACCGCGTCGGGACGAGAGGCCATTGCCGATCTGATGGCGTTCATGGTCGCGGACAGCGGCGTCATCGCGTTGTACCAGGGCGCGGCGGAAACCGGCCCGCGGGCACTCGGCCACCGTTCGATCCTCGCCAACCCCTGCGACCCGGGCACGCGTGAGCGCCTCAACGAACGCGTCAAATATCGCGAAGCCATCCGGCCGCTGGCGCCGATGGCGACGCTTGAGGCCGCGCTCGACTTCTTCGAACTGCAGGACGGCGCCGCCGACGCCGACTACAACGCCTACAACTACATGGTGCTCACGGCACAGGCGAAGCCGCATGCCCATGACCGGATTCCGGCCGTCGTCCACGCCGATGGCACGGGGCGGGTGCAGATCGTGCGCGAGGCCGACGATCCCCTCACCCATGCCTATCTCAAGGCGCTCGGCCGCCGCATCGGCGTCGAGGTGTCGGTCAACACCTCGTTCAACGTCGCCGGCCCGATCGCGCAGACGCCGGCGCAGGCCGTCGAGACCCTGCGCAAGTCGAAGGGGCTCGACGCGGTGATCATGATCGGCAGCGACGGCCATGCGTTTGCGGCCTGGCACGGCGGCGAGCGCGACAGCGGCCGTTTCACCCGCTGGTTCGAAAGCTGGTTCGCCGAACGCGTGGCGCGCGCGGCGGCGATCTAGTGGTTCGATTCTGACTGGCAAACCCGGCCGGCCATGATCCACAACGCGCCGACCATCGCCGCGCCGCAGGCTTGGCGCAGGCACTCAGCGCGGTCACTGTTGGCTATCGCGCCGCTTCGGGGGGCGACGGCGGTCGGACTGAGGGGGCGATTTTGATAATTGAACGAGTCCGCCGATTGATTCTTGCAGATATCGCGGCATGCGATTTCTCATTCGAGATCACGTCAGAGATGACGCCTCCCTATGAGGATTCCTTTCGGGATGTCACAGCGGTCGCTCCCTATCGAAAAGCGTATGAGTTCGAGGCTGATCTCTTCTCGCGGGAGGAAAACAGCGACGATCGGCTGATCATCGTCGCAAGGGACCCCCATCAGGTGCGAGCGTATCTCTGCGCATCCAGGAGTTGGAATAACTATGCGCAGATCGACGATTTTGCAGTCGACCGATCGATGCGCCGGTCGGGCGTCGGCAGAAGGTTGATGGATGAGGCTGTTGGTTGGGCAAGAACGCTGGAGTTGCCTGGCGTGCGCCTCGAAACCCAATCGAACAACGTCGCCGCGTGCCGCTTCTATCAGCGATATGGCTTCAGGCGTGGTGGTTTTGACAGGTTCCTGTATTCCGCGCTTGGGCAGGAGCGCGACGAGGTCGCGCTCTTTTGGTACCTCTTCTTGAATGCGAACTCATCGAAACAGCGGGCCGTAGGCTGACGAGCCAGGGTTTAACCTCGAACGCAGCCAGCACCAGGAGGGTGAGCCCGGGCGCCGTACCGGATGTGCGCATTCCCAGCGCATATCAGGTCTTGTGCTGATTCCGCCCGCGCGGAAGTTATCGGCAGCAGACGCCGCCGCTCAGTCGACGTCCTCGATCGCTCCCGGAGTGGTACCGAACGCCTTCTGCGCCAATGTCGCGGCCATGAACTCGTCGAGATCGCCGTTGAGCACGCCCTGAGTGTCGGAGGTCTGCACGCCGGTGCGCAGGTCCTTCACCATCTGATAGGGCTGCAGCACATAAGAGCGGATCTGGTGGCCCCAGCCGATGTCGGTCTTGGCCGCCTGGTCCGCCGCCGCCTGCTCCTCGCGCTTCTTGAGCTCGATCTCGTAGAGCCGCGCACGCAGCATGTCCCAGGCCTGCGCCCGGTTCTTGTGTTGCGAACGGCCCGCCTGGCAGACGACCGCAATGCCGGTCGGAACATGCGTCAGGCGTACCGCGGACTCGGTCTTGTTGACGTGCTGACCGCCGGCGCCGCCCGAGCGCATGGTGTCGACGCGCACGTCCGCTTCCTTGATGTCGATCTGGATACGGTCGTCGACGACGGGAAACACAGCGACACTTGAGAACGAGGTGTGACGCCGCGCGTTGGAATCGAACGGCGAGATGCGCACCAGGCGATGCACACCGCCCTCGGTCTTCAGCCAGCCATAGGCGTTGTGACCCTTGATCTGGATGGTGGCCGACTTGATGCCGGCCTCTTCGCCTTCGGTCTCTTCCAGCACCTCGACCTTGTAGCCGTGCTGCTCCGCCCAGCGGGTGTACATGCGCAGCAGCATGTTGGCCCAGTCCTGGCTTTCCGTGCCGCCGGCACCGGCATGGACTTCGAGATAACTGTCGTTGGCGTCGGCTTCGCCGGACAGCAGCGCCTCGAGCTCGCGGCGCGCGACCTCCTTCTTTAGCGCACGCAGCGCGGCCTCTGCCTCGGCCACGACCGACTGGTCGTCCTCGGCCTCGCCGAGCTCGATCATGCCGATCTGGTCGTCGAGCTCGCGCTCGACCTTGCCGATGCCGCCGAGCTGATCCTCGAGCGAGGTCCGCTCCTGCATCAGCTTCTGGGCCTTCTGGGGATCGTTCCAGAGGTCGGGATCTTCAGCGAGCTTGTTCAGCTCAGCGAGGCGGGCCGTCGATGCATCGACGTCAAAGATGCCTCCTCAGCAGCCCGACTGACTGCTTGATCTCTTCG
The DNA here is from genome assembly GCA_040756765.1 of Pseudomonadota bacterium. GTDB lineage: Bacteria > Pseudomonadota > Alphaproteobacteria > Rhizobiales > Xanthobacteraceae > Bradyrhizobium_A. The sequence goes on along the minus strand of JBFLYG010000027.1, from coordinate 81,178 downwards.
ACTAACCGTTCGATTTCAGGGCGCATAGTCTCTGTCCAGCGCGCCGCAAGGCGCCATCAAAGTCCAGGGCGCGGTAAGGCGCCGTCAAAGGCGCGCCATGGAGTCGGCGCGCCCCTGCGATTTAACGGCTCGGATGGTGGATGGCAATCCGCGTCAGTACAATCCACCGGTCCCGGGGCGCATGATCGTGCGATCCGCATCGGGCGGTACCGCCACTGACCGGCCGTCGGCATCGGCGACGCCGATCACCGAATAGTTGTCAGGCGGCGCCGTGCCCGGCTTGAACGCCTCGAGGATCGACGCCCCGCCCGAGCCCGGGCTGACGCGGGTTCCCGTCTTCGGATCGACACGGATGAGCTTGATGCCGGCGGGCACGCGGAACGGAATCGCGGGCTTGTCGGCCAGCGCCATCTTGAGGAAGTCCTTGGCGACCGGCGCCGCCAGCGCGCCACCGGTGGCGTTGCGGCCGAGATTGCGCGGCTTATCGTAACCGATATAGACGCCGACCACGAGATCCGGTGAGAAGCCGACGAACCAGGCATCCTTCTCGTCGTTGGTGGTGCCGGTTTTGCCGGCGATCGGCTTGCCGACCTCCCTCACCACCATCGCGGTGCCGTGCTGCACCACGTTCTCCATCATCGACGTGATCTGATAGGCGGTCATCGGATCGAGCACCTGCTCGCGCCGGTCCACCAGCGTCGGCTCGGCCTGGTTCTTCCAGGCGTCGGCGTCGCAGCCGCGGCACTCGCGCTGGTCGTGGCGATAGATGGTGCGGCCGTAGCGGTCCTGGATGCGGTCGATCAGGGTCGGCTTGATGCGCTTGCCGCCGTTGTCGAACATCGAATACGCCGTCACCATCCGCATCACGGTGGTTTCACCGGCGCCGAGCGCATAGGACAGATAATTGGGCAGCTCGTCGTAGACGCCGAACCGCTTGGCGTACTCGCCGATCAGCGGCATGCCGATGTCCTGGGCGAGGCGCACGGTCACCGTGTTGAGCGACCGCGTCAGCGCCTGACGCAAGGTGGTCGGGCCATAGTACTTGCCGGTCGAATAGTTTTCCGGCCGCCAGATGCCGATGCCGGCGCCCTGGTCGATTTCGATCGGTGCGTCGATCACCACCGTCGAGGGCGTATAGCCGTTGTCGAGCGCCGAGGAGTAGACGATCGGCTTGAACGACGAGCCCGGCTGGCGATAGGCTTGGGTGGCGCGGTTGAACTGGCTCTGGTCGAATGAGAAGCCGCCGACCATCGCCTGCACCCGGCCGGTGGACGGATCCATCGCCACCAGCGCGCCCGAGACGTCCGGCAATTGGCGCAGGCGATACTGGCCCTCGACCTTGCTGCCGTCCTTGGCGAGCAGCGGATCGACATAGATCACGTCGCCCGGCGACAACACCTGCGACACCGCCGTCGGCGTCTTGCCGCGGCTCGGCCCTGAGGCCGGCCGCGCCCAGCGCACGCCGTCGAGCGAGATCAGGCCGGTCTGGCGATCCTTGAGCACGGCGCCGCCGAGCTCACGGCCTGGCTGAAAGCCGATCCGCGCCGACTGGTCGCTGGTCTCCAGCACCACGGCGAGGCGCCACGGCGAGATGTCGCTGAGCGATTTGACTTCGGCGAGCTTGACGCCCCAGTCGCCGGAGACGTCGATCTTGTGGGCCGCGCCGCGCCAGCCCTGGTTCTCGTCATAGCGCACGAGACCGTCGGTCAGCGCCTTGCGCGCCTGGACCTGCAGATTCGGGTTCAGCGTGGTGCGGACCGACAGGCCGCCTTCGTACAGCTTCTTCTCGCCATAGCGGTCGAGGATGTCGCGGCGGACCTCCTCGGCGAAGTATTCGCCGGCGAAGATGTGGGCGGCGTTGGCGCGGTTGGTGACGACCAGCTGGTCCTTGCGGGCCTTGTCCGCGTCGGCCTGCTTGATCCAGCCGTTCTCCAGCAACCGGTCGATCACGTAGTTGCGGCGTTCGATGGCGCGGTCGCGGTTGCGCACCGGATGCAGTGCAGCCGGTGCCTTCGGCAGCGCGGCGAGATAGGCCGCTTCCGCGACGGTCAGCTCGTTGACCGATTTGTCGAAATAAACCAGTGAGGCAGCGGCGACGCCGTAGGCGCCCATGCCGAGATAGATCTCGTTGAGATAGAGCTCGAGGATCTTCTCCTTGGAATAGGCACGCTCGATGCGCATCGCCAGCAAGGCTTCCTTGATCTTGCGGGTGAACGATACCTCGTTGGTCAGAAGGAAGTTCTTGGCGACCTGCTGGGTGATGGTCGAGGCGCCCTGCGGCCGCCGATTCGAGCCGAGGTTCTGGGCATAGAGCACCACGGCGCGGGCGAGCCCCGAAAAGTCGATGCCGCCGTGCTCATAGAAATTCTTGTCTTCCGCCGCGAGGAACGCGTTGATCACGGGCTTGGGGATAGCCTGGATCGGCAGGTAAAGCCGCCGCTCCTTGGAATACTCGGCGAGCAGCGCGCCATCGGCCGCGTGCACGCGGGTCATCACCGGCGGTTCGTAGTCCTGCAGCTGGGAGTAGTCCGGCAGGTCCTTGGAGTAATGCCAGATCAGGCCGGCCACGGCGGCAACGCCGACCAGAAACACGATTGTTCCCGCTGCAAACAGGAACCCCATGAACCGCAGCAGCAACCGCATTCGATCTTCCGTCCCGAAATCCCTGCCCGCCCTGCAAGCCCGGCCGATTCCGGGGGCGTCCGTTGAAATTTTTATACTGCCGTGGCTGTGGCCAAACTAGGGCTCATCGCCCGTCAAAACCGATCTTTCTCAGTGTCCCGGTTCTAACATTCGCATCCCTTTGCGGCAGGCTCTTTGCGAATGTTAGAACCATAGGGACACTGACAAATATAAGATTCTAGTGTGGTTTTGGATCTGACATTCGCTTGGAGACCAGCGGCAAATGCCGAAGCGAATGTCAGATCCACCACACTAGTGCTCCGGCGTGGTGGCGACCACCCGCTTGCCGAAGAATGCCTCGATCGCCTGCCCCATGGAACCGACCGTCCGGGTCCGCCAGTTGTCCGAAACCAGATGCTGAAGGTCGTCCTTGTTGGAGACGTAGCCGATCTCGACCAGCACCGAGGGCACGTCCGGTGCTTTCAGCACCTTGAAACCCGCCGATTTCAGCGGGTGCTTGTGCATGCGAGCGACACTCTTCATCTCGCCGGCGAGCAGGCGGGCGAAGCGGTTGGAGAAGGTGCGGGTCTCGCGCTGCGCGAGGTCGATCAGGATGTCGGCGACGTCGGTGGGCTCTTCGGTCAGGTTGACGCCCGCGATCGCGTCCGCCTTGTTTTCCGATTCAGCCAGCCGCTCGGCTTCCGCGTCGGACGCCTTGTCGGACAGGGTGTAGATGGTCGCGCCCTGGGCGTCGCCCTCGCCGCGCGGCAGCGCGTCGGCGTGAATCGAGACGAACAGCGCGGCCTTGGCATTGCGCGCGATCTTCACCCGGTCGCCGAGCGGAATGAAGGTGTCGTCGCTGCGGGTCATGACCACACGGTATTTGCCGGTCTTCTCGATCTGGGTTCGCAGCGCCATCGCAAAGTCGAGCACCAGGGTCTTTTCGGCCTCGCCGCTCGGCGCCATGGTGCCGTTGTCGATGCCGCCATGACCCGGATCGATGACAATAACCGGCCGGGCATCCGGTGCCGCAGTGGTCTGCTCGCCTCCAGCCGCGTCCGCGACCACGGCCCCCGTGGTCCCGGTGCGGTCGTCGAGCGCCGGGCGCAGCGCCGACGTGCCGTCAGCCGCCAGGGCCTGCTTGAATCCGGTCTTGTCGGTCGCGGCGAGCTCCACGATCAGGCGCGAAGGCTGGCCATTGGCAGCATCGAGCACAAAGGTCTTTTCGATCCGCGCCGGCCCGGTCAGATCAAACACGATCCGCGAGCCGCCGGGCATCACAAGGCCATAGCGAAACGCCTTGATCAGGCCGCGCCCGGTCTGGCCCGTGCCTGGGGCGAGCTGGAAGCTGACCTGGGGAACATCCAGAATGATCCGATAGGGGTCGGCAAGCGCAAACGCCCGCACATCGATCTTGCGGTCGAGGTCGAGAATAAAGCGGGTCTGCTTGTCGTCGCCCGCGATCCGCACGTCCGACGCTATGGGATAGGAGGTTGCAACCGCCGGCTGAGCCGGCTGAGATTCAACCGCCAGACTTGTGGTTGCGGCCAGGCACAGCATTGCTGCGGCGCACAAAAGAGCCGCCCGAAGCCAAACATGCTGGTTTGCGCGGCTAGCCACCGAATCCCGAGCCTCCGAGCTGACCTTTTATCCGATTAGATCCACACGGTTAATCACCCCTTAAAGGGCGAGTGGTGGCCTGGTGAAAGATTCAACCCGAGTGTTGCAGGCGTGCGACGCTCCCTTGCCAGCGCCCCGGCTTCAACGTATGTATCTTGTGCTGACGGCATACACTTCCGGTTGTGTCGCGTTAGCCTCCCGGTGCAGCGCCGGTCCTTCGAATGCGTACGTTTGTTCGAGGGCCTTGCGTGCTTTTCCGGAGCCCTCCCCGGTCAGCGCAGCGCGCGACCGTCGGAAGCTGCGGTTTCAAGCCCGAGTGGCCCCCCGACCCTGATCCTCAGGGCTTTGGGTTCGCATCGCGCAATCGGTGATCGCAGCCGCGAGGCGGCGATCGGCAACAGCCGGCGAGCGCATAAGCGCCGCGTTGGCCCGCCAGCGATGATTACTGCGGCTTCCTTGCCGCACCTGTACAGAACGGGCCGACGCTTGATGCGCCAGACTCCAGTGCCGAACTTCCACGCAGAGACTGCGCCAGGACGACGCGACATGTTCGTGTCCCTGCCTGCCTCGCGTTCGGGATCGGCCTCGCGCCTCATGTCGCCTTTTGGCCTTCCCCTCACCCCCGAATCAGGTGGACCGTCGCGGTACCCCGCCGTGCGCCCTGCGCCGGCCGACAGACGCGCGCTCCGCCGCCGAGAGTTTTCAGATGCCCAACAAGATGTTGATCGATGCCACCCATCCGGAAGAAACCCGGGTCGTGGTGGTCCGCGGCAATCGAGTCGAAGAGTTTGATTTCGAGTCGGCGCAGCGCAAGCAGCTCCGCGGCAATATCTATCTCGCCAAAGTCACACGGGTCGAGCCGTCGCTGCAGGCCGCCTTCATCGAGTACGGCGGCAACCGCCACGGCTTTCTCGCCTTCAGCGAAATCCATCCCGATTACTACCAGATCCCGGTTGCCGACCGGCAGGCCCTGATCGAGGCCGACGAGCGCGCCCATCGCGAGGCCGAAGAAGAATCGGAGAGCCGGCCGAACCGCCGCCGCTCGCGCCATCGCGGCGCCCGCCGCCGCGGCCATGGCGAGCGCGTTCGCAGCGAGATCGTCGAAGGCGCCGCCGTCGACCTCGCCAACGCCCCGCAGCCGTTCGAGCACGACGGCCCCGATCATCCGCATGGCGAGGCCCATGACGCCGGCCATGGCGAGATCGAGGCGCACAGCCACGACCATCATGACCATGACGACCACGGTCATGACGAACACGGCCATCACGACGATGACCATGGCCACGACGATCACGATCACCACGATCATGACGCCCCGCACGCTCACGACGATGTGGAGGCCGTGCGTGGCGACACCGCTGGCGCCCCCTACGAAGGGCAGGCCGAGGCGCTCCAGGCCGCCGTCCCGTCAGAAGCCGCGGACGCCGTTCGCGATGTGCAGGCATTCGACGCCCATCACGATGACGCGGCGCCGCTCGCCCTGACCGACGCGCCGCACGCGGACGAAGCCCACGAGCACGACTCTCACGACCACGACGACCATCACGGCGAGCTGGCCGAAGCCCACGAGCATGCCCACGACGTCGCCGAGGACGGTGACGACGAGGAGGATGACGAGGACGAGGAGACCGCGGAGGAGGAAACCGTCGAGTCGGTCGGCGGCGACGATGCGCTGGAGGAAGTGCCGGAGCGCGCCTTCCGTCCCCGCCGCCAGTACAAGATCCAGGAAGTCATCAAGCGTCGCCAGGTGATGCTGGTGCAGGTGGTCAAGGAAGAGCGCGGCAACAAGGGCGCGGCGCTGACCACCTACCTGTCGCTCGCCGGGCGCTATGCCGTGCTGATGCCCAACACCGCCCGCGGCGGCGGCATCAGCCGCAAGATCACCTCGGCCCAGGACCGCTCGCGCCTCAAGGAAGTGGTGCAGGATCTCGACGTGCCCGAGGGCATGGGCGTCATCCTGCGCACCGCCGGCGCCTCGCGCACCAAGCCGGAGATCAAGCGCGACTTCGAGTACCTGATCCGGATGTGGGAGACGGTGCGCGACCTGACGCTGCGCTCGCAGGCCCCGAACCTCGTCTACGAGGAAGGCTCGCTGATCAAGCGCTCGCTGCGCGACCTCTACAACAAGGAGATCGACGAGATCCAGGTCGCCGGCGAAGCCGGCTACCACGAAGCCCGCGACTTCATGAAGATGCTGATGCCGACGCACACCCGCGCGGTGAAGCTCTATCGCGACGGCCAGCCGCTGTTCTCGCGGATGGGCGTCGAAAGCCAGCTTGACGCGATGTTCTCGCCGACTGTGCAGCTGCGCTCCGGCGGCTATATCGTGATCAATCAGACCGAGGCGCTGGTCTCGATCGACGTCAACTCCGGCCGCTCGACGCGCGAGCATCACATCGAGGACACCGCGCTCAAGACCAATCTCGAAGCCGCCGAGGAGATCGCCCGGCAGTTGCGGTTGCGCGACCTCGCCGGCCTGATCGTCATCGACTTCATCGACATGGACGAGAAGCGCAACAACCGTTCGGTCGAGCGCAAGCTGAGCGACTGCCTGCGGCATGACCGTGCGCGCATCCAGGTCGGCCGCATCTCGCATTTCGGCCTCTTGGAAATGTCGCGCCAGCGCATCCGCGCCAGCGTGCTGGAGAGCTCGACCGAGCCCTGCCCGCATTGCGGTGGCACCGGCCATGTGCGCTCCGTCGCCTCCGTGGCGCTGCAGCTGCTGCGCGGCCTCGAAGAGGTGCTGATGAAGGGCGCCACCCACAATCTCGTGGTGCGGACCCGGACCGAGGTGGCGCTGTACGTCCTCAACCACAAGCGCGGCCACCTGCGCGATCTCGAGAACAGCTTCAAGGTCACGCTGTCGGTGATCGCTGATCCGACCGTCAACGGCCAGCAGTCGTTCGTGATCGATCGTGGCGAGCAGGTGCATACGCTGGAAGCGGCCAAGGCCCTGCTGGTGGCTCAGGCCGCCGCCGCGCCGCCGGCTCTGGAAGAGCCCTACGATGACGACGAACTGATCGAGGGATTCGCCGACGACGAGGGCGAGGAGACTGAAGACGCCGCCGATTCCCAGGCCAGCGACGACAGCGCCGAGGGTGAAGGTGGCGGCCGCCGTCGCCGGCGCCGTCGCCGGCGGCGCGGTCGTAGCGGTGAGCGCGGTCAGGCTGCGCAGACCGACGAACAGGATGAAGCCGGCGTTGCCGCCGCCGAGGGCGAGCTGTTCGAGGCCGCCGAAGGCGATGACGCGGGCGTCGCCGAGGACGACGGTGACGAGCGCGAGGATCGTGAAGAGCGCGAGGAGCGCGACGGCTTCGAAGCGCGCGGCGACCAGGATGGCGAGCGCCGTCCGCGGCGGCGTGGCCGCCGGGGCGGACGCCGCCGGCGCGGTGGCCATGAGGGACATGAAGGAACGCACGAAGGCGCTCTGGAAGGTTCGGTCGCGGCGATCGCCGACGAGTTCGAGCCCCCGGCCCCGTCCGAGGCCGCCGAAGCTGTCGCCGATCTCGATGCGCCGCCTTCCGCTCCTGCCGTGACGGCCCACGAGGCGGCGGTGGTCGAGGCGGCTCCGCAACCCGCGGCGCCTCCGGCGACCGTGGAGACTGCCGACGAGCCGTCGTCGGAAGACTCCGACAAGCGCAAGCGCCGCTCGACCATCCGTGAAAAGGTCAACTTCTTCTCCGATCCGGACACGGCACCGGCTGCGGAGGCGACGGCGGAAACCGCACAGCCGGACGCTGCCGCGCCTGCTCCTGTGGCCCATGAAACGGAAGTCCATGAGCCCGCGACTTCAGAGCCGGCGCCTGCTGCTGCGCCGGAGTCGGAAACCTCGGACAACGCTCCCCGGCGGGCCGGCTGGTGGTCGCGCCGCTTCGGCGGCGGCGCCTGAGCCGCACAAGGATTGCCAAAGCAGAACGCCCGGCCGTGAGGCCGGGCGTTTTCGTTTGGCGGATGGCAGGCCGTCAGCCGGTCGTGACCGCCGTCTCGACGTCGGAAGGATCGACCTGCACGTTGAGCGCCGCATTGAGCTTGGTACGGTCGAGCTCGCCTTCCCACCAGGACACGAACACCGTCGCCACACCATTGCCGGTGATGTTGGTCAGGGCGCGGCATTCGCTCATGAACTTGTCGACCGAGAACACGATCGCCATGCCCGGCACGAGGGCCGGATTGACCACCGACAGCGTCGCCGCCAGCGTGATGAAGCCGGCGCCGGTCACGCCGCTCGCGCCTTTCGAGGTCAGCATCGCCACGACCAGGATCGTGAGTTGCTGGCCGAAGCTGAGGTCGACGCCAAGCGCCTGGGCGATGAACAGCGTCGCCAGGGTCATGTAGATATTGGTGCCGTCGAGATTGAAGGAGTAGCCGGTCGGCACCACCAGGCCGACGACCGACTTCGAACATCCCAGCCGCTCCAGCTTCTCCATCAACTGCGGTAGCGCGCTCTCGGACGAACTGGTGCCGAGAACGATCAGGAGCTCGTCCTTGATGTAGGCGATGAACTTGAAGATGTTGAAGCCGATGACGCGGGCGATCGCTCCCAGCACCACCACGACGAACAGCGCCGCGGTCATGTAGAACAGCGCGATCAGGCCGAGCAGATTGCCGAGCGCCGCCGGGCCGAACTTGCCGACGGTGTAGGCCATCGCGCCGAACGCACCGAACGGCGCCGCCTTCATCACGATGGCGATGACGCCGAACACGGCGTGGGCGACATCGTCGATCAGGTTGCGCACGGTGTGGCCGCGCTCGCCGAGCGCCATCAGCGAGAATCCGAACAGGATCGCAAACAGCAGCACCTGCAGGATGTCGCCTTTGGCGAGCGCGCCAACCACGCTGTCGGGAATGATGTTGAGCACGAAGTCAACCGACTTCTGCTCCGCCGCCTGCTTGGCATAGCTCGCCACCGCGGCGGCATCGGGCTTCGCCGCGAGCCCGTGGCCGACCTGGAACAGGTTGCCGATGATCAGGCCGAGGATCAGCGCAAAGCTCGAGACGATCTCGAAATAGATCAGCGCCTTGATGCCGACCCGGCCGACCTTCTTGGCATCCTGGATGTGAGCGATACCAGACACCACGGTGCAGAAGATGATCGGCGCGATCACCATCTTGATCAGCTTGATGAAGCCGTCGCCGAGCGCTTTCACCCAGTCGTTGGTGGCGATCCGCGGCTCGAGCCAGCCGACCAGCACGCCGAGCACGATCGCAATCAGCACCTGCACATAGAGAATCTTGTACCAGGGCTTGCGCGCTTTCTCCGTCGTCGCCGGCACGGTGGTCGCGGACATGAACATCCCCCTCTGCACAAGCGGTCAACCTGACACACCCTACGGTGCCACGGAGGACTGCCAATGCCAATGGCGGAATATCTCGCGCACTGCGCCGTTGGTGACGGCGTCTGGCGCAACCGCACCGCACAATCACGGCGCGGTGGTCAGAAGGTCGCCTGCCCCAGCCAGCGCGTGATCCGGGCGACCGCCGTGCGCATGTCGTCGGTCGAGCGTGCGTAGGAGAAACGCACGAACGCGCGGCCATGGATCGGATCGAAATCGACGCCTGGCGTTGCCGCCACATGCGCCTCCTCCAGCATCCGCGACGCGAAGCTGAAGCTATCGGGCGAGAACTTGGAGATGTCAGCGTAGAGGTAGAACGCGCCGTCGGCCGGCAGGAAGCGGTCAAGGCCGGCCTTCGGCAATCCCTCGATCAAAATCTGCCGGTTGTCCTGGTAGCTGTGCTTCACCGCGTCCATCTCGGCGCGGCCGTCGAACGCCGCCTCGGCGGCGACCTGCGACAGTGTCGGCACCGAGATCGCGAGGTTTTGCTGCAACCGTTCGATCGGCCGTACCAGCGGTTCGGGCACGACCATCCAGCCGACCCGCCAGCCGGTCATGCAGAAGTATTTCGAGAACGAGTTGATCACCAGCGCCCGCGGCGACAGCTGCGCGGCGGTGACGGCGGGAAACGCGTAATCCAGCCCGTGATAGATCTCGTCCGAGATGAAGCGGATGCCCTCGCTCTCGGCGGCGGCGATCAGGTCGGCGAGCGCCTCGCGGGTCATCATCGTGCCGGTCGGGTTGGCCGGGCTGCCGACCAGCACGCCCTTGAGCGGGGTCTTGCGGTGCGCAGCAAGCAGCATTTCGCCGGTCAGGGCGTGGCGGGTCGCGCTGGTGGTCTCGATCAGCACCGGCTCGCAGCCCAGCGCCGTCAGGATATGCCGGTAAGGCGGATAGCCGGGAACCGTGACGGCGACTCGATCGCCCGGCTCGAACATCGCCAGGAACGCCAGGATGAAGGCCCCCGAAGAGCCGGTGGTGACGATGATCTGCTCGGGATCGACGGCGCAGCCATAGGTCTCGCGATAGTGCCGGCCGATGCGGGCGCGCAGCGACGGAAGCCCGAGGGCCGAGGTGTAGTCGATCCGGCCCTGGTCGAGCGCGGCATGGGCCGCGGCAATGGCCGCCGAGGGTGCGCCGGCCGCTGGCTGGCCGACCTCCATATGAATGACATGGCCGCCCGAGGCTTCGATCCGGGCCGCCGCAGCCATCACGTCCATCACCATGAACGGGGGAACATCGCTCCGGGCCGCGGGCCGCAGCAGGTCCAGCGCCCTCTCCTTCAACTTCGCATCCAGCATGGAAATCTGATATCCCACAACGGCCTGTCCGGCCCCGAAACGGTCCCTACGAGCGTCATCCGGATGCCGCTCTGTTGCCGTATTCGGCGGTTTGTTAAGGCGGGATTCTAGAAATCCCGACCAACGTCACGACAGGCCATATCACCTTCAGCGCGGTGGCTCCATTGTTAAACCTGCAGGATCGATCCCCGCAACCGCCGTTCCGCCGCGGCCGGTCGCGAGCAGCCCGCCTGACGGCGCTCGTCACCGCGGTTGCGCTGGCCTGCGCCAGCGCGTGGCCGGCGGCGGCCCAGGACGCCAAGGGGCCGCCGACGCTGCGGGACGCCGAGATCGAGCAGTTGCTGCGCGACTACACCCGGCCGATCCTGCGCACCGCGGGCCTCGAGAGGCAGAACATCCAGGTCGTCATCATCAACGACCGTTCGTTCAACGCCTTCGTCGCCGACGGCCGCCGCATCTTCGTCAATTTCGGCGCACTGCTGGACGCGCAGACCCCGAACCAGATCATCGGCGTGCTGGCCCACGAGACCGGCCATCTCGCCGGCGGCCATCTCGCCAAGCTGCGTGAGCAGCTCGCCCAGGCGCAGACCCAGATGATCATCGCCATGCTGCTCGGTGTCGGCGCCATGGTCGCCGGCGCCAAGAGCAACTCTAGCGGCGCCTCCCAGATCGGCGCCGCCGCGATCAGCGCTCCCCAGGAGGCCATCCGCCGCAACCTGTTGTCCTATCAGCGCCAGCAGGAGGAGAACGCCGACCGGGCCGGCGTCAAATTCCTCACCGCCACCGGCCAGTCGGCCAAGGGCATGTACGACACCTTCAAGCGCTTTGCCGACCAGACGCTGTTCTCGTCGCAGGGCTCCGACCCCTACCTGATGTCGCACCCGATGCCCGCCGAGCGCGTCGCCGCGCTCGAGCAGATCGCCCGCTCGAGCCCGTACTGGGAGAAGAAAGACGATCCGGCCCTGCAGCTGCGGCACGATCTGATGCGCGCCAAGATCTCGGGCTTCATGGACCGGCCGGACACGGTGGCCCGCAAATATCCATCGTCCAACACCAGCCTGCCGGCGCGTTACGCCCGCGCCATCTCCACCTATCGGCACGGCGACCTGCGCATGGCGCTGGCGATGATCGACGACATGGTCCGCGAGCAGCCGAACAATCCGTATTTCTACGAGCTCCGCGGCCAGGCGCTGCTGGAGGGGGGGCATCCCGCAGAGGCGATCGCACCGCTGCGCAAGGCCGTGCAGCTGTCGAGCAACGCCCCGCTCATCGAGATGTTACTTGGGCAGGCCCTGATCGCATCGGATAATAAGGCTTATGCTGACGAGGCGATTGCGATTCTGCGCTCCGCCCTCACCCGAGAACCCGAAGCCCCGATCGGCTACACCCAATTGGCGATGGCGTATGGCCGCAAGGGCAACTATGCAGAGGCCGACCTCGCGTCCGCGCAGGCCGCCTTCCTGCGCGGAGACAACAAGACCGCGCGTGAACTCGCCACCCGCGCCAAGACGCGTTTTGCGGTCGGAACGCCGGGCTGGGTCAAGGCCGACGACATCGTGTCGGCAAAACCAATTCCCGGACAGAAGAACTAATAACAACTAACCTGTATCATCCAGCACGCGCCTTCGACGGCCGCGCTCAAGCCAAAGGATCCCAGATGCTCTCGCTTCGCAACCTCGTCAATCCGCTCGCGGCCGCGGCCCTGGTGCTGTGCATCGTGCCCGCGACCGTGCACGCGCAGAGCTTCTCCGATGCCCAGCGCGGCGAGATCGAGGGCATCATCAAGAGCTATCTGCTCAGCCATCCGGAAATCCTCGAGGAGGTGTCGGCCGAGTTGAGCAAGCGGCAGGCCGCCGCGGAAGCTGAGAAGCATCAGGCGGCAGTGAAGAAGAACGCCGAGACGATCTTCAACTCACCGCGTGGCGTGACCGTCGGCAACCGCGACGGCGACGTCACCTTCGTCGAGTTCTTCGACTACAACTGCGGCTACTGCAAGCATGCCATGAACGACATGCTGAGCCTGATGAAGTCGGACGCCAAGCTGAAGGTGGTGCTGAAGGAATTTCCGGTGCTCGGCCCGGGCTCGGTCGAGGCCGCCCAGGTCGCCGTCGCCGTGCGCATGCAGGACCCCACCGGCAAGAAGTATCTCGATTTCCACCAGCGGCTGCTCGGCGGTCGTGGCCAGGCGGACAAGGCCCGGGCGCTGGCGGCCGCCAAGGACGCCGGCCTCGACATGGCGCGCCTGGAGAAGGACATGGCCAGCCCCGAGGTCCGTGCCACGCTGGAGGAGAACTTCAAGCTCGCCGAGGACATGGGGCTGAATGGAACCCCGAGCTATGTGATCGGCAACCAGGTGGTCGTGGGCGCCGTCGGCCTCGATGGCCTTGCCAAGAAGATCGGCGAAGCCCGCTGCGGCAAGGCGAACTGCTGACACCAGCCCAGGCGGGTCGCCCGGCGTCCCGCCTGTACCGCCAGGCCCCTGTTTTTGCGAGCGTTTTAAGGCGCTCCGCACGGCCTCTTAAGATTGGTTAACTTTCGATATCCGGCTGTTCCCGCAGAGCTTTTAGCAGCCGGATGAGGTATTTAGGCCGGGACGGCGGCGTTCTGAGGCTTCCCCTGGCCGGTCAGGTTACTTATAACGCCCGCCAGGGTCGCCCCATGTGCCGGTGGCCGTGGCATTTTGCCTTCGTTTTGCTTTGAGCCCTGGATGTCCGACATCATTTTCGTCCTCAACGGTCCGAACCTCAACTTGCTGGGAAGCCGCGAGCCGGACAAGTACGGTCACGCAACGCTCGCCGACGTCGAAGCGCTGTGCCGCGACACCGCGGCGCGCTACGGCCTTGCGGTCGAATGCCGCCAGTCCAACCATGAAGGCGAGCTGATCAATTTCGTCCACGAGGCTGGCGCGAAGAAGGCGGCCGGCATCATCATCAATGCGGGCGGCTACACCCATACCTCGATCGCGCTGCACGACGCCCTCACCGGCGTGAACCTGCCGGCGGTCGAAGTCCACGTCACCAACGTGTTCGCGCGCGAGAGCTTCCGCCACCAATCGTTCATCGCCCGCGCCGTGTTCGCGAGCCTCGCCGGATTCGGCATCGACGGCTATCGCCTTGCGATCATGGGTCTCGCCACCAAGATCGGCGCCAAGGCCAAGGCCTGAACGCCCACCCTCAGACATCGAGAGAGTTTCGGAACCATCCTATGGCCACTCAGGACAAACCCACCGAGCAAGCCAGCGCCAAGCTGCACGACGAGCGCGACCTGATCCGCGACCTCGCGAACCTGCTCGACCAGACCAATCTCACCGAGATCGAGATCGAGCGCGCCGGCCTGCGGGTGCGCGTCGCGCGCAACATCACCGCCGCTGCCGTGGTGCAGCCTGCCATGCAGCCCGTGATGGTGGCGCCGGTGGCCACCGCTAGCCCCGCTGCTGCGGCGAGCGACGTGTCCAAGCACCCGGGCGTCGTGCCCTCGCCGATGGTCGGCACCGCCTATATTGCGTCCGAACCGGGCGCCAAGCCGTTCATCGATGTCGGCAGCAAGGTCAAGGCCGGCGACACGCTGCTGATCATCGAAGCGATGAAGACCATGAACCAGATTCCGGCGCCGCGTGGCGGCACCGTGACCCAGATCCTGATCGAGGATGGCCAGCCGGTGGAATTCGGCGAGCCGCTCGTCATCATCGAATGAGCCCGAGCCGGGCGGTCGCGGTGCAGCGATGCCCGCGTCCCCGGCCGAGCAAGACCGCCGGTCCACGCGACCACCCAAAGCTTCGGACGTGACAACCGGGACCTACGGATGTTCGACAAGATTCTGATTGCCAATCGCGGCGAGATCGCCTTGCGCGTGCTGCGCGCCTGCAAGGAGCTCGGCATCGCGACGGTCGCGGTCCATTCCACCGCCGACGCCAACGCCATGCATGTCCGCCTCGCCGACGAGAGCGTGTGCATCGGCCCGCCGCCGTCGAAGGACAGCTATCTCAACATCCCGGCGCTGCTTGCCGCCTGCGAGATCACCGGCGCGGACGCGGTGCATCCGGGTTACGGCTTCCTGTCGGAGAACGCACGGTTCGCCGACATCCTCGCCGACCACAACCTGCACTTCATCGGCCCCAAGGCCGAGCATATCCGCCTGATGGGCGACAAGATCGAGGCCAAGAAGACCGCGATCAAGCTCGGCATTCCTGTGGTGCCAGGGTCCGACGGCGCCGTCGGCCCGGATGACGACGCCATGGCGATCGCCCAGAAGATCGGCTTCCCGGTGCTGGTCAAGGCAGCCGCCGGCGGCGGTGGCCGCGGCATGAAGGTCGCGCACACCGCCGACGACCTCGCGCTTGCGCTGTCGACCGCGCGCAACGAGGCCAAGTCCGCATTCGGCGACGCTTCGGTCTATCTCGAGAAGTACCTGACCAAGCCGCGCCACATCGAAATCCAGATCCTCGGCGACGGCCGCGGCGGCGCCGTGCATCTCGGCGAGCGCGACTGCTCGCTGCAACGCCGCCACCAGAAGGTCTGGGAGGAAGGCCCCTCGCCGGTGATCGATCCCGCGGCGCGCGTACGCATCGGCGAGATCTGCGCCAAGGCGATGCGCGAGATGAAGTATCTCGGTGTCGGCACCATCGAATTCCTCTACGAGGACGGCGAGTTCTACTTCATCGAGATGAACACCCGCATCCAGGTCGAGCATCCGGTGACCGAAATGATCACCGGAATCGACCTCGTGCTGGAGCAGATCCGCGTCGCCGCCGGCGGCGAGCTGCCGGTGACGCAGAAGGACATCACCATCAGCGGCCACGCGATCGAATGCCGCATCAACGCCGAGAACCCGGTGACCTTCCGGCCCTCGCCCGGCAAGATCCTGCAGTACCATCCGCCGGGCGGCCTCGGAGTCCGGATCGATTCGGCGGCTTACCAGGGCTACGTCATCCCGCCCTACTACGACTCCATGGTCGGCAAGCTGATCGTGCACGGCAAGACCAGGGCCGAGTGCCTGATGCGGCTACGCCGGGCGCTCGACGAAATGGTCGTCGACGGCGTCGAGACGACACTGCCGTTGTTCCGGGCGCTGGTGCGCGAGCCGGAGATCATCGACGGCGACTATCACATCCACTGGCTGGAGCAGTACCTGGCCAGGGGCGCCGCCACCGAATAGTCCGATGCGGGCCCTCGCGCGGATCTCCCGGCCATCGTCGTGGAACCGAAAGCGAAGGGATGGATTTCCGGCGGGACGATCGTTTCCACAAGACTTCGGCTGGCAGATTGGTCAGATCGGGGACCTCCACCTCCGCCACCCCATAGAGGCCGGCGCGCGTGGAGGATAGTGCCCAACGACGACGCACTTTCTGGCAGATCGCCCTGCTGTCGGCAGGTTTCGCGATCCTGATCGCCATTGGCGCGATGGCGCTCTACCTCGTCAACGTCGCCCGCACCGAGGCTACCTGGGTGGTCCACACCATCGAGGCTGAAAACCAGGTCTCGCGCGTGCTGCTCGAGATCCGCCGGGCCGAGAGCGCCGCGCGCGGATTGCTGCTGACGCAAAACCCTCAGTTTCTCGCCGAGTACGATCGCGCGGCCGCCGAGGTGCTGCCGGCGATCGACACGCTCGCCAGCCTGACGGCGGACAATCCGATCCAGGTCCGCAACGTCGCCGAATTCCGCGACGCCGGTGCGATGCGGCTGCAAGAGCTGCAGGCCTATGTCGATCTGATCAAGCGTAACGACCTCACGGCTGCCACCGCGACGGTCCGCCAAAGCTTGCCGTCGGAAACCGTCAATCGCATTCGCGACGCCAGCGCGGCGATGCTCAAGGAGGAGGACCGTCTGCACGCGCAGCGCAGTGCGGTCGCGGATCGCAGTCGTGCGCTCTTCGCGATCCTCACCATTTCCGGCGCCACCCTGATCGTCTTGCTGGGCGGGCTGTCGATCTTCCTGGTGCGGCGCACGTCGCGCGAGCGGGACAACGCCAGCCAGCAGCTCCGCGATACCAACGTCAACCTGGAGGCCATGGTCGACGCGCGCACCGCCGACCTGCGCGAGGCCAACGAGGGAATCCGCATCGCGCGCGACCGCTATGCGGCGCTCGCCGCCGAACGCGAGATGCTGCTGCGCGAGGTCAATCATCGCGTCGGCAACAGTCTGCAGATCATCGCCTCGCTGCTGCACCTGCAGGCCGCCAACAGCACCGAGGACGACGTCAAGGCGGCGCTGACCAATGCCATGGGCCGGGTCGCGGCCGTCGCCCAGGTCCACCGCCGTCTCTATACGTCGCACGACCTGAAGAGCGTGATGCTGAACCAGTATCTCGAGGCTCTACTGGAGGACCTGCGCCGCTCGGCCGAGGGCAACCGGATGTCGCGCCTGACGCTGACGTCGGAAGCGATCGAGATCGATCCGGACCGCGCGGTGGCCATCGGCATCATCGTCAACGAACTGGTGATGAACGCCGTGAAGTATGCCTATCCCGACGGCGCCGGCCCGATCCATGTCGAGATCGGCACCGAGCGCGAGCAGTTCGTGCTCGCGATCAGCGACCAGGGCGTCGGCTTGGATCAGGTTCATCAGGACCCCCGCTCCACCGGCATGGGACAGCGGATTGTCGGCGCGATGGCCGGCAAGCTGGGTGCGACCGTCGCCCCCGATCCCTGCCGTCAGGGCACCCGCATCGTGCTGCGCTTTCCCCGTACCGGGCTGGCCGTTGCCACCGGCAAGTAGGCGCAGCGAACATCGCGCCGTGCGGGCCGTCCTGCTATAAGACCGCATGACGTCGCGCGACTCCACTGCCTCCGAGATCACCCCCGAGGTGCTGCTGCGGGCCTATGCCTGCGGCATTTTCCCGATGGCCGAACGCGCCGACGATCCGACCATCTTCTGGGTCGAGCCGGAGCATCGCGGCATCATTCCGTTGCGCGGCCTCAAGGTGTCGTCCCGTCTCGCCCGCACCGTGCGCGGCGACCGTTTCCGCGTCACGGCCGACCAGGCGTTCCGCCAGGTGATCGCCGGCTGCGCGGCGCCGCAGGACGGACGCGAGGAGACCTGGATCAACCGCCGGATCCGCGACCTCTACACCGCCCTGCACGACCAGGGGCATTGTCACAGCGTCGAGGTCTGGGAGAACGGTGATCTCGCGGGCGGCCTCTACGGCGTCAGCCTCGGCCGCGCGTTCTTCGGGGAGAGCATGTTCCACCGTACCCGCGACGCCTCGAAGGTCGCACTGGTGCACCTGGTGGCGCGCCTCCTGGCCGGCGGCTACGAGCTCCTGGACACTCAGTTCGTCACCGAGCATCTGCGTAGCCTCGGCGCGGTCGAGGTCTCGCGCGCCCGCTATCGTTCACTGCTCGACGACGCCCTCGACGGCATCGCCGATTTCGATGCGATGCCGTCCGATGGCTCGGTGTGCGGTGGCGACGCCCTCGCGGTGCTGGCGCAAAGCTAGCCGCGCGGCCTGCCGAACGTCGTCTGCAGTGCGGCGCCGGGATAGCCGTCGGCGAACGCGTCAAAGGTGCCGTGCTCGGCGATCTCCTTCGCCGCGCGCATGAAGCCGCCCCAGGCGCTGCGCGCCAGCGCGCCGCCGACACTGACCCGGCGCACGCCGAGCTCGGCGAGCTCCGCCACGCTGAAGCCGGGCGCGGCCCCGACCAGCACGTTGACCGCCTTCGGGGCGACCGCCTTCACCACGGCAGCGATCTGCTCCTTGGTCTTCAGGCCGGGCGCATAGAGGCAATCGGCGCCGGCCTCGGCGAACGCCACCAGCCGCGCGATGGTCGCCGACAGATCCGCCTCGCCGACCAGGAATCCTTCGCAGCGCGCAACCAGCACCGCACCGCTATGGTCGGAATCGATCTCCGTCCGCGCCGCCCTGATCCGCTCGACCGCAAGCGCGTTGTCATAGAGCGGCTTTGCGTCGTCGCTGCTGCGATTCTCGATCGAGAGCCCGGCCACCCCGACGTCGAGCGCGCGGCGGACGTTGACGGCGACCTCCTGCGGCGCGTCGGCAAAACCGTTCTCATAGTCGGCGTTGACCGGCAGATCGGTCGCGGCGCACAGCGTCGTCAGATGGGCGACGATCTCGTCACAGGTCAGTCCGTAGTCTGCCCGCCCGTTCGACCAGGCGTAGCCCGCGCTGGTGGAGGCCAGCGCCTTGAAGCCGAGCGTCTCCAGCAGGCGCGCGCTGCCGGCGTCCCAGGGGTTCGGCAGCACGAAACAGCCGCTGTCGTGCAGCTTGCGAAAATCGGCGCGCTTCTGCGCCACGGACACCGTCATGGGACACCTCTCGACGTACACTCAGTGGAGGATCAGGGATTGGCCGCGGCGATCCGTCTGCTCGCAGACTTCAGGCGACGCGCGCCATGATGGCACATGGCCGTCGCATTTGTGCGACAGGCCGTGCGGGAAGTCTTGGCAAAACTTGCGCCGAGGGCGATTGGCCCCGCTGCTCCGGCTTATTGCCGGAACGGCGGGAAGAACCCTGACGGCTGCTGCTGCGGCGGCGGATCACGCGGCGGCGGCGGCGCAACCAGCTGCCCGGTCCCCGGCGGCGGCAGAGGCTGGCGTGAGGTCTGCTGCCGCCGCTGCGCCGGCGGCGACGCCGGCTTCGGTGGCGGCGGTGCCGGGGTGTCGACCTGGGTCGCGACCGTCTGGTCCGGGCCCTTACAGTCGGTCAGCCAGATATCGTAGATCGGATGCTCGACACCGTGCAGGCCGGGAGATGCTGCGAACATCCAGCCCGAAAAGATCTTCTTCACCTCGCCCTGCAGGGTGATCTCCTCGACCTGAACAAAGGCGTCGGTATTGGTCGCCTCGGTCGCCGGGCGGGTGTAGCAGGCGTCGGGCTTCACGCGCAGCGCACCGAACTGCACCGTCTCGCCGATGTCGACGTCGAAATTGATGATGCGCCCGGTGATCTTGTCGAGGCCGGAGAACACCGCCTTCTTGTTGACGATCTTCTGCGCCGGCGGCTCGGTGACGATCTCGTCGCCGGGCTGCAGCGAGGCCGGCGCCGGCGGGGTGCTGCCCGACGGAGCCCCTCGTGGCGGGCGCTGCCCCGGCTGCGCATTGGGTGCGGCGGGTGTATTGGCGACGTTGCCGCCCGGAGCCACAGGCGCCGCGGCCGGTGGCGGCGCGTTGGCGATACCAGGCTGGGTCTGCGGTACCACCGTGGTCCCCGGCGGAGGCGGCAGGGGCTGCGATTGCACCGAGCCGGGCGGCGGCGGCGCGATGCCGGGCTGCGGCGGACGGTTCGGAATCGGCAGGATGCGACCCTGCGTCGGCAGGTCCGGCACATCCTCCTCATCGCTGTCCGGGGCGTTCATGTTGCCGCCGGGAACGCCGGCGGGCGGCCGCGGCGGCGGATTGGAAAAGATATTGCCGATCTGTGCCTGCGCAGGGGGCGCGAGCGACAGCACCGGGGCAACGACGAGCGTTGCAAGGGCAGCCAGGACAGGGGTTCGGAACATCTCGCGCGGCTTCATCGGCGACTCGGGTTTGACGACAATCTATCGTTATCTGTCGCCGCTCGCTCGGCCTCCGGTTAACACGGCGAATACGGCGGGGAAAGGGCGGAAAAGCCGGTCACGGCAGACGGTTGCGGCAGGATACCGGCCTCCGCGCGGGCTCACTCCGATCGCGCCGCGCGGCGCAGCGCCTGGGGTGGCTGGCCGAACGCCCGGATGAAGGCCCGCCGCATCCGCTCCGGATCGCGGAACCCGGTGGTGCGGGCCACCTCCTCGATCGGCTCGCCGACCGCCTCGACCCGCGCCTTCGCCGCCTCGACGCGCAGCCGCTCCACCGCCTTGGACGGCGTCATGCCGGTCTCGGCGATGAACGCCCGGGTGAAATGGCGCGCGCTCATATGCGCCTGGTCCGCCAGGCACTCGACTGTCAGCGGCTGGTCGAGATGCTCGCGCGCCCAGGCCAGCAGCGGCTTGAAGCGGCCGCTCGGTGTCCGCAACTCGTTCAGGGCCGAGAATTGCGACTGGCCGCCGGTCCGGCGGTGATAGACGACGAGCTGGCGCGCGGTCTGGCGCGCGATCTCGTCGCCCAAATCCTCGGCGACCATGGCGAGCGCCAGGTCGATGCCGGCGCTGATGCCGGCCGAGGTCCAGACATGACCGTCCCTGACGAAGATGCGGTCGGGCTCCAGCCGCACCTTGGGATAGGCCGTGAGGAAATGCGGCGTCCGGCCCCAATGCGTCGTGGCGCGACGGCCGTCGAGCACGCCGGCCTGCGCCAGCACATAGGCGCCGGAGCAGACGCTGGCGATGCGCCGCACCTTGCGCGCCGCGGCCTGCACGAAGGCGATGGTCTGCGCCGACTGCACGACGTCGCGAATGCCCTCGCCGCCCACGACCACCAGGGTGTCGAGCCCGCTCACACCGCGGAAACTGCGCGCCAGCATCTCGACGCCCGACGAGCTGCGCACGGGACCCGCGGTGATTGCCAACGGCTTGATCACGGTGCGGCGCCCGGAAAAGCGGCCGGCGATCTCGAACACCGAAATCGGCCCGGCGGCGTCCAGCAGCTGAAAGTCCGGAAAGATCAGAATGCCGATCATCGCTGTAGCCAATCGCGCGTTGCGCTTTGAATGTCTGAAAATGAGGGAATTATGCCATTTATGACGAGATGCAACCATGCTGGAATCCCGCTGTCAACCAGCCAGCGGAGTTGTTGCCGTGACCGCCCCCCTCCAGATCGGATTGCTCGTGTTCCCCAAGCTCACCCAGCTCGACCTGACCGGTCCGCTGCAGGTGTTCTCACGCCTGCCCGGCGCGCAGGTGCACCTGATCTGGAAGCGCATCGAGCCGGTGCCGAGCGACGCCGTCCTCGCCCTGCTGCCGACCACCACCTATGCGGATTGCCCGCAACTCGACGTGATCTGCGTGCCCGGCGGCGCCGGTGCCGACGATCAGGTCAACGACGAGGAGACGCTGGACTTCCTGCGACGCCAGGCGGCCGGTGCGCGCTACGTCACCTCGGTGTGCACCGGTTCGCTGGTGCTCGGCGCGGCCGGCCTGCTCGCGGGCTATCGCGCGACCTGTCACTGGTCGGCACTGCCGCTGCTCGCCGCGTTCGGCGCCACGCCGGTCGCGACACGCGTCTGCATCGACCGCAACCGCGTGACCGGCGGTGGGGTGACGGCAGGCATCGACTTTGCGCTGACGCTCGCGGCGGAGCTGGTCGGCCGCACGGCGGCCGAGATGATCCAGCTCTCGCTCGAGTACAATCCGGCCCCGCCGTTCCAGTCCGGTTCGCCCGACACCGCGCCGCGGGAGGTGCTGGCGCGGCTCGAAACGCTGATCGCGCCGTCGCGGGAGCGGCGGCGGGCGGCGGTCGAGCAGGCGGCGACACGCCTTTCGGTGCGTGCGCCGGCCTGAGCCATTGCGGTCTTATGCGTAGCTGGCGAGCGGCAGATAGATGTCGGTGAGGAGGTCGTTCGGCGCGGTGTCGCGGGGATTGTTGAGATACTCCTCGAACACCGGCCCATCGGCCGGCTCCTCGCCCGCACCCGTCAGCCATTCGCCATACAGCCACTGGTAGGCATCACGCATGGCGGCGTAGGGACCGCGATAGCGCAGCACCGCGCAGACTCCACCGGGGATCTCGGCTTCCTGCACCGGCGGTTCGGCGGTGAATGGCTGTCCCACCACGACGCACGCCCGCGAACGCAGCTCGGCCTCGGCGCACCACATCGGATCGTCGTAGTAGATGCCGAAGGTGCGCATCCCGCCGCCGAGCAGTCCCCGCATGGCGCACCAGCCGAACAGCGGATCGAACGCCTTGCCGATCTGCATGTAGGAGCCGGTGTGATCGATGGCGGCGGCGCGCAGCGGCTGCACCCGCCGGATCTCGACGTCATAAGCGACGCCGGCGGCCTGCGCCTGCGAGGCGCGGAACGCCGCGTGCGCGCCCTCCTTGCGGTATTGCGCCGGCGGCATGCCGTAGTCGGCGTGGAACGCGCGGGTGAAGGCCTGCACGCCCGAATAGCCCGACTTCAGCGCGATGCTGTCCATCGTCATGCTGGTGTGCGCCAGGAATCCCGCGGCGCGGTGCAGCCGCAGGCGCCGCACGGTGGTCGCGAGCGTCTCGCCATGCAGGGCGTGATAGATGCGATGCCAGTGATACGGCGACAGGCAGGCGATCTCGGCGAGCCGGTTCAGGTCGATCTCGTCGTCGAGATGATCGTAGATGTAGGCGGTGACGCGGTTGAGCCTGTCGGCGTAGTCGATGCGGTCTTTGGTACGTGCCAGTGCGATGGTCATTGCCTGTTACCTCGTGAATGGAACGAGGCTGAATAAGCACGGCTCGTTTTGACAAATCTTGCGGACTTGTCGGGCGCCCCGGTTGGGGCGGCGCAATGCTGCGGCGGGACGCGCCCCGCCGCGCAGATCACTGGCCGGGCGTCCAGGCCTGGTAGTCGCCGGTCGCCTTCGGGCGACGGCCCGCGACCAGTGTCGATCCCGCCGGGCGGTAGGCGTTCGGCGTGCCCGTCGGATTGGCGCGGTGCGGCTTCTGCCATTCGCGCGGCGTGTAGGCCTGCTGCGACGGCGGAACGTCCGTCGTGTGGTGCAGCCAGCCGTGCCAGCCCGGCGGAACGCGCGTCGCCTCGGCATAGCCGTTGTAGATCACCCAGCGGCGCTCGAAGCCGAGCGACGGATCGATCTTGCCGTCACGGGTGCGGTAGTAGCGGTTGCCGTCCTCGTCCTGGCCGACCAGTTCGCCGAACCGCCAGGTCCAGAGCTGGGTGCCAAAGGTCTGGCTGTTCCACCAGGTAAAGATCTTCAGGATAAACTGCTTCATCGCACGGAATCCGGAGCGGAATGGTGCCCCTTGATGGCACCCGGGGAGCGGATTGTCCAGCGCCGGCGGGGACTTGATGCACTGCCGCGGCGGCGCCCAGGCCTGCTCTGGAGGCCGCTCGCCCCCAGCCACGGGTGATTTGCGTAACCGGTTCATTCGGTGGAGGTTTATCGCCGGCGATCGCGGTCCAGCGCGGCTCTGGCGGTGACGTCGACGGCCCCCCCCCCCCCCGGCATCGTGGCGGGGCGCCATGATTCCTAAGCCTGCCGGCACGTTTTCGGCGCAATCCATTCAGAGCGCATACAGCCGCGCTCGGCGATGCTTGCCGTGCAGGTCAGCCAACGGGCTTGTGACGGAACGGCGCGCGGACGCCGCACGTTGCCTGCCGGGACCTGTTGGAGAACGACGATGATCAACCTGAAAATGGCCGGCGTCGCCGCGCTGCTTGCGCTTGCGCCGGTGCTGATGACCAGCTCTGCCGATGCGCGCCCCGGCGGTTTTCGCGGTGGCGGCGGCATGGCTTTCCATGGCGGCGGCTTCCACGGCGGACCTGGTTTCGCCGGACGCGGCTTTGCCGCAGCGGCTCCGATGGCGCGCGGCTGGAGCGGCGGCGGAAACTGGGGCCATCATTGGGGCGGCCGCCGCTGGATCGGCCCCGGCGTCGGCTTCGCGGCGGGCCTTGCCGCCGGCGCCGCGCTCAACGCGCCCTATTATGGCGGCTACTATGGTGGCAGTTATTACGACGACAGCTACGCCTACTATCCCGCCCCCGGCCCGGATGTGACCGACAGCAATGGCCCGGCGGATTCCGACAGCGTCGCTTCTTGCCAGCAGACCTACCGATCCTACGATCCGGCCTCGGGCACCTATCTCGGCTACGACGGCCTGCGGCACCCCTGCCCGTAACGATCAGGTTCGGACGCGACAAGGCGGCTCTCGGGAGCCGCCTCGTTTCGACGGGCTGCATCCGCGCGGCGCGACGGCTCAGCTCCGCGTCGCCAGCGCCACGCCGCCGACTGTCATGGCGAGCGCCGTGATCTGCCCCAGGCCGAGCGGCTCGCCGAGCATCACGGCCGACGCCACCACGCCGATCACCGGCACCAGCAGCGTGCCGATCGCGGCGATCGACGCCGGCAGCCGCCGCAACGCCGCGAACCAGCTGACATAGGCCACGCAGAACTGCACCACGACGAGGTAGCACATCAGTGCCCAGCCGGTGGACGACAACGCGCTGACTTTGGGATGCTCGAGGACGAGACCGAGCACAGCGACCGGCAGACAGCCGATCATGATCTGCCACGCCGCCGAGGTGATGACCGGGAGTTTCAGCGGGAAGCGCTTGCCGAGCACCGTGCCGAGCGCGAACAGGAAGGCGCCGGTGAGCGCCAGCAGGATTCCCGGCAGCTTTTCCATGCTGGCTGCGATGCCGTTGCCCCCCATCAGTGCCGCAATGCCACCGATTCCCAGCAGCAGCGCCACAGTGCGCAGCAGCGTCAGCCGCTCGCCGAGCACCGGCCAGGCCAAAAGCGAGGCCAGCACCGGCATGGTATAGGCGATCACCGCCCCTTCACTCGCCGGCAGCCACAGCAGCGCCAGCCCCATCAGCGCCATCCAGGCACTGACGTTGAAGGCGGCGAACATCACCAGCCGGCCCCACTGTTCCCGCGGCACCCGCAGGTTCTGGCCGATCACCAGCGCGATGGCCAGCAGCAACAGGCTGCCGACCACGCCTGTCGTGCCGCGCGTCGACAGCGGCGGCCACTCGCGCAGCACGTATTTCATGATCGGCCAATTGAGGCCCCAGCCGACCGAGGTGATGAGGAGGAAGACAAGTCCGCCGGTGGCGACCTCTGAGGTCGCGCGGCTGTCATGGGAGGCTGTCATGCTGAACTGCGGTTGGAGGGAAGGCGGCAGGATGGCCGCAAACGGATGAGGGAACCAGCCGCTTTGCCGCAGGGGTGCTCCCGCGGTTTTGCGGACGTTCGGCGAGTCTCCCCGACGCAAGCGATTTATTCGCTGGATGACAGCCCTGTGAACAGCGGGAGCAGTGCGGGCCCGGAGCCCCTGGGGAAAAAATTTCGCCTTCCGATTCCCCTAGGACTCACTGATACTTGCGGCCGACCAGCGTGGGGACAGGCCCCCTGGTTTTCCCCAAATTCCCCCATATTTAGTATTTGATTCAAGACTTCGCACTATTCCTTGACGGGCGCGGCGGAGTCGTCCTAGCTTTCGACCTGTTCGGCGCGAGTGGTTTTGTGTCCCGCCGGGTAACCTCCTGACAGGGTTCTGCAAGCTGCTCCGTCATGCCGATCGCGGCAACGGGCCGAGGGCTTGTCTGTCCCTGAAAGGCCGGGTCCGGCGCGCAGAATTCAAGGGGCTTTGAGCCCCGACGGAACGAGCAAGAGCGCGGTGTACGCGTTGCAGTTGGGGCGTTGAATGGAGCCGGGACACCCGGCGCAACAGCGGGCGGATGACGCCCGCGCAATGGAACTTGCCGGACACCGCACAAAGCGGGTTCGGCCAAAGACGGGGCAAGACGAAAGATGCGGATCGAGCGGCGCTATACCACGGACGGACAGTCCCCCTACGCGGGCATTCAGTTCAGGCTGACCACCAGCGAGATCCGCAATCCCGACGGGTCGATCGTGTTCCGCCTCGACAATGTCGAGGTGCCCGACGCCTGGTCGCAGGTCGCCTCCGACGTTCTGGCCCAGAAGTATTTTCGCAAGGCCGGCGTCGCCAGCCGCCTGAAGAAGGTCGAGGAAGAGACCGTGCCGTCGTGGCTGTGGCGCTCCGTGCCCGACACCGACGCCCTCGCCGCGCTGCCCGAAGCCGAGCGCTTCGGCAGCGAGCGCTCCGCCAAGCAGGTGTTCGACCGCCTCGCCGGCTGCTGGACCTACTGGGGCTGGAAGGGCGGCTACTTCACCTCCGAGGACGACGCCCGCGCGTTCTATGACGAACTGCGCTACATGCTGACCAAGCAGATGGTGGCGCCGAATTCGCCGCAGTGGTTCAACACCGGCCTGCACTGGGCCTATGGCATCGACGGCCCCGGCCAGGGCCACTTCTACGTCGACTGGAAGACCGGCAAGCTCACCAAGTCGAAATCGGCCTATGAGCACCCGCAGCCGCACGCCTGCTTCATCCAGGGCGTCGAGGACGACCTCGTCAACGACGGCGGCATCATGGACCTGTGGGTGCGTGAAGCCCGCCTGTTCAAATACGGCTCCGGCACCGGCTCCAACTTCTCGCGCCTGCGCGGCGAAGGCGAGAAGCTGTCCGGCGGCGGCCGCTCGTCCGGCCTGATGAGCTTCCTCAAGATCGGCGACCGCGCCGCCGGCGCGATCAAGTCCGGCGGCACCACCCGCCGCGCCGCCAAGATGGTGGTGGTCGACGCCGACCATCCGGACATCGAGGCCTACATCGACTGGAAGGTGAAGGAGGAGCAGAAGGTCGCCGCCCTCGTCACCGGCTCCAAGATCAACCAGAAGCACCTCAAGGCAATCCTCAAGGCCTGCGTCAACTGCGAAGGCTCGGGCGACGACTGCTTCGATGCCGAGAAGAACCCGGCGCTGCGCCGCGAGATCAAGCTCGCGCGCCGCGCCATGGTGCCCGACAACTACATCAAGCGCGTCATCCAGTTCGCCAAGCAGGGCTACAAGGACATCCAGTTCGACGTCTACGATACCGACTGGGATTCCGAGGCCTACCTGACGGTGTCCGGCCAGAACTCCAACAACTCGGTGTCGCTGAAGGACGACTTCCTGCGCGCGGTCGAGACCGACGGCGACTGGAATCTGGTTGGCCGCACCTCCGGCAAGGTCACCAAGACGCTGAAGGCCCGCGATCTCTGGGAGAAGATCGGCCACGCCGCCTGGGCGAGCGCCGATCCCGGCCTGCACTTCAACACCACGATGAACGACTGGCACACCTGCAAGGCGTCCGGCGACATCCGCGCGAGCAACCCCTGCTCCGAGTACATGTTCCTCGACGACACCGCCTGCAACCTGGCCTCGGCCAACCTGCTGACGTTCTATGACGTCGCAGCGCGGCGCTTCGACGTCGACGCCTACGAGCACCTGTGCCGGCTGTGGACCGTCGTGCTCGAGATCTCGGTGATGATGGCCCAGTTCCCGTCGAAGGCGATCGCGGAGCTGTCCTACGAGTTCCGCACCCTCGGCCTCGGCTACGCCAACATCGGCGGCCTCTTGATGACCATGGGCCTGCCCTACGACTCCAAGGAAGGCCGCGCGCTGTGCGGCGCGCTGACCGCGATCATGACCGGCACCGCCTACGCCACCTCGGCCGAGATGGCGCAGGAGCTCGGCACCTTCCCGTCCTACAAGAAGAATGCCGCGCACATGCTGCGCGTCATCCGCAACCATCGTCGCGCCGCCCACGGCGAAGCGTCGGGCTATGAGGCGCTCGCCGTCAACCCGGTGCCGCTCGACCACGCCAGCTGCCCGCAGGCCGACCTCGTCGCCCATGCCAAGGCGGCCTGGGATCGTGCGCTCGCCGGCGGCGAGGCCCATGGCTACCGCAACGCCCAGACCACGGTGGTGGCGCCGACCGGCACCATCGGCCTCGTCATGGATTGCGACACCACCGGCATCGAGCCCGACTTCGCGCTGGTGAAGTTCAAGAAGCTGGCCGGCGGCGGCTACTTCAAGATCATCAACCAGGCGGTGCCGGCGGCGCTGCGCACGCTCGGCTATCGCGAGAGCGAGATCGCCGAGATCGAGGTCTACGCGGTCGGCCACGGCTCGCTCGCCCAGGCTCCGGGCGTCAACCACACCTCGCTGAAAGCCAAGGGCTTCACCGACGAGGCGATCACCAAGATCGAGAAGGCGCTGCCGACGGCGTTCGACATCAAGTTCGCCTTCAACAAGTGGACGCTGGGTGAGGACTTCATCCGCTCGCTCGGCGTCGACGCCGAGGTCATCGCCGCCCCCGGCTTCGACCTGCTGGCTGCGATCGGCTTCAGCAAGCGCGAGATCGAGGCCGCCAACATCCACGTCTGCGGCGCCATGACGGTGGAAGGCGCGCCGCACCTCAAGGCCGAGCATTATGCGGTGTTCGATTGCGCCAATCCCTGCGGCAAGATCGGCAAGCGCTATCTCTCGGTCGAGAGCCACATCCGCATGATGGCGGCGTCGCAGCCGTTCATCTCGGGGGCGATCAGCAAGACCATCAACATGCCGAACGACGCCACGGTGGAGGACTGCAAGTCCGCCTACCTGTTGTCGTGGAAGCTCGCGCTCAAGGCCAACGCGCTCTACCGCGACGGCTCCAAGCTGTCGCAGCCGCTCAACTCCCAGCTCATCTCCGATGACGACGAGGACGACGATGCGGTCGAGGCGCTGCTGGAGAAGCCGATGGCGGCCCGCGCCGCCCAGGTGTCGGAAAAGATCGTCGAGAAGCTGGTCGAGCGCATCGTCGTGATGCGCGAGCGCGAAAAGATGCCGGATCGCCGCAAGGGCTACACCCAGAAGGCGGTGGTCGGCGGCCACAAGGTCTACCTGCGCACCGGCGAGTATGACGACGGCCGGCTCGGCGAGATCTTCATCGACATGCACAAGGAAGGCGCGGCGCTGCGCTCCTTCATCAACAACTTCGCCATCGCGGTGTCGCTGGGCCTGCAGTACGGCGTGCCGCTCGACGAGTATGTCGACGCCTTCACCTTCACCCGCTTCGAGCCCGCGGGCCCGGTGCAGGGCAACGACTCCATCAAGTACGCGACCTCGATCCTCGACTACGTGTTCCGCGAGCTCGCGGTCAGCTACCTGTCGCGCTTCGACCTCGCCCATGTCGATCCGACCGAGTCGAACTTCGACGCGCTCGGCAAGGGCATCGACGAAGGCAAGCCGGAGCCGACCGCGGCCCACAAGTACCTGTCGAAGGGCTTGACGCGCTCGCGCACCGACAAGCTGGTGGTGATGCAGGGCGGCGCGCACGAGACCGAGGCCCGCCCCGCGGGCAACGTCACCTCGATCGCGTCCGCTGCCGCAACCGCCCGTCATGGCGGCGGCGACGTCAGCGCCCAGTTCGAGGGCGCCACCGCGCTCAAGGCCGAGCTCAACACCGAGCTGTCGCCGGCCGAGAAGCTGGAAAGCCTCGCCTGGAGCAAGCCCGGTGCGGCCACCCAGGCGGCTCCGTCCAAGGCGGAACGGCGCGCCGAGGCCAAGGCCAAGGGCTACGAGGGCGAGATGTGCAGCGAGTGCGGCAACTTCACCTTGGTGCGCAACGGCACCTGCATGAAGTGCGACACCTGCGGCAGCACGACGGGCTGCAGCTGAGGCTCGGCACTTCTGGTGGGAAACCCAAAGTTGGGTCCCTTGGTTTGAAACATGGAAAGCCCCGTCAGATGGCGGGGCTTTCGCTTTTGCTGGTATCGGTTCGGACGAGATCCCAAGCAGGGTGAAGCAAGCCCAAGAAGGTGCCCAAGGCTGGAGTCAGCCAAGCGAGCCAGACGTTGCGATCAAAATCGTCCGCGAGACGCGCCGTATTCGCCCAGGTCCACTGGCCGCTGGGCTTCCACGCCTTCCCGGGCACTATCCTGGATGGCGCTTTCCTTCGCATTCACTGGCTCAGGCGACGTCTCGGTCTGAACACGCTTGCTTAGAAGCCCGGGAAGCAGCCCATCACCGCGGAGAGCGACGATCGTGTGGAAGTGACGTAACGACATCATTGATCTCTCTCCTGATTGGCGCATGGTCGATCGACACACACGCGTCGTCCGGCACGCTGGCAGCGACACGCACAGGCTGCGCGGCCCGGCCAGCGGCCGAGCGTTGCGACTGAACTGACTACCTGCCCCAGGGCTGGTGCGGCGGCGGATCGCCGAACGGATCATGGAGTTCATCCACTTCCGGGAAGAGATTCCGATCGAACAACGTCTGGGCGACCCGGACGGGATCGATCTCGGCATCGAGCATTTCGAGTTGCCCGCGGGCCCAATCCAGCATGCGGGTCAATTCGGGGCTGCGCGCGACGGCACCCTGCCCCTCAAACGCGCCTATCCAGGCGCGCAGCTGCGTCGCGCGATGCTGCGTGAAGGCAAGCTTCGCAACGAGCGACTGCCTCTCACGTTCGCGGTCAAGCCTCGCGCTCGCGAGCCTGCGCCGTCGCGCCAGCTCCCGCGGATCTGTGTTGTGGAACGCAAATTTATCCATAGATCGCTCCCGTGCGGTATCGGACTGTTGTGACATGCTCTCTCCCATCGCCGCCCTGGCGCGGCGGCTCCACGCGAATTCAGGACATTGCTTCCCTATTGATGAGCGCGCGCTTCCGCTCGACGCCCCAGCGATAACCAGACAACGTTCCATCGCTCCTGAGCACGCGATGGCACGGAATTCCGAGAGCAATCGCGTTCGCGGCGCACGCGCTAGCAACAGCCCGAACGGCCTCCGGTTGTCCGATGCGGCGCGCGAGGGCCGAGTAGGTGATGATGGAGCCGCAGGGAACGGTCAGAAGCACACCCCACACCCTGCGCTGGAAAGCCGTTCCGTGGCGCATGTCGAACTGCAGGTCGAGGCCAGCAGACGGCTTGTCGATGAACCGGAGAATCTTCGCCAGGTCCTCGTTCCCGCTCGATCCGTTGCGGACGAGAGCTCCGCCTGGGAAACGGGCCGTCAGGTCGGCGACCAACTCCTCCTCGGTTTCACCCATGAAAATCGCGCAAATCCCGACGGCGCTACGTGCGACCAGGATCTTTCCAAGGGCGCTGTCACCAGTGGCGTAAACCACATGGTCGCTTGTCGCCGTTTCGAGAGGTGCTACGGTTTCAACAGAAACGCGCGCGGCTCGCGTATGATGGAAGTTCATGTGAGTGTCTCCGGGTTTCTTTCCTCATCCCGAACTTAAGACTCTCACCCGCCCTGCTCACTCCGGTCCTTGCGTTCAAACTGACAAAATCCTGGATCTCGACCAGGTCGGCCAGCACCGGCTAATTTTGCGGTTTCTAGCCGAGAACGTTGCCTCGCTCTCGCGGCATTCGCCAAAGATACCAGGACGCGACGGTGCGGTGCGGCGCCCACGCCCTTCCGATTTCACGAAGCTCGCGCGGCGTGGGCTGCTTGGGTAGCGATTTGAGCGCGCGATAGCCTTCACGAACGCCGAAATCGTCGACAGGGAGGATGTCCATCCGCTCGAGCGAATACATCAGCAGCATCTCGACCGTCCACCGGCCGACGCCCTTCATCGTGACGAGCCGAGCGATCAGATCTTCGTCGCCCATCTTGATGGCAAGATCCCGGGATGGCACGAGACCACTCAGCGATCCCTCGGCAATGGCTTTGATCGTGGCAATCTTGGAGGCAGAGAAACCGCAGCTTCGCAGGACATCGAAATCCGCGGCCAGGATATTCTCCGGCGTCGGAAATGCGACTTCCGGGTAGAGAGCCTTCAATCTCGAAATGATCGCATCCCCCGCCTTGGCGGTGAGTTGCTGGTATCCAATCGCCCGGACCAGGGCCTCATAAGGCTCACGCGCGGCCTTCGGATCATGGCGGCATGGCCCTACATGAGCAATGAGCTTCGCCCAATCGGCGTCGTGATTGCGCAGGAAACGAACGGATTTCCGGTAACGGGCCGAGAGAATCATGGATCAGGCTTATCTGCGGATAGGTTGCGCCAGGCGCGGGAAGATCCGCAGCGGCATGTCAAGGATTGGCCGGCGATGCCTCGATTGCCCACGAAGGCTAGGCGTCGGGCTGGGCCTCACGCTTCAGAAGCTCGCGTTTGCGATCGATACCCCAAGCATAGCCAGAGAGAGCGCCGTCATTCTTCACGACGCGATGGCATGGGATGGCAACCGCAAGGTTGTTCTTCGCGCAAGCGGCGGCGACCGCCCGAACGGCTTTTGGCGCCCCAATGCGACGGGCGATTTCCGCGTAGGAGACCGTGCTACCGACAGGAATTTCGCGCAGCACTTGCCACACGCGCTGCTGGAAAGCCGTGCCCCGGACATCGAGGGGAAGATCGAGCCCCAATTGCGGCATCTCGACGAAGCCGACCACGCTCGCGACGAGTTTCTCGTAATTTCTGTCAGCCCCGATCAACTGTGCCTTCGGAAAGCGGTCCTGCAGATCGCGGACCAGTTCATCCGGGTCATCGCCGAGCAGGATCGCGGCTACCCCCTTGTGACTGGACGCAACCAGTATGGAGCCCATCGACGTTTCGCCAACTGCAAAGCGAATCTCTTCATTCGCCCCACCTTTCATGTATTGGGTCGGCGTCATACCCAGCATATCCGTCGATCTCTCATAGAAGCGACCGCTGGAGTTGAAACCCGCATCATAGATCGCACCGGTTACGCTATTGCTGGCGTCAAGACACCGCCGCAGGCGCTTCGCACGATGCGCGATCGCGTAATCCTTCGGGGTCAGCCCCGTCGTCGCCTTGAACACGCGATGAAAATAGCTCGGGCTCCGATCGACCGCCTCGGCCAGGTCGGATAGCGACGGCTCTGTCTCGCTCTCCTCGATCAGACGGCAGGCGCGCGCCACGATCGCGGCATTCTCTCCGTCGATCGAGAGCCCCTCCGGATTGCAGCGCTTGCACGGCCGGAATCCCGTCGCCTTGGCAGATGCCAGCGAGTCATGCAACTGCACGTTCTTGGGATTCGCGGTGCGCGACGGGCACGACGGGCGGCAAAATACACCTGTCGTCGTGACGGAATACCAGAGATGACCATCCGCGGACTTATCGCGTGCAACAATTCGCGCCCAACGAGGATCATCTGCCACGTTCGGAAACGTCCTCTTCCCTCGCTCAGCGAATAACGTAGGCATAGCAGTTCCCCGATCCCTTCAAATCGAAATCGACGGCGCGCGTCCGCCTCGGCTCCGGAAATAATGACACTCGTGAATGAGATGAACCACCCGATTTCCGACAGTGGTCGACCGGGGGACTGGGTGCTCAATCGGCGGGGACCTGATGGGGCCCCAAGATGCGCCGCAGCACTGAACTCGATACGGTGGAGGTGTACGGAAAATAGCGAACCTCGACGCCGACTGTCGCAAGATCTCGCTCCAGGCGGTTGCCTTTCGGCGTGCCCTGCCAATCGTCCCCCTTGAAGAAGATGCTGAAGTGCAGCTCCCGCCATACGGCGAGGATGTCATCCACGGTATGCGAATAGGCCGAACTGACGAACTTGACGCTGCGGAGAATCTCAAGGCGATCCGCGATCGGAATGATGGGAACGACGCCCTTGACGCGGAACGCGATCTCGTCGGAGACGACGCCTGCAATCAGAATATCGCAGTGCGTCCTTGCATTGCGCAGGAGATTGAGATGCCCAATGTGAAATAAGTCGAAAGTGCCCGGAGCGTAGCCGATACGATGCATCTTGGTCATTCCCTGTCAGATGAGCTGCATCGAATCTAGAAATTCTGTTCGAAACAGCGCTCCGTTTCCTACCCCCCAATCAGAGAACGCCGTCCCTTGCCGTAACAAAAGAAAGGGGGCACGCAGCGAGCGTACCCCCAAGCAACAGCCGGCCGGGAACCTATCGCGGCCGATTCAATTCGCATTCAAGCGGTCTTGAGGATACCAAGCTGCGTCAGGCATGCGACACCATCGTCGAGGCCGATTTCCTCGACGATCTTGCCATTCACAACCTTCAATACAGTCGTGCCCGTGAACCGCATGGTGCGCCCGGTATTGGCGGGAAGCGAGCCGGCGATGAAGTCGCTGAACGCCGGGCCGGTATGGGTACCGCCACCTTCCCACTGGCCGACGACATAGTCGCCCTCAGCGATAAGGTCGGCGGTGGCCCCAAAGGCCAGGTTCGGAAATGCCGCTCGGAAATCGCGCATGAACGCCTTGATGTCGTCGTGACCACGGCGCGGCTCGTGCAGCGAGTACTTGAGCAGCATATCCGGCGCCGCGATTTCATCGACGACGTTCAGATCGAGCTTGTCGCCCCAGAAATCGGCGAACCATCGAACGACGATGGCCTTGTTATCATCCTCTTTGCTCATTCTGAAATCTCCAGGGTTGGTGAAATATGGATCATCGGTGACGCCCGACAATCTGTGCTCTGGATAGCGGCGCGCACCGCACGCGAAACTCCGATTCTTATCGTCCAATCGGATCCGGCGACGATCAATGGCTCACACTCGGCGACCGCCACATTCCCTCGCATATGGAGGCAGAAAGATTCGGCCTCGGCGTTTTCCAATCAGACGATCGGAATTCAGGCGCGATCGACGCTCTCTTCCGCCCTCAAAGTTTGATTTGAAGGCAATAATCGAAGTTCGAGAAATGGCGTCGTTCCCTCATCGTAGATCCGACCTCGATCTATGATGGGTGGCATCATGAAACTGATACGGTTTGATAGCGGCAAGACGGGGCTGGTCATCGATCGCGCGGACGGGCGATACGTCATCGACGTCGTCGGGAGTCTTCGGGCGCTCGCCCCGGAGGACCCAATAACTCAGGGCGTGCTCAACGGGATTCTAAAAGACCGCGGAAGCTGGGCGCCCGTCATTGAACATTGGTCGTATGTGCGCCGCGGACTGATGTCACTGGCGCGACAGGCAATGGCTCGGGAAGAAAGCCGGCTGGTCATTCATCCGTTCGACGCGGTTCGGTTCGGCAACTCCTCGATCGATCCCGACAGCATTGCGAGCCTCGACATTGCCGAACAGAGAGAAGTCGCGCATGACCCCACCGGGCACGATTTCATCGCCCGTCAAGCCGCCGGCCGGATGTGACACCGTGTCGGTTCAGTGGCCGCGCCCGCGGGAGCCGTTTTTGACAAGGGAGCCAGCCTGGCAGCGCCGGGCTGGCTTGGAGCGAGGGTCAATGCTTTGCTACCCGCCATCCTAGTCCATCGAGGTGAGCATATCCCAGCTCCTCCGATAGCTCCTCGGTCAGGCTGAATGATACCCGGAAGCCGTCCGGCGTTCCCAACGTGAGAATGCGCATATTCTCAGGACTGAGCTCAAGCTGGAATTCGCTCATCGGGTAGGCAAGACGCAAGCTTGGATCGTTGTGCGCTCTCGTCACCGCAATCGACGCGATTTTCGGCAAGGTCATGAGAAGCGATGTCAGGCAATCGATCGCGAGCACGAGACCGATATCACGGCCTGCCGCATCCTCGACGCGCAGGCGAACGGCAGAACCGTCGCTGGCGGTTTCGAACGTGCTCAACTTTCGGATTTCGATATCCTCGCTCATACCGCACGCGTCTCGTTTGGATTGCCTTGCGGTGAGCTTCTGGGAAAGCCATCTGGGTCGCACTCCGTTTCTTATTGTCGAATTGGTGTGAAACGGGCGCTGCTATCGACTGCAGCCCACACAACGATAAAACCTCGCCGTCACCGGCGAGGTTTGGCTCTAGCGTGACATGAGCGGCATCCAGGCTGCCGCCATCGGCAATCATCTCACATCAGTCGCGCGAGCCCGTCAGGATCCTTTGACGGATTCGGCCGGCACGTTGCGCTCGAGCTCCTCGAGCCACACCGCGGCATTGCCGTCCGACGGCGCCCGCCAGTCGCCGCGTGGCGACAGCGCGCCGCCGGCGGATACCTTCGGGCCGTTCGGCATCGCCGAGCGCTTGAACTGGCTGAAGGCGAAGAACCGCCGCACGAACACCGTGAGCCAGTGCCGGATCTCGGCAAGGTCGTACGCTCGCCGCATGCTTTCAGGGAAGCCCGGCGGCCATGCCCCTGCCCCGGCGTCCTGCCAGGCTTGCAGCGCCAGGAAGGCGATCTTCGAGGGGCGAAAGCCGTAGCGCAGCGTGTAGAACAGGTTGAAGTCCTGCAGCGCATACGGACCGATCGCCGCTTCCGTGCTCTGCGGCTTCTCGCCGTCCGCAACCGGCACGAGCTCGGGTGAGATTTCCGCCGACAAGATCGCCGTCAGCGTCTTACCGACCTCGTCGGGAAACTGGCTGGAGGCGACGACCCAGCGGATCACGTGCTGGATCAGGGTTTTGGGAATGCCGGAGTTGACGTTGTAGTGCGACATCTGGTCGCCGACGCCATAGGTGCACCAGCCGAGTGCGAGCTCCGACAGGTCGCCGGTGCCGATGACGATGCCATGGTGATGGTTGGCGAGGCGGAACAGGTAGTCGGTGCGCAGCCCCGCCTGCACGTTCTCGAAGGTGATGTCGTAGACCGGCTCGCCGCGGCCGAACGGGTGCTGGATCTCCTTCAGCATCAGCGTGGCCGTCGCCCGGATGTCGAGCTCGGACGCCGTGACGCCGAGCGCCCGCATCAGCTTCCAGGCAAACGTCTTGCTCTGGTCGCCAGTGGCAAAGCCCGGCATGGTGTAGGCGAGCACGTTGGTGCGCGGCAGGCCCAGCAGATCGACGGCCTTGGCGGCAACGATCAGCGCATGGGTGGAATCCAGCCCGCCCGACACCCCGATCACCACCCGCTTGGTGCCGGTCGCCCGCATCCGCTGCACGAGGCCGGCGACCTGGATGTTGTAGGCCTCATAACAGTCCTGCGCGAGCTGCGCGGCATCGCTCGGCACGAACGGAAAGCGCTCGATGGTCCTTAAGAATCCGACATCCGCCATCGGCGGTTGCAGCGTGAAGGTGATCTGCCGATAGAACGGACCTTGCGCCTCGCGCTGGCGGGCATTGTCGTCGAAGGTCCCCATCATCAGCCGCTCCTGGCGGAGCAGGTCGAGGTCGACATCGGCGAGCGTGATCTGCCCGTCCTGGGAGAAGCGCTCGCCCTCGGCGAGCCGCACGCCGTTCTCGTAGATCGACGTCTGGCCGTCCCAGGCGAGATCGGTCGTCGATTCGCCGGCCCCGGCGGCGGCATAGACATAGGCGGCGAGACAGCGCGCCGAGGCGGACTGGCACAGCAGCGCCCGTGCCCGCGCCCGGCCGATGGTGATCGGGCTGCCCGAGAGGTTGAGCAGCACACTGGCGCCCGCCAGCGCCAGCTCCGCGCCCGGCGTCGCCGGCACCCACATGTCCTCGCAGATCTCGATGCCGACCGTCAGCCCGGGCACGTCATCGGCGGTGAACAGCAGGTCGATGCCGAAAGGCGCCACCATGCCGGCGATCGCGATCTCCTGCCCGGCGATGCCGGCGCCGGACGCGAAATGGCGGCCTTCGTAGAACTCCCGGTAGGTCGGCAGATAGGTCTTGGGCACGACGCCGAGGATGCGCCCGCGATGGATCACCACGGCGCAGTTGTAGAGCCGCGCGCCAAACCGCAGCGGCGCCCCGATCACCAGCACGGTCATCAGGTCCGCCGATACCCGCATGACCTCCACCACCGCCCGCTCGACCGCGTCCAGCAGCGGCGCCTGCTTGAGCAGGTCCTCGATGGCATAGCCCGACAGGCAGAGCTCCGGAAACACCGCGACCGCGACCGCACGTTCATGGCAGGTCCGCGCCGCGCCGCAGATCGCCGCCGCATTGCTGGCCGGGTCGGCGGGGCTGCAGACCGTGACGCAGGCCGCCACGCGCGCCAAACCATGCCGGTAGATCGCATGAAAACTCATGTCGGCAGTCAACTCCCGTTGGTGTTGGGGGACACCATTGCCGATCGCGCCGAATCCGGCAAGCGCACTGCTGCTGTGCAGCAATGAGCAGCGCGCCGGACCGATTCTCAGATGGCCGCGACCTCGCGCAGGCGCTGCCCGGGCATGTCGTCGCGCAGCCAGCGGGCGACCCGGCGCCATGCCCCGGTGAGCGTCCTGCGGCCGATGAACAGGCCGAGATGGCCGGACGGAGCGGTCTCGCAGGCGATGAAGGCGCGCGGGGTGCCGAGCCGCGCGGCCGTCGCCAGCGCCTGCTCGGCCGGCACGATCTCGTCATGCGCCCCGATCAGCAGGAACACCGGCGTCTGGAGGCGGTCGAGATGGATGTCCCGGCCGAGCGCAGACCACGCCCCCGTGGCGAGGCGGTTGTCCCTGAAGATCCCCGCGACGGCCTCCAGATAGAACGTCCCGGGCAGGTCCAGCGTTTCGGCATACCAGCGGTCGAACCGCTCCAGCAGCAGCCGGTCGGCCGGCGCGTCGAGGGACAAGTCTTGCTGCAGCGCCTCTGCGACCTCCGGCGGACGGCTCCACAGCCGCAGCAGGTGTTCGCCCTGCACCACCCCTCCGCCGCCAGCCACCAGCGCCTCGAAGGCGCCCGGCGGCGCCGCGGCGACCGAGCGCGACAGCTCGGATTCGACGGAGACGTCCACTGGCGTGCCGACCAGCACCAGCCGCCGCACCTTGTGCGGAAAACGGGCCGCGTAGATCAGCGATAGCCATCCCCCCTGGCAGAGGCCGATGAGATCGACGGGAGCGCCGATGTCATCAACGGCGACATTGAGATCGGCGAGATAGTTGTCGATCGACAGCAGGCGCATGTCGGGCGTGGCCGAGCGCCAGTCGGTGAGGTAGAGCCTCTCGACCCCCTCGCCGCGAAGGGCCTCGACCAGGCTGTGTCCGGGCGCGAAGTCGGCGATCAGCGCGCTGTGCAGGGCGTAGGGCGCAGCGATCAGCGTCGCGCGCCCGGAGCCGGCGGTGGAGAAATCGCGCAGCCGCATGGTCGTCAGTTCCAGCGCGATGTCGTTCGGCGTCGTCCAGGGCAAGGCGCTCGCGGTCCGCGGCTCCATCGGCGGTGGACCGCGTTCGAGCCATCCGAGCCAGGCCTCCATCGCCATCCGGGTCGCCGCCAGCGGCCAGAGCCAGGGGACAAACGATGCGTCCGCGGGCGTCTCCGTCCGCTCGCCGGGTCTTTCCGGTTGCTGTGCCATGCGCGCCATCCCGCCGTCTTGCCGCGGAGCCATATCGCAGGGCGATGCCGCGTGAACCGCCCAATCGTCGCGAACGTCCCGCAGGTCGTTCATCGGAGCACCGCACTCCGGCCTTTTCATGGTGCCGTGGCGCGCGAAGCCGCCTCCTTGATGCTCATCAATCCCTGGAGGGAACAACCAACGCTATGTTTGGGCTTGGGGGATGCATCCGAGGCGGTTCACCGGAGCCCGACAGCCATGCCCTACCAGCGCAATGCCGACTTGCCCTCCTCTGTCCGCGACCATCTGCCGGCGCACGCGCAGGATATCTATCGCGAGGCGTTCAACCACGCGTTTGCGTCTCACGCCGGAGACGCGCGGCAGGAGGAAATCGCCCATCGCATCGCGTGGGCGGCCGTGAAACGGTCCTACATCAAGGTGCGCGATCAATGGATGCCGGTGCGGGCGGTGCGCGCGTTCGAATGACCGCGCATGACTAGAGCGGCCATCCGCGTCGGCCGGGCGAAGCCGGCGCACGGCCGTCCCCGGACCGCCGCGTCCCCCGCCACCAGAGATCGACGGCGCCCTGCTCACAGGGAAGTTTGACGCTCATCCCTTCCACAAAGCGCAGCCAGTCGGCGAAGCGCCAGGCCGCGACCGCGCCGACAACCGGAACATCGCGCTGCGCCGCGCGGATGACCAGTTCGCGCAGGCCGCCTCCGGCGGTCTCCTGGCGGCCGAACCGGTTGAGGATCAGCACGTCCGCGCCGGCGTCCAGTGCAGCCATGATTTCCATCTGCGCATCTGCGAAGGCTGCGACATCGAACCGGCCACCATGCGGACCGACGCGCGCCGTCCACATGCCGACCCGCCGGCCGGACGGCAGCAGAACCCCGCGAAGATCATCCCGTCCGGCCCCGCGACGCCCGGCCTGAATCAGCCCGACAGGCCGGTCGCCGCCGCTGCGCAGGCGCAACGCAAAGCCGCGCAGCACCGCGTCCGGATCGTCGCCGTCGCCATAAACCACGGCCGCCACGTCACTGTGGGAATCGAACATCGGCTTGTGCCTGCAACGCCGTCCATCGTTATATTTATACATATATCACGACGGAGCTGTAGCGCCATTCTCTGGACTCGCCCGTTCCCATCGATATATCCTTATGGATATAACGAGGAGCGGCAATGAACATCGAGAGCCGTCAGTTGACGACGTGCAGCGTGGCCGCCGACGGCACGCTCATTTCCTTGGGATTCCTCGATGCGGCGGGACGGCCGGCCTCGGTCAACCTGCCGGTCGAGCAGGCAGGATCGCTCGCCATGACGCTGCCGGTGCTGATCCAGCGGGCGCTGCGCCAGCGCTACCGGGACGCGAGTTTGCGCTACACGTTCCCGCTGACGTCCTGGCGCTTCGAGCGCTCCTCGGATCCCGCAACGACGATCGTGACGCTCGGCACCGCCGACGGTTTCGGGATCTGCTTCTCGATCGCTAGGGAGCTGCGCTCCGAGCTTGGCGAGGCCCTGGCGACGCCGGTGGCGAGCGAGCAGCCGCTCACCGCCAACTGACGTTCGTTTCCAGCACGTTTCGCATCAGGAGCGCGCTGCGCCGCCCCGCAACTGCCGGCCTCGCCCCCTCAGGCCCGCTTGATTCGGCGTTGCCGGCCGACATCCGACTGCAGCCCGGCGAGATCAGCGCGCACCGCCGCCGCCGCGGCCTTCTCGATGCGGCGGTAGCGTGCGACCAGCGACTGCCCGAGCGGCGTCAACGTCGCGCCGCCGCCGTCCCGGCCGCCGGTGTGGCGCTGCACGACAGCGCCGCAGATCGACGTCACCTCTTCCACCAGATCCCAGGCGCGCTTGTAGGACATGTTCATGGCCCGGCCCGCGGCCGAGATCGAGCCCAGTGCGTCGATCTGCTCCAGCAGGCGGATCTTGCCCGGGCCGATCCGTCCCTCGGAATCGAGATCGATCCGGATGCTGAGCTGCGGCAGCGTCTTGCGCCGCGTCGCTCCGCTGGCGGTTCTGGTCATGCTGCCTGCTCCCGCTGGTGATGCGGCTGCGCCGATCGAGCCGGAGTTTTAGGCCTCGCTCCGGGCAAAAGCAACGCTCGCGCGCCGCTCACCCGGCCGCGGCGTCTTCGCGATCGAAAAACGATTTGACGCTGCTGACCTCGCCGCTGCCGTCGGCCGCATAGCCTGGCAGGCTATCGATCGCAGTGCGGAATTCGTCGCTGCGCATGATGTCGAGGACACGCTGCATCGCCGCCTGGTCGAGGAAGCTGCGGCGGCAGACGAACACATAGTCCTCGGTCACGAGACGGATGAAATCGAGCCCGAACTGCCGCGCCGCCGCCTCGACACCGAACGCCGCATCCGCCATGCCGCTCGCCACATAGGCCGCCACCGCCGCGTGGGTGAATTCGATCTGCCGGCTGCCCTCGATCTGCGCTTCCGCGAGATGGTCGCGCGCCAGCAACTGGTCGAACAGCAGCCGCGTGCCGGAGTCCGGTTCGCGGTTGACGAAGCGCGCCCGGCACGCGGCCAGATCGGACAGTGTCGCGATCCCCAGCGGATTGCCGCGGCCGACCATCAGCCCCATTTCCCTCGTCACGAAACGGATCACGCAGTGCTCGGTCGGATCGAGCCGCTCGCGGCAGATCCGGACATTCTGTGCCCGCAGCACGCCGCGCGGCAGGTGGACGCCCGACAGGTCGCAGGTCCCCTCGGCGAGCGACAACAGCGAATGCTGGTTGCTGATATAGCGCAGGTCGACGCCGAGTGCCGGCTCGCGGTCCAGCAGGTCGCGCAGCTTCGACACCGCAAAGCCGTGGCTGGCATGCACGCGGATCACCGGCGGCCGCTGGTG
The DNA here is from genome assembly GCA_040756765.1 of Pseudomonadota bacterium. Lineage (GTDB taxonomy): Bacteria > Pseudomonadota > Alphaproteobacteria > Rhizobiales > Xanthobacteraceae > Bradyrhizobium_A. The sequence continues at coordinate 38,948 of JBFLYG010000027.1, read as the reverse complement.
CAGGAACGGCTCGATCTCGGTGACCAACTCCTGCGCCAGATTCTCGAGCTGCGGCCCGAGCCGCGCCTGCATGCGCTGGCCGGCCCAGACCAGCTTCTCGCCGAAGGCGGTGAGCCGGGTGCCCTTGCCGCGATGGGTCTCGACCAGCGGCACCTCGAAGAAATCGGACCACTGCTCGACCAGATTCCAGACATGGCGGTAGGACAGCCCGGCGCGGCTCGCGGCCCGGGTGAGCTTGCCCCCGACCCGAATGTCGTTGAGCACGTCCAGCATCACCACGATGCCATGGCGGCTGCCCTCCTTGCGAAAGCGCCAGACCGGCTCGATCTCGACCTGCATCGCCGCCTCCCGTCGGACATTATGATGTCCGTTTCATATCCTCCCGGCACGATGACCACGTCATCGGCACCATTTCTCATATTTACTCTGGCATATTGAATACACAAGCTGGCATCAGCAACCGGGAGAGTTATGATGTCAACTTCATATCAACGTGCATTGACGGCACAGATCCCCCACCACAGGCTGCTGATCGATGGCCAGCAGCGCCATGCCCACTCCGGCCGGGCGTTCGATGCCTTCGACCCGTCCACCGAGGCGCAGATCGCGACCATCGCCGAAGCCGATGCATCGGATGTCGACGACGCGGTCGCCGCCGCCCGCCGCGCGCTCGAAGGCCCCTGGGGCAAGATGCGCGCCGCCGAGCGCGGCCGGATCCTGTTCGCGTTCGCTGAGCTGTTGAAGCGCCATGGCGACGAGATCGCGGCCATCGAAAGCCGCGACGCCGGCAAGCCGATCGCCGCGGTGCTGCGCCAGGACCTGCCCGCCGCCATCGACACCCTGACCTACTATGCCGGCTGGGCCGACAAGATCAGCGGCGATGTCGTCTCGACCCGCAGCGACGCGCTCACCTACACGGTGCGCGAGCCGGTCGGCGTCGTCGTTGCCATCGTGCCCTGGAACTTCCCGCTGATGATCGGCATGTGGAAGCTGGCGCCGGCGCTGGCCTGCGGCTGCACCGTGGTGATGAAGCCGGCCGAGCTGACCTCGCTGTCGGCGCTGCGCCTCGGCGAGCTGGCGCTCGAGGCCGGCGTCCCGCCCGGCGTCTTCAACGTCGTCTCGGGTCCCGGCCGGGTGGTCGGCGAGGCGCTGGTCGGCCATCCCGACGTCGACATGGTCACCTTCACCGGCTCGCCGGGCGTCGGCCGCGGCGTCCTGCGCGCCGCCGCCGGCAACTTCAAACGCGTCTCGCTCGAGCTCGGCGGCAAGTCTGCCAACGTCATCTTCGACGATGCCGATCTCGACGCCGCGACCAGGGCCGCCGCCGCCGGCATCTTCTTCAACGCCGGCCAGGTCTGCTCCGCCGGCTCCCGCGTGCTCGCCCACGCCAAGGTCTATGACGAAGTCGTCGAGCGCCTCGCCGCCCGCGCGATGGCGCTGCGGATCGGCGCCACCTCCGATCGCGGCACCGCGCTCGGCCCGGTGATCTCCGCGCGGCAGATGACGACCATCCTCGACTACGTCGCGATCGGCGAGGCCGAAGGCGCGCGCCTTGTCACCGGCGGCCGGCGCGTCGGCGACCGCGGCTACTACATCAGCCCGGCGGTGTTCGCCGGCGTCGCGCACGAGATGCGCATCTCCCAGGAGGAGATCTTCGGGCCGGTCGTCAGCGTGATCCGCTTCGAGGACGACGCCGATGCGCTGCGGATCGCCAACGGCACCGCCTACAGCCTCGCTGCCGGCGTCTGGAGCCGCAGCGTTGACCGCACCCAGCGCTTCGCCCGCCAGGCGAAGGCGGGAACGGTCTGGATCAACACCTACGGCTATACCGACGTCCGCCTGCCCTGGGGTGGTGCGCGCGATTCCGGCTTCGGCCGCGAGCACGGCACCCAGGCCATCGAAACCTTCACCGAGCCCAAGGCGGTGTGGATGCATCTCAACGGCTGAGGCGGCACTTGCGGGCAAGCCGACGCCGGGATGCCGATGCACCCCGGCGCCAGCGACACTCAGTGCCCGTCGTCGAAATCGTCCTCGAAGCGCAGGTGCTTCACGCTCTGCCCGCGGGCGCGGACATGCTGCAGCGCCTCGATGCCGATCCGGATGTGGGTCTCCACATAGGTTTCGGTCACGGTCCGGTCCGAAACCTCGGTCTTCACGCCTTCGGGGATCATCGGCTGGTCGGACACCAGCAGCAGCGCGCCGGTCGGGATGTGGTTGGCGAAGCCGGCCGCGAAAATGGTCGCGGTCTCCATGTCGATCGCCATGGCGCGGGTGCGGCGCAGTTGCTCCTTGAAGCGGTCGTCGTGCTCCCAGACCCGGCGATTGGTGGTGTAGACCGTCCCGGTCCAGTAGTCGTGCCCGAGGTCGCGGATGGTCGACGACACCGCACGCTGCAGCTGGAATGCCGGCAGCGCCGGCACTTCCGGCGGCAGGTAGTCGTTGGAAGTCCCCTCGCCGCGAATGGCGGCGATCGGCAGGATCAGGTCGCCGATCTCGTTCTTGCGCTTGAGGCCGCCGCACTTGCCGAGGAACAAGACCGCCTTGGGCGCGATGGCGCTGAGCAGGTCCATCACGGTGGCGGCGTTCGGGCTGCCCATGCCGAAATTGATCAGGGTGACGCCGTTCGCAGTGACATTGGGCATCGGCCGGTCGTCGCCGCGCACGGCCGCGCCGTGCCGGGCGGCGAACCAGGCCACATAGTGCTCGAAATTGGTCAGGAGGATGTAGGGCGCAAACTCCGACAGCGGCACGCCGGTGTAGCGCGGCAGCCAGTTCTGGACGATGTCCTTCTTGTCTTTCATGCGTCGCCATCCATTCGTCGTCGGCACGATCATAGCAGATCGGGCCCGGTGCCGCGCGAGGGAGTCACATCACAACACATTGTGTGATTTGAGCCGGTGCGACCAGCCACCTATAGACGGGCGCCGCATCAGTTGGAGCAAGCTTGCGCCGTGACGATTCGCACCACCCTGCTCACCACACTCGCGGGCGCGATCGACCGCATCCGCCAGGACTGGCCGCTGCGCATTGCCGTGGACGGGCGGACCGCGTCAGGCAAGACCACGCTGGCCGACGCGCTCGCCGTGGCCTTGCGCGAGCGCCGCCCGGAGGTGATCCGCAGTTCGATCGATGGTTTCCATCGCCCGAGGGCGCAGCGCTATGCCCGCGGCCGGTATTCGGCGGAAGGCTACTATCACGACGCCCGCGACCTCGACGCCGTGATGGCGCTGCTGCTGACGCCGCTCGGTCCCGGCGGCGACCGGGTCTACCGTACCGCCTCGTTCGACCTTGCCGCCGACCGGCCGATCACGCAGCCGCCGCAGACCGCCCGGCCCGACGCCATCCTGATCGTGGACGGCACCTTCCTGCAGCGTCCCGAGCTGCGCCGCGGCTGGGACCTGACGATCTTCATCGACACATCGGAGGCCATCGCCGAGCGCCGGGGCATCGCCCGCGATGCGGCCTCGGCCGGCGACAGCGACGCCGTCCGCTCGCTCTACGCAAGCCGCTATCGTCCGGCTTACGATCTCTACGCTGAACAAAGCGCCCCCGCGGCCAGCGCCGACGTCGTGATCGGCAATGATGATTTCGATCAGCCGACCATGCGTCTGCGGCCCGGCGGCCGCCTGTCCGAGCCGATGCCACATGTCCCTGGGATCGCCGGCAGCTAGCCCTGTGCGAACGCCACCCTCGCTGGCGCAAGACGCGAGCTGCGCACGCCGACGAGCCGATTGCGCCAGCCTGACGAACGACATAGGCTGGTTGCGATCGGCTCATGCGATCCCGACCGCGAGGCGTATGTGAGCGAGCATGTCCAGACCACGGCGACACAGCCCCTGTTCAACCCGCTGTCGCCGGATTTCATCCGCGATCCCTATCCGACCTATGAGCGCCTGCGCTCCGGTGAGCCGCTACCGCTGACGCCGCTCGGCATCTATCTCGCCAGCCGGCATGCCGATGTCAGCCAGATCTTGCGCGACAAGCGTTTCGGCAAGGACTTCGTCGACCGCATGACGCGGCGCAGCGGCGCGCAGATCCTGCAGGAGCCGATCTACCGCAGCATGCGGCACTGGATGCTGGTGCAGGATCCGCCGGATCACACCCGCCTGCGCGGCCTCGTGGTCAAGGCCTTCACCGCGCGGCGCGTCGAGGACATGCGGCCGCGCATCCAGCAGGTCGTCGACGAAACGCTCGACCGGCTGATCCCACAGGGCCACATGGACCTGATCGAGGATTTTGCCTTCCGCCTGCCGGTCACCATCATCTGCGACATGCTCGGCATTCCGGAGGATCACCGCGAGGTCTTCTACACCAGTTCGCGCGACGGCGGCCGCCTGCTCGATCCGGTGCCGCTGTCGCCGCAGGAGCTCAGAGAGGCCAACGCCGGCAACGAAATGGCCCAGATGTACTTCCGCCAGCTGTTCGAGCTGCGGCGGCGCAGTCCCGGCGACGACCTCACGACCCAACTGGTGCACGCCGAGGAGGACGGCCAGAAACTGACCAACGAGGAGCTGACCGCCAACATCATCCTGCTGTTCGGCGCCGGTCACGAGACCACGGTCAACCTGATCGGCAACGGCCTGCTGGCCCTGCACCGCCACCCGGACCAGCTCGCGCTGCTGAAGGCCAACCCCGCGCTCATCACCAACGCCATCGAGGAATTCCTGCGCTACGATTCCTCCGTCCAGTCCACGGGGCGCGTGGCACTGGAAGACATCGACGACATCGGCGGCAAGCGAATCCCCAAGGGCGAGAACGTGCTGTGCCTGCTCGGTTCAGCCAACCGCGATCCGGCAGCCTATCCCGGCCATCCGGAGCGGCTCGATATCACCCGGGCGAACGTCAAGCCGCTGTCCTTCGGCGGTGGCATCCACTTCTGTCTCGGCGCCCAGCTGGCGCGCATCGAGGCCGAGATCGCCATCGCCACGCTGCTGCGTCGCCTGCCCGATCTTCGGCTCGACGACGCCGATACTCCGGAGTGGCGTCCGACCTTCGTGCTGCGCGGTCTGAAACGGCTGCCCGCGAGCTGGTAGAGGTCGCCTCGCCCCAGCCTCCATGCAACGGGCCGGCGCTGGTGGAGCGCCGGCCCGCAAAGCACCCGTTGGGCGAGTTCGTCAGCCGCCGGTTTCGGCGCTGATAACGTCGCCGAACAGCTCCCACTTGCCGCCCTTGAACCGCATCATCTGCAACTGCTCGATGGGCGCGAAGTCGGTGGCGCTGGTGTTGATCCTGACACCGGGGATCAGCGTGTCCGGCGCGAAGTCCTTCAGGCTCGCCGCCTGCTTCATGACGTTGGCGCGGGTCAGGTTGTCGCCGCTCTGCTTGAGCACCTGCACCATGGTCTGGGCCGCGGCGTAACCGTATGCCAGGTTGATGTCGGCGCGGTTGGCGCCCGGCATGTACTTCTCGAGGAAGATGTCAAACTTCTTCATGCCCGCATCGTTCGCCCATTGGCTGTCGGAGGGGTCCTTGAGATAGTGCGCCGACAGCACCCCTTCGGAATTGTCGAGGCCGGCGGGTTTCATCACCGCGCCGATCGAGATGGAGACGTCGGTCATGAGATGCATCGGCTTCCAGTCGAGCTCGGCCACCTTCTTGATGGACTGTGCCGCGAATTTCGGCGTGGTAATGTCGACGAGCACGTCGGCGCCGGTCGCTTTGAGCTTGACGATGTGGGAATCGATGGACGGCTCGGAGATCTCGTAGCTCTCCTCGGCGACGATCAGCTTCGAGGCCTTGTCGCCGAAGATGTCCTTGAGGCCAGCGACGTAATCCTTGCCGAAATCGTCGTTCTGGTAGAACACCGCGACCTTGGCGTCCGGTTTTTCCTTGAGGATGTATTTGGCGAAGATCCGCGCCTCGGAGCGGTAGCTCGGCTGAAAGCCGATGGTCCAGGGGAACTGCTTGGGGTCGTCCCACTTGCTGGCGCCGGTGGCGACGAACAGCTGCGGCACCTTCTTGGCGTTGTGGTATTTTTGGATCGCGGTGTTGGGCGCGGTGCCGAGCGCGTTGAAGATCAGCAACACCTCATCGCTCTCGATCAGCTTGCGCGCCTGCTCGACCGTTTTCGGCGGACTGTAGCCGTCGTCATAGGAAATGAAGTTGATCTTGCGGCCGTTGACGCCGCCCTGATCGTTGATCATCTTGAAGTAGGCTTCCTCGGTCTTGCCAATGATGCCGTAGGCGGAAGCCGGGCCGCTGTAGGCCTCGATGTTGCCGATCTTGATTTCGGTGTCGGTCGCGCCGGGATCATAGGCCTTCTGGGCGAGCGCGGCGCCGCTGCTCATCAGCACGCCGATGATGAAGGTCGCCGCGATTGGGCGCGCCGCGAACGAAGACAGCAGTCTCGTGGTCATGAACGGTCCTCTCCTTGGGAATGTCAGTCTTGTCAGTGTTTTTCTGAGTTGTTGGCGGCGACCTGAGGCGGGACGAGCCCGGTCAGGACGCCGCGGCTCCGGCGACGTCGAGCGAGCCCGGCGTGCCAAATTTTTCGCGAAGGGTCGGCTTGTGCACCTTGCCGGTGGCGTTGCGTGGCAGCGCCTCGACGAAGTGGACGGTGCCCGGACACTTGAAGCGCGCGAGGTTGGCGCCGCAATGGGCCTGAATGTCGCCCGCGCTCAGCGCCTCACCTGCCTTGAGCGCGACGATGGCGATGCCGACCTCGCCCCAGCGCGCGTCCGGCACGCCGATCACCGCGGCTTCGGCGACAGCGGGGATCTGGTAGAGCACATCCTCCACCTCGGCCGGATAGACGTTCTCGCCGCCGGAGATGTACATGTCCTTCCAGCGGTCGACGATGTAGTAGAATCCTTCGTCATCGACCCGCGTCGCGTCGCCGGTGTGCAGCCAGCCGTCGGTAAAGGACGTCGCGTTCGCGTCCGGCCTGTTCCAGTACCCCGGTGTGATGTTCGGCCCCCTGACCCAAAGCTCGCCGAGCTCGCCCACGGCCGCGTCGGTGCCATCGGGCTTCACCACCCGCACCTCGGTATGCAGCACCGGCTTGCCGGCGGAGCCGGCCTTGCGCGCGGCATCCTCGCGGCCGAGCGCCAGCACCGCGGGGCTGGTCTCGGTCATGCCATAGCCCTGTTGCAGGGCGACGCCGCGCCCCTCCCAGATCTTCAGCAGCGGCACCGGCATCGGCGCGCCGCCGACGCCGCCGATGATCAGCCGGCTGAAGTCGGCGCCGGCGAACGAGGGGTGCTGCGCCATGAACTGGTAGATCGACGGCACGCCGAAGAACACGTTGATGCCCGCAGCCGGATCGCTGATCAGGGCCAGCGCCTGTCCGGGATCGAACGCGCGCATGATCTGCACGGTGCCGCCGGCATGCAGCACCGGATTGGTGTAGCAGTTCAGGCCGCCGGTGTGGAACAGCGGCAGCACGGTGAGCAGCACCGATGACGGCGTGATGTAGGCCGGGCCGCCGAGATTGATGCAGTTCCACAGCGTCATGCCGTGGGTGATGATCGCGCCCTTCGGCCGCCCCGTGGTGCCGGAGGTGTACATGATCGTCGACATGTCATCGAGCGTCATGGCTTGCGGCGCCGCGAGCCGCGGCGAGGACGCGATCGCTGCCTCATAAGTACCGCCCGGACCGAGCCGCAGCATCGCCGGCGTCGCGCAGCGCGCGGCGACCGCCAGCGCAGTCTCGGTGAGGTCGTCGTCATGCACCAGCACGGTTGGCGTGGCGTCGCCGACGATGAAGGCGAGCTCCGGCACGGTGAGGCGCGTGTTCAGCGGCACGAACACCGCCCCGAGCCGACCGCAGGCGAATTGCACCTCGAGCGTATCGGTGGAATTGAGTGCCAGCACCGCGACGCGGTTGCCACGGCCGACGCCCAGGCGCTCACGCAGGTGCTGAGCGAGACGTGCGATGCGATCATCGAAGCTGCGATAGGTGTGGCGGCGCGCGCTCGCGAGATCGACCGCGGCGATCTTGTCCGGCGTCCGCCGGGCGTGATGGGCGATCCAGTCGTAATACCGAACCGGCATAAGACCCTCCTCCGCCGACGGCCGTGCCATCAGCGGCATTCCCAGACACGGCGAACGCATCGTCCGCCGGCCTCGTTTCCATCCCTTTTTCAAGCAGTTGAGGCGAGGGTCTGGCAAGATGTCTTGCGTCGAGTGGCTGGCGGTGGGGATAGGGCCGGGACCGGCCTTGCCCTGCGGCACCAGGCCGTGACAGGTGTGGGGCGGACTTCAGAATAGCCCGCCCCACGGAATATTTAACGACGAGTGGCAGGCTGGCGGCCCCAGCACCATGACGGCAGCGCCTATCAGCGCTGCTGCCCGGCGAGTTTTTGACGTTCGTCCGCGGTCAAGTCCTGCTTCTCATCGGGCGACAGCCGGCCGAGACCGACGAACTGCACCGCACTGGCGCGGTCGTAGCGATGTCCGGCGTCGTCAGGCAGCGCGCTGCGGCGTTCGCGCTTTTTGTCGTCCCCGTTGTCATCCGCACCTCCCCCGCCGCCATAGCCGAGCACCTCGACCATGATGATCGACGCCTGCCCGTCGTTGCGGGACGGGGTCGGAGATGCAGTCCGCTGGGTCGCCGCCGCGGTGTTCGACGCAGCGGTCAGCGCGGCGACCGGCGGCGCCTGGACGGTCGGAATGCCCGAGGCGTTGCCCTGCACCTGGATGTTGGCCGCGTTGAGAATCTGCAACGCCGCCAGGGTGACGTTGCCGGAGACGCGGATTCCCGCCTCGCCCGCATCGATGGTGCCGAGCGGCGCGAACAGATCGATGTCGCCGGGCGGCACTTCGGGGATCGGATTGAGCGTCGCGATGCCGGCACCGGACGACGGCACCTGCGGCGACAGCACGACACGGCCGTACTGGTCGTAGACGCGCTTCGGCGGGGTATAGATCGTCGTGGTCTTCGAGCCACGGCCGGCGTTGATGTCGCCGGTCGCGGACCAGGCGATGACATCACCGCCGAACGTCGTCATGATGCGTGACAGGCCGAGCAGGATGCTGCCTTCCGAATAGATCTGGATATTGCCGGCCCCCTGCGTGATCAGGCCGGACGACGCCGGCGGCACCAGTCCTTCGACGCCGATGACGGTGCGGCCGCCCGGCGAGAGGAGCTGGATGTCACCGCCCGACAGCGTCCGGACGCCCGAAGCGCCGAACATCGTGAGATCGCCGTCATAAGTCCCCGCCTCCGGGAACAGCGCTGATATCGCCTGCCGCCCGCGCAGATAGCTGCCGTGGCGGGGGCCGCCTTCGTCATTGTGCTCGCGGCCGCCCGCGGTGAGCTCGGCGAAATAGACGCTCCGCAGGAACACCTGTCGCTGCTCGGGCGGCAGGCCGGCGAAGTAGGCACGCGCCTCGGCGTCGTTGCCAGAGAAGCCGTAGCGCTCCCCGAGCCAGACCGCGAGCTCGCGCTCGTAGGTCCTCGCCACCTTGCCCGTCTGGTCGGCAAGCGGCACGCCGCTGCTCAACAGATTCGCGGGATCGAGATAGCGCGCCGCGAACCCGTCGTAATCGGGCCCGGAGGCGCCGACGCCGGCGAGCATCGCAACGCTGGCGCCGCGGCGCGTGTCGCCGACGGCGAGCGGGCCGATGCTGGTGATCGCGCCCTTGTCGGCCTGATAGAGATTGCGGCCGGCGGAGATTTCGATCGCGCCGGGGCCGGCGATGTCGAAGTTGGCGTTGATGATGTCGCGCCCGGCCGAGATCACCGAGACGTCGTTCGGGTTGCTGTGCACGATCAGATTGCCGCGCGTCTGCCCGCTGTAATAGCTGTCGCGCATCACCCCGGGCGCCAGCCCGGCGCCGACGATATCGCGGCCGGCGCGTACCATCAGCGGCGCCGAGGCGCTGTACCAAACGCTTAATCCGCCGGAGAACGACAGGACCTCGCCGGTGGAGAGGCCGGAAACGTCACCACTCCTCGCATAGAAACGCACGGGATCGGCCTCGGCCGCGCGGCCGATCGGGATCACGGAGGTGTTCGGACCGAACACGAACAGCGACAACGGTATGACATTGCCGACCTGATCGATCGTGCCGGTGAACGACGCGTTGGTCACCAGCGACCGGCCCAACGCATCCGTGTCGCGCCCCGCGAACGCCGGGTTGAACGGGGTCGGCATCGGCACGCCGGTGCCGGACAGGCTGAAGCTGTACTGGCCGCCGTAGATCGAGTTGCCGGCCAGCATTTCCAGCGTGCCGTAGCGCGAAGGTGCGAGGGTGACGAAAGGATAGGGCTGGTTGTCATAGCGCAGGTATAGCGAGGCGTTGCCGCCGTAGAAGATGCTGCCGCCGAGCGCCGCCGCCCGCAGGATCGCCGGATAGACGACCGTGCCGTCGACCATGTTCTGGTCCGTGTTCAGACTTGCGGCGCGAATGCTGTCCCGTTCCGTGGCCGACGTCGTCGGCGTCAGGTTGCCGCCGGCGGACATCAGGTTGATGGCGGTATGCTCGGTCCACAGCGAGAACCAGCTTTCGCCGCCGCCGCCATACGATACCCCGCCGGCGGCATAGCGCGCATTGTTCGGCGACACGGTGCGGCCGGGATCGCCGGCGCCGCCGAGGACGAGATCGCCCCGCGTGTCGATGGTCATCACCGCGTCGCCGGGCACGAGCGTGAAGCCCGAGCGCGCATCGGACGACGTCGCCGTGAACGGATCCAGCCCGCGCGGATCGAACTTGTCGATGAAGGCGCCATAGGTCAGCCGGATCCCGCCGACCGACTGGGCATCGACATGCAGCGCACCGCGCAGGTCGACCAGCGCGCCCGCCAGCGCTTGTTTCTCGCCGGCGAAGCCGGCTAAGGAGAGCGCCTGGTTCGGGTTGAGGGCGCCGGCGATGCGGATGTCGATGTCGCCGCCGCCGGTCAATGCCAGCGATCCGTCGGCTCCGACGCGCCCGGTGCTGCCGACCGCGACCAGGAGCCCCTGACTGCGCTCCTGACCGCTCCTCGGCGCCACCTGATCGCCGCGCAGGTCGATCGTGCCGGCGTCGCCGCCGACCCGGATCGCGATGTTGCCGCCGCCGAGCGCGCCGATGCCCGTGAAGCCGGCGAGATCCGGCAGGCGCGCCTGATTTCCGGCCGCCGTCGACGTGTTCGGCACGTAGGTACCGAAATTGATCCACCAGGAGGTCGGGATCGGCGTATCCACGGCGGTCGTGCCGGTGCCCTGACGCCACAGCCAGTTGCCGGTGACGATACTGGAGGGGGTCTCGCGCCACGACTGGCCGTAGATGTCGCCGATGAGATTGCCGCCCGCGGCGATCAGGACGTTGCCGCCCAGGTCCGGATACCACGCCTGATAGACTGCGGTCGCCGAGGCGTAATCGGCGCTCGAAGCCCCCAGCAGCGTGCCGTCAGGGAGAAGCCCGCGGGCGCGGTTGTAGGCCGCATCGACCGCCGTCGCCGTGCCGGCGGTGTAGACGCCGTAGAGCGAATGCATCCGGATATTGCCTGCTGCGGCGAGCGTCAGGTTGCCGGTGCCGGTGCGGACCACGCTGAACGACGGAGATGCATAGGTGGTCGTGGGCGGCAGGTTGATGGTCGAGAAGTTGCCCTGCCCGTAGTCGCCGAAGTCCGATGGCAGGCCGAAGTCCTGCCACGTGAGGTTGGGATCGCCGTAAAGAGTGGCGAGCTCGCGCTGGGTCTTGAACAGCAGCTCCGACTTGCTGGAGATCCCGCCCGGCAAGCCGTTGAGATCCACGACGGCGTTGACGCCCTGCATGGTCAGGCCGAGATCAAAATGGCCCGCGGCGGGATCCCAGAAGCCGGGCAGATCGAAATCCGCCCACGACGTCGCCCCGAACAGCGCGATCAGCTGGCTTTCCGATTTGCCGATGACGTCGCTGACGGTGAGGCTGGGGTAGTCGGCGCCCCATTTGGCGAGCAACGCCAGCGCGCCCGCCATGTTGAGGTTCATGACAATGCCGCCCGAGGCCGTGCGCGAGGCATAGTGCGTGTCGGCGAGAACAATATCACCCTTGCCGAGGGGATTGCGCGCGCGGACATCCGCCGAACCGAGGTCGGCGCCCGCGGTGAACTGCATGTCCCACGAGGTCGCGCCGGCGCCGAGCATCGGCGCGATGGCCCAGTTCTGCGACTGGCGGTCGCCGGTGCGCGGGCGCAGCTCGATCCGCTGGTCTCCCGCCAACTTGACGTTGGTCATCGACGGGATCAGCGAGCCGGCCGCCAGCATCAGCGGCACCGCGGCCGCCATATCCGCGGGCAGCCGAACGCCCTTGGGCCAGGTCAGTGCCGCAAAACTCGCAGCGCCGCGCAGCACCGTGCCGGCATCGAGCTGCATGCCGGCCGTCAGCGTCACCGTGCCGCTGAGCACCGCGCCCTTGGCGAACGCCACGGTGCCGTCGGCGTTGTAGATGGCGGCATCGACGACGCTGCCGGCGGCCAGCAGCAGCGTGCTCGCCAGGGTGGCGCGAACCGGCAGCACCGCACCTGCCGGCAAGCCAGCCGGACCGGCTGGCAGGTCGTAGTTGAGCGTCGCGCCTTTCTTGAACACCGTACCGGCTTCGAGCGTGACCGCGATCGGAAGCGTCAGATCACCGCCATAGGGCACGATGCCGGGATCGAGCACCCAGCCGTTGTCGCCGGTGGTCGGCGGCGGCGGCGCGAAGCCGTCATTGATCGAGCCGCGAATGTTGAGATTTCCGGCCGCACGGAAGTTGATCGCGCCGGGCTCGCCGAAACCGCGCCAGGCGGCATCGAGCCGGTTCGCGTTGGGTCCGTAGCGATAACCGGACAGATCGAGGTCGCCGGCCACGGTGAGATCGCCATTGGGATTGTCGGCGCTGATCTTGCTGACGATGTCGACGCCCGGGCGCAGATGATAGCTGCCGAGACCGGCGAGGCGGACGCTCAGCGACGCATTGGCGAGCGCAGCATTCATGAACGCGACGCTGTCGGTATCGATGGCGTCGAGATAGGTCTGCGTGATCTCCTGCGGCCGGTTGCCGGTCACGTCCGGCGCGGCGGCGAGCGGCGCGTTGTCGTACGTGCGGACAGCATTGACCGCGATGGTCCTGGCGCCGCGCAGAATCGGCGTGCCCTGGACATTGACCGCAACGTCGTTGGCGCCGTCGACGCCCCCCGCCCCGGCCGGTACACCGCTGCCGCCAAGCCGCGGCGCATTCAGCGTCAGCGTGCCGCGCGCCGCACCATCGTTCTGGCGCGGCCCCGCCCCCGATGCGACGCCGGTGCCGGCGCGCAGGTCGACGGCGGCGTTGCCCGTCAGGGTCAGCGTCCCCCGGCGCGTCGTCAGATCGATGCTCGCGCGGTTCGGCGCGTCGATGATCTTGCCATAGCTGTCGAAGCGCATGGTCGTGCCGTGCGCGTCCAGCAGGCCGTTGACGACGAGATCGCCCATCGCCACAAGGCGAATGCTGCCGACCTCAGCGCCGCTGGCATCGATCGCGCCGTTGACCGTGAGGCTGCCGCCGTCGGCGACGATCTCGACGTTGCGCGCCTTGACCTCGTTGCCGACGACGACGTCGCCCTGCTTGATCTGGAAGCGCCGTGCGCCGAACACACCGCCGTCGTTGAGCCGCGCATTGAGCCCGGCGAAGTCGGGCAGCGTCTGGGCCTGCACAGTGAATTCGGCTGCGTCATAGGGCACCAGCGTGCCGCCGGCGTCGTATTGTCCGGACGCCGCGCCGCGGAACGTGCCAGCGAGAGCGACATGACCCGCACCGCTGCCGAGGGCGGTGACCGTGATCGTGCCGCCGCGATTATGCTCGGCGGAGACGTCGACGACGGAGCCTGCGTCCTGGCGAATGTTGCCGGCGCTGCTGGCGAGCACGAGATCGCCGCCCCAGCTGTACTTGGTGATGTCGAACATCGGCACCGCGCGCCCGGCGAGGTCGAGGCGCGCGTTGCCGCCGAGCACGATGTCGCCGCCGGCGTTCACGGTGAAGCGGCCGGAGGGCAGCACCACGCTGCTGTCGATCAGGATATTGGCGCCCGCCAGCTTGAGCTGCGCCCCCAGCGCCGCGGCCGGCGTGGCCGTGCCACCCGAGCCGACGATGCGGATATCGCCGCCGGCGGTGATGGTGTTGCTGGAGCCAGCCGCGCCCGTGAGCAGCGGCGTCGCGAGCGTCAGGTTGCCGCCGCTGTATTGATAGCCCGTTCCCGGAACAAAGGCGCCCTGGCGATGATAGACCGCGAGCGTGCTCTTGTAGGCCGAGGTGATGGTGTCGCTGGCCGTGAAGGTCAGGTCGGTGAAGCCGAGCGCGATGCGGTTGTCGACGATCTGGGTGCTCGGCTGGGTGTTGGGGCCGTAACCGAACACGATCCGGTTGGCCGCGATATTCAGCCTGCTGTCACCGAGCAGGTCAGGCATCGCCGCCCCCGGCGCCACCGCAAGGCCGGTCCAGACGAATTCGCCCGCGCGGATCGTCGCGACGTCGCCGCTGCCGCCATAGCCATAGATCGCGGGCGTGCCGAGGACCAGGCGACCGAGCCGCGATGCGTCGAGGGTCACGTTGCCGAACACGTTCACCGAATTGCGGGCATTGAGCACGAGCGTCTCGAGCGCCGGCGCGCCGGTCGCCGTGTTGCCCGCGAGAAGATGCGTCAGGACGTTCTGATTGAGGGCAAGGCCGGCCGGCAGGCGACCTGCCGCCGCAGCAGCGGCAAGACTGGCGTCTTCGCCGAGATTGATCGCCGACAGGCCCAGCACGAGATTGCGCGTGCCATAGGCGACGTTACCCGCCATGGCGAACGAGCCGATCGTCGCCGCGGCGATGGTGCCCTCCGTGACCACCGTGGTTACCCTGCTGCAACCAGCGGTGACACAAGCGCCGATCGAGATGTCGACCTCGTCCCCCGAGTTCGCCATCGTGTAGCCCTGCATGAGATTGATCATGCCGTTCGACAGCATGAGCACACCGTTGCCGACGAAGACATATCCGTCACGCGAGTTGTAGCTGCCACGGCCGCGGCCGATGGTGCTGACGGTCGCTCCCTCCTCGATCGTCACCCGGCCGGCCTCGTTGCGCCAACTCCGGCCGCGGGCCGCGAGGATGATCTCGCCCGCCGAAAGCCGTGCACCGCTGCGCACGATGGCGTCGACGAAATCGGTCTCGATGGTCGCAACGCGCCCGTTCTGACCGTAGTCCACGCCGATGGCGGCGTTCAGCACCAGCCGCGGTGCATTGAGCTTGTTGATCTCGTCGGCGCTGACGGATGCCCCGAGCATGCCAGGCGTTGCGGTCTGGCCGGTGGCCAGGATTTCGTTGACGCCCCGGAGCTGAACGACGCCGTCGTAGCCGCCGCTGTTGGCCGCGGCCAGGATGCGCAGGTCGCCGTCGAAAATCAGCTGGGAGCGGCCGTCCATCGTCAGCGGCTTCTGCAATTCAAGATTCAGCAGCCGTGCATCGATGGTCATGGCCGCACGCGGCACGCCGACACGCACCGCGTCCGCGAGCACGAAAGCGTTGTAGCCCATCTCGTTGTAGGACGAATGGGTGCGGACGACATTGCCCGGCGTCACGGTGACGAGGCTCGGTAGCGACGAACGGATCGTCGTGTTGGCCACGCCGAGATAAGCGCTCGCGACATACGAGCCGTTGCCGGTCAGCGCGACGCTGCCGCCGGGGACGACGCTGCCGCCGATCTCGATGCGATAGGCCCCCGGAAGCAGCGCGTAGGTCGACGGCATCAAGGTATAGGTGCCGGCCGCGAGGCCCGGCACGCCATCGGAAATGATGATCTGCCGCCCGACCTGCGGCTCGCCATAGCCCGCTTCCTGCCCTGTCGGCGCATAGGCGCCGGCGCGGCCGGGCACGATGGCATAGACCTCATTACCCTTGGCGCTGTACTTGTAGGCGGGATTAGAATTGACGAACGGCGTGGTGAGAACGTCGACGGAGCCGCCGCGGCCGGAGACGAAGCCCGCGCCGGTTAGCTCGCCGCCGCCCGAGAGGTCCAGGATCGCCCCGGCCTGCGCATCGAAATGCCGGACACGCAAATTGACATTGCCCATGCCCCCGGCGCCGAACAGCTTCGCTGCCGCGCCGTTATAGCTGTAGGTGATGCCGTCACGGGTACCGCCATAGGGCATGATCAGCCCGCCGGCGCTCACCGACGTGATGCTGCCCGGCAGGAAATGAATGGCATCGATCTGGGCGTCGTTGTTGTTCGTTCCGAAGTAGAGCGTGCCCAGAGGCGCGCGCACCACGCCGCCCTGATTGATGGTGCCCGCAGCGAGCGAGAGCGAGCCGAACACGGCCGACGGCATATCGGGGATCGTCGCGTCATAGCGGCGGATATCCAGCACGCTGTCGGCGCCGATCTTGCCGTCCTCGCCGCGATAGCCGGCGGTGATGACACCGAACGCGCCGGTCGCCGGATAGATCTGCTCCGCCGTGAGGGTGATATTGCGGGGCGTTTGCAGACGGGTGTCGAGCCGAGACGCACCGAGCATGCGGATATCGCCGCGGCTCAGCAGGTCGACCAACGCGAAACCGCGGCGATCGACGGTATATTCCGACGTCTCGATATCGATGGCCTGGTTCACACCGAACACGACGCGATCGCGCACGTCGATCAGGTCGGCGGCCACGCTGAACACGGCGTTGCTCGGTGTGTCCGACGGCTTGCCATAGCCGTCCTCCCATCTCACCGCAGGCAAGGTGTAGTGATCTCGGCCGCCCCGGGTGGCGCCCGCCAGCCGCACATACGGAGCCGACAGCGACACCCGCGCGGCGGCGTCGGCGGCGTCGGTTAGGGCGAACGCGCCGGCGTAGAGACGCAGGCTCTGTCGCATCCCCAGCGAGACGTTGCCGTCGAAGGACAGGACGCCGTCGACCAGCACCGACAGGTTATCGAACCCGCCGGCCCTGATGCGGTCAGCCCCGACACGTGCCGTGCCGGTGACGAGACCAGCCCGCGCCGCGGACTGCGAGGTCGCACCGGCGATGGCGCTATCGCCCTGGATGTCCGCGATGACGATCTCGCGATGCCGCAGCACGTCGCCGCTGAGCGTCTGCGAAGGATAGTTGGGCGTTTCGAGCGCGAGCGCCAGCGTGCCGCCGGCGGCGTTCGGGCCACCCGCCGCCGCCCGCAGCGTTCCGTCGAGATAGAGACCGTGACCCGACTTGACGACGATCGCGCCGCCGTTGCCGGCAACCGCGAGCGGCACGCTGGCCTGCATGGCTGCGGCCGGCATGTCGAGAACCGCGCTGGCGCCGGAGGCGTCCAGCAGCGCGCCGGGGCGAATGACGACAAAGGACGTCGGCGTGAGGGTCTGGCCGTTCTGGTCCCAGTCCAGCGCGCCGCCGATCTGGATCGAACCGCCATTGGCGACAACGCCGTAGGTGCGGCCACGCAGATCGGTGGCGGTCACCGCACGCGCGGCGACGTCGAGAACGGCATGCTCGCCGATCCAGATCAGGCCCGCCTTGCCGCCGGCTTCCGGAATCATCGAACCAGCCGGCTGGGTGAGGCTGATGGTGCCGCTCGGCGCCACCAAGGCGCCGTCGATGGTGAAATCGGCGCCCCGGAAGTTGATCGACTGTCCGGCGTCGACCACGATCGCGGCGCCCGCGCGAACGTTGATCAGCCCGCTGGCGATTTCGGTCGTCCCCTCTCCCGTCGCCGCGCGCAGCGTGACGCTCGCGCTCGCGCGCTGGGTCAGGCGGGCGCTGCGCGGATCCTCGATCCACGCCGGCGGCGTCCAGAGGTCGAATGCGCGCACGGGATCCGCGCCGCTCGCGACGGCGAGAGCGCTGTCGTTGATGCGATAGACCGGCACGGCGCCATCGATCCGCGCCCCTTCGGCCACCACCAGACCGCGGCGGCCATTGACGTCGTAGGCCGAGAAGCCGGCCTGGAACAGCGGCGTATCGATCTGCAGGATCGGCTTGACGCTGGCATCACGCTGCATCACCGCCCCGGCCCCGATGCGCGTTCCCGCCGCCAGCGTCACGTCGGCCGGCGCCGGCGTGCCGGCCGGGATCGTTCGGGTGACTGGTGTGAGGGAACCAAGACCGTCCGGGAAGACATCGCCCGGCACGATATAGCCGGCGATCGCGGCAACCTGGTATTGTGGAATCGTGATGACCGTGCCCGCCGGAATGACCCGCCGCGGATAATTGGTCGAGCGCGGCCAGTACTGGAATTCCTCCCCGCTGCTGGTCTTGACAAAATAGCTCCCGCCAGCGGTCGGATAGGGCGGCGCCCAGTCCGCGGCCAGCCTGACGTTTGTGAAATTCGCGGCAGCGGTGATGCGATCGCCCGGCAGGAAGACGGTGGTCGGATAGGAATAGTCCACCGGCAGCACCTCGCCGGCCTTGACCAGATAGTCCTGCAGCAACACGAGATCGGCTGGCGCCTTCTCGCCTGCCCCGAGCACGCCGTCGGTTTTCAGGACCCTGCCGCCGATGGCGATCGCCGAGCCGGACTCGACCCTGAGCGTTCCGCCGCCGCTGACGCCGTAGGCGCGGATGTCGCCACCGAGCGTCAGCAGCCCGTCGGCCTGGGCCATCAGCGGATTGGTCTGGCCTGCGATCAGCGTGACGTCGCCGCCCCGCCCGCCCCTGGACCTGCCGTCGGACAGGATCGCCGCCCCCGAGGAGACATCGATCGTGCTGCCCTTCTCCAGGGTGACGTCGTGGGTCGATCGCAGCGTGACCGAACCGCCATTGATGAACGCCTGCCCGGCATCGGCGGACGCGCGTCCCTGCGCATTGACCCAGATGCCGCGCAGGTCGAGCGTCGCGCCGTCATGGATGGTGAACGATGCCGTGCCGTTCTTGAGCAGCAGCTCTCCGAAGCCGCGGCCGCCGGCTGAATTGCCCTTGAAATAGTTGTCGACTGTCAGTGAGCCGCTCCGCGCGGTGACATCTGCCTTGATGTCGACCACCGGCGCATTGAGGGTGACCGCGCCGCCGTCGGCGAGCGTCACGGCGCGATCGATCGTGATGGTGTCAGTCGAACCGATCGCAAGCCCGCCGAGCCGCATCGCGCTGAGCCGCCCGGCATCGAACCACGCCGTTCCCGTGCGCGCCGACGGCAGCGCGTCGGTCGCGGCCAGGCCCGCGGTGATCGCCGCGACGTCGCCGAAGCGAACCTGCGAGGCGTAGAATCCGCTCTCGGTCGTCCTTGTCACATCGAAACGGCCAAGGCCGAGGGTGCCCGGCTGCGGCGCGGCATTCTGCACCTGCTTGAAACCGTCGGCGACATTGGCCGCGTGCGCGCTCGACTGCCGCTCGCCGGTCACGACATCCGCAATGATGTCCGCCTCGAACACCGACGTCGGCGTCGACAGATTGAGACGCCCGGCATCGCGGCCGACCGTATAGCCCGCCTCGTAGCGCCCCGAGGTGGACCGATCCAGCGGGGATGCCCAGATCTCCGTGAGCCGATCGTCCCGCTTGCCCCCAACGTTGTGCGTGCGCACGAAGCCGCCGGCGACGGCGAGGAATTTCATATTGGCCGGCGCGTCCTCGATGCTGTAGCGGCGACCATCCACTCCGATCAGCCCGGTGGAGTAGATCCAGCCGCCGTCATAGCTCACCGACCCGCCGGAGATGTTGAACGTCGCACCCCGCTGCGCGATGACTTCCGGTGCCGACAGGGTGATGGTGCCGCCCACCGCCGTCCACTCGCCGATGGTATGCGATGTGTTGGCGAGATAGCCGCCGACCTCGAGCAGGCCGCCCTTCGTATAGTAACGCTCGCCGGCATAACCGCCGGTGCCGGCGGACACATAGATGAGATCGCGGATGTCGATCCAGACGTTCCTGCTGGTCAGCACCCCGCTGTCGCGATTGACCGGGGAGTCCCGCAGCTCGTTGCCCTGAATATTGACGCGCACCTGGTTGGCCGACATCGGCAGGACCGCGCCCCGCACGCCCGAGACGTCGATGAGCGCGCCATTTTCGGCGAACACGCGCTGGCCGGCGCTCACCGCGACCTGGCCACCCTGCGCCATGGTGAGCGAACCGTTCTGGAAGTTCGCCACGCCGCCGGTGACGATCTCGACGCGTGACTGGTCGAGGCGATCGGTAAGCTTCGACAGGTTGTCGAACTGCCCGAACGCGCCCGGATTCAGTCCGGACGCGGCGATGAGCGCATCGCGCTGTGAGTTGAGCGCGGTTTCCCCGGAACCGATCTCAGGCAGAATGGCGCTGAGGCTGCGCCCGGTCAACGCGACACCGCCACCGGCGTCGCTCAGGGCGTTCAGAAGATGGATGGTTCCGCGCTGATTGACAGACGTCGTGGACAGTAAAATGCCATCCTGCGTCACCGTCCGTCCGGCCAGCGTGATGTCGCCTTGCTGCGACAGGATCAGCCCGGTATTCGTTACGCGACCACTGGAGCTGCCGACGCCGATCACCGGCGCGATCTCGCTGCCACGGGTGGTCGAGAACTGGTTGCTGTCGGTGCCGTAACCGCGGCGCAGGATGAAGTCGTCGCCGGCGGCGAGAATGGTTTGGCCCTTCGGCGTCGCAATGCTACCGGCATTCTCGACCTGCGCGCCGATCATCAGTACATAGCCGCCACCGGTCGTCACCGAGGACGGTGTGGCGGTGGAGATCATCGCGCCGGGCTCGACCACAACCTTGCCGCTGGCCCCGGTAAAGCTCGGCAGATAGCTCGTACCGCTCTGCGACGAATAGATACCCCTCGTCAGGAACTGCTGATCTGCGATGTTGGCCGTCGACGCGATCAGCGAGCCGACATTGATCTGGCTGGCGCCGCCGAAGATGATGCCGTTCTGGTTGATGACCAGCACCTGGCCGCGGGCATTGATCTGGCCAAGAATCTGGCTTGGCCCCGTGTTGCCTGTGACGCGGTTCAGCGCGGTCCAGCTCGAGGCCTGCTGGTTGAAGTTGACCGTGGTCTGGGCGCCGACGTTGAACGTCTGCCAGTTCAAGATCGCCTGCGGCGCGGTCTGGTCGATCGTGACCGTCGTGCCGCCACCGCTCGCGCTTTGCACCGGTGCATTGGCGCCGCTCCAGGCGCCGTTGGGCGCGACCTGCAGGCCGCCGGATGCAAGACCGTTCGGCACCACTACCTGCGGCAGCGTCACCGAGCGCTGCGCGGCTGCGGCAGCCGCGCGTGCCGCGGACTGGGCGCCCTGCATCGCCTGGATCGCCTCGATCGAGCGCCGCATCGCGCTCTGGCCCTGTTGGGCCGCGGCCGTGGCCTGCTGTGCGGCGAGCGCCGCCGCATCCATCGTATAACTGGTCGGCGGCGCCCCGACGCCGCCACCGAGCTGCGCGGCGAACACGCCCTTGCCGCCGGCCACCAGCAGCGTCAACAGGCTCGTTCCTGCCAGCAGCGTCGTGCGCATCGCAGGGCGAAGCCGTTTTGCCGGTCGATGAATGATCCGGTTGTTCAAACGGTCATGCGGACGGCGGCGGCTCGGCTTGCGCATCTGTCGAGGCTCATCATTCGTGAAGCAGGAGAAGCGCCTTCGGAGCGCGCGCCGATGCCGCCACGGCGAGCTCAGGACTCATCCGCGCCGGCGACGCCGATCCGTCGTCACCCCTGTCCTTTCCGGACCTTGCTGTGACGCTCCACACCCGCTGGATGTGAATCCGGATCACGATTTTTTCGATGAATGTTTCGTGACACTGTCCAGCACGGCACGCCACGCCGACGGCCGCGATCACCCGATCAGCACCAGCCCGCCGGGAAAAGTGCGGACCCGGGCGCCGAACACCTCGCGAACCTGGGTAATGACATCGTCGAGGCGGTCGAGCTTGAAACGCGCCGTCACGAGGCCGCGCCCAAGTGTCGCATCGAGCAGCACGATGCGCCCGGGCCGGTAGCGGTTGACCTCGG
Organism: Pseudomonadota bacterium; assembly: GCA_040756765.1. Classification (GTDB taxonomy): domain Bacteria; phylum Pseudomonadota; class Alphaproteobacteria; order Rhizobiales; family Xanthobacteraceae; genus Bradyrhizobium_A. The sequence continues at coordinate 17,167 of JBFLYG010000027.1, read as the reverse complement.
CGATGACATGATCGAGCGGCTCCGTGCGAAACATCAGGTAGCCGCCGCGCCAGGCGGTTGCGACTGCTGGATCGATCGCCATGACCGCGCCGAGTCCGCCACGCTGGTAGGACACCCGCTGGTTGGCGTTGAGCGTCATCGCCTGATCGGCACAGGCGACCCGCACGGTCCCTGCGAGACACGTGACCGAGGTCGAGAGCGGCTCACAACGAACGGTGAAATTCGCGGCGGTCGCCGTTGTCGTGCCATCAGCCGCGAGCACCTGCACCGCATGGCTGGTCGCCGCGGCGTCGATCGCCGCTTCGCCTGCAATCACCTCGAAGCGATCGAGCCCGGGCGCTGCCGGACGCAACGCAATGCTGGTCTGGGTGTTCATGACGACCGGCACGGCGCCGGCGATCAGGATGTCGCGGCGCTGTCCAACGCCGGTACGGTAATCCGCCGCGAGCTCTGACAGGGACGGCCACAGCTCCAGCGGCGGCCGCAGCATCAGGTATCCGGCGGCGGCTGTCGCGGCAGCCGCGCCGCCAAGGAAGGCCCTGCGGCCGATCGGCCGTGCCGGACGGTATGCGATCTCGTTCGACGCAATCGCCCCGCTGCGCAGCAGGCCGTCGATCGCCGGCGGCAGCGCCCCCCACAGCTCGCGCGCTCTCGCCAGGGCGGCCGCATGGGCCGGGCTCTGCGATTGCCAGGTGGCCAGCGCCGTGCGTTCCGCGGCCGTGACATCCTCGTCGGTGACGCGCACCAGCCACGCCAGCGCCTCGCGCTCCAGCGCGGCGCTGTGCTGCGTACCGATGGTCCGATCCGTCGTCATGGCCGCGTAACGCCTCCTGCATGACCTAAGACGTTCCGATGACAGCCGATGTGCATTCCACGCCTACGATTTGTCATCGAGATCGCCCCCTGCGGCCTCCAGATGATCCCGGCACGCTTCCAGAGCACGCTGCAGCTCGAACTGGACAGTTCGGCGCGAAATGCCGAACCGCCGGGCGATTTCCGCGCGCGGCAGCTGCTGGTAGCGGGCGGCGATCAGGATCGCCCGCTGCCGTGGCGGCAGCGCCATCAGCGCACGGGCGAGCGCGGCAAGCTCCACCCGCGCCTCGACGATGCCGTCCGGTCCCGGCCGCCGATCGGGGATGTCGAGCATGATGTCGGCATCCGCGACCGCCCGCCGGGCGTGGCGCCGTTCGCTGCGGCGACGATCGCTGGCGACGTTGTAGGCCGCCTTGAACAGATAGGCGCCGGGACTGGCCACAGTCCCCGGCGCATCGGTGCGATCGAGCCGCAGATAGACCTCATGCAGCGCCTCGCTGGCGAGCTCCGCCGAGCCGAGACGCCGTGTCAGGCGCTCGCGCAAGTCATGGTAGCGATCGACGAGCAACTGCCGCAGGCCCGCCCAGCTGGTCTCGGTCATGGCGTGGCGCCCCGGCATTCGTTGCGATCCGCCGCCGATGGTGAGATCAGCATGGTCACCGGCTGGGGCATGTCGCGCGGCACAGCCTGTCCGACCCGCAGCCCGCGCAGCCGCGCGACGATCTCCTCATCGCGGCTGGCGTCGCCGGACGGCCCCAACAACGCGGCCTCGCGGATCGTGCCGGCGGCTCCGATCGAGAATTGCAGCGCCGCGCGATAGCTGCCCGGCCGGGTCCCCGGATGGCGGCACAGCGCGGCGATGATCTCGTCCTGCACCCGGCCGAGGTAGCTCTCGAAGCTCGCGACCTGCCGCGACGGAACGCCGCGGGGCCGCGTCAGCGCCACCAGGGTGAACGCTCCCTCCGCCGTGGTGCGGGCGGCAAGGCCGGTGCCGACCAGAAGCTCGTCGAGCGCCTCCCGGGACGACAACCGTCCCCTGACCTGCGCCGAGACGCGCGACGCCGACAACGCGCTGGCATAGAGAACCTGCAGGCCAGTTGTCTGCATGTAGCTCTCGAGCGCGCCATCGAGCGGCTGGGCCGGAATGTCGAACGCCAGATCAGGGCCCATCGGTGCATGCTCCGCGTGGGCGAGAGGCGCGCTCGCGACAGCGACCTGCGAGACCAGCATCATGGCGCGCAGGGCTGCGAGCCAACCGACCGATCGCGCAGAGGCGGCGCAGCACGTCACGAGCATTCCCGTCCTTCCAAGGAGCGACGCTTTTGGCGACGCGCCTGTCCTCGGCACAGCGAATCATCCGCGCGACACGGCTCGCCCACCATCGCAGCAGGCGCCCACACCTCTTGGATGATGCATGGATTGTCCGGCTGACGACCGTGCGCCGTTTGCGCGTCGCGCCGATCACGGCTTCCAGCATGTGGCCGGGATATATTGCGCCAAGATGACAGTTCGGTAACAGCGTCAGCTGCCGCGCGGTGCCGGCGGCTTGCTGCTGAACACGAGGAATACCTCGCTACCGATCGTGAAGCGCGCCACCTCGGCCATGCCGAGCCGCTGATGGGCGCGCAGCGAGGGACCATTGCTGGCCTTGATGAACAGGATGGCCTCGCGATCCGGCCAGCGCACGACGAGGTCGGCGTACATCGCCTCCAGCACGCCCTGCCCGCGCGCGGCCTGATCGATGCAGACCGGGCCGTAGACATAAGCGTCCGGCCTCCCTGGCCAGGCGCGCAGCATGGCGACCGCCGGCGGCGCGGACACCCAATCCTTGTCGCAGGTGAACAGCGCGCCGGCCAGCCGCGCGCCATCGTGCGCGACGACGATCAGGCCGCCCGCCTCGATCCAGCGCGTCACCACCTCGACGGGCCACTCCCCGAATAGCGTACCGCCACGCGCAGCGCCGTTGGTCTCGAGCAGCGCGGAAATGGCTGCGGCATCCGCGACGGTCGCTGGACGTGTGGTGATCATGGTCATGCACATGCTCCGTGCGCCGTCATCGCGCATGTCGGCGGATGATGGCAAGCGGCCCGACGGTCTCTAGAAACTGAGCGCCCGGCTGCGTCCCTCGACCAGCCGCACCAGACTGAGCGCGGTCAGTTCCGAGGTTTTCGGATTCTCGGCGAACGGCCGGTTTTCAACGACGACATGGAGGGAGCCGAAATCACCACGGGCGCTGAGGTGATGGCTGTTCTGCGTCGCCGCCGGATCGGCGACCAGCACCACCTCGGTGCGATCGAGGCCGAGTCCGGCCAGCGCGGAGATCACCGCGACGTTGGCGTTGGCCGGGAACCTGGCGGCGGCCTCGCGTGCGGTGCCGGTGAAAAACTCCTGCGCCGCGGTCAGCGCTGCGAGATCGATCAGCTCTTCGGCCGCCGTTCCCCGCCACGCCGCCGGCGGCTTGACGATGCGATGGGTCACGCGCTGGAGCGGCAGGCGTCCGGCCGCGGCCAATGCGTCCAGTCCGCCAAGCGCACCCGGCGGCACCAGGATCTGGCTGCCCCAGCGCTCGGCCTCGGCAACGAGGCGCCGCAGCAGCGCATCGTCAGTGAAGGCGCTGGTCGAGCAGACAGCAAACGCTCGTGCATGGCGCAGGCTCGCAAGCCCCCACGGCTCGACCGCCCCACGCCCCGCGGCTTCGACCACGAGGTCGGGGGTCAGATCGCGCAGCTCATCCGGCGACGGCAGCCAGCGCGCCCCCACAGGCAGGTCACGGTCGCTCGCCGGTGCACGGCGGGTGGCGACACCGGCCACCAGGATATCGTCGTTACGCGCCGCCAGAAGATCGGCGGCCCGCCGGGCGATCGCGCCCCAACCGACGAAAGCGATACGCAGCGGCTTCTTCTTCACGCCGTTCATAGGCCGACATACCGTTCGATGGTCGTGGCATCGCGCTCGAGCGCCGCGCTGTCGCCGCTCCACACGGTGCGCCCCTTCTCCAGGATATAATGGTGATCGGCGAGCCGCTTCAGCGCGGCCATGTTCTTGTCGATCAGAAGGATCGACTGCCCCTGCTCCTTCAGCGTCGCGATACACCGCCAGATCTCGTGGCGTACGATCGGCGCGAGGCCTTCTGTCGCCTCATCAAGGATCAGCAGCTTCGGATTGGTCATCAGCGCCCGGCCGATCGCCAGCATCTGCTGCTCGCCGCCAGACAGCGTGCCAGCATATTGCCGCGCCCGCTCCTGCAGCCTTGGAAACAGCCGGTAGATGCGCTGCTCGGTCCAGGGCTCGGCCCGCCCGGAGCGGTTGGAGGCGGTGGCAACGAGATTCTCTCGTACGGTCAGGGTCGGAAACACCATTCGCCCTTCCGGCACGAGGCCGATGCCGCGGCGCGCGATTGCCTCCGGCGTCGCGCCACTGAGCGGCACGCCGTCGAACTGCACGCCATTATGCACCGGCACCAATCCCATGATGGCGCGCACCGTCGTGGTCTTGCCCATGCCGTTGCGGCCGAGCAGCGTGACAATCCGGCCATCGGGCACCTCGATGTTGACGTCGAACAGCACCCGGCTCGCGCCGTAGGACGCCTGCACGTTGGTGAGCGTCAGCATGCCTCGTCACCCTCGCCGAGATAGGCGGTGCGGACCGCCGGATCGCAGCGGATCTCCTCGGCCGAGCCGTCCGCAATCACGCGCCCGTAGACCAGCACCGAGATGCGGTCGGCGAGTGCGAATACCGCATCCATGTCGTGCTCGACCAGCACGATGGTCACCTTGCCCTTGAGCTGGCGCAGCAGCGCCACCATGGCCTGGCTTTCGACCGGGCTGAGGCCGGCCATCGGCTCGTCGAGCATCAACAGGGATGGCCGGGTGGCGAGCGCGACAGCGAGCTCGAGCTGCTTGCGCTCGCCTTGGGCGAGATCGGCGACCCGCGTCGCCGCGCAGCCGGACAGACCGACCTCCTGCAGCAGTTGCGCCGCCTGGGCATTGGCATCGCCATTGCGGCGGGCATCGGCGAAGAAGCGGAAGCTGTGGCCCTGCCGCACCTGCACCGCCAGCGCGACATTGTCGCGTGCGGTCTCGTCGGGCAGCAACTGGGCGATCTGGAACGTGCGCGCGAGCCCGCGCTTGACCCGCTCCCATGGCGGCAGCGCGCCGACATCGACGCCGCCGAGCAGGATCGCGCCGGCGTCGTGGCGAAGCTCGCCCGCCACCTGGTTGATCAGCGTGGTCTTGCCGGCGCCATTGGGACCAATGAGCGCATGGAGCGTTCCCTTGGGCACCGCGAGGCTGACCTGGTCGGTCGCCGTCAGGCCGCCAAAGTGCTTGCAGACGTCGCGCAGTTCGAGGGCCGTCGTCATGGCCGCCCTCCGATCCGGTGCACCAGCGCGGCGAGACCGCCTCGGGTCAGCATCACGATCGCCAGCAGGATGATGCCGAGATAGAGCTGCCAGTTTTCGGTCTGGGCGGCGAGCGTCGTCTCCAGCACCACCATCGCCGCGGCACCGAGGATCGGCCCGACCAGGGTGCCGGCGCCGCCGAGGATGACCATCATCATCAGCTCACCCGACTTGGTCCAGTGCATCATGTCGGGGCTGGCGAAGCGCAGATAGTTCGTCATCAGCGCGCCGGCGAGCGCCGCGCCGCTGCCGGCGATGATGAACGCCACGAGACGATAGCGATAAGGCGCGATGCCGATGGCGATCATGCGCCGCTCGTTCTGGCGCAGGCCGCACAACACCACACCAAAGCGCGAGCGCACCAGGCACGTCGTCAGCATGAACCAAGTCGCCGCGAGGCCGAGGCAGACGTAATAGTAGACGACGTCGTCGCGGGCATCGACCAGCGGCAGCACGTCGCGCCGGCGCATCATCAGGCCGTCGTCGCCGCCATAGGTCTTCAGTGACACGAACAGGAAGAACAGCATCTGGGCGAACGCCAGCGTGATCATGATGAACGGCACACCGCTGGTGCGCAGCGACAGGCTGCCAATGACCGCGGCGACCACTGCGCCCACCAGGACGGCCGCCAGCAGCGCGATCGGCAGGCTGTCCGTGCCCGGCACGAGGTCGAGGAAGGCGCTGCGCTCGGAAAAATGCTGGTAGAGGATGCCGACGACGTAGCCGCCGACGCCGAAGAATGCCGCATGGCCGAAGGTGACGAGACCGCCATAGCCGAGGATGAGGTTGAGGCTCATGGCCGCGATGGCAGAGATCGCCACCTGGGTCATGAGACCTGTCACGGACGGCATGTTCAGCGCGGCCGCGGCCATCGGCAGCAGGAGCAGCCCCGCGATCGCCACCGCGACCGCGGCGCCGCGCAGTGTCAGAAGCGAGGGCGCGGCCCCCGCACTGCGGTTGTCGAGCGAATCCGAGGTCATGGCTTCCCCGCGAGCAGGCCCTGCGGGCGGACCAGCAGCACCAGCGCCATCAGGAGGTAGATGCTGATCGACGACAGGCCGCTCGCCAGCGCGTCGGCATTGGAGCCGCCCATGGTCTGGCGCAGCACCATCGGCAGGAAGGCGCGCGCCAGGGTGTCGACAAGGCCGGCGGCGAGCGCGCCGAAGAACGCGCCGCGCACCGAGCCGAGGCCGCCGATGACCACGACGACAAAAGCGAGGATCAGGATCTGCTCGCCCATGCCGACCTGGACCGAGGTGATGGGCCCGGCAATCACGCCGGCGAGCCCGGCGAGCAGCGCGCCGAGGCCGAACACCGCCGTGTAGAGCAGTGCGACGTTGACGCCGAGCGCCCGCACCATCTGGCGGTGGGTGGCGCCGGCCCGCACCAGCATGCCGACGCGGGTATAGTGGATCAGTGCGAACAGGCCGCCGGCGACGGCAAGGCCAATTCCGATCACCAGCAGGCGATACACCGGATAGTCGAGCCCCGGCAGCAGCGTCACCGACCCCGACAGCGCCGGCGGAATGGCGACGAACAGCGGCTGGCGGCCGAACAGCATGTTGGCGCCCTGGTTGATGATCAGGATCAGGGCGAACGTCGCCAGCACCTGGTCGAGGTGGTCGCGCGCGTACAGCCGGCGCACCACGGCGAACTCGATCAGCACGCCAGTGACGGCGGCCGCGGCAAGGCCCCCGACCAGCGCCAGCCACACCGATCCGGTGTGGGCGGCGACGAGCGCTGCGGCATAGGCGCCGATCATGTAGAGCGAGCCATGGGCGAGATTGATCACCCCCATGATGCCGAAGATCAGGGTCAGGCCGGCCGACATCAGGAACAGCGTGAGGCCGAACTGGACGCCGTTGAGGATCTGCTCGACGACGATCATGGGGCGTGTCCCGGGACGCTGACCGGCTCGGCTGGCGCATCTGCGGCAGGATCGGTCCAGCCCGATACGGCCGGCACCGCGAGCGCCCCGCGCGCGCAAGCCGCATCGAACTTCGCGCGGTCAAAGGCCCCCTCCCAACGGGCGATCACCAGCACGGCGACGGCGTTGCCGATCATGTTGGTGAGGCCGCCGCACAGCGCCATGAAGCGATCGATGCCGAACAGCAGGCCGAGCCCGCTGAGCGGCAGCGCGCGGGTGCTCTGCAGCGTCGCCGCGAGCTTGATGAACGAGCCGCCGGCGACGGTGGCGCCGCCCTTCGAGGTCAGCAGCAGCACCGCCAGCAGCGCGAGCTGCGCCGTCCAGGGAAACGGGGTGTCGGTCGCCTGCGCGATGAATCCGACGCCGATCGCCATGTACAGCGACGTGCCGTCGAGGTTGAAGCTGTAGCCGGCCGGCAGCACGAAGCCGACCACGGCCTCGTCACAGCCGGCGCGCTGCAGCTTCTGCATCAGCCGCGGAAATGCGACCTCGCTGGAGGACGTGCTGAACACCAGCATGATCTCCTCGCGGATCAGCCCGAGAATGCGAAAGATCGAAAGTCCGGCCAGCGCCGCGGCCGCCCCGAGCACCACCAGCACGAACAGCGCGGCGCAGGCGAAGAACAGCACGACGACCGCGGCGAGATGCGCCAATGCGCTGCCGCCGTAGCCGCCGACCGTCGCCGCCATCGCCCCGAACGCACCGAGCGGCGCGAACCGCATGATCCAGTCGAGCACGACGAACAGCAGGCGCTGCCCCTCCTCGATCCCCCGCACCAGCACGGAGTTGGGCTCGCGCAAGGTCCCGAGCGCAAGCCCGGCGATGACCGAGATGAACAGGATCTGCAGCACGTCCCCGCGAGCAAAAGCATCGACCGGATTGGCCGGGATGATGTGCAGCAGGAACGTCGCAAACGAAAACGCCTCGCTCGCGGCCACGCTGTTCGGCAGCGGCGCGGCGAACGCCGTAGCATGCAGGCCCTGCCCCGGCTGGACGATGTTGACGGCGGCAAACCCCAGCAGCATCGCAATGGTGCTGACGACCTCGAAGTAGATGAGGGTCTTGAGCGCCAACCGGCCAAGCCGGCGCATATCCTTGATCGCGGCAAGGCTGTGCACAACCGTGAAGAACACGATCGGGCCGATCAGCATGCGCAGCAAGGCCACGAAGGCGTCGCCGAACGGCTTCATGGCGACGGCGGCGGGTGGCGCCGCGAGCCCAAGCGCGAGACCGGCGACAATGCCGATCAGCACCTGGACCTGCAACCTGTGGATCTGGAGCCTTGCGAGCCAGCGCATCATCATCCGTCCTAGAACTTGCAGTCCTTGGCGTAGGCGTCGCCGTGGTCGGACAGGATCTTGCCCTTGGTGTTGAGCACGAGCTTGCCGTCCGCGGACTTCTCGGCCTTGAGCGCCCACCAGTCCTGCACCGGGTGCTGGTTGGGCCCGAATTTGAAGGCGCCGCGGGTCGACTGGAAGTCCGCCTTCAGCATCGCCTGCCGGAAGGCGTTGACGTCGTCGAGCTTGCCGCCGGTGCCCTTGAGTGCCGCGCCGATCGCCAGCGCGGTGTCGTAGCCCTGGCTCGCGTAGTAGGTCGCGGGACGCTGATAGGTCTTGTTCCACGCGGCCATGAAGGCCTTGTTAGCGGGATTGTCGAAGTCCGAATTCCAGTGCGAGGTGACGTTGACGTCGAGGCCGGCCTCGCCGACCACGGCGAGCGTCACGGCGTCGAGCGAGGGCGCTGCCACCACCATCGGGATCTTGTCCTTGAGCCCGGCCTGCTGGTACTGGCGCAGGAAGGCAATGCCGAGCCCGCCCGGCTCGAACTGGAACACAGCGTCGGGATTGGCGGCACGGATCTGGGCGAATTCAGCGGCAAAATCCGTCTGGTCGAGGCGGGTGAAGCTCTCCCCCGCAATCTTGCCCTTGTAGAAGCGTTTGAATCCCTCGAGCGCATCCTTGCCGGCCTGGTAGTTGGCCGCGACCAGGTAGACGCTCTTGTAGCCGAGCTTGCTCGCGAGCTCGCCCGCGCTCTCGTGCAGGGAATCATTCTGCCAGGACACCACGAAATAATTGGGATGGCAGCTCTTGCCGGCGAAGGTCGACGGCCCGGCATTGGGGCTGACATAGATCGCGCCGGCATCGAGCACGTCGGGCACGGTGGCGCCGGCGACGTTGGAGAACACGATGCCGGTGAAAATCTTGATCTTGTCGTTCTTCAGAAAGCGGTCGGCGATCTGCTTGCCCTGCCCGGGCTTGGCGCCGTCATCCTCGACGACGACCTGCACCGGCACGCCGCCGAGCTTGCCGCCGCCCATGTTGATCGCGAGCTCGAAGCCGTCGCGGATATCCTGGCCGAGATAGCCACCCGGCCCCGACAGCGACGTGATCAGCCCGATCTTGACCGGCTCCTGCGCCGACGCCGGAGCGCTCCATGCGGCCTGCGCCGCCAGCATCGCCGCAGCCGCGATCTTCAAACCCCTCATGATTTCCCCCTTTTTTTGATTGTGGCCTACAGCTTCACCCAGCCCGCCGGCGGCTCCTTGCCGGGATGCAGGGTCTTGCAGTGCGGACAGGTACGCGCCGCCTCGTTGCCGTAGAACGCGCGATACAGCGGCGGCAGGTCGTCGACGATGCTTTCCAGGTCGACCTCGACTCGATGCACCAGGCCCTGGCACTCGAAGCAGTACCACTCGAAGGCGTCGAGAATGCCGTCAGGCCGTTTGGGCTCGACCACGAGACCGACCGAGCCTTCCTGCGGACGCTGCGGCGAATGGCGGACATGCGGCGGCAGCAGGAAGATCTCGCCCTCGCGGATCGGCACGTCGTAGTGCTTGCCGTTGTCGACGACCTTGAGCATCATGTCGCCGCGCAACTGGTAGAAGAATTCCTCGACCGGATCATCATGGAAGTCGGTGCGCTGGTTGGGACCACCCACCACGGTGACCATGAGATCAGCGTCCTTCCAGATCTGCTGGTTGCCGACCGGCGGCTTGAGCAGGTGCTGATGCTCGTCGATCCACTTCGCAAAATTGAAGGCCCGCAGCCGTCCCAGTTCGCTCATCGTCTCTCTCCCTTGCCGGTCGCAACGTTGGCCACGACCGTCTTGTCCCGTTCGGGTCTCATCCCCTGCTTGGCCGGCGAAGGCCGTGCGTCAACCCGCCGCCCTGACCGCCTGTCCCACCTTTAGCCCGCAGGTCTCGAACGCCCGGCGCGTTGCAACCTTTTCTTCATCGGTCAGCTCGAGCAGCGGCGGACGCACCCTACCGCCGACCTGACCGAGCAGCTCCTGCCAGTACTTCTGGTGCGCATGCGGCTTCTCGGCGGGCCGCGTGGTGCGCAGCGCCGCGCGCACCGGGTCGAGGCTGTCGCGCACCGCGCGGGCCTCCTCGATCCGGCCGGCGAAGGCGAGATCGGTGTAGGTGCGCATGCGGCGGTCAACAGCGGTCTGCAGCAGGTACGGCGGCGACGAGCAGAGATAGAGCCGCCAGCCAAGCTCGACGATGTTGTCGAACCACTCCTCTTCCGATGCCGTGCTGACCTGGATGCGGTCGGACGCGAGTCGGGTCAATTCCTGGTACATCGGCCGCGGCACGCTGTACTTGATCGCCACCACGTTCTCGATGTCGGCGAGCTGGTTGCACAGCTGCGGCGACAGCAGGTAGCCGCTGTCGGGATGGCTCCACAGCGCGATGCCGATGTCGACCTTGGATGCGATGGTGCGATAGTAATTCAGCACCGTCTCGTCGTGCGCCTTGAAGAAGTGCAGCACCGGGGCATGCACGACGATGTAGTCGGCGCCGACCCGCTGGGCGTGCCGGGCGAGATCGATGACCACGTCCATGTTCTGGTCCGAGCACGACATGATGGTCGCGCCGCGCCCTTCGCTGGCGGCGACCGCCAGCTCGAACGAGCGCTTACGCTCCTCGACCGACATCGCGAAGAATTCGCCCTGCTTGCCGGCGATGAACAGGCCATCGATGCCGAGGTCACCGGTCCAGTGCGCGACATTGCGGCGGAAGCCGTCCTCGTCGATCGACAGATCCGGCCGGAACGGCATCAGCGCCGCCGCCCAGATCCCCTTCATGTTGGCCTTGGCGTAGGCCTTGGCGTCCTTCTTGCTGTACTTCATGACCTGTCCAATCCTCTGGTCACCGCTGACAATCGGCGCGACGCGCTCACGCCAGCCGGTGCGACACGTTCTTGACGACGGTGTAGTGCGACAGCCCCTCGGCGCCGCCCTCCCGGCCGAAGCCGCTCTCCTTGACGCCGCCGAACGGCGTCTCCGCGACCGAGGCCTCCAGCGTGTTGATCGAGAAATTGCCGGCCTCGATGCCCTCCGCCAGGCGGTCGGCGTTGCGCGCCGAATGGGTGAAGGCGTAGGCGGCAAGGCCGAACGGCAGCGCATTGGCCTTTTCGAGCGCATCGTCGAGCGTCTTGACCGGGTTGATCAGCGCCAACGGGCCGAACGGCTCCTCGCGCATGGCGCGGGCCTCGTCCGGCACGTCGGCGAGCACGGTCGGCGCAAAGAAATAGCCGCGGTTGCCGAGGCGCTCGCCACCGGCGAGCAGCCGCGCGCCCTTGGCCCTGGCGTCGGCCACCAGCGTCTCCATCGCCTCGATGCGCCGGTGGTTGGCCAGCGGCCCCATCTCGGTGCCAACATCCAGTCCGTTGCCGACGGCGATCGCCCGCGCCTTCTCGGCGAACGCCTCGATGAAGCGATCGTAGAGCGGCTCCTGCACGAAGAAGCGGGTCGGCGACGTGCAGACCTGGCCGGCGTTGCGCATCTTGCGGACCGCCGACATGATCGCGGTCTCGACGGGGTCGACGTCGTCGCACACGATCACCGGTGCATGGCCGCCGAGCTCCATCAGCACCGGCTTGACATGGCGGCCCGCCATCTCGGTGAGACGCTTGCCGACGGCCGTCGAGCCGGTGAAGGCGACAAGGCGGACGGGATCCTTGGGAATGAGATATTCGGAAATCTCCGCCGGCACGCCGAACACGAGATTGAGCACCCCCGGCGGCAACCCGGCGTCGTGGAATGCGCGGGCAATATGCACCGCGCCTGCAGGCGTTTCCTCGGCGGCCTTGAGGATGATCGAGCACCCCGCAGCGAGCGCGCCGCCGACCTTGCGCGCCGGCTGGCTCATCGGGAAATTCCACGGCGAGAACGCCGCCACCACGCCGATCGGCCGATGCAGCACGATGTACTTGATGCCCGGCTCGCTCGGAATGACCCGTCCATAGGTGCGCAGCCCTTCCGCGGCGTCCCATTCGAAGAACTCGCAGCCGCGGATCACCTCGAGGCGCGCCTGAGCGATCGGCTTGCCATGCTCCAGCGTGATCGCGAATGCAATCTCCTCGATCCGCTCGCGCATCAGGGCTGCGGCCTTGAGCATGATCTCGGCGCGCTTGGCCGGCGCCGTCCGGCTCCAGACCTTGAGGCCTTCGGCCGCCGCCGCCAGCGCATCATCGAGATCGGCGCGGGTTGCGACCGGCACCAGGCCGATCACAGTCTCGTCCGCGGGGTTGATGACGGGCTGCCCCGATGCGGCCTTCCGCCAGGAGCCGCCGATATAGAGCTGGAGATCGGGATACTGCGCCATCTGAAGAGCCTCGGGACAAACCGCGTTCAAGAAAGTTGAAGGAACAGGCGGACACTGACGGGCGCGCTCGCGCATCCGCCGCCCGGCCGCGACCGCGCGCCCCCGCGTGAAGGGCGATGCCTGCCGTCGCTCGAAGCCGTGGTGGTCCGCGTCATGGCGCGATTAGGCGGCGCGGGCGTTTAAGTTGCAACGCTTATAATTCTTATTTATTCATAACGAATATCGTATAAATAGCCATGAACATCACGATCCGTCAGATCCAGGCTTTCCTGCAGGTCGCAGCCCTCGGCAGCTTCACCCGCGCCGCCGAAAAGCTGCACACCCTGCAGCCGGCGCTGTCGCAGCAGGTGCGCGACCTCGAGGCCGAGCTCGGCATCCGCCTGTTCGACCGCACGACACGCCGTGTCGAGCTGACCGAGGGCGGCGCCGAGTTTCGCAACATCGCCGCCAAGATCATCGAGGACCTCGAACTCGCCGCGCGCAATGCCCAGGACCTTGCCGAGCGCAAGCGCGGCCGCGTCGTGGTCGCAGCACCGCCTCTGCTCGCCGCCGCCATCGTGCCGCGCGCGATCGCCGAGTTCGGCACGCAGTATCCCGGTCTCTCGGTCCGCCTGATCGACGCCCGCACCGACCAGATCGTCGAGCTGGTGCGCTCAAGCCAGGTCGATTGCGGTATCGGCACCTTCCACGCCGGCGAGGACGGCATCGTGTCGACGCGGCTCGCCCGCGACAGCCTGATGGTGTTCTCTGCCGCGCAGCATCCGCTCGCCGGCCGCGCCAGCGTCAACTGGGCTGAACTCGATGGTCTCGCGCTGGTGACGCTGACCCGCGACAGCGGCATCCGCCTGCTGGTCGAGGTCGGCTTCGAGCGGGCGCAGATCAAGCTGGTACCGGCCTACGAGGTGGCGCAGATCACGACGGCGCTGGCGATGGTCGAGGCCGGCCTCGGCGTCGCGGTGCTGCCGACCTATGCGATCGCCGCCGCGCGGGCCCTCGACATTCGCGCGGCGGCACTGGAGCCGGGGTTGAGCCGCGACATCTCGCTGATCACCCGGATGGGTCGTTCGCTGACGCCGGCCGTCACGGCATTCGCCCGGGTGCTCGGCAAATACACCAGCGCCGCCCTGCCCGACACCAGCCAGCCTACGAAAGCGAAGTCGCGCAAAACGGCGCGCAGGCGCTGAGGTACCTTGCGCCTTCCGCCCTCACTTCAGATCGCGTGCCACGCGAAAGCCGTTGGCGTAGTAGCGCACGTCGATGTCGTAGCGGAAGCGCGCGCTGGAGGTGGCGAGGTTCGGCTTGTTGGCGAACGAGCCGCCGCGCAGCACCCGCTGCCGGCACTGCCCGGCGGTCCAGGCCGAGCCGTCCTTGGGCGCCTTGGCATAGTTGTCGTTCCAGCAATCCTCGACCCATTCATAGGCGTTGCCAGCGGTGTCGTAGAGACCAAAGCCGTTCGGCCGGAACGAGCCGCCGGGCATGGTCTTGTGTAAGGTCGTATCGGCGCAGCCGTCGCAGTTCGCGTAGCCCTTGCCGACATCCTTGCCCCACCAGTATTTCGAGGTGGTGCCGGCACGGGCGGCATATTCCCACTCCGCCTCGCTCGGCAGGCGATAGGCGCGGCCAGTCTTGCGCGTGAGCCAGGCCACAAACGCCTTGGCGTCCTCCCAGCTGACATCGATCACCGGCTGAGGACCGCGCCCCCAGCCATGATCGTCGGGACGATACTTGCAGTCGCCGTCGGCGACACAGGCATCCCATTCAGCGAACGTCGTTTCGCGGCGAGCGATCGCAAATGGCGCTGAGATCGTGACCTTGTGCGGTGGTCCCTCGAACGGGGTGTCGCGGCCGCCCATGTCGAAGTCACCGGATGGAACCACGACAAGCTCGGGACAATCCGGACAGTCACGGAAGATTTCCCCGGGTTCAGGCAAAGCCTGGGCAGCGATCAAAGTCAGGTCGCCGGCTCGCACGGGGACGCTGGCGTCCGGCAGAAGGCTGCCGAGTGGCGCGGCCATCACGCCCGTCGTCCACAGGCCGGCAAAAAGGACAAGCAATCTGACCATCACAGCCCCATCGACATGGCGTCCCCGCCATTGCGCGCCCGGCAGCATTATCCACGGCGAACACATTGGTGGGTAGGACAAAAAGCCAAGGGGTTCAAAAGCTCGTTCACAGCGCGGCAAAGCTGCGCAGCGGCCAACCGTTCGACGCGCCGCAGCACCGCCGTCATCAAAGGATCGCAGCCTTTGAAGAAAATTGCGCGGTCGCGCCACCGCACGGCGCCGCCGACCGGATTCCAGGCCCCGCGGCTGATGGCCAACTTCCCTTTCGGAAATTCCAGTGTATCATTTCCTAACCTGCGAGGGACCAGGTCCTTAACGTTTTCAGGCGGCTGGCATTGTTGCGCCAGCGGCGGCCCAATGTTGATGGAGGAACTCGTGCTCTCACGCGCAGCGACCGCGGGTGCGGTCTCTTGTCTGTTTCTCGCAGCCTTCATTTCGAGCAGCGCCCATGCCCAGAAGTCCGGCGGCCCGACACCGTCGCCGGCAGGCTCGGCGGTCTATTTCATCGATCTCAAGGACGGCCAGACCGTTCCCACCAAGTTCACCGTGCATTTCGGCCTGAGGGGCATGGGTGTCGCGCCCGCCGGCTCCGACAAGGAGAACTCCGGCCACCACCACCTGCTGGTCGACGCCGATCCGCCACCGATGGACCAGCCGATCCCCAACGACTTCAACCACCTGCACTTTGGCGCGGGGCAGACCGAGGCCGAGGTGACGCTGACACCGGGCGATCACACCCTCCAACTGCTGCTCGGCGACAAGAACCACATCCCGAATTCGCCGCCGCTGATCTCCGAGCGTGTCCGTGTGCATGTGGTGGAAGGAGCTGCCGCGCCCGCGGCTGCGGCGTCCGCCGCTCACAGCGGACATGATGGGCATGCCGCCCGCCATCCCTCACCTCCGGGCGCCAAGGTGTACTTCGTCTACCCAACCGACGGTGCCTATGTGACGCTCAATCCGGTGATCCGCTTCGGCCTCAACGGCATGGGCGTCGCCCCTGCCGGCTTCGAGAAGGTCAATACCGGACATCACCATCTGTTGATCGACACGGAGCTGCCGCCGTTCGACCAACCTATACCGAACGACTTCAACCACCTGCACTTCGGGGCCGGACAGACCGAAGCCAAGATCACCCTGACGCCCGGCCGTCACAAGCTGCAGTTGCTGCTCGCGGACGAGAACCATCTGCCGCATGATCCGCCGGTCTACTCGGCTCCGATCGAGGTCACCGCAACCGCGTCGGGCAAGAAGCCGCCGGCCAAAAAGAAGCACAGGTATCGCTGGAGGTATCGCTACGAATGAACGACCGGCCATCCGGGACGCCCGGAGCGTGACATGATCAGGCCGTTTGCCACCTGGCTCGCCGCAGCATGCGGCGCGGTGCTGCTGTTCGGAAGCATCGACAGCGCCCAGGCGGACCGGCGCATCGCGCTCGTGATCGGCAACGCCCATTACGGCAACACGGCGTTGACGCTGAGCAACCCGAAGAACGATGCCGACGATGTCGCGGACGCACTGCGCGCCGTCGGTTTCGAGGTGTTGAAGGCGACCGACGCCAGCAAGCGCGACATGGACCTCGCGATGGCGAAATTCGCCCGCGCCGCCACCGATTCCGACGCGGCACTGTTCTTCTATGCCGGCCACGCGCTGCAATATCAGGGACGTAACTACCTCATTCCCACTGACGCCGAGGTCGAAGACGAGGTCAGCCTGCGCTATCAGTTGATGGCGATCGACGACGTGCGCGCCGCGCTCGACCGCGCCACCGGCGTCAAGGTGATGATCCTCGATGCCTGCCGCAACAATCCGATCGTGGAATCGATCCGGCGCCGCACCATCGGCGAGAGCCGCGCGCTCGGCGGCCAGCGCGGCCTCGCCCGCATCGACAAGACCCAAGGCATGGTGATCGCCTACTCCACCGCGGCCGACGAGGTGGCCGCGGACGGCAGCGGCCGCAACAGCCCGTTCACGCGCGCCTTCCTGAAGCGACTGAAGGAACCTGGCCTCGAGATCGAGCAGCTGTTCCGCCGCGTCGCCGCCGACGTCAACACCGACACTGCAGGCCGGCAGCGGCCGGAAACCTATGTCTCGCTGCTCAGCGACTACTACCTGAACCAGACCGACCGCACCGCCTTCGATGCCGTCAAGGAATCGTCGGACCCCGCAGTGTTGCGGGACTTCATCAGCCAGTTTCCATCGTCGAGCTATATTTCGGATGCCCGCTACCGCATCCAGCGCCTCGAGCTGCAGGCGCAGGAGAAGCAGTTGCAGCAGATCCGCCAGGAGGAAGTGGCGCGGCGGCAGGAGGACCAGCGCCGCGCCGAACAGGAAGCCGCGCAGCGCAAGGCGGACGAACA